>JAXDGL010000030.1:0-36117 GCA_034665065.1 Thermoanaerobaculia bacterium | reverse complement strand
GGCGCGCTGACTTTCGATTCGCAACATTGTGAGGGAGAGGGGGTCACGCGGTTACGCGGTGGCCGCGGTGAGGGGGTTTTTGCTCCGCGTCCTCCGCGTCTCCGCGTGAAATGCCTTTTCAGATTCTCGGAATGCTCAGGCAAACAACCTCGTTGGGATAATCCGCATGCGCCCGCTTTTCGCGTTGATGGTCGTACTCTCGGTAAGCGGATTGCTGCCGCTGGCTGCGGACATTCGATCGTGCGAGATCCCCTGCTGCCGCGCTCATGCGAGCGAGGCAACGATCGCCTCACCGTCCTGTTGCAACGAGACGAGCTGCGCGCCGGCATTGCCTGACGCACAAGCGACGACGGAGATTGCCAAGAGCCTGACCCGGCCGGCGCAGGTTGCGCTTCCGTCGATCGCTCCTTCCCTCGCATGCACGGTTGCTCCTGTGGCAGAACCGATCCCGCCCGGCTCTCCTCCCGCGCAGCAACGCCGCCTCGCGGCGCTCTCCATCCTGCTCGTCTGATCCCCGGCGCGCTCGCGTTTTTTTCTGACGTGGACGCTCGTCGTCCGCGCAACCCGAGCTTCGTGAGGGGTTATGGACCGAAGAATCTTCGCCGCCTGTTTCGCAGGCGTGCTTTTGATCGCAACGCGCGTGAGTGCGATCGATTGGAACAACTCGCGCGATGTTATCGATGCGGCAATCAGCGTCTCGCCATCGTTGCGCGAGATCGACGCGCGGATCGCTGCTGCGCGTGCCCGTGCGGCCGGCGCGGCATCGCTGCCGAATCCGATGCTGATGGCCGGCGTGCAGAATCGTCAGATCGATCTTTCCTCCGATCCGATGACGATGTACATGGTCGGCGCGTCGCAGACATTCGTACGCCGCGATCGGCGCGCGTCGTTACAACGAACGGCAACACTCGAGGTGCAGCAACTCGAGCGTGAGCGCGACATCCGCGTCGCGGAAACGAGACGCGATGTGCTCGTGGCGTACGACGAGGCGGCAGCGGCAGCGAATCAGATCGCGGCGAACGAGGAGATCGCGACGCTCGTCGCGTCAACTGGCGAGGCCGCGCGGATCCGCTACGAGAGCGGCTTCGCGCCGCAGATCGACATCATCCGCGCCAAGCTCGAGGAGACGAACGTCCGCCACGAGATCCTGATGCAGCGCGGTGTCAGGCACCAGGCGTTGGCGCGGTTGCGTGCTCTTCTCGCTCTTCCCGCGGATGCTGAGATCCCTCCGTTCTCGCTTAGCCATTCGATGGAGCATCACGATCTCGTCGTCAGGAAGGAGAGCGGCGGTGCGCTTCCGACGAAGGCGGTCGAGGCAGAAGCGGCCCGCGCGGAAGAGGCGATTCATCTCGCGAAGCTGATCAGAAAACCCGACGTGAGCCTCGAAGCATCGTATGGATTCCGGCCGCAACAGAGGGACATGTTCAGCGTCGTCGCTCGCATCGAATTGCCGGTTCGCAAGACCGTGATCGCGCCACGAATCGCCGAGGCGACGGCGGAGCGCGATGCAGCGGTGGCGCGGATCGATGTGCTCCGGCAGCAACTGCAGAGCGAGATGGGAAAAGCAATCGCCCAGCGCGATGAAGCGATCGAACAGATCAACCTTCATGTCGAGCAACTCGTACCGGAAGCAAAGCTCGGGTTCGAGTCGGCGCTGGCGTCGTATCAATCAGGCAAGACAACGTTCGACGCCGTCATCGGCGCGTTGCAGACGTATCGCACCCTCAGCGTCGACTACTACGACTTCCTGCGGCAGTTGCTGGTGGCCGAGGCGTTGATTGATGCGCTGGAACATGGATCGGGAAGCACAGTCGTGCCGGAGATGGGAGGTGGACGATGAAGCGTGCGCTGCCATGGCTTCTTGCGCTGCTGCTTGCGGTGGCGCTGGCGATCGTTGTTTTGAACAAGAAATCGGAACCGAGTGCGTCCGATCCGGTCACGCAGGACGGCTCCGGCAAGCACGTGAGCGCCTGGATCGATCCGATGTACTCGATGGGGCCGCCGCACGTTTACAAATCGAATCGTCCAGGGATCGCGCCCGATTGCGGGATGAAGCTGGTTCCGGTCTATGACGATGCGGCGCCCGCGGATACGACGACGAATGTACGCGGCTACTCTGGCGTAACGGTGTCGGAGCCGAAGCAGCAGCTCATCGGCGTGAAGCTCGCCATCGCGGAATTGCGCAACCTCGGCCGCACGACGCGCGCGGCGGGCCGCATCGCGCTTGATGAGCGGCGCGTGGCGCAGGTGCACACGAAGCTGGAGGGAATCGTCGAGACGCTCAATGCGAATTTCGTCGGTCAGCCAGTGCGGCGCGGCGATCCGCTGCTCTCGCTCTACAGCGCCGATCTCCTGGCGACGCAGAACGAGCTCCTCCTCGCGCAGCGAAACAAGTCCGACCTCGGCCGCACGCTCGCTGCTTCGGCACGAACGCGCCTGCGGCTGTGGGACATGAGCGACGCAGACATCGATCGTGTGGCTCGCAGCGGAAAGCCGATGCGCGATGTCGTCCTGCGCTCGCCAGTCACCGGCGTCGTTCTCGCAAAAAGTGCCGTCCTCGGCGCGCGCGCGATTCCATCCGATACGCTCTTCGAGATCGGCGACCTCTCCCACGTCTGGGTTCTGGCCGATGTCTACGAATCGGATCTGGCGTCGCTGCGCGTCGGGACCCCGGCGCAAGTCGTCGTGGCCGGACAGACTCTTCCCACGCGCGTGACGTTCATCGGACCGATGATCGCCGCGCAGACACGCACGGCGAACGTTCGCCTCGAGTTGGAGAACCCGAATGGTCTTCTGAAGCCCGACATGTACGCCGACGTGATCTTGCAGCAGCCGATCGGCAACGTGATCGCCGTACCCGACAGCGCGGTGATGAACACCGGGACGCGCTCGGTCGTCTTCGTCGCCGGAGCTGACGGAGCATTCGAGCCGCGCGGTGTCGTTACCGGCGCGAAAGTGCAGGGCTTCTACGAGATTCGATCGGGCCTCGCCGCCGGCGAGCGCGTCGTCACTGATGCGAACTTCCTCGTCGATTCCGAGTCGCGGCTGAAGTCTGCGATTTCGAAGACGACCACCGGAGGCACGCCGTGATCGAGCGCGTCATCCGCTGGTGCGCGACGAACCGAGGGCTCGTGCTCATCGTCGTCGCGGTGCTCGTGGCGATCGGCGTCTGGAGCATCCAGAACATCGCCGTCGATGCGCTACCTGATCTCTCCGACACGCAGGTGATCATCTTCTCGAAGTGGGACCGCAGTCCCGACATCATCGAGGACCAGGTTACGTATCCGATCACGACGTCGCTCCTCGGCGCGCCTCACGTCAAAGCGATCCGCGGCTTCTCGGACTTCGGCTACTCGTATGTCTACGTGATCTTCGACGAGGGAACGGACATCTACTGGGCGCGCAGCCGCGTGCTCGAGTACCTGTCGAAGGTGCAATCGCAACTGCCCAAGGGCGTCGAGACGTCGCTCGGCCCCGATGCGACCGGTGTCGGCTGGGTCTTCCAGTACGCGCTCGTCGACAAGAGCGGACAGCACTCGCTCGCCGACCTCCGCTCGCTCGAAGACTGGCACATTCGCTACGAGCTGCAGTCGGTGCCGGGCGTGGCGGAAGTTGCGAGCGTGGGCGGATTCGTCCGCCAGTACCAGATCACGGTCGATCCGAACCGGCTGGCTGGCTACGGCATCCCGCTGTCGCAACTGAGCGAGGCGGTGCGCAAATCGAACAACGAAGTGGGCGGCCGTCTGATCGAATGGAGCGGCGCCGAGTACATGGTCCGCGCGCACGGCTACATCAAGAACAAGTCCGACCTCGAGCAGATCGTGTTGAAAGCGAAAGACGGCACGCCGGTGCGATTGGCCGATGTCGCCGATGTGCAACTTGGGCCGGAGCTGCGGCGCGGCATCGCGGAGCTCGACGGCACTGGCGAGGTCGCCGGCGGCGTGGTGATCATGCGTCATGGCGAGAACGCGATGAAAGTCGTCGGCGCCGTGAAGGAGCGGCTGGCGCAGATCGAGAAGTCACTTCCGAAAGGCGTACAGATCGTTACGACCTATGACCGCTCGCGTTTGATCGACGAGTCGATCCACACGCTCAAGCACGAGCTGTTGATCCAGATGTTGATCGTTTCGCTCGTGATCCTCCTTTTTCTCTGGCACATCCCGAGCGCGATGATCCCGATCATCACGCTTCCCGCCGCTGTGATCCTCGCCTTCATCCCGATGCGTATTTTCGGCATCAACGCCAACATCATGTCGCTGGGCGGCATCGCCGTCGCTATCGGCGCGCTCGTCGACGCGGCCGTCGTGGTCGTCGAGAACGCGCACAAAAAGCTCGAGGTGTGGGAGAGCGAAGGACGCGTTGGCGAATACAAAGAGGTGCTGATCAAAGCGATTCAGGAAGTGGGGCGGCCGAGTTTCTATTCGCTGCTCGTGATCGCGCTCTCGTTCCTCCCGATCTTCGCCCTCGAAGCGCAGGAAGGAAAACTCTTCAAGCCGCTCGCGTTCACGAAGAACTTCTCGATGGCCATCGCTGCATTTCTGGCCATCACGATCGATCCAGCGCTGCGGCTGATGTTCACGAAGCTGAAGCGCTACGAGTTCAAACCAAGATGGCTTGCCGGAATCGCTAACGCGGTTTTTGTCGGACGGATGGTCCCCGAGGAGAAGCATCCGATCTCGCGCGTGCTCTTCCGCCTCTACGGTCCGCCGGTGCATTGGGTGTTGCGACACACGCGCATCGTGATCGCCGCCGCGGTGCTCGTCGTCGTCGCGACGATTCCGATCTACTTCAAGCTCGGACATGAGTTCATGCCGCCGCTCAACGAAGGCGTGATCCTTTACATGCCGACGACGTTGCCGGGCATCTCCATCGCCCAGGCGAGCGCGTTGCTGCAGACGCAGGACGCTCTGCTGCGGCAGGCGCCGGAGGTGGAGCGGGTGTTCGGGAAAGCAGGTCGGGCGGATACGTCGACCGATCCTGCGCCGCTGTCGATGGCGGAGACGACGGTCATCCTCAAGCCGGAGTCGCAGTGGCGCAACAAGAAGCGCTGGTACTCGAACTGGCTTCCGTCGTTTCTGCAACCGGTCGTTCGTCCATTCTGGCCGGACACGATCTCGTGGGAGGAACTGGTCAACGATCTCGATCGCCGTCTGCAACTTCCCGGACAGACAAACGCGTGGACGATGCCGATCCGCAATCGCATCGACATGCTCACCACGGGCATCCGAACGCCGGTCGGCATCAAGGTCTATGGCGCCGACCTCAAGCAGATCGAAGCGATCGGCAAACAGCTCGAGCAGATCGTCGGGCGTGTTCCCGGCGCGCGCAGCGTCTACGGCGAGCGCGTCGCCGGCGGTTACTTCGTCGATTTCGACATCGATCGCGCTGCCATCGCGCGCTACGGCCTGACGATCGACGATGTGCAGCAGACGATCATGACGGCAATCGGCGGCGAGAACGTCTCGACGACGATCGAAGGGCGCGAGCGCTATCCGATCAACATCCGCTATCCGCGCGAGCTGCGCGACGAGATGGACAAGCTGGGGCGCGTGCTCGTGGCCACACCGGCAGGCGCGCAGGTGCCGCTCGCGCAGCTGGCCAGCGTCCGCATCGTCGAAGGGCCGGCGATGATCCGCGACGAAGGCGGCAAGCTCGCTGGCTATGTATATATCGATGTCGATACATCGCACCGCGACCTGGGCAGCTTCGTCGACGATGCAAAAAAGGCGGTCGATTCCCAACTGAAGATCCCCACTGGCTACACGTTGCAGTGGAGCGGCCAGTACGAAGCGATGGAGCGTGTCCGTCAGCGCATGATCGTCGTCGTTCCGCTGACGCTGCTCGTCGTGTCGTTTCTCCTCTTCATGAACACGCGCTCGATTCCGAAGACGATCATCGTCCTTCTGGCGGTCCCGTTCTCCGCCGTCGGTGCCGTCTGGCTTCTCTGGATCCTCGGCTACAACATCTCCATCGGCGTCTGGGTCGGCCTCATCGCCCTCCTCGGCCTCGACGCCGAGACGGGCATCTTCATGCTGCTCTACCTCGATCTGGCCTACGACGAACGCGTCGCGCGCGGCGCGATGAATACGCATGAGGATTTGCGCGAATCGATCTACGAAGGCGCAGTGAAACGCGTCCGCCCGAAAGTAATGACCGTCGCCTGCGCCTTCTTCGGCCTCGTCCCGCTGATGTGGTCGACCGGCGCCGGCGCCGACGTGATGAAGCGCATCGCGGCGCCAATGATCGGAGGTTTGTTCACGTCGTTCCTGATGGAGTTGCTGGTGTACCCGGCGATTTACTATCGGTGGAAGGGCCGGTCGGTGCAGCGCTCTGAGGGGTGACGGGTATGCGTTGTCAACCTACGCTGTCATCCTGAGTCGCCGCAGCCGCCGCAAGATTCGCCGCAGACGAAACCGGCAGGTAGCGGCGGCGGAGGACGATCGAAGGACCCCCTACTTTGTGCGAGTCGCTTTTGAAAACGTCGCAACGAATCAGGGGGTCCTTCGACCGTCCTTCGCCGCCGATGCCTGCCGGGGCAAGTGCAGTGAATCGAACGGCGGCTACGGCGGCTCAGGATGACAGTGGCGCTATCTCCTGCGCGCCATTGCGGCGTCGATGATTCGACCGACCATCTGCGTGTAGGACCGTCCCGACTCCTTCGCCGCCATTGCGAACTCGGCGATCGGGTCGAGCCAGGGGTTGGGATTCGCTTCGATGAGGTAGATGCGGCCGTTGGTGCCGAGGCGGAGGTCGATGCGGGCGTAGTCGCGGAGCTTGAGAGCGCGGACGGCGGTGACGGCGACGCGCTGGATCTCGGTGACGACATCCTCGTCGAGATCGCGCGCCACTGCGGATTTCGTTTTCTTGTACGCCTCGGTGCTCTCGTCGAACTTCACGTCGTAGCTGGCGATCTTCGGTGTGCCTTTCGGCAATTGCGACAGATCGAGCTCGACGAGCGGCAGCGCCTCGGGGGGATCGTTGCCGATGACGGCAGCGTAGATCTCGCGGCCTTCGATGTACTCCTCGATCAGTGCTGCCGAGTCGAACTCATCGTGGATGTAGGAGATGCGCTCGAAGAGATCTTTGATCGATGAGACCACGGAGCCGGAATCGATTCCTTTCGACGCATCCTCCGCCGCTGGTTTGACGATGACGGGGAACTGGATGTCCTGCGAATGCTCGACGCGGCCTTTATCGAGGACCGCCGAATACGGCGTGAACAGACCGTGCTGCCGCACGATCGTTTTGGCGATGCTCTTGTCCATCGCCAGGTAAGAGCCTTGCGGGCCGGAGCCGGTGTAGCGCTTGCCGATCAGATCGAGGTAGGCGGCGAAGTGCATCTCCATCGTGTCGTCGCCGTTGTACGACTCGATGAGATTGAAGAAGAGGTCGGCGTCGGAGCGCGCGAGACGAGCCAGCGTCTGCGGCCGGCCGTCGATGGCGAACGTCGAGACCTCGTGACTGAGCTCGCGCAGGGAATCGGCGATGGCCTCAACGTCTGTCTTCTTTTTCTTGCGCTTTCGTTTTGGTTTCGCGGCGGCGAGATCGGTACCGGGTTGTTCTTCATAACCTTCGAATTGTCCGAACAGAATCGAGACTTTCATTTCACCTTCCGATGGCGGAGTGGACGCTTGCCGATGAGGAACGTCATCGAGAGCGTCGTGATGTAGACCGTGAGCTCGATCATCTGGGAACGGCTCCTTTCGCGAATGGCGAGCAGGCCGAGGATGCGGACGCGATCCTCGATGGCGGCGACGAGTGCGCGGACGAGCGTGCGGCGGACGCCGGTCCATTCGCATACTTTGTCGACGATGTCGCGGCGGTGCTCGGCGAGAAGTTCGTTGGCGAGCCGGTAGTCGATGCCGTCGCGTTGACGCGAAGGATCGACGAAGATGTCGGCGAGGTCGGTGTCGAGCGCGAGCCCGGCGATCATCGCTGATTCATCGGGATGAACGCCGCGGTAGAACTCCTCGACCGTCTGCTCCATCTCGTCGACGGTGATGTCGGTTTGTCCTGCGGGATGAGGCGGAGGCGTGTCGGCGACATCGCGCGCGACGCGATCCATGTACTGCAGCTTGCGCATCGCGCCCCAGTCGGCATAACGGCGTTGCCAATGTGAATCCGGATCGAGCCAGACTGCGAAGGTCTCGGCGAAATCTTCGTCGGGATGTTTCTGCGCATACCAGCCGGCGATGTGGCGTACGTAATCGCGAGAGAAGGGGACGAATGGATAGTCGTCGCGATAAGGGCGACGGAATGATCCGAAGATCTCGTGCCACTCGTCCGTCCGATAGAGCTCGTAGGCGTAGTTGAATGCGTGGCCGGCCTCGTGGCGAAGGTACATCATGATCTCGCGCTCGTTCTCGATGTCGTTGACGGAATCCTCGAGATGAGAGACGCGCGGATCGCCGAGGTAGAACGGAATGCCAATCACCGGCTCCTCGGAGGGACAACCCCACTCGTCAGAGAGGTAGCAGAGCGGACGGAAGTGATGGAGGCCAGCCGCTTCGAGCTCGGCGTAGAGCCGCCGAACGTACTCAGCGACGGGCGATTGTTCGAGACGAAGCCCCAGCTCACGGATGGGAACGGTGAGTAGTTGCCGCGCTTCAGGCGGGGCGTTTTCGAAAGCGGCCACGTCTTATTCGGAGCAACAACCGGGCCGGGCAGTCAAAACGGAGATCATTCTGGCCCCGAATCCGCATGCCCGGCACGGCAACATGGCCCCCATCCCCCAAATCCTCGTAGTGGAGGACGACAGCGCCATCCGTGCGCTGCTCGTCGCCGCCCTGCGCCGCGAGCCGTTCCACGTTCATGCCGCGGTCAACGGCGCTGATGCACTGACGATGACGCGAGCAACCGACTATGCAGTCATCCTTCTCGACTTGATGATGCCAACGCTCAACGGCATCGAGTTCCTCGAAGCGTTTCACGAAGCGGCGCCGGCATCGCGAACGGTTATCTTCGTCATGACCGCCGGCGATGACACCGCCATCCGCCGCCTTCCCGCGAATCTCGTGCATGGCTTCGTCCGGAAGCCGTTCGATGTGCCGCAACTCGTGTCGATGGTTCGGGAGGTCGCTCTCACGCGCCAATCGAACGGGCCGGAGACCACGCCGCCTTCCGATCACACGGAAACCGGCGACGAGATGCAGGCCGATCAGCCGAATTAGAACAATTCAACGGGCTTTATGCAGTTCTCGCGTTTCTCGGACACCGGAAGTTGGTGTCATCCTGAGACAGCCGGCGCCGCCATTCGCGCTCGATCCCTTCACGCTGCCCGATCTGGCGGCGGAGGACGTCGAAGGATCTCAATTTGCGAGGCGTGTGGCATGTGTATCGTATTTGGAGATCCTTCGCCGTCCTCCGCCGCTGTTCCTGCCTGTTTTGCACGCGGCGTGGGGTAGCGGCTCCGGCAGTCTCAGGATGACACTTCAAGAGCCTTAACCGTGGCGGGCTTTGATACGACTCGCCGCGATTCGGAGACGACGACTTACCATCACTCGTACCGCAACGCGTCGATCGGATCGAGCCTTGCCGCTTTCCGCGCGGGGTAGAAGCCGAAGAAGATACCGACGAACGCGGCCACGCCGAATGACAGTGCGACCGATGCGGGTGTTACGACGATTGGCCACTGCAGGAAGTGCTTGACCGCGAGCGATGCGCCGACGCCGAGTGCGACGCCGAGGACGCCGCCGACGATCGCAAGAGTCACCGCCTCGAACAGGAACTGCAGAAGGACGTGACGCCCTTTCGCGCCGATGGCCATGCGGATGCCGATTTCACGCGTCCGCTCGGTGACCGAGACGAGCATGATGTTCATGATGCCGATGCCGCCGACGAGGAGCGAGATCGCGGCGATGACGAGCAGCAGCATGCGCAGGATTGCGGTCTGCTGTCCCTGTGCCTGCGCGATCTCTTCCTGCGAGCGCATCTGAAAATCGGCGTCGCCGTTGGGTGCGATGCGGTGGCGCTGGCGCAACACCGCGTCGATCTCGTTCTGCGCTTCCTGCACCTGACCAGCCGATGCAGCGGAGAGTTGGATCATGTCGATCTTCGTCTTGCCGGAGAGCCGCTTCATCACGGTGGTGTAAGGAGCGACGACGGTGTCGTCCTGATCCTGCCCCATCATGTTGCCGCCCTTTTTCTCGAGAACGCCCACGACTTTGAACGGCACATTCTTGATGCGCACGATCTGACCGACTGCCTGGCCGTCGCTGAAGAGATTGTCGGCGACTGTGTTGCCGAGCACGCAGACTTTCGACGCGCTCTTCACATCCTGATCGGTGAAGAACGTCCCCTGCGACACGTTCCAGGAGCGGATGAGCGGATAGTCGACACTCACGCCCTGGATCGACGTTCCCCAGTTGAGCTCACCGGCCACGATCTGCGCGGCGGCACGGACGGTTGGGGAAACGTATGCGACCGCGGGACACTCGGCCTTGATCGCATCCGCGTCATCGGCGGTGAGCGTGGAGTTGCCGGTGAACATGCGCGCACCGCTGGAAGTCGAGGCGCCGGGGAAGAGCATGATGTAGTTCGTGCCGAGGGAGTTGATCGTGTTCTCGACCGACTTGGTGGCGCCGTTACCGATGGCCACGACGGCGATCACGCAACCGACGCCGATGATGATGCCGAGTGCGGTGAGGAACGAGCGCATCTTGTTGCGCGCGATGGCGCGCAGGCCGACGAGCGTGATGTTGCTGATGCGCATGACGGAGCTTTTCATCGGGTTGCCTCCACTGCTGCCGCCGGCGCCACGGGCGGGGCGATGCCGCGAACATCGACGCGATGCTGCTGGATCGTTTCATCGTGCTGGATGACGCCGTCGCGCACGGTGATGACGCGCTTCGCGTGCTGCGCGATGTCCGGCTCGTGCGTGATAAGCACGACCGTCTTGCCGCTGTCGTTGAGCGCCTGAAAAATGCCCATGATCTCTTCGGATGTGCGCGAGTCGAGATTGCCCGTCGGCTCGTCAGCGAGCAGCATCGCCGGATCGGTCACGAGCGCGCGCGCGATCGCCACGCGCTGTTGCTGACCGCCGGAGAGTTGCGACGGATGATTGTGCTCGCGACCCTTGAGTCCGACGCGATGGAGCGCATCCATCGCCGCCTTGTGCCGCTCTTCGCGCGACCATCCGAGGTCGCCGTAGATGAGTGGAAGCTCGACGTTCTCAGCGGCGGACGTGCGCGCCAGCAGATTGAAGCTTTGAAAAACGAATCCGATTTTAGCGTTGCGGATGACGGCGCGCTCATCACGGTCGAGCGTGGAGACGTCGATGCCGTCGAGATGATAGGTGCCGGCGGTGGGGCGGTCGAGGCAGCCGAGAATATTCATCAGCGTCGACTTGCCGGAGCCCGATGGACCCATGACCGCGAGAAACTCTCCTTCATCGACTTCGAGGTCGAGGCCCGCGAGCGCGCGGACCTCAACCTCACCCATCGAATAGACCTTCGTCAGTCCGTGAATCTCAATGACCTTTTTCGGCACTACCGGCCACCTCGGCCGCCGCCCGGCCGCTGGCCGCCGCCCATCGGGCCGCCGCTGCTGCCCGGAGGAGGATTCGAGTCGACCTTCGATGTTGCCAGGCCGGTGATGATGCTGTCGCCAACTTTGAGATCACCGGAAACGACCTGCGTGTAGTGACCGTCGGTGATGCCGGTGCGGATTTCGACCGGCTTCAGTTTTCCTTCGGCCGTGAGGATGTAGACGGTCTGTGGACGACGACGCGTCGGAGGAGCGCCGCCGAGTCCGGAGGCTGCACCGGCCACACCACCGCTGCGGTTGCCCCACCGCGCTGCGCGCTCTTCGGGAGTCATGCCGCCGGTCGTTGTTCCGTTCTGTCCGCCCTGCCGATCGCGCCAGCGCGACCTACGCTCCTCGGATGTCTGGATCGTCGACGTCGACGTCGCAGTCGCGGTCTGCGTCTGCGTCTGCACGGTCTCTGTGGTCTGCGTTGTCTGCGTCGTTTCGGTGGGCTTCGCGTTGCGTCCTGCTGATGCGGTCGCAGGAGCAGCTCCCGTCGCCGCGGTGTCAGGCTTGAAGCGCAGCGCAGCGTTAGGAATGCGAAGGACGTCCTGCACCATGGCCACGTCGATCGTGACATTCGCGGTCATCTTCGGCCGCAGCTTCTCGTCAGGATTTCCGACCTCGATGATCACGGGATACGTGACGACGTTCTGGCTCACGGTCGCGTTGAGACGGATCTGCGCGATGCGTCCGCGGAACTCCTGATCGGGGTACGAGTCGACGGTGAAGCGCGCCGTTTGTCCGACGGCGATGCGGCCGATGTCGGACTGATCGACGTCGGCCTGGACCTGCATCTTGGTCATATCCTGCGCGATCGAGAAAAGCGTCGGCGCGGAGAACGAAGCGGCCACGGTCTGGCCCACGTCGTACTGACGGTCGACGACGACACCGTCGATGGGCGAGATGATTTTCGTGTACTTGAGACTCGTCAGCGACTGGTTGAGTGCGGCGGTCGACTGCTGCACCTGCGCATTCGCTTCCTCGTACGCGGCGCGTGCGGCGTCGAGATCGGCCTGTGGTGCGAGCCCGGCTTTCACCAGACGCAACTGGCGGTCGTAGCTGATGCGGGCGTTCGCTGCCTGAATGCGCGACTTCGCGACGTCAGCCTGGCGCTGTTCGACGGTCTGTTGAAACGGAGTGGGATCGAGCTCGGCGAGGAGCTGCCCTTTCGTCACACGGCTGTTGAAGTCGGCGTAGAGCCGCGCGATCACACCGGAAACCTGGCTGCCGATCTGGACAGTGGTGACGGCGGATAGCGTTCCGGTCGCGGTGACGGTCATGGTGACGGTCCCGCGGTCTACTTTCTCAGTTCGGTACTGCTCGGCTTTATTACCACTGCCCTTGCACGCTGCCAGGGCAGCAATCGTCAGAATCGCTGCAAAACGTCTCACGCTGAGTACTCCCTCCGCGCTCCTTACGACCCGTTACGCCGGGCGTTGAATGAGCGCGCGCAGTGTAATGCAGCGATCCCGCCCACAATTCTGCGTTTGGCGGCCGCTACCGATTCGTGACCGATGAAAGTGAGAAGTTAGAAATTAGAAGTTAGAAGTTAGAAGTGAGAGATGGGAAGTGAGAGATGGGAAGTGAACCCGACGCTCGCAGCTTCACGTTCACACTTCACACTTCACACTTCTCACTTCACACTTCTAACTTCAACCCCGTCCCTCACTCAAAAACCTCTGTTATGCTGCCGCCCCCATGGCGCTTTTCTCAACGAAAGAATCCACTCCACAGGCCCGCGGAAACGAACCGCAGGCTGCACACAACAGCACGTTTATCGGTCCCAATCTCGTCATCGACGGCACCGTGACCGGCAACGAGCCCGTGCTCATCGAAGGCACCGTCCGAGGAAAAATCCATCTCGGCGGCGAGTTGCGAATCGGCGCCCGAGGGCGTGTCGAGGCCACGGTGCACGCCAAGTACGTGATGATCGAAGGGAAACTGACCGGCGACGTTTCCGCCGACGACAAAGTGGAGCTCGTGGCCAGCGCCGCGGTCGACGGCAACATCAAGGCACCGAAGGTCATCGTCGCCGAGGGCGCGCAGTTCCGCGGATCGGTCGACATGGGATCGGCGAAGCCGGCGGCCGATGAAGCGAAGAAGCAGTAATTCGGAAGAGTGATCGTTCAGAGATTAGTGACAGGTGATCAGAGATTAGAGATCAGAGTGACAAGTGATCAGAGCATAGAGATCAGAGATCAGATTCTTGCCGACCAGTTGCGAGCCGCCCCCTGATCACTGATCACTGATCACTGGAAGCGAAGAAGCAGTAATTCGGAAGAGTGATCGTTCAGAGATTAGTGACAGGTGATCAGAGATTAGAGATCAGAGTGACAAGTGATCAGAGCATAGAGATCAGAGATCAGATTCTTGCCGGCCAGTTGCGAACCGCCCCCTGATCACTGATCACCGATCACTGACCCCTGATCTCTTCGAGAATCCACCCGGAGGAATCATGTCCAGCACATCCCTGCGCCCGACGCGCGATTACAACAACTACATCGACGGCAAGTGGGTCGCGTCTGCGAGCGGCCAGACGTTCGAGAATCGGAATCCTGCGAACAACGACGATCTCATCGGCACGTTTCAGGAGTCGAATGAACTCGACTTGAACGCTGCCGTCGACGCAGCCGATCGCGCCTTTCAACACTGGCGTCTGACGCCTGCGCCACTTCGCGCCGAGTATCTCTACGCGGTCGCGAACATTCTCAAGCGCGACAAGGAAGCGATCTCGCGCGAGATGACGCGCGAGATGGGGAAGGTGCTGCAGGAAACGCGCGGCGATGTGCAGGAAGCGATCGACATGGCCTTCCTGATGGCGGGCGAAGGTCGCCGTCTCCACGGCGTCACGACACCGTCCGAGCTTCCCAACAAGTTCAACATGGCTGTGCGCATGCCCCTCGGCGTCGCTGGTCTCATCACTCCGTGGAACTTTCCGATCGCCATTCCCGCGTGGAAGGGAATGGCCGCACTGATCTGCGGCAACACCGTCGTCATCAAGCCGGCATCGCAGACACCGCTGTCCGTCGTCATGCTGGCCGAGGCGTTCGAAGAAGCTGGTCTGCCGAAGGGCGTTTGGAACGTCGTCACAGGCGGCGGGAAGGAAGTCGGCGAGCCGATGCTGCGGCATCCAAAGGTCTCGGTGATCTCCTTCACCGGATCGACCGAGGTCGGTCGCCAGATTTCGGTTGCCTGCGCGCCGCAGTTCAAGCACGTGCATCTCGAGATGGGCGGGAAGAATGTGATCCTGGTGATGGACGACGCCGACGTCGATCTCGCAGTCGACGGCGCGTTGTGGGGTGCATTCGGCACCGCCGGTCAGCGCTGTACCGCGGCGTCGCGCATCGTGGCGCACTCGAAGATCTACGATCAGTTCGTCGAGAAGCTCTCGGCGCGTGCAAAAAAACTGCGCGTCGGAAATGGACTCGATGCCGATACGGACATGGGGCCGAACATCTCCGCGGCGCAGATCTCAACGATCGCCAAGTACGTGAAGATCGGCAGCGATGAGGGGGCGACGGTCACTGCCGGTGGCGCGACGCTGACGGACGGTGCGTACGGCAAGGGGCACTTCCACCAGCCGACCGTGTTCGCGAATGTCAAACCGGACATGCGCATCGCGCAGGAAGAAATCTTCGGACCCGTCACTGCGGTGATGCGCTGCGAGTCACTCGAAGAGGCGATCTCGATCGGCAACGGCGTGAAGTACGGCCTCTCGTCGTCGATCTACACGCGCGACATCAACAAGGCGTTCGTGGCGATGCGCGATATGTACACCGGCATCTTCTACGTGAACGCGCCGACGATCGGCGCGGAAGTGCACCTGCCGTTCGGCGGAACGAAGCAGACCGGCAACGGACATCGCGAAGCAGGAATCGCCGGCATTGATGTGTTCAGCGAATGGAAGTCGATCTACGTCGACTACTCCGGCGCATTGCAGCGGGCGCAGATCGATACGGAAGAAGTATAGGCAATGTAGGGCAGGCATTCTTGCCTGCAGCCGGTGGGCATCCCTGCCCGTCGGTGGTTTCGGCGAGAGCGTGCATCCCGCGGCTGATAACTGCGGGGCGATGTGATGGTCTCGGCACCGCGCGCCCCGCCGGGCAGGGACGCCCGGCGGTAGCAGACAGGAATGTCTGCTCTACGGGCGTCCCGCCTGCGTCGCACTCACGCTACACTTCGTCAGCAATGAAAACGCTTGCCGGATTTTTTCTGCTGTTGATCGCTACGTCTGCGTCCGCGCAAACCAATGCGGATGTGATCATCTCCAAAGAACTGCAGTCGTCGCGCGCGTACGAGACGCTGAGCCATCTCACCGACGATGTCGGCGCGCGGCTTTCCGGATCGAGAGGCGCGGCGCTGGCCGTGAAGTGGGCGACGCAGCAGTTTCGCGAATGGGGCATTCCGGTGACGAACGAGCCGGTCATGGTGCCGCACTGGGTCCGCGGGCGCGAGGAGGCGCATCTCGTCTCTCCCACGAATCACAAGATCGTCGTCACGGCGCTCGGCGGAAGCGTGGCCACTCCGGCGGCGGGCATCACCGCCGACGTGATCGAAGTCAATTCCTTCGATGATCTGAAAACGCTGGGCGCGGCAAAACTGCGCGGCAAGATCGTCTTCTACAACAATCCGATGGACATGGATCTTGTCCGCGCCCATCGTGCCTTCGAGGCGTATCGCATCGCCGTTGCCTTTCGAGGCTTGGGCGCCAGCCGGGCCGCGGAGTATGGGGCGAAAGCGGTCGTGATCCGATCGGTCGGCTCGGCATCGCTGCGAACGCCGCACACGGGCGCGCTGCGCTACGATCCGAAGCAGCCGAAGATTCCGGCCGCGGCGATGACCGCCGAGGATGCGATGCTCGTCCATCGGTTACTGGCGCGCGGGAAGCGCGTGCGTATGCACATTGTGCTTACACCGCGAACGTTGCCCGATGTGCAGTCAGCGAATGTCATCGCCGAGATTCGCGGGAGCGAGAAGCCGGACGAGATCGTCCTGATCGGCGCGCACCTCGACTCGTGGGACCTTGCAACGGGTGCGATCGACGATGGCTCGGGCGTGGCGATGGTCATGGAGACGATGCGTCTCTTCAAAGAGATGGATCTTCATCCTCGCCGCACGATTCGCGCGGTTCTCTTCATGAACGAAGAGAACGGGTCGCGCGGCGGACAACAATACGCAAAGGATCACGGTAAGGAAAAGCATGTCGCGGCGATCGAGACCGACGCGGGCGGCGCCGCTCCGACCGGCTTCACGACAACGCTGAAGGGCGAAGCGCTGGTTGCCTTCGAACAGAGAACGAAGCCATTGGCCGCGGTCTCGTCCAACCATTTCGAAGTGGCCGACGAGACGGGAGCAGACACGAGCCCGCTGACCGCCGCCGGCGTTCCCGGCTTCGGTCTCGTCCCCGAGCCATTGCACTACTTCGACTATCACCACACGAACGCCGACACGCTCGACAAAGTCGACCCGAAAGAGCTGGCGCAGGATTCGGCGGCGATCGCGGCGCTGGCGTGGATATTGGCGGAGTAGGGCTTCGCGTTGATTGCGCTGCGCGCGTGGTCGGTTGATTGCGCTGCACGCGTTGTCGGTCCGCAGTCATCCTCGCTGTCATCCTGAGCCGCCGAAGCCGCGCGACTTCACGCCGCCTTCACAACCGGCAGATGTCACGCGGCGGAGGACGGTCGAAGGACCCCCCGCCCATATGCACCGGGCAGTCGGAAAACAACGGCACAGCATGAGGGGGTCCTTCGACCGTCCTCCGGCACTTCGTGTCCTTCGGCGGCTCAGGATGACAGTGGCTGCACTCCCTCGGAGTAGAGTTCCTCCATGCGAAACGACATCCTCGGCGGCGCGACGACCTTCGTGGCCATGGCCTACATCATCGTCGTCAATCCAGCGATTCTGAAGGCAGCGGGACTGCCAGTGGGAGCGAGCACCGTAGCCACGATCGTCGTTGCGGCGCTGGGCTCGATTCTCATGGGCCTCTACGCGAAGCGGCCGATCGCCGTCGCGCCATACATGGGAGAGAACGCGTTCATCGCCTTCGGACTCGGCGCGCTCGGCATCACGTGGCAGCAGCGGCTCGGCTCCGTTTTCGTCAGCGGCATTCTGTTTCTCCTCATCACGCTGATCGGGCTGCGCGGCTGGCTGGCGAAGTCGGTCTCGACTAGTTTGAAGTACAGCTTCGCGGCGGGCATCGGTCTCTTTCTCGCGTTCATCGGTTTGACGGAGACCGGCATCGTCGAGACTGGGACGGGAGTGCCGGTGAAGATCGGCAATCTACGCAGTCCGCAAGTGCTGCTCGCGATCGGCGGATTCATTGTGATGATGGCGTTGATGCGGCTCCGCGTGCGGGGCGCGATTCTGATCGGAATCGTCGTGACTGCGATCGCCGGGATTCTCATGGGCTTTGGCCACGCGCCGAACGCGATTTTCGCGATGCCGTTCACCGGCGATTACAGCCTGGCGCCCATCGCACTGCAGCTCGACATCCTCGGCGTGCTGAAGCTCTCCTTCCTTCCGATCCTGCTCACACTTTTCCTGATGAGTTTTCTGGACACGTTGGGAACGCTGGTCGGCGTCGGCGCGGCGGGAGGGATGCTCGACGATCGCGGCAACTTTCCGCAAATCGAAAAGCCGATGACGGTCGATGCCATCTCCTGCTGCATCAGCGGACTGCTGGGAACTTCGACGAGCGGCGCGTACATCGAGTCGGCTGTGGGAATCCGCGAAGGAGCGCGGACAGGTGTGGCGGCGATCGTGACCGGGCTTCTCTTCGCGTGCTCGCTCTTCTTCATCCCGCTGATCGAACCGATGCAGCAGCTTCGCTTTGCGTACGGGCCGGCGCTGATCGCGGTGGGCGCGTTGATGCTCGAGTCAATCCGCAAGATCGATTTCGATGATCTGACCGAGCTCGTGCCGGCATTCGCGACGATCGTGATGATGATCTTTACGTACAACATCGCCAACGGTTTGACGGCGGGGCTGGTGTTGCATCCGTTGATGAAACTGTTGGCCGGGCGTCCGCGCGAGATCGGCGGCGGATCGATCGTGCTGGCGGCGCTCTGTGTCGTCTATTACGTGTTCGGACTGCCGCACTGAAACGCCTGGGACCGCGGGTTCTCCGCTTGGGACTCCGCGGAGAGAGACGGCGGGCGAGACGCCCGCGTTCCCAGGACAACAAAAAGCCCCGGCCGAGGCCGGGGCTTTCGTTTACAACTCGTGTTGCGAGGAGACTAGAAGCGCGCGCCGATTGCGTAGAGGTACGTGCGCGGGAGCTGGTAGTTACCGGTCTGCGAGAACGTGGTGGCTGTTCCGGTCGACTGACCGAAGGTGGGACCGTACTGCCAGTTGGCGCCGAGAGCGGCGCAGGTCGCGGCCGGCGCGCCCGTCGGACACTGAATTGGCGACTGCGTGAACGGGTTGAACGCTGCAAGCCCCGAACCTGCGGTCTGGTTCGTACGGACCGTCGTGTTGCCACTGATGTTGGCGCGATGATTCAGCAGGTTCCGAACTTCTGCTTTCGCAAAGATCGCGAAGCTGCGGATCGGAAGCTCGTAGTTGACTGCCACATCGGTGGAGACGACGCTGTTCCAACGGAACTCGCCGCGGTTGCTGAAGAAGTAGCCGACGGTCGACAGGCCGACGCCATTGGCCGCTCCGTTGGGCGCGTAAGAGCTGGTAGTGCTACGAGTGCTGCCATCAGGATAGATGGTGGTCCCGAAGCCGGTAGTGGTACCCGTTGGAAGGACTTGAGTGTATGCGCAAGTCGTTGCGCTGTTGATGGTGACCGTACCCGTTGTTGGGAGTCCGGAGCACATCATCGCGGCGTTGATCGTGATCGAGGCGGACGCCGAGAATGGCGTGCCCGAGTCGTAACGTTCGATCAGGCCGACGTTGAAGTGACCGATCGGAGTGCCGATGTCGTAGGTCGCCCAGGCGCGGACCTTATGGCGCTGATCGGCTGCGAGATAGCCGACTGGCGCGTTCTGCTTGAAGTTCTGGAACTCTTTGAAGGCGACGCTGGTACCGCCGTAGGTCACTGGACCCGAACCGCTCGTCTCACCTTCGACGTTGCCGGTGAGCTTGGAGTAGGTGTAGTTGCCACCCACGCCGAAGCCGGCGGGGAGCTGGTACTGACCCTGGAACTGCAGGCCCCAATACTTGCGCTGCGGGACGCTGGAGTTGCCGATGTGGTTGATGTTCGAGAGCGCGCCGGTCACAGGGTTCGTGACGACGGTGTCACCCGGAACGTTGAACTGTGCATAGAAATCCTGCCAGTCGCGCTTGATGTAATCGGTGCGGAAGAAGCCTTTGCCGATCTGCGTGGCTGCGCCGACCGTGAACTCTTTGACGTTCGGCGATTTGATGCCCGAGTTGAGCAGAAGAGTGTTCAGTCCCGGGATGCTCGCCGAAAGCGGTGTGCGGTTCGTGTAGCCGTTGTCGAGGAACCACTGGAATGCCTGCTGCAGTGCGGTGCGGGTGTCGAGGTAGCCGGTGTCCGGTCCGCCATAGGTGAAGGTGATCGAAGCCGGATTTCCTGCGCCCGATCCCGAACCTGCGACCGTTTCAGCCAACCGGCCGACGTATGTGCCGTAGTTCGCATCGAGACGGAGACGACCGTTGCCGAAGACGTCGAAAATAACGCCGAGGCGCGGGCTGATGGCGCTGTCTTTGGAGACGCCGTTGCCGGCGCTGTCGACGGCGTCGTTCTTGTCGGAGCGAACGCCGAGGTTGAAGGTGAAGTGCTGATTGAGATCCCACTTGTCGTTGAAGAACATCGAGGTGGATTGAAGGTTCGATCCGAGCGACGCGAGCGCGACCGGGAACCAGATGAAGCGGTCGGTCCCGCCCTTCAGCGCGATCTGCACGGTGCCATCAGCAAGCTGCCGCGGAACGTTCGCGCGGACGTCATAGCGGAAGTCGGTGGGCGACTGATAGTTGTTCGACAGGCGCTGCTCCGCCCAGTCGTCGTAGCCGACCACCATGTTGTGCGTGCCCAGCGACTTCGTTCCGAGGAAGTAGCGGCCCTTGATCTCCCACTCTTTGTTGTTGCGCAGCTCATCGCCGCAGCTTCCGCAGAAGTAGGGAGCGTTGGAGGTAACACCGGTGACGAGCTGATCGAGAACCGGGCTGCCTTCCGCGAGGTACGCAGCGGTCGGGTTTGCCTGATGCGCCGGCGTGTTGCCGCCGAAGCCTACGAACGCAAAGTACTTCTTCGCCCAGTCGCCTTCAATGAGAAAGTTGTTTGTGATGACGCCGTTGTAGTGCAGCGTCTTGAAGTTGTTCGGATTCTCAACTCCGGCAGTGTTGATGGAGCGAAGGTCGAGGCAGCCGATCTGGCAGTTCTTGTCCGCTTTGACGTTGTTGGTGAGATACGAGCCGACGATCGAGTGCTTCTGTGTGAGGTTCGCCGTTACCTTATATTCCTGGCGCGGCGAACTGGTGGAAACGGTGTAGGCGCCGATGGCCGGATTCGGAAGCGTGGAAATTGCGCTCAATGTGCGCGCCTGAGAGATCTTCGACTGACGGCCTGCGACAAAGAACCACAGACGATCGCGGATGATGCGGCCGCCGAGGGTCTCTTCGTAGGTGTGATTGATCTTGTCGATCGGCGTGGCCTGGCTGGCGACGCTCTTCTCGGTCCATTTCGGATTGTCGAGCGAGTCGCGCACGGAGCCGCTGAAGTCGTTGCCGCCAGACTTCGTGATCGCGGAAACGATGCCGCCGGTGAAACGGCCGAATTCTGCGGAGACGCCGGCGCTGATAACCGTCGTCTCCTGGATGGCGTCTTCGATGTAGAGCGCGTGGGTCTGGCCGCGAAGGTTTTCATTCACGACCGCGCCGTTGACGAGGTAAAGGTTGTCGTACGACATCGCGCCCGAGATGCTGGGGCCGTTGACGCCGCCGGTAACGCCAGGCGTGAGCTGTGCCTGGGCTGTCGGGTTGCGTGCCATCGGCAGCTTGTTGACGGTCTCCTGCTTGTAGTTCGTCTGGACCTGCGGCGTTTCCATGACGGTGGCCTGGTTGGCCGTGACCGTGATGGCTTCAGCGACCGCGGACATTTTCATGTCGGCGTCGAGACGCGACGTCTCGACGAGGTTGACCTGGACGTTCTTGTTCACGTCGCTCAGGCCGGAGAGCGAAAAGACGACTTTGTACGTTCCCGGCGGAATGGCCGAGAAGTTGTAGTCGCCGTTTTCGTTGGTGACAGTGGTGCGCGTTCCCTGCAGC
Organism: Thermoanaerobaculia bacterium; assembly: GCA_034665065.1. GTDB lineage: Bacteria > Acidobacteriota > Thermoanaerobaculia > Gp7-AA8 > Gp7-AA8 > JADGNZ01. The sequence continues at coordinate 14,358 of JAXDGL010000030.1, read as the reverse complement.
GACGGCGACGAAATCGTCACCGTAACGCCTGGAAGATTGGCTCCTGCTTGCGAGACCGTGCCGGTCAGCGCCCCGGTCGTGCCCTGCGCGAACGCGCCGGCTGCAACCAGGAGCAGCAGGAAGAAACAGATCGTAAATCGTTGTAGCTTCATCGTTCCTCCTCGATTCCCCTCAAAAGTGAAAATGAACTATTGGACTGCGTGTGGCAAATGCACGTGCTGAACCGATTTATGCAAATCGTTACTTGGATCTCAACTCACTGATGCTGTGGCACTTCCGGTAATTTAAGCCGGATTCTGCAAGCCCTGTGATTCAACGGATTGAACAGCGCGAACGGTTCGCCGCATCAGAGCGGCCACCGCCACGCGCGATCCCTCCGCGGGAAAAACTTCGGGCTTCGAAAACGACCTCTGGACCTTGTTTTGCGGCGGTTGGACATCCGCCGCTGGTTGACGATTACCGGGAGCGCGCATCGTACGCGCTGTGACGGACGGTTTGCAAGTAGTGGAGACGTGCGTTCTTCAAAAGCATTTCACGCGGAGACGCGGGGGACGCGGAGAAAAACAAACCATCTCCGGGCCTCCGCGAAACGGTTCTCTCAACTTTTGATGGAGAGACGAAACTGCCACTAATCCACTACCGCGTCATCTGCCGATAGCGGATTCGATGCGGCTGATCCGCTTCGGCGCCGAGGCGCTTGCGTTTGTCTTCCTCGTACTCGCTGTAGTTGCCGTCGAACCAGACCACGCGGCTGTCGCCTTCGAACGCCAGGATATGCGTGGCCACGCGATCGAGAAACCAGCGATCGTGCGAGATGACGATCGCGCAACCGGCGAAAGTCTCCAGCGCTTCTTCGAGCGCGCGCATCGTGTTGACGTCGAGATCGTTCGTTGGCTCGTCGAGCAACAACACATTCGCCCCTTCCTTGAGCATCTTCGCGAGATGCACGCGATTGCGCTCACCACCGGAAAGGATTCCCACTTTCTTCTGTTGATCGGAGCCGGAGAAATTGAATCGCGCCACATAGGCGCGTGAATTCATCTCGCGCGCGCCGAGGAGGACGAGCTCCGTGTCGCCGGTGATCTCCTCGAAGATCGACTTCTCAGGATCAAGGGTGCGGTTCTGATCGATGTAGCCGAGGGTGACCGTCTCGCCGACGCGAATCGTGCCGGCATCGGGCGGCTCCTGGCCGAGGATCATGCGGAAGAGCGTGGTCTTGCCGGCGCCGTTCGGTCCGATCACACCGATGATGCCGCCGGGAGGAAGCTTGAACTCCATCTCGTCGATCAGCAGCGTGTCGCCGAACGCTTTGCGCACGTTGTCCGCTTCGATGACGATGCCGCCCAGGCGCGGGCCGGGCGGAATGTAGATCTCCAGGTCCTGAACCTTTTCCTGCGTCTGCTCGCGCAGCATTTCTTCGTACGAGTTGATGCGCGCCTTTCCTTTGGCGTGGCGACCTTTCGGCGACATGCGGATCCATTCGAGCTCGCGCTCGAGGGTTTTCTGACGCTGCGATTCTGACTTTTCTTCCTGTTGCAGACGATTGCGTTTCTGCTCCAGCCAGGAGGAGTAGTTGCCTTTGAAAGGAATGCCGGCGCCGCGGTCGAGCTCGAGGATCCAGCCCGCCACGTTGTCGAGAAAGTAGCGGTCGTGCGTGACCGCGATGACCGTCCCCGGGTAGAGCTGCAGATGTTTCTCCAGCCACTCCACCGACTCGGCGTCGAGATGGTTGGTCGGCTCGTCGAGCAGAAGAATGTCGGGCGCCTGCAGCAGCAGACGGCAAAGCGCGACGCGCCGCTTTTCGCCGCCGGAGAGAATGCCGCAGAGCGTGTCGCCCGGAGGGCAGCGCAGCGCGTCCATCGCCATCTCCAACTTCGAGTCGAGGTCCCAGGCGCCGGCGGCGTCGAGCTTGTCCTGCACCTTGCCCTGGCGCTCCATGAGCTTGTCCATGTCGGCGTCGGGATCACCGAAGGCGTTGTTGATCTCATCGAATTCTTTGAGCAGATCGATGACCGGCTGTACGCCCTGCTCGACGATCTCACGGACAGTTTTGTTCGGATCGAGCTGCGGCTCCTGTTCGAGGAACCCCACCGTGTGGCCGGGAGAGAGAATGGTTTCGCCGAGAAAGTCGTGGTCGGTGCCGGCGAGGATGCGCAGCAGCGACGATTTTCCGGAGCCGTTCAGTCCGATGACGCCGATCTTCGCGCCGTAGAAATACGAGAGGTAAATGTCCTTGAGGACCTGCTTCTTGCCGTGAAACTTCGAGACGCCGACCATCGAGTAGATGATCTTGTTTGGTTCGGTATTGGTAGCCATGGGGCGCGGATTGTAGTGGAAGTGTGAAGAGAAGAGTGAAGGGTGAAGAGTGAAGAGTGAAGGGGGGCGAAGAGTGAAGAGTGAAGTGAACGTTTGGGTGTTCTTTTCACCTTTCACTCTTCACTCTTCACTCTTCATCCTTCTATCCCGCAGCCCGTGCCCGCGCCTCATCCTCAAACGACACCACCACGAGAGTCTGATCATCCTCGGGCGGCCGGTTGCGCGTGAACTTCTTGATCGAGTTGAGCAGCGTCTTCTTGATGTCTTCGGCGCGCATGTGGCCGCAGGAGAGGATCGTTTTCTCGAAGCGCTCGAAGCCGAACGGATCGCCATCATCGTCGATCGCTTCGATCAGGCCGTCGCTGTAGAGGATCAGACGATCGCCGGCGTCGAAGTCGACGGTGTGCTCGGTGAACGGCTCGCGGCGGCGAACGCCGAGCGGGAATCCCCACGAGGAGAGCGCCTCGAGCCGTTCCTGTCCTGCGCGATAGACGTAGGGATCGAGATGACCCGCCGAGGAGAAGCGCAGTGTCTGTGTTCCCGGATCGAGCAAGCCAAAAAAGAATGTCATGAGGATGCGCTTCGGTGCGGTCTTCATGACGATGTCGTTGAGCACGTTCATCACCGCGCGCGGCGAAGGGTCGTATCCGACCTGAACGAGCAGCGCGGACTTGGCCATGGCCATGACGATGCCGCTCGTGAGACCGTGGCCGGAAACGTCGCCGAACGCGATGCCGATCTCACCCGACGGCATGGTGAGGAAATCGAAGTAATCGCCGCCGATCTCCGTCGCCGCGCGGTAGTGCGAAGCGAACGATGCTCCCGACACTTCCGGTGCATCGACCGGAAGGAGTGCCGCCTGAATGCGGTTCGCGGCATCGATCTCCGCCTTGACGCGCTCGCGCTCGACGATTCGTTTCACGTGCGGTGCGAGGTCTTCGTAGGTGTAGACGACCTCGCGTTTGGTCATCATCGCGGCGATGGCGAATGCGAGGAGCGCGGCCATCGGCAACGCGATCGTCAGGGCGAGTTGCTGAAGCTCGTGACCACGCGCCACGGACATCAACGGCAGCACCATCGAAAGGAGCGTGCCGCCGAAGAGCGCGATCGAAGTCGACAACAGGTCGTAGCCGCGCAGCATCAGTACGATGGAACCGATCCCTCCGAACCCGAAGAGCAGTCTGGGAAGCATCGGATCGATCGGTACTTCACAGACGGAGCAGACGACGCCGATCACCATGGCCGCAATCATTCCCACCCATAGCAGTCTGCGGCGGTGCGTCCATGACATGAAGAAGAGGGAAATGATCGGGAAGATCACCGCGTCGAGCGCGGCGAAGGCGATGAGCAGAAACGGTCCGCCCAACTGCACCGCGACTTCCGTCCCTACTCCGATCGAGGGGTTCGCAAGATGCAGGAGCAGCGGGATGACACCAGTCAGAAACGCTGCTGCGGCGATGGCGGGGGAGAAGAGAACACCGTTAAGAACCGAGCGGCCGACGGTGGCGTTGAAAGGATCGCGGCGAAGGATGGCGTCGAACGATGCCAGCCACTCGCCCCATCGTTCGCGCGTGAAACTCTCGCCGACGGACCATGCGAAGAAAACGACGACGGCCAGCGGAATGTCGTAGAGAAGAAACTTGAACGCCATCTGCGCGGCGGTGACCGCCTGCGCGTCGAGACTGCCCATCGTGTTCCCCTCGGTGCCGGAGGGTCCCATCAGCAGGTCGGCCACGAGGGCGATGAGCAGCGTGAGACCGAAGAGAATCGAGCCGGTGCCGATGCCGACTTCGCCTGCGTGGTACTTGCGCAGGAACATCACCAGCAGGATCAGCAGGAGAGCGTAGTTCGTGGCCAGACGGACGAGGATGGTTGCCACGCCGCTACCGGTGTCGTCACTGCGGAATTGGCTGCCGTCCGCGTACTCCTCCATCAGCGCCCAGCCGGCGAAGCGGTCGCCCGTGTAGAACACGTAGAGATACGGCACGACGTTGCCGATCGGGAAGGTCGTCTTGACCTTGTAGCGAAAGATCCAGTCGGTGCGGCCGCGCATCACACTCGGACGCGCGTCGTCGAACGTGGGCGATGGTGCGCCGGGGAATGCACGCGAATGAACGAACGCATCTGCCTTCGGACGCAATTGGGCCTCGGTGAGATGCGCGCCCGCTTCCTCCGCCCGCGCTTGACGCCGCGCCATGAGCACCGCACCGCTCTTCTGATCGACCACGACGTAGCCGTACGGCGTCGACTTCTCCAGACCGCGGCGATAGTAGACGCGCTTGTAGCCGCCGAGCCGCGGTCCGACTACCGGATCGGCATTGGCGCGGAAGCGAAGCTCGGGATGCGGCTCGAGCTCTTTGTCGAGCAGTGTCGAGCTCGCCCACGACAGGACGGTCCACGATTGGTCGACAGGGATGCCGAGGGTGCGTGCGGTGGCGTCAGCGATGGGAACGGCGTCGGATCGCGTGAGACGGATTCCCAGCGGTTGCGCGTCGTTGAAGCGCGGAATGAGCAACGCGAGCGCCACGATGCCGGCGACGCACGCGAGGTAGGGAAGGGCTCGTTTCATGATGGACTGCTGCGCGCCATGATAACCGTGCTCACTGAATACGTTTCCGCTACGTCGGAGTTTCGAGCGTTCCACCTCCGTGAATGGCTGTAGCGATTGAAACGCCTGCTGCGCAACGCGCCGCGCATGCGCTGGCGATCCTCACGCTCATCAACCTCTTCAACTATCTCGACCGATGGGTGGTCGCCCCGGTTGTCGAGTCGATCAAGAAATCGGAGCTGCATCTTTCCGACACGCAGATCGGCTTCATCGCGACGGGTTTCATTATCGTCTACACGCTGACGTCGCCGCTGTTCGGAGCGTTCGGCGATCGTCGCGTGGCGATGTTCCAGACCGCAACGCCAAGCGCGATCAGTGGTGGCCGCGCGACCACGGCGTCAAAGAAAATCAGACTAAATACCTTCACACAAAACCATGCACGGTAATCAGTCTCCATTGATTCGCAGCGGATTCGATCGAGTGGTACGTCATTTGGAGCGGGCGACGAGATTCGAACTCGCGACCAAGAGCTTGGGAAGCTCCTACTCTACCAACTGAGCTACGCCCGCTCATCGGTTGGGATCGCGATTGTACATCAGGGCTTTCGGCGCGTCAGCGCTGGCTGATGTACTCGGTGAAGAGCTTCACGAACGCGCCGGACGGGCCCGTGAGGTACGCCGTGCCTCGCAGCGTCACCGGCTCCTCGGAGTAGAGGCGGCCGCCCCGCGCGTAGCCCCACAGCGAGAGCTGCGTCGTGAGCGACTGGCCCGACTGGAGTGTCATGTTCAGGCTCGTCGACGTCGGCGGAATGCTGTAGGCGCCGCTGCTGATCGTCCGCACTTCGATGCGGTCGATCTTCACCGTGTCCTTCGTCGTGTTCGTTGCCGTCAGGACGAATTGCACATTGACCGATCCGGCGAATTGATACGCATTCGCTCCCGTTTCGACCTGCTGAAGATGCATCGTGATCTTCGGCGCGTTCGGATCGTCATCCGCGCTCGACGCGCACCCAGCGACCACGAGTAGTGCAGCGAGAAACACGAAAGTTCGTTTCATGAGATCAACTTGCCGTCACCGGCAATCCCGTCACTTCTTCCAGATCTTTTTCCTCGGCGACCCACTCGTCGGTTCGGAATGCCCCTTCCCACCGTGCGATGACGACCGTTGCAAGGCAGTTGCCGATGACGTTGACGCAGGTGCGGGCCATATCCATCAACTCGTCGACGCCGAGGATCACGATCACGCCTTCGGCGGGCAGGCCGAACGACGCCAGCGTGCCGAGGAGGATGACGAGCGACGCGCGCGGAACGCCGGCCACGCCTTTCGACGTCAGCATCAGCGTGAGCATCATGATGATCTGCTGCGTCCAGGTGAGATGAACTCCCGCTGCCTGGGCCACGAAGATCGACGCCAGCGCGAGATAGAGCGTGGTCCCGTCGAGATTGAAACTGTAGCCTGTAGGAAGAACGAAGCCGACGATGCGGCGCGGAACGCCGAGGCGTTCCATGTTTTCCATTGCCTTCGGAAGCGCGGATTCAGAGGACGTCGTGGCGAAGGCGATCGTGGCGGGCACTTTGACCGCGCGCAGAAAGTCGCGCAGCGGAACGCGAAAGAGGAGCGCGACCGGGAGCAGCACGAGCAGCAGGAAGACCACCAGCGCGCCGTACAGCGTCATCACCAGCATGCCGAGATTCTTGAGAACGCCGAGGCCGGAATGGCCGATCGTGTTGGCCATCGCCGCACCGACGCCAACCGGCGCGAACTTCATCACGAACTCAGTGAAGCGGAACATGATGTCCGCGAGCGACTCGCACCAGGTGATGACGGGACGCGCTTTCTCGCCGATCGACGTCACGGCGAGTGCGAAGAGCACGGAGAAAACCACGATCTGCAACACGTCGCCGTCGGCCATCGCTTTGAGGATCGATGCAGGAGCGAAATGGGCGATGATGTCGCCGAATTTCTGCGGCTTCGCAGGCGGATCGGGAGCAGTCAGTCCCTTCCCGACTGCGTCCGCGGCCTGCGACGCTTTCGCTGCTGCGGTGGCGCTGTCTCCACGCGCGGCGGCTTCGTTCGATTCCTTCGACAGTTTCGACGCGCGATCGGCGAGAACGGCTTTGTTCTCTTCCGTGTGCACACCCGCGAGCGAGACGCCGATGCCGGGCTTGGTTAGATTCACGGCACCGAGTCCGATGAAGAGCGCGAAGGTCGTGACGATCTCGAAGTAGAGCAGCGCCTTGAATCCGATGCGGCCGACCTGACGGATGTCGCCGGTGCCGGCGATGCCGATGACGAGCGTGGCGAAAATCAGCGGCGCGATGATCGACTTGATCAGGTTCAGGAAGAGCATCGAGAGGGGCCGCAGCGCCGTGCCCCATTCCGGCCAGAGCCACCCGACGAGCACGCCGAGCGCGAGACCGATGAAGATCTTTTGCGTGAGGGAGACTTTCGGAAGTGCCATGCGCGGGGAAGTGTAGCCTCAAAACCGTTTCACTCGGAGACGCGGAGAAAACCTGCCCCGCGTCCTCCGCGTCTCCGCGTGAAACGGTTTTTCAATTTTCAAATGCGGGGAAGGATTAGCATTGGCCCCATGAAGCGCGGTTGCCTCCTCACGCTCCTGATCCTGTTCGCTCTGATCGGCGTTTACTGGTATCTCCTTCATGGCCACATCGAGCCGCCGGTGCTCTGGTGGGGCGTCGGAATCGCCAGCTTCTTCATGTGGATCGCGACGGGGGCGCTGCGAACGGCGGCGTTTGCAGCACGCGACGCGCGGCGCGTTTCCAATCAGTCGGTGTCAGCAGGATTCAACGGGGAGGATATGGAGGATGGCGCGACGATCACGGTCGTTGGCCGCGTCCGCGCCGTGAGTCAGCCGCTGCGCGCGCCGTTTAGCGATCAGCCGGCGGTGCTTTACAGCTATGAAATCGAGCACGAGTCAACGGGTCCGGAAGAGTCGACGAGCAACGTGAAAGATTACTCCGGCTTCGCACTCACGCCGACAGCCATCGATTCCCCTCGCGGATCGATTCTCCTCCTCGGATTTCCGTTGCTGGAAGGCTTCCCGAAAACGACGTTCGACACCGATGCGGCGCGGCAAAACGCTGCTGCCTACGTCGCGTCGACCGCGTTCATCGACATGGAAGGATTCCATCCCGGACAGATCTACCAGCAGGTTCGCGACATGCTCACGGAAGATGATGGGAGTGTTCGCAAAGACTGGAAGATGACGGACGACCGCGATTTCTCGAACAAGATTCTGGTGGAGCAGATCGTCGCGCCGGGCGAACAGGTCTGCGCGATCGGGAGGTGGTCGGCGGCGAAACGCGGTCTGGTGCCCGGCGGGACCAATGGCGTCGTGCAACTCCTGCGCGGCGATCCGGAAAACGTCGAGCGCGGATTGTGGGGCAAGTGCGTGCGCAACGTGATCGGAGGACTGATCGTGGCGGCGATCGTCAACGCCGCGATCTACGTCATGCTCGGCGCGGCTGCCGGCGACCGGCGCTTCTCGTTCCTGAGCGGGACACCGATGGCAAAACACTCCATCCACGCGAGCGAAATGTTCGATGCGGTCGCGAACGGCGACGTGATCGCCGCGGAGAAGTTGCGGCAGAACGGAACGGGCGTGGATGTTCGTGACAGCGACGGACGCACACCGCTCGCGAAGGTCACCGATCCGGCCATGGCGCGCTGGCTGATCGCGCATGGCGCCGACGTCAACGCGTCAAGCGACGACGACCAGACCGTGCTGATGATGCACGCCGCATCGGGCGACACCGAGATCGTGCGGATGCTCGTCCATGCCGGCGCGCGGCTCGATGATGTCAGCGCCAAATGGCACACGACGGCGTTGCAACGCGCGCTCGACGCAGAGAAGCCTGACGTGGTGCGCGTGCTCCGCGATGCAGGCGCGAAGGAATCAGTCATCGAGTCATCGGGTCAAACACCGCGCAGGCCTTAAGCAAACGTAGGCCGGACGATGTCGGAGCGAAGGGCGCCACGGTTAGGGATTCAAAAGGTTTCGCCGTCACGTAACTGTGTGCGCAACGCCGCGGTTACGTAGGTCGGACTATACAGTCCGACTCTTTCCCGTGCGGTCGAGCTGCACGAGCGAGGCGAAAGTCTCATGTAGTCGGACTGGAGAGTCCGACCTACGTTTGACCTACGTCCACCAAGGTTTGCTTCACGTTTGACCTACGTTCCAACCGCCGCGACGCCGCTCGGCTCCCCGCTCGTCAGGAGCGTCACTTCACCCGTCGCGGTCACCTCGTCGAGCGATTGGCGGATCCGCTGCAGGAGCGTTTCGGGATCGACGCAGTCGTTGGCGATCGCGCCCGCGCAGCGATTGCGGCCGGCGTGCTTGGCGGCATAGAGACAACAGTCGGCGACGTCGAGAACCTCAGCCCATCCGAAACGGATGCGGTCCATCGGCAGGAATGGGAACGGTGCGAAGCCGATCGAGCAGGTAAGGCGCAGCGACGTCGTGCGGCGCCCGACGTTGAAGGCGTGGCCGGCGACGGCAGCGCGAATCCGCTCGGCGATCGCGGCCGCTTCGTGCCGCGACGAGTTGCGTGCTACGAGCAGAAACTCCTCGCCGCCCCAGCGCACGAGCGTATCGGTGTCGCGCATGATCGTTTTCAGGAGCTCGTGAATGTCGACCAGCACGCGGTCGCCGGCGGCGTGGCCGAAACGGTCGTTGATCTCCTTGAACCGGTCGAGGTCGAGCAGGAAGAAAAGGAGGTCGGCATTGGCGCGCGTCGGATCGAGTCCCGCCCGCGACATCGATTCATGACGGCGTAGCGCATCGGCCATGTACTCCGGCATGCAGTACTCGAGGTAGCGGCGATTCTTCATGCCGGTGAGCGCGTCGGTCACGCTGAGATTGAGCAGGCGCGTGTTGACGTCCGCGAGCTCGCTCGTGCGCTGCGAGACGAGCGCTTCCAGCTCGCGGTTGCGGCGGCGCAGCAGCGCGACGCGCATGCGATGCCCGAGCACGATCAGCACCGCAACAGCGAGAAGCGCGAGCACGCGCGCCGATGATGTCTGCCACCATGCCGGCGCGATCGTGAACGCGAGCGATGCCGGTGCGCTCCACGTTCCGGGACGCAAACGCGCGCGCGTCTCGAATCGGTACGGTCCCGGCGCGAGCGGCGCGTAGCGAACTTCGCGCGTCACCGCGGCGCGCCACTCATCCTCCAACCCGACCAGGCGCACCTGATACTCGATCAGATCCTGCTTGAGATAGGTGAGCGCAGCGAACGTCGCCGAGAAGTCGTGCTTCGTTCCCACGTTCGACGAGATGATGCGAACCGGCGGCGGATCGGCGCGCGGTGCATCCGCCCGCGGAACGTAGTGACTGAATCCCGAGCTGGTGCCGAGAAACACTTCACCACCCGGTCCGGCGAGAAACGCCATCGCATCGACATCGTCGCCCGACAATCCGTCGGCCATGCTGAGATGCTCGACGAGCGGTCCGTTCACCAGATCCGCGCCGACGCCGGTACCCACCCACAAGCGGCCGCGCGCATCTTCTCCGATCATGAAGACCTTGCTGGCGGAGAGGCCGCGGCGCACGTCGAGGGTCTCGACGACATGCATCGCCGAACTTGCGTCGATCGAAAAACGGACGACGCCGAGGGGCTCGAAATACGCCATCCAGAAATCGCCAGACGATCGTTCGATGATGTACGCACCGTGATCGTGCGCCAGACCATCACGTGTGGTGAAGCGCCGCCACGCATTGCCATCCATCATCGCCACGCCATGCTCGCCTGTCGCCCAAAGCCGGCCGCGCGAATCGAGCATCAACCAGCGGAACGTCTCATCCGGCGCGCCGCCGGGAACAGCGACCGATGTGAATCGATCTTCATTCGCACGTTTGCGCAGCAGTCCGCCGCCACGCGTTGCAACCCAAAGCGAACCTTCCCGATCGCGAACGATTTTCAGTACGGTCCGGCCGGCGACTCCGTATTTGCTCACCGCTCCCTTCGCATCGGCGCGCAACACCTCGGCGGGACTTCCTCCCATCCAGAGCGTGCCGTCGGGATCTTCGACGACGCTTCGGATCTGATGCGTGCTCGTGCCGGGCACGATCTCCCAACCGGCCGCTGCCGATCGAGCGAGACCGAGGTCGGTTCCGACGAGGAGACGCTGCTGGCGGTCCCAGTGGAAACACCACGTCACCGCGTTCGGCAGACCGGCGCGCCGGTCGTACGTCGTCAGCTCGCCGCGTCCGAGCATGCGATGAACGCCGAGGCTGGCAATCCAGATCGAGCCTTCGCGGTCTTCGAGAACATCACGCGACCATTCGATCGGCAAGCCTTCCGCTGCGCCGATGACGCGCCATCCGTTCGCGTCATGAACCGCCACGCCGCGATCGGTAGGAACCCAGAGATTGCCGCTCCGGTCGAGGTCGAGATAGCCGCTCGTGCTAGTGGCCGGCAACGCGGCGGTCTCCTCGTGGAACTCGGAATCGCCTTCTCCTTTCGACCAGAGATGGGCTGCACTGCGCGCCCAAACGGAGTGGTTGCGATCGACGACAATGGCGTCGATCCGCTCGTCGCGGGGAATGTTCCAGAACGTCCAACTGCCGTTTGCAAGCCGGCCGATGCGGTCGCGCGAGGCAGACCAGAGGGGTGATGCGGGAGTCGTGCGTCGGGGGTCGCGGGTCGGAGAAAAAGCGGTTCTGCTCCTACTCCCCACACCCCACTCCCCACCCCCACTCCAAATAGCCGTCGCTTCCTCCGCGGTCCATCCCGCGACGGGAGCGAATGGATGCTTCGCGTCGCCGCGCAGGATTCCATTCGCGGTGCCGACCCAGACGTTGTTCTGCGGATCGATCGTCAACGAATTGATCGCGGCCTTCGACGTGGGTACGGCGATGAATCGCTTTCCATCGAAGCGCGCAAGGCCGCCATAGGTGATCACCCACACGCTTCCGTCGGGCGCGGCCTGCACGTTCTGCACGTACGTCGACGGCAATCCCTCTTCGAGTCCGAACCGGACGAAGCGGTTCGAGTCGTAACGATAGACGCCGTCCTGCGTAGCGACCCAGAGGAATCCGGCCGTGTCCTGCGCCAGCCGCATCGCGGCAAGACTGCCCAGTCCCGACTCCGTCCCGTAGCTGCGGAACGGCGTGATTCCGGGCGGTAACATTCGCGCCGAAGCCGGCAACGAGGCCAGCAGGAGTAGGAGCACGCCGCGCCGAAGGGACATGGGACGCGATGATGGTAGCGCTGTTTCCGCCCAAGGGTAGGATGTTCGTCTCAGCAACGTTCGGAGGTTGGTGGCACTCCCGCTCCAATCGGCGGCGCCGCGCCATGACAGAATGATCGCCACTCGATTCCTTCCTTTCGAATCAGGAGATCTTCATGAAGCGTTTCATCGTCACGATCCTCGTTTCCTTGTCGGCTTTCACGCTCGCAGCGCAAACGGCTCCCGCCGCGAAAGCCGAGAAGAAAGCCGACAAACCTCTCACGCAGCTTCCCTACACGCCGAGCCTCGATGTCAAAGCGATGGACCAGTCAGTCGAGCCGTGCACAGACTTCTATCAGTACTCCTGCGGAAACTGGATGGCGATGAATCCGATCCCGCCCGATCAGGCGTCGTGGAGTGTCTATGGAAAAGTCGGCGACGAGAATGCGCGCTATCTATGGGGAATCCTCGACGAGGCCTCGAAGCCTTCGCCGAACCGGACGAAGATCCAGGCCGAGATCGGCGACTACTTCGCCGCCTGCATGAACGAGAGCGCGATCGAGAAGCTCAGCGCCACGCCGATCGAGCCGCTCTTGAAAACGATCGACGCCATGAAGTCGCCCGGCGAACTGGCGAAGATCCTCGCCGAGGCGAAGCGCGATTCGTCTCCTTACTTCTTTGGCACGAACTGGCTCTTCCGCTCCGGCTCGACGCAGGATCTCGCCGACGCCAGCAAAGTCATTGCCGAGGTCGACGCCGGTGGCCTCGGCCTCCCCGATCGCGACTACTACACGAAGACTGACGACAAGTCGAAAACGATCCGCGAGAAGTATGTGAACCACGTCGCGGCCATGCTCGAGTTGATCGGGGAGAAGAAGCCTGACGCCGCGGCAGATGCGAAGACGGTGTTGACGATCGAGACCGCGCTCGCCGAGGCGTCACTCACGCGTGTCGAGAAACGGGATCCGCACAACCTCGATCACAAGATGACGCTCGCGGAGCTCGCGAAGATCACTCCATCATTCGACTGGCCGCACTACTTCGCGGTCCTCGGGCTTCCGAAAGTCGATTCGCTCAACGTCGCGCAACCGAAGTTCTTCGCGACGATCGAGAGCGAGGTCAAAAACGTTTCGCTCGCCGATTGGAAAACGTACCTTCGCTGGCACGCGGTCCACGCACACGCGCAATACCTGTCGTCGAAGTTCGTGGCCGAGGATTTCAACTTCTATCGGAAAACGCTGCGTGGTGTCGCCGAGATGCCGCCGCGGTGGAAGACGTGCGTCCGTCTCGTCGATCACGATCTCGCCGACGCGCTCGGACAGGAATTCGTGCGCAAGACGTTCACCGCCGAGACGCGCCAGAAGACAATCGAGATGACCCGTCAGATCGAGCACGCCATGGAGAAAGAGATCGCGTCGCTCGATTGGATGACCGACGTGACGAAGAAGCACGCGCTGGAAAAACTTCACGCCATCGCCAACAAAGTCGGCTATCCCGATCGGTGGCGTGACTACTCGTCCATCACGATCAAGCCCAGCGATTTCTACGGCAACACCGCGCGCGCGGCCACGTGGGCGAGCGACCGCGACTTCGAGAAAGTCGGCAAGCCGGTCGATCGCGCGGAGTGGTTCATGTCGGCCCCGACGGTCAACGCCTGGTACAACCCGCAACTCAACGACATCAACTTTCCTGCCGGCGTGCTCCAGCCGCCGCTCTACGATCCGAAGCTGGACGACGCACCGAACTACGGCAACACCGGATCGACGATCGGCCACGAGCTGACGCACGCGTTCGACGACGAGGGCCGCCAGTTCGACGCTGCAGGAAATCTAAAGGACTGGTGGACCGCCGACGATGGGAAAGCGTTCGACGAGCGCATTCAGTGCGTTCGCGATCAATACGCCGGCTACACGATCATCGACGATATCAAGATCAACTCCAAACTCACCTCCGGCGAAGATGTCGCCGACCTCGGCGGCACACTCCTGGCCTACATCGCCTGGAAGGAACAGACGGAGAACGAGGATCTGAAGCCGATCGACGGATTCACTCCCGATCAGCGCTTCTTCATCGGATTCGCACAATGGGCCTGCGAAAACCAGCGTCCCGAAAACGCGCGCCTGAACGCGATCACCAACGCGCACTCGCCGGGTAAGTACCGCATCAACGGCATCGTCTCCGACCTCCCGCAATTCCAAAAGGCGTTCAAGTGCGGCGACGACAAGCCGATGGTGAGCAAGAAGGTTTGCAAGGTGTGGTGATGCTATGAATCGTGCAGCGATGCCATCAACGGCATCGCTGCA
>JAXDGL010000029.1:0-45548 GCA_034665065.1 Thermoanaerobaculia bacterium | reverse complement strand
TCCCGGGGGTGGGGTGTAGGGAGTGGGACGTGGGAGAACGAAACTCGGACTGGTTCTTTCTCCCACTCCCCACACCCAACTCCCCACCCCCCGAACTACATCTCAAACAAGGAACTCACCGAATCCTCATCGTGAATCCGCTTGATGGCCTGCGCCAGCAGGTCGCCGACCGACAGGGTCGTCAGTTTCGCGCACTCCGCCTGCTTGTCGGCCATCGACATGCTGTTCGTAGCGATCACGTGCATCAACTGCGAGTTGTTGATGCGCTGGATGGCGGGACCGGAGAGCACCGCGTGCGTGCATGACGCCGAAATCGAGCGCGCCCCTTTCGCCAGCAGCGCGTCCGAGGAGTGGATCAGCGTTCCGCCGGTGTCGATGATGTCGTCGACGATGAACACGTTCCGGTCTTCCACCTCGCCGATGATGTTCATCACCTCGGTCTGATTCGCTCCGATGCGCCGTTTGTCGATGATGGCCAGAGTCGCGCCGAGGCGTTTCGCGTACGCCCGAGCGCGCTCGACGCCGCCGGCATCGGGCGAGACGATCGTCAGATCTTCCAGGCCGAGGTCGCGCAGGTGGCGAACGATCACGGGAGCGGCGAAGAGGTGATCGACGGGGATGTTGAAAAAGCCCTGAATCTGCGACGCATGCAGGTCGAGCGTCAGCACGCGGTCGGCGCCGGCTGCGGTGATTAGGTCCGCCACCAGCTTCGAAGTGATCGGCACGCGCGGTTTGTCTTTCCGATCCTGTCGCGCATAGCCGTAGTACGGCAGCACGGCCGTCACGCGGCTGGCCGAGGAGCGCTTGAATGCGTCGAGCATGATCAAGAGCTCCATCAGGTTGTCGTTCACAGGCGGCGACGTCGGCTGGATCACGAAGACGTCGGCGCCGCGGACGTTCTCATCGATCTGCACGTAGTTCTCGCCGTCGGAAAAACTGTAGAGCGAGACATGCCCCGGATGAATGCCGAGGATGGCGCAGATCTCCTGCGCGAGGCCGGGGTGAGCCCGGCCGGTGAAAATCTTGAGGGGGCCGTACAAGCGGGGCGATTATACCGAATGGACAATTGACAATGGACAATTGACAACGCTCCGCCGCGATCGACGCCGTTTGAATCGTTGTCCACTCTCCGTCGTCCATTGTCCATTCAACACACGGAATGCTCGCAACCCACCTCCCGTTACCGCACACGAATCATGAGAGGAACTCACGGGTGGGCCGAAGTGTCGCGCGAGCGCAAGCGCGAGATCATCGATGCCATCGTCGCCAATACGCCGACGAAGGGACCGGTCCACGCCGAGCTCGATCTCACCGACCGCTGCAACGTGGCCTGCTACTTCTGCAATCAGCAGGACTTGCGCACCAAGGAACAGATCCCCATCAAGCGGACGACTGAGCTGATCGACGAGATGGCCGAGAACGGCTTGCGCTCCGTGCGTCTCTCGGGCGGCGGCGATCCCCTTTTTCACCGCGAGATCAACGACGTCCTCACGCACCTCGGCAGCCGCGGCATCGTCGTCGACAACGTGACGACGAACGGCGTGGCGCTCACCCGCGACATCGCCACCTTCCTCGTCGCCAACAAAGGCCGCGAAGTCATCTTCTCGCTCAATGCGGTCGACGCGCCCGACTACGCGCGCATGATGAAGGTGAAGCCGGCGCTGTTCGACAAGGTCATCGAGAACATCAAGACGCTCGTCGAAGTGCGCGGCGATTCGATCTATCCGTCGATCGTGACGCAGTTCCTCATCGACCGAGCCAACGTCACGCGCATGGTCGAGATGTACGACCTGGCCCGCGCGCTAGGCGTCGACCGCATCGCCATCAATGCCGTTCTCGAGATTCCGCGCGAGCGCATCGACCGCGAACTTCTTCTTCGTCCCGAGGATGCCGATTTGGCCGAGCCATACGTCGAGGAGTTGCTCCGCAAGGATGCCGACGCAGGCCTTCTGCAGATCGACTTCGCCGTCTGGGGCTGGAACAAGATGATGACGCGCGTCCGCGAGCGCGTCGGCGTCATTCCGACGAACATGTACCCGGTCGCGCCGTCGTTCAAAGATCGCAACGACGGCTGCTTCTTCGCCTGGTACACCGCTGCCATCACCGGCAACGGCGACATCCGTCCCTGCTGCCTGCTCCTCAATCCCGACGTTCCGCCGCTCGGCAACGTGCTGCAGACCTCGATGACCGAACACTGGAACGGCTCGATGTTCGAGCAGATGCGGACAGAGATGCGCGAGATCCTGCTCCGCGGCGGCAAGATCGACTACGACCCGAAGCGCTTCCAGATCCTCAAGGAAGTCTGCGTCAAGCCCGGCCTCTGCTGGCTGAAGAACATGTACTTCAAGTTCGACGAGGAGTTCTACGCCGAGCTCGATGCGAAGCTGGAAGTCGTGCGCAAGAAGGAAGTGCGCTGGATCGGTACGCCGAAGCAGGTCAAGCGCCGCGCCGACGTCTTCCTCTACGATCATCCGAAGCTGAAGGAGATCGTGAGCGGCCAACGCCTGCGCCAAACCTACGACTGGCTCCGCGACTCGTCGCGCCCGATCCGCGTAGCGCTGAAAAAGCATCTGCGGATCAATCTGACTGACGCCGCGTGAGCAATCGCGTCTGAACGTAGGTCGGGACTCTCCAGTCCGACGGTTCTCCTTTTCGGCATCGGCAGGAAGTCGGACTGGAGAGTCCGACCTACGTTGAAGCCGTTCGTGAAATCACACGTTGCCGCGCAGCGTTGCGCACCATACAATCCGCCACGCTTCCTCGTGCGCGCCCTTAGCTCAGCTGGATAGAGCGACAGCCTCCGGAGACACACATCTGATCCTCACGAAGTCGATAGGACACCCCGGTACACTCCGTCCCTCTCAACGAGGGCGATTTCAAGACGATCAGTTTGAATGTCCCGGAGTGTCGCGTGGTATCCCAGGGTGGCCGCAAGCTGACGCGTGTGACTCCGGTGTGACTCCGTCCCGAAGTGAACCAGGGCTCCTTCTTGGGTTGGTGCGCCCGGCAGGATTCGAACCTGCGACCCCCGGCTCCGGAGGCCGGTGCTCTATCCAGCTGAGCTACGGGCGCTCGACGGAAGGAGTAGGAGTTTACCCGAAACATCGTCGTCGCTGGGATAGTTTTTGAATACCCAGCCGCCTCGCAGGAACCCCGAACCGCGAGCAAATCTACGCAATTGCGCGCATCCCGGAAAGCCTGTAGATCAAGGTGTGTAAAATATGGATCCCTTGATATATCTCAACTCCGATCTGAGCCCGTGCAGAGCGGTCGCTTCGATCCGGCTCTGCATTCTCGCGATCCTTCCGTCACGAGGCGCCTGTGACTGACGCTCGTCCACTGCTTCATCCGCTCCCTAACCAAAGACACCCTTCGAGATCGCGAAGCCACTCGCCGCCGTCAGCAACATGACACACTCACCGTCTCGCCGCAGGAGGTGGACGAGCAGGAGCAGCATGGGTGGAAGGTTGAAAAGCGGCTCGCGCTAAAAGTACGTCTTCGCCGCCTCAAGAACGCCGATGAGCGGTTGGAAAACCGATTTTGGTATTTGCTCTACCGGCTGGGATATGCGGAACTGAACCAAAGCCGAGACTTTCAGATCACTATCGAGAGGCACGGAGCCAAAGCGCACCTGAAGCAGATCGACGTCTTCGCGAAAGATGACGAAACCGTCATCGTCGCCGAGTGCAAAGCATCGGGTTCGCCCAGGAAGCGAAGTCTTCAAAAAGACATCGAGGAGTTCGGAGCCCTCAAAGGATCCCTCGCCGCGTCCATCAAGAAACACTACGGTCCTCAACACAAACCAAAAATTCTTTGGATGTTCGTAACGGAGAACATCATCTGGTCGGCACCTGATAAGGAGCGAGCGGCCGGACAGAACATCCGTATCGTCACGGAGAGAGAACTTCGCTACTACCTGCAAGTAGCAGAGCATCTCGGGGCCGCTGGCCGATACCAGTTCCTCGCTGAATACCTGAAGAACCAGCCTATTCCAGGACTTGGGAAACGAGTGGTGCCCGCTATCCGAGGCAAGTTGGGCGGTCGGCGCTTCTACTCATTCGTGACCACGCCTCGAACGTTACTCAAGATCGCGTTTGTAAATCACCGTTCTCTGAACGACCCTGATGGGCTGCCTTCGTACCAGCGTCTCGTGAACCGAACTCGCATGCGCCAAATTGGTCGATTCATTCAGGGGGGCGGGTTCTTCCCCACAAACATCCTCATCAACTTCTCGCGCCAGGTACAGTTCGACATTGTCAAACACGAGCCGGACGCCGACGTTACCTACGGTCAGTTACACCTCCCTGACCGCTATCAGTCGGCTTGGGTTATCGATGGTCAACACCGGCTTTACGGCTTCGCCAATCTGCCTGCGCAATATCTCGATTCAAATCTCTTCGTGGTGGCCTTCGAAGAGCTCCCGCGACAAGATGAGGCAAATCTCTTCGTCACGATCAACCATGAACAGCGATCCGTACCAAAGACTTTGCTCGACGACCTGCAGGGCGAACTTAAGTGGGGCTCGACAGTTCCGGGTGAACGCGTCGGCGCCATTGCTGCTCGACTGATTGGTCTACTAAATGCTGATGTCGGCGAACCGTTCTACGGTCGCGTCACCCAGCAAGGCATACCTGCTACGAGCCGTACATGCCTTACAGTTCCAGCACTCAAGGACGGCCTCCGGAAGTCTGGCCTGATTGGACGACCGATCCTACGCGATCAGCAACTGGACCTTGGTCCCTTTTCAGGTAGCACCGACCTCGAAACACTGGAGCGTGCTCGCTCGGGCGTGAATGCACTGTTCGGCATGGTCCGCGAAAACAACCCAACCCAGTGGGAACTCGGGCGCGACGGAGTGGTCTGTACCAATGTCGCCATACAAGCTTTCTTCATGCTGTTCGCTTCATTGGTTAGTTATATGGAAGCGAATAAGGGTATGGATGCCAGAGAGTTGGACGCCGCCGAGGTCGTTTCGGAGATTGAGGAGTATCTGGAGCCGGTCCTAAAGTTCCTCACCGCTACACCCGAGCCGAGCCTGCGCAGTTTTTTCACAGTCCAGTTTGGGTCCGGCGGCCCTCCGGAGTATTACTACCGACTCTGCTCGCTAGTTAAAGGCTCCTTCTCTGATTTCACCCCCGATGGATACCAGAAGTGGGAGGCCGAGCAGTCCGACGACAAGATTCGTTATGCCGACTTGAAGCTGAAAGACATGAACATCCGTGTTCAGGCATACATCTTCGACACATTCAAGCTTCTCTATGGACGTGAACGCGATGCCTACTGGCACAAGGGTATTGCCGATAAAACAATAAAAGGAAACGCCTACCAGAAGTCTCTTGACGATGACGACGACGTCCGTCTGCCGCTCGAAAACTACCTCGATGTAGTCGAGTATAAGCGAATTGTGGAAAACAAACAGCATTGGCCGATCTTCAAAGCGGTCTTCGACATCCCTCTCCCCGGTCAGAAGGGGCTTTCTAAGAATTTGGGCTGGATGGAACGCTTCAACGAGCTTCGCCGCATTAGCGCGCACGCAACTCGCGAACGCTCATATCGCTTCGAGGACTTTGATTTCATCGATTTTGTGCACGACGAATTCGTTCGGCGATCCGCGGCTACCCCGCCCTCCATGGTGGGTTCTGGTGCCTGAACCGTTCCTCAAGTGGCCCGGCGGGAAGCGATGGCTGGCCGCAAGAGTCGCCGCGAAAATCGGTCCCTCGCGTGGTCGCTACTACGAGCCTTTCCTCGGCGGAGGCGCAGTGTTCTTTGAGCTCTCGTCGCGGCCCACAACCCTTGCTGATATCAACAGCGACCTGATCAACACCTACGTTCATGTTCGCGACAATTGCGACGCTGTAATGGCCGCCTTGAAAAGGCTACCTGTAACTAAGCGTAAGTTCTATTCCATTCGCGCGGCCGATCCTCCCAACTGCCTGGAACGGGCGGTTCGTTTCCTGTACCTGAACCGAACCTGTTTCGGCGGAATGTACCGCGTCAACCAACAAGGCCGTTTCAACGTGCCGTATGGAGGCGGGGAACGAACACCAGAATGTCTGTGGACGACGAACCTTCTTAGTGACGCATCTGCCGCGCTTCAGGGCGTTGAATTACTATGCTCGGACTTTGAAGCGGTCGTCAACCGAGCTGGCGAGAACGATGTCGTGTACTGCGATCCAACATATACCGTGGCTCACGAGAACAACGGCTTCGTGCGGTACAACGAGCGCAACTTTGGGTGGGCTGATCAGGTTCGACTTGCTCGCGCCGCTAAGCGCGCGGCGGGCCGTGGCGCCCTAGTGCTGCTAAGCAACGCACATCACAAGTCTGTCCGGGATCTCTATCCGACCGCCCGAGCAGAGCGTATTTCGCGATTAAGTCTCATCAGTCCAAGTGTGGCTGCCCGGCGGTCGGTTAGCGAATACCTATTTGTCGTGTGCTTATGACGGCAACGATCAAGTTATTCTTGCCTTTCGGTGATCCGCAACGATTGCGCACGGCCGAGATCTCGAATTGGAATGGAAAGGGTGTGGCGGCGCCCCGTACCGATCTGGCCGAACTCCTCAAACGCGACGAATGTTCGCAATCAGGTGTCTACCTACTGGCGGGTACCGAGCCCGAAACGGGAGACACCGCCTGTTACATAGGGGAGGCCGAAGTCATCCGGGAACGCCTCAGACAGCACAAGGCGAAAGATTTTTGGATCAATAGCTTTATCTTTATCAGTAAGGATGAGAATCTGACGAAAGCTCATGTTCGTTATTTGGAAGGGAGACTGATCGCGGACGCAAAAGCCGCAGGCCGCGTTCAGGTTCTCAATGGCCAAGCCAGCGGGGCTCGCCTCCCAGAATCGGATCGAGAGGATATGGAAGTGTTTCTTTCCAAGATTCGGCAACTTCTGCCGGTCCTCGGGTCTGATATATTGACGCCACTGATAGCGCCGCCGCCCCTACATGACTCTGAGCAAATCCTGTTTTGCGAGATCAAAGGTTTGAAGGCTCAGGGGCGACGAACACCTGGCGGATTTCTAGTGTTTGAGGGATCGGAGGCCGTGGTGGACACTCGCCCGTCCGCACCAGTTCGACACGGCTTTGTGTTGGAGCTTCGCCAAGATCTGATCAAGACGGGCGTTCTCGTGCTTGCTGGAGACCGATACCGCTTCACGCGCGCTATTGAGTTTAGCAGCCCCAGCACGGCAGCTGGCGTCATTCAGGGCGGAAGCGCAAACGGGCTTACGGCGTGGCGAAACGTTTCGGGCCAGACGCTCAAGGAGCTTGAGGAACCAAGCGTTTAGTCGTCGGTAGACCGCTGCGATCAGCCGCTATTTGAAGGCATCGGCTAACGGACCTGAGGCGGAGCTAGATCGTAACTGGAATTTCCACATCGGCAATGACGAGCCTTAGTGATTGAAGGTCGTGCTTGCGCGGGGTCCGGGCGCAAGGCTGATGCTCTAAAGTTCGGCAGCGTCATTCCCACGCTCGCGTTGCGACGTGAGCGTAGTGGGCTGTACGCGAATTCCTTGGTGCCTAGGCTTTCCAGAAACTCGCGGACCTTCGAAAGCCGGTAGCTCGTGTTTGTCTTGCTAACCTTGACAGCACCCAACGGACCCTTCCCTTTCCGTCGCCACTTCCGCAGCGTTTCCGTGCTCACGCCGCACATCCGCGCAACGTCCCCAGACTGGACAAGTGGATCGAGGTCGACTTTACAAGCCCCTTGATTGACTGGGCGCGACCGGACCCTCGCGAGTTTGAAGAGCGAGTCTTTTGCATTACTCATAGTGTGGAAACGGAATACCACACTTGCCCTACTCATGGAGTGATGCGAAAAGCAACGGAAGAGTGGCGACCGCTGAAGGTGATCGGCAGCACCGTGAAGGCCTTGCGGACGGCGCGAGGGCTGACTCAAGGTCAGCTCGCTGCGCGCGCAGCCATGCACGAGAACTACGTTTGGGGCATCGAGAACGGGCTCCGAAACGTCTCTGCGATCAACCTTCTCTCTCTCTCGCCGCTGCGCTTCAAGTCCATACCGGCGAACTTTGGCGGGAGTTCAAGATCTCCGATCTGAAACGACTGCCGGAGAAGAGCGCAGCACGTCTACGGTCCGGGGCCGACACAGCGCCGCGTAAGCGCTGACGGTCCCTTGAAAGATCCCTCGCAGCCCGTCGGTTTTGAGTTCGCATGACCGCGTCACGTTGAGATCTCCTGACATTGTCGCTCAGATGACGTGGTTCATGGACGATTTCGCAAGTTTGGTAGCCGTATCAGTTCGTCAGCCGCGCTTGCGAACTTCACCCAGAGACGGGCTCATCGTGAGGCTCGGACCTCCACGGGTCGGGAGTCAAACGCGTCAGCTTACGGAGACTCCGTCCTGCTCCGGATTCTCCGGCCTCCTTCTCCCAGGCTGGGTCACCATCCTCAGCAAGGATTAAGCATCATGATGATGCAGCGACGTCTTGATGACCTTTTGAGGGGAGGCCTTGAGCTTGCTATTTCGACGCGGCAAGAGGAAAAGTGCTCCCGCGTCCGTCCACCCTAACGGAGGTTTCTATGGTCCACCTGAAACTCGCAGTCGCCATTTCTGTGCTTCTTTCTTTCATGCATTGCACCGCGGCGCTCCCGACGCGCACGTTTCGCACCCAAGAGGACGCGGGCACAGTGCATGTAGCCGTTCAATCGGTCGCCCCATTCGATGAGGATTTCATCAACGAATTGCAGCCACCGCTCGCGCTCACCGACGAACAGGCCTCCGCAGCGATCGCACTTACTCGGATCGAAGAGATCCAACGCTTCCGCGCGCTGATGATCGAAGCGGGCTTGGCCCTGCCCAACGACACATCCGCCTTTACTAAGACGCTGGCGGCCGATGGCTCGAAAACAGTGATGGGAACCGAAGAGCGGAAGCCCGGCGACACCTCGGCGATTCCCGCCGCTCCGGGCGAGAAGAGCCAGACCCTCGTGCCATTCGCCTCCCAGGATACGAACGTTGCCACGGATGCCTCGCTTGCGTTCCGCGCCAATCTCGCGCTGCGACAGGAAATCGCTCTACTTAACCGCCAAGTCCGAGATGCGGCAATCAGCCGTGGAACACGGCCATACGTGGTCCGTTTCCTCGTAACACTCAGTCCGAGCTCACGGCGTGAACCTTACAATGCTTTCGCGGATGTTTCGCTATTCGCGACAAAGGGCGAAAAGGCGTTCACCTCCAGCATGGCAAGTTTGATCGAGCCGCCCAGGCGTCAGGTCGACGCGCTCATTCAAGTGGCTAAAGACCGACCCACGGCCGACAAATTCAAGATCCTCGTTGATCTCGTAAGTCAACGCGATGCGAAGTTCGAGCACACAATGAACACGTTGATCGGGCGAACCTCAACCGCTTGCAACGGTCCGGTGGAAGTTGTACCCCTCTTCGTAACCGACAATCTCGAGTCCTCCGCGGACAACCTTGCGCTTCAGTCGACGCTTTCCGCAGGAGCTGGCGCTGCGGGCCTCATACAAAACATTGCAGCTCGCGTGGCGGGACGATTCCAGAAGAATGATCAAGATCGGGCCAAAACGACCGGCTTCAACGCACTTTATACGGTGGGTCGGGTATCAACGAATACGCTTGAAGCGCGTCTCGGCGCCTTCTTCTCCGGAGTCGATGCGGAGATGATTCCGCGGACCTACAATGTGACGGTTCTCACACTCGTGCCGACGCTGGCGCGTCTTCTGGACGACGCCGACGATTTAGGGCTTACCGCAGTCGATCGCGGGATGATCCGGCCATTCGCCGCCGACGTCGTGGCATGTACCGATCTAGCGTTCACCTCGATCTATCGCTTCACCGATAGCCGCACTGGCCATACACTTCAGTCGTCTTTCGATACGGTCTCCTACAGGGAGCTAAAGTGTCTCAAAGAAACGTGGCGTTTGAATACAACGAGTATCGAAGACCTGCGTCGCCTCCTCACGCTCGCGCAAACCGACGACTTTGCCGAGTTTACGCGGAGTATTGCTTCTAACGAAACGGGCGGTTCCCTCAGCATATGCAAGGATCTTTCAAGCACGCTTGCGGTATCTGCTAACCCTACACCCTGCGATTCCGGTTCCTCTCGTGTCAGCGCCTTGAGCCAGATGCTATGGCTCGATCTCGTGAACGTCGCTCGTCGTTCTGGGCGAACATATGGGCGATTCACGGTACCGACACCGACAGCCGAGTTGTTCGCGGTTAGCGAGACCACCACTGTCGTTGACGACGGCGAGAAAACAGCGGCGCTGAGCGTCTTCGGGGCGCGAGACCTCGCTAAGACCGCTTTGGACGCCAAACTCGAATTCGGCGATCACTTAGAGCATACATTTTATGCCACCAAAGTCAACGCAAGCGCGGACGGCCGTCGGGCGACGTTCGAATTCGATTCGCCGATGGCATATCTCGGTGGAAATGTTCCGAAAAACGCTCGTATGACGGTGCGGCGCTCCGGTGGAGGAAAAGGGTTCCAAACGGGTTTCGACGCCTTTTGGATCGCCGCTAACGACGGTGACGGCGTCGCCACCGCGCGGCTAACGTATCTTCCGAAGCCCAAAGCGAAAGAAACAGACCCGCCGGTTCCTGTGCTCATGGCGGTTACCTCTGACCACATAGTTCTCGGGACCGACCGGCAGTCGGCGACGGTCACGGTGTCCTTCGCGCCCCTCGATCCGAAGAAGGCCGATCCCAAGAAGCCGCAGAAAGTGCGAATCAGCGTGAGCGGGGCCGACCTCCTGAGCACAGCTCCTTCAACAGACGCTGACGGGCTCGACCGCATCGGCCAAGAGAACAAACAATATGTGCTAACTCTACGCAACCTCGCCGTGAATGATTCCGTGACGATCTCCGCCTTCCTTGATAAGGAGAAAGGTCGGGGCCGAAAGATCGGAGAACAAAAGGTGCGGGTCATCGAAATACCCCCACTGCCTGCCACGCGAGTCGCGCACGGCTCGGAATAACGTAACGGAGGATTGAAATGTTCAAGAAGGTCGCTGACATGCTTGACGAGGATGAGATTGCGCAGCGCTCGAATATGCTGAACGAATTGGCTGTCCGCCTCCATGAGCACGCGGGCGAAATGGGATTCTTGGGTGAAGATGAAGGCTGTCAAACGGTTTGTGAAGAGCGCCTGGTCGTCGAGAACGGCCGCCTAGTGCGAAAAATCGTTTGCCATATTGTCTGCCCGACTTGAAGAGCATGGGCGGCCTAGCGAGGGGTCATACCCTTGCATCAGCACGGTCTAGCCGTGCGGCAAGTGCATTGGGGGGGCACACCTTCGACCTGAGGGTCTTAGAGAAAGAACGAAGAGGTACCCCCAAGTCCAACGCAGGTCGGGAGTCACACCGGAGTCACACGGGTCAGCTTACGGGCACTCCGTCCTAACCCGGGATTCTTCGGGCCACTTGGTCCAATTTGTTTCGTTAGGAGGTCGGCGTAACGTCCCGGAGTTGCCCGAAGTCGCCCGCAACATCGCGAAATGTGGATCTCTGCCCTCCAGAGCTGTAGGTCGTAGGTTCGAATCCTACAGGGCGCACCAAGGAGACTCGAACGGCGGAGTCGTGCGCTATCCTAAGCGCTGATGACCGCTTCTCTTCCGCAGTCGGATCACGATTACACATTCGCGGACTACCTCGCGCTCGAGCGCGACAGTGAGGTCAAGCACGAATTCGACGCGGGCGAGATCCTGGCGATGTCCGGTGGAACCGCCCGCCACAGCGCTCTGGCGGCAAACATCATCGTCGCGCTCGCAGCGACCCGTCCCTCCGGCAGCACCGTGTTCACATCCGACATGCGAGTCCGCGTCCTTGCTACCGGCCGCGCAACGTATCCCGACGTTTCAATGGTCTGCGACCGATCGAACACGATCCGGAGGACGCTGCGAAGACCACGGTCACGAATCCGGCGCTCATCGTCGAAGTCCTTTCGGTCACGACCGAGAAAGGCGATCGCGGCAACAAGTGGATGCACTATCAGCGCATCGACTCGCTTCGGGAGTACGTCCTGGTCAGCCAGGAGGCCCGTGTCGAGATCTTTCGCCGCACGCCCTCGAACACGTGGGAGTACTTCGAAGTGCGTGAAGGAAACGTTCGACTCGCCTCGGGGCCGGCGCTCGATCTCTCGGTGCTGTACGCCGATCTTCCGCTCTGAACGCGCAGGACCCATCGAACTCTGTCCGCATGCCCCGCAAAGCATCTCTCTAAACGAATAAACCGCTTCATTGATCACCGCACCGCATTGAAGACTCCATCAACCACGCGCGCCATCTTCTCGTAGTCGAGCGTGTCCGCCGTGTCGTTCTTCGTGTGGTAGTTCGGATTTCGGAAATAGGCCGTATCCGTGACCATCACGGCGCGCCAGCCGCGTGACCAGTAGTTGCGCTGATCGGACGCGTCGAGCATTTCACGTGGACTGTTGAAGCTGACCACGTTCACACCGCCGGCGCCGCGGATGGCGGCCTTCAGATCGCGCGCGAATGCGGCATCCTGCCATCCTCCCGTGACGGCAATGAAGTTGCCTTCGCTTGGATAGAGAGCGCCGAGCAGAGCGGAGGGCCACGATTGCCTGCCGTGAAAGTATCCGATCATCTCCAGACAGATCATCCCGGCGACGGCGATGCCGTCGCGCTGCAACTGCGCTGCGTGAACCGCGCTGCCCATCTCATCCGATCCGAAGAACGGCGGCTCCTCCGTCGTGAACGCAACCAACTCCACCGGCTTCTGAGGCGGATGAATGCCGAGGAGGCGTGCCAGTTCGAGGAGGCCAGCGGTTCCGCTGGCGTTGTCGTCGGCGCCCGGAAGGTCCCCGGTTGCAGTAAATGCGTCGTAGTGTGCACCGACGATCAACCTCGCTCCCGTGGCCGGCCCGAAGTCCGCGATGACGTTGCGATAGGTTCGCCCACGAACCGCGAAGCTCTGTTCCGTCACGCGTGCTCCAGCGGCGTGAAAACGTTCGCTGATGTACGCCGCGGCACGATCGAGATTCTCCGGCCACTCTGCGCCGCGAGGACGCACCGCCGTCGTGAAGAATTCGACGTGCTGGCGCAGGATCAGAGCGGACGCTCTCGTCTTCGCGGCATAGGGTTTCGTACGAAAGCTCGGCTGGCGGACTACCAATGCCGCCACTGCAAGAATCACCAACATCATGCTGATGACAGCCAGTAGCACCCGCCGCACCGAGATCATGATCGCGCCCATCTGTTGATGAGACGGAGATGCTGACCCGCTAGTGTCGCGAGGCTATATCAAGAAACTAGCTCGAATCACCCATCGGGACGTCGAAAGCGGTGCGCGTTGTCATTCCGAAACGGCGAAACCGCGGAGCGGAAGGGCGGTGGGGGCGGTGGAGCGCGGAGAGGAATCCCCTGACGATTGGAATGTACTCGCTTCGAAGGCAGGGGATTTCTCATCGCGCTGCGCCACTCCACCCAGCCCAGCCACCCCCGCGGTTCCGCCGATTCGAAATGACAGCCGGCCACCGCACGAGAAATTCGCTAGCTAGAAAGACCGCGGCTCCGACTCCCGACAACGCGACTCCCGAAAAAAGATCACGGCAACCCGCGCTCGCTGATCCACACGAATACCGTGCCGATGCCGATTCCCGCCGCGATTCCCCAGAGCAGGTCGTTCGCGTCTTTTCCCAACACGTGAAACGCTGCCAGCGCGACGGCTAGCAACGCCAGCCCGAGCATCAATGGCCATTTGCGCATGTCGTTTGTCCCTTAACGTGAATTTCCGACTACGACACCGTTTACGCTGATCTCCGCATTTGGTTTTTCGTTGGCAGGAACGCCTGCGATCGTGAAGACGTACGTGCCGGTGAGCCGTTGATCGATCGGACCGCTGATTCTGCCGGCCGAAAGCAGTTTCGCCTGGACCTTCGATTCGTAGCCGGGGCCGAGGAGGTTGCCGAATTGATCGCGGGGGGTGACGCTGACGAGTACGGACTTGTTGTCCGCGCTGCGCTTCGACTCGATCGTGGTCTTGTCCCGGTCCGCCTTCAGCGCGATGAACTGCTCTAGGCGCTCCTCGCGCCGCACGTGGCCGGTGCGAGGATCGTCCCAATCGAGAACGACTTCGTAGGCGTAGGAGCCGGGGACTGCGGCGGCGTCGAGCGGCGCGGAGTAGATGCCGCGTCTCTCTTCTTTCAGCGTGACGGTCTCCGCATCGCTTGGGCGAAGGCTCCGAAGATCCGCGCGGGAGAGTTGCGCGACCTTGCTCTGATATGGCGTCTTCACGTCGGCGGCAGGCACGGGACGCTTTGCGTCTTTCAAATCGCGGAGGAGCGTACCGATCGCAGCCTTCGGCCGCTGCACGCGTACCTTCAACGCGCCGTCGGGCAAATGCTCGAGCGGTTTTCCGTCGTACGACACTTCCGCGCGAAGACGGACGCGGTCACCGCTCTTCGCGCGCACCGGATCGACCGACAGGCGATAGTCGAGATGCCGTTCGAGAAAGAAGACGTTGAGCGTATAGGGAACATCACCTTTCGTGTCCGAGCCCTTGGCCCGTTTTGCGCGCACGCTCCACGAGCCGGCTTTTCCGGGCGGAAGATCGAACGTCTGAATCGTCGTCTGCCGCAGGTGTTTGGATGATGTGGGCGCAACCGGCGATGACGCACCCGGAGGAAAGGCCTCGAGGTCGAGCGCGTTGTTGAGCGGCGGCGTCCATTGCAGCGAGAAGACGACGCGGCGCGCGGAATTATCGACGATGACCTTGTGCGTTGGTCCCGGTCCGGCGCCGGTCATCGTCTCGTGATGCCGCGCGGACAGCGACGCCGTGTTGCCTTTCAGCACACTGACCAGCGTCAGCGCAAAACTGTCGAACATCGTCGTGGCGTTGACGCTCATGTAGGAGCGTCCTGCCGTCTCGAAGGCGATATTGCGGATGAGGTTCTCATCCACCGCCGCCGGCGTTCCGAAACCAATCGTCAGAATCGGAATGAAGCGTTTCCGCAGTTCCTGATCGAGACCGGCTACCGGAAGAAGTCCGAGGAAATTACTTGCCGTTGGGGTGATCAGCGGCGCGGTGTTCTGCATCCCGTCGGTGACGACGACGAACGTCGCGTCGTTCTTCGGATCGTTCACCCACTGCTGCATGCCGGCGTTGATCCCTCCGCCGATCGACGTCGACCCGCCGGGCGTGAGGCCGTCAATGGCACTGAGAACTGGGTTCCAGCCGGCGCTCCTCCGTACGAAGAAGTTGGCCGGTGCATCGGCGCCGGCAATCGTCTGCGGCGCGGCCATGGAATCGAAGAAGACGAGTCCCAGCCGGTCGGCGGACCAGTCGCCGCCATCCATCGTCGGCGCATCGAGCGACTGCCAATTTGCGACAAATGCTTCGACCGCCGACTTGAGGATCTCCACTTTCGTGGTCATGTTGCCCATGCCAACGTCGGGCGGCAGATCGTTCATGCTTCCCGACTTGTCGAGAACGAGCACGACGTCGAGCGGGAGCCGTCCGCGAAAAATCGCATCGAGAGCGGGTGCGACGCCGTCGGCAACGGCCACGATCGTGGCGTTGAGATCCGCGACACGCTTGGAGACCTTCGAGCACTCCACCATCGGCGAGCCGACGACAAAGGAAGACAACGCGTAGTCGACGACATCCTGCGCGCCGGAGAAACGCAACGGGATGTTCTTCTCCGCCGCACCTCCCCCGTCGCAGAAATCGGCACCGAAGTTCGAGCGCGGCACGTAGGTGATGAGTACGTGGTTCCCACCGCCGGCCTTGAACGACACCTGATCGCCGCCGATCATTTGTGTGTCGCCGAGGTTGAGGGTTGCGGAGTTGTTGACGACGAGTTGGGATCCGGCAGGCGCCGCGCTCAAGCCAAGGAGGATGCGCACTTCGCCCGTTTCCTGCGAGGCATCGAAACGCTGCGGAATGTTGAGGGTGAAGCTTTCGCTCGCAGATGCCTGCGCGCCAATCATCAACAGCGCAAAGCAGAAGATCGTCCGGAGAACTGCGGCCGTTCGTTTCATGGGGATCTCCTTACCAGTCGTGTAGAGGGATTGAATCACGATTGGTGCGGGGGGCAAAGGAATGGTAGGGATCCTCACGCCTTGGAAGAGTCACCTTGCTATTTCGTTGCGCGCGCTTGCGCTTGTGCTCCGGTACTTGACGCCGTCAGCGCCGCGAATACGAAAAAAAGCAGAGGCGTCAGCAGCACGCGCGTCGCCGACCACGCAACGTACACGCCGGCATCGCTGCTGTGCGCGTAGATGACCGTCAGGAATGCTCCGTACCCCAGCGCTGCGATGAGATACGGGAGCGC
Source organism: Thermoanaerobaculia bacterium (assembly GCA_034665065.1). GTDB lineage: Bacteria > Acidobacteriota > Thermoanaerobaculia > Gp7-AA8 > Gp7-AA8 > JADGNZ01. Next base: position 29,273 of record JAXDGL010000029.1, on the reverse strand, counting down.
GGCGCGCTTCCGGCCGACGACGACGAGCGCGAGCGGAATGAGCCAGGGAAGATATCCGAGTCCGAAGCTGGCGTTCGCGCCGACGAGCCGGGCGGCGGAAGCGAGCGCGCGCATCGTGAGCGCTCCTCCCGACGGGCGGTAGGCATCGAGGAGATGGTTGTGCGCGCAGAACGCGATCCAACCGCCGAGCGCGAGGATCGGTCCGACGGATGCTTTCACCACGGCGCGCAATCGCTCGCGGAACGGCGCATCGCCAAACAAGGCAAACGATCCGAGCAGGAGCATCACGAACGGCGTTCCTTCGACCTTCGTCAGCACGACGGCGGCGAGTGCGATCGATGCGACGATCGCATGCTCGTCCGCGCGCGTTCGCGTGCATGTCAGCGCGCAGAGCGCGAGCGTTTCGAAGAAAATCAGCGCCGGCTCTCCGTTACCGCCGACCGCATTCATGATGAAGAGATACGCGAAGAGCGATGCGAAGATGGCCGTAATCGCGTCCGCTTGGGCCACCTTCGCGTAACGCGCAAAGCCGTTGATCATCCCCGTCGAGAGCAGAAGGAACAGGGGCGCCGTGGCGATCACGCCCCACCAATTCAGCGCCGGCTTGCCGAGCATCGTCCATGCGTACAAGAGCGGAACGAGCGGCGGATAGTCGGAGTGCATCAGGTAGTTGTCGGAGGCAGCCAGGAAGTTGATGTCGATCGCCCGTGCGGCGGCGAAGCGGACGCCCTTCGGACCCCAGAACAAAAGGAGATCGAATGACGTCGCTGCGCCGGAAGCGACTGCAATCGCGAGAACGGCGATCGAGATCGCCGCGATCGCGATCAGGACAATCGATGAGAAGGGCCGCGGCCCTTCATCAATCGCACCTTCAACGCGCTTTTTTAGCGGCCAGTACGACGCGACGCCCGCGGCGATTGGCACCACGAGGAGTGCAGCGACCGACCAGCGAAGATGAATCGCGGAGCACAGAATCATCTCGACCGCCAGCGTGACCAGGCCACCGACAACGTACACGCCGGCGCGGGCGACGAGCGGCAGGCGAACAACGGGCGATACCCATCGCATCCACAATCCGCAGAGGGCCACCGCGACGATCCGAAGGACGAAGGTCATTTCCGCCTGAAGATCGTGCCGTGCGTCAACGTGCGCCACGGAGCGTAATGCGGGTCATCGAATGGATCCGTCCCCACAACAAGAAACTGGATGGCCGGATCGGAATCGATCGCATGCGGGTAGAGCACGTTCTGCTGGGGCATCAGCCCGACCCCGACAGCATAGTGAATCCAATCCTTCGATCGATCCCGCGGATTCAGAAAGACGACGCCTGCATCGTGCGGAATCGCGCGCGACGCCTCTTCGAGAAGTAGAAGACTCGATTCTGAGCTCTGCGGCGAGAGCCCCGTTCGCGAGACGATCGTCGGGACGAAGCCGGCGCCTTTGTGAGTGACCTCGCGAATCGAGAGCGAAAGAAACAGAAGCGAGCCGGCGATCGCGCAAACCAACTCCACCGAATACTCGCGGCGCATCATTTCGCTGATGCGGTGTGGGGAGTTGAGCGTGGATTGTGGGCGCACGATTCTTCCACCCCCCACACCCCACACTCCACTCCCCACGAGCGAGAAACATTAAGTTGCGCGAACTTCAACTCGGATTCTCCATCTCCTCCATCTTCTTGCGCAGGCTGAGAGGGCGCATGTCCGTCCACACTTCCTGGATGTACGCCAGGCACTCCGCTTTCGTCCCGCTCTTCCCAACATCACTCCATCCGAGCGGGTTCTCCTTGTGCGCGGGCCAGATCGAATACTGATCTTCGTGATTGACCACGACCCTGTAGATTGTTTTGTCTTCCCGATCATCGAATGCCATCGCCGATCTCCTCGTCTCGCAATGCTGCCACGTCGGTCCAGCTCTCTACTTCGTCACGCCCAGCGCCGCGTCGAACGATGCCTGCTCCGCTGCTCGGAACGCCATGCACGTATCCATCTGATCCAGCGCCCGTCGCAGCGCGCGCTCCCCCGTTCCCGGCGGATGCGTGGCGAAGAATGTCTGCACCTCTTGTTTCATCGCCGGATCGCAGAACGTCGACACCGCTCCCGTGATCGCGCCGATCGCGGTCGGGATCTTCTGATTGAGCATGTCCCAATGCGCCTGCGCCGCGCTCCAGGCGATCTGCTTCGCCGCGGGATTGAAAAAGAGCCCGCCCGCCAGTCCCGGCAGATCCTGCGAGCGGACCTGATCGCTGTAGATGAACTCAACGGCGCGGGCGATGATCTTCGGATCGCGGAAAAGCGTGATCATCTCGCGATACCGCGCCGCGATCTCAGGAGTCGGCGCGCTCTTGAGATGCGCGAGCACCTGATCGAAGAGCGCGTCGTCACCGCCGATCGCGGCGATTGACAGCGCGCGGTCGGCGATCACCGCATCGACCGATGACGGATCGTTCATGTACTGCTGCGCTACGCGCTGCGCTCCCGCGATCACTTCAGGATCGCCTCCTTCGAAGCCGAGCGCGCCGAGCACGGTCGCGCGCATGATGCGCTGCTCCGCCGTCTCTCCAGCCGGCGCTTCCCAAGTGATCGGCGCGTAACCGCGCAGAACCTCGCGGACATACGTCTGCCACGCGGCACGATTGTGATCATCGACGACGGTTCTATTGAGGTTGCCGATCGATCCGGCGATGTTGCTCACCAGCGGCCGCTCGGCCGGTCGCGGCATCGCGCGCAGCAGCGCCAGATAGTCGCCAACGTCTTCGCGCAGATTGCGCACGAGCAGCCATTCGTTGCCTTGCAGCGAGATCTGTTCGGCGGCCGGCATCTCACCGATGTGTGCGCGAAGCGCGGCACGCATCGCCGGGGAGTAGTCAGCGACGAAGTACCCGGCACCGTTGCGGCTGAGGAACAGCGGCCGCGTGCAAAACTCCGTCGTGAACGTGTCGATTTGCTTCGCGATCATCTTGCACGGCAATCCAGTCGCCGCGGCACCCGCTTCATGTCCGCAGATCGGAATCGTCCATGATTGCGGCGACGGCGGAAGGGACTTATTCACCATCCGCTCCTGCGCAATGGCCACCGTTCGCGATCCGTCCGGCCCGCACGCCTCGGACACATGCAGCAGCGGCGCGCCGGTCTGATCGACGAACGATTTCATAACAGCATCAAACGGCTGCTTCGTCGTTGCCGTCATCGTTCCCCACCAATCCTCGGCCGCCGCATTTCCGTACGAGAATTTCTTCAGGTACGCACGGATGCCGTCGCGGAACGTCTCCTCCCCCACCCAGTTCTCTTCCATGCGCAGCACCGCGGCGGTCTTGCCGTAAGCGATGCCGTCGAAGAGCGCGTTGATCTCGTTGCGCGTCTCGGCCTTCTGACGGATGGGACGCGTCGCGCGCGAGGAGTCGATGCCGAGGGAGCCATTCGTGCCGCTGACCTGATCGAGATCGACACGCCACTCCGGATGCCACGCCATCAACGGCTTCGCGGTCATGAACGTGGCGAAGCCCTCGTTGAGCCAGATGTCGTCCCACCACTTCATCGTGACGAGATCACCGAACCATTGATGCGCGATCTCGTGCGCGATGACGCCGGCCACGCCGCGCTGACGCTCCACCGATGCGGTCTTCTCGTCGAGGAGCAGCGCGGTCTCGCGGAACGTGATCGCTCCCGCATTCTCCATCGCACCCGCTTCGAAGTCGGGAATGGCGATCAAATCGAGTTTGCCGAACGGATACTTGATTCCATAGTACTTGTCATAAAACGAGATCGACGCCTCGGCGGCCGACAGCGCGAACTTGCCGAGGTTCTGCATGCCGGGGACGGAGCAACAAGCATCCCTCACGACTCGAGCGCCGCGCGCTGCTATCCTTCGCACCCATGACTCGCGCACACGACATTCGCGTCATCGTCTCCGACGTCGACGGCGTCTGGACGGATGGAAGAATCATCTACGCCGGCGATCGCTCCGAGGTGAAGAACTTCAACGTGCGCGACGGATTGGGCGCGAAGCTGGTACAGCGCAGCGGAATCGAGATCGTCCTGCTGACGTCGCGCAGCTCACCAGCCCTCGCCCGCCGCGCCCGCGAGCTGGGCATCAACGAGCTGCATCAGGGCGCGACGAACAAACTAACGATGTGCGAGCAGATCCTCGATCGTCTCGACATCCACTTCGATCACACGCTCTACATCGGCGACGACCTCCCCGACCTCGCCCCGATTCTCCGCGCGGGAATCTCCGCCGCGCCGTCCGACGCCGCCGCCGAGGTCTACGCAGCCGCAACGTGGAAACTGCAGTCGCGCGGAGGCCACGGAGCGTTCCGCGAGCTGGTCGAGAAACTCCTGCGCGAGCGCGGCGAATGGGATGTTGTCGTGAAGGGGTTTCGGTAGTTAAAAGAATCGACCAGGAAGCGGGGAATCAGCCCTCATAACAACTTCCTTCAGATGCAGTGCGACGTCGGCCTGCAGCAATCACGGGACGTGGGGTCAGGTCGAAAGTGAAAGTGACGGAACACGATCACGCCTCGTGCGCCACTCAGATTTCCGCACTTTCACTTTCGACCTGACCCCACATCTGAAGTGGATGTGTGATGAATGGAATGCGCTCTCACTCGGGCTGTGGTTGTGGCTGAACGAACTCGCCGTTGTCAAAGATCAGATCATCGCCGAAGTCGCCGTGCTGGACGCCGAGCTTTTGGGAATCGGGCGAGAGCCGGCCATCAGGTCCTGCACTGAGGATGCGGTACGTCTTTGTGTCGCTTACGTAGATGTATTCTTTTCCCCATCCGTCGAGCCGCACCATGCTTCGGAGATATGTCGGAGTGATCAGCTTCGCCAGGTGATCGAGGTCACTCGTGGGCGGGAAGTGGTTCTCGTCGATCTCAAACGCTTCCACAGAAACAGCAAGCGTTCGCAAGTCCGCCATCGTTCGCTTCTGTTTCGACCGTTCGATCGCTGACTCGAGATTCCGTACGGCCGCCTTGTTGATCTCGCGCGTGGTAGCGGCAAGATGCAGCCCGGCAGGCGTTCGGAAGAAGGCGATCACCGCGCGCATGTCGGCCTCGCTCAGGTTTCGCTCAAACACGGCGAGCTCCGGCGTGCCATCCGCGGCATCCCCTCCCATCGAGGTGAGCATCTGATGCAGCAGTTCGCGTTTTGTTGGCTCCGCGGTGGCCGTTCCGAAAGAGAGCACAACGAGGGCGATCGAGATAAGCGGCTTGAGCATTAAGTAATCATACGCTCCTTGCCTGAGACGACGGGATGTGGGGTCAGGTCGGAAGTGAAAGTGACGGAAGAGGATCACGACTCATGCGCCACTCAGATTTCCGTCACTTCCACTTTCGACCTGACCCCACATCGAATCACACCCGCGCCACATCCACCAGATTGTCGTAAAACGTCGCGCCCCTTCCGATATCGGTCAGCGCTTGCGACGTTGTTTGATTGGCGTTCGCACCGTCGCCACTAAGTTTTCCCCACCAGACCGATTGCGCGGAGACGACGCCGGGGCGGACGCGGTCGGTGACGACGGCTTCGGCGGTGAAGGTGCCGCGGTCGTTGAAGATCTTCACGCGGGCGCCGTCGGTGATGTTGCGCGCGCTGGCGTCGTCGGCGTGGATCTCCAGCGTTGGCTTTCCTGCCGATCGGCGCAGCGAGGCGACGTTGACGAACGAGGAGTTGAGGAACGAATGCGCGGGCGGCGAAAGCAGCGCCAGCGGATAGCGCTGCGCGAGCTCGGGCGCACGCTCTTCGGATTCGTACGGCGGAATGTAGAGCGGCAACGCATCGATGCCGAGGGCGGCGATCTGTGCGGACTCGATCTCGATCTGGCCGCTTGGCGTCTTCAGAGTCGTCCCGCTGCGGAATGGCAGATGCGGCGACGGGACGTTGAGGCGGATCGAGCCATGCTCGCGCAGCGCTTCCAGTGAGATGCCATGCACCGTCGCGCCGCCGCCGGTCAACGCAGCGCGCATTAAATCCTCGTCGCTCTCGCGCAACTCCGGGAAGTCGAGCTTCATCGCCGCGGCGATGCGCCGGAAGATCTCCGTATTCGGAAGCGCCTCCCCCATCGCCGCGATCGATTGTGCGTTGTACATGGCGTAGAGATGCCCGTAGGCGCGATGGATGTCTTCATGCTCGAGCTGCGTCGTCGCGGGAAGCAGCACGTCAGCGTAGTCGGCGGTGTCGGTCTGGAAGTGTTCGAGGACGACGGTGAAGAGATCGTCGCGGCGCAGGCCACGCAGCACGTTCTCGCGATCGGGTGCGATCGCGCCGGGATTGGAGTTGTAGACGATGATCGCCTTGACCGGCGGATCATCGAGCTCGGTCAGCGCATGGCCGAGCGTCGTCATGTTGATCGTGCGCGCGGCGTGGTTGCCGAGGTCGGTGCGCTCCAACGCGGCGGTGTTGAACGAGAACGTGTTCGACGACGAAAGCTGGCAGCCGCCGCCGACATCGTTCCATGCGCCGGTGATCGCGGGGAGGAGCGAGATCGCGCGCACCGCGGAGCCGCCGCCGGCGTGCCTTTGTAATCCATAGTTGAGACGGATGAACGTCGGGCGCGTCGTGCCGTAGAGCGTGCCGAGTCGCTCGATCGTCTCGACCGGAAGCCGGCAGATGGCGGCGACGCGTTCCGGCGCATAGTCCTTGAGAACGCGATCGCGCAGCTTCTGCCAGCCGTGCGTCATCTCGTCAAGATATTGACGATCTTCGTGGCCGTCGCGAAACAGAACATGCATCATCCCCAGTGCCAGCGCGGCGTCAGTGCCGGGTCGGATGGCGATGTGCTCGTCGGAAGCAGCGGCCGTGCGCGTGCGGATCGGATCGATGCAGATCACCGGCGCGCCGTTCGCCTTCGCCTTCCGGATGAGCGGCCAGAGATGCGGATTCGACGTCAGCGTGTTCGTGCCCCACAGCAGCACAAGCTTCGCCTCCGGCACCGACTCAGGGTCCGTCCCCATCTTCGCGCCGTACGTCATCGCGTACGCCTCGCCGCCGGCGCTCGAGCAAATCGTGCGATCAAGAAACGACGCGCCGATGCGGCGTAAGAAGCGCGAGGCCATCGCTTCGCCCTGGATCAATCCCATGGTCCCGGCGTACGAATACGGCAGGATCGCCTGCGGTCCGTCGGGCGAGTCGATGATGGCGCTGAGCCGTTCGGCGATCAGCGTCAGCGCTTCATCCCACGAAGCGCGGCGGAAGATTCCCTCCCCTTTCGCACCGACGCGAATCTGCGGAAAGGTCAACCGTTCGGGATGATTGTTCCGCTCCAGATACTTCGAGACCTTCGTGCAGAGAAATCCCTGCGTGAACGGATGCGCGGGATCGCCGGCGATGCGCGTAGCCCGCCCATCCTCGACCGTGACGAGCATCATGCAGGTATCAGGACAATCGTGCGGACAGACCGCGCGGACGACGTGGGGCATGGGAGTAGTTTAGCTGAGTGCGGGCGTCTCGCCTCGGCGTGCTCCCGTCTGGAAAAGATACGTAACGATCACCCCGACCTTGGAAATCGAAAGCTCGACTTTCGCTTTTCAGGGTCAGTGCGCGGCGACGTTCGACACCACCGCCGGGCGAGGACGCCCGCCGGCCGCAGGCGAGACGCCTGCACTCCTAGAGCGCCTTCACCAGCTTCTTCGGCGCGATCGCGCGGTAGCTTTCCTCGATCCATGCTTTGATCAAGTCAAGCGATTTCTCGTCCTTCAGATGCGCGGTGACCCAGCCGGCTTTGCCGAGGCCGTAGCCGGTGGGCTCGGTGAAAGGGAGATCGACGGCCATGTCGCGCGACTGCGGGAGCTTGACCGAGATCGAGAAGGCGCCGTCTTCACCAGTGCCCATGAAGAGGAACGCTTTCTTCTTCACCTTGATCGCGCTGTGGCCCCACGGAAACTCTTCATACGCTTCGGGGAATGCGAGCGCGTAGTCGCGGAGCTTCGATTCGATCTTGCCGCCTTTGGATTTGGTCATGGTTTATCCGCAGATTACACAGATGTACACAGATACGCTGATCTTTCATCTGCGTTCATCTGCGTTCATCTGCGGATTACTCTTTCTCCAACACCATCGCTACGCCGATTCCACCCGCCGCACAGACCGTGACGAGACCGTACTGCTGACCGGTGCGCTGGAGTTCGTTGCAAACTGTAGTGACGATGCGCGCGCCGGTCGCGCCGAATGGATGGCCGAGGGCGATCGAGCCGCCGGTGAGATTGATCTTCTCCGGATCGATCTCCCCCACCGGCTCGCTGCGCCCGAGTTTCTCCTGCGCGATCTTCTTCGATCCGATCCACTGGATGTTCGACAGCACCTGCGCCGCGAACGCCTCGTGCATCTCGATCACGCCGATGTCCTTGAGCGAGATCTTGGCGCGATCGAGCGCGATCGGCAGGGCGAAGACGGGGCCTTGCAGCAATTGATCGAAGGGATCGGTCGCTGCGAACGCGTAGCTCTTGATGAAGCCGATCGGCTTGATGCCGAGTGCCTTCGCTTTGTCTTCCGACATCAGGAGCACGGCCGATGCACCATCCGTCAGCGGCGACGAGTTGGCCGCAGTGATCGTTCCGTATTTGCGATCGAATACCGGCCGCAGTTTTGCCATCGCCTCGGCCGTCGAGTCGCCGCGGATGAGATTGTCGGTCTCGACGATGTTGTCGAAGCCCGGTGGCACGATCACCGTCATCACTTCGTCTTTGAACCTGCCGCTTGCCGTTGCCTCGGCGGCGCGATGATGGCTCTGCAGCGCGAACTTGTCCTGTGCTTCTCGTGTGATGCCGTTCTCCTTCGCCATCTTCTCGGCCGACTCGCCCATCGTCAGTCCGGTGGTCGACTCGGCGATCGCCGGCGCGTCGGGGGCGAGATCCTTCGGACGGATCTTGCTGAAGGATCCGAGCTTGCCGCCGACGCTCTTTTGTTTGCTCGCGCTGACGAGCGCCTCGGAAAAGTTTTTGGAGAAGAGGATGGGGATGTCGGAGAGCGACTCGCTGCCGCCGGCGATGACAACGTCGGCGTAGCCGCGGAAAATCAGATCGGCCGCAGACGTAATGGCCTGATTCGACGACGCGCACGCTTTGCTGACCGTGTAGCCGGGCAGCTTTCGCGGAAGGCCGGTGCCGAGGACGATCTCACGCGCGATGTTGGGCGCTTTGACCGACGGGATGACGTTGCCGAACACTAGTTCCTGAATGCTGTTGGGATCGATCCCCGAGCGGTGCACAAGCTCCGCGACAACGAGTTTGCCGAGATCGAGCGCCGAAAGACGCGCGTAGTGAGTGCCGGATTTTGCGAACGGAGTGCGAAGACCACGAACGACCGCGACGCGAGGGGTGTATTGCCACATTCGTTAAGAGCCTCGGCGACGGAGAATAGCACGCGGCTCGATGCCGTAACCGACGCGCGATTCACACACGGGATCGCCAGGTAATGATCGTGGCGGGTTGCTACCGATCAAGTGAGGTTCAAGGCCGGACGCCGCGGTGCCGGGCGGGCACGACGGGACATGCGCTGACGATGACAAGAAGGTTTTGTGATTGATACAGCGTGTTGCCCTCGTTCGATGCGCGCACCAGGTAGGCGTGTGACTGACCCGCGGTGACCGTGGCGTCGGTGAACGTTCCGGATTTGGCGTCAAACAAACTGGCGATCAGCGCGCCGTCGCGATAAATGAGAAAGTCTCTCGCATTCGGAGGAAAGGCCCAATCGAGCCTCACTTTGGGAGCGGTGTCACACAGACTGCTCGCAACTACGTTGAAAACCTGCGGAGGCACGGGACAGATGGCGTCCGCCACAGAGATGGCGGAGCTCGCCGAGTCCGCACTACCGTATTGGTTCGATGCACGAACTACGTACTCGTAGTGATCGCCTGCGATGGCACTGTGATCGTCGAAGGTTGTGACCCCTGCTGGCAACGTGGGTGAGACAGGCGCGCCGTTTCGGAGGAGTTGGTATCCAGTGATGAACCGAGAAGGGTCCCAACCTGCCCGAACCAACGGCACACCTCCCTGGCAAAGAGCCTGTAGCGACAACCAGGCGGGCGCGGCGGGCGTGCATAGGCTCGCAGGAACCGTAACGGAAGCCACAGTCTCGAAAAAGCCATAGTCATTTACGGCTCGCACACTGTAGCGGTATGTCTGGTCTAACTCGATGTACTCATCTTCGATGCCGGTTGCTGAGCCAGGAAGGGTCCAGGATGGAAACCTGCCCTTGTCGCGCAGAAAGACATAAGACGTGACGAATTTCGAAGGCGACAACGCGATTGAGACATATGGACCTCTCCAACAGCCCGGATTTAACTGAATCGTAAATGGACCAGGCGGCAAGTGGCAGATATCGGCATTAATCGCCGTTGTAATCGCATTCGAATCCAGAGAGCCGCTATTGTTGACCGCACGGACTCGATAAGCGTATGTTTTTCCGGCGACGACATTATGGTCGATATAGGGCGTGCTCGCGGAAGCGGCATAAAGCGCGCCATCGCGCAACACCTGGTAAGTCTTCGCGTTCAACGACGGAGTCCAGTTCAGCGTGATCATGGGAACAGGCGTGGCCGGAACTACGTCGCACGCCGCCGCGCTGCTCAGCGTGAACGCCTCAGGCGGCGCCGGGCAAGCACTGCTGGAAATCGTGATCAACGGTTGGTTCGAAACGTTGACACCGCTCTGGCTCGTCTTAATAAAAACGGCATAACTGTAGGTTTGCCCGACGGTCAGAGGAGAGAGATCATCTACCGACAGACCTAGAACCCCCGTGGCTACAACGACGTATCCGCCGTCGCGAACGACGTCGTAGGATTCGGCGTTCGTAGCCGCAGCCCACGAGAGATGAACGCCGGCACGAGGCGGTGTGACTGCGGTGTTGCAGATCTCCGTTGCCGTGAGTAACGTCGTTCCGGGCGGCCGGTTGCAGAGGAGCGTGACCACTTCCACCTGTCTTGAGGTCGAGATAACACCGGTGACACTCTTCGTAGTGACCCAGTAGACATAGCGGGCGCCAGGAGCAACCCCTGTGTCATCGTAACGGATGGTATTCGCCTGGCCGATGATCGCTCCGTCACGATAGACGGTATACGGTGGCGGATCCCCCGGCGCCCAGCTGAGTGTGTTGTACGGCTTGCTTCCCGTACATCCCGGGTCAACGCCCAGAGAGAAGAAATTGTACCCGAACGAGGCTGTTGCGCAGAGCAGTAGTACGTTCGCGACGGCGAGGGCGCGAAGGGAACGGGATATGGACATGAGATTGGTCGCCGGCTGGCTGATTGTACAACGATCCCGGATCGAACGAATTCCGTCCATACCCCTGACTGGCTCATCTCATTGCCGCACCAGTCATCAACGTCGATGAATGCAGCGTCAATCGGAGGTACGAGAATCCTGAATGGCCCGACGACGAAGTCGTTTTACTGCAAGCGTCGTTGCGACCAGAGAGCGTGCGGCTCAGTGGCGCACTGCGTGACGCTTCGACGGCGCCGGCGACGCGGCGATCGCGATCGTTCCGCCGTTCTGACACGTCGCCGTCGTCCCATTCGAAAAGACCACCACGCTCCATCGGTACGTTCCGGCGGGATAGTTGTGCGTCGGCGTCAGAGCATCCGAACCGGTCCCATCACCGAAAGACCATGTGGCGCTGACTCCGTCGCATGACGTCTGCTGTTGCAAGGCAAAGCGAACCGGCGATTGTTCCGATGCCGTTGTGGCCACCGTGGCTGCGCAGGCAAAGCCGCACGGCGCGGTGCAGACTGACTGCGTCAACTGCACCTCGAAGGCGTTCGAGTCGGTCGTACCGCCCGCGCCATAGGCACGAACGAGGTAGGTGTATTTCGATCCCAGCGCGACGTTGGTGTCGGCAAACAACGTGGCGACGATGTCGCCGATTTGCAGCTCATTCCGGAAGAGGAGATAGCCCGTCGCGTTCACCGACGCGCTCCACGTCAGCCTGACAATCGGAGCAGGTGTCGACGAGAGGTCGCACACCGCCGTTGCGCGCAACGTGAATGGCAGCGGCGGCGGCTGACAGATGGTCGTCGGAAGAGAAATGTTGATCGTGTTCGAGTCCGCGGTTCCGCCGCCATTCGATGCGCGAACGACGTAGGCATACGACTGGCCCGGCGCAACGCTCTCATCGTCGTAGGTGAGGGTTGCTGCGGACAACGCGGCCGACAACGCCGTGCCATTCCGATAGACGACATAGCCTGTAGCGTTGGCCGACGCCGACCATGAGAGATGATTGGCGGGGGACGTGCCATTACACGTCGTCGTCTCCGTAAGCGCCGGTGCCGTTGGCGGCGTGACGGGACAGATCGATCCGGCGATCGTGACCGACTGTCCGCTCGATGTCGTGCTGCCGCCGCTGTTCGTCGCGGTGACCGTGTAGTTGTAGGTCTGGCCGATGATGACGTTGAGGTCATCGAGAGCCAGCGTCGCGGAGGACCACGACGACGTGTCAGCGACGCCATTTCGATTGACGACGTACGACGCAGCATTCGACGATGCCGTCCATCTGATGTGGACCGCCGGCGCGGGAGACGCGCCTGTCGTGCAGAACGCGGTGGCAGTCGCGGCGAACGCGCCGGGCGGTGAGGTACACGTCGCTCCGGTGACCGATAGCGTGTTCGACTCCGTTGATCCTGATCCGTTCAGCGCCGAAACCGTGTAGCTGTAGGCGTGGCCCGAGACGACGTTCGTGTCGGTGAACGTGCGCGATGTCGTCGCATTCACCACGACTCCGTCACGATAGACGCGGTACTGCGTCACGCTCGATGCCGCGGTCCAGCTCAGCTGCACGCTTACGGAGTTGCTCGCACACGACGTCGTCGCGGAGAGCGTCGTGTTTCCCGGCGGACCGGAGCACGAAGGCGTCGTCACGAACTGTCCGTTGTTCGCGTCGGTGTTGTTGACCGAATAGCGGTAGTTCCTGCCGCCGGTGAGTCCTGTGATGTCGAAGCTGCTCTTCGATGAATCGACGAATGCGACAAGAGTCCCGCTTGCGTCGCTGATGAAGTATCCATCCGGTGAGGCGCCCGCAGTCCAGGCCAGATGGACCGCCGGTCCTGTCACGGCGCAGTACGCCGCCTCGGCGACCTGCAAGTCGTTTCCGGAACAGAACGAGATGTTCGGCGCGGACGGCGTCACGCTGTTCGACGTGAACGCGATGCCGCGACTATCGGTCGCCACGACCGAGTAGGAAGTGCCCGAGGTGGTGTCGGTGAAGGAGAGCGTCGACGCGGAAAGGACAGAGCCGAGCGCCTGGGTCCCCCGAAACACTCGGTATGAAGCCGCACCCGACGAGGCCGACCACGACAAGCGCACACCGCGAGGCTGGCAGACAGGATACGCAGCGACTGCAAAGCCGCCCGGGCCCGCCAGCGCGGATGCGGCGCAAAGAAAAACGAGGAATGCTGCGGTCGTTGTGGCTTCCCACCACGGAACAGGCATAGGGATAATGTGATTGTACCTGTAGAGCAGGCATTCCTGCCTGCTACCGCCGGGCTTTCGTGCCCGGCGGGAATGGTTGCTCCGACGAAATCCTCGCGTACCTGCACAGCATCCTTGGCGCGCCGGCTGGGCAACGAGTCTTCGTCCTCCGGCCCCAAGTTCTGCGCGTTAGTCTCCCTAATCCCGCCGGGCAGGAATGCCCGCCGGTAGCAGGCAGGAATGCCTGCTCTACTTTGCCTCGGCGATGCGCTCGGGATACATGGCTGTGAACGGCCAGTTCTCCAGGCCTGCAGCGGCCGGATTGCCAATCACATACTCGATCTTTTGCGTCAGCTCTTCCGAGTCGCGAATACAGCGGTCGAAACTCTCGGACTGCCAAAGAGTGCCGCTTCGGCCAAGTAGGCGGTTAATCTCCCGACTGGTGAACCCTTTGAGCGAGTGGAGAATGCTGCTGGTATTGAAACCTTCGAGACACGAGAAGATGGCATGAACGTGATTCGGCATCACACACCAGGCGAAGAGCAGATAACGAAGTCCGTCGAAGTGAGAGAGGCTGTCAGCCACGATGCGGGCCGCTCGATGATCGTGCAACACACACTCGCCGGCGTGTTGATCGAGGAACTTCTCGCAGGCCTCGGTGAGCGCTTCGTCAAGCATTCGTTGTTCAGGGATCGTAACGGTTCCCCTCAGGCGGGCAATCTGTTCGCGCGCAGCGTCGCGTTCCGCACGAAATCGCTCCATCACATGCGCCGGAAGGGAATCGAAAAGACGCCACGTGATGAAGTAAATGGCGTGGTCTGCGTGCCAATGTGGAAGGCGGGATCGCTTCCGGACAGTAACTCCGCCGAGGTCATAATTCAGCACTCACAGATGATATCGTAGAGCAGGCATTCCTGCCTGCTACCGCCGGGCTTTCGTGCCCGGCGGTGGTTTTGGGACAGGTGAGCATCGTGGATCGGCGCGATATTTCAACTCGCACCGCCCGTGGTGATCCCCTGAATCCCGCCGGGCAGGAATGCCTGCTCTACGAGCTCTACGAGTGCGTCCCCAACAACTGCCGCAACACGAACGGCAGAATGCCTCCCTGCTCGTAGTAGTCGACTTCGATCGGCGTATCGATCCGGACAATGACCGGCACCTTGTCGGTGGCACCGTTCGCGCGATGAATCACCAGCGCCGCTTTCTGGCGTGGCTGGAGTTTGCCGGAGACTTCGATGTCGAAGACTTCCGTCCCATTGAGACCGAGCGACTGCGCGTTCGTTCCCTCTTCAAACTGCAACGGCAGCACGCCCATTCCGACGAGGTTGGAGCGATGGATGCGCTCGAAGCTCTGCGTCACGACCGCGCGGACGCCGAGGAGTTTGGTGCCCTTCGCGGCCCAATCACGGGAAGAGCCAGTGCCGTATTCCTGTCCGGCGATCACGACGAGCGGCGTTCCTTCTTTCTGATACTGCATCGCCGCGTCGTAGATCGGCATCTGCTCGCCATCGGGCTGGTGAACGGTGACGCCCCCTTCGACGCCCGGCACCATCAGGTTCTTGATCCGCACGTTGGCGAACGTGCCACGCGTCATCACGCGATCGTTGCCGCGGCGTGAGCCGTAGCTGTTGAAGTCTTCGATCGATACGCCCGACTCGATGAGGTACTGGCCTGCCGGCGACTTCGCCTTGATCGATCCTGCGGGACTGATGTGATCCGTCGTGACGGAGTCGCCGAAGATCGCCAGCGGACGCGCTCCGCGGATGCTGGCGTCCGATCCGGGCTTCATCCCCTGATCGCCGATAAAGAACGGCGGCTCCTGGATGTACGTCGATTGCGGGTCCCAGTTGTAAAGAAGTCCGGCCGTCGAGGGGATCTGATTCCAGAGCGGATTCTGATCGGTGAAGTTCTTGTAGAGCGTATGGAACGATTCAGGATCGAGAGCGTCCGCCATACAGGTGCGGACCTCGTCCATCGAAGGCCAGATCTCGCGGAGATAGACGTCTTCGCCCTTCGATCCGCGGCCGATCGGCTCATTGGCCATGTCGATGTCGATGCGGCCGGCGAGCGCGAAGGCGACGACGAGCGGCGGCGACATCAGAAAGTTCGCTTTGATCGACTGATGCACGCGCGCTTCGAAGTTGCGGTTGCCGGAGAGGACGCTGACGCCGATGAGATCGTGCTTCGTGATCGCATCTTCGATGTGCGGATCGAGCGGGCCGGAGTTGCCGATGCAGGTCGTGCATCCGTATCCAACGGTATAGAAGCCGAGTTGATCGAGATATGGCTGCAGTCCGCTGCGCTGGTAATAATCGGTGACGACGCGCGATCCGGGTGCGAGCGACGTCTTGACGACGCGCGGCACGCGCAGGCCGCGCTCCACGGCCTTCTTCGCCAGCAATCCGGCAGCGAGCATGACCGAGGGATTCGACGTGTTCGTGCACGAGGTGATCGCCGCGATTAGGACGTCGCCGTGATGCAACTCGGCCACTGCACGCGGAAACTCGTCGGTGAGCGAATCGGCGTCGACGCGGTCCGGCGTCGGGCGATTGTTGACCATCTCTTCTTCCGTGGTGATGCTGGTGTTCTTCCTTTGCGATGCCAGCGCGTTCGGCGCAGTTGCGGAATCCTGCTCGCCGCCGCCGGTGACCGTGCTGCCCGAGTCGCTTGCATGCACACCGACCATCGTCTTCGCTTTGCGCGCGACTTGCTCCTCGGACTTGCCATAGCCCGCCGGTGCGGGCGCCTTCAGCATCGCCAGAAACTCGCGCTGGATGTTGTCGAGCTCAATGCGGTCCTGCGGACGTTTCGGTCCGGCCACGCTCGCGCCGACCGTGGAGAGGTCGAGCTCGAGCGTCGTCGTGTAATCGATGTCGCCCTTTTTCGGCATTCCGAAAAGCTGCTGGGCCTTGAAGTAGCCGCGGAATGCATTTACCTGATCTTCCGTCCGGCCGGTCATCGTCATGTAGCGGCACGTCTCTTCATCGATCGGGAAGTAGCCCATCGTCGCGCCGTACTCCGGCGCCATATTGGCGATCGTGGCGCGATCGGCAAGCGAGAGCGACGCCGCTCCTTCACCGAAGTACTCGACGAACTTGCCGACCACCTTGGCCTTGCGCAGCATCTCAGTGATCGTCAATACGAGATCGGTCGCTGTCACACCTTCGCGCAACGAGCCAGTGAGATTCACGCCGACGACATCGGGCGTGAGGAAATACACCGGCTGCCCGAGCATGCCCGCTTCGGCCTCGATCCCGCCGACACCCCAGGCGACGATGCCGAGTCCGTTGATCATCGTCGTGTGCGAGTCGGTGCCGACGAGCGTGTCGGGATAGTAGACGCCATCCTTCTCCAGCACGCCGCGCGCGAGGTACTCGAGGTTGACCTGATGGACGATACCGATGCCCGGCGGAACGACGCCGAATCCGTTGAAGGCCTGCATCCCCCACTTCAGAAACTGGTAGCGCTGCTGGTTGCGCGTGAACTCGATGTCCATGTTCATCTGCAGCGCGTCGGGACGATTGGAGTAGTCGACCTGCACGGAGTGATCGACGACGAGGTCGACCGGCACGAGCGGCTCGATGATTTTTGGATCGGCGCCGGCGCGGCTGGCCGCGGAGCGCATCGCCGCGAGATCGACGAGAAGCGGGACGCCGGTGAAGTCCTGCAGGAGGACACGCGCGACCATGAACGGGATCTCGTCCGTTCGTTCCGCGTTCGGCTTCCAATTCGCCAGCGTGCGGACGTCGTCTTCGGCGATCTTCCGGCCGTCGACATTGCGAAGAACGGATTCGAGGACGATGCGGATCGAGACCGGAAGGCGCGAGACATTGCCGGCGCCGGCGGCCTCGAGTTTGGGTAGCGAATAGAACTGGCCGCGTTGTCCGTCGCCGCGGTCGAAGGAGTCGAGTGTGTTGAAGGTGTTGTGAGGCATTTCCATCCTCTTGAGTCGAGATTGATGCAGAATGCGCGCGAGGAAAACGGCGCGCGAGCCGACTATATCAAAGCGGTTTGCACGGATTCCGCATGGCGGACTCGGAGGGCAAAATGAAACAACAATTTCTCGACACCTACGATCAGGAACACGAACGGACGATGCGCGTCCTGAACGCCTATCCGGAAGACAAAGCGGACCTCAAGCCGCATCCGAAAGCGAAGAGCGCGCGTGAGCTGGCCTGGGTCTTCGTCGTCGAGTGCGGCATGGGAAAGCGCGTGTGGCACGACGAGTTCAAAGATGGCTTCAAACCGGGAGCGGCTCCTCCTCCAGCACCGGACAGCTGGAAGGAAATCGTCGCTGCGGTCCAGAGCGCGAGCAAGGAGTTCCGCGCGCTCGCTGCATCCGCATCGGAAGAAACACTGCACGGAAAGGTGCACTTCTTCGTCGCACCGAAGACGATGGGTGAGCTGTCCAGGATGGATATGCTCTGGTTCCTGCTCCACGACCAGATCCATCATCGCGGCCAGCTCTCGGTCTACCTGCGGATGGCAGACGCGAAGGTGCCGTCGATCTACGGACCGAGTGGGGATGAGCCGTGGATTTGAGCTCTCGCAAACCCCTTATCCGTAGAAATGCAGAGGTGGCAGAGGTCGGTCTCGATATGCAGTAGTAGTCCCGCGCTTGCGCTCAGGCCCCACCCTAAACGCGCACCCACTTCTTGGATTGATCGAGTTTCGCCAACGCTTCGGGTGCCGCAAAGAACTGCATCAGTCCACAGTCTTTGCACGTGATCAGATGAAACTTCGCCCCGGTGAAAAACCCTCCGAGCCCCGGCAACAGATTGTACGGGTCTCCGCCGCCGGCGCTGATGGTCTGGCTTGCGTAGAGTGTGCTGCCCTCGCAGTTCGGGCATCGCTTTGCGTTCGTCATCATTGTTCCTCTCCGTTCCTCAACGCCTTCCTTGGGCGAGTCTCTTTGCTTCGGGGAGCGCGCGCAAGCGCAGCATGGCGATCGTACCCAGAATCGGGCCGGGGGCGAGGATGGCGAAAGCCCATTGCCAGCCGACCGCGTGCTGGATTCGCGGCATGATGCTGATCGACGCGGTCGTGATCAGGAATCCGACGCACGTCTGCAGCGTGAGCGCGGTGCCGATGTAGCGCGGATCGGAGAGCTCGGTGACGCACGCCGAGAATTGCGCGGAGTCGGCGACGACGGTTGCACCCCAGATCGCGGCGACGATCAGCAACGCAACCGGCGACCCGCCAAAAAGAAATCCGATGGCGACGCAGCAGATCGCGCTGGCGATCATCGCCGCGGAGGCGACGACGGTGCGTCCGATGCGATCAGCGAAGCGTCCAGCAATCACGCAACCAATCGCGCCGCTTCCGATCACGATGAACGATCCGACTTCGGCCAATCGCGGTGATGATCCGCTGGCCGCCATGCTCGCCCGCAACATCACCGGAATCCACGTCCACATCGCGTAGAGTTCCCACATGTGGCCGAAGTATCCGAAGTTGGCGAGGCGAACGGCGCGATTGCGGACGATGTCGGTCACCTGATTCAAGTCGAAGGGTTGATTGGGCAGTGCGAACGGCCCGTCTGCGACGAAGAAGAAGACGACCACGCCGCCGATCACCGCGAGCAGCGAGGCAACCGCAACGTTGACGCGCCAGTTCGATGAGCCGATCGCATTGAGCAGGTACGGCGAGCCTTTGCCGAGCGTCAATGCGCCGACGAGAACGCCGAGGGCGAAACCGCGGCCCTCGCGAAACCAGGTGGCGATGATTTTCATCCCCGGCGGATAAACGCCGGCGAGAAAAACGCCGGTCAGGAATCGGAGCGCGATCGCCGTCGCGGCGTCATGAGCGAGCCAGGCGAAGAGCGCGTTCGTGATCGCGCCGGCCAGCGCGGAGACCGCGAACAGGCGCCGCACGCTCATCACGTCGGGAAGATTCGCCATCGCGCTGATCAAGGTGCCGGCGACGAATCCGAGCTGCACCGCAAGCGTCAACCACGATGTTGTTCCGGCGCTCAGATTCCATTCGATCGCGATCTTCGGAGCGACCGCGGACGCTGTGAACCAGAGCGACATCCCCAGCAACTCGGCGATGCCGACGAGAAGCAGCGCACGCGTTCGCGTCATGCCGGTCGCGGACATCGGTTTACGACGCTTCGTAGACTCGCAGGTCCACGTTCGTGATCGACGACAGAATCTCGCGCGTCACGCCAGCCTGACTCGCCTTCGCATCACGCACTTCGACGAGCACGGCATCGACGATGTCCGCGTAGGTCTTTCCGCCGCTGATCACCAGCCGGACGATGGCCGCCTCGAGCGGCGACATACTCGGATTGAAGGCAGCGTTCTCGGCGACTGATCCCGCGAAGATCCCGCCGTCGCTCGTCTTCAAGGCTACGCCGGCGTAACTCGCGCTGTATGGCGCGTACGAGTTGTTCGCTGCGTCCAATGCCGCCTGCGCGAGATCATCGGCGGCCAGTTTCAATCCATGTGACTGCGGCGACAGCAGCCCGCCATCAACGCCCAGATCGCTGGGACCGAACGCAGCGGGCAGAAGCGACGTCAGAGTCGTCGCAGGCGTGTTCGGCAACACGATCTTCAACGTCGATGCAGACGTCAGCTCGTTCAGGAATTGCCGGCAGTAGCCGCACGGCGCCGCGGAGATGGCAAGCATCGCAATTCCCGTCTCGCCATTGGACAGCGCCTGCACCGTCGCGGCCTGCTCGCCGTGAATGCTGAAGCTGAGGGCGTGACCGGGGAACTCGTAGTTCGCGCCGAAGTAGAGATTGCCGCCCGCTCCCAGCGCCACGACGCCGACGAAGAAGTTCGAGATGGGTGGAATGGCAAAGGTCTTCGCCAGAGGAATGAGATCGAGCATGAACTGTTCGATCGTTCCGTCATCGCCGGCAAATTTCGCGACTTCGCGCGCGGGCAGAAATCCTCCCGACGCCCGTCGCACCGATTCAATCGCCGCCAGTTGTTCCTGGGTCAGCATCCTCTCCTCCTCCGCGATTCGGAGGAAGCATGCCACGACAATTCGCCGTCCTGAGTCGAATTCTTTGCTCCGCGTCCTCCGCGTCTCCGCGTGAACCCGTCTGCCCGAATATTTGCAGTGGGTTGAGATGACTTGTACATCCCGAAGGTTCATTATGGAACCAATGCTCAAACAACTCCTCCCCATCATGTTCGCACTAACCGCGATCGCCCAGGACCGCCCCCAACTCCCGCACACCGGCGAGGCGATCGAAGTGTCGATCGTCAACGTCGATGTCGTCGTTACAGACAAGAAGGGAAATCACGTTCAGGGATTGACGAAGAACGATTTCGAGATCTACGAGAACAGCAAGCTGCAGCCGGTCTCGAATTTTGCGGAGTACCGCGGCGGACGCGAAACCGCTCCGACCGGAGTGTCGATCGCCGCCGCACCGTCCCAAGAAGCGATTGAAAGCGCGCCTCGGCCCAAGCGCACGATCCTCGTTTTCATCGACCACTTCTCACTCCTGCCGTGGGACCGCGAGCAGTTTTTTGGCAGTTTGAAGACTCTCCTTCACCAGTCGCTCGCTCCCGGCGATGCGGTCTCGATCGTCTCGTGGGATCGAATGGTCTCGACGCGCCTGTCATTCACAGACAATCTCGCCGCTCTCGATCTGGCTTTGGCGCAGATAGAGAAAGAATCGACTTTCCTCTCCCCTGACTCAAGAACTCAGGAGGACAGAGAGCGTCTCTGGCGCTCCGACGGAGCAGCATTCGCGAAATCAAAAGGGTACGCGGTCGACAACAGGATGTTCGACGACACCACCTTCGGCGCCGGAAACGATCATGCGATGTACGAGAAAATGGAAGTGCGCGCCAAAATCGCCGCGATGCGCTCGCTGGTCACCGGCATCTCGGCCTTCGAAGGGAAAAAGGTGATGCTTTTCGCGACGAACCGCTTCCCCCGCTATGCAGGGACGGCCCCCGCGGAGGCGAGCGCTCCCGATGGCGGCAGCGACTACGACATGTTTCGATTCATCGAGAGTCTTGGCCAAACCGCAGCCACGAACAACGTCACCATCTACCCGCTCTATCCGAGAGGGCTTGACAACGAGCAGAATTCCGCCGAATACCCGGACCGGACTTCGTCAGGACAGAAATACGTTGATCTTCAAAACCAGCTCACCGCCATGAATCAGGTCGCAGACCAAACCGGCGGAGCCGCTGCCTGGGGCGCAAAAAATATCGCCGCATTCCTCCCAAGCGTACGCGAAGACCTCGATGCCTATTACTCGCTCGCCTACCGGGTTACTGCAAACAAAGACAATCACGATCGCTCCATTTCAGTAACGATGAAGAACCGCAATTACACGGCGCGAGCGCGGCGCGATTATGTCGACAAGTCGCCAGTCGAACGAATGAAGGATCGCGTGATCGCCAGCTTTTTCCGTGAGCCAACGGGAGCAAAGATTCCGATTGTTGTGACGGCCGGCCCTGCACAGAAGCGGCGCAATCACCATTGGGCGCTGACGGTTCATGTCGAGATCCCCATTGCAGCGCTGACTACGCTTCCTGAAAATGCACAACAGGCGGGTGGGTTCTCCGTCTACACAGGCTGGGGCGGCGTTCTTGGAGAATTGAGTGAGGTCAGGCGGCAAATACAATCATTCGCGTATCCGGCCTCCAAGCAGAAAGAGGCGATGAAGAGCCATTACAGCTACGATGTTCCTCTCGATATCGATGAAAGCACGGAAAGCGTCGTCATTGGAGTGGTGGACGAAGTGTCGCAGGAGTTTGGAATCCGTAAGATCGAGCTTCCGCCGCGTAACAACGCCGCCGTGCCACGAACCGACTAGACTGCTCTGGTATGGCAGCGAAACAACGGCGCGCCGTGACCTTCGAAGTGATCCGCGAGCTGGCGATGAAGCATCCCGGCGTCGAAGACGGCACGTCGTACGGCACGCGCGCGTTGCGGGTCAAAGGAAAGTTCCTCGCCCGGATGAAAGAAGACGGCGAGTCGATCGTCTTTCGGGTCAGCTTCGACGAGCGCGACCTCCTGATGCAGACGCGGCCCGAGGCGTTCTACATCACCGCTCACTACGTCGGGTATCCAGCGGTGCTCATGCGACTCTCCGCTGTGAGTCCATCCGAGGCCGCAGACGTCGTGGCAATGGCCTGGCGCATGGTGGCGCCGAAACGACTACAAAACAGCAGCGAATAATCAGACTAATTATTCGCGATATTTGATTTGGATTTAATGATCGTCACGCTCAGGGGATTCTTGCCGTCCGATGTGATGACGATCCGATCATCGCCCGCTTTCCGCGATGTCGCCCCGGAGGCGGGATCGACGCGCCTCCCCTGCTTCAGGTCCCAATGCGCTTTGACCGGCCCGCCCTCCGCCCCTTTGATCTCGACCTCGGCGATCACGGCCTCGCCGCCGGCGAACGTGACGTAGTACGAGCCTTTCGGCAGCACGCCAAAATCAACGCCACCATTGCTATCGGTGGTTCTCGCCGCCGGTGAGCCGCCGGGATTCTTTCCCAGCTTCACGTCAACGCCTTTGAGCGGCGCGCCCGCCCAACTCTCCGCTGCAATGAAGAGCGTAAGAAGACCGATGAGGCTCGCGAGCGATGCAGCGGAAACCCGATTTGATTTTCTCATGACGCCATGATGAACCGGAAACAAGCCGGCGGCAACGTGCCGATGATCAACGATCCCGAAACAAAGCCTCTCTTCGCGCCGTAAGACGCCGGCATGCATCCAACTCTTTCCCGAAGCATCGGTTCGCTCACCGCCGCGATCGGCATCCTGTGTGCGACGGCGGCAACGGCCCACGCGCAAACGTTGTACGCGCAACGCACGCACGTCTTCCGCGCCCATGCGAACGTCGGACGGCAAGTCGCCTTCAGTCCCGACTCGCAAATCCTCGCCACGAGCAGCGCGGACCACACCGTGAAGTTGTGGCGCGTATCGAACAACACGCTGATCCGCACGCTGACGCATCCCGAGGGAGTGACCTCGATCGCATTCAGCGCCGATGGACAATCGCTCGTCAGCGGAAGCTACGATCACAACGTCACCATCTGGCGCGTGCGCGATGGCGCGCTGCTCCGCACGATGAAGGGTCACGAAGGCGTCGTCTGGTCGGTGGGATTCAGTCCGGATGGCCAGCGCATCGTCAGCGGCGGCGAGGACAAGACAGTAAAGGTCTGGCGCACTGCGGATGGGGCGCTACTCAAAACATTGCGCGGTCACGCGCTCAACGTATGGCATGTCGCCTTCAGCCCCGACGGAACGTTGATTGCGAGCGGCAGCTTCGACAAGACGATCAAGATCTGGCGCAGCGATTCGGGAGCGCTGCTGCGAACACTTTCGGGTAGCAAAGAGGCGGTTGTCGGCATTGCCTTCAGTCCCAACGGGCAACTCCTCGCCAGCGGCGGCGACGACTCATCGATCCGCATCTGGCGCGTGAAGGATGGCGCGCTCCTGCGCACGATCGAGACGCCGAACCATGTCTACTCCGTTGCCTTCAGTCCCGGCGGTCAATGGCTGGCCAGCGGCGGACGCGAACGCGGCGCACTCGGCACGTTGTGGAAGCAGATCGCCGGCCCCTCATCGACGCCCGATCCCACCGTGCGGCTCTGGCGCGTTCGCGACGGCGCACTGATGCAGGAATTGGCCGGCCACGCGGATGAGGTCATGTCGGTGACGTTCAGCGGCGACGGAAAGTGGCTCGCCAGCAGCAGCGACGATCACACGATCGCACTTTGGCGTCTGACGGTGCGATCGCGATAAGCCGCTTAGCTCATCCGTGGCTTCGATCGTGCAGTCAAATCAGGCTACATGCCGATTCCTCGTACGCTCGTTCTCCATCTCCTGATTCTCGCCTCGGCGCATGCCGCGCTCGCGCGCGTGACGCGGGCGAAGCCGCCCGAGGCGTTCACCGTCGCGGCGACGAATGACGCGGCGAAACAGCCGTTGTTGACGCCGGCCAGCAAACCAGGATCGGCGATCCTGCGCGCACAGATCCTGCTCGATCGCGCGCACGATTCGCCGGGTGAGATCGACGGACGATACGGCGGCAACACGCGGCTGGCGGTCGCCGCGTTCAATCACTCGAGGGGGATTGCAGGTAGCACGGTCACGGCTGCAACATGGAAGGCGCTCAACGCCGATGCCGCGCCCGCGATCGTGCCGTACACCATCAGTGCCGCGGACGTCGCGGGACCGTACGTTCCGATCCCCTCGGAAATGGGAGACAAAGCGAAGTTGCCTGCACTCGGCTACGCATCGATCGCCGAACAGCTCGGCGAGCGGTTTCATATCAGCCCGGCGCTGCTCATCAAACTCAATCGCGGCATCGCATTCGACAAAGCGGGCGCGATCATTCACGTTCCCAATGTCGATCGCGCACCGCTGGCGAAAACGCCGGGGATGAGCATCCGCGTCAGCAAGAGACGAGCGACGGTCGAGGCGATCGCCGCGAATGGCGCGCTAGTGGCGAGTTATCCCGCGACGATCGGCAGCGTTCACGATCCCCTTCCGATCGGGAAGTGGAAGATCAATGGCGTCGGGTGGGATCCGAGTTTCAACTACAACCCCGATCTCTTCTGGGACGCCGAAGCAAGTGAGAAGAAAGCGAAGGTGCCGCCCGGGCCGAACAACCCCGTCGGCGTCGTCTGGATCGATCTGTCGAAGCCGCACTACGGAATTCACGGCACGCCGGAGCCCTCGACGATCGGAAAGACCACGTCGCACGGCTGCATCCGCCTGACGAATTGGGATGCGATGGAACTGGCCAGGCTCGTCACTCCGGGGATGCCTGCGATTCTGGAGAAATGAGGCTGTGAAGAAACTCGTCCTCGTTGTCGTGATCGCGTGCGTCGCCGGCCTGGCCTGGATGGCGTCGGGGACGACGCAGAACGCGGGTCCCGCGGTTCGTCCCGCGAGTCCGCTCGGCGCTCCTCCTGCGATGCCAACTGTCCGGACAACGGCGGCGCGCACGAATGCGCCGCTGCCCATCGTCCCCCTGACGCCGCGCATTCTGCTGACGCCGGGCGAAGGTCCGCGGCCGATGACGATGCCGGTGGAAGGAATCGATCCGAGCACGATCCGCGACACGTTCGATGAAATGCGCGGCGGCGCCACGCGGCGTCACGACGCGCTCGACATCATGGCTGCGCGCGGAACCAACGTCGTCGCCACGGACGACGGAATCGTAAAGAAACTCTTCACCAGCAACGCCGGCGGGCTCACGGTCTATCAATACGATCCCGATTCGCGTTACTGCTATTACTACGCGCATCTCGACGCCTACGCGATGGGACTTCATGAGGGGCAGGTTCTCAAACGCGGCGATCTGATCGGCTACGTCGGCACGACCGGGAACGCGCCGAAGGACGCGCCGCATCTGCACTTCGCCTTGATCCGTCTCGATCCCGACAAGCGATGGTGGACCGGGACGCCCATCGATCCCTATCCCTACCTTTACCGCCCTCGGTAATCCGTCAGGCGCGGCCTTTGCTGTCCCCGCGCTGCATCGAAAGGGGTTTGCAAATGCAGAGAGCCGCCGTTCTGATCCTGGCCTTGATTCTTCTGGCAGTTCCCGTCTTCTGCGCGGATGCGCCTGCGCCACCGCCTCATCCCTGGGCAAGCAGCATCGGCGCAGGTTTAGCGATCACCAGCGGCAACACCGATACGAAGAACTACAACTTCGCGTTCGCGACGAAATACGATCCGAAAACGCGGCTCGTGTTCAAGGCGGATGTGCTCTATCTGCGCGGCGACTCGAACGGCGCGACGCAGGTCGACAAGGCGTCCGCCGATGCGCGCGAAGAGTACGCATTGTCCGACCGAACCTTTGCGTTCGCCGAGGTGTCGTATCTGCGCGATCCGTTCAAGGATGTGAATTACTTCGTCGCGCCACTCGTGGGCGGTGGCTATCGAATCATCAAGAGTGAAACGCGGAATCTCACCGTCGACGGAGCGCTCGGCGCAGAGCTCGAAAGCAACGCCAACGCCGGACGATCGAGCGGCGGCGCAGCCAAGGCGGGCGAGAATTTCGATTGGGCGCTCTCCCCGACGAGCAAGATCACACAGAAGCTGACGGCGATCTGGAAGACGAGCGACTTCGGCGACGCCTTCTATCACTTCGACGCCGGACTCACGACGACCGTCGCGTCGCGCCTGGAGCTGAAGCTCGCCTGGGTCTACGACTACAAGAGCAAGCCAACGTCCGCGAACGTGAAGAAAGGCGACAGCGCGATTTTTGCCGCGCTGCTATTCAAGTTCTAGAAAAGAAACCATCCGTTTTCAGGGTGACCGTTATAACGAAGGCGCCGGTGCCGTCGCAGGCACGGCCGCCGGCTCTTTCACCTGCAAGCTCCTGGCGATCTTCTCCACCTCAGCGAACACCCGCATGAAGTTCTCGCCCATGATCTTGTGCACATCGGCCTCGCTGTAGCCGCGGCGCTTCAACTCGGCGGCAATCGCCGGCAGCTTGCTGATGTCCTCCATACCTTCCGGTACGGATGGGATACCGTCGAAGTCGGAACCGATGCCGACGTGATCGACACCCGCGACCTTCACCATGTGATCGATGTGATCGACGATCACGGTCCATGACACTTTCGGCAGCGTATTGGCGGCCATCAGTTTGCGCACGCCTTCCTGATACTCCGTCCCTTCGGAAGGATCTTTTGCTTTCAGTTCGGCGATCTCCGGCTTGAGCCTTTCGTCGCGCGCTTTCGAGGCTTTCGCGACATCGTCGGAAAGAAACACGGGATAGAAGTTCACCATGGCCACCCCGCCGTTTTTTGCCAGCGCCGCGAGCATGGCGTCGGTCATATTGCGCGGTGCACTGGCCAGCGCGCGTGACGACGAGTGGGACGCAATCACCGGCGCTTTCGAGACCTCGATCACGTCGTAGAACGTCTTGTCGCTGACGTGGGAGATATCGACGAGCATGCCCAGGCGGTTCATCTCGAGAACGACCTGTTTGCCGAACGGCGTGAGGCCGTTGTGTTTCGCTTCGTCACCCGAGGAGTCAGCCCAGTTGTTGGTGTTCGTGTGGGTGAGAGTCATATAGCGCGCCCCGAAACGGTAGAACGCGCGCAGGAGATCGAGCGAGTCTTCGATGGCGTGACCGCCTTCGATTCCGATGAGGATGGCGCGGCGGCTGTCGGCGACGGCCGCCTTGATGCCGGCGGTCGATGTCGCGAAGCGGACCCAGGACGGATACGCATCGGCCATCTCATGGATGGTCTCCATGATTTTCATGCAGTAGGCGGCGGCGCCTTTGTTGGCGTACTTGGCGGGCACATACGCCGCGAAGAACTCGGCGTCGAGATTGCCGGCCTTCATGCGCGGATAGTCGAAGTGCCCGCGCGTGTTGAGGACGCCGAGGTCGAAGGGATGATCGAGAAACTCGCTGGGAGTGTCGGCGTGCGTGTCGACGGTGATCGCCGGAGGCGCCGGCTTCGGGACAGGCTTGACGACCCGCCGCGCGGCGTAAAGCGGCGCGACGAAAGCGAGAACGAGAGCGAGCGCGGCACGTTTTTGCATCGCGCTAGGTTAGCAGGTGAGCCACCACAACGCTGTCATCCTGAGACCGCCGGAGGACACGGGTGCCGGAGGACGTCGAAGGACCCCCTGCTTGTATGCGGAGTTTTTCTGACACCGGCACACCAGATGGGGGTCCTTCGACCGTCCTCCGCCGCCGATGCATCGTTGTTGAAGGGGCAGCGATTCTTGCGGCGGCTTCGGCGGCTCAGGATGACAGGATCAAGCTGCAAATGAATATCAGTTGTTCGCCGGTCCCTCGCTGATCTGCTCGACAGCCTTGCCGATGTTCGTGTCCTGATTCGACTCGGTGGAGATGTCGCGCATCGAGACGATCCCGACCAGTTCGTCGCTGGCATTGACGACCGGCACGCGCCGGATCTGCGCGCTGCTCATCACATTGAGGATCTCGGTGATCGGCGTGTCTTCTTTGACCGATCGCACCGTCCGCGTCATGTAGTCATTGACGCGTGCGTCCGCGGAGTCCTTCCCTTCGGCGACGAGGCGGACGACGATGTCGCGGTCGGTGACGATGCCGATCACCTTGCGCCCGTCGACAACCGGCACCACTCCCGTGTCTTCGCTGGCCATGATGCGTGCGGCATCACGGATGGTGTCCTTCTCCGACACCGTCGTTGGGTTCGCCGTCATGACGTCGCGCGCACTGCGCGATGCCCTCTTCTGATTCGATTCGTTAGCCATGCATCCTCCTGTTTCAGAAGGATGAAGGAGCAAGGCGCGTGCCCCGCAAATTCGTCAGAACCCGAAACGAAGTCCAACGCCGATGGAGCCATAGCGCGGTTTCGGACTGTAGAAATGCGCCCAGTGATACGCGGCCTCCGCGGTGATGCCGACGCTGCGGGTGATGGGGAAGAGTCCGTTGACGCCACCGACGAAGCCGTAGTCACTCTCCTGCCGGTTGCCGCTGCTCTGCCGGTAGAGACCGGTGCCGGCGAAGAGGCCGGTGTAACCAAACGGCTCCGCGAACCGGTACTCGACGACGACGTCCGCGTACTCAACCTGTCCTTTGGGATCGACGAGCTGCGCGACCTGATTACCAAGCGCATCCTTGCCGACGAACACGGTCTTCGCGTCCATGCGGCCGATCTTGATTTTCAGGAACGTGTTCTGCTCCGTCTCGATGCCGTATGAGATTTCTTCGAAGCCGTGCTGGAAGCTCGATTTGCCGCCGCCGGCGGTTTTCAAGGCCTTCGCCCCTCCGGCGAGGATCGTGATCGCGTTGTTCTGCGCGAGAACCGGAAGTGCCGAAAGGAGAAGAAAGCTGAGGAGAATCAGAGTCTTTTTCATGCGGACCTCACTATATCGAATGTTGGGGGTGGGGAGTGGGGGGTGGGGCGTGGGCGGGAGTCCGTAAAAGTCTTTCT
>JAXDGL010000028.1:0-187965 GCA_034665065.1 Thermoanaerobaculia bacterium | reverse complement strand
GTTCCGCTCCAGCCCATTTGAACTAACCGGTCCCATCACCGACTTCGACGCGATCAAGATCCAACTCGCTTCCCCCGAGAAGATCCGCTCCTGGTCGCATGGTGAGGTCACCAAGCCTGAAACCATCAACTACCGGACGTTCAAGCCGGAGCGCGACGGCCTTTTCTGTGCCAAGATCTTCGGTCCAATCACCGACTGGGAATGCCTCTGTGGCAAGTACAAGCGCATGAAGCATCGCGGCGTGATCTGCGACAAGTGCGGCGTCGAGGTGACGAAGTCCAAGGTCCGCCGCGAGCGCATGGGTCACATCGAGCTCGCCTCGCCCGTGTCGCACGTCTGGTTCTTCAAGGGCCTGCCGTCGCGCATCGGCCACCTGCTCGACATCTCCCTGCGCGATCTCGAGCGCATCCTCTACTTCGAGTCATACGTCACGATCGACGTCGGCGATCTCGAGGGCACGCTCAAGGACAAGGAGCTGCTCACGGAAGAGCGCTACCGCGAGCTGCGCATCCAGTTCGGTGACGTCTTCGTCGCCAAGATGGGCGCCGAGGCGATCAAGGAGCTGCTGCGAAGGGTGAATGTGGAGGAGCTCAGCGACGAGCTGCGCCTCATCATGCGCACCGAGACTTCGCAGATCAAGAAGCTCAAGGCCGCAAAGCGCCTCAAGGTCGTCGACGCTTTCCGCAAGTCAGGGCATCGTCCCGATTGGATGATCCTCGACGTCATTCCCGTCATTCCGCCCGAGCTGCGCCCACTGGTTCCTCTCGACGGTGGCCGCTTCGCGACCTCGGATCTCAACGATCTCTATCGTCGCGTCATCAACCGCAACAACCGCCTCAAGAAGCTCCTCGAGCTCCGCGCGCCGGACGTCATCGTCCGCAACGAAAAGCGCATGCTGCAGGAAGCGGTCGACGCGCTCTTCGACAACGGCCGCCGCGGCCGCGTGCTGAAGGGCTCCAACAACCGTCCTCTGAAGTCGCTGTCCGACACCCTCAAGGGCAAGCAGGGCCGCTTCCGCCAGAACCTTCTCGGCAAGCGCGTCGATTACTCCGGACGTTCGGTCATCGTCGTCGGCCCCGAGCTGAAGCTCCATCAGTGCGGTCTGCCGAAAAAGATGGCGCTCGAGCTCTTCAAGCCGTTCATCTACAACCGTCTCGAACAGAAGGGCCTCGTCGGTACGATCAAGGCCGCGAAAGAGATGGTCGAGCTGCAGACGATCGAAGTGTGGGACGCGCTCGAAGAGGTCATCAAAGAGCATCCGGTTCTGCTGAACCGCGCGCCGACCCTTCACCGTCTTGGCATCCAGGCCTTCGAGCCGCTCCTCGTCGAAGGCAAAGCCATCAAGATCCATCCGCTCGTCTGCACGGCCTTCAACGCCGACTTCGACGGCGACCAGATGGCCGTCCACGTTCCGCTGTCGCCGAAAGCTCAGGTCGAGTCGCAGGTCCTGATGCTGGCGTCGAACAACATCCTCTCGCCGGCCAACGGCAAGCCGCTCGCCGTTCCGTCGCAGGATCTCGTTCTAGGTTGCTACTACCTGACGAAAGAGAAGAAGGGCGCGAAGGGCGAAGGCAAAGTCTTCGGAACCTTCGATGAGGTTGTGCTCGCGCTCCAGGCGCAGGAAGTCGAGCTGCTCTCGCCGATCCGCGTTCGCGTCACGGGCGAGTTCATCGACCTCACCAAGCACTTCAACGATCAGGATCTGATGCACGCCGAGATTCAGGTGCTCGAGAAGAAGATCGTCGAGACCACCGTCGGCCGCGTCATCTTCAAGATGCACATGCCCGCCGAGATCCCGTTCATCAACGGTCTGCTCAAGAAGCGTGCACTGCAGGAGCTGGTGAACTTCGCGTTCGTCAACTTCGGCAACGCTCTCACCGTGCAGATGCTCGATGACCTCAAGGAGCTCGGCTTCCTCTACGCCACAAAGGCCGGCGTCTCCATCGGCGTCGACGACATGGTCATCCCGTCGAAGAAGCAGGACATCGTCGAAGCGGCCCGCAAGAACGTGCTCGAAGTCGAGCGTCAGCGCCTCGACGGTGCCATCACGCACGGCGAGCGCCACAACAAGATCATCGACATCTGGCATCGCGCCACCGAGAACGTCTCCGACGAGATGTTCAGCGAGATGCGCCGCACCGAGCAGGATCGCGGCGAGTTCAACCCGATTTTCATGATGGCCGACTCCGGCGCTCGTGGTTCCAAAGAGCAGGTTCGCCAGCTCGCCGGAATGCGCGGCCTGATGTCCAAGCCCTCGGGCGAAGTCATCGAGACGCCGATCACCGCGAACTTCCGCGAAGGTCTCTCGGTGCTCCAGTACTTCATCTCTACCCACGGTGCGCGTAAAGGTCTCGCCGATACCGCACTGAAGACTGCCGATTCCGGTTACCTCACGCGCCGTCTCGTCGACGTCGCGCAGGACGTGATCGTCACCGAGCAGGACTGCCAGACCTTCGACGGCATCGTCGTCACGCCGATCATGGAAGGCGGCGACATCCTCGAGCCGCTCCGCGATCGCATCGTCGGCCGCGTCTCGCAGGAAGACATCTACGATCCGCTCACCGGCGACCTTCTCGCGTCGCAGAACGACGAGATCACCGACGAGCTGGCCAACTCCATTCAGGAAGCCGGCATCGAGCAGGTCAAGATCCGTTCGGGACTGACGTGCGAGACCCGCCGCGGCATTTGCCGCCGCTGCTACGGCCGCAACCTGGCCAGCGGCAAGATGGTCGAGATCGGCGAAGCGGTCGGCGTCATCGCCGCCGAGTCGATCGGCGAGCCGGGCACGCAGCTGACCATGCGTACCTTCCACGTCGGCGGTACGGCATCGCGCGTTTCCGAGCAGTCGAAGCACGAGGCAACCAACCCCGGGAAGATTCAGTTCATCAACGTCTCCACCGTTACGAACAAGAACGGCGATCTCGTCGTCATCAACCGTAACGGCAAGCTGCTGATCATGGACGATGCGCCCATCAAGAAGCTCAAGAAGGGCGATACGGCGGTTCTCGACACGACCGGCCGCGAGAAGGAGCGTTACGCGCTCGTCTACGGTTCAACTCTCAAGGTTCACGACGGACAGCACGTCGAAGCCGGCGCCCCGCTCGTCGAGTGGGATCCGTTCACCTCGGCGATTCTGACCGAGGTCGGCGGCAAGGTCACGTTCAAGGACATCGTCGAAGGCGAGAACGTCCGCGAAGAAACCGATCGCGTCACCGGTCTCACGCAGATGGTCATCGTCGAGTCGGCCACCGCCGAAAAGCGCACGCCGACCATCACGATCAAGTCGAAGAAGGGTGAGGAGAAGCGTTACCTGCTCCCCACCGGCGCCCACGTCATGGTGCAGAACGGCAACGAGGTCTACCCGGGAGACATCCTGGCCAAGATCCCGCGCGCCACGACCAAGACGAAGGACATCACCGGCGGTCTGCCGCGCGTCGTCGAGCTGTTCGAAGCTCGCCACCCGCGCGATAAGGCGGTCATCTCCGAGGTCGAAGGAACGGTGCATCACGGTCCGGTGGTCAAGGGCATGCGCCGCGTCATCATCGAGACCGACGAAGGGACGCGCCACGAGTACAGCGTCCCCCGTTCCGTGCACGTCAACGTGCAGGAAGGCGAGCGCGTTCGCGCCGGCGATCCGCTCATCGACGGTCCGATCGATCCGCACGACGTTCTGGCGGTCCTCGGTATCCGCGAGTTGCAGCGCTACCTGGTCGACAAGATCCAGGAGGTCTACCGCTCGCAGTCGGTTGCCATCAACGACAAGCACATCGAAGTCATCTGCCGCCAGATGCTGCGGTCAGTGCGCGTGACGAGAGTCGGCGACACCGACTTCCTCGTCGACGAGCAGGTCGATCGCTTCCGCTTCATGGAAGAGAACGAGAAGGTGATGAACCGCGGCGGCGAGCCCGCCGACGGCACCCCACTCCTCCTCGGCATCACCAAAGCCTCGCTCTCGACGGACAGCTTCATCTCCGCCGCCTCGTTCCAGGAGACCACAAGGGTTCTCACCGAAGCCAGCATCGCCGGCCGAGTGGACCACCTGCGCGGCCTCAAGGAAAACGTCATCGTCGGCCGCCTCATCCCCGCCGGAACAGGTATGCCCGTCTATCGCGAGGTCTACCTCGAGAAAGACGAACCCATCCCCGTCCAGCCCAACCTCGAAGACCTCCTCCGCGCGGAGACCGACAACGAGGACGAAGAAGCACTCTCCCTGGCGGACTTCGACGACGAGCAGTAGGTCCTCATCGGATTCGCATCAACGTGAACGGGCGGCCCGAAAGGCCGCCCGACTCATTTTCAGTCGAATACTGAGGG
The DNA here is from genome assembly GCA_034665065.1 of Thermoanaerobaculia bacterium. GTDB lineage: Bacteria > Acidobacteriota > Thermoanaerobaculia > Gp7-AA8 > Gp7-AA8 > JADGNZ01. Next base: position 183,651 of record JAXDGL010000028.1, on the reverse strand, counting down.
CGTTCCTTTTCACGGTCTACTCTACGTAGCATCAACGATCGATTCACGTCGTTAGCTGGTCCGAAATCTACCGCGTGTGCTGTTTTCGCTCTTCGCAGGCGAACTGGCTTAACCTTAGAGCTTGGATCGCAAAGGATGCGTGTTATGCTATTAAATGTAGCCTTTCTACATAATCGTGTATGTTCCGTGAGCGAAAGCGAAACTCGGTGCTGCCTCGAATGCTTCGAGAGATCCATCACACAATCGAAGCGAGAGAGTGCAGTCGGATAACGCAGGCAGAAATGTCAGACCGCCTCGGCATCTCTGTCCGGACGTACCTTGAGTACCTTCGAGGCACCAACGCGCCGCTGGGGATGTGCGTCGTCTTAGATCTCCTGTCGACCCTTGATGATGAGGACGTTGCGCGTATTCTGCGGGACTGGCGCGCGCTCACGCATCGCAAAGAAGTTCGCAAGCCAATTGGAAAGAGTGCCCGAGAAAGGAACTAAATGAAGCGTAATTTAGAGATTGTCGAAACCACTGTCGCGTTACCCGACGAGGGTCCGATACGAGTGGATCCAAGAAACACGCTCAACGATCTGACTTCGACTGAGTGGTTGCCGGAGACGATCTCGGTCTGGACACAAAAGGGGTTGGGTGCGAACCACGAGGATGCTCAAATTGAGCGCCAGCATCCAGCCCCCTTTTCCTTCACCGATGTCAGCCGTCTTGTCCGCTTTTTTACAAAACGCGGCGCCACAGTACTTGATCCTTTCGTTGGCGTCGGATCGACATTAAAGGCGTGTGCGATTGAGGGCAGGCGTGGCATCGGCTTCGAGTTGAACGAACGTTATGCGGAATTAGCCCGCCGACGACTAGACACCGAAGTGCGCGGGCTATTTGGAACACCAAACGAACAGATCATCGAGAGCGGAGACGCGCGTGCACTAGTCGCAAATTTGCCGATGAACTCGATAGACTTCGTCGTGACGAGTCCTCCCTACTGGAACATTCTTCACAAAGAGGATCACAAGGTCGCCCAGGAACGTCGCGATCGCGCGCTTGACACGCGATACGGCGACGATGAGCGCGATTTCGGCAACATCGCTAGCTACCCTGACTTTTTGGAGCAGTTGTCCGGTCTCTTGGGAGCCTGCGGTGTCGCGCTTAAACCTTCGAAGTACATGACAGTGATTGTGAGCGATTTCCGTGACAAATCGCGTTTTGTCATGTTTCACGCGGACTTGGTGGCTGCGCTCGCGCCGTTTTCGTTGGCATTACGCGGTATCACAGTTCTTTATCAGCGGCACAAACGTATATTTCCATATGGCTACCCTTTCGCTTTCGTTCCGAACATCCACCATCAGTACATCCTCATCCTGCAGAACACAAAGAGATCCTGATGACAAAAACCGCTTGCATCGAGTGGAAGAATTCGATCCGCCTCGGCGACTGCGTGGACTTTATGCGTATGTTGCCTGCAAACTGCGCAGATCTAATTATCGCCGATCCGCCCTACAATCTTAATAAGGATTTTGGAGAATGGCGGGAACTGGATCGCAAGGAACAGTGGCTATCTTGGTCGAAAGTCTGGCTTGCAGAATGTGAGCGGATATTAAAACCAGGCGGCAGTATCTTTGTGTATGGCATACATCACCACCTTTGCTGGCTTCAGTGCTTCTTGTACGAACTAGAGCTGCAATATAGGCGTCAAATCATCTGGCACTACGAGAACGGCTTTGCGGGATACACCAAGTCTTTAGCAGCCCACTATGAACCTCTTCTTTGGTTCTCGAAGGGCGACAGCTACACGTATCATGCAATTCGTGAACCCTACAAGAGCGTCCAGCGGCTAAAACACCGGATTACGAAGAACGGCAAGGTATGGACACCTAATCCGGAGGGGCGTCTCGCTGGCGATGTCTGGCGTTTTCCGGTTCTGGCTGGGAGACGATTCAGAGACGAGCGAGTGGCACATCCTACCCAAAAGCCAATATCAATCTGTAACCGTATCGTTCGCCACTTTTCGAATCCTGGTGATTTAGTCGTCGTGCCATTCGCTGGTAGCGGCTCCGAGTGTGTTGCCGCCGCTATGGCCGGCCGCACGTTTGTTGGTTTTGAGTTAAATTCGTCATACATCGCGATTGCGAACCGACGGCTCGATGAGGCTAGTAATAGGGAGGGAGAGCCGGCGTCGATGCCGCGAAAACGAATGCCTGCCGGCGCGCGAGTGGTCCTCACGTGACCGAAATGCCGAAGCGTTCTTGTAATAGGGTTTGCAGCGACTCGCTTAGTTCGAAACCATCATCACTGACTACTACTAATTCGATTTGTAGATAGCTCAAATAATCCCGCATATCGCTTGAGAGTGGCCTGTTTACGAGGAGAACTTTCGCAATCGTTGCGCCGTCATAAAGCGGGATGACATCGAAATATTCGTAGTAGGATAGCTGGCCAACAGCTAAACGTACCTGAATGCGCTCATCGGTATTCCCGATGGACTTAGCCTCGCAGAGAAGCACGAACGCGGCACTATTTGAAGCCGTGAAGTCGAACGCGAGTGGATTCTCTTTCAAATCGGCGCCGGAGCCGTCGAAGAGGAGAGCAAACGTCTTTAGAATTCGTTCGTGCTCGGCAGATCTTTCTCGCAAGCGCTCTTGCGCCTCGTGTTGTTCTTCTGGCGTAAGCGGTACGGTGGGAGCAAGAGTCCCAGGCTCTCGGTCGCTCTTGAACGGCCTTACCATCGCCTTGCGATGAATTGGTAAGGAGGTCGATGGCCGAATGGCGGCAGGGCGGGGAACGATTCCCTTTGCCACGCGCTGGCCCAGCGGGAGTATCGACGCGATGGAGTCTGAGCTTATTGTGATGAGCCCTACCTGTTCGGCAAGCGCTGGAAGTATCTTCACTGAGTTCGGCGCTTGCGCCGTGGGCGTGCCAATTGATTCGTAGGCCGCATCGATGTCTGCACTAATCGCTAATCCGTGGATACGTTGAAATTCTTCTTCGGAGTCATCCAACGCTTCGAGCGCGAAACCTAACGCCAGTTTGCCAAGCGGTCCGTCGCCAAGCAGTCGCAGCATCAGTCGGATCGGGTGAGACACGTGGCCGTCTTGATCGATAAGCTCAAGTTGCCACAGACAGCGGCGCCAGATGATTGCTCGGCCGCGAACGTCATTCTGTGATGCGGCGTACAGGAGTCTCTGCCCCTCCGGCGCGAGCTTGTAGTTATCGTCGGTGAACTCCAGAAAATGGAGAAGAGAAAGAGTGCGACGTGTTTCGCGAGCAGCGGTGCGCGCCCCCTGGGAGCCTATCGGCTTCTGTTTCTCTTGGCCTATCCTTACTTCAAGGTCGAATGCTGCTGGCTCATCCAAGCCTCTGAAGGTATACACATGAGCGCGAGCGAGCGCGTAACCATAGACTCCGTCGTCGCGAAGCTCATCTTCCCCGTCAATCAAGATTGACGCGACGCGGAGAGCTTCTTCAAGTTTCGAAAGCTGGTTATATTGGTGGGGGAAATTCTTCAAGGGATTGCCTCCAGGCGATGAGTCTACGGCATGTAGGATCGCATCTGGATGTCATGAATGGGAAGTTGGGGTCTACCATCGGATCAACGGATGGCTGCACCACTTCAATCCAGGTCAACGTGGGGGAAGGCGAGCGCGTTCGTGCCGGCGATCCGCTCATCGACGGTCCGATCGATCCGCACGACGTTCTGGCGGTCCTCGGCATCCGCGAGTTGCAGCGCTACCTGGTCGACAAGATCCAGGAGGTCTACCGCTCGCAGTCCGTTGCCATCAAAGTTCGAAGTTGGGGTCGTTCGAAGTTGGGGTCCGAAGTTGGGGTCGTATCTGGAAAATTAACTTAACGCCGGCTAGAAAAATGCGGTTCGCTTTCTAGCCCTACTAGGCCGTGATCCACATTAACGTGCAGGAAGGCGAGCGCGTTCACGCCGGCGATCCGCTCATCGACGGTGCGATTCGCACGATGTCCTGACGGTTCTCGGTATCCGCGAGCTGCAGTCTGGGAAGTTGTGGGAAGTTGGGGTCGTATCTGGAAATTTAACTTAACGCCGGATCGAGAATGGCTGCACCACTTCAATCCAGGTCAACGTGCAGGAAGGCGAGCGCGTTCGCGCCGGCGATCCGCTGATCGATGGTCCGATCGATCCGCACGACGTCCTCGCAGTCCTCGGCACCCGCGAGCTGCAGCGCTACCTGGTCGATAAGATCCAGGAGGTCTACCGCTCGCAGTCGGTGGCCATCAACGACAAGCACATCGAAGTCATCTGCCGTCAGATGCTGCGCTCCGTGCGCGTGACGCGCGTCAGCGACACCGATTTCCTCACCTGTGAAGCAATAGGGGAGCAGGTCGATCGCTTCCGCTTCATGGAGGAGAACAAGAAAGTGATGAACCGCGGCGGCGAGCCCGCCGACGGCACCCCACTCCTCCTCGGCATCACCAAAGCCTCGCTCTCAACGGACAGCTTCATCTCCGCCGCATCGTTCCAGGAGAGGGTTCTCACCGAAGCCAGCATCGCCGGCCGAGTCGACCACCTGCGCGGCCTCAAGGAAAACGTCATCGTCGGGAGACTCATCCCGGCGGGAACCGGAATGCCCGTCTACCGCGAGGTCTACCTCGAGAAAGACGAGCCGATCCCCGTCCAGCCCAACCTCGAAGACCTCCTCCGCGCCGAAACGGACAACGAGGACGAAGAAGCATTGTCGCTGGCGGATTTCGACGACGAGCAGTAGGTTCTCATCGCACTCGCATCTACACGAACGGGCGGCCGAAAGGCCGCCCGTTTTGGCTGTACCAACTCTAGCCTAGTCACGGAACAACCGCTTTCGTCTCGCGAGCTAACTGTTGCGTCTCAGGACGTTGTTCCTATCCAGGCGACTGATTGGCGGATTGTACGCTGCGGCAGAGTGAGCACGATGGTAGTTGTAGAAGTGTAGGTACGGCGTAAGCCACTGTTTGCGCTCTTCTGAGGTTCCGTACGAGAAGCGATAGGCCCACTCGCGCAACAGAGTCTGAATGAATCGCTCGGCCTTGCCATTCGTGCGCGGCGTGTAGGGGCGTGTGCGTTTGTGACGAATGTTCTGCGCCTCACAAGTCTTGGCCCACAGGCCCGCTCGGAACGCCGAGCCGTTGTCGGTCATGACGCGTTCGACCTTGACCTTCTGCATCGCGAACCAATCGACCGCGCTCTTCAAGAAGGAGCTGGCGGTCTCGCTGCGCTCGTCCGCCAGGATGTCGACGTAGGAGAGACGTGTGTAATCATCGATGGCGACGTAGACGAATTCGAAGCCTTGTTTCTTCGATCCGAATGACCGCTTGCGCGTGATGCGGTGTCCGACCTGATCGAAGCGCCCAAGCTTCTTGATGTCGATATGCAGTAGCTCTCCGGCTTTCTCTCGCTCGTATCGGACGGGTACCGCCGGCGCCTCTTGATGCCGGAGCCGACTCATTCCTGCCGCCCTGCATATCCGCGCTACGGTCGACACACTCAGCTCAGTGGCCACTGCGATCTGCCGAACCGTTCGCCACTCCCGTCGCAGAGTGACCACGCGTTCACGCGTCTGCTTCTCTGTTGACGCGATATCGTGCGGCCTCGAGCTTCGGTCCGTCATTGCCTCGTTCATCCGCCAACGACGCACCCACTCCCACCCTCGCCGGTCACTGATACCGGCGGCCTCCGACGCCTCGCGCACCAACCATCCTTGTTCGCACACTCGTCTGGCCAGCAGCTCTCGACTTGCCGGGCAACTTCGCGCATTCTTGTGCACGTTCATCCGGGTCCTTCCTGTCAACCTGTTCGTTTGAAGAGCTTTCAGATTGACGAAAGTCGCCCGGATGAGCAACCCGCTTCAAGGAACAACGTCCTGGCACATCACAGCTAACTCTCGCCCTTTGCTGGAGGAGGAATGACAGAATTTCGGCGCCGGGTGCGCACAGAGTCCGAGGGAAACATCGAGCGTTCCGCTCCGATCGCGACCGGACGATGCATCGTCGCGAATGCCGTGTCCCGGGTGCGTTACCATTTCGCGTCCGTGGTTCGCGCCGCCGATTCGCTATCGTCGCGACGCGCTCTCGAAGCTTCAAGGGAGCTCCGCGCCCGTCGCGCTTAGTTTGCGAGTAGACGCTTTACGTTTCGAGGAGCGCGTCGCGGAACAGTGGCCGGCCGGCGAGCGAGATGTAGAAAGCCGATGTCGCCACGACGGCAGTGGCCACGAGCGGCAGCCATACGGTGTACGCCGCCCATCCGCTGAAGCCTACGACAACGGTCTCGGGTAGCCAGCTCGATACGGTCACCACGAAAAGCGCCGCAACGAGACCCAACCGGGTCAGCACAACGAGTAACAATCCCCCCGCGATGAATGCGGAGACCAGGCCGGTGACCGCGTTGTCGTCGCTTCGCAACGCGCCGATCAAGGCAGCGATGACGAGCAGCGCTGCAAACGCGAGCGCTTCCCGTCGAAGCACGATGCGGAAGAGGAGAAACAGCATCGTGTGGGCGAAGGCGATCCAGACGCCTCGAAAAAGATGGAAGAGAAATAGCGAGCACGAATACCGGAAGCCAAAGAGGGCCAGTGCGTTCATGTACGGCGCGGCCGTGGTGCCCCCGACGAGCCGAGTAATGATCGGGGAGAGGCCCCAGACAATTGACAGAGCCACGCCGGCGGCAGTTCCGATAAGCACGTCGCGGCCGACGAGCGGGTCGCGAAGACGGCCGGAAAGGATTTTCCCGAGAGCGATCAGCGCGTGCGGCCACCGCCGGCGCACGTACGGCTCGCAAGCCAGATAAAGAAGCCACAACATCGCGGCGATGAAGAGCGCCATACCGACGGCCTGAATGATCACTCCGATCTCGCTCGCCGTCGAAAGGTGTGTGGTCCCGAACAGACGTGAGACAAGAACGATCAAAAACACGGCGAACGAGAGACGCGTTGCGCCTCGCCGGTCGCCGCGCCCGAGGGATTGATTCCGGCGGGCGAAGAACGCGGCGCTGAGCACAATCGCCGAAAAGAAAAAACTCAAGGTCCACGTCAAGAACTTCTGCCGGGCCGTCTTCGGTGAGGCTTCCATACGCGACGGGCGGGTCCACGGCGAAACCTCTTTGAAATAGACGAGGCGTCCGTGATACGCGGCTGCCTCGACGCGCAGCGGCGTCCCGTCCGGCCATGCTCCTTCCCAGGCGCCGCGCCAATCGTCCCAGGTCTGCGGGATCCACCTGGGTGCCGCCGCCTTGAATCGCAACGGATCGAGGCCGGCGGCGGCGAACAGCGCGTTCGCGTCGATGGCGGTTGTCGCTGGCTGTGCGGACTCGATCTGTTCCGGCACCGCGTCGAATCCGATCAGCTTTCCCGATGCATCAAGCGTGATCAGCTTCATGCCGCTGTACTCCAGCGGTGGATCCCTTTGCGTCACGCGTGACACGAAGAAGTTGTTCCATTCGAGGGAAGCGGGCGCGTCGCGATACCAGAATCGAACGACCGGAAGTGAGCGCAACTGCTCCCATCGCTGCGGCGACTTGTCGTGCTCGCTGATATAGCGCGTCAAGTCGTCGTCCACACGGAAACCGCGCGCGAAATCGGCACCTTTGCCGCTGTATCCGAACTGCCGGATCAACTCGCGCGCCTTCAGCGTCAGCGCTTCCGGCGGGAGATCGAGATCGGTGTAGGACGGCAGGTCATTGTGCAATTTCAAAAGCAGTACGACCAGCGACCCGACGATCACGAAGAGCAGAAGCAGAATGGCCATGGAAGCCTTCAGCCCTACGGAGTCGCCCGCCGCGGCGAGCAACTCCGGCGATGGCGTCTCGCCCGCTGCGAGCGCTGCCGCCAGAGGATCACCGCCCGGCAGCGCAGCCATGACCGCCAGAACGGATTGCGGCCGGTCGCGTGGTTCAGGTTCGAGACAGCGAAGGATGACGCGTTCCACGGCAGGATCGAGGTCGTCGACAATCTGCGAGGGCTCGGTAATGCTCCTCTGCTCCCGTTGTTCACGCAGTTCGACGACGCTCGTGGCGTTGAAGGCCCGCTTTCCGGTGAACAGCTCGTAGAGAACGAGACCGAGGGCGTAGATGTCGCTGCGTGCGCTGATTTCCCGTCCGGCCAGCTGCTCCGGAGCCATGTACGCCGGCGTTCCTTCCCCGGCGTTCGTGCCGGCATCGTCAACCGCGGCCGCCAGACCGAAGTCGGTCACGCGGACGCGTCCCCGCTCGTCGAGCATGATGTTGGCCGGCTTGAGATCGCGATGGAGAATGCCCCGCTCGTGCGCCGCGGCAAGTCCGGCGCAGATCTGCCGCGCAATCTCGATTCCCTTCTCCTTTTGAAAACGGCCGATGCGATGGATCAGCGACGCCAGATCCTCGCCGAGAACGTACTCCATCGTGATGAAGTACTCCCCTTCGATCTCCCCGACATCATAAACGCGGCAGACATTTGGGTGGGCGACCTGCCGCGCCACGCGCACTTCTCCGAGAAGGCGCTCGCGGCGTTTTTCGTCTCCACCGAGCTGCTTCGGGAGGAGCTTTAGCGCGACCGCCTGATTGAGCTTCAAATCGTCAGCGCGATAGACCTCACCCATCCCCCCCTTGCCGAGAAGCGCCACCATTCGATAGCGGTTGCCGAACATCGCTCCGGGGACGAAACGACCGTGGTCGATCTCGCTCGATGACGAGGGCGGCCGCGCTTCGTTTCGATGGACGGTCCCGGCGGAGGAGATGTCGATCCCCGCGCCGCACGACGAACAGAATCGCGCGCCGGCGGGAATCTCCGCGGAGCAGGAGGGGCAGGAGCTCATCGGGAGCTTTCATTCTACGACGAGGGCCTAAGATCGGGGTCACCCATTCGCAGGTGTTGTCAATATGGGCGGGCGTTTCCTGCGTTTAGCAGCAGTCATCAACGGCGGTCTTCCGTCGTGGCGTGATGATTCAGCAGTCCCGGTGTCTCGGTCGAGAGGTGTCGGACTGAGTCCGCACCAGTCACCCATCAGGATCAAGGCTTCAGCCGATCAAGATCGGCCTGGGCCCTGACGCACAAGGCGTCCCAGAAACGGATCGGTCGTACGAGCGCGCGATAAGTTGGATAAGTTGGGGTCGTGTTTGGAGAATCAACTTAGAGAACGGAGGCAGTCCGAAATCCGTTATCCACTAAATTCTCCACATACCCCAACTTCACAATCACGTAGATGGCCATCGTCGAGTCAGCCACCGCCGAGAAGTGCACGCCTACCATCACCATCAAGTCGAAGAAGAGTGAGGAGAAGCGTTTCCTGCTTCCCGCCGGCGCCCACGTCATGGTGCAGAACGGCAACGAGGTCTATCCGGGAGACATCCTGGCCAAGATCCCGCGCGCCACGACCAAGACGAAGGACATCACCGGCGGTCTGCCCCGCGTCGTCGAGCTGTTCGAAGCTCGCCATCCGCGCGATAAGGCTGTCATTTCCGAGGTCGAGGGAACGGTGCATCACGGTCCGGTGGTCAAGGGCATGCGCCGCGTCATCATCGAGACCGACGAAGGGACGCGCCACGAGTACAGCGTGCCTCGTTCCGTGCACGTCAACGTGCAGGAAGGCGAGCGCGTGCGCGCTGGCGATCCGCTCATCGATGGTCCGATCGATCCGCACGACGTCCTCGGAGTCCTCGGCATCCGCGAGCTGCAGCGCTACCTGGTCGACAAGATCCAGGAGGTCTACCGCTCGCAGTCGGTTGCCATCAACGACAAACACATCGAAGTGATCTGCCGTCAGATGGTGCGCTCCGTCCGTGTGACGAGAGCGGCGACACCGACTTCCTCACCTGTCGAGCAATAGGTGAGCAGGTCGATCGTTTCCGCTTCATAGAAGAGAACGAGAAAGTGATGAACCGCGGCGGCGAGCCCGCCGATGCACCCCGCTCCTCCTCGGCTTCACCAAGGCGTCGTTCGCGATGGACACCTTCATCTCCGCTGCCTCATTCCAGGAGACCACAAGGGTTCTCACCGAAGCCAGCATCGCCGGCCGAGTGGACCACCTGCGCGGCCTCAAAGAAAACGTCATCGTCGACCGCCTCATCCCGGCCGGAACGGGTATGCCCTTCTACCGCGAGGTCTACCTCGAGAAAGACGAGCCCATCCCCGTCCAGCCCAACCTCGAAGATCTCCTCCGCGCGGAGACAGACAACGAGGACGAAGAGGCCCTGTCACTGGCCGACTTCGACGACGAGCAGTAGGTTCTCATCGATATCGCATCAACGTGAACGGGAGGCCGAAAGGCCGCCCGTTTTTGTGGTGCTCACTGGACCCAGAGTCGGGGTCAGCAGCGACGTTTCATTCCGAACTCGGGCTTAGTGGGGCACGGATTGTAAGGACCAACCGAAGCTCCCGACGCTCCGCACTTCCCAGGCTCGCTGCCTGAGATGATCCGTGGAGTGAGACCTTGATTGGCACTAACTCGCGCAGCGGTTTCGTCGAATTCTGGACCGTGCGCGCCAGATGCGCTTTACCTGTGGCAAAATGACACCTTCCCCAGTGTGTTACTGTTTTGACCAGAGAGAGGAAAGTTGACATGCGATTCGCGTCAATTGTTCTCGCTACTCTGATGGTGGTCTGCGGGGTTGCCCTTCTAGAGGCCGAAACCTTCAAGAGCTGCCCAGACAACGGAGAATCTTCCAGTTATCGGCTGATTCATCCGCTGTTTGCGAAAAAGATTAGCCCGGGAGACGTTCCCGCGCGGCTGATCGAGGAGGCAAAGACCTGGTTCGGGGAGTCGCAGTGCCACTCCAACAGCATGGACAGCATGATTTCCTGCATCAAGAATTTGACCCCGAATGTGACGGAGGCGCAGAAGTTACACGTAGGCGACTCGAACTACTACGCGCTTACTCTGTCGGATGGCGACGATCCGAATGTCGAGAGCACAATCTTTTCCACTGCTTGTAAGCGAGACGGAAACGTCGGGGTTTGCGTGGACCGAGATTCCTGGTGGAGAGAGGGTCCGTGGAAGCTCGTGGCTGACAAGCGTTCTAGCGGAGGAATGGCCGAGGTTTACGTGTTCTTCGGCGATAGGCCCGACAGGGTCGCTCTCTTCGAACGCGATTTCGACGCCGCGAATGAAAACAACAGCGTGGGTTATGCGCCATGTATGCTTGGCCGATTCAAGATTGCGAAGAGCGAAAATTGAAAAGGCCGGTTAGTCGCGTTGTGGCGCTTGTTTTCGCAACGCAATTGGTCGTTCAGACACTGGCGTTAGGTTCGTCGCGGATTACATGTTCGCCCGCTAGGGTTGAGTCGACGAGTGAACTCACGATCCGTATCGACGGTGCTGATGCCGCTGACCTTTTTGTTGAGTCGCCCGACTCCGGTGAGGCACTATATCTCGCGAAGGGAAGCGGGGGTATCCTAGGACTTCCCTACTCGCGCGCTGACCTTCAGCGTGCTGAACTCCGGCTGCGAGTCGGAAACGTTACAGGCATTCCGTTTGCGACAAAGCATCATTCGACATTGATTTTCAAGAAGTCGGGAACCTACACCTTCTCGATAGCGTCCGACGATGTGACCATTCTTGATCAGTGCGAGGTTGAGTTTCGCCTATCCCTGAAGAATCGGTTGTCCGGCCGGCTTTTCGACGGCGTCGGTGACACGCCACTGTCAAACGCATTCGTTTTTGCTCTCTCGTCAGACCGTCAAACCGTCCTTGACTGGTCGCGAACTTCGACAACCAGAGGACCAACCTCTGGCGGTTGGCGACTCGAGAAACTTCCGCTTATCTCCGCAAGCGTAATCCTCGTCGGCTTCCACCCTGCCGTGAAGATGAATATGTGGATAGGTTCAGCACAGTTGGATGGAACCCCTCACGACCTCGGAATCGCGTGGACCAAAATGGGCATTCTCTCGCCTGACCCCGGGGGGAGCGGAAAGAGTCCCTTTGCACTTTTGTCAATTGCTGGGTGGATCGCTAGTAACTCGAATTCAGCAAATGCCAATGATGAAGCTGTAGCCCTCGCCGACCGACTTCTGGCCGCGATTCATCAGGAGCACTAAGTTGCAGAGGTAAAGCCGCGACTGCGGATTGAATCCCTACCCTTGGTTAGGGTTCGTGGCCTGCGTCCCCCGTAAGATCCCGCGCGCCACGACCAAGACGAAGGACATCACCGGCGGCCTGCCCCGCGTCGTCGAGTTGTTCGAGGCGCGCCATCCGCGGGATAAGGCGGTTATTTCAGAGGTAGAAGGCACGGTGCATCACGGTCCTGTGGTCAAGGGCATGCGCCGCGTCATCATCGACACCGACGAAGGCACGCGCCACGAGTACAGCGTCCCGCGTTCCGTGCACGTCAACGTGCAGGAAGGCGAGCGCGTTCGCGCCGGCGATCCGCTCATTGACGGTCCGATCGATCCGCACGACGTTCTGGCAGTCCTCGGCATCCGCGAGCTGCAGCGCTACCTGGTCGACAAGATCCAGGAGGTCTACCGCTCGCAGTCGGTTGCCATCAATGACAAGCACATCGAAGTCATCTGCCGTCAGATGCTGCGGTCCGTCCGTGTGACGAGAGTCGGCGACACGGACTTCCTCAGCGTTAATCGAACGGTGAGCAGGTCGATCGCTTCCGCTTCATGGCAGAGAACAGAAGGTGATGAACCGCGGCGGCGAGCCCGCCGGCGGCACCCCACTCCTCCTCGGCATCACCAAAGCTTCGCTCTCGACCGACAGCTTCATCTCCGCCGCATCGTTCCAGGAGACCACAAGGGTTCTCACCGAAGCCAGCATCGCCGGCCGAGTCGACCACCTGCGCGGTCTCAAGGAAAACGTCATCGTCGGCCGCCTCATCCCGGCCGGAACCGGAATGCCCGTCTACCGCGAGGTCTACCTCGAGAAAGACGAGCCCATCCCCGTCCAGCCCAACCTCGAAGACCTCCTCCGCGCCGAAACCGACAACGAGGACGAAGAGGCGCTGTCGCTGGCGGATTTCGACGACGAGCAGTAGGAACTAGTCGCTATCGCATCAACGTGAACGGGCGGCCGAGAGGTCGCCCGATTTGCGTAGAGCAAACTGCTGTCTTCCCGACAAGGTGGCGCAAACACAGGCTCGAAGGAATCTGCTACTGACTGAACGGAGTTAGAATGTCAGCGATGATTAGGCGAACGATCAAACCTGCCGAAGCGAATAGCAGAATCTCGGCCGAAGCGGCCACGGCGGCCGCACGTCTTGTTTACCGCGACCGCGCGACCGGGCGGTTTGTGATTCTCGAAAACGAGCACGCCTTTCACCCTCCAACGCAGAAGCGCGCGAAGCGAGTTTATGCGCGCAACCCCCGGCACACCAACAGTTCGGCAGGCTCCTCCACTCCCGAGCGCAGGAGCGCAAAAAAGCAATAGCTAATGGCTGCCTACGAGGACAGCGTCTTCCTCAACGTGCCATTCGACAGGAAGTACGCGCGTCTTTCTGACGCTTTGATATTCGCCGTTCGGGACTGCGGATTCGTCGCGCGCTCGGCACTCGAAGTCGAAGATAGTGGCAAGGCTCGAGTTGAAAAGATTCTCGACATCATCGAACAGTCGAAGTACGGGATACACGACATTTCGAGAGCCGGATTGGATGGCGTTACACGCTTAGCGCGATTCAACATGCTGCTCGAGCTTGCTTTTTTCCTGGGAGCCGCGCGATACGGCCAGGCAAGGGACCGGGAGAAGCACTGCCTCGTGCTGGATCGCGAGCGTTATCGATATCGCAACTTCTGCTCCGATATTGCCGGCCAGGATATTCGGGCGCACAACGACGAGCCGCGTGACGCGATCCGAGCAGTACGCGACTGGCTGAGCAACCACAGAACGCACGTGGAGATGCCTGGAGGTAAGGCGATATTCGATCGCTACCAGCGATTTCGGGCCCAGCTTCCAGCGCAAGCGCGCGATTTCCAGCTCGATCCGAAGGAGCTCACGTTTGGCGACTACACCCGCCTGGTCTTCGGTTGGCTTACGCGAACCCCGTGGTAGTTGCTTGTTTTGCCGATGAGCAAGTCGATCGCTTCCGCTTCATGGAAGAGAACGAGAAAGTGATGAACTGCGGCGGCGAGCCCGCCGACGGCACCCCACTTCTCCTCGGCATCGCCAAGGCATTGCTCCCGCCGGACAGCTTCCTCTCCGCCGCATCGTTCCATAAGCGCGATCCACTTTGAGGATAGAGAGGCGGTTCACGCGGAGACGCGGAGAGCACGGAGAACTCCCATCGCTGCGATCATTGGACTACTCGACGCACGATCCGTTCATGCCTGATCAGGCCGCGTCGTAAAGCACCCAGTAGACGAGCAGGCAGCTCGCTTCCGCTTCTGTCACCGTTTGTCCGGCAGCGTTCGGATCGTGATGATCTGCAGTCGTTTAGCAGACCGGTCGCGCGCATGTTGATCGTTGGACTCCTCGATTGCGCGCAGGGTCGCGTCTCCGCCTTCGAGCATTCCGAAGATCGTGAACTTTCCGTCCAGGTGTGGCGCGTCCGCCAGCAGAATTGAAAAGGATGTCTCGCCGCTGTTCGGATCATCGCCGTGTGCGAGGGAGAGCACGCCGCGCGTATGCCGCATTCTTGAGACCTCGAGAGGAATCGGTCTGATCGTCCTTCTCTGCGTCTCTGTCAACGGGATCCCTCGGTCGTCTGCCGTCGCCGTCTGCGCGACGAAACCCTTCTCCACTCGATAGAAGTACACGGAGTCGTACACACCCGCCTGAACGAGACGAAGAAACTGCGCGACCGTCAGAGGTGCTGCCGCCGGCAGAAGCTTGACGGTGAACGTACCTCCTGTGGTGACGATCGTCACCCGCGGCGCCGGCTCCATAGCCCGCGTTGATAAGGAACATCCCAACAGCAGAGCGGTCACCATGACCAGAAAGTGTTTTCGCATAGTCAAATCGTAAGTCACTTCGGACCATTGAAGTGGAGTCGTATCTGGAAATTTGACTTCGTCGGCTAAGCCTCGATTCACCTCGGACATCTCCGCCGTATCATTGCAGGAGACCGCAAGGGTTCTCACTGAGGCGTCCATCGCCGGACGTCGGTTCCGGGGATGCCGCTATAGTAGCCATGCACGATGACGAACAGAACGATCGCCTTCCTGGGTGCTGGCAACATGGCCGAGGCAATGATCCGAGGGTTGCTCCGCGGCGAGCATTTCTCTCCGGAGCAGATCACCGCATCAGGTCCTCGCGAAGAGCGGATGGCCGAACTCCGGAACCGTTTCGGGATCCGCACCACGAATGACAACCGCGAGGCGGCGGTCGCGGACATCGTCGTTCTCTCGACCAAACCGCAGATCCTGAGTAGGGTTCTCGCCGAAGTTGGTTCGGCGATTCGGGCGGACGCGCTGGTGATCTCGATTGCCGCAGGCGTGCCGATCGCGGCGATCCAGGCGCGGCTCGTCAGCGGCGTGCGCGTGGTCCGAGCCATGCCGAATACGCCGGCGCTCGTCGACGCGGCGGCGACCGCCATCGCAGGTGGTGAGCACGCCAGTCCAGCTGACATGGATGACGCGCGTCAGATTTTCGATTCCATCGGGATCACTGTCGTTCTCGATGAGTCGCAGCTCGACGCCGTGACCGGGCTCTCCGGCTCCGGTCCCGCGTACGTGTTTCTGATCCTCGAGGCGCTGAGTGATGCCGGCGTCAAAGTCGGCCTTTCCCGCCGCACCTCCCAACTCCTGGCCGCCCAGACTCTCCTCGGGTCGGCCAAGCTCCTGCTCGAGACGAACGAGCATCCCGGCAAATTGAAAGATATGGTCACGTCACCCGGCGGCACCGCCATCACCGGGCTCCATACGCTGGAAAACGGCGGCCTGCGAACAACACTCATCAACGCCGTGGAAGCAGCGACGAAACGTTCGATGGAGCTGGGCGAAGCGATGCGCGATAAGGGAGGCGGGTAGTTCGAGAAAGCTGCTGAGGTAGATGACGCGGACGCGCGTCGGTTCCAATTTGTGAGCACGCACGCTACGGCGTCCGTTACGAAGGCCGCTAAAGGGCTCCGGCAGACTTTGACGACGAGCAGTAGGGCGCGGCACAATGACTCTGATTGGGGCGTCGGCCTCTCGCGCCAGTGCCCCAATTCCGAATTCCAGTCGGAGGAGGTCTCGTGAGATCCGGTTCGAAAACCAGGCAGTCAAAGAAGCCCGCCGGTCGAGCCACTCGCGGGAAGTCTGCACGCCCAGGCCGACGAACCGAAATGATCGCGCCGCACATTCGTGCCGAGGACCTCGTCGGTTCGGAGTGGGCGGAGTGGTATGGTTTGACGCCGGCCGAGCGATGGAGAGAGAGCGGAAAATTGTGGGCGTCGTTTCTCGCACTAGGGGGATCACTTGATCCCGAACCCGATACTCAGAGTCCTTTCTTCGATGCGCGCGCACGGCGTGCGATCGCTGCTCATGGGCGGTCAGGCATGCGTATCGTACGGCGCCGCTGAATTCAGCCGCGATCTCGACCTTGCCATCGTCGCCAGTCTTCGGAATATCGCAGCGCTTCGAAAGGCGATGGTTGATCTGCACGCCGAGGTCATCGCCGTTCCGCCGTTCGATCTGAAATACCTGCGCAAGGGCCACGCCGTCCATTTCCGTTGTCACCATCCCGAAGTGGAAGGCTTGCGTGTGGATGTGATGTCACGCATGCGCGGCGTCGATTCCTTCGAAAGGCTTTGGTCCCGGCGCACCACGATCGAGTTGCCGGGCGGTTCGACGTTCGATCTGCTCTCGCTTCCCGATCTCGTTCAGGCCAAGAAGACACAGCGGGACAAGGACTGGCCGATGATTCGCCGGCGACGAGCCGTAGCAGGTATCCGGCCGACTCGCCGCCGCGCTCCGTGTGCACTCCGAAGCGCTCCAGCTCAGCGGGAGTGAGCTGACGCGCAAGGCGCAGGTTGGCGGCGCGCAGTACATCGAACTGTGCGAGCACATCGAAAAGCGCCGCCCGGCGATAGCGCAGTTTTGCGACCCAGAGATCCTGATCGTAGGCGACGATGGGCGGACGATCCTGCGCCACGATCATGCGGATGCGGACGCCGACGACCATGTCGCTGTCCGCAAGGTGATGTGCGACTTCGATCATCGACCATTTGCCGGGCGCCTCAGGCATGCGAATCGTGGCGTCGTCCAGGCCGTCGAAGAGCGCGCGAAGGGCGGAAGGTGACTCCTCCATGACGTCGAGCGGATCGCGTGCGCCGAGGAGATCGAGAAGGCCGCGGGCATAGTCGCCGGGAGTGTCGACGGGAATCGGGCATTCAGTGGTGGACATCGGCTGTTTCTCCCGGAGGGTTCCTTGCTGTCGTGTATTGTCGTACGGAAGGAAACCCCATGCGAACCCTCCTCGGCATTCTCTTGACGTTGTGGACTTCGGCCGTCCTCGGGCAAACCAGCGATTTCTATTTCTATCCCAACTACGGGCCGCTGGAGGGAGGGACGGAGATTCACATTGTTGCGAACGGCTTTTTGCGATTCACGGCGCCGCAGGTGTTTTTCGGGGACGTTCCCGCGACACGCGTCACTCTTGATAGTGCCAACATGATCACGGCCGTCACTCCGGCGCACGCCATTGGACTCGTCTCAGTAACGGTGCGCGACAATGGTGCGAATCTCACTTCCCTGGAACAGCTCGCCTTCGCGCCAGTGCTCGAGGAGATACTCATCCCCGTCGCGTTGCCGCCGACCGGAGCAAGTTACGGCACGCGCTGGGTGAGTGAGATCTCCGTCTACAACGACTCTGATGACAGCGTGCCGATCGATCGCGAGATATGTCTCGCCATTGGGTGGTTCTACGATTGCAGCCAGAGTGCGCGTCGCGTTCCGCCGCATGCCTCGATGGTCATCGAACCGCGGGAGCACTCGACGACAATGCTCCTCCATCCGCCTGCCGATCGCGCTGCGAAGCTGCATTTCAATGTCCGGCTGCGCGAGGCATCACGCGATCCGGATGGCCCAGGGACGGAGATCCCGGTTGTTCGCGGCCATGAGTTGCAGCAGACGCACGTGTGGCTGCCGTCGATCCCGACCAGCGCACGCTTCCGGACCACGCTGCGGGCTTATACCCGAGCGGGCGCGATCACGATTCTTGTGAGAGACGACGCATCGGGCGAGTTGCTCTACACGCGGGAAATCGTTCGACCGCCGCTGCCCACCGATGGTGATCCGTTCGGGACCGAGACGTTGAGTGATGTCCTTGGCCCGGCCGCGGTCCGAGCCCGCACGAAAGTGCGTATTGAAGTCGAGGCGCACGGTATGCCGCTATGGGCGCTGCTCACGCTTACGGACAATGAAACGCAACGCGTGCAGATCTTCACGCCTCAGTGATCGGGAGCGTGCGGAAGCATTGAGCGCTTCGTCTAAGAAACCGCGCTCTATGTGCGCGGTTGTGTTGCCGGTAGTAGCTCCCTCGCCGTATGCGTGGCCCAGGAAACGCGCTCTTCCGCTCTTGACAGGGGAGTAAAGGCAAGGTTGGAATCCGACGCGCTCCATCGACTTAATCGGCCTCGCCGAACCGAAGCGAACGGCGAGGCCAAGCTGTCGCGGATGTTTTGTTTGCGGCGTTAATTACGGTTTTGCGATCAGTCCCGTCAACTTTCCGGCATTGGCTTCCAGGAACGAAAAACCGATAGAGATGAAGATCCCTTGGGACGTCTTCTTTGGCAGGGTATCGAGCGCGGTCGATTCGGCCGTAAACTTGCCGACGGTCAAATTGTTCGGAAGCCGGTCGCGTGGCCCGACGGTGACGCCACCGGTGATGAACGCACGCGTACCGAAGCGGAGCGTCGTGCCGAGAAAATACTGCACCTCGTTGTCTTGTAGTCCTAGGCCAAATGAGATCGGAGCCCAACTCACACCGAACTTGCCCGGTGAGGGATGGAATAGATGAGCCATTGCCGCCATGCCAAAGCGGATGCGATCCTGGCCGGCACCGTTCTTCCGAACATAAAAGCCGTCCACGGTTTTTGTTTTGTCTTTCGGATCAGCAATGGTCGCAGGCTCGAGGAAGTAGTTCGGCTTGGTCAACGAATCGCCCGTGATTGCACCGCTCATTGCAAAACGCCAGTAGGTGCGAACCGGAATCGTCCACGTCCGGTCAGGGAGTTTGAGAGCTTGGCATTCGGTGATCGCGTCGGAATCTCCGATTTCGGCGTCGGGTATGCGCACGACGTCGATTTCATAAGCCGCTGTCTCTTCATCATGCACAACGGGTAAATCGAAAACCGTTTCGTCCTCGACGTCCCGAGCCATGAGCGCCTTGTTCAGGTCGGCCTCCTTCAGTTCCTTCGCGTTGTATGTGAAACAGTTCCGGTTGGTATTTAGGATATGAAAGTCGATTGTTTGTCCGGAGGACACGTTGATGCCCGGAAGCGTACCTCCTGGTGTGTTGCGATGAGAAATCGGGTAAACAACTGGGTCGCCAGGAGCGGCGAGCATAGGGACCGCGAGGAAGCAAACGATCAGGACTGCCCATTTGGACTTCGACATAAACCACCTCCGTAGGAACGAGACGGACAAATGGAGAAGATTCCTTGATCACCCTGGCTCCGCTGCCGAGCCCGTCTCAGGGGTCGCCTCGGTGGTAAGGGCCGGCGGACGAGCGGCGTCCGCGCGCGATTCCCTTCACACTCACGGACAACGAAACGCAGCGCGTGCAGATCTTCACGCCACAGTGATTGGGAGCGTGCACTGCATCACCGCTGTGGCAGCGAGCGCGGCCGCGAATCTTCCCCCTCATAGTTGGATGCCGCCTTGCAGTGTCTCCATCGACAGCCGCGCGTCACGCGCGCGTTGCTAACGACAGCGTTTCACTCGGAGGAAACACTATGGGTATGTTCAGCGATTTGATGGGAAAGATCTTCAATCATGCGCCGGCAGCGTCGAACAATGCATTTGCAGGTGCCCAGGCTCACGGGACCGTTGGAGGAACGGGTACCGCTACGGCAGCAGCACCGTCCGCGACCGCAGTTGCGGAGCCGGTGGACGTGGAAGCAATCCTCGACAAGCTGGCGGCTGGTCACACCGAAACACTCGATTGGAAGCACTCCATCGTCGATATGATGAAGCTCCTCGGCATGGACAGCAGTCTGACGTCGCGCAAGGCGCTTGCCGCCGATCTGCACTATAGCGGCAACACCGACGATTCGGCAGCGATGAACATCTGGCTGCACAAAGAAGTGATGCAGAAGCTGTCGCAGAATGGCGGCCATGTTCCTGCCTCTCTTCTCGCCCATTAACGGGATCAAGTCCTCTGACGCCGCGCGGTAATTTGAAGCGGCGTCAGAGGACGGCGAACGTTCTCAACAGCGTGAAGCCGAACGTCGCGGCAAGCGACTATTTCGGAGCAATGACGAGAGCCTTCCCCTCTCTGTGATACGTCAGCCCATTGTCCTTGAGCATGGAGTCGAACGCTTCGTCCCACGGCACGTTGACCCAGTTGATGGACACTCTTCCCTGTACTGCCGGGTCGACGCGCATTTCCGTACCGGTCAGTTTGGAAAACGTGTTGATGACGTCGCGAAGGTCGGCGTCTTTGAGGGCGAGGGTGATCGGCCGACCGGTGTATGGATCCGAATTTTCGGTGGTTGCAGTAGGCGCGATGTAGATCGTTGCCTTCTGTTCCAGCGATCCATTTCGCTCGATGATGACGTCGACTGCGATGAAAGTCCGGCGGTCGGGACGCGCGTTGAATGTGAATTGGAAGTCACCGTTCGACGCGGTCGCATTCCCCCGACCGTCACTGCCCAGACTGAAGACGCTGGCGGCCACCGTCTTCTGCGTGCGATTGTCCCGAACGTTCAGGTCGAGCGTGACCAGATCTCCGTTGCGGGTGCCGGTTCCCTTGATCGAATACCAGCCGGTCGATGGCGTTTTTGCGATCGCAAGAGCGCGGTTGTCGCCGAAGAATGCCATGGCAACTGTGAAGGCCGCGAGAGCCGACGCAGCCAGAAGCGTTACGCGGCGGGCGGAGGGTGAATGCTTTCTAAGAGTGTCGAGATTCATGACGTGATCCATCCTTTCTTTGAGTCTTGCTGTGGCCATGCAGGACACTCCGGGGAGCCGAGGAGCGATCGATGCGTGGCAGAACTTGTTGAGAGCGGCCAGAAACGTTTCCCGCTCGTCAGCGGAATTCGCAACAGCCTCGTCGCATGCCCGTTCCCGTTCCACCGCCGTGATCCGTTGCGCAATCCAGAGCAGCGGATGGAACCAGAACAGAGCACAAATCAATGACTCGATACGCGCCAGCAGATTGTCGTGACGCGAAACGTGCGCACATTCGTGGCAGAGCAACGATTCCAATTCGTCATCGTCGAGCTGCTCGCATCCTCGTGGCGGCAGCACGATCAGCGGCCTGAAGATCCGCAACACCGCCGGCGCCTCGGGCACAGGCGATCGCGCCAGATCGATGCTGCGCCGCACACCGACGCGGCGGCGCGCACGTGTGAGCGCCTCGACTTCACGCGGCTGCGGCGGAAGTGCCGTACGCGTCGAGAGCGAGACGAGCCGGTGCCGTGTCAGCGAGATGCGCGCAATCAGCGCGATCGCGATCAGAAGCCAAAACAACAGAAGGAGCGGCAGCCATGAGCCGCGGCCACTTGCCGGTGTGGCGATCGGGAACGCTCCGCCGAGAACGCGCAGCGGCAGCGCGAACGCGGCGCGCGAGTCGTCCGACAGGCGCGGGCTCCAGAGTCGAAGCAACGGAAGAAAGATTGCCGACGGAATCGCGAATTTGATGATGCCGATGAGCGCAAGAGCGTGACGCGCGCCGGCGGTGAGACGCGTCCGGCCGAGCAGGAGCACGATCAGGATCAGAAGGAGGAAGATCGTCGAGCTCCAGAGGTGCGCCGTCAGCGAGGGAGTCGCACCGTTGATTAGGCGGTCGATACTTGCAAACGCGCTCACGTTCGCGATCCTCGCTTTGGCGTCTTGCCCGGCTCGCTTTTCGTGCTGGTGTTCTTCTCCATCGCTTTCAAATCCTCGAGAGTCAGCTTGCCGGTGTCGATGAGATGGGCGACGATCGGGTTGGCGGAGCCTCCGAAGAGCGCGAGGAAGTCGTCGATCATCCGCCGGTAAACCGACGGCTGCGTGATGACCGGCTCGAAGAGAAAGGCGTTGCTGCTCTTGCGCGTGCGGCGGATTGCTTTCTTCTCCTCCAGACGGGCGAAGATCGTCTGCACGGTGGTGTAGGCGGGCCGCTTCCGTTCGACGATGGCTTCCTGAACGTCGCGCACGGACGACTCGCCTCTCTTCCAGAGGATCTCCATGATCTCCAGCTCGAACCTGCTGAGCGCGACCTGCTTGGTTCTGGCCATCAACATCTCCTTGACGCCGTCAATCTACGACATCTGTAGTAAACCTACATCCGTAGTAGCAATTTGTCAACAGGCAACTTGACGGCGGTGGATGGAACTATGTGCACGCGATTCGAAGCGATGCGGCACAATAGTCGGCAATGGTCCGTCGTTGTCTTTCCCTTCTCCTCCTTCTCATTTCGACTCTTGCAGCCTCCCGCGTCCTCGGCAACGACGTCCGGTGGCGTCCGCAAGCGACGTGGGTCTTCGTCGTCGGAACGCTGGAGTGGAAGGACTCGGAGACGTTCGCGTCGTTTCCCAAAGACAACCGGCGCGACGCGCAGCTCGTCCGCTTTTTCCGGCAGAAGGGCGTGACCGCGAGCCACATCGTCTACCTCGCCGACAAGCAGGCCACGACGTGGCGGTCGCAGGCTGCGCTCGACAAAATGCTCGCGCAGACCGCGCCCGGCGATCTTCTCTTCTTCTATTTCACCGGTCACGGCTACCAGTCGGACGATGAGAAGAAGACGTTCTTCGCGACCTACGATGCCAGCGACGACCGGGCCGGATGGTCAGTGGATACGATCGTCGGAACGATTGCGAAGAAGTTCCGCGGTGATCGCGTCATCCTCGCTGCGGACTGCTGTTTCTCCGGCGCGCTCGTCGATCGCGTTCGGCGAACGCACAGCCGGCAGTCGTTCGCGTGCTTCGCTTCGTCCACGAGCAAAGACAGCTCGACCGCAAACTGGACGTTCACGGAGATGCTGCTCGCAGGATTGCAAGGGAGATCGTTCGCCGATCTGAATGGTGACGGCCGCGTGTCGTTGGGCGAGATCGCGCGCGGCGTTCGCGACGATATGCGTTTCGCCGAGGATCAGAACTCGGTCTCCGTTCTCACGGGCCAGTTCCACGATGACACCATGATCGCCCCCGCGGCGCGGAAGACCGATGCTGCCGTCGGCCGCCGCGTCGAGGTGAAGTCCGAGGGCGATTGGTACAAGGCGCGGATCATCGCCGCAAAGAATCGCCAGTATCGGGTTCACTACTACGGCTACGAAGTGGCCGAGGATGAGTGGGTCGGTGTGGGAGCGCTGCGGAAAACGCGGTAAGCCTCTACGGCGGGTAGATTTTCTTGGTTTTTTGGCTTGGGCCGAGGGATTGTTTGCTTTGTCGAGAAGTAAAACCGTTTCACGCGGAGACGCGGGGGACGCGGAGAAAGGCAAAGCCGGATGCATGAACTGGATGACATTACGGGTGCGATCATCGAGTCGGCGATCAAGATTCATCGGGAGCTGGGGCCGGGATTGCTTGAGTCGGTCTACGAGATGGCGATGACTGGACTCCTCACGAGGGGTGGGTTCCAAGTTGAGCGGCAGAAACCCATTCGCTTTCAGTACGACGGAATTGTTTTCGACGAAGGGTTCCGGCTCGATCTGCTTGTTGATGGCACTGTCATCGTTGAAATCAAGTCGGTCGAGGCACTCGCCCCGGTTCACAGCAAACAACTGCTCACGTACTTGCGTCTGACAGATCATCGCGTCGGACTACTCATCAACTTCGGCGGGGCCACCTTGAAAGAAGGGCTCCACCGAATCGTCAACAACCTCGCTCCCTCCGCATCTCCGCGTGAACCGTTCCCCTGCTTTTCAGAAAGAAGACCTCACCGAGCCCGAAAACCGGGAATCAACACCTCCGTGAACCGCTCCGGAACCTTGACCAATTGCCCGCGAAGCCACATATCCGCGGTCGCGATCAACGCAGCGCCTTCATCGCCGCCGGTGACAGTCCCGAGTTGACGGCGGGCAGCGGCGGCGAATAGGGCCATCTCTGCTTTCTCGAAATTGTGGACTGCGGAATCGAGGAGTTTACGGCTCGCATCGAGATCGCCGTCGATGAAACGCAGGCCGGCCTGAATCGACTGCGCGAGCGGACGCGCCCACTCCATCTCCGTTTTTAGAATCGCGTTCGCATCGCGCTCGACCTGACGAAGCACCGACCTGTCGCCCGTCCTCACTGCCACCGCGAGTCCGACACGCGCGCGGAGGTGAACCATCTCGTTGCGAACGAACCTGACGCGCAGAACTTTGGAATTGACCATCGGTTTCCACGATCTCTGCACGCGTTGCCACGCTTCGAGCGGGTTGCCTGTGTAGAGGTCGATCTGCGCCGAGGCGAGAAGCTCGAACAGATGCTGTGATTGGAAACGGTCCGACGACCAGCGATCGATCACGGTCTTATTGATGCGGATGGCAGTCTCGGGATCGTCGAGCGCGAGATAGACGACGCTCGGCCGGCCGGCAACGCTCCAACCGCCGTAGCGATCGCCGCGGTCTTCCGCTTCGCGGAGCAACATGTTGAGGCGCGGCCCGAGCTCGGCGAGCTGCCCGAGGTAGTACATGGCGCAGAGCGAGCAGCTTTGCGTTGTGTCGATCTCCCACGACACTCCGGTGCATTTTTCGCGGAACTGTTTGTCGGCGTCGTTGCCGCTTTCCAGCGCGGCGCGAAAATGACCGAGGAAGAGGCTTCTAAATGTTTTCGCCAGCGCAGCGAGACCGATGAGGTGAGGATCATTGAGACGGCGTGCGTGACGCTCCGCGCGCTGGACGATGATCTCGGTGCGCTTCTCCGCGCGGTTGGCTTCGACGGATGAATATCCCGCCTGTACGGCCAGCGCGCGTCCGACGCGGTATGGATCGCCGGCGTCGAGCGCCAGCCGCATGTGCAGCGCTTGAAAGTATGCGGCCCGAATATTGTCGACGCGCGCCAGGCCGATGGCCACGGCCCAGCAAACCTCAACTCGCAGGAGCAAGTCAGGCGGAATCTCGGCGAGCGGCCGTTCCTGATACTTCCATCCGCGCATCGCCAGCCGCAGTCGTTGCCAGATGATGCCGAGGACGGCGCGGCGCGGCGTCGTCGGCAGTTTCATTCCGACAGATGCGAGCACCTGATCCATGACGCGCAGTCCGCTCTCGACGTGACCGCAACTGAGCAAGTTCTCCGCGGCGCGGCGGCGGAGCTCGAGCGCCCGATTCACATCCGAGGTCTCCGCGGCTTCGAGATAGATCGGCGCGGCGTCGGATCCGCGGCCGGCGCGCGTCAGCGCGTCGCCGAGCTGCACGCGAAGCTCGGCGGCGTTGGCGATGGTCGGATGGAGCTCGAGCGCCATCCGGTACAACCGCGCCGCATGATCGAACGCCAGCGCTTCGGATGCCTTCGCCGCCGCCGCCGCGGCGTGCTGCGCGGCGATCACGGGCTCGCCGCCGGCGGCGTAGTGCGTGGCCAGCATTTCGGGATCGTGATGCCCGAGGTCATCGAGCGCGACCGCCAGACGGTGATGACGCGTGCGCAGATCCGACGCGCTCATCGACGCCAGCACCGCTTCGCGAAAACGATCATGCGATGCGTCGAGCGCTTCGCGGGAATCGATTACGCGGCTGCGGATCATCCGCTCCGAGCGAAGCGCCAGAACGGCGTTGCCAATCTCCTCGACGATCGTGGCTTCGAGGATGTTGCGCTCCAGCGGCTGACCGGCGATGGCCAGCATCTCCAGCACGTGCCGCTCCGCCTCCGGCATCGCTGCGACGCGGAGGCGGATGAGGTCATCGAGATTCGCCGGCGCCTGTTCGCCGCCCATCGCGGCGACGAAGCGAATCATCTCGCCGACGAACATCGGACTTCCGCTCGCTTCGCGCGCAATCGACTGCAGGCGGTCGTCGGGCATTGGACCGCCGAGGAGCGCGGCAAGTTTGCGCGACTCGTCGATCGTGAATTCGAGGATCGGGATGTCGGTCACTGCGCCGAGTGCACCGCGGCCACGGAGCCGCTGCATCTCATCGAGGAATGGCCGCGGACCTTCTTCGTCGCTGCGATGCGTCAGCACGGTGAGCATCGGTGGTGCGCCGGGTGGTTGTAGGATCGCGGCGAGAACCGCGGCGCTGTCGCGATCGCCCCACTGAACGTCGTCGATGAACAGCACGACGGGATGTTCCTCCGCGATGGCACTGAAGATCTCCCGCAACGCCGCCACCGCGCGGCGGCGCAGCTCGCGCGAGTCGAGAACGTCGGACTCTCTCCGCCTGCGCGTCACGGTCTCCAGCGGTTCCAGCACAGGGAAGACGCGCGCCAGCATCGCGATATCCGGCGGCACGATCGCTTTCAGCTCGAGCGTCGAAAGACGTTCGGTGTAGTGAAGAAGATCGTCGATGAGACTGTCGAGCGCTTTGTAGGGCACCGACTCCTGTTGATAGCACCTGCCGCGCAGGATCACGGCGTCGGTATCGCGGAGTGCGAGCTCGGAGAGGAAATTGTTTACCAGCGCGCTTTTTCCCAGTCCCGAACGGCCGTGAACGACGGCAGTGGCCACGCCGCCGCTGGTGACGACCGAGTACGCGCTCCACAACTCGCGCAACTCGCGCTCGCGTCCGACGAAGGCTGTTTCCCGCGGTGATGACGCTGCGGCCGAGTGCTGGGAGCCGGAGAGCCGCGCCAGGATTTCCGCACCGCTCGGACGCTTCTCGGGCTGGCGGGCCATTAGCGCCAGGCAAAGATCGCGAAGATCCTGCGGTACGCCTGCGAGGTCGCGCGGGGAGGCTACGACCACGCTCCGCTTTTGCGATCGGATCGAGTCGACGTCTCCTTCGAACGGAAGGACACCGGTCAGAGCCTGGTAGAGCATCACGCCGACGGCATACCAGTCGCTCTCCGTCGAGATCGGCTGCATCTCGATCTGCTCGGGCGACATGTACACCGGCGTTCCTGCGAACATCGCGCTTCCCTTGCGAAACGGATCGCGCTCCTCGACGAGGCCGAAGTCGAGGATGACGACGTCGCCGTTCGGGCGCACCAGAACGTTCGACGGCTTGAGATCGCAATGCAACTTGCCGGCGTTGTGCAGCGCGATGATTCCCTCGGTCAGTTGCCGCAGCGACGCACGCAGCGAGGGCAAGTGCACTCCGGGCATGAACGAATTCTCGATGCGGCGTGCGGTCAGCGGCTCGTCGGACGCACCGGCAACCTTCATCTTCTGCACTGTGAGTGCTTCGGGATCCGACGCGGGATCGGGCGTCATCATCGTCGGATCGAGGTCATTGGTGTTGACGGTTGGCCGATCACCGTCGATGGTCGGCTGACTGTCGGTGAGCTCGGTCGTATCAAACGATGGCGTCGCGCCGGGACGCACGTAGCGGAGAAAATCGACGCCTTCGATCAACTCCATCGTGAAGAACCAGTCGTTGCCGTCGGCGATCAACTCGTAGAGCGGGACGAGATTGGGATGCGCGACGTCGGCGAGGGAGCGAAACTCTTTTTTCAGGCGATACAGGCTGGCCGGGTCGGGCTCAGGGAGCTTTTTCAGCGCCACCGTCTGCTGCCGTACGCGGTCGAACGCCTCGAAAACGATCCCCATCCCACCAGCTCCAATGCGGCGCTGAATGACGAACCGGTCGCCGGTGGGCTCGCTGCTCGCGGTCATTTTCGGAGGGATTCAGTATACCTCCCGCACTAAGAGAAAACGGCTTTTGTCTCAGCCAGTTATTGACTTCCTTCATGAAGCGATGTACGTTATCCGCTAATCACCTTCTTTTTTCGAGGTCCGGAGCTCATGGAAGAAAGGACTTTCTTCGAGATCCTAGGCCGTTTTGTCGACGACGGCTGCCTGGAGTTCGTCCAGGGAGATCGGCGTGTGCGCGTCGGCCGCAATGGCGATGCGCCCGATGCCGTCATCCGGATACTGAATCCCCGCTTCTTCGAACGCGTCCTGGCATTCGGCAATCTCGGCATGGGCGAAGCGTTCATGGACGGCGATTTCGAGATGGAGCAGGGGACGATCACGGACTTCCTCACGGTGCTCGTCCGAAACCGTCTCGACAAACGTCTGGCCCGCGGACTGAGCGTGAAGACGATCGCGCGCCTGCTTTGGATACGGCTCTATAACCGCGTACGCGGCCGGCAGGGCAATATCTCCGCGCACTACGACTACGAAGACGACACCCTCTTCGAGATCTTTCTCGACTCGCGCATGGTCTATTCGTGCGGCTACGTCAAAGATCCCGAGGGGACGATCGAAGATTTTCAGCGCGACAAGCTGCAGCGGATGTGCGAGAAGCTGCAACTCAAGCCAGGCGACCGGCTCGTCGACATCGGCTGTGGTTATGGCGGGCTGCTGATCTACGCGGCGCAGAACTTTGGCGTGACAGGGAAGGGATGCACGCTCGGACGCCGCCACTATGAGCGCGCAAAAGCGAACGTCGCCGCCGCAGGGCTCGCGGACAAGATCGAGATCCAGCACGCGCCATTCGACAAGATCGACGGCACGTTCGACAAGCTCGTGAGCGTCGAGATGATCGAGCATCTCCACCGCAGCGAGTACGGGCATTACATGGACGTCGTGTCGCGATTGCTGACGCCAAACGGAATGGGGCTGCTCCACTACATCGGCTGCACGGAACGGAGCAACGATCACGATCCGTTCATTCAGAAATACATCCTCGCCGCGACGAGCCAGCCGAAGTTGTCGGAGGTCGTGTCCGAGCTCGAAGATCATGACATGGCCGTTCTCGACGTAGAGAATCTCGTGTCGCACTACGGTCCCACGCTTCGCGCCTGGAACAACGATTTTGTGCGCAACAGCGCACGGCTGGACTCCAGCCGTTACGACGAGCGCTTCAAACGAATGTGGCAGTACTACCTGGAGTGCTCCGCGGCCGCGGCATTCGCATCGGCCGGCGCGCTCTATCACGTCCTTTTCGCCCGGAACTATCCGAAACAGCGGCCGCTGCAACGCGTCTGAGACATCAACACGAGTAACCGGAGGAGATCACTGTGACCACCGAAGCCGTCAGCGAATCGATCAAGCCCACAACCAGTGGCACAGCGAGCGTGACGAAACGCGGCAACGCGTTTCTCGATCTGCTCGACGCCGGCCTGACCGACGGAAGCATCGAGTTTCACATCAATGGCGTCAGCCGCCGCGTCGGGAAAGCGGATGGCGCGCCGGATGCTGTCGTTCGCATCTCCGATGCGGCGTTTCTCGACGATGTCCTCATCACCGGCAACCTTGCCCTCGGCGAGGCCTACATGCGCGGCGATTTCAGCATCGACGATGACGACATCCCTGCTTTCGTCGGTGTCCTTCTTCGCAATCATCTCGATGAGCGTCTGCGCCAGCATCTCGGCCTTGGAATGGCACTCAAGATGGGCGCGATCCGTCTGGCCAACAAGATCCGCGGACGCTTCGGCAACATTCATAAGCACTTCGACATCGGCAACGATCTCTATGAAGCCTTCCTCGACTCCAGCCTCGCGTATACGTGCGGATACGAGAGCGCGGACGGCACGAGCGACATCGAACAACTGCAAGCGCAGAAATTCGCGCGCATCTGCAAGAAGCTGCGCGTCGAGGATGGGAATCGCGTCGCCGACCTCGGGTGCGGCTTTGGCGGACTTTTGATCTACATGGCCGAGCATTTCGCCATCACCGGCAAAGGCCTCACCATCAGCAAGAAACAGGCGGAGAAAGCGAACGAGCGCATTGCGCAGAAGGGCCTGTCGGACCGCATCCGCGTCGAGTATGCGAGCTACGAAACGCTCACCGGGACCTACGACAGAATTGTCAGCGTGGGAATGATGGAGCACCTCACCGACGCCGAGTATCCGGTCTGTGTGGCGACGATCAAGAAATGCCTGGCCCCGCAGGGGCGAGGGCTGATCCACTACATCGGCTACAACGGACCGAAGAACCATAGCGACCCGTTCACGCAGAAATACATTTTCCCCGGCGCGCAGTGGCCGAAGCTTTCCCAGCTCGCCCACGAACTGGAGCGCAATGCGCTCGGAATTCTCGACGTCGAGAACATGGTGCGTCACTACACGCTGACGCTACAGCGGTGGCTGGAGAAGTTCCGCGCGGCGTACCCGAACCTGGACCAGAAACGCTATGACGGTCCGTTCAAGAGAATGTGGGAGTATTACCTCGGATGCGCGATCGCATCCTCGCTCTATTCCGAAGTCGCTCTCTATCAGATCCTGTTTACGAATGATTACGCAGCACCAATTCCCTATCAACGAGTGTGATGGTCATGTCAGAACAAGAATTCATGGATGCCCCGATTCTCTCGAGCCTTGGTCCTGAGCCGTGGAACGCCCCCTGGTGGAAGCCTGCAAAGGGTGAATTGAGCGTGCTGCTTTATGTCGTTACGATCCACCTTCTCGCCGTAGCCGGTCTCATTTTGTATCCGTTGCCGGGATGGCGAATCGGGTTGATCACGCTCGCCGTCGCCTGGGTGGGCGGGATGGGCGTGACGATCTGTTATCACCGGTCGATCGCGCATGGGTCGCTGCGGCTGCATCCGGTGCTGCGGCATGTCCTGATCTTTTTCGCGATGTTCAACGGCTCCGGCGCGCCGCCGAGTTGGACGGCGAATCATCGCCAGCATCACTCCCGTGTTGAGACGCGTGAGGACATCTCCAGTCCCTGGATTGGCGGCTTCTGGTGGGCGCACCTTCGCTGGCTGTGGCAGACCGGCCAGGTTCCGCTCGACCGCTGGTGTCCCGATCTCGACAAGCCGGAATATCGCTTCTGGACCACCGTGCAGATTCCTGTCGTCGCGTTGTCCGTGTTCGGCGGGCTGATTTTCGGTCCCGCCGCGTTCTTCTGGTTTGGTCCGATCCGGCTTGTCTATGCGCTGCACGCACAATGTTTCATCAACAGCAGCGCCCATATGCGCGCTGGCCGCAAAGATGGCGAAGACTCTTCTCAGAATCTCGTATGGCTCGGCGTGATGCAGTTCTTCCAGGGCGAGAGCTGGCATGGGAATCACCACGCGAAACCAGCTTCCGCACAGTTCGGCTGGCGTTCGTGGCAGATCGATTTCGGCTGGTATGCGATCGCGATTCTGGAGAAGTTGGGTCTTGCGACGAAAGTCAGAAGACCGTCAGCCATTCATGATTGAGGTCTTCTACAGGGGGCAACGACGATCACTCCTCGGTTCGATCTCCGCCGTCACCTCGGCACGGGCGGCATGGGCGTTGTCCACGAAGCGTACGACAGCGAACGGCGGCAACTCGTCGCGCTCAAGAAGCTGCTCATCGTCGATCCGGCTGCGATCTACCGGCTCAAGAAAGAGTTTCGCTCGCTTGCCGACCTTGCGCATCCAAACCTGATCTCTCTCTATGAGCTGATCAATGAAGATGACGAATGGTTTTTCACGATGGAGCTGGTGGAGGGGCTGGACTTTATCTCCTACGTGCGTCCCTCATTTGTCGCCGCCGCGCAGGAGGCCACTCTGCGCCACACCGCTCCTGACCTCGAACGCAAGGCCAGGAAGGATAGCGATCAGGGCAGAACGATCGTAAGGACCGTCCAGGATGCTGACCCGGTTCCCGACCGCATGCCGTGCCTGGCGCAGCTCGATCTTCTCCGCTCGGTGCTGCGTCAGTTGACCGACGGCGTCGCAGCGGTTCACAAAGCCGGGAAACTTCACCGCGATCTCAAGCCGTCGAATGTTCTGGTCACTCCGCAGGGGCGGGCGGTCGTACTCGACTTTGGCGTCGTCGCCGATCTCACGCCCGACCGGCGTCAGACGCTGGCGGGAACGCCGCAATATATGGCGCCCGAGCAAATCAGCGATCACCCCGCGACCGCCGCAACGGACTGGTACGCGCTGGGAGTCATGCTCTATGAAGCGCTGACCGGGAGGTTGCCGTACAGTGGCGATAATTTCTACGCACTGGCGATGCAGAAGCAGTCGACCGATCCGCCGCCGCCGGCCAGCGTCGTCAGCGGTGTGCCCGACGATCTCAACTCCCTCTGTGTCGATCTCCTCCACCGCGATCCCGCACAACGGCCGTCGGCCGCGGAGATCCTGCGCCGCCTCGGCGGCCCGTCATTGCGCGTAACGGCGCCGAGCACTCCTGGCACTGAGGAGATCCCGTTTGTCGGCCGTGCGGCGCAGCTCCGTGTTCTGCATGAATCGGCGGCGTTTTCGCGCGGCGGCCAGAGGCCTGTCGCGGTTCTTGTTCATGGCCGGTCCGGGTTGGGCAAGACCGCGCTCGTGCGGCATTTTCTCGACAGTCTGCGCGCGCGCGATCGGTCCGCAGTCGTGTTGAACGGCCGCTGCTACGAACACGAATCGGTGCCCTTCAAGGCGCTGGACAGTCTGATCGACGACCTGATGCAGCACCTGCGCAAGTTGAATTCGTTGGAGGTGAAAGCGGTCCTTCCGACCGACACCGCCGCAATGGCGCGTCTCTTCCCAGTGCTCGAAGAAATCGAGGCGGTAAAAAAAGCGCGGCTGAAAGCGCCACCGATTCGTGATTCACAGGAAGTGCGCAGCCGCGCGTTTGCTGCGTTGCGCGAGATGGCCGCGCGAATCTCCGACGACCGCACGCTCGTGCTTTTTCTCGACGACCTGCAATGGGGTGACCGCGACAGCGCGCAACTCGTCGGCGAGCTTCTTCGTCCACCGCAAGCGCCGGCGCTGCTTCTCATCGGTACGTATCGCCCCGAAGAAGCGGAAGAGAGTCCGTTTCTCACGGAGTTTCGGAAGCTCCGCGACGACCGTGCGTTTGGCGACGTGCGTGAGCTGGGAATCGAGGAGTTGCAACCTGAGGAGGCGGAGGATCTGGCGCGTGCTGTCGCCGGCGGGAGCGCATCCGCCGAGCGAATCGAAGCGATCGCCCGCGAGGCGGCCGGGAGCCCGTTCTTCATTCAGGAGCTGGCGCGCTCCGCGGAGGCTGGCGCCGGTGACTCGGAAGACATCATCACCAGTCTCGACGACGTCATTCGCGCCCGCGTTCGCCGTTTGCCGGAACCGGCGCAACATCTGCTCGAAGTCGTCGCCGTCGCAGGGCAGCCGCTCGCTGCCGGACCGGCCATCGCTGCCGCCGGGATTGACGAAGATGCGCATCCGTTCGTTGCTGCGCTCCGTGCCGAGAAACTCGTCCGCACCCGTTTTCGCGGCGGTGAGGAAGTGCTCGTCACCTACCACGACCGCGTGCGTGAGGCCGTCATCGACAGCCTCGATCCGATGCAGCGCAAAGACTGCCATCTCCGGCTCGCTCTTGCGTTGGAGTGTTGCGGAGGCGATGCAGAAGTTCTCTCCACGCACTTCGATCGCGCCGGTCAGCCCGAGCGCGCGTCTGCGTACGCGTTCGTGGCGGCGGAGACGGCGGCGAATGCGCTGGCGTTCGATCATGCCGCGCGCCTTTACCGCTTTGCGATCGACATCATCGGAATCGACCACGTTCCCGTCGAGCGTGTGATCCAGCTCGCGGAAACGCTCGGCAACGCCGGACGCGCGGCTGAGGCGGCCCATTACTTTCTGCTGGGCGTGCCTGCGGTCGATGAGAAGCGGGCTCTCGATCTGCGCCGGCGCGCGTCCGAGCATCTTCTTCGCAGCGGACATGTCGACGAAGGCCTCCGGATCATGAAGGACGTGCTGGCGTCGGTGGGGATGCAGTTGCCGGCCACGCCACGGCGTGCCGTCCTGGGCTATCTCGCACGCCATCTTCTCTTGAAGCTGCGCGGAATGAAATACAAGGAGCGCACGCCACCGGAGCTTCCGCCCGACCTGGCGATGAAAGTCGACGTCGCCTGGGGCGTCACCATTGGACTGGCTCGAATTGATTACATCCGTTCTGCCTATTTTCAGTCCATCCAGCTTTTGCTGGCGTTGAAGTTGGGAGATCCATACCGCGTCGCGCGCGCTCTCGGCATCGAAGCTGGGATGGCGTCGGTCGCGGGAAGACCGTCGATGCGGCAAGCCGCGGTCCTGCTCGAGAAAACGGACCGGCTTTGCCGCCAGATCGGTCATCCGCATCTCCTCGGACTGTCGAAGCTATGCCGCTCCACGGCGTTCTATTTCGCGGGGCAGTTCCGTCCCGCGGTCAGGGAGGCGGAGGAGTCGGAGAAGATTTTTCGCGATCAGTGTACGGGCGTGTCGTGGGAGATCGACACATCACAGATCTACTCCGTCTTCTCACTCGAATACCTCGGCAATCTGCGCGAGCTGGCCACACGCATTCCGCTCCTGCAGCGTCAGGCGGAGGAGCGCGGCGATCTGTACCACGTGATTCATTTCGCGGGACGTCCGAACATCTTGTGGCTGGCGCAGGATGATCCTGATCTGGCTCAGCGCTCCCTTGAATCCGTCGCCGCGAACAGGCCGCGCGAGTCTGGCTTCGAAAAGACATTTCACTTCCCGCAGTTTGTCGATTTGTTCGCGCGTTCGCAGATCGACATCTATTGCGGGCGCGGCGTGGAAAGCTGGGAGCGTGCACGGGAGATTCGCCCCGAGATGGCGCGCTGGATGGCGCGCGTGCAGCTGGTTCGCGTCGAAGTTCTCCATTTGCATGCGCGGTGCGGATTGGCTGCCGCCGCCGAGACCGGCGATAAGCAGACACTGGCCGCGGTGCAGCGCGACGTGAAACGGATCCTTTCCGAGCGCATGCCGTGGTCGCAGCCGCTCGCCGAGTCGTTGCAGGCGGGCGTGTATGCCATCCAGGGCCGGGTCGAGCAGAGCCGCGAGCTGTTCGAAAGCGCGGTCCGCAATTTCGAGAAAGCGGAGATGGCGCTGTTCGCCGCCGCCGCGCGGCGCCGTCTCGGCGAGATCACGGGCGGCGAGACCGGCCGCGCGATGATCAGCGAGGCCGATGAGTGGATGTGGTCGCAGGGCGTCAAGTATCCGGAGCGATTGACGCGCGTCTTGACGCCGTAGACCTGGATATTGAGAGGCGCGCGTCTGTCATTTCGAATCGGCGAAACCGCGGGGCGGGCGGGCGGGTGTGAGCGGTGGAGCACGATGAGAAATCCCCTGCCTTCGAAGCGGACCTTCTCAACCGTCAGGGGATTCCTCGCCGCGCTTCACCCCTCCTCCACCCTTCCACCCCCGGGGTTCCGCCGGCTCGGAATGACTTGAGCATTACTCTTACGTCTTGAATCAATGCCTCGATGCCTTCTCAAACTCGGCGACGGTCTCGGTGTACTCCTTTGATGCCCTGAGCCGCTTCAAATAGCGGATCGCGCGGCGGGACGACATCGGGAAACCTGCGCCCTGGTAACCGCCGCGGGCTCCACAGGAGGCAACCTTGCAATTTCCTCCGACATCCTCCAGCGTCACGCCGTTGCGGCCGGGATGGATTGCTAATGTGCAGGATTCTGTTTCAGGCCCGTCTGAAGAGCGAAAAACAAATAACCCATCTTCATAGAGCGCGATGCCCTGAAGGTCGCACAAGTGCGCATTGTAAAACTCCAGGTGAACGCGAAAATAGATCTTGTCGCTTGTATAAGAAACGATCTCCAGGATGTTCTCGCTCTCGAATTTTTCCTGATGCACAGTGGAGTTGGCAAAGCGCGTCTTATAAACACCTTCGATTCTCTTGATTGCGAAGGCCGCAGGTGTCTTGTCCTGGGATGCCTTGGGAGTCTGCCCTTGTGCAAGGGTGGCGACTATGATCATGAGAAAAGCGCGATGGAGGAAGATCATTTTGTTACCCATTCCTTCTCCAGAGTCCCGCGGCTTTGGATCCGAGCAGACCCGCGGTGCGAAGCGGTTCGCTGACCTTGCTCAGATCTTTGATGCTTCGACGCGGCAAGACCCAGGCATTGGGAGCGTCGTCGATCGCTTGATCGACATACGTCAGCTCCTTCTCGCTGAACCGCCAGCCGCGCGATTCGAACGGCTCCAGTTCGACGGGAACGGTGAACGCGCGCATCGTTCGTTTTCCGTAGACATTGAAAAAGCCTTCGAAGTAGCTCAGGCCGAGGGCGATGTAGGGGTAGATGGGCTCGCGGGAGCGGAGCGTGGTGAAATTCGACTTCGCAATCGACCCCCATAATCCGTCGATCTCATAAAGCGCCGCGCAGTGGCCGTCGTCGCTGGCCGCGTCCATGAACATGAGACGGGGCGGATGACCGAGCTCCCGAAGCGCGGCGCAGGCGAAGAGAACGCCGCTGTAGCACTGCGCTTTCCCGCGCTGCATCACGATACGTGGCGAATCGGCGCCTCCGGCCTCGTCGTACTCCAGCTCATCGAGATACTGCTGGATCTGCGCGGGAGTCCGCAGACCCGCCAGAATACGGCGCTCGTTTGCTGTCCATCCCATCGATCGGTCTCCGGGCGGGAGAGTAGCAGAGAGTGAACCTCGGTCCGGCGCGTGTGAGCAGAGGAACGGTTTCACGCGGAGACGCGGAGACCGCGGAGAGAAAGAGATCAATCAGCGGCAGGCAATGCCGCCACATGATCCGCGAACACCTCGTTGAACAGCGCGCCCGGACGCCGTGCGCGCAACTGATCGACGATTGCCGGTCCCTCCATCCCCAGCCTGTGCAGGATGCGTGCGGCGACGAGGGCGGAGCGATTGAATCCCATGCCGCAGTGAGAGAGAACGCGATGGCCGCTCTGCACGAGATGAGCGCCCAGCATGGCCACCGCCTCCAGACGCGCCAGGTCGGGCAGATCTTCGTCGAAGATCGGGAAGTAGACGTAAAGGCAGGAGCCGGGCGCGGTCGGGATGCACTCGTCGAGGCCTCCCTCCATGTCGATGACGACATTGATTCCGTGCGCTTCGAGCGCAGACCAGTCGCTGATGACGGGAGAGATGAAGAGAAAGCCGGATTCATCGACCTGAATGACGCTCATCGGGCGATGGTAACGCAGAGAGATGGGTCACGCGGAGATCGCGTCGTGAGATTTGCGGCTTCCTT
The DNA here is from genome assembly GCA_034665065.1 of Thermoanaerobaculia bacterium. Lineage (GTDB taxonomy): Bacteria > Acidobacteriota > Thermoanaerobaculia > Gp7-AA8 > Gp7-AA8 > JADGNZ01. The sequence goes on along the minus strand of JAXDGL010000028.1, from coordinate 146,707 downwards.
GAGCATCATGGCCCTCGAACCTTAGACTGAGTCGATGTCCGAGGATCAGAAGGAGCTTCTGCGGCACTTTCTTGCCGTGCTTGCCTACCGCACGGAGAAAGCAGTACGAGGCGCGCCTGAAGACTTCGGCGACTTCGGTGCGGGAAGGGAAACACGCACGCCGCGGGAGCTCGTACGTCACATGAGCAGCGTGCTCGGATATGCGACTACGTTTTTCATCGGAGGTATCTATCGTCCCGAACCTCTTCCCACTCTTGACGGCGAGCTGACGAGATTTCACCACGTCCTGGGTTTGCTGGCATCGCTTGTGGACAAAGGAGACGATCCTGTGGACCTGACGCCGCGGCAACTCCTTCAAGGGCCGCTGAGCGATGCCATGACACATGCCGGACAATTGGCAATGCTGAGGCGGTTGGCTGGTGCGCCTGTTCCCTCTGAGAACTTTATTTTCGCGGAGATCTCTGCAGACAATCTTGGCATCGAGCAGCCCCTCCCTGTGGCGCCGAATCAAGTGTGGATGGGGAAAGTAATTCAGGCCGCCTGGCGGTTATCAGCGTTGTTCAACAAGCCCATTCATAAGACATTGACCACGACAGCCGTCGTACTTCTGGCACTAGCCTGCGCTGCGGGTGCGTTTTGGACTGCATGTTGGTCATTACGATTCGGACTTACTCCCCGCCCGCCGTTGCCTGCATTCCAGACCATTGTCCGATTGATTGCGCTTGCGCTGGGTCTGCTCCTTTTGACCTTTCGGCGCGACTCGATCGAAAGAACGACCTACCTTTGTGCGGTCGTCGCCGCCGGCGCTTCGGCACTATTCGGTTTCGGCCTCCGCGCGACGGCACTTGATGTCATAAGGTTGCTCTTCCACTTTCTTGCGTATGCGCTTGGCCTGCTCGTGTCGTTGCGTTGGCTGCTAAGGCAGCGGAAGGAAACGGTGGAGAGATCTCGATGACAACGGATCGGCTTCGGGGAGGCGCCTCGTGATCGACCAGCCCCATCGCGGCCAACTGATGATCCTCCTTCGCGACTTGTCGGAAGGAGCCGCCAGCCGCGATCAGTTCCGCGCGCCATTCTCCCGATCGGATGATCTGGCTGTGCGCGAGATTGCCGAGCAGGCGTGGCTTCTCTGCCGCGATCTTCCCGAGCCAGGATCCGCGGGACGCAAGAAACGTCTTCGCGAAGCGCGCGGCGAAGTCTCGCGCTGGATTCTTTTTCTGGAAAGCGAGCGCGAATACGAGTGGCCTTCACTCTCCCCTCTGGCCCGCGTTCTGGGATTCATTCCCAGCCTGATTTCGTTTGGACTCTTTTGGGCGCCCTATCGATGGTGGTTCAAGCGCAGCGGCGACTATCGTGTCTGGCCGTTTATCGACGAGCAGCAGTTCCAGGGCGCACAGAGTGCGATTGGCCGCAGGAAACGCGGCTGAGGCCACCTAACCGGACCGTGCGAGCTAGCCCGGCTGTCATTTCGAATCGGCGGAACCGCGGGGGTGGCCGGGTGGGTGTGAGCGGTGTAGCGCGATGAGAAATCCCCCGCCTCGAAGCGAGTGCATTCCAATCGTCAGGGGATTCCTCTCCGTGCTCCACCGCTCCCACCGCACTTCCGCCCCCGCGGTTCCGCCGTTTCGGAATGACAACGCGTGCCGCTTTCGTCTCTCCCCATGAATAATTCGGGCTAACGCTCTCGTATACTTTCGGGGTGTGGAATGTGGGAGCAAGGCATAGCGTGAAGCGGTTGCTCGCGTAACGGCAAACCGCAAAACAGGAGTTACCCATGTGCAGAAACATCAAGACGCTGTTCAATTTCGAGCCGCCGGCGACGGAAGAAGAGATCCGCGACGCATCGCTGCAGTTCGTGCGCAAGCTGTGCGGCTTCACGAAGCCGTCGAAAGCGAATCAGGTTGCGTTCGATACCGCGGTCGAAGAGACGGCGATGGTTGCGCAGAAACTATTTGCGTCGCTGGTGACCAGCGCAGAGCCGCACGACCGCGAAGAGTTCGCCGCGAAGAAGCGCGAAAAATCGGCGGTGCGATTCGGGAGAGCAGCGCAGGCGTAGTTGCCCGAGAGAGCCGCATGAGCGAACCGGCCATCGTTGCAGGTTCTCGAACGCCTTCGGTCGTGGCGGAGGAGTTCGATCGCCTGGCCGTGCTGCCCGAAGGATGGGATTTCAACCAGCACGAGCACCGGCATCTCCTCGGATTGCTTCCGGATCGTGTTGAATCGCTGCTCGACGTCGGATGCGGAACCGGCGCATTTGCCCGTGCCGTCGCGGCGCGGTGTGATCGAGTCACCGCGATCGATCTCTCCCCGGGCATGGTCGAGCGGGCGCGTCGTCATCCCGCATCGCCAGGGAACATCGAGTACTCGGTTCGCGATGTCTTCTCGGAGTCACTGGCTCCGGCGTCGTTTGACGCCTTGGTTTCCATCGCTGCGGTTCATCACATCGGGTTGAGTGCCGCGTTCGCACGCTTTGCGTCGCTGCTGCGTCCAGGCGGAACGATGATCGTCGTCGACCTGGTGTCGCCGGAGAGTCTGTTCGATCGGGCTTTCTGGCTTGCGGCGTACGCGTTCGCTCCGCCCATCCGCTTCTGGAACAGTGGCCACCTTTTTCAGCCGCGGGCTGTTCGCGCAGCATGGGCGCTACACGAAGAGCACGACTCCTTCGCGACGATGCGGGAAGTTCGCGCAGTCTCGGGGAACGTGCTTCCGGGATCGCGTGCCCGCCGCAGGCTGTTCTGGCGCTATTGTCTGAGCTGGAAACGGCCGGATGCCGCCCGCTGAAAACCTCTGCACGATGCTGCGCGGGATTATCATTCATTGAATCCATGGAGGCCCAATGCGACGTTCCGCTCTCGTTCTCCTGTCCGCCTGTTTGCTGTTCGCGGCACTCTCGGTGGAGGCCCGTCCCGGCTTTAGTGGAACCTACAACATCACCGGGACGAACCCCGGCGCCGGCGCGTATCGAGGAGTGCTGACGATCACGCCGCGCGGCGATGTCTACGACGTGCGCTGGTCGATCGCCAGCCTGAAGTACTTCGGCGTAGGCATCGTCGTGAACGACACGCTGTCCGTGGCGTACACGGATTCTAATCACACATTCTTCGGCGTTGCGTCCTGCCAGCGCTCCGGCGGTTCGCTCGATGGCCGTTGGGCCGTGGCCGGTGGCCCGGCGGTGACCGGAACCGAGATCGCGACGCCGAGGCGCTAGCTTCGGACAAGCATGCAACCGATCGAGGCGCGCCACGCCTGGGCCATCCTCTTCGTGAGGCTCCTCCTCGGCTTGATCTTTTTCATGGCCGGCTTCTACAAGCTGTTTACGTTGACGCCTGTCGGTCACGCTCAGAAATGGTCCCTCCCGTTTCACGATACGTTTCTGTCAACGTGGTCATTGTGGGCGGTTGGCCGGTCAATTCCCTTTGTGGAATTGATTGCCGGCGCGTTGCTCCTGATCGGCTGGCGCGTCTATGAGTCTCTCTTTGCACTCAGCGCCATGCTCGTCATCGTGACATTCGGTCATCTGCTGCACGAGCCGCTCTATCCGTTTCACGAGCCTGTGATTCTGCAATTTGCGCTGCTTCTTTTTATTCTTTTGATGACGCACGAGAGCGACCGCTTCTCACTCGATCACCTCATCCGTGCACGTCACAATGGTGGTCGAGAGGATGAACGATGAAGAAAGTTGCCGTTCTTCTCATGGCTGCCGCGGCAGCCGGATATTTGTATTACCGTTCGTCGCACGCGCCAGAGACCTTGTACAAGGCATTTGCCAAAGAAGTTCTACATCGCCACTATGAAGCCGCCGCGGCGATGACCGATGGTCTTACCGCGGCGCAGTTGGAGCGATCGGGGACGCAGGAGAAGATCGGCGCGGGTCCGGCGATGTTTCAGACGCTCTTTCCGTCGCGGTTCACGATCGAGTCGCGGGAGCGCAGCAGCGACGGGACGATTACGATGAAGGCAGTGCAGACCGTTTTGTTCAATCCGCCCGGTGTCGAGTCGGCGATGCGGGCTTCGATGATGGCGCGAATGAATCAGACCGTGTCGATGCGCAAGATTTCCGGCGATTGGAAAATCGTGTCGTTTGAGAACTCGTTCGGAAGCATGGATTCCCTGGCGGCGCGCTGAGCGATGAGAAAACTCGTTTTTTCGTTTCTGATCATTCTTGGTGCGAGTGCGCTGGCCACGCTGCCGAAGCCCGTCGGATTGCAAATTGCCGATGGTGCGCAGCAGCAGGTCGGCGTCACGCTGATTTACGATCCTGCCTACGTCTCCCTGCGCTATCCGAACGGTGACGTTCCCGCCAGCCGCGGAGTCTGCGCCGATGTCGTCGTTCGTGCCTTTCGCGTGGCCGGGATCGATCTGCAGCGCGCCGTCCACGAAGACATGCTTCACGCCTTCAAGCGATATCCGGCGATGTGGGGTCTGTCGCGTCCGGATACGAATATCGATCACCGCCGCGTCCCGAACCTCATGAAGTTCTTCGAGCGCAGGGGCAAAACCGCCACCGGCAACTTCCTGCCGGGCGATATCGTGGCGTGGCGGTTGCCGGGCGGCCTGTACCACATTGGCGTCGTCAGCGCGGAGCTGGCACCGTCGCAACATCCGCTGATGATCCACAACATCGGCAACGGCGCGCAGAAGGAAGACGTCCTGCACGCATACACGATCATCGGCCACTACCGCTGGTAGAAATTCAACTCTCTCCGCGGTCTCCGCGTCTCCGCGTGACCGATTCTTTTCAAATTCACAGCAGAGCCCGTTGTATTCTCTGCCGCCGTAACGGACCGACCGCTCGCCGGTTCTACGTGTTGAGGAAATCAGTGGCATGACGAAACGGATGATCGCGATGTTGGTCGTGGTGATTGCCTTCGTGGCGATCCTCGGCCTGTTCAAGTACTCGCAGATTAAGAAGGCGATGTCGCAGGGATACACGCCTCCGCCCGAGGCGGTGACCACGATCGTTGCGAAACCGGATCAGTGGGACACGACGCTCTCGGCAATCGGCACCGTCGTGGCAGTCAACGGCGTCACGCTCAGCGCCGATCTTCCCGGCGTCGTCGATCACATCTCATTCGATTCGGGGCGGATGGTCGGGAAGGGCGATGTGCTCGTGCAACTCGATACGAAGCAGGAGCGCGCACAACTCGCCTCGGCCGAAGCGCAGCGTGAGCTGTCACGCACACAGCTTGCGCGCAATCGCAGTCTGCAGGCCGCTGGAATCGTACCGAAAGAGACGCTCGATCGGGCTGCGGCGGAATTTAGACAAGCCGAAGCGGCGATCAACGAGATCCGCGCAACGATCGAGCGCAAGACCGTCCGCGCGCCCTTCGCCGGCGTTCTCGGCATCCGCCAGGTCAACGACGGACAATCGCTTGCCAGCGGCGCGCCGATCGTTTCGTTGCAGGCGTTGCAGCCGGTCTACGTGAACTTCAGCGTTCCGCAGCGCGAGATCGGATTGCTGCGGGCCGGCGGCGCCATCAGCGTCACGTCCGACTCGTTCACCGGCAGCGAGACAGGCAGGATCAGCGCGTTCGATTCGGTCGTAAACCAGGACACGCGCAACATTCAGGTGCAGGCGGTCTTCGGCAACGCATCGCACCATCTGCGGCCTGGCCTGTACGTCGAAGCGCTGCTGGCGCAAGGCGCGCGCACGCCGGTAATCGCGCTTCCGGTCTCCGCGATCAGTTACGCCCCGTTCGGCGACTCGGTATTCATCGTCGAGGATGTGAAGGGTCCGGACGGCAAGACATTCCGCGGCGTGCGCCAGCAGTTCGTGAAGCTCGGCCCCGCGCGCGGCGATCTCGTCGCGGTTCTCACCGGAGTCAAACCGGGCGAGGAGGTCGTCACGTCAGGAGTTTTCAAACTGCGGCCCGGCGCGGCCGTGAGCGTGAACAACAAGATCCTGCCGGGAGCGAGCGAGACGCCGAAGGTGGGGAACAACTAATCGGAAGGATGAAGGCGGAAGGATGAAGGCTGAATGTTCAATAGTGGCCTATCAAAGACTGAATGTTGAATGTTGAATGTTGAATGTTGAATGTTGAATGTTAAATGTTGAATGTTAAATGTTGAATAAAATATTGCATGTTGAATGTTGACTCGACTTAGCGAGTCTCGATCCCGTGCGATCCTCGGCCCACTTCCATTCAACATTCAACACTCAACATTGAACATTCAACATTCCGAAGAACTCTCCCAAAGTTGATTGAGCAAATAGAGCCGCATGAAACTCACTGACCTCTTCGTCAAACGCCCCGTTCTGGCGATCGTCGTCAATCTGGTGATTCTGATCGCCGGGTTGCAGGCGATTCGATCCCTATCGGTACGGCAATTTCCGCGCAGCGACATGGCCAACGTCGTCGTCACGACGGCCTATGTCGGTGCGAACGCGGACCTCGTGCGCGGATTCATCACCGGACCGCTCGAGCGCTCCATCGCCGGCGCGGACGGCATCGACTATCTCGAATCGTCGAGCGCGCAAGGCGTCAGCACGATCACGGTTCACCTCAAGCTCAACTTCGACACGAATGACGCGCTGACGCAGATTCAGTCGAAGGTCGCGCAGGTGCGCAATCAGCTGCCGCCCGAGGCGGAGGCGCCGGTCATCGATCTGCAGACGGTCGACGCGCAGTTCGCCGCCGCATACCTCGGCTTTTCATCTCCCGATCTCGATCAGAATCAGATTACCGACTACCTCGTGCGCGTCGTTCAGCCGAAGCTCTCCGCGATCAGCGGTGTGCAGAAAGCGCAGATTTTCGGCGACCGCACCTTCGCGATGCGCGTCTGGCTCGACCCAGCGAAGATGGCCTCGCTCGGCATCTCGCCGTCGCAGGTGAACAGCGCGCTGGCGGCGAACAACTATCTTTCCGCGCTCGGGCAGACGAAGGGTTCGATGACCTCGGTCAACCTCGTTGCGAACACGAATCTCCAGACTGCTGACGAATTCAAGAAGCTCGTGGTGAAGGAAGACAAGGGAACGATCGTCCGGCTCGGCGACATTGCCGACGTCGTTCTCGGCGCGGAAAACTACGACACCGAGGTGCGCTTCAACGGACAGACCGCGGTCTTCATCGGCATCTATGTGCTGCCCACCGCGAACACGCTCGATGTGATGAAGCAGGTACGCGAGGCAATCCCGGAGATTCAGGCGCAACTCCCCGCGGGAATGAAGGCCGGCGTCCCCTACGACTCCTCCGCGTACATTCAGGAAGCGATCGATGAAGTGCTCAAGACGCTCACGGAGACGCTGCTCATCGTCATCTTCGTGATCTTTCTTTTCCTCGGATCCGTGCGCGGTCTGATCATCCCGGTCGTCGCCATTCCGATCTCGCTCGTCGGCGCCGTCGCGCTGATGCTCGCATTCGGTTTCACCATCAACCTGCTGACATTGCTCGCGGTCGTTCTGTCGGTCGGACTTGTCGTCGACGATGCCATCGTCATGGTGGAGAACATCGAGCGGCATCTGCACATGGGCAAGACGCCGCTCCAGTCCGCGCTCGACGCCGCGCGCGAGCTGGTCGCGCCGATCATCGCCATGACCATCACGCTGGCCGCGGTCTACACGCCGGTGGCACTGCAGGGCGGCCTGACTGGATCGCTGTTTCGCGAATTCGCGTTCACGCTGGCCGGCGCGGTGCTCATCTCCGGCGTCGTCGCGCTGACGTTGTCGCCGATGATGGGATCGAAGCTGCTGCGCGCCGGCGACACCGAAAAAGGCTTCGCCGGAATGATCAACCGGCGATTCGATTCATTGCGCGCCTTCTACACGCGTTTGCTGGCCGGCACGCTGAACTTCCGGCCTGTCGTGATCACGCTCTGGATCATCGTCGTGCTGCTGATCTTTCCCTTCTATATGTTCTCGCAGAAAGAACTGGCACCGGCGGAGGATCAGAGTTTCCTCTTCGCGATTCTTCAGGCGTCGGCCAACAACACAATCGAACAGACGCGGTTGTTCGCCGACGAAGTCGAGAAGGTGTACCGCTCGATTCCGGAGAAGGAAGCGACGTTTCAGGTCATCTTTCCTACGGGCGGCTTCGGCGGCCTGGTCACCAAGCCGTACAAGGAGCGCAATCGCGGCATCGAAGAGATTCATGGCGAGGCCGCCGCGAAGTCGGCGAACATTCCGGGCATCCGTGTGATTCAGCTCGTACCGCCGGCGCTGCCAGGAAATGGTGGCGGCTTCCCGGTCGACCTCGTGCTCGTGTCGACCGAGGAGCCGGCGCGGATCGCGGAGTTCGCGAATCAGTTGATGCAGAAGGCGTTCACGAGCGGCAAGTTCATGTACGCCGATACCGATCTGAAGTTCGATCAGCCGCAGGCGCGCGTGGTCTTCGATCGCGACAAACTTCGTTCGCAAGGCGTTGATCTCTCGCAGGCCGGCCGCGATCTCTCCGTCCTCCTCGGCGGCAACTTCGTCAACCGGTTCAGCATTCAGGGGCGTAGCTACAAAGTAATTCCGCAGGTCAAACGAAGCGGCCGGCTGACTCCCGATCAACTCTCGCAGATGTACATCAGCGGTGGCGGCGGCAAACTCGTTCCGCTGTCCACGTTCGCCACGCTGGAGTCGACGACCGAGCCGCGCGAGCTGAAGCGATTCCAGCAGCTCAACGCCGTGCACGTGCAGGGAGCGATCCCGCCAGGCGTCTCGATCGACAGCGCGCTGACGTACCTCGAGGACGAGGCGCGCAAAATCCTGCCGCGCGGCTACACACTCGACTACGCGGGCGAGTCGCGGCAGTTGCGCATCGAAGGCAGCCGCTTCCTCGGCGTCTTCTTCCTCTCGGCGATCCTGATCTACCTCGTGCTGGCCGCGCAGTTCGAGAGTTTCCGCGATCCCTTCATCATCCTGGCCGGCTCCGTTCCGCTGGCACTCTCCGGCTCGCTGCTCTTCTCATTCGTCGGCCTCACATCGATCAACATCTTCAGCCAGGTGGGATTGATCACGCTCGTCGGACTTGTCTCGCGCAACGGCATCCTCATCACGCAGTTCGCCAATCATTTGCAGGAAGAAGGGCGCGACAAACTGCACGCGGTGATCGAAGCCGCCGGCACACGTCTGCGCCCGATTCTGATGACGACCGCGGCGACGGTGATGGGACACCTGCCGCTCGTCTTCGCCCGCGGCCCCGGAGCCGGTGCACGCAACTCCATCGGCATCATGCTCGTCACCGGAATGATCATCGGCACCGCCTTCACGCTCTTCGTCGTGCCGTCGATCTACGTGCTGGTCGCGAAAACGCACAAACGGATCGACGCGGTCGAGCCCGAACCGGTCGCAGAGCTCGAGCCGGCGCCGGTGTGATGTGAGGCGTGTTGTGATCGATGCCGGTGCGAACCTGTCATCCTGAGCCGCCGAAGCGCGCAAGACGCACAACGCTCACAACCGGCGGGCATCGGCGGCGAAGGACGGTCGAAGGACCCCCTGATTCTGTGCCGCGGCTTCATCCACCACCCAACCGGCCCAGAATTAGGGGGTCCTTCGATCGTCCTTCGCCGCGATGCCTGCCAGGGGTCCGTGCTGCGCGGGGCACGGCTTCGGCGACTTCTAATGACACCCGTGGAAGCCGAGCCGTGTATTCTGCATCGGCCCCTCATCCGCCTTCGGCACCTTCTCCCCACGCTGAGAAGCGCGTGGGGAGAAGGACGGTCGATTGAGATTTGTGTCACATCATCGACAGCGGCGCTCGCGCCGTTAGCCTGCTCAGGATTACAGCGAAGGGTGGCGGCGCGATTACACTTCTCTTCGCGATGCTTCTCTCCTGGATCCTTTACTGCGGGGCCGCTGCGACCTTCATCGGCGCGATCGCGTTACTTCCGCGGCGCACGCGGCCGAAAGGAGTGTGGCTGATCGTTGCAGGCATCGCTTCGGTGCTGGCCGCGATCCTTTGGCCCGCGCGCGAGCAACGAGTGGCCAGCATCGAAACGCATCTCGACGAGATCATGCCGCGGTGGCAGTTCGATGAGCAGCACGAGATCCGCATTGCGGCGACGCCCGAGCGCATTTTTGCGGCGATCCGCAACGTAACGGCTGGCGAGATTCGCTTCTACCAGACGCTAACCGCAATCCGAAGGCTCGGCCGCAGCGGCGGCGAAAACATCCTCAACGTTCCTGATGCAAAGCCAATCCTCGAGGTGGCCACGCGCGGCGGTTTTCGCGTGCTTGCGGACGATCCCCCGCGCGAGCTCGTCCTCGGAACGAATGTCGCGCCGTCAACGCTGGCGGTGATGAATTTCCGCGTCGGGAGCGACGGCCTCGTCACGACCGAGACGCGTGTCTTCGCCAAGACCGATGCCGGCCGCCGCAGCTTCGCCGTTTACTGGCGCGCCATTCGTCCGGGAAGCGGCATCATCCGGCGAAGTTGGTTGGAAGCGATCAAGCGCCGCGCGGAATCGGGAACATGAAAGGCGAAGTCGTCGCGATCTGGATCAAACGCTCTCATCGTGGGGTGATGGATTCCGTGGACGACGCTGAGGCGATCGCCGGCCGCGGCCTGGTTGGCAATGCCGATCAGGGACGAACACGACAAGTGACGATCATCGACGAGAACGCGTGGAACGCCGCGTCCGCGGAGACGGGCGCCGTCGTCGATCCGTCGAAGCGCCGCGCGAACTTCATGCTGCGCGGCATCGATCTGGCGCAGTCTCGCGGCATGCATCTCCGCATCGGCAACTGCCTCGTTCGCATCCTCGGTGAGACCCGTCCCTGCGAGCGGATGGAGGAGGCGCAAGCCGGCTTGCGCAAGGCTCTCGATCCCGATTGGCGAGCAGGCGTTTTCGGCGAGATCGTCGAAGGCGGCCCGATTCGCATCGGTGATGGAGCAGAGCTCCTCTGATCTGATATCGTTCGCGCATGCCGCACCGCTATCCGCAGGAGGCCGTCCTGCGCGACGGCCGTAAAGTTCTCATCCGCCCCTTCGCCGAGAAGGACGTCGATGCGTTGTATGAATTCTTCCAGCATCTTCCGTCCGCCTACCGCCGCTTCGCCTGGGACCCGATCGAGAATCGTTCTCTGATCGAAAGCTGGGGACGCGACATCGACTACGCGAAAGTCCTCCCGCTTCTCGCGCTCGACGGCAATCGCATCGTCGCCGACGCGACGTTGCACCGGCGTCACGGCGGCCCGCTTCGTCTCACCGGCCGGATCAAGTGGATGATCGATCCTGCCTTCCGCGGCGTCGGACTGGGTACGCTGCTCGTCAATCAGTTCATCGGCATCGCTCGCGAGAAAGGCTTGCGTCATCTCAACGCGATGCTGATCTCGGACCTCGAATCCGATGCCGTGACGACACTCGAGCACCTCGGCTTCAAGCCCTACGTCATGCCCGGTTACGGAACGGATCCCGACGGCAATCAGCACGACATGACGAAGCTGCTGCTGAAGTTGTGACCCTGGGAGCGCGGGCGTCTCGCCCGCCGTCGTCACACTGTCATCCTGAGTCGCCGGAGCCGCGCCTTGCCGACGCTTTCACAACCGGCAAGAACCGCGGTGGCGGACGATCGAAGGACCCCCTTCTTGATTGCGACGGTTTGGAAAGCCACTCGCATAAAAGTAGGGGGTCCTTCGACCGTCCTGCGCCGCCGAGGCCTGCCGGGTGCAAGCGACGCGAATCTTGCGGCGGCTGCGGCGGCTCAGGATGACAGCGTGGATGACAGCGTCGATGACGGCGTTCGCTTAATCAGGGCGGGCGAATCGCGCCAACGCTTCCGACAACATCTGCTGCGCCGTGTCGAACGCAACCTCTCCAACGCCGAGAACACGAAGCGCGTACGCAAGCGTCTCGACGACGCGCCGCTCGTCGAGTGACGGCAACGGCAGCGCGCCGTCGCGCTTGCCGAGCTTCGATCCATCGGCATTCGTGACCAGTGGAAGATGCCCATACGACGGAGTGGTCAATCCGAGCGCGCGTTGCAATGCGATCTGACGCGCCGTCGATGAAAGGAGATCTGCTCCGCGAACGACTTGCGTCACTCCCTGTGCTGCATCATCGACGACGACGGCGAGTTGATACGCGTAGACACCGTCCGCGCGGCGGATGACGAAGTCTCCCGTTTCCGCCGCTACGTTTTCTTCGACGTGCCCGGCGATGATGTCGTCGAATGCGATCACGGCATCCGGCGCAAGAAATCGGATCGCGCGCGCCACGCGGCCGGGAGGCAATCCGTTGCGGCACGTTCCGGGATAGACGGGCTCGCGTCCGAGTGGCGCCGAGGCCGTGCGCTGCAGATCAGCGCGCGAACATCCGCAGGCATAGACGAGACCTCGCTGCCGCAGCGAATCCAGCGCATCGTCGTAGAGCATCGTTCGTTGCGATTGGTAGACAAGCTCGCCGTCCCACGTCAGTCCATAACGTTCGAGCGCGCGAAGGATCTCGTCCGCCGATCCCGCAATCACGCGCGGCGTGTCGAGATCTTCCATCCGCACGAGCCATTGACCACCGTCGCGGCGCGCGAACAACCACGAGCCGACTGCGGCGACGAGACTGCCGAGGTGCAGCGGTCCGGTGGGCGAGGGCGCGAAACGGCCAATGATCACGATGTGAGTATAGGAGTGCGGGCGTCTCGCCCGCGGCCACTCGGGCGTCCTCGCCCGAGTGGTTCTGAGCTTGCCCCAAGTGGAGAGTCAAATCGTAGGAACCTTCCGCCAGAATCGTGTCCGAAGCAGCCGGGCGGGACGCCCGACTGCCTGCGGGCGAGACGCCCGCGCTCCCAGGGCGTAAGATCCTCACGATGCGCGGCGACGATCTCCCTTCGCTCGAGACGCTCGGCGGCGATCTGCTGGATCTGCCGGTCTGGCGGAAGGCAATCTCGCTGACAGTTCCCTTCGCACTGGTCCTCGCGTTTTTTGTTCTTGCCGCGCGCGGTCTCTGGATCGCGGCGCTGGCTTGTCCCGTGATTCTCAGTTTCATCACGTACGGATCGGTGTCGCATGACCTCGTACATCGGACGCTGCGGTTGCCGCGATGGCTAAACGAATCGCTCCTCTGCGCGATCGAGTTGATCGCCTTCCGTTCCGGTCACGCGTATCGCTTCACGCATCTTCACCATCACGCGCGCTTTCCCGCGGACGACGACATCGAGGCGCGTTCGGCGCGGATGTCATTCATCGGCGCACTACTCGACGGCGTCACGCTGCAACCACGGCTCTGGTTCTTCGCGATGCGCGAGTCGGTTCGCGAACGGCGTTGGATCGTCTGTGAAGGAATCGCCGTGATTGTCCTGCTCGCCGCTGCGATCGCGGCAATCCCCTGGACGCCGATTCCGGCGATCTACGCAGCGCTGATGATCGGCGGAAGCTGGATCTTTCCGCTGGTCACGGTTTTCATCCCGCACCTTCCGCTGGGCGAGAGCGAGCTGACGCGCACGCGGCTCTTTCGCGGCATCGTCCTTTCGATTCTCGCGGCGGAGCATCTGTATCATCTCGAGCATCATCTCTATCCACAGGTGCCACATCAGTATTGGCCACGGCTGGCGAAACGGCTCGATCCGCACTTCGCGCGGCTGGGAATTCATCCGGTGAAACTCTTTCTCTGACGCAATGGACGACGATCGCGGACTCTTCGAAACGTTTCTTGGCGACGGACGGTCGCTGATCAAACTGACCGCACTCCTGATGATGGGCTCGGGCGCGTTCGCACTCTTTCAGGCCGGCACCGGACACTTTCTTCCGCAGGACACCGAGTATCTCGGCATGACCGCGCAGCAACTCTGCTCGCTTCACGGATGCCGCATCGTGCACTTCATGGTTCACGATCGCGTCTCGTTTGGCGGTGTGCTGCTCGCCATCGGCACGATGTATCTCTGGCTCGCGGAGTTTCCGCTGCGCCGAGGGGAGTCGTGGGCGTGGTGGGCGCTGTCGATCAGCGGCGGCGCGGGCTTTCTCAGTTTTCTCGCCTACCTCGGCTATGGCTATCTCGACTCGTGGCACGGCGCGGCGACGCTCGGACTCCTGCCGCTCTTTGCCGGAGGATTGATTCTCACTCGCTCGTTGCGCGTCGATCGCGCGCCGCGTCCGCCGCTCGATTTTCGATCGCGCATGGGAATCGGGCGCGTTCTGCTACTCGCTTCGACGTTCGGCATCATCGCCGCGGGCTGCACGATCATGACGGTCGGGATGACCACGGTGTTCGTCCCGCAGGACATCGAGTTCATGGGGATCTCGCCCGCGGAGATCCGCGCTGTGAACCCACACCTGGTGCCGCTCATCGCGCACGACCGCGCAGGCTTCGGCGGCGCGCTCATCTCGTGCGGTCTGGCAATGTTCCTCAGCGTTCTCTACGCGCGACCGTCGCGAAGTCTGTGGCAGGCGCTCGCGATCGCCGGTCTCGCCGGTTTCTGCACAGCGATCGCGATCCATCCCGTCATCGGCTACATGAGCATGACGCACCTCGGGCCTGCAATCGCGGGCTGCTGTGTGTTCGTGGTGGGAATGGCGATGACGATGCGGCGCGCGGCGAATGAATCGCTGTCATCCCCGCTGTCATCCTGAGCCGCCGGAGCCGCGACTCACGCTACTCGAACAACCGGCAGGCATTGCGGCGAAGGACGGTCGAAGGACCCCCTGATTCCTGCCGGTTGGGAGGGCGAAAAAACATCGCCGCGAATCAGGGGGTCCTTCGACCGTCCTCCGCCGCCAATGCTCACCGAGTTGCGAACGTAGTCAATCTTGCGGCGGCTGCGGCGGCTCAGGATGACAGCAAAACGGACGCTTCGCGGCTTCCGTAACGCGTGTCGCAGCGCCACCGCCCTACACGTGCTGTGACACGGACAGCGTGTTGCCATCAGGATCTTTAAACCACGCAACCTTATCGCCTGACGGCGCGGTCCAGATGCCGAGGGGGTCTTGTTCGAAGAAACTGAAGCGCTCGAAGACAACGCCGCGCTCGGTGAGGCCCGCGACGATCGTCTCGATCTCGCGCACTTTCCATCCGAGGATCGTGAACTGCTCGGGCGTCCAATCCTTCTGCACCTTCGCGACGCGGATTGTGGTGCCGTTCGCTTCGAGCACCATGGCGAAGCCGTCGTTGTTCACGAATCGCAACCCGAGCACGCCTTCGTAAAACGCACGCGCCTTATCGAAATCGAGCGTGGGGATGAACGCGATGATCTCCTGATTGCCGAGCATGTCGCCTCCTTTTTAACAGCATCCGCTTCCGGGCATATGTGTGTGATCGGGTCCTGCGGTCGCGGCGACGAACGTCACGCTCTCGCCGCGGATCGCGCGCATCCACGCGCGGACGGATGCGGTCAGGATCACGAGCGCGCAGATCATCAGGATCGCAGTCAGCGTCGTGTCGAGATAGCCGGTGAACGGATCTTTCGCCATCATCTTCGGGCCGAGGAAGTTGTCGAAGATGGAGCGCCAGCCGGCGTAGAGCGTGGTCGTGGCGACGAACGCCAGCGGGAACATCGTCGTCCATGCGTACTTCACGCGGCCCGCATTGAGGATGACTGTGGTTCCGACGCAGAGCGCGACGGCGGCGAGGAGTTGATTGGCGATTCCGAACATCGGCCAGATCTGAGAAATCGATCCGTTGAGGATGAACCAGGTCCAGGCGAAGACGACCAGCGTGGTCGAGACGATCGTCCCCGGCAGCCACGACGTGTTCTCCATCGGCTTCCATGCGCGGCCGAGAAACTCCTGCACCATGAAACGAGCGACGCGCGTGCCGGTGTCGATCGTCGTCAGGATGAAGAGCGCTTCGAACATGATGGCAAAGTGGTACCAGTACGACATCAGGCCGCCGAGGAAGGGGATGCCGGAGAAAATCTGCGCGAAGCCGACGGCGAGTGAGACCGCGCCGCCGGTGCGTCCGACGAGCGTTTCGCCGACCACCTGCGAGAAATGCTGCAGATTGACGGTGGCCAGCCCGAGCTTCGAGAAGACCGCGGGCGGAACGTTGATCGCGTAGTAGTCGCCGGGATGGAGCGCGCAGACGGCGATGAGCGCGACGCAGCCGACGAGTCCTTCGCAGAGCATCGCGCCGTATCCGATCATCCGCGTGTCGGATTCTTTGTCGATCATCTTCGGCGTCGTGCCGGAGCCGATCAGTGCGTGGAATCCTGAGATCGCACCGCAGGCGATCGTGATGAAGACGAACGGGAAGAGCTTGCCGGGGATGATCGGGCCGCCGCCGCTGGCGAACTGCGACACGGCCGGCGCGTAGATGTGCGGCGCCACGATGATCGTGCCGATGACGAGCACCGCGATCGTGCCGAGCTTCATGTACGACGAGAGGTAGTCGCGCGGACAGAGGAGCATCCATACGGGGAGCACGGATGCGATGAAGCCGTAGATGGCGATGGCGATCGTAATCTGCGGTCTCGTCAGTGTGAAGAGCGCGCCGAGCGCGGTTCCGGGGATGAAGCGTCCGGCCACGACTGCGCCGAGCACCATCAGTGCGCCGGCGATCGATCCAGTGCGGATCGCGTTCGGCGCTTTCGATCGGTGCAGGTATTGGCCGACGAGCAACGCGATTGGAATCGTCAGGAAGATCGTGAACGTCCCCCACGGCGAGTCGGCCAGCGCGTTGACGACGGCGATGCCGAGTCCGGCCAGAGCGATGACGATGATGAAGAGAATGGCGATCATCGCCGTGATTCCGGCCACGGGCGAGATCTCGTTGCGCGCGATCTCCGCGAGCGACTTTCCATTGCGGCGCACCGAGGCCGCCAGCGTGACGAAGTCGTGCGTCGCGCCGCCGAGAACGACGCCGAAGGCGAGCCAGAGAAGTCCGGGCAGATAGCCGAACTGCGCCGCGAGCACGGGTCCGATCAGCGGTCCGGCGCCGGAGATCGCCGCGAAGTGATGTCCGAAGAGCACCCATTTATTCGTCGGCACGTAGTTCTGACCGTCGTTGAACCGGTGAGCGGGGGTGACGCGCGAGTCGTCCAACGCCATCACCTTCGCGGCGAGAAATGCCGAGTAGTAGCGGTACCCGATCGCGGTGACCGCCAGAAAGAAGAGGATGAGCGGCAGGGCGTTCATGTCTTTGGAGAATGATAGGCGGGAAGGCAGTTAAGGGGGAACGGTTTCACGCGTGAAACGCCTTTGACTCTTGTCACAGAATTGTCCGCTAACCGCGTCGTGGGAACGGCAGTACACTCGCAGCTTCATAGGAGACCAAGGTCATGCGCCACGTAGCCGCCGTCGCGTTGATGTTTGCCGTCTCATACCAATCGCCACAATCGTCATCGCAGCAGACGGCGCATCCGATGTTGCTGACGGCACCCGCGCCGCTCGTGGAGAAGATCGACGTCTCGGTCGTCAACGTCGACGTCACGGTGACCGATCGCCACGGTCAGCCCGTGCCCGGCCTTGCCCGTGACGACTTCGAGATCCTGGAAGACAGCAAGCCGCAGGTGATCTCGAATTTTTACGCCGTCGAGAATTCGCAGCCCAGGGCCGTCGCATCTACTCCGCAAGCCGCAGAGGAGACGCCCGATCCGGAACGCTTCCGCCGGAAGGTGCTGGTGCTGATCGACAATCAAAACACCTCGATCCACGGGCGGAACGTCGCGCTCGACCGTCTCGAAGACTTCGTCAACAAGCATTTCGATGATGGCCGGTACGACTGGTCGATTGCCACGATTGACAAGCGGTTGCACCTGGTGCTTCCGATGACCTCGAGCAAGAAGGTTCTGCACAATGTCGTCGCGGATATCCGGAAGACCGGCACGCGCAGCGCCACCCGAGCGTCGATCGAACAGACGGGATTCAATAGCGTAAACGCTCTTTCGAAACACGTGAGCGATACGGAGTTGATCAGCGACCATCCCGACGCCGTCTCGCAAGCCACCATCGACAACTTCGCCGACGAAATGTCGCTCAAGGAGCAGAGCATCTACGCGCATTCATCGATGCGATCGATCGTCGATGCGGCGCGTGCCTTCGGCAGCAGCGAGGGACGAAAGATCATCCTTCTCGTGACCGGATATCTGCCCATGGGCATGACCTCTCCGATTAATCGCGGCGCCCGCGGCGTGATGAACGGGAGCCACATTCAGGATGTCAGCACTGCAAATGAAGAGTTGGCGGAGATGCGCCAGTTGCTGGCCCGGGAAGCCAACTCTTCCAATACGAGCATCTACATCATTTCTGCCGAGGGATTGGCTATGCCGGTGATCCCGGGCATGAATCAGATGAGCCCTGCGCCCGAGACCGGATCGAACGCCGTCGACACGTCGACGATGTTCTGGCTGGCGAAGGAGACGGGCGGCGCCTACATGCCGGGCAACCGGATCGACAAGTCGCTCCTCGATTTCGATCGCCGCTCGGCGACGTTCTATTCGCTCGGCTACAGACCACAGCATCCCGAGGACAGTGCCTATCACCGCCTCTCCGTCATCGTGAAAGGCCATTCCGAATACCGGCTGCAATATCGCGACGGCTACTCCAACGCGCCGACCGATACGCAGATGACGCGGGCACTCCGCTCGCCGCTGGGGGCATTCATGCAGCCGGCGACGATGAGGATGTCGCTGATCATCGGAGAGCCTCAGTATCGCGGACTCACGGCGGTCGTTCCCCTGAAAGCGGCGATGACGATGGAGTCGCTGCAGTACATCAGCGATGCACGCGGATCGCGGACGCGGCTGCACGTCTACGTCTCCGTGTTCGATCGGGAAGGGCGCAACATCACGCTAGCGAAGTCGTTCGCCGACATCAGCGTGAAGCCGGAGGAGAGGGCGACCGGTCCGATGACGGTGACGATTCCGTCGGTGGCGCTGGCGAAAGGGTCGTACCGCATCGTGGTGGCGGTACGCGACGAGCTGACGGACAAGGTCGCGCTGGCGGAGCACAAGGTGGATGTGTAGTTTTTGGGGATTGGGGAGTGGGGAGTAGGGGGTGGGGTTTTCTTGCGGGTGTCGTGAGGCGGCCTGTCATTTCGAATCGGCGAAACCGCGGGGTGGCCGGGTGGGCGTGAGCGGTGCAGCTCGATGAGAAATCCCCTGCCTTCGAAGCGGGCACTTTCGATCGTCAGGGGATTCCTCTCCGTGCTCCACCGCTCCCACCGCCCGTCCGCCCCCGCGGTTCCGCCGTTTCGGAATGACAAGGCGTGATGCTTCCTTCCGACCTCCCACCGCTGCGTAATCACGCCTGCGGCAGGCACTTCTCCACGCATGCGGCCAGGTAGTCGATGTCCAGCGGTTTGCGAAAGACGCCGTGGACGATGCGCGGACAGCGCCGGGCGATGACGTCGTCGGGAAGCGCGCTGCAATCCATTCCCGTGATCACGAGAACCGCGGGCGGATTCTCGATCGCCTTCACGGATGGGTCGGACGTCAGCGCGTCGAGAGAATCGAGAAGGTCGACGCCGCTCATCTTCGGCATCATCAGATCGAGAACCATCACCGCGTAATGATTGGTGATGATCCGGTGCAGCGCCTCAACGCCGTCACGCGCGCCGTCGACGCTGAGGTAGTGGTGACGCAGTGATTCGATGAGCAGCTGCCGTATCGTTTCGTCATCCTCCACGACCAGCACATTGGCGTCGCGCATGCGGTGTCCGTCCGGCGAAGATTAAGCAACAATGCCGCCACAACGAGGTTTTTCGTCAGGCGCTCTTGCTTCTCTGCGCGTTCCATCGCTGCATCACAAGCGGCAGCACCAGCGCGCCGAACACGAAGATGGCCGTGACGAGCTTGAGATCGTTCGGATTCAGTCCCCAACGCAACGCGACGGCGATGATCAGACGGAAGAGGACGGAGCCGATGATCGTGCCAGTGAGTGCGCTGCCGAGGCTGTCGGAACCGACGAGAGCGCGGCCGATGATGACGCTGGCCAGGCCCCAGACCACCATGCCGATTCCCATCTGCACGTCGGCGAAACCCTGGTACTGCGCGAGGAGCGCACCGGCGAACGCGACCAGTCCGTTGGAGACGGCCAGTCCGAGGATGATCATGTTCTCGACGCTGACGCCGAGCGCGCGGATCATCTGCGCGTTGTCGCCGGAGGCGCGCATGGCGCTGCCGAGGTTCGTGCGGAAGAAGAGGTAGGCAACGATGGCGACAAAAAGCACGACAGCGGCGGAGAGGATGAGCGATCCGAGCTCGCGGGCGCTCACCGGCCAGCCGAGGAGCATCGCGGTGTCGCTCCCGCAAAGACGCTGGCCGAGGCTCGTGGCGTACGTTGTAAGCGTGCGTGTGGAGAGCAACGGCAGGTTGCTCTGCCCCATCACGTGAAGATTGATCGAGTAGAGCGCGGTCATCACCAGGATTCCGGAGAGAAGCTGATTGATCTTGAATCGCGTGTGCAGAATGCCCGTGCACGCCCCGGCGATACTTCCCGCGAGAAACGCCGCGGCGCTCGCAGCGAGAGGATGCATGCCGCGCGTGAGCATCGACGCGGCCACTGCGGCGCCGAACGTGATCGAGCCGTCGGCGGTGATGTCGGGAAAGGCGAAGACGCGGTAGCTGATGTAGACGCCGAGTGCGAGGAGCGAGAGGATCAGGCCAATGGTCCAGGCGGAGACGAGCAGGGTCATGATGCCTCTCCGATCGGAAAGACCCAGCAGGCGCCACGCTGGAACTCGCTCTCGCCCGCGCCTTCGATCGGACGGTTGTCGCGCAGGAGATGGACGACGGAGACGACGCAGCGCGGCTGGAATGCTTGCGCGAGAACATCAGCGATCTCGATCCGGCTACGCTGCAGCGAACGAAACGCGGTGACGGCGGCATGGAAGTGCCCGTGCAACGCGCCGCTCACCGGACGCAGAAACGGGTGCGCGTTTTCCGACGGTGATGCCGACGCGTAGCCGGCGATGATGCAGCTCGTCCGCGCGAACTCATGCTCGGGCATGAACGAGAGCCATTCGCGCACGTTGGGAAAATCGAAGCGTGCAGGATCGGGTTGTGCTGGCGAGCGGCGCAGCGTCGCGCAGATGAGTCCCGACACTTCTGCGGCGATAACAACCCCAAAGTGGTTCGTATCCGCAACGGCCGCGCAGACGCGGAGAATCTCGCTGAGCGGAACCGCTTCGCCCGCGTTGCTTGCCTCGAAGCGCAGCAGGTGAGCGGGCGCGCCACGGAATTTGATCGCGTACAACGTCTGGATCTCCGGCACGAGCCCGCCCGATCGCGTCATGTAGTCGGGCGTCGACGTGCCGTCGGTCGGCATGTAGGCGGCGCTTCCAGCGGCGGCGAGGAATTCGCCGAAGAGGCCGCGGCAGTCGTCATAACTGCTCCCGAGTGCGCCGACGCCGAGCGCGAAGAGATGCTCATCAACAGCGATCACCGACGAATCCTCGGCATCGTACGAACCCTTCGCCAGTTTCGCGGGATCGCCAACGAAGCGAACGGAGGACTGCGCTCCGCCAAGCGCATAGCACTCGAACAGCGCTTTCTCGGAGTCGATCGTCTTCGGGCCTTCGTTGGCGCTCTTCGGCGCCGCAACCTCGGCATCCGATCCGAACAGCAGCGACTCCAACTCGACGAGTTGCAGGATCATCCGCACGCGTTCGGATGCCGCGGTGATCACGAACGAGCCCTGCAACTCTTTCGTGTCGCGATACGCCGTCATCAAGGCGCCGATGCCGGCAGAACTGACGTAGTTCACCGCGGAGAGATCGACGCGCAGATGGTGCGCGCCTTCGCGGATCATCTCGGCGATGGCCTCGTCGAACGGCTGCGACCAGTGATTGTCGAGCCGGCCCGACACGCGCACGTGGAGGGTGTCGCCGGAGCGCTGTTTAACGATTTCCACTGGCCGCTCCTATGACTTCTTTGGCAGCGCGCACGAGCGGAGGCGGCAGCGTGATGTCGAGCGCGCGTGCGGCGTCGAGGTTGACGATGAGCCGCGTCTTGCCGAAATCCTCGAGCGGAATCCGCGCGGGGTTCTCGCCGCGCATGATGCGCGCGGCCATGTGCGCGGCATGGCGTCCGCTGTCGCGATAGTCGCGGCCGACCACGATCATCGCGCCGCCGACAGCCTGCGATCTCTGAAACGCCACGATCGGAATGTGCGCCTGCCGGCCGGCGTCGCTGATGCTGCCGAATGCCGATGCGGTGAGATTGCCGGGAAGCTGGAAGACGGCATCGATGTCCAGCGCCATCAGCGCCGCGGCAGCGTTGGGAACATCCGTCGCCGTCTCCGCCGCGACATAGACGACTTCGTATCCCAGTTTTTTCGCGGTCTTGTCCAACGCTTCTTTCGACACGACCATGTTCGTCTCGGCGGGACAGTAGAGCGTGCCGACGCGATGAATGGAGGGAAAGTACGTTTTTAGAATCGTCAGCGCTTCTTCGTTCGCGGGGAGAAGACTGACGCCGGTGACGTTCGGCGCGTGATCGCTGTTGCTCTTCCCTGCGCCCGCTTTCAAGCCCGACGAGACGTAGTTGTAGACGACGGGAACATTCTGCGCGCGGCGCAGTGCGGCCTGGAGCGTCGGCGTGGAGAAGGTGACGATCAGGTCCGCGCCTCCGGTGACCGCGGCGTCGATCAACGCCGAGACGGTGGCCATGTCGCCGTGCGCGTTGAGAATGCTGATCTCGAAATCGCGGCCGTCGCGCAGCCCGGACTCGCGCAACCCTTCGCGAACGCCGGCGGTGGCGTCTTCGACGTCGCTGACGTCATTGAGCTGGACGAAGTACAACTTCCAGCGATGCGTTGCCGCGTTTGCGCCGCGCGCGACCGGATGGCGGTGCTGCAGGTCGGAGAGCAACAGAATCGCCGACGCGGCGATCACCACGACGATGCCGAGGACGACTCTGCGTAAGGCGATGAGCACGGAAGGGAAGCGTATGCTCGCCGCGAGACGGGCACGTGTCAATGGTTTCGCGGGAGTGGGATTCGGGAGTCGGGGGTCGGAGCTAGAAACCACGCTTTGATGCACTCCGACTCCCGACTCCCGACAAGCGGCCCCCGCGAAACGCACTTCCATCATTCATCCGGCAGTGGAATCGATCTCGTCTACACTTCGCCGCGCGAGGGGCAGATGATCGGTCAGACCATTTCGCATTACCGCGTCACGGGGAAGTTGGGCAGTGGCGGCATGGGCGTCGTCTATGAAGCCGAGGATATGAGCCTGGGCCGGCACGTGGCGCTGAAGTTTCTTCCGCTGGAGATGGCGCAGGATGGTGCAGTGCTGGAGCGTTTTCAGCGTGAGGCGCGCGCCGCGTCGGCGCTGAATCATCCCGGCATCTGCACGGTCTACGCGATCGACCAGCACGAAGGGCAGCATTTCATCGCCATGGAACTGCTGGAGGGCCAGACGCTCTCCGAGCGGATCCGGCGCGGGCAGGTCGACGTCGCGCAACTCGTGGAAGTCGCCATTCAACTCGCGGACGCGCTCGAATCGGCGCATTCGCGCGGCATCGTTCACCGCGACATCAAACCGGCCAACATCTATATCAACGCCCGCGGTCAGGTGAAGATCCTCGACTTCGGGCTGGCCAAGATCGAGATCGCCCGTTCCAATGACCTCTCCGAAGCGACGGCCGTGCGCGATGAGCTGACACGGGCCGGCGTCACCGTCGGTACGGTGTCTTACATGTCACCGGAACAAGCCCGTGCGCAGATGACCGACGCGCGCAGCGACATTTTCTCGCTCGGCACGGTGCTCTACCAGATGGCCACAGGCGTGCTGCCATTCCCGGGAGACTCGTCGGCGCTCGTCTTCGATGCCATTCTCAATCGCGAGCCGCAGCCGATCGCAAATTTCAATCCGTCGCTTCCCGCGGAAATGGCGCGGATCATCGGCAAGACGTTGGAGAAAGACCGTAACCTTCGTTATCAGGGCGCGACCGATCTGAAGACCGATCTGCTTCGCCTGAGGCGCGATCTCGATTCCGGGTCGCGTCGTTCTTCGGAGTCGAGCGAAGTGCGACGCGCGACGGCGGCTCCGCCTGAACGATCGATCGCCGTTCTCTACTTCGAGAATCTCAGCGGCGTGAAAGAGGATGAGTACCTTCGCGACGGCGTGACCGAGGACATCATCACGGACCTGTCGAAGATCAAGGGGCTGAAGATCTTCTCGCGATCGACGGTGCTCAGCTACCGCGACAAGACCGTGACGCCGGTCGAGATCGGGCGTCAGCTCAACGCGGCATTTGTGCTCACCGGCAGCATGCGCCGCGCAGGAATCCGGCTGCGCATCAACGCCCAACTCGTCGACACCGCGACCGATTTTCCGGTCTGGTCCGAACGCTACGACCGCGAGATGAAGGATGTGTTCGAGATTCAGGACGAGCTGGCGCGCAACATCGCCGACGCCTTGCGCGTGACGCTCTCTCCGCAGGAGGAGCAGGCACTGGCGGTGAAGCCGACCGGCGATCTGCAGGCCTACGACCTCTTTCTGCGCGGGAAGAGTTACGCGCGCCGGCTCACGCGTCAGGATATGGAGTTCGCGCTGCAGATGTTCGAGAACGCTGTGGCCATCGATCCACGATTCGCAGTGGCGCACGCGGCCATCGCCAATGTCTGCGCGCAGTATCACTATCACTACGACCGCGGCGCGAAATGGCTCGAGCGCGCGGGCACGGCCGCGCAGCGAGCGATGTCGCTGAATCCCGACGCCCCGGAAGTGGCGGTAGCGTCGGCGTGGATTCTCTACGCCGATTCGAAGTTCGATCAGGCCATCGAGAAGGTTCGTCAGGTGGTCGACAAGAAGCCCGACTGCGAAGGGGCCTTCTATCTCCTCGGACGTGCGCTCTTTGCCGCGGGTCAATATCAGGAGCTCGTCTGGATGGCTGACGCGGCGATCAGCTCTGCGGGCGATGACTACAACGTCTACATTCCCATCGTGAATGCGCTCGGTGCCCTCGGCAAGAAAGACGCGCTGCGAAATCTCTCGATGCAGGAGATCCAGGTTCTGGAGAAGCATCTCCGCGATGTTCCGGAGGATGCGCGCGCGCGAACATTGCTGGCCGTCGACTATGCAGACATCGGCCGCACGGATGACGCGAACCGCGAGGCGAACCTCGCCGCGGCGCTGCGTCCGAACGAAGCGACGGTCCTCTACAATCTCGCCTGCGCGTTCTGCAAACTCGGCCGCACCGAGGATGCGATGAAATCGTTGTCGCGTGCGTACGATGGCGGCTTCCAGGATCCGGCCTGGGCGCGCCGCGATCCCGATCTCGCCTCGTTGCATGGGAACCCCGAATTCGAGAGGCTCTATCCAGCCTGAAGGAACGGCAACGCGCGGTCACTCTTCAATAATGGCCGATCGTCATGAATCGACCAACGGCCGGCAGGTGTACCGGCCGCTGCTGTTTCAGGCGGCGCGTCCGTGATTTGATTCTCTGCAACAAAATACGCATCGGAGGCCTTCACATGCGTCCTCGGGTCACGTCATTCATCGCCGCTGTGCTTCTCCTGATCACGATCGCTCCGCTCGCTGCGGCGGCGGCCGACGCGCAGGTTGCTCCGAAATCAATCCTGCTTCGTCCGCAACGCGTCTTCGACGGAACGAGCAACGAGACGCACGAAGGGTGGGCCGTGCTCGTCTCCGGCGAGAAAATCATCTCAGTCGGACCGAGTCTCGCGTTGCCACCGGGAACGGTGACGATCGACCTGCCCGGGATGACGCTGCTGCCCGGACTGATCGATGCACACTCGCACATCTTTCTCCATCCGTACAACGAGACGTTGTGGAACGATCAAGTATTGACCGAGCCGGTCGCGTATCGAACGATCGCGGCCACGCTGCATGCGCGCGACACGCTTCTCGCCGGCTTCACGACGCTGCGCGATCTCGGTACGGAAGGCGCGGGATTCGCGGATGTAGCGGTGAAGCGCGCCATCGATGAGGGACGCATCCCAGGCCCGCGACTCTTCGTCGTCACTCGTGCCATCGTCGCCACAGCGAGCTACGGTCCGGGTCCGAACGGCTTCGCACCGGAGTTCGATCCGTTGACGAAAGGCGCGCAGGAAGCGAGCGGCGCCGCTGAGATCCTGCGCGCGGTGCGCGAGCAGATCGGACATGGCGCCGACTGGGTGAAGGTTTACGCCGACTACGGCCGCGGCAGCAGTCCCGCGACGCCGACGTTTTCACTCGAGGAGCTCAAGACTCTTGTCGACGAAGCGCACAGCGCCGGACGTCCGGTCGCCGCGCACGCCACGACGCCGGAAGGAATGCGCCGCGCGGTCCTCGCCGGTGTCGACACGATCGAGCACGGCTACGGCGGCACCGACGAAGTCTTCAAACTGATGGCGCAACACGGCGTCGCGTATCTGCCGACGCTCGCGGCGGAGGAGGCGTACTCGGAGTACTTTCAAAAGTACAAACGGGGAACGAAGCCGTACACCGCCAGCATGGAGAACGTGCTGCGCGCGTTCAAGCTTGCGATGGCGAACCACGTGATCATCGGCTGTGGCAGCGATGTCGGCGTCTTCACGCACGGCGACAACTACCGCGAGCTCGAATGGATGGTCCGCGCGGGAATGTCGCCGGCGCAGGCGCTGCTCGCCGCAACATCAGTCGACGCGAAGATCCTCCAACAGCAGGAGCACTTCGGCACGATCGCTCCCGGCCTCCTCGCCGATCTGATCGCGGTGAATGGCGACCCGACGAAGGACATCACCACGATCGAGCACGTCGCATTCGTGATGAAGGGCGGGATCGTGGTGGTGGGAGGGAAGTGAACAAATGCCGCCGCGTGGCGGAGTGACGGCCGAAACACCGTCTGCGTTCTGCGCTGCAATGTGCGAATCGAGAGGCCCGGTGCGCGGCAACGTTGGTCAGCGCGACATCGCCGGGGGATCGATGCGCAGCAAGCTGCTTCCGTCACTTCCATCCATCGGTTCGACCGCGACGTAGAGTTTCCCGCTCGCGATCACCAGCGAAATCAAACGGGTCATGCCCGACCAGAGCCGCTCCGGTGCCCCGCCAGCGCGCAGGCGCAACACCTCGGCGGGCTTCGGCGGCTTGCCCGGACCCTGAAAGGCCATGTTCCCGCCGACGTACGCGACGCCATCCGCTGCGGCGACCACGAGCGGGATGTCGATGTCGTCGGCGAGTGTCTCGATTCTTCCGCTCTTCGTGTTCACCCGCGAGACGCCGTCCGACCGAGTGTAGACGAGCCACTCGCCCTCGACGGCGAGGGAGGGTGTCTGCCCCGTGTCCTGCACGAGCGTGCGGATTGGTCCGCCGCGCTTGCTGACGGCGCAAATATTCGTGCCGTTCGAGAAGTAGACGTTGTTCGTATCGAGCACGAGCTCTCTCGTATTCGCCTCGGTCAGTCTCACCAATCCCGCGCCGCCCTTGCTGATCTTCGCTACGGAGCCCGGCTTGCCGTCCGGCGGACCACCGACGAGCCCTTCCGTCGACTGATTCGCGAAATAGACGGACTCGCCATCGACCGCGGTGCCGATCGGCCAGACTTCGCCCTTTTTCAGAATCGTCGTCGCATACGGTGGACGCTTGCCGACGCGCACGATGTCTTTGCCGACGACGAGGTAGACCGACTCTCCGTCCGCCGCAGGCGAATACGCGTAACCGGAAAACGTGGCGATGCGTGTCGCGCCCGTCGCCCCGATCCGCACCAGACTCGCCTTCGGCGCTTCGAGGCCGCCACTGGCCTCGATCACCCAGACGTCGGCGCCATCGGCGGCCATGAACGTCATTGACCCTTTTGTTTTCCAGATTACCGAGGCGGGGTCTGCGGCCATCGACGTCGTAAGGATCATCATCGCGAGGAGTGAGAAGACGATACGCGCGATGCCACGCGTTGCTTGAAGTGGAACGTTCATCGATGACACCTCGCTATGTTTGACGCGGGAGAACGCGCTGACGGAAATAGTACGTCTCGAAGTGAGACGTGTGCGAATGGTCAATTGGAAAACCGATTGCCACAGAGACACCGAGGACACTGAGACCTCCGTTTCCTGTTCCGGCCTTGAGCACATCCCGGGTCAAGGGATGGCGACGTGGATCGATTTTGACCCGCGGAGGTAGCGGTCACTTCCTCGGTCGCCGATCGCGATGCGCGGCAAGCAGCCTTTGGCCCAGCACTTGCTGCACCCCCGAAAATGCGGCGATCGCTGGCATCGACGCCCTCCTCTGGAATGAGCTCCGCGGTTTCTCCTGACTTTCCTCTGCACGGATCGATCGATCTTCCGCTCGATGACGCCACGCGCATCGAGCGACTTACTTTTCTTAGGACTGGTGACGCATGATTGAGCGACTTCTCCGCAACGTATTCGCAATTGCTGTGCTCGTATCGTTTCTCGCGTCAGGACTGCGCGCGCAAACGCCGCCGGCCGAGTCGGAGCTCGACGACCTGAGCTTCCCGAAGCTGGAGCTCTCGCCGGAGATCTTCAATCTTCACGACGAGGCGTTCACGCGCGTAGCCGAGCGAATCCAGGCCGGCACCGCCTCGATGCAGGAGCGCCGCTGGTTCTATCGCGCCTCGGAGCGTTACGCGCCCTACACGACAACGCCTCCCTCTGATTGGAAGATGCAGGCCGACAAGGCGGGAAAGAAGATCGCGGCCAGTGGGCCGATCTACCGCTGGTCCTTGATCGGCCCGCGCGGCGATTACGACGTCACGCATCAGTGGGGACCTCCGGGAGCGCGTACGCAGGGACGCGCCACCGCTCTCTGGGCCGCAAACCGCAACGTGATTTTTCTCGGCACCGCTGACGGCGGTCTCTGGAAGACGACCGACGGCGGACAGAACTGGACGCCGCTCACCGACTTTCAACCTTCTCTTTCCGTCGGTTCCGTCGACGTGCTGGCAGGCAGCGATCTGACGAACTACAGCGATGCCACGATCTACCTCGCCACCGGCGAAGGCAACTTCAGCGTCTCTGACAAAGATGGCGTAGGCGTTTTGAAGTCGACCGACGGCGGCGCGAACTGGAACGTGCAGCCGATCGCATTTGCGTCCGACGCCATCAGCGCCGGCGCGCATCGCATCCGCCGCATTCGCATCGATCGCTCCATCGCAGGAGGCCAGAGCGTCTGGGCCGCCGCAGACGGCGGCGTGTACCACACAGCGAATGGTGGCACGACGTGGTCGCTCGTGCAGTCGCTGCCGTACTCCGCCGCTCCTTCGACCGCGGCGTATCCTGGCGGATGCTGGAACGAGTTCGCCACCGACTTCGCCGTCGGTCCGCAGAACGCGCTGACCGGCAAGGCGACGCTCTTTGCGGTGTTCGGCCGCTACGCCAGCGCGGCGTGCGTTACTCCCGGCAGCGATGCACGGAAGAACAACGGCATCTACCGATCGATCGATGGCGGCCTTACCTGGACGAAGATCTCGATCAGTGGCCAGAACGGTTTCCCCTCCATCGCCACACCCGATGGCGACGTGGGACGCATCGCCGTGCTGCTCGCGCCTTCGAATCCGAAACACATGTACGTCCTGATCGCGCGCGCAGATCTCACCAACGCGGCAGCAAGCTATCAGGCCCTCGGCGTCTACGATACGCTCGACGCCACTGCAAATCCGGTCGTATGGACTGCTGAGAACACGTCGACGAACTTCGTCAGCTCGCAGGGCTGGTACGACATGACCGGCTCCGTCGATCCAACCAACGAGAACCGGATTATGGTCGGAGGTCTCGACAACTACATCTCGAGTAACCGCGGACAAACGCTCACGGTGAAATCCGGCTGGAGCGCGGGCGACACGACGTGGTCGCACGCCGATCACCATCACGCTCTCTGGATCGACGCCACAACGTATCTCGATGCGAATGACGGCGGTCTGAACATCGGCACGATCGGCGCCGACAACAGCGTTACCTGGACGAATGCAAACGTGGGCGGACTGGCAACGCTCCAGTTCTACGGAATGGGTCAGAGCGCGACCGATCCCTACCGCATCAACGCCGGCCTGCAGGACAACGGACACGCACTGCTTGACGGCGGAACGTGGATCGCGTCGTACGGCGGCGATGGTGGCTTTGCCGCGACCGATCAGGACAACGATCGCAACGCGTTCGAGGAGTATGTCTACGGCGCGATCCGAAAGTCGGACGACGGCGGCCACACATGGCCCGACACGAGCTGCATGCAGGCTTTCGGCGCATGCACGGGCTGTCTCGGCCAGTGCGTGCCCGATCGGCACACCGCGTTCATCGCCAACTTCATCCTCGACGTGAACAATCAGAATGTGATGTACGTCGGGACGAACGCGCTCTATCGCAACACGAGCGCGAAAACCGCCGGCAAGGTTTGGGAGCGCATCGGCCCAATCGGCGGCGTCGCCGGCGACTTCGTCAACAACTCGACGGCATCGAACGCATACGTCTCAATCGTCCATACCGCCAAAGCCGGCGGCATCGGCGACTCCCTCGCTCCCTACAGCAAAGTCCTCTACCTCGGCACTTCGACGGGACGGATCTGGAAGACGACCGACGCCGGAAAGACGTGGACGGATCTGACGAAGGCGCCTCTGCCGGTACTCACCACGACAACAGGGCGATTCGTCACATGGATCGACACCGACCCGACGAACGCGAACAACGTCATCGTCACGTACAGCGGCTGGAATCCGTCGACGCCGCCGACGACCGGTCACGTATTCCGCTCGACCGACGGCGGCTCGACGTGGAGTGATATCTCCGGCGCGCTACCCGACGAGCCCTTCAACAGCGTCGCAGTCAATCCGAATACGGGCGAGAACAAAGAAGCCTACGTCGCATCCGACAGCGGCGTGTACGTGAACACCGACGTCTGGAACGGAACCTCCTGGCTGCGCATCAACAGCGGTCTGCTGCCGCACGTCTCCGTCAACATGCTCCAGTTCACCAACGCCACGTCGCCACGCCGCTTGCGCGCGGCCACGCATGGCCGCGGAATCTGGGAGATGGAGCGCGGCACCGGCGCAGTGATCTCGCTCGACAAGAGCACGTACGGTTGCTCCGACACGATCGCCATCGTCGTGCAGGACAGCAATCGCGGCGCGGGATCGGTCACAGTCACCGTAAGTTCTACCGCCGAAGGCGGTGAGAATGTCGTGCTGGCGGAGTTCCCGGCGAATAGTGGACATTTCGCAGGCACCTTCCCGCTCACCGGATCCGCCGCGGTGAATGGCGACGGGCGCTTGACCGTCTTCAACGCCGACGTGATCACCGCGCGCTACAAGCGGAAAGCGTCGGGTCCCGCGTATGTGAACACGTTCGTCGCCACCGCGGCGACGAGCTGCGACGCCTGCTCCGGATCCACCGCGGCCGGATCGAACATTCGCGTTGATACCGCAGCGCCTGTGCAGTCGATCGAAGGCGGCGATCACGATGAGTTCCTCGACAACTGCGAAACCGGCCGCGTCGACTTCGTCGTGAAGAACGCCGGAACCGGCAGTCTGACGAACGTCCGCATCTCCCGAGTGACCGCCTCCAATCCCGCGGTTCGCGTCAGCACGATGCCGATCGCTGCGAGCCTCGCGCAATGTGCGACGTCGGCCGTGACGTACCGCTTCGTCGCCGCCGGCCTCTCGCCCGGCGAGACGCTGACACTTCGCATCGAAGTCACGTCGAACGAACTACAAGCGCGCGGCATCACCCGCGCGGTCGATGTCACGTTCCGCAACACGCAGTCTGACTACGCCTATCGCGCGACGAAGACCTACACGTTCGAGACGGGCAATGAAGGTTGGCAGGCCGTGCAGGGTTGGTTCTTACGGCAGACCACCGGCGGAGGCGCGAACCTCAGCACGACGTACATGGCATCGAGCAGTCTCACGTCCGGCGTCTGCGATGAAGTGCGCTCGCCGATCGTGAAACTCACGCCGCTCTCGACGATGTCGCTCTACAACCAGTTCGCCACCGAGCCGATGAGCGATGCCTGGTACGACCGCGCCAACGTCGCGGTCTTCGATGTCGCCGCCGCAAGACGAACACCGGTCATTCCGAGCGGCGGCCGTCCCTATCTCGCCAGCGGTCCGAACGGAGTCTGCATCGTCGCCGGTCAACCAGGCTTCGCCGGCCCCGGCCCCGGATGGCTGGCCAGCACCTGGACGGCGTCCGATCTCCAGTTGACCGACGGCCGCCCCGTCCAGATCGACGTCGGCTACGGCACCGACTCCACCGCCTCCCTTCTCGGCTTCTGGTTCGACGACGTGACGCTAACGAATTTTTACGAACAGGTAGCCGATCAGCAGACGTCCTGTCCGACCCCGTAACGAACTACCCGACAGTGCCCCCGCCTCGCGGCGGGGCCACTGTGTTTTGGGTACGATCCTTGGCGTCAATCCGCTCTCACTTTTTCGCCCGGAGTTTGACCACGAGTGTTGCTGCACTCCAACAACCGGCCGCATCGCAAACGCTACGCAAAGTATTCGCGTCCACTCCCGTTGCCGTCGCAAAGGCTGCGAGCGTGCGTGACGTTTCCCCTGATCCGCAAACGTCACGAGGATGACACGACGTCAACACCAAGTACGCGTGCAGTGTGCAGTGCGCATCCAACAGGGTCTCGAGTCAGTTCGTGCTCCCAGAAACGAATCACTTTCCAGCCGGCCGCTTCGAGTTTCAAAGTGTTTCGCGCATCGCGCTCACGGTTTTGGCGCAGCTTCTCCGACCAGTAGCCTGTGTTCGATGTCGGTGACCGGCCGTCGCCGCAGTGAGGGCACGAATGCCAGAAGCAACCATCGACGAACACCGCCACCTTTTTTCGCGTGAAGGCGATGTCAGGCCGGCCCGGCAATCTCAGGTGGAGGCGATAGCCGCGCAACCCGGTCAGCCAAAGGAGCTTTCGCAACACTATCTCAGGCTTCGTGTTGGTTGCCTTGATTCGAGACATGTTGTACGAACGAGTAGCGCTGTCGTGGACGTCCATGGACTCTTTTCTCTACCGTGAGTAGAAGTTCTTGCGCGCCCGAAAGCTTCCGCTACACTTGACGGCGATGCCGACTGTATTTGAGATCTGTGCCGGTGCCGGTGGCCAGGCCATCGGACTTGAGGCCGCGGGCTTCGATTGCGTCGCGGCTGTGGAGTTGGACCATCACGCCTGCGAAACCCTCCGTGCAAACAGGCCGAAGTGGAACGTCATCGAAGCCGATGTCCGCATGGTGGATGGCATCGGATATCGAGGTCGTGTCGATCTCCTCGCTGGAGGGGTTCCGTGTCCTCCTTTTTCGATAGCGGGAAAGCAGCTTGGCGGCGACGACGAACGTGATCTCTTTCCTGAGGCGCTCAGGCTGGCTACCGAGATGAAGCCCCGTGCGATCATGCTTGAGAACGTTCCGGGATTCGCGTCAGAAAAATTTCGGGAGTACCGGCGTGGTCTATTTGCGCGATTGAAGCGCCTAGGTTACGTCGCGGATTTTCGCATACTGAATGCGTCGAGCTTTGGCGTCCCGCAGCTACGGCCGCGATGCGTCGTAGTGGCGCTGAAACCGGAGGATCTCTATTACTTCCGATGGCCAGAGGCGAACGAAAGGCCCGCGTTGACGGTTGGGGAAGTCGTCGGAGACCTCATGGGTGAAGGCGGATGGCTCGGCAAGGTGAGATGGGCAAGGCGTGCGAACGGCATCGCTCCGACGATTGTGGGTGGCTCCAAGAAGCACGGAGGTCCTGATCTCGGGCCCACCCGCGCGCGCCAGCAGTGGGCGCGA
Organism: Thermoanaerobaculia bacterium; assembly: GCA_034665065.1. Classification (GTDB taxonomy): domain Bacteria; phylum Acidobacteriota; class Thermoanaerobaculia; order Gp7-AA8; family Gp7-AA8; genus JADGNZ01. The sequence continues at coordinate 113,215 of JAXDGL010000028.1, read as the reverse complement.
TTGGGCGTGGATGGAATCGGTATTGCCGATGATCCACCGAGCCCAGAATTTCCTGTCGATTCGATGCCCAAGCTGACCGTTCGCATGGTGGCACGCATTCAAGGATTCCCCGACGAGTGGCAGATTGTTGGACGGAAGACCGCCGCCTATAGGCAAGTAGGTAACGCGTTCCCTCCCCCCGTTGCGCAAGCTGTGGCGATGGCCATTTGCCGAGCCTTCGATGGTGTGTACGAAGTTGCCCATGATCGCGAGCAATTGCGCATCTTCGACGCCGCCGGCTCGGCCGTCTGATGACCAACCCTCACTCCCGGCCTATCAACGCTCCGTCTCTTCCTGCACAATAGGCCTGTGAGACATGGGACTAACGACTCGAACGCGAACCTTGCCGTCGCGCTCTTTGACGTGCTGATTCAAGATCACGGATGGGGCATCGATGACGCTTGGCTCGCGATCACTCAGCTGCTAGTTACCTGCGAAATTTTCGATTCCGGAACTTGGCGGCCTTTTCATGGCAGCCCGGTGTTGATGGAGCGAAACAACTACAAAGTCTCCCAGCTTGGACGTAGAAATCAATGTCTACGCGAAGCAGATACCGTACGAGACTATGTGGCGCAAAGACTCGGCGTATCGCCCCAAAGTGTCTGTCAACACCTTGGTCAGTTCTTCCTGCACCCTAAGATCCGAGTTCTACAGCCGAACAACCCTCGGGGGCACGCCTTCCGATCTCTTGTTGCTCGATTCCTTGAGCGATTTGGTGATCCGGAGCTCGACATTTTCGAGGAAGTATCTCCGCATCAACGGTTCCCTGGATTCTCGTTTTCAGGGCGGAGCAAAGATCCGAGGATCGACATTCTTGCAACGAGAGGTGAACGGCCTGTCGCGATTCTATCGATTCGATGGACCTACCGTCACGATCGCGTAGACATGATCGACGAGGCGCGTGAGTACATGCCTGCTGCCAAACGAGCGAACCCGAACATTGCATTCTTCGGGATCACATCAGAGTTCGTCGCGGCACGGCTGAAGAAGGTGATCGCTGTGACGGAGCCGATGGCAAAGCGCGGCGCGGCGCTTACCGGCCTGGTTCACCTTAATCCATATTTGTGCCGGGAACTCCTCAATCACAATGGCGAATTGAAGCATCTTTGGAGCCTTGCCGATCTCGCCCGAAGTTCCTTTTCATGGCGATAACGTCATTTGCTCGATGAGGGAGCGGTTTCCTGAAAACTGGTCACCGCGGGAGCGCCATGAATTGCGTCGCGCGCAAGCTGCAGGTGCTCTCGATTCTTCCGTCGAGCGAGAACATGGAAGGGTGCAATGCGAAATCGTAGACGCGGTAGAGCGAGTAGTGCTCGTGGTTCTCGGACGAAAATCGGATCTCGTTTTCGGTGATGTAGAACGGTGTCATCGGTCCGAGTTGCGTGGTCTTCACTTCGATGAATCGATCCTGTCCACTCGCAGAAAACGAGTGAATGTCATATCCGAGTCCGTCGCCGAGCGTTGCGGCGACGTGTTGCACGCGTTGCGCGAGTGTGTCGTTACCCAGCGAGCTGAGTCGGGCGCGCTCGTAGCTAACGACCAGCGATTCTCCTCCGAGCCCGACGGCGCGATTGCGCGATTCGCGCGCAAGGTAATCGATCGTGTGCGCCTGTCGTCTCCGCTTCTGCGCAGCGAGTGCGAGACGTGCGGATTCGAGTAGGTTGGGAGGTTCGGTCATCAGCGCGAGTAGGTCGCCGACTTGTGGCGGCTGAACCACGGCCTCGGCGAATTCGCCAGCAAGATGACGGAGCGCTGCGTCACGGTCCAGCCAGTCGAGAACGACATCGCTGAGTAATCCTTGGTACTGAGATGCTGGCTTGTATCCGCGAATGTAGGGATGGCCGGCCTCGATCAGAATCGCACTGATGTTTTGATGCTTCATCTCGATCGATCCATCGGACCGGTCGCGAAGTAGCGGCCGCAGCGCCCTGCGATGCGCAGTCTTGTTGTACGAGATACCGCGCAGTTCCTTTTCCAGCATCGAGAAGTAGTCGGCGACGATCGCTTCTACTTCGAGCGCGGTCCAATCCCGGCTGCCTGCCACATATTCAGGATAACAGCGAGGCAGGCATGGACGTCACGACACCGTGTGAATCGGTCGCCACTTTCGCCCGCAGGCCTGGCAGCTCACGCCTCCTGCCTCGTCGATCTCTGAGTCGGTCAACTCGCGACCGAGAGCTTGTCCGTCTCTTTCGGCGCATTCGAGACAGTGAATCTGGTCTTCCTCGCGGAATCCGAATTCTGCTGCGTCGATTGTCCACCACGGATAGTCCATACGCTTACCCTCCCAATTAGACGTCGAATAATCCAATATGGATTGTCCATCGGAAGGCTGGACGCGGAGAAGAATGGCGACTCCGAGAATTACTCCATCACCCTTCGGTCTGAAGATCCTTCGCGTGCGATCTCGTCGTGATCGTTCGCGGAGTAGACGTGGGTTAGTTCGAGGCCGAAGAAGAAGATCTGGGCGGACCAGTAGGCCCAGACCATCACGACGATGACGGAGCCGGCGGGGCCGTAGCCAGGATCGATGTGCCAGATAGTGAGCAGGGCATCGCGAATCTGGCGATACATCCGCTCAGACCGAAGCAGCACGAGCTACGCAACCTGTGAGCGCAACAGCTCTCACGAAGCCAATCCTCGCAGCGTGGCCTCGATCTCGTCGATCACCTCCGGTCCTTGAACCTTCAGCGGGAACGTCAGCACGCCATTCGGTGTGAACTTCACCTGCGGGTTTTGCTGGATGAGCATCAGCAGCTTGTTCGGATCGACTTTTGCCTGCGCGATCAGTTTCACCACCGCGCGCGCGCCTTCGCGGACGATCGAGATCACGCCCATCTGCTGCGCGAAGCGTTTCACTTTCACGAAGTGCAGCAGGTTCTCGACGTTTACGGGCAGCGCTCCGAAGCGGTCGCGCATCTCGTTGCGGATCTGTTCGAGACGGTCGTCGGTCGATGCCGAGGCGATCTTCTTGTAGAACGTCATGCGGAGGTTTTCTTCGCTGATGTAGTTCTTGGGGATGTAGATGTCGACGCCGAGGTTCATGGAGGTCTCGACTTCCTCCTCGATGCGCTCACCCTTCATCTCCCGAATCGTTTCCTCGAGGAGTTTCGTGTACATCTCGAAGCCGACTGCGGCGATCTGGCCGGACTGTTCGCCGCCGAGGATGTTGCCGGCGCCACGGATCTCCAGGTCCTTCGCGGCGATGCGGAAGCCGGCGCCGAGGTCGGAGAACTCCTGAATCGCAGCAAGGCGTTTGCGGGCGTCGGACGTGAGCACTTTGTCGCTCGGCACGAGCAAGTAGCAGAACGCGAGGCGATCGCTGCGGCCGACGCGGCCACGCAACTGGTAGAGCTGCGACAAGCCGAAGCGCTCGGCGTGATTGATCAGGATCGTGTTGCAGGCGGGGATGTCGATGCCGTTCTCGATGATCGTCGTCGCCAGGAGAACGTCGTACTCGCGTTGAATGAACGCCAGCATGGCTCGCTCCAGCTCGCGCTCTTCCATCTGCCCATGTCCGACGACGACGCGCAGTCCTGGCACGAGCTTCTCCAGATACTCCTTCATACCGTAGATGGACTCGACCCGGTTGTGGACGAAGAAGACCTGGCCGCCGCGTCCGACTTCGAACTCGATCGCTTCGCGCGTGAAGTCGTCACTGAACGGGACGACCGCGGTCTGGATGGCCAGACGATCCTTCGGCGGCGTCTCGATGACGGAGATATCCCGGATGCCGACCATCGACATGTGCAGCGTCCGCGGAATCGGCGTGGCGGACATCGAGAGGACGTCGACTGCTTTCTTGATCTGCTTCAGCTTCTCCTTCTGTCCGACGCCGAAGCGCTGCTCTTCGTCGATGATGAGCAGACCGATGTCTTTAAAGTTGATGTCCTTCGACAGGACGCGATGCGTGCCGATGATGATGTCGATCTCGCCGGTCTCGAGCTTCTTGAGAATCTCTTTCTGTTCTTTCGCGGTGTAGTAGCGCGTTAGGAGCTCGATCGTCACGGGGAACGAGGCGAATCGCCTTAGAAACGTGCGGTAGTGCTGATAGGTGAGCACGGTTGTCGGCGCGAGCACGGCGACCTGTTTCCCATCCATCACCGACTTGAACGCGGCGCGCATCGCAACTTCTGTTTTGCCGTAACCGACGTCGCCGCAGAGCAGACGGTCCATCGGTTTGCGCGATTCCATGTCCGACTTCACATCATCAATCGCCGACTCCTGATCCTCGGTCTCATCGAATTCGAACGCATCCTCGAACTCGAACTGCCACGGCGAGTCCTTCGAGAACGCGTGGCCTTGCACCATCTGGCGCGTGGCGTAGAGCTTGAGCAGCTCGTCGGCCATGTCGCGCATCGCTTTCTTGACCGACGCCTTCGTGCGCGCCCAGGCGGTGCCGCCAAGGCGATCGAGTTTCGGCTGCGAGTCGGCGCCGCCGGAGAATCGCTGGATGAGATTCAGGTTCTCCATCGGCATGAGCAGCTTGCCGCCGCCGGAGTACTCGATCTCCATCACTTCACGCTCGGTCGGTCCGAACGGGATGCGCTGCAAGCCGTGAAAACGACCGACACCGTGATCGACGTGGACGATGTAATCGCCGACTTTCAGATCGCGCAGATCGGTGACGAACGCCTCAGTCGTCCGTTTCTTGCCGCCGACCCGCGTCGACGTCGGGGGCTCGAAGAGATCCCATTCGGAGTAGATGGTGAGGTTCAGTTCTTCGAAGTCGAAGCCGCGCGGAAGCGCGCCGGAGGCGAGCAGGATCTCGCTCCCGAGTTCTTGCTTGCCTTTCGTTTGCGAGCCCTTGCCGACCGCGTCATCGATGAAGACGACATCGAACTCTTTGAGTAAACGCTCGACCTTCTCCCGGCCGCCATTCGTCGCGGCGAAGAAGATCTGACGCCGCCCGCTTTCGTGTCCGCGTTTCACGTCGCTGGTGAACTCCGGCAGGCGATTCGTATAGCGATCGACCTGAGGCGCGCGCAGCCGCAGCTCTTCGAACTCTTGCCGGAGCGCTGGCGTCTCGCCGGCTGGCCCGGCGGAGTCCCGCCGCCGATCGGGCGGCGCTCCTACATGAACTTCACTGAACGCAACGCGCGCCATCCCCAGAAGCGTCATCACGTCCGCACCCGGTGTCGTCAATTTCTCCGGGCGGTAAACCGCGCGTCCTTTCTCCGACGCCGCCTCGAACTCGTTCGATAGCAGCGACTCGAATTTCGCCACGTTCGTGGTGATCTGATCCGGCTCGATGAGCGCGATCGTCCATTCAGACGGATCGAGATAATCGAAGAATGAGACGGTCGTCGTAGCCACCGGCAGGTAGTGCTCCATCCCCGGGAACGTGCCGTTTTCGTTGATGCGCTCGATCTTGTCGGAGAGATCGCGTTTGTAGATCGGGTCGTTGAAGTCGAGCGACAGCCGCCGCGCCAGCGTGCTGCGCATCGCCGGCGTCACCGGAAACTGCGTCATCGGAAGTACGGTGATGGGACCGCTGGCATCTTCCGAGCGCTGCGTCTCGATGTCGAACCAGCGCAGCGAATCGACGGTGTCGCCGAACAGCTCCACACGAACGGGCTTTGCCGTGTTCGGCGGGAAGAGATCGAGAATGCCGCCGCGAAACGCGAACTCGCCAGCCTCGCCGACAAGGTCGGTACGAACGAATCCATTCTCGACGAGCCGCTCGAGCAACGAGCGAAGCTCGAGATCGTCTCCTTCGGCGATGCGGACGACGCGCGCCGCAAACTCGTCCGCCTTCGGCAGACGAGAGAAGAGAGCACGCGCCGGAACGAGCAGCACGTCGACGCTGCGGTCGATGAGCATACCGAGGGCGCGAATCTCGTTGCGGGCGACGCCGAGCGACGGCGACAGATCCTGATACGGCGACAACGACGGCGACGGATACGACGACACGCAATGCGGATCGCGATGAAAGAGCCGTAGCGCCGACTCGAAATCGTCGATCGCCGCGTCGCCCGGAACGACGATGGCCAGCCGCTGCGAGGTCGTGTCCTGCAGCGTCGCCAGCAGCAAGGCGCGCGCCTCGACCGCGGTGCCGGTGATGTTCAGCCGCGTCTCGCCGATCCGTTTGCCGATCGAGCGAAACGCTTTCGTCTTCGCCAGCTCCGCGCGGATCTGCGCGATCAGCCTATCGTTTCGCTCAGTCATGCGCCGGGGATTCTATGCGGGGTCACCAATTCTCGTTCAGTCGTCGCGACCAATCATCGCTGTCATCCTTCCATGAGAAGGCCAATCGAAGTCAAGGGCCGTCGTGACGGCCAACGATTGATTTTCCGATGTGCCTTGCTTCCATTCGCATTTGTGCGAAGCCATGGCGGGCCCGCTGCATGTTGGAGTTCGTCCCAGTTGCCGCTGCTATCTGAGGCGCGAGCTGGCGCGAGGCTGCTCGAGGATGACAACGCAGTCGGCAGAACCGGGCATCGGGAAAACGAATCGTTTTGTTTTTTCTCCTTTGCTGCGATTCTTTTTTGTCTTTTGATTTCAGGCTGCTTGAGACTGGAGACGCTTGCTGCCGTACATCGGGTCGTAGTCCACTTGATCGGTCCAGAGTTTGTGCAACAGAACGGCGAGCTTGCGTGCTACGGCAACGACAGCTCGCTTCTTGGCGATTTTCCCTCCTCGCTGGGCGATCCGCTGGCCATGGCTGCGAAGGTCGCATTCCGGTCCGAACCGGCCGAGGATGTACTGCGCGCCGTTGACCAGCAGACGCCGCATCATCACGTCGCCTTCCTTGGTGATGTGCATCTGCGGGTCCTGCTCGCCCGATGCGTGCGTGCCTGGCACCAGACCGAGGTAGGCGCCCACGCTGCGGCTGCGCCGAAAGCGGCTCGGATCCTCCAGAGTCAGGACATAAGCCAGCGCGGTGATCGGGCCAACGCCTTTGACCTGTTGCAGGCGATCGGTGACCGGATAATGGTTCTTGGCCAACACGGAGAGCTGCTTGTCGTACTGATGGATCGCCGTGTTCGCCGCTTCGATCACCGGGACAAGCGGCGCGAGAGCTTCTTGCAGTATCTTCGGGATCGAGGGCACAGCTTTCTTGAGGAACGCATCGGCCGAGCATGACGGTAGCCGATGCCCCAGTGATTTGACGATTCCTCGGAAGTGATTGATCAGTTTCGTGCGCGACTGCACCGCAGCGTCGCGAGCCAACAGCCAGGCCCTGCGCTGCTGCGTCACCTCCGAGCGATGCCGCACTGGACTGAGCAACGCCACATCGGCACGCCCCAACCGGGCCAGCATTCGAGCATCGACCCGATCGCGTTTGTTCTTGCTCTTCGAGATCAACTTCACTTTCCTCGAATTCGACACCACGGGCTCGTGCCCCAACTTCTTCACCAGCCGGCTGACCCACGGCGAGTGTGTGCTCGTCTCGATCACCACCCGCATCGCTTGCCGGTCTTCCAGCAACCTCTCGATCGCGTCAGCCACGGTCGGCACCCGCCCTTCCTCGACAATGGCTGCGCGGCCGTCGATCAATGCGTATTGACTGAATCGATCCCCCAGATCAATCCCCATCACCACTCCGTTTTTCTTCGTCGTCGTTCCCTTGCTGATACTCTTCTTCATGGCCAATCTCCTTTCTTGGGCCTCGAGCCCGTTTTTGCTTTGCAGACCTAATCTAGGTACTGCTCGGGAGATTGGCCTTCTCATCCCATCTGAGCCGCCGCAGCCGCGCCTCCACGCTGCTCCGGCAACCGGCAGGCATCGCGGCGAAGGACGGTCGAAGGACCCCCTAATTCTTTGCATTGATGCATCACGAAAACCGGCCACGAAGCAGGGGGTCCTTCGACCGTCCTCCGCCGCCGATGTATGGCGGACGCGAACCTGCGGAGTGTTGCGGCGGCTGCGGCGGCGCAGGATGACGGTCGCGGTTCGCCGTGCAACCTCACGGGTTGATGGGTACCGCCGCCTCGCGCACGTATGTTTGCTTCGCGATCGTACCGATCACGGGGCTGGCAGCACCGACATGTCGATCGGTCCGCCAACTGCGTTCCCTAATCGCGCGGGATGTGAAACGGCACTTCGTCGCGCGGCGCGGCGCCGTATTCGCGCTCGTCGTCGCGCACTTGGTCGTCCGTTTCGATGTGGTTGTCGCGGATGTCTTCCATGATGTCTCCTCAGTGTCTGCCGAACTGCGCGGCTTCGGTCGATCCGGCAAGCGCCGTCGTCGATGACTGCCCGTTCGAGATCACATTCATCACGTCGTCGAAGTAGCCGGTGCCGACTTCGTGCTGATGTTTCGTCGCGGTGTATCCGTTCGCCTCGGCGGCGAACTCCGACTGCTGCATGCGCGAGTACGCGGTCATTCCTTCGTCGCGGTACTGGCGCGCCAGCTCGAACATCGAGAAGTTCAGCGCGTGGAAGCCGGCCAGTGTGACGAACTGGAACTTGTAGCCGAGCGCTCCGAGCTCGCTCTGGAAATTCGCGATCTCGCTGGCGGAGAGCTTTTTCGCCCAGTTGAATGACGGCGAGCAGTTGTAGGCCAGCATCTTTCCCGGATACTTCGCATGCACGGCATCCGCAAACTTCTTCGCCTCGCCGATGTCGGGCGTCGACGTTTCCATCCACAGCAGGTCGGCGTACGGCGCGTAGGCGATGGCGCGCGCGATCGCGGCATCGACACCGCTCCTGATCATGAAGAACCCTTCCGGCGTGCGCTCGCCGGTGAGGAACGGATGATCGCGTTCGTCGATGTCGCTCGTCAGCAGCGTGGCGCTGTTCGCGTCGGTGCGCGCGACGAGCAGGGTCGGCACACCCATCACGTCGGCGGCGAGCCGTGCGGCAGAAAGAGTGCGGATAAATTGTGATGTTGGCAGAAGGACTTTGCCGCCGAGGTGGCCGCACTTTTTCTCGGAAGCAAGTTGGTCTTCGAAGTGGACCGCGGCCGCACCGCACTCGATCATCTGTTTCATCAACTCGAACGCATTGAGGCAGCCGCCGAAGCCCGCTTCGGCATCGGCGACGATCGGCGCGAACCAGTTCGTGTCGCTCTTCCCTTCGCTATGATCGATCTGATCGGCGCGGTGCAGCGCCTGGTTGATGCGCTTCACCACCTGCGGGACAGAGTTCGACGGATAGAGACTCTGATCGGGATACATCTGACCGGAGAGGTTTGCATCGGCGGCGACTTGCCAGCCACTCAGGTAGATGGCTTTGAGTCCGGCGCGAACCTGCTGGATGGCCTGATTGCCCGTGAGCGCGCCGAGTGCGTTGACATATGGCTCGTCGCGAAGGAGATCCCAGAGCCGCTCGGCGCCGAGGGTGGCTAGCGTCTGCTCGATGTCGATCGAGCCGCGAAGGCGGAGAACGTCGTCGGCGGTGTAGTCGCGCGTGATGCCTTCCCAGCGCGGGTTGTTCTCCCAGTCGCGTTCGAGCTGCTTCGGGTCGCGCACTGCTTTGAGCTTCGCCATGCGGTTTTCTCCTTGTGTAAGTTGGAAGAATCAGAGACAAGAGATAAGAGATCAGAGATCAGGCGCTACCTTGGCCGCCTTCCCCTGATCTCTGATCTCTTGTCTCTGATCTCTCGAGTTTCAAAAGCTCTTCGTATGCGGGGAGCGTTAGGAAATCGGCCAGTTCCTTGTTCAGAATCAAGTCGTCGAAGATCGACACCGCGGCATTGAGATGCGGACGCGATCCGATCGCTTTCACCTCTTCATCGCGGATCTGCTTGTAAAGCTCCGGCGTCACCTGGCGGCCGTCGTCGAGGTGCGCGTGGTGATGGATCCACTGCCAGAGTTGCGTACGCGAGATCTCCGCGGTGGCGGCGTCTTCCATCAGGTTGTAGAGCGGCACGCATCCCAGACCGCCGAGCCACGCTTCGAGATAGAGGATGCCGACGTTGATGTTCTGCCGCAGTCCCTTCTCCGTGATGACGCCTTCGGGGACTTGCAGGAGATCGGCGGCGGTGACGTTCACATCGTCGCGTTTGCGATCGATCTGATTCGGTCCCGGCATCCCCTCGTCGAAAATCTGTTTCGCGATCGGGACGAGGCCGGGATGCGCGACCCATGTTCCGTCGTGTCCGGCGCGCACTTCGCGTAGCTTGTCGGCGACGACCTTCTGCATCGCTGCGTCGTTCGCCGCGTCGTCGTTCTTGATCGGAATCTGCGCCGCCATTCCGCCCATGGCGTGAATGCCGCGGCGATGACACGTCTTGATGAGCAGCGCGACGTAGGACGCGAGGAAGGGCTTGTCCATCCCAACGCTGGCGCGGTCGGGCATCACGAACTGCACGTGCGCGCGGAACTTCTTGATGAAGGAGAAGATGTAATCCCACCGCCCGCAGTTCAGCCCCGCGGAGTGATCGCGCAACTCGTAAAGGATCTCGTCCATCTCGAAGGCGGCGAGGATCGTCTCGATCAAGACTGTCGCGCGGATCGTTCCGTTCGGAACGCCAAGCTGCTGCTGCGCCCGGACGAAGACATCGTTCCAGAGCCGCGCCTCGAGATGCGACTCCATCTTCGGAAGATAAAAGTACGGACCGGTGCCGCGTGACATCGCTTCCTTCGCGTTGTGAAAAAAGTAGAGCGCGAAGTCGAAGAGGCTGGCCGATACAGGTTCACCGTCGACGAGGAGATGATTCTCCGCAAGGTGCCAGCCGCGCGGGCGGACCACGAGCGTGGCCGTCTTCTCGTTCAACGAATATTGCTTCGTGCCGGAGGTGAATGAAATCGTCCGCCGCACAGCGTCGCGAAGGTTGAGCTGTCCTTCGATATTGTTCGACCAGGTGGGCGCGTTCGCATCTTCGAAGTCGGCCATGAAGACGCTCGCCCCGCAGTTGAGCGCGTTGATGATCATCTTCCGATCGACCGGCCCGGTGATCTCGACGCGGCGGTCCTGCAGGTCCGCCGGAATCGGCGCGACCTTCCAGTCTGCCTCGCGAATCGCTTGCGTCTCCGGCAGGAAGTCGGGCAACTCTCCGGCATCGATCCGCTGCTTGCGCGATTCGCGGCGCGCCAGAAGCTCTTTCCGACGGGGATTGAATTCGCGCTGCAGCCCCGCGACGAACGCCAGCGCCTCGGGCGTCAGGATCTCCGACCACTCCGGGCGTGTTTCGCCGCGAAGGCCGATGCCGGATTCCGTCTCAATGCTCGCCGTCATGGTGTAAAGTAGTTGAGCATGGAATGGGCCAAGTTGATACCCCTCTGCAAGTTACGCAGTAAAGAGTTGTGAAGGCCGATCCGTAAAGTTGTCAACGGTTGTAAAGAAATCACTGTCATCCTGAGCCGCCGAAGCCGCCGCAAGATTCGCTGTGCTCGCACTCGGCACGCGTCGGCGGCGAAGGACGGTCGAAGGACCCCCTGATTCTGTGCGGGTGTTTTTTTTGAAACCCTCGCAATGAATAAGGGGGTCCTTCGATCGTCCTCCGCCGCGATCCTTGCCGGAGGTCAGAGCAGCGTTGGTGCGCGGCTTCGGCGACTCAGGATGACAGTCCAACGGTCGTGCCAGTTCAGGAGGTCGCCATGAATACCCTCGGCACCAAAGTCCGCTCCATTCGCCGCCGCGAGCGGATCACGCAGGCCGACCTGGCTGCGAAGCTGGAGATCTCGCCGAGCTATCTCAATCTGATCGAGCACAATCAGCGGCCGCTTCCCGCGCATCTGCTCGTGAAGGTCGCGCAGGTGCTGCAGGTCGAGCTGAATTCGTTCGCGGATGATGATCATTCGCGACTGGCCGGCGATCTTCAGGAAGCATTCGGCGATCCGATGTTCGAAGAGCATGCTGTGACGACGACCGACATGCGCGATCTCGCCGAGCACCCCGCTACCGCTCGCGCGGTGTTGGCGCTCTATCAGGCCTACCGATCGACCGTCGAGTCGACACGCGCGCTGGCCAGCAAGGTCTACGACGGTCAGGACTTTCACGGAATCGATCCGGCGCATCTGCCGTCGGAAGAAGTGTCGGACGTGCTGCAGCACAACGTGAATTTCTTTCCCGAGCTCGAAGCGGCCGCCGAAGAGGCAGCGGCGCGAGCGAAGCTCAATCGCTCCGATGTCTATCGCTCACTCGTGCAGCATCTGCGCGAGAAACATCGCATCGAGGTGGAGGTGGTTCCGGTCGGCCGCGATCGCGCGGCCACGCGGCGCTACGATCCGGAGCGGCGCGTGCTGTCTCTCTCCGCGGTGCTGCCGCCGTGGAGCCGCCAGTTTCAGGTCGCGCATCAACTCGGACTGATCGAGGCTGCGCCGGTGCTCGATGCGATCGTGGAGCGTTCGCGCGACTTTCTGACGACGCCGGAGTCGGCGAAACTCTGCCGCATCGCGCTGGCCAGTTACTTCGCCGCCGCGCTGCTCATGCCGTACGGCGACTTTCTTACCATCAGTGAGCAGGTGCGCTACGACATCGAGCTGCTGCAGCATCACTACACGGCGAGTTGGGAACAGGTCTGTCATCGGCTGACCACGATGCGCAATCCGTCGCGGCCGGGCGTGCCGTTTCACTTCGTCCGCGTCGACATCGCCGGCAACATCTCCAAACGTTTCAGCGGTACGGGGATTCGTTTCGCGAGATTCTCCGGCTCCTGTCCGCGTTGGGATGTGCATGCCGCGTTTCTCACGCCGGGACGGATTCGCACGCAGCTCTCGAAGATGCCCGACGGCACCGCGTACTTTTGCGTGGCGCGCACGATCCGCAAGAGTTTCGGCTACGCGACGGGTGACGCGCTGATGGCAGTCGGCATCGGCTGTCCGGTGAGCGACGCGCGCAAGCTCGTCTACGCCGACGGCTACGAGCTCGACAACCTCGACGCCGCGGTGCCGATCGGAACGACGTGCCGGCTCTGCGAGCGACTCGACTGCGAGCAGCGCGCCTTCCCGCCGATCCAGCACGGCTTCACGATCGACGAGAACGTGCGCGGCGCCTCGTTCTACGCGCCCGCGCTATCCGCGTCTGCATCGTCAGTGACGTTGCCGATCGCCAAAGGAGTGCGGGCGTCTCGCCCGCGCGCACTCGGGCGTCCACGTCCGAGTGCGACCGACGCCGTGCGGAAGCCAAAACCCTGACGACTTTCCAAATGGGGTCAGGTCCACTTTGGAAAGTGATGGCGTGAAGCGAATGCCAAGACTGACGCTTCACTTTCCAAAGTGGACCTGACCCCATTTGGAAAGTGGCAATTCCTGAACCCTACTGAACGGCGACTTCCTTCGCGCAGTACTGGTTGTACGCCGACGCCAATTCCGAGGCGATGTCGTGCGCCGCGCGGCCTTCGATTTGATGGCGCTCGACCATCTTCACCAGCTCGCCGTCGCGGAACAACGCGATCGACGGCGACGACGGGCGATAGCCGACGAAGTATTCACGGGCGCGGTTCGTCGCGTCGCGGTCGTTTCCGGCGAAGACCGTGATCATCTTGTCGGGCTTGACCTCGTTATCGAGCGAGAGTGCGATCGCGGGACGTGCCACACCGGCCGCGCATCCGCAGACCGAGTTCACCACCACCAGCACCGTCCCCTTCTTTTCCTGCATCACCGCGTCCACTTCCTGCGGCGTGCGTGTCTCCTGAAATCCGAGCTGCGTCAACTCTGACCGCATCGGACCAGCAATTCGTTCGTCGTACATGGTTGTCCTCCGGCGTCTAGAAAGCGAAATCGTATCGTGAAAATTCGGGGCGTGGGGAGTGGGGGGTCCAGACAGCCGACTCTCTCCGCGTCCCCGCGTCTCCGCGTGAACCCGTCTCTGCTTCGGACTCTTCTCCCACCCCCACTCCCAAAACCCACATCCCCACGAATCAATGCGGCGCGTCGCTAACCCGCAGCGAGCTCACCATCGCGTTGAGCACGCCCGAAAAGCGATCGGCATCGCGCTCCGGAGTGATGAAGAGCACGTACAGCAGATGCTCATCCGAGAGCTGTCTCGTCACCAACGTGACTCGCTCATCGAGACCTGTGTTCGGATCGCGTCCGCGCAAGGCGGCCGAAAGCGCAGTTCCGCCGCCCACGGTGAGCTGCTTTTTCGATCCGTTCACGACCTGTAGGTACGGGCTGCTGCGCTGTACCGTTGCCAGCAGATCGTTCGTCGCATCCTGAATCGACACGTTCCCGTAATACCCGCCGCCAACCGGATTGCCGCGCAGACTGTTGCCTGGCGCGTTTCCAAACGGATCGTAGTGATTGACGATCGCGCCCACGACGACGTCTGCTTGACCATTCGCGTTTCCGATTCCACCTTGTGGCGCGAACGTCACGCCCGCGTTTCCCTGCTGGTAGACCTGCCAATTCGACGGAACCGAGATGCTGTAAAGGCGCGTCGGATTGACATAGGTCTTCATCGTGGTCGACGGTGCTTCAACGTTGACCGTGGCCGGCGTACTCTGTGTCGCCCGTCCACGACCTGATGACGTCGCCGTTCCCTGGCGAGCGATCTGCCCCGCGGAAGGTGCGGCACCAAATCCGCGCATGCGCGACTGCACGCTCTGCAGCTCGGCCACGTTCTCGCCCGCCGATCCATTCACGCGCAGCGACTGCGATTCCCGCTGAATGCGCGCGATGCGGTCAGGAGGCGCGGGGTGATCCGAAAGCCAGTTCGTCTTGCGCGATGTGTCGACCCGCTCCAGGGTCTGGAAGAAGGACGCCATTGAATTCGGCGAATATCCTGACGCTGCCATGATCTGCACGCCGCGGACATCGGCCTGCGTCTCCAGATCGCGGCTGTAGCGGAGGAAGAGCGCGTTCAACCCGAGTCCGCCGACGGCGTTGATGATTTGCCCGGCGCCTTCGCCGACATGACCGCCAAGGAGCCCGCCGAGGATGCTGATGCCGGCCTGGGCGAGATAGGCCTTCGAGGCTTGATGCGTGCCGTGACGGAGTGCCACGTGCGAGATCTCGTGCGCGAGAACTCCCGCCAGCTCTCCTTCGCTCCGCGACTGATCGATGACGCCACGGTTCACGTACACGAATCCGCCCGGCAGTGCGAACGCGTTGATATCCGACGCATTGACGACGCGGAATCGGTACTGAAACTGCGGCCCGCCTGCGTTTGCCGCCAGCCGCTGTCCGATGCGATTGATGTATGCGTTTGTCTGCGCGTCATTGAGCAGCGGAAGTTGCTGTTCAGCCTGCGCGGCTGACTGCTGTCCGATCGACACGTCGTCCTGTGCAGAGAACAGATTGAACCCTGGTTTGATCTTTGTTTGCCCGCTCGCCATTCCGGCGCTGAGCAGGAGCAAGAATGCGAGCGCGTGTGCTCGCCGTGCCGTGGTGTATTTCATTGCATTCATGGATTCCCCCTGATGTACTTTCCGGGGGTTTTCACTGCATCGGCGATGCCGAAAATGCGTTTTTCTCGAATCGGCAGAAGCGCTGTGTTTGCTACGGCTCGTCAGCACTTGAGGAGTTGGTTCGTGGGCTGTCGGGTGTCGGGCCCGCCCGCCGGCGAACCTGCGCCGTCCCGACAGCCGACACCCGACAGCCGGCACCCGACAGCCACAAGCTACCAAGAGACACCAAGATCATCTCTGTGTCCTCAGAGCCTCTGTAGTGTTCTGGTCTCCAATCTACTAACGCCGCACCGCGCGACCACGTACCGTCGCCGCCACCGCCGTGAAATCGCTCGCGTCGATCACGCCATCGCCGTTCGCGTCGCATCCCCAGCTCGCGCGCGCGGTCGTCGTCGGATGCGATCCCCCTTGCAGCTCCTTGCCGAGGGCAGCAAGGTCCGCGACATCGATCACGCCATCTCCGTTGCAGTCGCCGGGACGCGGCACGATCAGTTTGTAGATCACGAATCCGCTCGCAAAGTAGATGCATCCGTCCGGCCCCTCGGTCACATCGATGATCGGATCGCTCTCGCCTTGAATGAGCGCGATCGGATCGGGAAGAGGCGGTGGCGCGTAGACGTCGGGGATGTAGTAGAGCGCCTTAGTCACGAAGCTCCCCAGCAGATATCCGCGCCGCAGGATGGCATTGCGTCCGCTGAGCGGAGCGAGCCCGGTGGGCGCGACGACGATCGGAAATCCATAGACCGGCGGCCGCGTCCCGTCGGCCGGCGGACGGTTTCCCGCGGTGTACGGCCAGCCGCAATCGTCATTCTCCGCGACGACGTCGATCTCGTCGTCGGCGACATCGCCGTTGTCGGTGAGGATCACGCGTTGTGTCGTCGCGTCCCACCCCAGATCGAACGGATTGCGAAAGCCTCTCGCGAATTGCTGCACGACACCGTCCGGTCGGATGCGCCAGACCTTCCCGGCGTTCCATGCGGGATCCGGGGCGAGAAATGCGCTGCCGTAATCGCCGATGGCCAGAAAGATCGAGCCGTCGGGCGCGATCGTGAGATTACCGCCATGATGTTCGGAGGAGACGCCGCGCGCGGCAACATCCTTGTCGCAGACGAAGCGATGGATCTCCGTCTCCGCGCCGGTCGTCAAGTCGATCGAGGAGATGATGTCGTACGTCAGCTCGGGCGTCGTGTAATGAACGACGGCCGTCCGGTCATCGCGCAGCGCCAGGCCGATCAACCCGCAGTTCCCATTCGCTTGTGTCGGCACATGCGCGACGACGGTACCTTTTCCCGCCGCGATCTCCGCTGGACCAAGCCGGATGATGTCGCCGCTCTTGATCGAGTAGTAGATGGTGCCGTGAGAATCGACGGTGAGGGCAGTGAGAAAGCCGGAAACACCTTGAACGACCTGAACGTGAAAGCCGGAAAGAGCCGTAGCGCGCGCCTCAAGGGCAACGAGTAGTAGTAGTGTCGGGATCAGAAGAAATCGTTTCATTCGACAGGCCGACAAACGATAACCGTGCCAGCCTCTTCCCGGGAACCCTTCAGCCACTTTTTCCGTGAGTCTGCGATCGTGGCCGCGGGAATGCTTCCGAGGGAGCGTCGGTTACGAAGGCCCTTGACGCATGAGGGCGCCGCGCCGATAATCGCGCCCCTCACCGCGGTCGTCCCAAACGATCGCCGCAGCAACGAACATCAGTGTCGCGGGGTGGAGCAGTCTGGTAGCTCGTTGGGCTCATAACCCAAAGGTCGCAGGTTCAAATCCTGTCCCCGCAACCAATGAAATCTAACTGAACCCTCTGGAAACAGAGGGTTTTTGGTTTTCTGACCTCCTCTCACGCTAACAGCGTCCAGCCCCGTAAAACAGGACCAGAAGGCCCTCACCCGCAGAAACTCCGCAGAAGTCGATTGATGCTCACCGGCTCGCGATTCGGATGATTTGCCGACCCGCAACTGCACGGTGGCTACGTGCGTGCTCTCAGACGCTGCCTGATTCCGAATGTGTGGTCCCCACCGCCGGGCTGGGACGGAAGATTGCCGATAGAGAAGGCGTGCGTCTGGCCGCGGCGCGTCACGATCTCAGCGGCTCGAAGATCCCGTCGTCTCGATTCTTGCGCACGTTGTCCCAATTGAAGCAGTGGCCGTTCATTGCCACGTAGACGCCGGCTGGCTGGACCTGCGCAAACGAAACCGCGCTTGCTAAGTTGAACAACCCATCGAGGCCGCCAAAAGCAGCGGGAACCATGGCGCCTGTCACGATAATCGTCTTCCCCCCGACGCGTTGCGCGATCAGCTGCGCTGTCTCAACGATCGTGTCGGTGCCGTGCGTGATGACGATGCTCGTCTCCGCGCAGTTACGGCACGCCTCGACGATGTTCTGGCGCTGAGTATCCGTCATATCGAGGCTATCCACCATCATCAACACTTCTGTTTCGATGGTGAGCCGGCAACGGCCTCGGCGCAACATCGCGTCAACCTGCGAGCTGCGGAGGACAAGCGTAGCGCTTGCCTCGTCGTAGTCCTTGTCGAAGGTCCCCCCTGTAACGAAGAGGCGTATGTTCATGGTGTCTTTCCAATCGTCATGTCGATCAACCTGTTGACAAACCTGATGGACATCGGCGTTCATCGAGCGGGAGACTCAGATCACATCCGAAGTACGGAGCCCCGTCTCTGGATCCTGCGATTCACCTCGGAATCGCGAGAATCGAGAGAAGCCGTTCGTGCAGTTCGCCGTTCTTGCGGAAGTACGACGCGGCGGGAAGCAACTCGACGACGTCATAGTAGGCGGGTCGGAAGGGGGCCGTCGCCTCCGCCACCACGGATACGCTAAATCCGGCCGCGCGGAATTCGCTGATGGTCATCTCCGGACCCGCGACCGACGTCGTCACCAGTTGCACCGTGAGCGGCGTGCCCCCGTTGCGTATGGAAATGGCTTTCACTTCCTGGATGAGCGCCCGAATGTACCTGCGTCCGTCCGTTCCGGCGTCATACGCCATTCGCTCCGATCTATTGGCGGTCGAAGACCTCGAGGGTAGCTGAGGTGGGTTGCAGATGATCGCATCGATCGGACCAGGCACGATGTTGGAGAGATCGGAAAGATCGGCGAGCATCGGCAACACGCGCCGAGGGCATCCGGCGAGTCTCGCGAGCGCGGCTGTTTCAGCCAGAGCGAGAGGGTTCGTGTCGATCGCGTAGACGATTCGGGCGCCCTGCTCGACGGCAGTAACCGAGAGCACTCCGGAGCCGCAACCCACATCGACGACCACGCTTCCGGCCGACACTACGAGCGAACCGGCCAGGAGTTGAGTCAATGGAGATGGAGCCATGACCGGCTGAAAGAGATTCGCATACTGCTGAGAAAGCTCCGAGAGAATCATAGGTTCCTCACTCGACGATATCGGCGAACTTGCAGCGGAGGATCTTTCGCAGGTCGTGAAGCAGCAACTCCAGGCCCGCGCCCGGATCACCCGCGCTGATGTTGATAACGGTATTCCGGAGAATTCCTGTATCGACGATGATCAGAGCATCGTCGGGAAGCGCGATCGGAGGGATCGCGCCTACGGGGTATCCCAGCGCCTGTGCAACTGCCTCTGGCGCGCTTGAACGAAACTCTTTGACGCCAGTCGCTGCCTTCAACTTCGACATCGATAGTCGCGAGGAGCCGGGGACACACCCGACAATGACTCTCGGACCTCTCCTCGGAAAATACACGAGGCACTTGATCATTGCCGCCGCCGAGACGCCGCGGGCCTCCGCGGCGTCCTTTACGGTGAGTGCGTCCTTCGAGTGCACGAGCAGTTTGAAAGGGATCTCGTTTTCCTCAAGTAGACGAGTGACGCGCGTGTCCATGATGTTCACTTTCCTTTCTGAAACTCGATGCACGCCTCGCGGACCTGCCCGAGTGCCTGTTTGAGCGCGGCGAGCGACTTCGCATTCCCGAACGAAATCCGCAGGAACCGATCGAACCGCGCACCGCCGAAGTCGTCGCCCTCAACGATGCGAACGCCCCGCCGCAGGAGGCGCTTCGCGAATTCGCTTGCCGACTCTGTAATCTCCGGCGGCAGTTCGGCGAATGCGTAATAGCCGGCGTTTGGTGCCGCCAGATCGAAGCCGAGGTCGATCAGCGTGCGGTAAACCACGTCAGCGCGCGCGCGAAGCTCATCGCGTACGGGCGTAAACCAACGACCGCCCGTCTGTTCCCAGTCGCGAAGAACTCGCAGCGCATATTCCTGCGTGGACACCGACACGCCCATGCTGAGCGTGGTGACGATGTCCGTCGCGTCAGAAACGAGCAACTCCGGACAAATCAGATATCCGATGCGCAGGCCCGGCACGGCGAACGTCTTCGACAGACTGCCAACGATGAAGGTTGACTCGGCATGCGGGGCGACGTCAGCAAGGTTCAGGTGGCCATCACCGTCGTACAGCATCGACTCATACGTGACGTCGAGGATCGTGAACGACCCCGGAGAGCGCAACTCGCTCGAACGAAACACCTGCCCGATCGGGTTGGCCGGATTCACCGCGAAGACCATGTGAACGTCAGCCGCGCTGCCGAAGAACTGCGGCAGTAGCGGAACGGTCCATACACCATTCTCAAAAGTGAGGGGAACGTCGTCGTAGGTGACGCCGAGGATCTTGGCCTGATTGACGGGCAGCTTCATCCACGTCGGCGTGATGCAGTGCAGGCGTGCTGTGCCGCCGCGATCTTCAGCGAGAAGTTTCACGAAGGCCTGCGCGACAAAGATTGCTTGCGTGCCGCCATTCGTGACGATGACGTGCGCCGGATTCACGGTCCAGCCGTTGTGCCGGCGCAGATACTCGGCGATGGCGACACGCAGCGGCAGGAACCCACGATCAGGCGGATAGGCGATGGGCGTTCCACCAAAAGCGATTCCGGTCATCATTGCACCCCTAAAGCGGCGTAGAGATGAGCAACGACCGACGCTGGCGGCCCCCAAAACCCCGGAACGCCACGCGCGAGCTCGTGCAGGACCGGCACACCGCCGGCGTGGATACGGCTCTTCAACAAAAGAGGGGCGAAGGCGGGGGGAAGGTTTGCGGGATGGGATTCTGTGTAGTTGCGGCTGCTGCTGTTCGAGGTTTGTGGAATCTGAGGATCGCCGGTACGGTTGTGGGTCGGACGAGAACTCGCCGCGCCACAATCGTCGGCGTCGTCGTCACTGTCATCGGGACTCAACATTGTATTCATCGTTAACCTCCGAGCGGGACGCTAGAACAAACTTGTGGCCGCCTCGTCGAGTCTCGATCTTCTCGGAACGGCATCCGATGTCCTCAGAGCTCGGGTCGACGTTCTCCTCCCGTCTCCCGACGTTCTCCGCACGTCTCGCGACGAACTGTCATGGTGTTCGGACTTTTTCCGAACTGATGTCGAGATAGCCAAGACAGACTTAGTTTCGAGCGAGGCTGTCTCGGGAGGTGCATCATGAAGACGCGACTTCTGTCGCTCATCGCCGTTTTCGTTCTCGTTGCTTCGATTGGCTCTGCGCAAGAGAAACCGAAGATCGTCATCGCCTACAGCGCGCCGCATCCGCTCGTCGCGGAGGTAGTGAACGCATTCAAGGCCGAGGTAACTAAGACGTTTCCTGACGCAGTCTTCATCGAGAAGCATGCGAACGGGAATCCTGCTGAGTTTGGAAGCACGGTTCTCAAGAGCATCGCCGAAAGGCCAGCACTCCTCGCTCCCATTTCGACGCCACTCACGAAGATTGCCGTTGATCAAGCTCGCGGCAAGATCCCGGTCGTCTTCATGGCTGTAACGGACCCCGTTGGCGCGGGGGTCGCGGACTCCATGGATAGACCGGGTAAGGCTACGGGATCGAGCGACGTTTGCCCGTATGGCGCCCTTCTCGGCATCGCGCGACAGTTCATGCCGAACGCGAAGAAATTGGGTGCGCCGTACAACCCAAACGATCAGCCCGCGGTGTTCGGCCTTGAGCAATTCAAGAAAAGGAGCGGCGCGTTCGGCTTCGAGATCATCGCCCGTCAAATCCCCTCGCGCGATGAACTATCGACAGAAGTGCGTGGAGTGGCCAGCCTGAGCGATGCCATCTTGCTCGGATCGGACAATCTACTGATGGAGAACCCCGATCTAGTAGCGCGTGCAGCTGCCGCCGCAGGGCGACCCGTCTTTGCCTGCGACTCAGCTTCGGTCGAGAAGGGAGCCGTGGCTGGAGTCAGTATCCGATATGCCGACATCGGAACCGAAGCCGGAAAACTCGCGGTCAGAGTTCTCAAGGGCGAAGCCGCCGGGTCACTTCCGGTCGCAGTCCTATCTGAAGGCAATGTCAGCGTGAATGCGCGCGCGGCGTGTCAAGCTGGGCTCAAGATTCCGACTGCGCTCGCCGCTACCGCTTCGATCATCGAGAAGGATTACAAGTGTCCAGAAACGGCTGCAGTCGCTCCGACGACCACAGCGCAGCCCAAGGGCACGAACCTCACCTGGGTCTGGGTTCTCATTGCAGTAGTGGTTCTCGCAGGAGCTGTCTGGTTCTTCCGCCGGTGAGCTTGTAACCGGGGCCCACTCATGATCCCAGCGATTGACTACGCCCTTTACGAGGCGATGCCCTTCGTGCCGATGGCGCTTGGCCTCGTGCTCACGCTTCGGTACCTTAAGTTCATCGACCTCGCCTCCGCGACTTGTTTTGCACTCGGCCCTGCCGTCATGGCTCGTCTCCTGGTTGAAGGTCACAGCCCTCTCGCAGCGCTTTTGGCCGCTGTGTTGTTGACGGTTGCCGTGTCTGGTCTTTCATCATTCCTGATGACCGGCATAAAACTCGATCCACTGCTGGCAGGAGTTGTATCGAGTTACGTCGGATACTCACTTGCTTTGCTGTTCACGCGCGGAAGTCTCTCACTTCTGCCGAGACAGAATCCCTTCACGGCCATCGTGGAACTCGACTTTCCACATTCTGCCGACGGTATTCCACTCCATCCGTGGTCGATCGCCACGTTCGCGTTCATCGTTCTCATCCTCAAATGGCTGATTGACAGGTTCCTTGACTCTGAAATGGGCTTGGCATTTCGCGCCATGGAAGACTCCAGAAGCGCCGAGAACGTTCTGCCGGCGCTCGGGCTTTCACCGGCCGCATTCACAACTTGCGCAATCATTGCCTCCAGTGTTCTGGCCATGACGTCCGGCATCATGATCGCCCTCAAGGAGGGACAAGCAAACGCGCAGCGCGGATTCGACGCCCTCATCTCTGTCGTTGCGGCATTTCTAATTGGCGCGACTATCTTTGAGCGGCGACCGATCGGTATTAAACCCCGGCAGAAGATTCTCAAGGCTCTCGCGCACCTTCAGCGGCTACGGCCCTCAAGCGCCGCCGTCGCGGGTGTGCTTGTCTACTTCACATTGATCCAAGCGGTGGCCTCTTTCGACCTTCCGCAATCGGCCCCTCGGTTGATCCTTGCCGCGATACTGATTCTGGTACTGCTCGTTACTCGCGCAAGTGCGGTTCGCCGGTGGTTCCGAGGACGCCAAGTCGGTGAAACGCTTCGCGTTCCGCCGGGTGAACCCTTCGTCGGTGAGCGCATTTGTGTGACCTACCCTGGTTATCCCGAACCTAACGTTGTTCTCACGGATGCGTCCGTCAGCGTGCGACCAGGTGAGCTCTTTAGACTGCAAGGTCCCAACGGTTCGGGCAAAACGACGCTTTTGCGATTTCTTGCGGGCGAGATCGAGGGTGCGGGCTGTGTCAAAATACCGTGCGACTCGAACGACACAACTGACCGACGCCAGCTCGTTGCTTACGTCAATCAAGATGCAGCGCGGTCAACAATTTCGACCCTCACAATCAGCGAACACCTCTCCATGTTCAGGCAAAAAGGCCGGCGCAGTTGGTTCGCGCGGCCGAAGTACCAGAACGAGGACGTTCCATTTACCGACATACCCGCTGGCGTGCTTTCAGGTGGACAACGCCAGCTATTGAACCTGGCATGTGTGCGCGAACGTGCCACGCCGCCGCTCGTCATTCTACTTGACGAGCCCTTTAACCACTTAGACAACAAGAACGCGGAAGCATGCGAGAAGATGATCACCGACTTTGCGAAAGCAGGCCGGTCGGTGATCTTGGTCCGACATGCAGAATAGCGCGAGCCCCTACATGCCCCTGGAAAGTTCAATCGCCCCGTATTGGATGGAAGAGGAACCGATGCCCAGCCCCGCACCTGAATTTGCTCGGAAAGCGATTCAGATCTCGATGACCAACGATCACGCGGCGCTTCAGTCGCTCAAGCTCGCCCTCCTCACGGTTGCCCCAGTTTGCAAGTTCGCAGAACACAGGGGTCCGCTCTTCGTCTCTGCGTCTTTTTGTGTGGACGACATCGCAGCCACTCCCTACGTCCCGATCCCGCTCACAACGGATCGAACCGCGGACTCCCTTCGGATCGCTCCTGACCGCTCAGCGCAATTAGATCGCTACCAGCGATCTCTTCTGAACGTCTCGCGTTCGATGCAGCTGGCTGACAAACCAATACAGGGCGTCTTGTCCTGGGCACACATTACGCGAGAGTACTGGTACGAAGGTCTCCCGATCCCGGGGCACGTTAAGAGCGTGGCCACAGCTGAAGCAAAGGCCATAGGCGCTCGCGAGATGATGTTCGTACCTTTGCACTTACCGGGAAAGGACGAATCTGATCAGGCCCGGCCAGCTATCGCTCCAGTAGTGATAATGCTGTGGTGGAAGAAACCACTTCTAGAACACGTCGACATGGAAGCGATCGTGTCGAGCATCCGGATGTCGGAAGAAGTAGTGCGATGGGCCGCTGGTGAACTGCGACGCTTGAGAGAGGGCGACGCTACCAGGTACCAGCTTCTCGTTTACCTTCGCCATATCGAGCAGTTCTTGAAGGGCAAAGGCCCTCGGGCAATACGAGCTTGGAACGAGATCTCGCACAACACAGGTCCGTACCTTGGCGACGACGAATTGAGACCGGTAGGGCTAGATTGGTGGTTGCAGCGCGTTCTAAACCTGCGCATGAATCCGATGAGCGCTGTCGAAGGCGCCACCGGCGATATTCCCGTTCGATTCCGTGGCATCGACGCTGTGAATGTGCCTGTAACGCTGAAAACGCTGCGGTCATCGATTGCACGCCACTACACGACTGTACAGGTCAAAGACGGTGACTTCGCGCAGAAGCTGATCGACGAAGCTCTCCACAGCATTACCGGCCACGAGTCACGGCTTCTTGGAGTCGACATAGACCTCACGAACGAGTTCTGCCACCTCGCATTCAAAATATCCCGCGGCCGAAAGTTAGAACTTCAGGAGTATTTCGCGATTCGTCGCGGCTTCTTTGTCCCCACCACCGACGGTTTGGGTATTGGTTTGGCACTGTTTTCGCGCCGAGCCTCCATGAGGGGAGCCTTCAGAGCTCTTTACGTCAGTCCGGATGGTGCGGAGTGGAGAGTCGATGTTGCCATACCCGTGTCGCACGAGCGGGTGAGACGATGAAGATATTGCTCTTCGAAGACGCTGAGAAGTTCGGCGTCAAAATCATCGCGCAAGTTCTTGCGAACGTGCCAGACGCTGAAATCTTGTGGTTCGGCACCGTCAAGAACCACATACAGCCGCCGATACCCAACCCATTTGCCGTAGGCAGTATGGTGTTGCGCGATAGGTGCAAGGTGGTGACGACGAGTGGTTCAAAGACACAAGAGGTCGATGTTTGGCCGGGCGAGCTTTCTGGTGCGATCCTCGATATCTATGTGAACACGACAAGGGTGGGCGAAAACATCGCACGTTGGCTGGAGTATGCCCAGTTCTCGGGACCTGTGCTACTCTGCTCGGGTTTGGATTTGCCACCTGTAATGCCCGCATTGCCCAGAATCTTTTCCGGGATAAAGGAGAAGAACCTCACGCAACAGGTCGACGTGTTCTGCGGTCTCCTGGACTCAAATACGCGTGTCAATAGCCGTGGAGTTCCTTCTGGAGGCGGGGACATTGTCAGGACGTACCGCCGGCAGAAACACCTCATATGGGAGTGGTTTTCTCCTCGCGGCGATGTTCCGGCATTCACATCGCTGTTCGGGCCCGGCGAGCGGTTGACGGAGCTATCGCTCGCCAGCAACGTGCTGCTCGCGTGGAATCTTGATGTGGAGCCGCTCAGAGGCCTGCGCAACAGCAACAGAAACCCTTACCCCTTTTACCTAGTCGTTGAGCGTGAGAAGTTGGGTATTGGCGCGATTGAGGCGCTCGCGGCCGGGATTATCTACCTCGACCAACAGAAGTTGGTCCAGGAGCCTCTACGTTTTGCCTTGCAAACCGCGGAGGAGTTTCTCTATCGGTACATTGCGCTGACAAAGAAGTATTCGCAGAAGACCTTGAATCAGATTGACCGTAACGATGCGCCCTTGCTTGCTCAGTTTGTTATAGCCTTTGCGCGAGCCATCGCGTTTTCGGGTGGATGGCGTTCGTTGTACAGAACGCGCAACCGGCTCGTTGACGGCCAGCGTATAGGTTGGATCGAGGAGCTCACTGGTGTCGATTTTTCGCAAAGCTTCGAGAAAGAAAAGAAGAGTCTGCTGACGAGCGCAACCAATCTGTCTCTCATACCGTCTAATCTGCGGTTGCCATAACCTATGATTCGTTTTTTTCTAACGAACCCGCCTCTAAACATGGCTGAGGCGCCCCTGAACTACCACCGGCCCCTGATTCCGCTGGGCCTCGGCTATCTCGGGGGCGTTGTCGAGAACGCTTTTTCAGGTGGAGCGTTAGAGCGGTTTGTGCGTAACTACCCGGGAACTTCTACCCGCTACAAGCCATCGGGGCGGGTTGCTGCGCAAGACAACATGTTTCTGTCGTTCTACGGTCGCTTCGATCTGAGCGCCCTCATCGCCAGAATGTCCGCATTTTTCGAAGGAAGCCCAGCGGATGACGCGTTCATAGGGGTGTCTGTTCTCAGTGACGGTCGCCGCGCCGCACGAGAGATGCTTCGCGCGATTCGCGCGTCGCTTCCTCAAGCTACGATTATCGTCGGCGGCCCTCACGCCACATTCATGCCGTCGGATTTCTACGAAGATCCTGATACGCGCTCTGGTCCGCTTGCCGACTACGTTGTACGCAATGAAGGCGAGAGCGTCATCGTCCCTATTCTCAACCGCCAACTTGACTCGGAAGCCGACTTACAATCGAGCGCTCGTCAACTCGGAGTTCTGCTACAGGGCAGTGATTACTCGGATCCTCGGTACCGAATCATTGACGGTGGCCAGTTCGGCGTTGCGACGGCCGGTTGGGGCGCTCACGTGCTGGATGCCTTGCCGGTGCCCGCGTATTTTCTTTTTGAAGACGAGACTGGCGCGCTTCCATACGAACCCGACCGCAGGTATGAACTCACAGCTCCTGCGGCTAACATTAACTCAAGCCGTGGATGTCCCCACCATTGCACATTCTGTGCGATTCCGCGGCTGGCCCCCGGTTACCGCACGCTTTCCCCGCGACGAATGATGGCAATTACTCGCTTTCTTGTGCACTACTACGGTCTATCGAGCCTATTCTTTCGTGAAGACAACTTCATGTATTCGGGTGGATCTATCTCCGGCGATCGCTGGCCCGACATCCGTAGCTTTTGTGAACAGATGGTCGACGAAAAGCTGAACGTGCGATGGGCAATAGAAGCACGAGCCGACAACCTTTTGGAGTGCTCGGGCGATCACTCGCGAGATCGCCTAGACATCATGAAATCCGCAGGGTTGTCCGGGGTCTACGTTGGAGTCGAGTCCGGTTCCGATGTGATCCTGAAGCGTCTCGTCAAAGGATCTACCGTCAATCAAATGTCTGCAGCGCTGACGGCTTGCAAAGATAAGGGGGTCGCGGTGGTGGCAACCTCGCTCTACCAAGATCCGGACCTTCTTCAAAGGTCAGAGTACCCAACTATTGATGTCTACGATCCGAACTACGTCGCCTCAATCATTCGGCAACGCGAGGAGATCCTATCCAGCACGCGAGCATTCATTGCTGCGCATGACCTTCCACCTGATCGGCGGGAGGAGTATGCGATGGTGGGCGTGCCTGTTAGTACCACTTACTTGCTGCTCGACGAGGCGCGCAGGAAGTTCCCCCAGTTGGTGGAGCACCTCGACCCAGAGTCCCGATACATTTATCCGAAGGGCTTCCGGTGGTGGTCGGATGCGGTCTACAAGGCCAAGCATCGAGTTCGGCCGTCCATCTCCTACGAGCACTCCGAAGTCCCTTAGCGTGGGGTTTCCGGCAGTCTTACCCTCTATATCGCAGAGAGCTTTGTCCCCCGACGGGCACGACCGATCACACCAGGCTGGCTACGCGTAGCGAGGTGCTCAGGCATCCACCCGCGAGCTGCTTCGTGATTGTGCACCACAGGTTTCGTAGGGATGCGAAGGCATGGCGGATCGCGTGGACCGTGATCCGCTTCCTGTCGCCGACATTCTTCGCCGCCTGAATGTCTTTCCGACGGTCATCTCGATCATCCTCTCAGTGGCGAACCACGCCATCTCGCCCGTTCTTTTTAGCGGCGATCTAGGTGACGATTTACGACCGTGCGATTGCGGTGGAACTCCATTCGAGTCAGGCAGCGCTCGACCGGATGAGTGTCGGCAAAAGTCCGGATGCAGGTCGACAAAGTCCGAACGATAGTCAGGCGGGACGAGAGTGTCCCACCGTGTCCTAACAGCAACGCTGTGCTCAGTTGTGAATTTCAATGAGTAGGACTTGGGAGGATAATATGATTCGAATTCTCAGGGCAACCATCATCATGGCGGCTGTGGCACTCTCTGTTGGGAGGATCACCGCCCAGGAATATCAGGAACCTACAAGCCGACCGATCCGCGTCGAACGATTCGTCAACATCATCACCGGCGCTCACGTTTTTCGTGTCGAGCCTGCGAACGGAACGGCGGGAAGCCGGGTCTCCGCGCTCGCGTCGCAGCCTAACGAACTCAAACAGGATTTACCACAGAGTTCGATCGAAGACAGCCCGTTCTTTTACGTGTATTCCGAGCGCCATACAGCGACGGTGCCTATCTCTGTGTTTCGAATGCCGGACGGGGCGGAGGTTTTCGCGGCTGACGACCTTGAAAGTGAAGGACTCCGAGGTATGGGAGCCTACGACAGCGGGAATCCGGTCTACGTCTACGCGCTTCCCGTTGAAGGCGCGTCCGAAGTGTTTCGGCTCCGCGCCGCGAGCGGCGACATTGTCTACACCACCAGCCGTCGCGAGCGCGAGCAACTGCTAGCCCAAGGTTGGACAGCGACGCGCAGCCTCGGGTTCGCCCAGTCGGAGTCATCGACCGGGACCGGAATCCTTCTTCCGGAGACCGTAAAGCTCGATGTCTCCGAGATGCGCTCCATCCTGAGGGCAACAGAGAATGGAAGCGAGATCGTCTTCCGTTCTGGCGATCCTGTAGGATCGGCACTGCGGCCTGGGCTGATCGTCTATGCCGAGCGCTCGAGCACTATGCCGTTCGGCCTTGTTGCTCGCATCGTCGAAGTGCGGACCGTCGGGTCTGAGATTCAGATATCGACCGCCCCGGTCGCGCTTACGGACGCATTCCTGGAAGTACACCTCTTCGTGGACAGAAAGCCGTTCTACTTCCTGCCCACCGATAACTCCGTGCCTGCCGGGGCCGATACTCCCGTTCAGAGAATCCTTGATGCCTCTGGCGCCGGGAGCACCCCCGCCGGTTTGGGCGCTCTCAGGCCCGTCGATCTCGCAACTTCGATCTCTTGGAGGACCTGGCCAACCGGCGCGGATACGTCGGTGACGACGACCGGTTCGGCGACTTGGACAACGACGTCGTCTAGCGGTTCCACCATCGGCTCGGTGAAGGTGGACGGCTCCCTGCAACTCGGAATCTCAGCGGAGTTTGTCTACAACGCGTACAACTCCTGCCAGATCAATCCGACCGCCACGTTTCTGATCACCCCTCGCGAGACCGCGGCGATCAGTGTGACGGCCTCTGGTCAGATGACCAGGGGTGGCGAGAAGAAGATCGCCGGTCCCTTCGTCGGATCCTTTACACTCGGTGGCATTCCGATCACAGGCCAGGTCGATGTTTTCGCTGGATACGACGCGACCGGAACCCTTAGCGCGACCGTTAGTGCGACTGAGACCGCCCGCGCGACGGTCGGCGTTCAGTACAACACCGCTAGCAAATCGCTGAAGCCGATCGTCTGCCCCAACCCGTGTCCGCCGGGATTCCGGTGCGGCCCCGACGTCACCCCTCCCTCGCCAACCTGTTCCGTCAGCTCGACCTATAGCGGGGCGCTGAGCTTTGACGCAGCGGCCTCTGTCTACGTAAGGCCCCAGCTTTATCTCTTCGTCGGAGCTTTGGGTACTGGCTTGGGTCCGGTCGGGTCGGCAAAAGCACAGGTCCAGGCGCGACTCGAGATGCCGAACATCAACCTCTATGCGCAGCTGATCCCCGCGGTGTCGGCCAAATTGACGGTAGCCAACTGCACTATCGCGGAGCTTCCGCAGTATGAGGCCCCGCCGCTTGAGAAGAAGTTCGCGTCGCTGGCGGTCGCGCTGCCCGCGCCGTCGACCATCTCGGCGACGAAAGGGACATCCAGAACCAGCGTGACAGTGAGCTGGAGTTCAGTTTCTTACGCGTCTGGCTGCCACGTCTACCGCGCCACGAGCGCGACGGGGACGAAGACACGTCTCACGGCGAGCCCCGTGAGCACCTTTAAGTTCGACGACACAACCGGAACGGCACTAGCAACCTATTTTTACTGGGTGACGTCCATGAACGGCACCAAGGAGGGACCGTTCGGCGCGTCTGCCACCGGGTACCGGGCGAAGTGAATTGTTGCCCGGCGGGCGCCTCCGGTCTTCGGAGGCGCCCGCCCATCGCCGACTGATCAAGGCCACGCGGTTCTGCCATCCAATCCATTAGGCTGTGAGGCTGCCATCACCAATGGCTAGCGACGGCGCCCGAGGCCGAAGTTGTTCGCCAAGCGCGACTCCTCACTTGCGATCGCCTGCACGTTCGTCCGATACGTGAACGATACATCGCTGTGCCCCGCCCACTTGCTCACATACGCGACGGGGTAGCGCGCGACGGCAAGTGAACACCACGTGTGTCGCAACATGTGAGGAGTGATGTGCTCTTTCGTGACACTCCTTCTCGCAGGTTCGAAGTGTCTATGCACGAAGGCACGCTGGTCGATCACGTACTTCTTCTCGCCTTCGGCTGGGCGCCTGGACGGAAAGAGCCAGCCGTCGTAGTGGGGGACGTCGCCGTGCAGTTGTATGGAACGGTATGCGCGTAGCTTCATGGCGAGCCTTTGGTCAAGCGGTACGCTGCGGATGCCTCGTTTTGTTTTCGGCTCTTGGATCAAGCGCGATGCTCTACACGGGGAAGATAAAAACCGCGAAGCGCAGGGGCGGCGACGAAAAAGCTTGACCCCAGCCACCAGATGAGCAGACGCTGATACTTACAATCATCATGGACGAAATCAGCGTGCGAATCACTCCAGACGAAGACGGATACCTCGGGCGTGAGTGTCCAGAGTGCGAGCGCTATTTCAAGGTCACACCGGGCACGGGCCTCACCGGCACCGCACACTGCATCTGCCCGTACTGCGGGAAGAATGATGATGGATCGCATTTCCTGACTCGTGATCAGGTGGCGTACGCGAAGTCCGTCGCGCTGCAGCAGTTCTCCGCGCAGCTGCACAGCCAGTTGAAGCAGCTCGAACGCGGCGTTCGACCGAGCGGACCGTTCGGAATCGGGATCAGCATCAAAGTCGAGGGCGGCAGCGAGATTCCAATTGCGGAGTACGAGGAGAAAGATCTCGAGACGGAGATCGTCTGCGAGAGCTGCGGCCTTCGGTACGCGGTCTATGGCGTCTTCGCGTTCTGTCCGGACTGCGGCGTACGCAACTCCGTGCAAATCCTCGAACGGAGTCTCGCGTTCGCGGAAAAGGAGCTGGGCCTCGCAGTCGACGGCGCGCACGCGGATGACTGGATCGGAAGCGCGCTCGCTTCAGGCGTGTCTGCGTTCGACGGCTTCGGGCGCGAGCAGTGCCGACTGCACGCAGCACGCGCGACGGACCCGAACAAGGCCGAGAACCTCTCGTTCCAAGCGATCACGAAAGCCGCTGACAAAGTGAAGACCCTCTTCGCAGTTGATCTGCCGCAGTTCGTTGGTGCCGCGGCTTTGCCCGACGTCGTGCGGGCGTTTCAGAAGCGGCACTTGATCGCTCACTGCGCGGGCGTGATCGATGAGCAGTACATCGCCGTGACACAAGATCCTTCCGCGGAACTCGGAAGAAAGGTGCGCGTCGATGCAGACGAGGTCCGCGCCCTCCTTACGTCGCTTTCGACGATCGGGCGCGGTCTCGCGACGGCGCTCGGAAGTGCCCCGGCCGCATCGTCACTCGCACCGGCAGCCGCACCGACGCCATCCGCACCACGACCCGCAGTTCCCATATCGCGTGGCGGCGCACGGCCTCCGGGCGACCCGTTCGGCCTCTCCAACGACGCGGTGCGTCTCGCCGCAGCGATCTCTGCGCACGATTCCGACATTGCCTATACCTATGCCGATGGATCCGCGCTCGCCGAGGAAACGGGTCTTACTGGTCTTGCGTTCGAGGCGGCCGTCGGAGAGCTCGTCGACGCGCGCCTCGTCACGACGCAAAGCTCCGGACAGAGGGTCTTCATCGAGGGCACGTGCGAACTGCCGCGGGCCCTCGTGGATGCTCTTGGCTATGACCCACGGGATGATGACCGAGCCATCGCGGAAGTCGCCGTGAACGCGAACGCGTGGATGACGGGTCCCGACTTCGTGGAGAAGACCCAACTCCCGATCGCACGCGTAAATCGCGCGGTCCTTCGCCTCAAGGCTCGCGGCAGTCTTGAAGTGATGCAGACGATGGGCAACGCGCCGTACCGGTTCCTCCAGGTGAAGGCGACAGGTGAGACGCTCCGCTTCGTCCGCACGCGCGCCTAACGTGGGTTATGTCTTCCTCGCAGCACCCAGAGACGAGGATCGAGCGGAACGCAACGAAGAACTCGGGATGCGCTGCTTCGTTGCGCGACACCGCCTTACCCCAGTGGAGACCGTCGTCGGCATCGGTACGGAGGTGAAGACCGGCGAGCCCGGTGCCTCATGGGACATGCACCTTCTCCACATTCCGGCGAGGACTTCACTGCCGAGTTCCGTGAAAAAGCGGAGGAGATGTCGGCGGCATTTGGCTACTTCAGCAAACCTGTCGAGACGCCGGTGCACGTGGATGAATACCCAGGGAACTGCCCGGAAACGCACGAGTCGATGCTGTAACGCTCGCCGATCTGTCGCGACCTTAGGGGGCACTCGTGAGCCGTTTTGACGCGTTGCACCTAGCACCAGACCGGCACGCAGCTTCGTCAGCACCGAGAAGCCCAGCAATTGCGGGCCTTTCTCAGTTGACGCGATCGGTTGCTGATACAACTCATAACCCAAAGGTCGCAGGTTCAAAATTCTGTCCCCGCAACCAATTCGAAATCGCATTACGGGCCAGCACTGCGCTGGCCGTTTCTTTTTGTGCCCCTCGAACGGCCATGAACGCTTCTCAGCGGACCGGCGTTCGCAGAAACTCGGGCGGTGCAGCGATGCCGCCGCGCAGCGCTCGGAGGAAGGACTCGATCTGTCGCAACTCCTGCGCGCTTAGCTTCAGCGGTTTGAGCCCCGTGTGGCCCTCGGGCGCGGTCGGCGCCTGGTTGTAGTGCGCGAGCACATCGGACAGCGTGGCGAACTGTCCGGCGTGCATGTAGGGAGCACGTTCGGCAACGCCGCGAAGCGAAGGGACCTTGTACGCGCGCTGCAGCTCGGGCCCATCCGGTTTCAGGAACTCCAGCTCGGAGCACTGCGCGCCAGTGGCATCACTCCAGCGGCTGCGGCAGTTGAATTCATCGGCGAGTACGTTCTTCGCGCCTTCGATGCGTCCTCGATCCTGAGGGAGTGACGGACTTGCGGGCACGCCCGTGTTGTGAAACTCGTTGTTCGTCAGCAACGGGCCGTTGTGGCACTG
The DNA here is from genome assembly GCA_034665065.1 of Thermoanaerobaculia bacterium. Classification (GTDB taxonomy): domain Bacteria; phylum Acidobacteriota; class Thermoanaerobaculia; order Gp7-AA8; family Gp7-AA8; genus JADGNZ01. The sequence continues at coordinate 79,928 of JAXDGL010000028.1, read as the reverse complement.
TGTGCAGTTCGCTTTCCCGGTGAAGAGGCGAAGCCCGGCGACCTCGTCGTCAGACAGAACGTTTTCTGGCGCACGACCGGTTGCAGTCAGCGTATCGACGTAGCGATCGAAGCGCGACGGCGCGAACTGGAGCCGCCGTTCGTAGGCGGCGATCGCTTTGCCGATGTTGGCGTAGATCTTGGTAACCGCGTCGCGATCCGTTTGTGGCATCGCGCTCCATGCGGCGGCCGCACTTGGATCTTTGACCGGTCCGCCCACGGCTGGAGCCCGGCTCACGTCCGGCAACGGTCCGAACACTTGTTCGTAAGAGGCGCGATAGTTTTCGGCAACCACGTGCGCGTATTGCGCACGCGTGCCTCCATGTTCCACCGGGCTCTCGAGTGGGCCGAGGGCTTGCGCCCACTGACTGTCTTTCCGTCCATCCCAGAAGAGGAACGGCGCAAACGCGGTTCCGGCGATCGGCATCGTGCGGCGATTGGTCGTGCCGACACCATGTGCGAGCGATGTCCCGTCCTGGGAATCACGATCGGGTTGATGGCAGGACGCGCACGAGACCTTGCCGTTCGCGCTGAGGCGCGCATCGAAAAAGAGCTCGTGGCCAAGGGTTGCGGCGGCCGGATCGTCAGCGACGCGATTCGTCGGATCCGGCGCGAGAGGCTCGAGCTCGCTGATCGAGAGTTTGCGGAGCTCCTCGATCTGCGCCGGCGTCCAGCCATCGTTTCGCTGACGGGATCCGTAGAGGAGCGTTGGCAGAAGAATGATCGCGGAGAGAATGAGGAATCGTTTTGTAGTCATGGCGCGTGCCTCCGATATGGTCGATGACTGTTAGAGCGCGAGGTTGAATGTGACGGTGTCGTTGCCCGTTTTGCCGGCGATGGCGAGTTTGAATTCCCACCAGCCGCCCATGTTGAAGCGGACGCCTTCGATCAGATAAGCGCCGTTGCCGAGGGCTTTGGTGACGCGGGGCTGCGTAGGAAGACCGTGGCCGTGCTGCGGCATCCCACCGTCGATCGTGATTGCCGCACCGTCGACAGCCTGCCCTCTGGCGTCCTTCAACGCGACTTGGGTCTGCAGTTTTCGGGGACGCAGCGATTCCGCCGGCTGCAACGTTGCCGTGTAGAGTCCCGACGACGATTTGCGAGGGCCGAGTCCGAATTCGCTCGCGGCTGGCACCTTTGCGTGCACCATCGTCATCACGTGCGAGCAGGCGGTGAGACTGCTGAGGGTGATGATGGTCGCCGCGAGGGTCATTCCAATCCGCAGCCACTGAGTTCCGTTTTGCTTTTTCATTGTTCTTCTCCCTAATCTCATTCGTTGGCCGCCAGTCGTTCGGCGATGAGCCCAAGATAGGGAGTGGCCACGCAGAAAGATTGAATGGACCGGTCGGAGTTCTTGAACAAACCGGCTATCCTCTCCCCGTCCAATCGTGCTTGCCAGGGAAAAGTGAATGAGTGATGCTTCGTGGACTGCGCCACCGCGGTGGTACCTGTGGGAAGGGGGATTCCTCCTCCTTGCCGGCAGCGCGGGAGTGGTGCCTTCTCATTCGCATCATGCGATTCAGATCGTGATTGCGATTGAGGGGGAGGCGGGCATCGCCGATAAGGACGGGGAGTGGCAGTCCACGCGCGGGATCATCGTGCCTCCGAACATCGTGCACAGCTTCTCGGGGCAGGGTTCGTACGGCGCGATGCTCTTCGTCGATCCTGATTCGATCGAAGGCATCTGGCTGCGATCGACAATCGGAAATCGGATCACGATCGTCCCCGAGTCGCGGGTCGCGCCGGCTGCTGCGGCACTGCGCAGATTCTGCGAGACACCGCTGGAGAGCATCGACGTCGGCGAGCTCATTCGATACGTCGTCGAATCACTATCTGCAGGAGTTCCGCCGGCGCGGCGTCCCGATCCTAGAATCACGAAGGTGCTGGACCTGATCTCGTCGTCCGACGATCTGCGTTTGTCGCTCGAACAGGTGGCCGCGAGCGTGTTCCTTTCGCCGAGCCGGTTCCAGCACCTCTTCAAACATCAGGTCGGGCTCCCGTTCCGGCGTTACATCCTCTGGCGCAAGGTGACACGGGCGATGATCACCATCGCGCGGGAGCGGACGCTGACTGCCGCGGCGCAGGCGTCCGACTTCGCCGATGCCGCGCACCTCACACGAACATTCCAGCAGATGTTCGGTCTGCCGCCGTCGGTGCTGATGAAAGGCGAGCTGTTCGTGATTCCTTCACCGTTCGACTTGATGGCGAAGGCTGCTTGAAATGTGCGAAATTCATCCGTGAGCACAGAAAGGGCCGGGGACTTTCATGCTGGCGACTCTGATGGTGATCGCGCGTTCTCGTGCTCTTCGGCGCGGTGGTGCACGCTCCGCAGACGATCATGGCCGAATCCGTCGGTCTTGAGGTTGTTCGCGGCGGCGGCGATCGCTGGCTTCCACACATAGGTAGTTTTCATCACTTCGGCGCGTTGGCGATCCCGGGGTTTGCGTCGACGATCCAGCGATGAGTCGTAATGAGGCGGGCGAATGGTGTGATTCACGCGAGGTTTTGCCCGAGGGCGAAACGGATTCGTAACCGTTCGTGATCTCTCGCCAGACATCAAGCATGAAGGGTCGCTGTAGTTCATGACGGGTATGTAGCAAGAATTGGTTGCTTCTCTACTTCCTTGGACCTATGTTGCCGGAATCACTTCTCGGTCAGCCGTCGCTTCGCGAACTTAAAACTTCGATTCCGGAGGTCTCGTTATGCCGGTCGCACCTACTTACCCTGGCGTATACATCGAGGAAATCCCGAGCGGGGTCAGAACGATCACGGGTGTCGCCACGTCCGTGACAGCGTTCGTGGGGCGCGCCCGCCGCGGGCCAGTCAACGAAGCGATCGTCATCAATAGCTTCGGAGACTACGAGCGGACGTTCGGCGGTCTCTGGATCGACAGCACGATGAGCTACGCCGTCAGCGATTTCTTCCGAAACGGCGGAGCACAAGCGGTCATCGTGCGGCTGTTTCACGCGAGCCCGACACCCACACTTCCCGCAACAGCGAAGCCAGCGAAGACGCCGCTGAGCATCGGCAATCTTACCCTGGAGGCTGCGGACGAAGGCTCGTGGGGGGAGAATCTCCGTATCGGTATCGATGGCCGGGTCTCCGATCAGGCAGCGGCCGCGCTGGGACCTGGCGTCGTGAAAGCGGATCTCTTCAACCTGCGTGTCATCGAGGTTGGAGCAGATGGGGCGCCCGTGAGGAGTGAGACGTTCCGCAACCTCACTGTCAAAGACACTGTCCGTCGAATCGACAGGGTACTGGCGGCAGAATCAAATCTGATCCGATGGAGTGGAACGGCGCCGGCGACGCCGATGACCTTCCTCACCGACCTCAACGCAAAAGAAACGGACCTCACGAACGCCGAGCAGGCGAACGCGACGACACCGACAGCTACGACGCAAGCCGACGTAATCGCGAAGCAGACGGCCCTCGCCTTAGTTAATACCGATGCGGTCAGCAGAGCCGAGCAACAACTTGCCGCCGCGAAGAAGCAACTTCGTGATGCCCAGTCGGCTATTGATATTACGAATGCCAACGCCGCAATCGCGAGCGCCAATACGGCTCTCACCGCCGCCCAAGGCGCCGTGGACACTTCCGACGGCGATCCGCTAGTCAAAGCCGACTTCACTCCGGCCAACGGCGAAACTGACAAGCACGGCCTCTACGCACTCGAGAAGGCGGACATCTTCAACATCCTTTGTCTGCCACCCTATGCGCTCGGCGGTGACGTCGACGCCAGCCTCGTGGCTGATGCCGCGGTCTACTGCGAAAAACGGCGGGCGATGTTCGTCATCGATCCGCCGTTCGCGTGGAACACCACTGCGAAAGCCATCGCCGGCGTCACGAACATCGGCACCAACAGCAAGAACTCCGCGCTCTACTTTCCGCGCCTGATCAAACCCAATCCGTTGCGCGACGATCAGTTGGAAGACTTCGTCCCCTGCGGTGCCGTAGCCGGCATCTTCGCCCGCACCGACACCACGCGCGGCGTGTGGAAGGCGCCGGCAGGACTCGACGCCACGCTCGTGGGCGTCCCAAAGCTCAGCGTCCAACTCAACGACGCCGAGAACGGTCAGCTCAACCCCCTCGGCATCAACTGTCTGCGCGCTATGGTTCCGGCCGGCCGCATCGTATGGGGCGCGCGCACGCTCCAGGGCGACGACCGCCTGGCCTCGGAGTGGAAATATGTTCCGGTGCGGCGCACGGCGCTCTACATCGAAGAGAGCCTCTTCCGCGGAACGCAGTGGGTCGTCTTCGAACCGAATGACGAGCCGCTCTGGGCGCAGATCCGCCTCAACGTCGGCTCCTTCATGCACGACCTCTTCCGCCAGGGCGCATTCCAGGGCTCAACGCCGAAGGACGCCTACTTCGTCAAATGTGACAAAGAGACGACGACGCAGTCCGACATCAATCACGGCATCGTCAACATCGTCGTCGGATTCGCGCCACTGAAGCCTGCCGAGTTCGTGATCATCAAACTCCAGCAGATGGCCGGTCAAATCGACGTGTAAGGAGAGGGACCATGGCTCAGTTCAGCGTCAATACCAATCCTCAGCGGTTCGACCCGTACAAGAATTTCAAGTTCCGGGTGAAGTGGGACGGCAAGTACGTGGCCGGCGTCAGCAAAGTGGGCGGTTTGAAGCGGACCACCGACGTCGTCAAGCACCGCGAGGGGGGCGATCCGAGCAGCACGCGCAAATCACCCGGGCGCACGGAGTACGACGCCATCACGCTCGAGCGCGGTGTCACGCACGATACCGAGTTCGAAAAATGGGCGAACAAGGTCTGGAACTTCGGCTCCGGCCTCGGCTCCGAGGTGTCGCTCAAGGATTTCCGCAAGGACATCATCATCGAGGTCATGAATGAAGCAGGTCAGGTGGCCATCACCTACAACGTCTTCCGCTGCTGGGTCTCCGAGTATCAGGCGTTGCCCGATCTCGACGCGAACGCCAACGCCGTGGCGATCGCCCACATCAAACTCGAGAACGAGGGGTGGAAGCGCGACGAGTCGGTGACCGAGCCGACCGAGCCGACATTTACGGATCCAGCCGTGTGAGCGGACGATGCGCACTCTGTCGGCCACGGAACTGCTGGATGCGTGGGAACGAGGCTTGGAGCAGCGGCCGGTCGAACGGGCACTGACGCTCCTGGCCGCCGCTTCGCCCGGGATCTCGCCCGACACGCTGACCGGCCTGAGCATCGGCCGCCGCGATGCCGGTCTGCTCGCGCTTCGCGAGCGGATGTTCGGCCCGTCCGCGACTGGCCTTGCCGACTGTCCAAACTGCTCCGAAAGGCTCGAACTGACATTCGCCGTGTCGGAGATCGAGGCGCCGGCCGCATCTCTTCCACCCGAGTCATTGACCGCGCGCGGCATCCGTTTCCGTCTTCCCGACAGCCGCGATCTCCTGGCGGTGGCCGGCTGCGCGGACGTTGCTGCGGCCCGCGCGATCCTGCTGCGGCGTTGCGCCATCGATCGCGACGCGGACACCCTGGCTGAGGACGATGTCGAGGCCGTCGTCGGCGCAATGGCGGACGCGGATCCGCAGGCCGATGTACAGCTCGATCTCTGCTGTCCCGCGTGCGCGCATCGCTGGTTTGCCGTCTTCGACATCGCTTCGTTTCTGTGGGCCGAGGTCAATGCCTGGGCGCAACGGACGTTGCAGGACGTGCATCGTCTTGCGCTCGCCTACGGCTGGCGGGAGCCGGACATTCTCGCGCTCACCCCGTGGCGGCGGCAGGTTTACCTGGAGATGGCGGAGGGATGAGCGACTACCTGACCAATCTGGCGGCGCGAGCCCTCGAATCCGCGACAGCGATCCGGCCGCTGCTGGCGTCCTTCTACGAGGCGCCGCAGAGAGGCGTCGCGATTCCGCCGGAGCCGATCGCGGAGAGCGGCGAGGTAGCCAATGACATGGTTGCCATACCGGCGCAACATCCCGAGGATCGCGCAGCGGTGCCTTCGCAACGCGCGGTCATCACCGCTGATCAATCCGACGGTGTTCTCTCTCGCGACGACGTTGATCTCCGCACGGAGCCGATCATGGCTGCCGTCGTCAACGATGAAACGAGCGCGACATCCACTGCCGCTTCACCTCTGCCTCGACGCGCTGTGGATCGCGTCGCGGAGGCGGCGAACGGCGTCGTGGGCGAGACGCCGCGAGAGCAGCATGGGCGCCGGAAGGTTCGGGTTCCGATCGCCGAGCCTAACGGCGCGATATCTGACACGACGCGCGACGAGATGGCACAGCGGGAGCGAATTGCTATGCGCGTTGCGCCGCCGGAAGAGCACGACGAAGCGGAGGCCCGGCGGAGTGAAACAGAGCCACGGGCGTTGATTCCTCGGAATCGACAACGTCCACACCCGCAGCTGGAATCGCCGTCGCTCTCGCCTCGATCACTCGAGCTGCCTGCGCGCGCATTCGATGATGCCCAACCGGCCGGCGTCGCGTCACCGCGCGAGCGCGTTGGATCAGCGCGCGAACAATTAGAAAATCCTGAACGGCCAGAGCGCGCGTCGTCAAGAATCTCGATGCCGCCTCGGATCACACCTTCGCGCATCGTTACCGAAACGCAGCCGGCGCCTCGCACGCAATCCGTGCTGCGGTCCTCTCGCCAGCATCCGCAGGCGACTGCAGCGCCGGACGTGCACATCACCATCGGCCGCGTCGAAGTTCGCGCTGTTCCCGCGGCGGAGCTGCCGTCGCGCGGTCGATCCGCCGCTCCTTCGGGCCTGATGAATCTCGACGACTACCTGCGGCGGCGCGACGGGGGAGGGCGGCGATGAGTAACTCGCTGGCGATCGCCGCCGTCACCCTCACTCTGCGCAACTTGCTCGCTCCTGCGATCAGCGATGAGCTTTCCGGCGCCGCAGTCACTGTGCAGCCGCCAGATGTGTTCGGAACGGTGTCCGCCAACCGCGTCAATCTTTTTCTGTATCAGACGTCTCTCGACGCAGCCTTCCGCAACGCGGATATGCCGCGACAGGTCAGGCCCGGCGAAACCGGGCAGCCTCCTCTGGCGTTGAACCTCTACTACCTGCTGACAGCCTACGGACAGGGCGACGACGCGTCGGAACCATTCAGCCATCGACTCCTCGGCCGTGCCATGAGCGTGCTTCACGACCATCCGGTTCTGAGCGCCGCCGACATCAGGGCAGCCATCCCCGTAGCCAATCCGCAACCCTACGATCTTTTCGATCAGATCGAGCGCATTCGCATCATCCCGCAACCGGTGACGCTCGACGACATGTCGAAGCTCTGGACAACGTTCCAAGCGAAGTACCGGCCTTCCACGGCCTATCAGGTAGCGGTCGTCCTCATCGAGAGCACGCGTCCGTCGCGCACACCGCTGCCGGTTTTGCGGCGCGGCCCCGACGATCGCGGCGTAGACGCGCAGGGGAGCCTCATCGCGCCGTATCCGACGCTGACGGCGCTCACGCTCCCCTCGGCACGGCAACCGAGCGCGCAGCTCGGCGATGTCATCACACTCAGCGGCCATCATCTCGATGGCAACAGCGTGACCGCGCGTTTCACGCATCGCCAACTCCCCACGCCCATCGACATCCTGCTGCCGGACGTCATCACGATGATCGGCGAGACCGAGGTGCAGGTTCCGATTCCGAACGACGCGGCTGCGCAAACCGCGTGGGCGGCCGGGCCGCTCACCGTGTCGCTCTTGATCGCCCGCACCGATCCGGCGAATCCGATCCGCATCACCAACGAGCTCTCCTTCGCGCTCGCCCCACGCATCCTGACCCGATCTCCGGCCACGGCATCCTCGGCTGCCGGCGACTTCACCCTAACCATCACCTGCAGTCCCCAGGTGCTGCCGGGGCAACGCGCGTCGCTGTTGTTCGGCGGGAACGAATTCGCCGCCGCCGCGCACACGGCGCAAACCGACACGCTCGACTTCGCGATCGCGCCCGTCACTGCGGCATCGAAGGGCGACCAGTTTCTGCGGCTGCGTGTCGACGGCGTCGACAGCCTGCTCGTCGATTATCAGCATCCGCCGTTGCAGTTCGATCCCAACCAGAAGGTGACCATCACATGAGCACTCTGGTGGATTGGCAGAAAGCAAACGAGGACTATCTCGCCGCAGCGCTGCATTGGCTGCGGCTACGCCTGATACGGCTCGCGGAACGTAGCGAGAAGCCGATCGTCGTTGCGCCGGGTGAAACAACACCGGCCGCTCCGAACACCGTCCCGGACGCGGAGCTGTCCGCGGCTGCAGCTGCGATGGCAAGCGCGGAGGCGGTCGATCCTCCTCCGGCGCTGGTGATCGCGGCACGGCGCTTTGGCTTGTCGCGGTTCGAGCAACAGGTGCTGCTTCTCTGCGCGGCGATGGAGCTCGATCCGGATGCCGCAGCGCTCTGCGCGCGCGCGCATCGCGATCCATCGAAGCCCTATCCGACGTTCGCGCTGGCGTTGTGGCTGTTCGACGAGGCGGCGTGGGATCTGATGTCGCCGGAGCGCGCTCTGCGCTACTGGCGGCTGATCGAGATCCATCAACCGAGCGCGCAGCCGCTCACGGCGAGCGCGCTCCGCGCCGACGAGCGGATCGTCAATTACATCAAGGGGCTCAACTATCTCGACGACCGGCTTTCGCCGCTGCTGATTCCGATTGATGCCGAGGAGTCGCTGACGCTGCCGGCGTCGCAGCAGGAAAGCGTGGACGCGATCGTGCGCCGCATCCGGCAGGCGCAGCCGGGAGCGCGCCTCCCTCTCATCAACGTTGTGGGAACCGACTCCGGAAGCAAGCAGCTCGTGGCCGTGCGCGCCGCCGCTGCGCTTGATCTCCATCTCTACCGCCTTCCGGCAGAACTGCTTCCGGCGCAGGCGGCCGAGCTGGAGACGCTGGCCCGTCTCGCCCAGCGCGAAGGTGTGCTCATGCCGATCGCGCTCTACCTGGACGCGCACGAATCCGAGCGTCCCGGAGAGGGAGAAGGACACGCGCCGCCGGTCAGCCGTTTTCTGGCGCGCACCGACGGCATCATCATTCTCAACACGCGCGAGAGCTGGCCGGGATTGAGCCGGCCGGCGCTGACGATCGACATCGATACGCCGGCGTCGGTCGAACAGCGCGCGGCCTGGGCAGCGATGCTCGGACGTCCGGAATCGGAACTTCCCGCCCGGCTGGCTGCGCAGTTCGATTTCGATCTCTCGACCATCGGGCGGATCGCCTCGATCGCTCCCGCGGATGAGTCGCGCCTTTGGGCCGCGTGCGTCGCCAGCGCCCGGCCACGCCTCGACAATCTCGCGCAGCGTCTCGATGTCAACGCAACGCTCGATCAGATCGTGCTGCCGGCCGCGGAGAAGCAACTCCTGCGCGACATCGCCGGACAAGTGGCCCGCCGCAGCCTGGTCTACGACGACTGGGGATTCGGCCGTCAGACCGTCCGCGGTCTCGGCATCAGTGCCCTTTTCGCCGGCGAGAGCGGAACCGGCAAGACGATGGCCGCGGAATGCATCGCCAACGACCTGCAGCTCGATCTCTATCGCATCGATCTCTCGGCCGTAGTGAGCAAGTACATCGGCGAGACGCCGAAGAATCTGCGGCAGCTTTTCGACGCCGCTGAGCGCGGTGGTGCAATCCTCTTCTTCGACGAAGCGGACGCGCTCTTCGGCAAGCGCAGCGAAGTCCGCGACAGCCACGACCGCTACGCGAACATCGAGATCAACTATCTGCTGCAGCGCATCGAGTCGTATCGCGGTCTGGCCATCCTGGCCACGAACCTTAAGGCGCACCTCGATGCCGCCTTCACCCGCCGCCTTCGTTTCATCGTGAACTTTCCGCATCCCGAGGCCATGCAGCGGCGCGAGATCTGGTCGAAGGTTTTTCCAGCGGCAGCGAATGTCGCTGTCCTCGACCTCGACCGTCTGGCGCGCTTCGACATCCCCGGCGGCACGATCCGCAACATCGCCCTCAACGCCGCGTTCCTGGCGGCAGGAACGCGCGAGCAGATCATCACGATGCCGCTGATCCTCGAAGCGGCGCGCACGGAGTTCCGCAAAATGGACCGCTTCATCAACGAGTCCGACTTCCGCTGGACGGAGCCGGCCTCGAACACCCGAGCCGAGGAGCGGATCGCATGACCATCCGCATCCATATCGAACGCCTGATCCTCGAAGGCCTCCCCCTCGGCCACCACGAAGGTCCGCTGGTGCAAGCCGCGGTGGAGGCGGAGCTCGCGCGGCTCATGGGCGCCGGTGCGCCCCCGCCGTCCGGCGGCGCGACAGCGCGGGTTAAGGCGCCAGCGATTTCACTAACGCCCAACAACTCGCCCACTCGCCTCGGACAACAAATCGCGCGGTCGGTACATGGAGGGATCGAGAAGTGAATCGCAAGTCGGTTCTATCCGTCCGTCCACCCATACCGGCGCCGTCCGGTCTCATGCTGCAGCGCAAGTGCGCGTGCGGCCAGCACACAAACGGTGGCGGCGCGTGTACCGGGTGTAGCGAGAAGCGCAAAACGCCTATGCAGCGCTCCGCAGTGAAGGCGGATGCTTTGAGCATCGTGCCACCGATCGTTCAGGAAGTCCTTCAGTCAGCGGGGCAACCATTGGACGCCGGAAGTCGCGCGTTCATGGAACCGCGATTCCGTCGCGACTTCAGCGCAGTGCGCGTCCATGCCGACACACTGGCCGCGCAATCGACGCGTGCGGTCAACGCGCTCGCGTTCACGGTGGGATCACACATTGCTTTTGGACACGGTGAATACGCTCCGGAAACCACGAAGGGTAAGTGGCTGCTCGCGCATGAGTTGACGCACGTGCTTCAGCAGGCCGACGCCGCACGAGTGCAGCGAATGGCTTCGATTGAGCACGCGAGCGGCGCCGCCTTGGAAAACGAGGCTGACGCGCAGGCAACGAGCATCATGTCGAGCCAGTCACCACGGGCTCCGATTCAAGGACGGGTTGGCGTCGCGCGGCTGCAACTAACCACAGGTCCATGTCCCGACATTGCAAGCCCGCATAGGCTTCTGATACAGGGATCAGTACATTCCGCAGTTCGCGAGGCTCAACGAAAGCTCAATCTCTTCCATGCGAAAGAACTCGCGGCAAAGCGAGTCGGTCTGGCTGACGCGCCTCTCGTAGAGGATTGTGTCTTCGGGAGTCACACCTTCAACGCCGTCTTGTCGTTCCAGCGGCAACAATTTGCGGCAGACCGCAAAGAGCACGACGGTAAGATCGGTGATCACACCTGGGCGGCGATCGATACCGCAGCAGCTCCATCAGGCGTTGTCCCGCCAGCAGTTACGCCACCCGCCGTCACTCCTCCGACGACGCCGCCCGCGGTCACACCGCCATCTGCTTGCACCACACCGACAAATCCGGATATGTCAGGAAGTTCCTTCAATCCGACCACGGACGGAGAAAACACAAATATCGCGAAACATCCTATCGACGCGTTCCGCGTCGACGCAGCGCGCGACGATGCGAACAGTCTGGCAGCCGCAAGCGCATTACCCGGCCCGCACCTTGGTCCGCAGGACGCCTTCCGTCACTGTGCGTGGAACTGCATCATGGCTCAGCATATTGGAGCCGTTAATGCGGAAAAATTCGCCACCGCGCACGAGAACTCCAACCCGAGCTCCATCCCATTCGACAACCAGATGGATTTACACGACAACGTTATCGGGCGAGGCTTGGGAGCGCCAGGGGCCGATCCGGCAACAGTATGCGCAGCGGCGGTTGCAGCCGGTCAATTGCGTACCATCCGAGGTCCCCATACTGTTCCACTGGCGATACCGCGACTTACAACGAGTTGCATCGGCGCTTCCAATCAACCTTGGCCATGACATGAATACAACTTCAGCTCAGGCGACTGCATTTCGCGACCACAAGAGAACGACGTTACTGTCTCGCGTCGACTCTGTATTCTTTGCAGCACAAGTGTACGTGCGGAGATCAGAGGAGCTGCACTGGGTGCACAAAGGATCAGCAAGTACTAGGGACCCGGAGCAGGCTGAGGATAGAAACCAATTGGACGGCTTAATGAGACACCTCTGTCACGGCGGGAGCAGCAACGAAACTGGGGTCAAGCGGCGGGATGAGGCTCAGCATCACCGCGGAGCCGAAAGCGACGAGCAAATTCATGGGCGGCGAGAGGTGGCCGGCAATGAGACCTCGCATTTCACCGTCGATTGGACGTACCCATGACCTCTTTTCCAAACTCACCCCGCCTGCTCAAGGGCGCAATCGTCGGGATTGATAAGAACAATCCGGCGGCGAGCGTCATTGTGTTTCAGTACAACCCGGAGACGATGACGCGGAAGGTGGAGGCGCGGGCGGCGGGGGGCGGGGAAACGGGCGACCGGTCGGAGGCGCTGCGACTTACGTCGGCGCCGAAAGAGACGATCACGATCAGCGTAGATATCGATGCCACCGATCAGCTCGAACGTGCGGAGTCGACGGCTGTGACGGCCGGGCTCAATCCCACGCTGGCCGCATTGGAGATGCTGTTTTATCCCAAGAGCAGCGTCGTGCTGGAAAACATCGCATTGGCCGCGGGGGGAATGCTGGTCATTACGCCGACCGAGGCGCCGCTGACGCTGTTTGTTTGGGGACCGACGCGCGTGTTGCCGGTGCGCATCACCAGTTTCAGCATCACGGAGCAAGCGTTCGATACCCTCCTCAATCCCATTCAGGCCAAGGTCGATCTGACCATGCAGGTACTCAGCTATTACGACCTTGAAACGAAGCATCCAGGATTTTCACTATTTGTGGCCTATCAGATCGCGAAGGAGATCATGGCCACGAAAAACACCTTCAACAACGCACAAAGCCTCGGCGTTTCGTTGAAGCTCTAATGAGGATTTCGTCGATGAACTTCACAGTAACCAGCCGCTATTACGGTGTCGAGACGGCCAAGTGGACCGTGGGTGATCACGATCTCGTTTACTTGCGGCGGCGCTTTCTGCCGCCTGCGTCCGCGAGCGTGGTGATGGTCGAGCATCCGGTCGTTCAGGGCGACCGGCTCGACAACATCACCGCGCGTTACCTCGGCGATCCGGAGCAGTTCTGGCGCGTCTGCGACGCCAACAACGCCATGCATCCGCGCGAGCTGACCGAGGAGATCGGGCGGCGGCTGAGAATTCCGCTGCCTCAATGACACGGCCATGACTGTCGACTCCATCCGCTTGAACATCATGCTCGGCGCCACGGTGCCGGTGGCCGCTCCGTCGCGCGTCATCGATTCGCTGACCAGCCTCGAGGTGCGCAACACCGACAACGGACGCGATGGCTTCCAGATGACCTTCAGCCTCGGCCGCGACTCGCTTGCGGACTATGACCTCCTGCGGGGCGGCCTTCTCGATCCGCCGTCGCGCGTGATCATCGGCGTCGTCGTCGGCGTTCGCGCGGAGGTGCTCGTCGACGGCATCATCACCAATCACCAGGTCTCGCCGGGCAGCAAACCGGGCGAGGGGAGTCTCGTCGTCACCGGCGAGGACATCAGCCTGAAACTCGATCTCGACGAGCGCAAAGAGTCGTATAGGAACCAGTCCGACTCCGACATCGTGCGGACGATTCTCGGCCGCTATGCGGGCGACGGGCTCACGCCTGATGTCACGGCCACGCAGGTGCGGCCGCAGGAGAGTCAGCGCGTGCCGATGCAACTCGGCACGGATCTCTCGTACATCATGGAACTGGCGCGTCAGAACGGATTCGTCTTCTACGTCGAGCCGACGCGCGCGCCAGGCGTTACGAAGGCGCACTGGGGACTGCAGAACTTCGAAAGCCCGACGCAGCCGGCGCTGACGATCAACATGGGACCATCGACGAACGTCGAGTCGATGAGCTTCACATTCGACGCGCTCGGTCCGGCCACGCCGAAGATTTCCATCCTCGATCCGACCACACGTCTGACGATCACCGTTCCGGCGCCGAGTAGCGGCTCGCGCCCGCCGTTGTCGCTGCGCCGCGCGGAGTCGCTGCGAACGACGCTGCCAACCGATACGGCGAATCTCGATTCGTCGCAGGCGTCAACACGCGCGTCGGCCGCGGTGACTGCCTCCGCGGACGCGGTTACCGGCTCGGGGCAATTGGACGCCGTTCGCTACGGCGGCGTCCTTCGGGCCAGGCAACTGGTCGGCGTGCGCGGCGCCGGCAACAGCTACGACGGCTCGTATTACGTCAAACAGGTCACGCACAAGATCAAGCGCGGCGAATACAAGCAGACGTTTTCGCTTTCGCGCGAAGGACGGGGAGCCTTGAAGCCGGTGGTGCTTCCATGACCCGTCAGACGCCGTACTACGGCAAATACCGCGGCGTCGTCACCGACAACGCCGATCCCAATCGACTCGGGCGCATCCGCGCGAAAGTGCCGGACGTTCTCGGCGAAAACGAGAGCGGATGGGCTATGCCGTCGGTGCCGTATGCCGGCAAAGAGGTCGGACTCTTTCTCATACCCGAGGCGAAGACATCGGTCTGGATCGAATTCGAGCATGGGGACCCTGACTACCCGATCTGGAGCGGCTGCTTCTGGGCTCCCGGCGAAGTGCCCGTGTCGCCCGCCTCCGCGGACAAGAAAGTACTGCGCACGGCGGCGGGGCAGATCACGTTCGACGACACCTCCGGTTCGAACAGCATCACCATCGAGACGACGAACAACCTCAAGATCAAGATGGACCAGCAGGGCATCGAGATCAGCAACGGATCGCAGAAGGTCATGGTGTCGGCGTCCAGCGTCTCGATCGACGACGGCGCGTTGGAGGTCATGTAATGGCCAGCCCGATTCTCCATGCCGGTGCGACCGTGCAGTGCCTGCACGCGGGACAGGCGCAGCCGACGATGACCAATCTGCGCGTGAAGGCCGGCGGTCAGGCGATCGTGACGCAGTCGTGTACGTACACCGTGGCCGGTTGCACGCTGCCGCCGCCGAATGCGGGCAACGGACCGTGCGTAACCGCGCAATGGACGACCGCGGCGGTGCGCGTGAAGGCGGGCGGCGAGCCGGTGCTGTTCCGCGACAGCCAGGCGGTTTGCGCGCCGACCGGAACGGGATTGACGATCGTGCAGACGCAGATGCGGGCGAAGGCGACGTGATGAACATCGACTTTCCGTTTCACATCAGCGGCGATGGCCGCAGCGCCGAGACAGGCCGCGATGATCACATCCGCGACATGATCGAGGAGTTGCTGTTCACGAACCGCTGGGAGAGGGTGAACCGTCCCGACTTCGGCAGCGGATTGCTGCAACTTGTCTTCGGGCCGAACAGCCCCGAGCTCGCTGCGGCGCTGCAATTCTCATTGCAGGCCGATCTTCAACGCTGGCTCGGCGATCTGATCGAGCTGCAGTCGCTGGAAGTGACGTCGGTCGATTCCAGCATCTTGATCACCATCCATTACGCCGTTCGCGCCACGAATGAGCGTCAGACCGTAATCTTCACGGTGCCGGCATGAAACGGCCGGCCGAACGCTGTAAGGAGAAGGATCGCCGCCGCCGCGACATTCGCGCGCACACGAACGCTACCGGGGAACGCGACGTCAACGGCATCGACTACGTCGAAGTCGATGAAACGCAGACGATCATCACCGTCTACTTTCTCGGCAAGGTGCCGGATGTCACGACGGCGAACGTGCGAATCGACGGCGGACGGCGCGTGCGCATTCACGTGCTCGACGTCAGCACTTGCGATCCCGACGACGCGCGCGCGGACGGATGCTTGCAGATCACTGTCGAAAAGCCGGGCGATTTCTCCACCTACGCGCTCCGCCTCGTGCAGAGCAATTCGCGCGGTCTGCCGGGAAACGAGCCGCTGCCGGGATTCGATACACGTTATGCGCAGCTCGATTTTTCCTTCAAGGCCGGCTGCCCAACCGATCTCGATTGCGCGCCGGTGCCGTGCGCCCCGGAGCCGCTCGATGAGCCGGAGATCGACTATCTGGCGAAAGACTACGCGAGCTTCCGGCAACTGATCCTCGATCGCTTGTCGCTGATCATGCCGGAGTGGACGGAGCGCCACGTGCCCGACATCGGCATCGCTCTCGTCGAACTGCTTGCGTACACCGGCGACCAGCTCAGTTACTACCAGGACGCCGTCGCGACGGAGGCGTATCTCGGTACGGCGCGGCAGCGCATCTCCGTCCGCCGCCACGCGAAGCTGATCGACTATCAGGTCCATGAAGGCTGCAACGCGCGTGCGTGGGTCTACATCGAAACCGACAGCGACGGCCCGATGGATGGCGCATCGTTCATCAGCCCTACGAAAAAGCGCACGGGCTGGAACAAGAACATCCTCGGTGAAGACGACATGCGCAACGTGCCGCTCGCCGACTACGAAGTGTTCGAGCCGGTCGGCGAGCCGAAGGGGCGCGTGTTCTATCAGGCTCACAATCGCATCGCGTTCTACACATGGGGTGATCGCGAATGCTGTCTGCCGCGCGGCGCGACGTCGGCGACGCTGGTAGATGAATGGATCGACCAGCCTCCAATCCCGCCGCCGGCGGGCTACGACGATCAGGGTCAGACGAAACACTACGATGATGACGATTGTCCGCCCGATCCAACGCCGCCTCCGCGCAAGCGGCTGCTCCATCTTCAGGCCGGTGACGTTCTGATTTTCGAAGAGGTTCTGGGGCCGGTCACAGGACAGGCCGCGGATGCCGATCGTGCGCACCGGCACGTTGTCCGCCTGACGAAAGCCGAGCCGGGCGTCGACGCGCTCTACGATCAACCAATCATCGAGATCGAATGGGCCGTCGAGGATGCACTTCCTTTCCCGCTCTGCCTTTCCGCGATCGGCCGCGCGCCGGAATGCAGGTATCTCGAGGATGTGAGCGTCGCTCATGGCAACGTCATCCTGGTCGACCACGGCCGGCCAATGTCGCCGGAGTCGTGGGATGTGCCGCCGATCGTCGAAGAGACAACCTGCGACGATTGCGAACCGATTCACGCGGCCGTGCCGCCGCCGTTCCGGCCATCGCCGCTGCGATTCTCACCGATCACGCACGCCGCGCCGTTCCCGATGCGTGCGGCGGTCTCGCGCCGTCAGGCGCAATTGCTCGCGCGGCTCATGCCGGCGGTGCATGCGCGCGTTGAGCAGTTGTGGCGCGCGACGCAGAGCGGGCGAACCCTCAATGTCGATGAGATCACCGAGCTCACGACGATTTTCGGCGCGAAGGTAGCGAAGAATGCAGCGCTGACAAAAACGGGCGCGCAAGCGCAGGGTCACGCCCTCGCCTATTTGCTGGAACGTGAAGCGCGGCTGCTGGCGAAAAAGTCGCGGCGCGTGAACACGCTCGCGGCGCGCGCCCGGGCAGCCTACGCGCTTGGCGACAGGGAAAACGCTGAACTGGCAGAGATGTTTGGCCAGGCCCTCGCGAGTCTGGCCGGCATCGGCAGCAGTGTCACGCTCGGACCCGCCAGCATGGCGCTGCTTCAGGATCCGCGCGAAGCGATTCCCGCTGTCAGGTTTGGCGGCGGCGAATCATGGACTCCGCGCGCTGATCTTCTCGACAGCGGACCGCGGGATCGCCATTTCGTGGTCGAGATCGATGACGATGGGCGCGGGCACCTCCGCTTCGGCGACGGCAGCAACGGGCGCACTCCCACTCCGGGAACGACGCTGACCGCGACCTATCGCACCGGCAACGGTGCGCGCGGAAACGCCGGCGCCGAGGCCATATCGAAAATCGTGTTTTTCCACGGGAGTGACAGCGGCGGAAACCGGCGCGTGCGCAATCCGTTGCCCGCGCAAGGCGGAAGGGAGCCCGAGCCGCTGACCGAGGTGAGATTGTTCGCGCCGGGCGCGATCAGGAAGCAGCTCGAACGCGCTGTCATCAGCGACGACTACGCGCGTCTGGCCGAGCGGAGCGATCCCTCCGCCATCCAGCGTGCGGCAGCGCCGCCACTCCGCTGGAACGGCAGTTGGTACGAAGCGCAGGTGGCGATCGACCCCCGCGACCGCGAAGAGTTACAGGACGAGTTACGCGACGAAGTCGACGGCTATCTGCATCGCTATCGCAGAATCGGTCATGACGTGCGCATCACGCCGGCGCGCTACGTCGCGCTCGACGTCGCGCTTCGCATCTGCGTGTTGCCGCACTATCTGCGCGCGCACCTCGAGGCGGAACTTCTCGACCTCTTCAGCAATCGTGACCTCAGCGGCGGCCGGCGCGCCTTGTTCCATCCCGACAATCTCACCTTCGGCGAGGGCGTGCGCCTCAGCCGGCTCGTCGCAGCAGCGCAGGCCGTGACCGGTGTGGAGAGCGTGACCGTGACGCGCCTGCAGCGGCTGCACGAAGAGTCGCATGGGGAGATCGAGAACGGCATCCTGCCGCTAAGCGCGCTGGAAGTGGCGCGGCTCGACAACGATCCCGGCGCGCCCGGCCACGGCATTCTGAGACTCGACCTTCGAGGTGGACGATGAGCGACACCTGCGCCTGCTGCTCCGGCATCGCCAAACTCACGCCGGCCACCGTGATCAACCGGCCCGGCCTCAGCGCGCTGCGATATCGCGCCGGCACGCACGGCACCTTCCTACGGACCATGAAAGCGCGTCTCTCCGAGGTCAAGCTCGCGCCGGAAGATTTCGAAGAGAACGCGCTGCCGGTGCCGCTGTCGATCGATCTTCTCCGTCCGCTGCTGGCGCTGACGACACGTCAATCGTCCGATCCCGCCATCGCCATGCTCGATGCGTGGGCGGTTGTCGCCGACGTGCTGACGTTCTACCAGGAGCGCATCGCCAATGAAGGATTCCTGGGCACGGCCACCGAGCGCCGCTCCGTTCTGGAACTGGCGCGGCTGATCGGCTACCGGCTGCGCCCGGGCGTTGCTTCCAGCGTCTATCTCGCCTACACGCTCGAAAAAGAGAGCCAGCCGGTGATCATCCCGGCCGGGACGCGCGCGCAGAGCCTTCCCGGACCCGGCGAGCTGCCGCAATCGTTCGAGACTTCCGCTGATCTGGAAGCGCGCACCGAGTGGAACGTCTTCACGCCGCGCACGACGAAGATGCAAACGATCGCGTTTGCCGAGGCGGAAACGTTCGAAGATCTTTATCTCCAGGGCGTCACGACGAAGCTGAAGCCTAACGATCCGCTGCTGCTCGTCTTCAACGAGAAGGCCGGAGAAACGAGGCTGCGCAGGGTGCGTAGCGTCGAGCCGGATACCGTGGCGAATCGCACGCTGGTGCGGCTGATCGCGCCGCCGAAAACAGTCGTGAAGCCATCGCTCAAGGAGACGCTCAGCCAGATCGCGAAGCATTTCAAGCAGATCGCGCTTTTCGGCGTCACGCAGAACGCGACGGCGCGGCGAACGATCGCCGACCTCGATCATCTCGAAAAAATCAGCGTCGTCAGCGATCTTGTACCCGTTATCGCACAGCTCGAGGCTCGTCTCACGGAGGCGCAAGAGAGAGGCTACGTCCGTCTGCAGCCATGGCTGACTCAATTGACTGCCAACCTGAAAGTCGTAGCGACGGATGCGACGATCGCTGAAGCGGCGCAAGCGGCTGCCGAAGCAGCGATGGTGGTCACGCACAGCAACGGCAACGGCGGGCGGGAAGGTCTGCTCACCGCACTCGACCAGGTCCCGTCGACGCCGCCCGCAAGCACACTCGCTCTCGGCCGAAGCCTCGGCACCGCTTTCGGCGAGAAAGCCGACGGCAGCTCCAAGCTGCTGAGCGTTCTCCGTCCCGGTCTCAGCGCGTCGCTCTATCAAGCGCTCGCGAATGTAGAAATCGCGGGCACTCCATCGGTGCGCGTCTACGCGCTGCGCGTCACCGCGCCGCTCTTCGGATACAACGCCACGGCCACACGACCACCCGAGCTTCCACCGGCGCTAACACGTCCCGTGACGGACGATCAGTGGCACGTTGTGGAGGCGTTGTACGACGACAAACACGAGAACATCAATGGCGAGCGCATTAATGAATTGGCGGACGTCGTTCGCCTCGACGCCAGCTACGAATCGATCCTGCAGGACAGTTGGGTCGTCGTAGACACAGAGAAAACGCACCTCACGGCGGCCAACACCCTGATCGCCAAAGCGGGAGGAGTAAAAGCGTCGATTGGTATTGGCGTCTACGGCGTCTCCGGTAAGACCACGAACATCCAGCTGGTCTCTCCCGATGGAAAGACGGCGGTGAAGTGGCTTACTGAACCCTTGACGCTTTTCGTGGGAAACAATCCCGGAGCACTGATCCCCCACGACTTCGACGCCATCCGCAACACCGTCGTCTACGCGCAGAGCGAGCTCCTTCCGCTGGCCGAGGAACCGATCGATCCGATTGAACGTCCGATCGAAGGCAACAGGATCGAGTTGGCCGGATTCGCGGGCGGACTGCAATCGGGACGCTGGCTGCTCATCAGCGGCGAGCGCGTCGACATCCCCAACGTCACCGGCGTCAATGCCACCGAGCTGGCCATGCTCGCGGGCGTCCAACAGAGTCCGATTCCACCTCCGCCCGGCGAACGAACACACAGCACGTTGATGCTGGCCAACAAGCTGTCGTACCGCTACCGGCTCGATACCGTCACGATCTACGGCAACGTCGTCAAAGCGACTCACGGCGAAACGCACATCGAGGTCCTCGGCAGCGGCGACGCCGGAAAGCCGATGCAGGAAATGCCGCTTCGGCAGTCGCCGCTCACCTTCCTCCCTGCCGCCACGCCCGCCGGTGCTGAAAGCACGCTCGCAGTCCGCGTCAACGATGTTCTCTGGCATGAAGTGGAAACGCTCGATGGATTGGGGCCGAAGGAGCGGCGCTTCATCACGAGCACCGGCGATGACGACAAGACGACCGTGATTTTCGGCGACGGCCGTTCGGGCGCGCGTCTCCCCACTGGCCGCGAGAACGTGACCAGCGTCTACCGCACCGGAATCGGCGCGCCGGGTAACGTCGTGGCGGGTCAGATCAGTCTCCTGGCGACGCGTCCACTCGGTGTAAAGAGCGTCGTCAACCCGCTGCCCGCCACCGGCGGCGCGAACCGCGAGGACCGCGACACCGCCCGCCGCAATGCTCCGATGGCGGTGATGGCCCTCGATCGCCTCGTCTCGGCCCGCGACTACGAGGACTTCGCTCGCACCTACGCCGGCATCGGCAAGGCAGCCGCCGCGCTGCTCTCCGACGGCCACCGGCAGGTCGTGCATCTCACCATCGCCGGATCGGACGACATCCCGATCGCCACAACGTCCGATCTCTTCATCAACCTCCGTACTGCGTTACGGCAATATGGCGATCCGATGCTGGGACTTCAGGTTGCTCTGCGGAAGGTCAACCTGTTGATGATCAGTGCGAAGGTCAAGCTCGATCCCGACTATCTCTGGGCCGCGGTCGAGCCGAAGATCCGCGCCGCGTTGCTCGATACCTTCGGCTTCGCGCGCCGCGAGCTTGGACAGGATGCGGTGAACAGCGAAGCGATCAGCGTCATCCAGGCACAGGCCGGCGTCGTCTATGCCGATCTCGACGTCTTCGACAGCATCAGCGAAGACGCCGTGACGCTCGCTGCCTCGGTCGGGCCCCTGACCTTGCAGGAGCGCGTTCGCGCGGCGAAGGCGCGTCCTGGCGCGTCTCGGCGCGTCTCCAGCATTCTGCCCGCCGAACTCGTTTATCTCACCGCCGCCGTTCCCGACACGCTGATCCTCACGGAGCTTTCGAAATGAACGACGCGCGCATCGATCGCCTTTATGCCCTGCTTCCCGGCGTCTACCAGAAACGGGACGCCGAGTACGGCCAGCCGTTGCGCGCGCTTCTGCGCGTGATCGCCGAACAGGCCGGCGTCGTCGAGCGCGACATCGCCCAGCTTTACGAAAACTGGTTCATCGAAACGTGCGAAGAGTGGATGGTCCCGTACATCGCGGAGCTGGCTGGATACCATCCCGTGCACGAAGGAGGCGATCCCGGATCGCCGGCGACGGCGGAAGGGGCGGCGCGGAACCGCATCCTCATTCCGCGTGCGCATGTCGCGCACACCATCCGCGACCGGAGGCGCAAAGGGACGCTGGCGATTCTCGAGTCGATGTCGCGCGACGTGGCCGGCTGGCCCGCACGCGCCGTCGAGTTCTATCGTCTGCTGGCCGTTGCGCAGAACCTCAATCATCTGCAACCGGCACGCGGACGATTCGCCGATCTTCGCGACGCCGATGCCCTCGACCGCATCGATGGCCCCTTCGACGAGGTGGCGCACACGGTCGACGTTCGCCGGCGCTACAACATCCCCAGCGCCGGCCTCTTCGTCTGGCCCATGGGCGAATACTCCGTGACGCACGCTCCCGCCTATCACCTCGAGCGCCGGGCGCGGAAACGCGGTCGCAACCGCTTCACCTTCACCGTTCTCGGCAACGACACGGAGCTTTGCACGCTCCCCGTCGAGGAGCCTGAGTCCACGCACATCGCGGACGAGTTGAACGTCCCGACTGCCATCCGTCTCCGCGCCTTCGACGAGCGGACCGCTGATTACTATGGGGATGGCAAGAGCCTCATGATCTGGGTCGACGACCACGCCGTGGCGCTGGAGCGGATCGTGGCGGCGGATCTGAGCGGCTGGACCTACAGTCCGAAAGGTGATCAGGTTGCGGTGGATCCGCGCCGCGGCCGCATTGTTCTCGCCGACGATCACCCCGCCAAAGACGTTCGCGTGTCGTACCACTACGCCTTCAGTGCGGACATCGGTGGCGGCGAATACGAACGCGCGCTTAGTCCTTCGGCTGGCCGAACGGTCTACACCGTGAGCCAGGACGGAAGTGCGAAGTTCAAGACCATCAACGCCGCGCTTGACGCGTGGCAGCACGAACAGGAAAAACACCCTGACGTCATCATCGAAATCGGCGACAGCGCCGCCTACACCGAGGGAATCGAGATCGAACTGAAGGCGGGACAGAAGCTCGAGTTGCGGGCGCGGAACGGCGCGCGGCCGGTGGTGCGGCTGATGGACGAGAAAACCAGCGGCGGAGACGCGATCGTCGTCTCCGGTCCAACCGCCGAGGATCCGTCCGCGCACGATCCGCGCTTCATTCTCGACGGCCTGCTCATCACCGGTCAGGGATTGCAGATTCAGAATCGTTTGTCGTGCGTCGTCATCCGCCACTGCACGCTCGTGCCGGGGTGGACGCTCGGCCATGATTGCCAGCCAGAGCATGAGGAGGAGCCGAGCATCGAGCTGCTCGGCACGACCGCACGCGTGAACATCGAGCACAGCATCGTCGGATCCATTCTGGTCGACGAGAACGAGGTGCTGACCGACCCGTTGCGCGTGTCGATTACCGACAGCATCGTCGACGCCACCAGGGAAGATCTCGACGCGATCGGCGTGAGCGGGAGCGGCCGCGCATTCGCCCACGTCATGCTGACGATCGCGCGCTGCACGGTGATCGGCGAAGTCAACGTGCACGCCATCGAGCTGGCCGAGAACTGCATCTTCCACGGCCGCGTCAAAGTGGCGCGCAGTCAGACCGGCTGCATGCGCTTCTGCTACGTTCCTGATTGCTCGCGCACGCCGCGGCGCTACGACTGCCAGCCCGACGCTGCAATGGCTGCCGTGAAATCCGGCCGTGCCAGGCGGCACGCGGAACGTCGCGTGCGGCCGCGCTTCGAGAGCCTGCGCTACGGCGTTCCCTTCTATTGCCGGCTACACGCTACGACCGCTCCGGAAATCGCGCGCGGCGCCGATGACGAGTCGGCGATGGGCGTCTTCCACGATCGTTTCGAACCACAACGCGAGGCCAATCTCCGCGTTCGTCTCGACGAATTCACCCCAGCCGGCATCCGCAGCGCCGTCATTCCATCGTACTGAGGACAACGACATGCAAGGCGATTACTCACGCGTTACCTTCGACCCGAAGCGGCACTTCACCAAGGTTCTCATGCAGCAGGGCCGCGTCCTTCTCGACGCCGACTACAACGAGCAGACCGCCATCCTGTTGCACTATCTGCGGCAGCTCGCCGCCGACGTGATCGGACCCCACGGCGGTCCAGCTCATGACCTCGGCTTCGCCATCGGCGTGAGCAGCGCGCAGGGGAAAATCAACGGCCTGACGATCGGAAGCGGACGGTATTGGGTCGACGGATTCCTCTGTGAAAACGAGGGTGACATCAAGTACTCCGAACAGCTCCCTGACAAGCAGCACACGAAGCTCGGCGATCTAAAATTTCCGCTGCTCGTCTATCTCGACGTGTGGGAGCGTCACATCACCTCGGTCGAAGATCCACGCATCCGCGAAGTCGCGCTGGGCGGCCCCGACACGTCGGCAAGAATGCAGCTCGTCTGGCGCATCAGAGTCCTCGAACTGACGATCAAGCCTGGCATACCCAACTTTCTCGATTGCCTCACCTTTGAAACCTCGGATCCATGGAAGGGAATCATCACCAGGCCCGCGAACCTCGGCACGCTCACCGCGTGGACAGATCCGGGCACGGTGCCGGCAACTCCCTGCATCACGTCGCCGGAGTCGCGGTACCGCGGAGAGAATCAGCTCTACCGAGTCGAGATCCACCATGGCGGACCGGAAGGGGAGGCCACCTTCAAATGGTCGCGCGAAAACGCCCATGTCATTTTTCCGATCGAGTCCATCGCGGAAACGCTGGTCACTGTCGAGCACCTCGGGCGCGACGATCGCTACGGTCTCGAGATCGGCGATTGGGTCGAAGTCGTCGACGACGACACCGCTCTCGACGCGCGCAACGCGGAACCGGAGCAACTCTTCCAGGTCGAAGACATCGACACGACGGAGTTGATCGTGACGCTGAACGGCAAACCGCAGGCCGGCGGCGTCGCCAGCAAGCATCCCTTTCTCCGGCGGTGGGATCATCAGGAAGGCAATCCGTCGAAAGGCGGCCTGACGCTGAACGAAACCGGAGCCGCGAAGATCGACGAAGGCAAACCGCTCAACCTGGAGAATGGCATCCA
The DNA here is from genome assembly GCA_034665065.1 of Thermoanaerobaculia bacterium. GTDB lineage: Bacteria > Acidobacteriota > Thermoanaerobaculia > Gp7-AA8 > Gp7-AA8 > JADGNZ01. Next base: position 55,047 of record JAXDGL010000028.1, on the reverse strand, counting down.
GATCCGCTTCGAGTCCCATACGCCCAACGCCGTCTACCGCGCTGGCGACTACTGGCTGATCGCGGCCCGCACCGCAACCGGCGACATCGAATGGCCGCTGGACGGAGCGAACAAACCGTTGCCTCAACGGCCACACGGCGTCGAGCACCATTATGCGCCGCTCGGGATCGTCATTACCGACGCAGCCGGCGCAATATCCGTAACCGATCTTCGCCACACGATCGACCCGGTCGCGAGCTGCTGTCCAAGGGTAGCGGTCATACAGGAGCCTCTCAATGACGATAACGTCAAGTTCGTGGCCGTCGTACACCCGCCTCTGCCAGGCTTGAGATTTCACTGGACAGCATCGGTCCCGGTCCCGGGTGCAACCGACAAGGACTCATTGGTGGTCCCGCTTGTCAAGGGCTTCGGAAGATTCGTGACCGCGACCGTAGTCGTGGAGGGCTTCCCCGACGGATGCGCTAACTCGGCGAGCGGTACGGCGTTCAAGAAATGAATTGGGCTCATCGCTTCTTAATTGCCGAAAGAGAAGGAGATTAAGTTTGACCCTAAAGGGATACAGACGACGTCGCGCTACTTCGGCTTGCGCTCTCCAATATACCCGTCGAGATAGTATGCATATTTGCGGACCACGATCGAACTCCCGTCGCGTTCTAGCCACATCTGACAACCGAGTCGACGGTCGCGTATCTCGTCCGCGCGGATATTGACGTCAACTTGCTGAAGCACGTGCGCCGTTTGCTCTGGGTCCTTCACCCAGAAAAACTGCCAGACTTCTTCTCCGAGCGTGTTTAAGACGAACTGAGTGAGGTCAGCTCCGGTGATCCCAGCACCTCTTCCTTGTAGCTCGTACTTCGACACGTTTGCGCGAAGGTCAGTCTCCTCCGTGATTCCGCTGAGCGACAAGAGCGACCATTCGTGACGCGCTTGGTAGATGAACAGGTCGTTACGCGCTAACGCTGCGTTGCCCCTAAGGCCGAATGCAGACTCTCGGGCCGCCTTATAGGCCGGCCGGTTCGTGTCCCTTCCAGCATTCCGAGCATCGCCGGCGCGTTCGAGAACCCAGTCATGCAGGAGGTTCTTGTACATCGTCAGGTCGTCCGTTTTTGGGGCAGGCCGCGAACTACCGATCTCCCGTTGAGCCCATCCCCGCACTTCATCGATTTCATCGACGTCGTTCGCAGACCAGATTCTGCTGAGCGCGGTCGACTTCAGTACGCGCGCGTGACCCAACGCAGTATCCTTCTGGTGCTCGAAGCGTCGTTGTTGGTCCTCGCTCGCATGACCTGTAGTCTTCAGCTTCTCGTTGACGGTTTCTTCGTTTTCCTTGTTTCCCTTCGCTGTAAAGATTCCTCCGTAGATCAACGAGAAGAGCACCGAGAGCACGAAGTCGACAGCCTGTCCACCCGGCAGGAGGCCGACAAGGCCGGAGCCTACCGCACCAACCGCGTTGATGAACTGCCCCTCGGTCCAAGCCACCGAGAAATCTCCGCCCGTCTCGGCAAGGAATCGTGTCCAGTTTACCGAGGCATAAAACGCGGTCTTCTCCGTCAGGTTCTCCACGCCGTCGTACCATTTATTTACCTCGGCTTCAGCGACCGAGCGTTGCTGGAAGTGTGAAGGTGCCGGCGACTTCGCTCTCGCCGCATCGATAGCGGCGTCCTGGCTCTTCACGCGTGTCTCAAGATGCTCGCCGGTCTCGGTACCTTCTCCCCGAACCTGGATGTATCCGACCTCAGCACCGTTATCGCCTGCGACTTTGATCGTGCCACCCCTTGCGCCGGCGACTGTGGGCCTAAATCCGATCGTCACGTTTGCTGTCGCACCAGGTGGTAGTACCGCATCAATGCCGTAGACCTCAAAGTCGCCGAATCCATTGTTGATGGCGTGCGCTGAGTCAATCGCGATGGTGTTGCTGGGATCCGGGTTCTTGACAGCGATCGTGACTTGCTTGATTTGGCCGACACCCACCCTTCCGAAGTCGAATGAAGGCGGGCTAGTGTCGAGCTCCTCCACGTTGCAAGTCCCTCCCGGTTCCAGCACCTCGCAGACGTCGGTGACTGACGGCTTTCGTTGCAGGGAGGTCGCGCTACGCATATCAATCGCTTGAACAGAGTGCATCGTCGAAGAAGCGCGGTTGTCATCGCCTTGCCTAAAGCGGCCGCCACCTTCGTGGAACTGTTGCACCACATGCGTCAGTTCATGAGCAAGCAACCGCTGCCCCTCCTGCGTCCCCGGCGCGAATCGGCCTGCGCCGAACACAATGTCGTGACCTACTGTGTAGGCGTGGGCGTTCACTTCTTCCGCCGATTGGTTTGCGTCTGTGCCGGTGTGCACGCGCACCTGGGAGAAGTCGTGGCCGAAGCGTGGCTCCATGAACGTTCGAGTCGAGGTGTCCAGAGGCTGACCGGTTGAGCGCAGAACTTCGTGAACGATGGGCGGGACTGTGGCCTGTGACAAGTCCATTGACCCGATCCGCTTCATCTGGAGGCGCTCATGTCCGTGCGCTTCCGTCTGACAACTGGAGCACGATCCGCCACAGGCGCAGGCGCGCTGCAACTCGGGCTCCGGCGACTGCATCACTCGTTCGGCGATGCGATCCGCCTCCTGCTCATAGTCGTCTCCCGGTTCGCTGATCGCGAGTTTCGTCTGGATCGCTCCTGCGGCGGGTCTATGGATCGGAGTACGGCTGAAGTCCGGTTGAGAGCCGGGGAGTGGCGCCGAGGTGAATACGGGAGCCGTTTCGCGATGGACCATCGTCCGCTGCAACGTTTGATCAGCCGTGTTGCGTTGAACCTTGGTTGTCCTGGCGAACATCCGTCACCTCCGGCAACCGTGCGGCGATGGTTCATCGATTGCGGCCGCGGCGATCCCGAATCATTGAGATGCACGGCTCACATCGCATACGGCCGGGCTGACCGCTCAGACAATTTCGACCCCGAGATCGATTTCTGCTTTTTTGCGAAGGCCGTCACAGTAGGAGTGTTGCGCGCGTCCTCAATCCCTACCTCTCGGCCAAATGATCGTCGAGGGTTTCGAAGAGACCCGCATCGTCGGCGATTGGCGGAGTCGATGATTGACCGCAAGAACGATCGGCACGACGTACTGGCGACTGCGCCTGTATGCTCGCCCTCTGATGGGTGCGACAATGGCAGAACGGACGCAGGTGGCAGAACTGAGTAGAGCGATTCAGTTCCCAGGAGAGCGCGTGTGAGGCGTGCGCGCTGGAGCGCCGTCGTCGACGGTCTCTGTTACGCCGCGCTTGCGATCCTCGTCTGGGGGGTGAATGCGCTGCAGCGCGGCATGTGGCAGGACGATGTTCAGGCGCTGGCCATGGCGCACATGCGGTCGGGTTCGTTCGCCGCTCTGTTCGCGCCCGACGTCGGCCCCCTGCGCCGATTGACGGTGCTCCCTTCCGCGCTCGCATGGGCTACGCCGCATCCGGTGTGGGCGCTGCAGATTCTCTGTGCTGCGATCTGGCTTGCTCAGGCGATGCTCGCGGCGTGGATCACAGCCCTCCTGCTACCCGGCCGGCGACTTGCCCGCTTCCTCGTGGTCTGTCTCACTCTGACGGCGACTAGCGATCTGACGACCGGCAGCATGCTGACGCTGGGATACAACTTCGGGGCTCTCCAACTGCTGGCCGCTGCCGGCTGCGCGCTGGTCTGGCTCGGTCCCGGGCGCGCAGCCTCACGAAGCGCTGCACTCGTTGCTTCAACGATTCTGCTCCTGGGCTCGCTCCTGACGATCGATGTCGGAGTGCCGGCCATTCCGTTTCTCGTACTGCTATTCATCCTTCTGGGATTCAGCGCCGCAAGAGGGGCGGAGACCCACGAGTTCTGGGCAAGCGGCCCCGTACGCCGCGTGGCCATTCTGTTGATTGCGTGGAGCATCGTCGTCATTCCCATCGCGATCGCCGAATGGAGATTCCTGCACGATCCAACGAGCTACGCGGCGACGGCGTTGATTCCTGTTGCGAAGGGGACGCTCGTCGCGCGAGCCTTCGGGCTTTGGCTCGTCAATTTCACTCCATGGCGCTGGGCATTTGCCCGGCCGGCATGGTGGGTGCGTCCGGCAAGTGTCATCCCCGCTTCGTGGATGGCCGCTGGTTCGCTGATCGCGGCCTCGATCTTTCTCCTTCGCTTGCGCACGAAAAACGATGACGCCGGTCTCGATGATGGCCGCCGCAGCGTTTTGCTGGCCGTTCTGTTTGTCACGATGGCTCTGGCCGCAAACGCTGTCTACTCCTTCGTCCAGTTCTCCGAGATCTGGTATCGCACGCAGATCCTGTCGCGCGTCTGGGTCTCGATGGCGATCGGAATCCTGGCTGGTTGGGCTGCGAGACGGAAACCGCTGCTGCGATGGATCGCTTACGCGACCGTCACGGCCTTCGTCTTCTTCGGCGCGTGGGGCGGATTCGAGCGGCAGGACTATTTTCTCTCCGTCTGGCGATGGCACCAGCGTGAGCTCGCTTCGGTGTTAAATGCAGCGCCCGCGCTGCGTCCGGGAACTGCGATTATCCTTCGAGGTACGCCACCTCCCGGGCGCTATCTGGCGACGGAGGCCGACTACCTATCGCGATGCTGGCTGCTTTTGCTCTACGAAGATCGCAATCTCCTGACGATGCGTCTGAATCCTTCACGCAAGAGCGGTTGCGTCGCGGTTGCCGGCGGTCTCGATTGCTGGTTGGAAGGGCAGGCGGACTGCTTCGCGGACAAGACTTGCCTGCCGTTCCCGTTTCGGTTCGACAGCCTCGTGCTGATGGATTACGACGCCGGCTCGGGGACCTATCGCCTCGTCCCATCGCTGCACAACGATCCCCTGGTGTCGGGTCACGAGCTCGATGCGGAGATCTATCACCCGGAGAAACGCATCGTGATGCAGCCGTGGACCACGAGGCAACGGCGCCTTCTTCTCGAGTGATACGATGATTCGAGATGGAGACGCTTCTCCTCTCGACGGTGACGCCCGTCTACCGCGGTGGGCGATACCTTCCCGAGCTTGTTGACGCCTTGCAGGCAGTGCGACTGGATCTCCGGGCGCGTCAAATACCCGTGGAGTTGTTGGAAGCGATCTTCGTCGACGACGCGGCCGTCGACGATTCGGTGTCGATCCTGCGCGAGCTGCAGCGAACGCGTCCCTGGATTCGCATCGTCCAACTGTCGCGCAATTTCGGGCAGCACGGCGCGACCGCTGCGGGCATTCTTCACTCTTCGGGGCATTGGGTGGCCACGCTCGACGAGGATCTGCAGCACAACCCGCGTCACCTGCTTACGCTCTTGCTCCACGCAGCGGCGAGCGGAAAGGACGTCGTCTACGGCGGATCGGAGGGCAGGGTCCATCGATCCGCATTCCGCAATCGCTCATCGCGCACGTACAAAACGTTACTCGGCTGGGTTGCGGGAAATCCCTTCATTCCGAGTTTCTCCAGCTTTCGCATGATGCGCGGAAGTGTCGTCCGCGGCGCCTGCGCTGTCTCGACGCACGATACCTATTTCGACGTCGTCCTCACGTGGTTCACGAGCCGGATCGATTCGTTGCCGCTTCCGCTCATCGATGTTCGATCCGAGGCGGGAGAGGAGAGCGGGTACAACTTGAAACGATTGCTGGCCCATGCGCGGCGGATGCTGATCTCATCCGAGATCAGGCCGCTGCGGTTCGCCTCGACGATCGGCGCAATGACCGTCATTCTCAGTCTTTTTCTCGCGGCCGGTATCGTAATCCTCAAACTCTTCCGGCCGGAGATCATTCACCTTCGCGGATGGGCTTCGCTGATGATGACGATCGGATTCTTCGGCGGCCTGACCGCGTTTTTGCTGGGCGTGGTCCTGGAGTACATGTCGACGGTAGTGCTCCACGCCCTCGGCAAACCAACATTCTTCGTGGTCGACCGCAGTCTGGACGCCGTGTTGCTGCCCTTCGCCGGCGCGCCTGCACCATGATGCTCCTCGGTTCCGAGCGCAACGACGCTTCCGGCTCCGTCGTCGCCGTTTTCGGAACAGGACTACTCGGCTTCAGCATCATCGAAGCGCTGCAGCTCCGATCGCCTCGCAGTGTGATCGAGCTCGCTCTCGATTGGCAGAATCCCATCGCAAGACTGCCGCAGTTTCACGTGATTGAAAACGCCATCCGGCGGGAATTGCAGTCGGGAGCCCGCCTGCACGTGTTGTGGAGCGCAGGCCACGCGGGTTTCATGTCCAGTGAGAACGAGACCGCCGCGGAGCTGCAGGCCTTCGTTGAGGTGCTGACGATGGCGGAAAGGCTGGCGCGGGAGTATCCGCGAACCACTCTTCACCTCATCAGTTCAGCGGGAGGTCTTTTCGAAGGGCAGCGTCACGTCACACCCCAGTCGCAGCCTCACCCGCAGCGGCCTTATGGCCACCTGAAGCTCCGGCAGGAAGAAGCGCTGCTCGGCAGCAGGGCTCCGCTCGCGCGTCGCATCTATCGCGTGACCAGCGCGTACGGTTACGTCCGCCCTCGCTTTCGCGCAGGCCTCGTGGCCACGCTCATTCTGAACGCCGTGCGCCGCCAGGTGACGTATCTGACGGGACGGATGGACACGCTGCGCGACTATGTATTCATCGGCGATGTTGCGTCCTACATCGCCGGGCGATTTCTGAACGATCACGACGGCGGTGCTTCAGCGGTCTTCCTCGCCCGCGCCCGACCCTGTTCTCTGCTGGAAGTGCAGCATCTCGTCGAGGAAGCCTATGGCAGCAAACTTCACATCTCGTATGCAATGGGCACGGCGAACGCCGAAGACGTGACGTTTTCGCAGGCGACGACGCCGCCGGACTGGCATCCGTCCGATCTGCGCGGAAACGTCGGGATCATCTACCGCGACGCGTGCAGCCGCGGATTGCCTGCCGGCCGTTTCTCGCACGTCAAAGAAGCGCACTGATGGATTTCGATCGTTTCGTTAGCAATTACTCCGATCATGTTGCAGGCGCCGTCAGCTTGCCTGCATGCGGCGATGGTTTCTTTCTCGCTGCCAAAGCAGTGCAGTTGCTGAAGCTTCTTGGCGCACATTTCGGCGAAGTCGCGACGCTCGAGATTCTGGATGTCGGATGCGGCATCGGACTTCTGGAGCATCAGCTCGCCGGAACCGCATCGCTGCTCGTCGGTGTGGACGTCGCGATTGAGGCCGTTCGTCATGCACAGCAATCAGTCGCGGGCGCATCATTCGCCGGGTTTGACGGCCTGCATCTGCCTTTCCGCGAGGCCGCATTCGACGCCGCCGTTGCCATCTGCGTGTTTCACCACGTGGAGCCAGGCCAACAACTCGCCCTCGCCAGGGAAATGGCAAGGGTGGTTCGCCCTGGCGGAGTGGTGGTGATTTTCGAGCACAATCCCTGGAATCCCGCAACCCGCATGGTAGTCAGCCGCTGCGAGCTCGATCAGGATGCCACGCTTCTCTCCGCGCCGTCCGTCGCGTCACTTTTACGCGACGCACAACTCCAGCAGCCGCGGACACGCTTTCTGTTCTTCTTCCCCTGGCCGGGCCGCGTGTGGCGCGCGATCGAAAACTATCTCGGCTGGCTTCCAATGGGGGCGCAGTACATGACGTCGGCGATCCGGCCGGAGGAGGTGCGCACACGTTGAGTTGACGTAGGCGCGTTGGTCAGACTTTTTTCGACCGAATCGCATTGGCGATCGCTGATACGGACACACCGCGGCTTCGCGCGTATGCTGATCGCGTGAAGGACGATCGCTCCGCCGATTGGGAAGAGCTGGCGCGGCGGGAGCCGTATTTCGCGCTTCTCAGCGATGATGGTGCGCTGGAAGTTGCTGGCAACACCAGCGCAACAGCGGCATTCTTCGACGCCGGCGAAACTGACATCGAAGCGCTTCTTTCTGCGATCAAATCACTGTTTGGGCACGCGCCTGCGCTCGCGCGCGTCCTCGACTTTGGATGCGGAGCAGGACGCCTCACCCTTCCTCTGGCGCGGCGCGCAAATCACGTCGTCGCCTGCGACATCGCGCCGGCGATTCTCGATCATGCGCGCGCCAATGCGGAGAAGGCAGGACTGCACAACGTGACGTTCATCGGGAACGAGCAGCTCAGCGCATCGGGTCCGTTTGACTTCATCTGCTCGCTGCTCGTCTTCGAGCACATCCCCACCGCGAATGGTTATGAAGCTCTCCGTATTTTGATGACGTTGCTCGCACCCGGTGGTGTGGCCACGCTCCACATTCCGCTGCGCCGTCCAATCGACTCGCTGCGCCGCCTGGTGAACTTCCGATCGCTCCCTGAGAATCGAACGCGCGGCGTCATCCGGCATGTGCAGCGGCGGACCGCGGAACGGACGACGAGAAGCGAATACGAGGAGCGATCGATCCTTCGTTGCATCGAAGCAGCCGGCGCGCGGCTCGTTGCGCGCCTGCCGATTCATCATCACGAGGCGAGCGCCGCGCTCGTCATCATCGAGAAGCCCCATCTTCGCGACTTCGCGTGAGACGGTTCCACGCGGAGACGCGGAGGACGCGGAGATCAGCGCGCTGATGCGAATGGAGATTCGCGACAAAGCGATCGGAATCGCTCCGCCGCCGGGACGCGACGAGATCCATCAACTAGAGATAGTGAGCATTTGGACCGCACTCCTTCTGTATGTTGATGCAAGACGGGAGATAGAATGCCGTATGGCCCGGCGGGTGCTCGTCGTCGAAGATGACCCGATTTCGCGTCATCTGTTGAAACGGCTTCTGAAGATTGAGAATCACGAAGTCACTACGGCATCCGGCTATCGCGAAGCGCTGGGGCTGATCGAATCTGAGTCCTTCGACCTCTTTCTTCTCGATCTGACCCTCGAGGATGGTGACGGACTGGATCTCTGCCGCCGCATCCGCACGCGGAGTCAGACGCCGGTCATGATCATCACGTCGCGCGGAAAGTCTGCAGATGTAGTCGCCGGTCTCGAGCTCGGCGCCGATGACTACGTCGTCAAACCGTTCAACATCGATGTGCTGACCGCGCGTATTCGTGCGCAACTGCGGCGCGCGCCGGACACGAGGTCGGGCGAGAAAATCCGAGTCGGGCGGCTGATCATAGACGACGGACTGCGTGATGCAATCGTTGAAGGCGCGCCCGCGCGATTGACGAACAAAGAGTTCGAGCTGCTGGTGTTTCTGGCTCGCCGTCATGGCCGCGCCGTCGCCAAGGAGGAGATCCTGGCTCATCTCTTCGAAGGTGAAATCCGGTCGGAGAAGATTCTGGCCGTCTACATCCGTCGTCTCCGTCTGAAGATCGAGACCGATCCTGACAATCCAACCTACCTTCAGACGGTTCGCGGGTTTGGCTACCGGCTGGGCGCGACTGAGGAAGTCACGACGCCAGGTGACGACAGTCACTTCCCGCGCGCGTAGAGCAGACATTCCTGTCTGCTGCCGTCGGGCGTCCCTGCCCGGCGGTGGTTTTGTTTGATGGAAACAGAGCGGGTTGTAAGGGTCAGGGCACTTCGAAATGCGACAAGACACCACCGCAGACAGGAATGTCTGCCCTACGGTCTCCAGCGAAAGTACAATCCGAACCGGCTCGCTTCGTAGTTGCCGAGCGACGCGTTCTCTTCGTACTGGTCGCGGTCGTACTCGGCGGCGATGCCGGTTTTTCCTTTGAAGTCCCAGGTGGCGCGGACTTTGTTGCGGTCGATGTTGAATGGCAGGGTGCCGCGGTTGCGGAAGCGGGAGACGCTGGCGTCGATCGAGAACGGACCCTTCAGGTAGCTCACGCCCCCTTCGCGCGCGTTGCCATCCTCCTGCTGGATCGATTCGCCGATGTTGAAGTTCTGAGGCACGCGGAAGCTGATGTTGCTGTTCGCACGGAACTGAGAAAGCGATCCGCGGAAGTGCAGCGCTTCGATGGGGGAGAGCTCGACCTCGCCGCTGTACTGGCGCAGCTTGCTGTCGTATCCGATTCCCGTGCGGTCGTTCGATTGCGTGGTTCGTTCGGCGGTGACGCCGGTGCGGAAGAGCTTCTTCGGTGTCGACCAGCCCGCGCGAACGCGCAGGCGGTTGCGGTCGAGAAAATCAGTGCGGAAGACCGGCTCGTCGGCGCTGTCACGGCGCAGCGACGCGCCGAACATCAGGCCGGCGTGGTTGTACGAACCATTGACGTCGAGCGTGTGAATGCGGCGCGCGAAATCGCCACTCTGACTTCCGGGAACGACGATCTCGGCGAGGTCAGGAGATACGTTCACGTCCTGCTTCGCTTCGCGGACTTCCATGCGGAAGGCGAACGGCTCGATGGATCGTGCGGAGATTCCGGCGCTCAGCACGTTCTCGTCGCGATCGACGGAGTTTCTGGCGTTGAGAATCGTGGCGATGTCTTTGCGGTCGAATCCCGCGAACGTGATCCCCTGCAGGAAGACGGTGTTGATCAATGCCGCGCCATCGAGCTCGCGATGCTCGCTCTGGTAGCCGGCCAGGAAGTCGACATGCTCGGCCAGCGCGACCTCGGCCCTTCCGCCGCCGCGCCACGTCTTGTTCTTCGCATTCGACGCGGCGCTCTCGGTCAGGCCGGTGTAGAAGCGTCCGATCGCGAACGACGCGAACGATCCTGCGGCTGATTCTGATTCGCTGCCATTCGAATCGGCGGACAACCGGACGTAGTTTCCGATCAGACGAATGCGTTTTGAAACCTGTGCGCTGACAAAAGCGTTGGTGAATGGCGTGTCGACGTGCGTCTGATCGGTGCGTGTGATCGACGTGGCCGTGACCGGCTGGCCGAGAACGGTGCCGGGCTCATTACCGTTGCCGGCGCCCGATGCGAGCGTCAGCGACTCCGTGCCGCGGAAGCTGCGCCAGCCCTGCGTGATCTGGCCCGATACCGACGCGAAGTGGAAGCTGGCGCCGGCGCGGATCTCGCGGTCGCGCTCGTGCAGATTCTGCGCGAGAACGAATTCATCCTGGCCGATGTGATACGTCGTCTGCCCGGGACCTTGATTGTCGTTGCGCGTGAATCCGACGAATGGCGTAATCGCGCGATCCGGAAGCAGATCAAGATCGATGTCGAACATCCGCCGCCGCCGATCTTCGGTGTGCTGTCCGGGGACGATGCCCTGCGAGAGGAGAGGGTTTGCGAACGCCGGCAACGCGCTGAACGCGTCCGCCGAACGATAGGCGAAACGCAGCTTGTAGGCGCCGCTGCGCGAAGCCTCCATGCGCAGCGATTGCGCCGGGCCGGAGCCGAGGTCGCTGATGTCGATGCGGAAACGGTCGGCCAGTGTGGTGTGTCCCTCGAAATCCGACGTCGCCAGGGTGAAGCTGCGAATCAGCAGTCCGGAGCGCTCGTTGATTTGCGTCCGGTACATCCCTTGATCGCCTTTGAGGTTGAGCCAGCGATAGCCGATCTCGAGATCGAATGGAACGACTTGCGCTTGCGCGGTCATGGCAATCGCGAGGATCGGCAGTGAGAGCCAGTTCGCGACGAATCGTTTGATGTTCATCGCTTTCCCCTACTTGAGCAGTTGCGGATCGCGGTTGGAGCCGTGAATCGCAACGTGGCACGTGGTGCAGTTCTGATAGCGAGGAAGACTGAGATTGTGGAACGACGGCGGCTGCGACCCGAGGGTCGTTCCGGAGATGGGCGAGTGACACTCGATGCAGAGCTGCGCCACGGTGGCGCGTTTCAACCGGCGCGGATTCGATGATCCGTGCGGCTCGTGACAGGTCATGCAATCGCCGGCGGCGATCGCCCCATGCTGAAAGACAAACGGACCACGTTTGTCGGCGTGGCAGTTGAGGCAGGGAAGCTCGCCCGCCGATGTCGTGCGCAGACTTCCTGCGCCGGGACGGCCGTGCGGCTCGTGACACGACGCGCATTCCATACCGCCGCGCCCCAACTTGTGCGCGTACGGTAGGTTTCGAAATGATGAGACCTGCGTCATGTGGCATCGGTCGCAGAGCGCGAGTTGTTTTTTCGCCAGCAGATGCGGTGCGTGCCACTCGGAGGAATGGATCGAGTGACAAGTGAGGCAGTTGACGGCGGCCGAATTCGCATGAATCCCTGCATGTCGTGAGATGCGATCGTTGCTGACGCCGTGACAGCTCAAGCAGGTCTTGTTCGAGCCGAGAAGACCAACCGGTTTGAAGATTTTTTCTTTGTCGCCGCCGCCTTCGATGTGCGCTTTGCCGTCGCCGTGACACGACTCGCAAAGTGCGTTCGCGACTTCACCCTTCTTGACCTGCCCGCGCGCATGTGCGTTGGCGGCGAAGGCTTTGGCCTGATCGGCATGACAGTCGCCGCAAGCAGGAAGCGCGGCCGGTTCGGCGGCCGCTGCGGGGGTGGCTTCGGGAGCGGTCGATGTTGCAGGAGGCGTGGGCTGCGTGGAAGGTGCAGGCGGTTCGGGCGGTTTTTCCGGAGGCTTCTGCTGCGCGAGCGCTGGGATGCCGAGAAGCACCACCAGCGCAAGTGCACCAATCAGGTGAGATCTCATTGCTATTTCCTCGGAGCGGGGGGGACGATGCCGTCTCCCCCAAGCCCAGGCGCTTGCTTATCGCGCGTGTACCTTTTCAACCGCCCAGTCCTTGCCGGTGCCATGGCAAGTCGCGCAGGCCTCGGCACCGATCGTCGATCCGGGAAAGGTTGCGGTGTTCAGGTACGCATGCGCTGCTGCATCTTTGTTGTCGTGACATCCGAGGCATGCGGCGGTGGCCGGACCTTGCGGTGTGAAGTAGTCGCGGAGCGTTGTGACCGATGCGATGTTCGTCTGTTGGAGTGGAAGCGTGTACGCCGCGGTGTTGGCGTGGCAGTTGGAGCAGTCGCGCCGGTCAGCAGGGAAACGCACTTCGTTGAAGTTGTTCGCGACGCCGCCGAATCCGTAGATGGTGAAGTCCTGCGTCAGATTCTCGCCAGAGTGGATGCGATGGATCATCCGCTGGAAGGAGATGGACTCCGCCGGTCCTGCCGCTGCGGGACGCCGCGCCGAGTCATCGTTGTTCGCGCTGTGGCAGATCACGCATTCTTCCGTCGTCAGGCGCTGGCCGCCATGCAGACTCAGTCCGCCGTCGTGGCAGGAGGTGCAGTTCGCGGTGGTGACCGAGGTGCGGCGTGGAGTCACGGGTCCCGTCACGGCGGCGTACTTGATCGGATTCATCGCTGCTTCGCGAAGAGTCATGTCCGCTTTGCCGTCGCCGCGTTTCAGCGTTGCGTTTCGGTAGATGTCGCCGCTGACGGTCCATGTACCGGTTGCATTCGCAGGCAGCACTGCCGCGAAGGTGTAAGTCGTGGTGCCGGCCGCGGCGCTGAAGACTGCCTTGGCCAGCGCGTTCTCGCGATAGTTGAGCTCCTTCGAGTAGTTGGACGTCGGTCCCGCAAGGATCGGGGAGAACGTCGTGAGCTTGGTCCCATCGACCGCGGTGCCGTCGCCATTCGTAAGTTTGAAAACGACGGTCGGGCTCTTGCCCGCGGCCATGTTCGTGACGCTGACGATGGTGGCGTTGAGTCCCTTGAGTTGTTTCGATTTCTCCCACACCGTGTGCGCGCCTTTGATCGAGGCGTCGAACTCCACGCCGTCCGGCTGATGGCAGGACGCGCATGCCTTGTCGTCGGCCTCTGGGCCGGCTGGATGGTTCGCGCCCGTGACCCAATCGACATCGTCGTGACACGATCCGCACGCAGCGCGGCTCGGATTCGTGTACCAGGCGCTCGACTGCGCGCCTTTGTTCGTGGCTACCGTTCCTTCGTGGCAGAGGGCGCAATTCGTAAGCGAATTACCCTGGGTCATCTGCGGCCAGCCGACGGTGGAGAAATCGTTGATTGACTGAGCATTGCCGATGATCTGGTACGGCGTGCCGGCGATGACACTGGGAAGGTGTTTGCCCATATGAATCTTGTGGGCCATCACCTTCATGTCGACGGTGTTGCCCGTATCCGGGTCGGTCGTCTGCGGCTGATGACAGAGAGCGCAGAGTTTGATGTCCTGGCGTGAGCCGCCGTGGGCCGCGAGCTTCGACACGCTGTCATGGCAATTGAGACACGTCGATGAGTCGCGCATTTTGTCCCATGTATTACCGGCGGCGATCGCCACGCCGTCAGGACGGAAATCGAATTCGACATTCGCGAAGTAGTTCTTCTGCAGCGCCGGATCGAGTCCGACAACGGCTGTCAGATTGCGAGAGGCGTAGATGCCGAGGGTGTGCGTCCTGGTTTGATCGAAGCCGGCAGGCAGCACCGTCGTTGACGTGAATTTCGCATGTCCCGTCTCGAGATCGGTGATCGTCCCGGAGAGAGTGGCAGCCTGCGTGGCGGTCACGCCCGGGTGCGGGCTCCCGGCCGGTGATGTCTGCGTACGCGTTGCGTACGACGTGTATTGACGCGTCGCGGGATCGTACCAGGAGAGCACGAAGCTCAGCGAGATCGGGCCGGGTGTCGTCTTGCCGAGCCGGTCGACCGGCTGGTCGAGCGAATCGGTGAGGCTGACGTCGATGACCGGCTTGCGGTCGGCACCGATGACGATCGAGTTGACGATGACCTTCAATCCGGGACGAACGAAGGCGATATCGCCGGCAGTGGCGTAGGCCTCGACCTGACTCGCAGAGAAGCGTGCTTGCGCGGGCGCAGCGGCTCGAGTTCGCGTATCGGTCGCAAGCATTGGAAGCGACAGTAATACGGTCAGCGTCATTGCGAATCTGGTGCGTCTCATTCCGATATTCAAGCAAACCTCCAGTGACGATTCCGGTTTATGGAACCCTTCACAATCGCCATTTCGAGCCGGACGTGGGTGGAGGCAATTCGCGCCCGCACTCCTATCGGGTGACCGCGGTCACATACAGGGTGTGTCGTCTGACGCTGATAGTGATTTGGGGCAATGCATTTCTTGCACCGTACAGGAACCCCGGTTCCCCGTTGGCCATAAAAGCGATCGTCAGGGTGCCAAAATCCGGAGCTCACAAGTGCGAACTTGCATTGAGGAGTAGAGTGCCTTCTGCGAACGCTCAATCCGCCTCACCCGGCGTGCTCAACGTAGCGAGAAGGAGCAATGTATGGCGGCATACGGATCAAAATCCTCTGGTCTGGGAAGGAATCCGGTCAGTGCCGCCGGCGCTGTGATCGCGTTCGTTGCCCTCACGAATACGCTTTTTCTGATCTATATCGACGCCCGCGCCACGCACGCCAGCCCGTACCTCGGCATCCTGGCCTGGATCGTCGCTCCCGCCATCCTCTCCCTCGGCATCCTCATCTATCTCGCGGGGATGCTCATCGAGAGGAGACGGCGCCGCAACCGTGCTCCCGACGAAATCTCCGAGTATCCCCGAATCGATCTGAACATTCGCCGCACGCGCGTGATTGTGGCCATCACGTCCGCCTGCCTGATCATCTTTGTGACCGTCAGTGTCGTCGGTAGTTTTCAGGCCTACCACTACACGGAGTCGAACGAGTTCTGTGGCACGGCCTGCCACCACGTCATGGGACCGGAGTACACCGCGTACCACCAGTCGCCGCATGCGCGCGTCGATTGCGTGGCCTGCCACGTCGGCGGAGGAGCGGGCTGGTATGTGCGCTCGAAAATTACAGGCACGCATCAGCTGATTGACGTGATCACGGGGAAGATTCCGCGTCCGATCCTGACGCCGGTGGAGGGACTGCGGCCCGCCCGCGACACGTGCGAGCAGTGCCATATGGCGGAGAAGGATTTCGGTATCCAATTGAAAGTGTTCAATCACTTTCAATACGACGAGCTGAGCACTCCCCGCGAAGTGCGCATGCTCATCAAGACGGGCGGAGGCAGCGCGGCTTCAGGTCTGGCAAGCGGGATCCATTGGCACATGAATCTCGCCAATGAGATTACCTACGTGGCCACGGACCGGCAACGCCAGGAGATTCCATGGGTGCAGATCAAAGACAAGGCCGGGCACGTCACGGAGTACCTGACCGAAGGCTCCAAGCTCACCGCTGCGCAGATCGCGGCGATGCCCTCGCGCCGGATGGATTGTGTCGATTGCCATAGCCGGCCGGCGCATCGTTATGTAGCGCCCGATCGCTCGGTCGACCGTGCTCTGCTCGCTGGCACGATCGATCGTTCTTTGCCATTCGCAAAGCAGCAGGGTGTAGCGGTGCTGTCGAAGGACTATCAGACGACGCCGCAGGCGATCAAAGCGATCGGCGACGACTATCGCGCGTACTACGCGAAAACCTACCCCGCTGTGTATGCCGCCAAACGGCCCTCAATCGAGCGGTCCGTCGCCACTCTGCAGCAGATCTTCAGCACGACGCGTTTCCCGGAAATGCGCGTCGACTGGCGCACGCACCGAGACAATGTAGGACATCTCTACTCCACCGGCTGCTTCCGTTGTCACGACGATCAGCACGTGAGTAAGGACGGAAAACGGATCAGCAAGGACTGCACGATCTGTCATACGGTTCTCGGCGACACGTCAGCAAACACCGAGTTTCAGCATCCCGTCGACCTCGGCGATTTGCGCGCGTTGAACTGCTCGGACTGCCACTCAGGAAGCACGATGGCCCAGTGATCGCCTGTTTCTCTCCGCGTCCTCCGCGTCTCCGCGTGAAACGGTTCTCACGGCGAAACGACGATCTGCCCTGACATCGCCGGCTGATGCATCGTGCAGTAGAACGGAAAAATCCCGTCGTCGTGGAACGTCATCACGTACGTCGTCTTCGACAAGGGCGCGAACTTTGTCTGCAGCAGGACGTTGTTCGCGCGATCAGTGAGCATGAAATCGTGTTCATCGTCGGCTTGCAGATTCCAGAACGTGATCTGCGTCGGTTGATCGCGCCGCACCGCCAGTACTTCTGGTGAGAACGCGTAGACCTCGCCAAACTGCTTGACGGTCGCGGCCGGCCCGGTCTCCTTGATGGCCACGCCGATCGTCAACACGACGATGCGCGCTCCCGCGTTCCCGCTCCGCGCGATCGTCACACCGTGCGGACGGGAATCGCGACACGCAAACAGCAGCAGCGAGAGGAGAACGATTCGTCGCATCACACCCATGGTAACGCCGCACCTCCGCGTCTCCGCGTGAAACGGTTTTCAAGAGCACGGGTAGGAACGATCACTGCAGAGAAAATGGCAGGAGATGCACAATGACGATGAATCCTGTAGTTCATTTTGAAATGCCGGCAGAAGACCGCAAGCGGATGGCGGCGTTTTACGAGAAAGCGTTCGGCTGGCAGTGTCAATTGCTCGGTCCGGAGATGGGTGACTACGTCGTCGTTACGACAACCGAGTCGGACGAGAACGGTCCCAAAGAAAAGAACGCAATCAACGGCGGCTTCTATCCGAAAAAAGACGACTGGCCGGCGCAGTATCCCGCGGTCGTGATCGCAGTCGAAGACATCAACAAGTCGATGAAAATCGTCACCGACGCTGGCGGCAACGTCCTCGGCGAGCCGATGGAAATCCCCGGCATCGGCCAGTACGTCTCCTTCTTCGACACGGAAGGAAACCGCGTCAGCATGCTGCAAGCCGCTCCCGCGGATGTCGATGCGGCCGACGTCGAAGTAGGTTTTCTCCGCTGGAAGTCACTTTGTTGTTTCACCCGGAGACGCAGGGAACTCGTTGGCCGCGTCTCTCCGTGAACCCGTCTCTCGGATGTCGTGTTTGTTGATTTGCTCCGAGCGAGAGACGCAGATATATGACGAAGCGATGAAACGCATCGTCTTGTGCAGTATTTTCGTGGCCCTTCTGGGCTGTGCCGTTGTCCGTGCACCACGGGACTCCACGCTGCGAGCGATCGCGGCGTGCCCGTTACGAGAGGCGGTATTCACTCGTCGTTCGATGGAGGACGGCTCCCTTTGCAAGACTGCTCGTCGCAACGCTCTCATCTGTCGCGTATCGGGAGTAGATCCGTATGCCAGCAGACGGATAGCGGTAGGAGCAGGTTTGACGCCACAGAATCAACGATCCTCATCTCTTAGCTCGTCCGTGAACCCATGGCGCACGTTTCCTGTATCGCCGGCTGGACGATAAACGGCTGCATTCAATGGGGAAGCGCTTGTTAGAGTGCCTTCCGCCGCTGTGTCCGCCGTGCCGAAAAAGGACCTCGGCATTACAACGGTCTGTGATGGTCCGCACACATGACGGTGACGGCCGCAGAGGTGAATTCCGAGGCACTTTGGTGAGATGGAAACGACGGAGACGCACGAGGCGTTTTATTTCATTTGCGTTTTATTGCGCTCAATGGCAAATCGGCAGCATGATGGATGCCTGACCGAAGGAGGTCTTCATGAATAAACAGAAATTCACTATTGCTTCTCTGATGATCGTCATCATTCTCGCCGCGTCAGCGGCCTTTGCTGCGGCACCAGGGGCGGCGGACATTTATAAAACAAAGTGCGGCAGTTGCCATGGGCCGGACGGCAAAGGGGCAACCACGGTCGGTAAGGCCATGAAGGTTCGCGATCTGACTTCTGCGGACGTTCAGAAGCAAAGCGACGCCGACCTGCAGAAGATTCTTACCGACGGCAAGGCAAAAATGCCAGCGTACAAAGCCAAGCTGAGCGTCGCTGACATCAGTTCACTCGTGGCGTATATCCGAGGTTTGGCCAAACACTAGAAGGGAGTGCAGGCGTCTCGCCTGCGGCCGCCGGGCGTCCCGCCCGGTGGTATTAACTGGCCATATCGGAATTTCGACCGGCTGTATCCGGAGCGCCGGGTGCTTTCGGTGCAAGCTTCGAACTTCCAGTCATTAATCGAAGAGAGCGCGGCCTGTCATTTCGAATCGGCGGAACCGCGGGGGTGGTGGGTTGGGTGGAGTGGTGGAGCACGATGAGAAATCCCCCGCCCACGAAGGGAGCGAGTCGTTTCAAGCACGGGATTCCTCTCCGCGCTCCACCGCTCGCGCCCCCCCACCACCCCCGCGGTTCCGCCGTTTCGGAATGACAGAGGTGCCTGCAGGCACGGATGATTCTGGCTTCGAAGGCTCCGAAAACTCTCGACGATGCGCTGATCTTCTTCTAGTTGGTGCAGTACTTGGTTAGGGCTCTCGTCCCCCTCTCGTCGGAAAGCCGGCGGCCTTCCAGGAGTCGAATCCGCCCAGCAGCGCCGCCGCCTCGATTCCGTTTTGCTTCAGGATGAGCGCCGCACCGGCGCTCGACTCTTCGGCCGGTCACGTACAGTACGTGACGATCGGCTTGGGGCCGCGCAGGTAGGGAACCTCACCTTCGATGCGGGAGAGCGGGATGTGCATGGCGCCGGCGATATGCAGAGCGGTGAAGGAATCGATGTCGCGCACGTCGATGACGACGACTTCTCCCCGCGTCATGCGCTCCCTCAACGTGCTCGCATCGATTCGTGGAATGGCGTCGAGCGCGGTGGTGGCAGCGCGAGCAGGCGTGGTGGAGCGCACCAGCGCCGGTGTTTCCGGAGCTGGTACGGAGCGGTCGCGTGTCGCCGCCCACCCAGCAAAGATCAACGCCAGGACCGTCACGCTGATCATCGCAATCGTTCTCGTATTCATGCAGGCCTCACATTCGATTCGACGGACGGAAGAACGGCGACATGATCGTCGACATAGACGATACCGCGCGTTCGACGCCGGCGTGACCGGATAGATCGCGATCCCTCGCTCATGGCATACGCCACGCGCGCCGCCGCTTGGTTCCCGTCGATCATGGCCACGAGCGGTTTCGTTGTTGACGGTTGCGAGGCCAACGACACCGGCTTCTCCGCGAGGATTTTGTCATGTCGTTGACGATAGCCAGCGGCCAACCATCGAGGAATGACCGGCGTCATGCGGAGTGGTGATGGACGTCACTCGAACGCGATGATTCGGATTGGAGTTCAAGTGCGGCCGCAATGATTGGGCGACGGCGTGGTGATCCTCGTCCGGGCCGGACGCCTCCTCAACGTTGTGATTGCTGTCAATCACTTGTTTTCGCGGCACTCGCCTTTGTAATGCGCACGCCCATTCCCTCATACACCTTCATCAATCCCTGCACATCGTGCTCGAACATCTCCGCGATCCACCGATCGTACGCCTGGCAGACGGCGTCCTCGCTTGCGGTGCCGTGGAGTAGATCAACCGCGCAGACGCCGGCGTTCGTTCCGGAGAGGAGGGCTTTGAGGACGCCGTGGCCGGATGCGGGATCGAGGACGAAGGCGGCGTCTCCTGCGAGGAAGTAGCCTGGGCCGGCGGTGGGGCGGGCGATGCGCCACGTGACGTCGGCGGCGCGCGGCTCTGCGTCGAGAGTGGGTGCTTCGTCGCGGATGCGTGAGGCGTCATCTGCGAGCGCGAGGCGCACCCATGCGGTTCGCCCTTCGCTGATCGGCGCGGTCCACTCCCATCCATTCTCGAGGGCACGAAAACGAGGCGCGTCGGGAACGTTGCGGTTTCGCAGGTAGCCGTAGAAGGCGAGCAGAGGAGGGGAGCGGAGCTCGCGCGTCAGGCCGAGGGTGATGGCCAGCCATTGGCGGCGGCCGGAGGCATCGATCACGATGCGAGCGCGCAATGCGCCGGACAGCGTCGCTATGCCTTCGACGCGGCCATCGCGGACGATCGGCTTCTCTGCCAGTTCACGTCTGAGCTTCGCGCCGCATGCGACGGCGCGTTCGAGGAGGATCGGGTCGAGCACTGCGGCAGGGATCTGGTATCCGCGCCAGGCACCCGCGGCATCGCGTCCGAATGATTCGAACGTGGCGTTGTTCGCGCGCTCGATCCACTGGCCTGCATGACGCACGATGCCCGCGGAGTCGAGCTGTCCTGCGACGCCGAGCGTCTCGAAGATGATGCCGGCGCCGGGATGGAGCGTCTCTCCGGGCCGGTCGCCGCGTCCCGGTGCGGGATCGACGATCACTACCGACAGTCCGCGCTGCGCGCAGCGAATGGCGGCGGCGGAGCCGGCAGGTCCGCCGCCGACGATCGCGACATCGATTGCCTCGTCAGTCATGACACGTCAACGATCCAGCGTCAGCGATCACAGCAAACATCGATCATCACGGCATTGATGATCACAACGTCAACGCGCGCCACTTGCCGGACGCTGGTTTGAGCAGGAGTTGCAGATGGAACGGATCGACGAAAACGATTGTGCGGTCGCGCAACTCCATGCGGCGTTTGCGCGGAGCATGAGGCGCATCGAAGGGCTGATTCTTCCGGAACATCTCGAAGCGATACGTCTGTCCCAGCAGCATCGCCCCGGCGGCATCCTCGGCATCGCGCTGGTCGGGATCGCCGGGGTTGAGACGGCGGAACGAAAGCACGACCCAGGTCGGAGGAGCGCCACCCAGCTCGCGCTCGAGGATCGCGTGGACGAAGGCCGACGACAGGACCCGGCACTTGTATTCCGTCGAGTCGATGCGGCCCAGGACCGACATGCTGAACTTGCCTGCCAGAGCGTTGTCGACGTAATCGACGTGCGCGAAACTGTTGTACTCGACAAACTCCTGCGACCCTTCACTCACCACCACGGGACCCATGACGCCATCCCAGGGCCGATTGCCGATCCGGCCGATCTCTTCGTCGGTGAGCGGACTGACGGTGAATGCACCAGGGTTCGACGCCGGAGGATCCATGGACCGGGTTCCGTCGGGAGCGGCGGCCGGCCAGAAGGTAGCCAGCGCGGCGCAGAGCTTCGCATCTTCAGGAAACGGACTTCCCAGACTGTAGGCCGCAAGATGCTCCGTACCCTTGAACTGGTCAAGGCCGACATCCCATCCCGGTGCGAAGACGCCCGCCGAGTCGTCGGGCAGATGCGAGTGACGAAGTGGATCGACGTCGCGAGGCTCGGAGCGGAACGGCGACGTAGCTCCGAACATCGAGACGATGGCCGTGGCCGTCAGGTCCGTTTTTGCGAAAGGGGCGCCGGGTAATTGCAGGTTTGGGGCGATGCGCTGATCCGACAGAACGTCGGGCGTGGTAAACCAGATCCGCTCGCGCAGGGCCGTCGGCACGGCTGCGCTTTTCCCCCATTCGGTCAGCTCGCGCTGGTCGGTGCTCGGGAAAAAATCGGGCGGCGCGACCAAAGAGTAGGCTGCGAGGATGTTGTTTCCGGCCAGAGTCCTGACCGGCTGCGAGACCTTGACCGTAATGGCGCCATCGCCGGTGAAGTCGATAAAATGGCGCACGCGATCGCGCTTCGTGGTCACGCGGTCGATGAGCTCGTCGGTCGTCAGCGGCTCATCGTTCAGATTGAGATCCGGCAGCGCTTTCTGAATCACGTGACGCGCATTCACATATTCGGGTGCCGGCTGATGGCCGTCGTTCGACTCGATGGCGACGGTGCTGGAGAAGGCGCTGGCTTTCGCCGGGACGCGGAATGACACCGGCTTGCCCTTGAGCGAGGCCGGTTCGACGAGGCGCGGATGAATCACGGGGACGAGGAAACCGCTGCAATCCGAGGCGGCCGGCGAGAACTCGGCAATGCCGTCCGAGAAGACGAACGGTGGCTTCGTGAGCGCCGCGTCCGGCAGTCCGCTGCTGTTTCCGAGGAAGCGATGGATCCTGCCGATCTTCTCGTTGATGTGGCTGGCGTTGAGCGTGACGCTGAGCGGCTTCACGTCGGTCAGACACTCGTCGCCGGGAAAGAGTTTGTGCATCGGAAGCCAGAAGTCGCGGCTGCCATCTCCGTCGGTTCCGTCGAGGAAGCGCATCGGGCAGAAGTTTGCCTGGTCACCCTTCTGCTTCACGGCGATGAAGGCCGCGTAGCGCGCGGGCAGTACCCGGATCGCAAATGCGTCGGCTGCATCGAACGGAAGGAAACCACGAGTCTCGCCGTCGTACTGAGGCGGCGCGGTGCCGACGCGCGACACGCCGGTCCGCGCGAAGACCAGATCCGCATAACGCCGGTGGCAGGTGTCCGCCGCGCCGCGGTATTCGTAGGAGAAGACCGCCACGGCGAGGGTGACTTTGTTCTGTTTGGCAAGAGCACGAAGCGCGGCGAGCGATTCCTTTGCTGCGGCGAAAACATAGTTCTCCACAATCTCGATTTGCCTCAGCGTAGGAAACTTCCGAAGTTTGATCCCGTCAGGGTCGTGAAGAACGTTTGGGGACGCAAGCGCATGGTAGAGAAGGCTGAACGTCGGCCTTCCCGGTTCCACGCCGCGGGTGGTTCCGCCACTTGCACTGGCGTCGACGAAATCCTCGAAGCCGGGCCTGAATCGGTCGACCTTGAGTGGCTTGTCCAATTCCGCGGCCAGCTTGTTCGCCGGGACCGTGATGTCCAGGCCGTGCGTTTGCAGCAACTCTCTCCAACCGTGCGGCGCGAGGTCATCGCAGACCGCTTTCACTTCATCGATCAAGGCCATTGAGTTGGACCTCCCGTATGACTAGGAGGGACACCGGGCCACGTTTCCCTACCCTCACGTTGCCGGGAGCAGGAAGGAGGGCGACGACGGGCCTTGTCATCCGAAGTCTCATCAGAGCCGGCTGAGTGATCGTTGCGGCCTTCTTCTCATTGTGAGGGCCGAAGATGGGAAATGCTGATCTTCCGAATGTCTGGCGCCCAGTCAGGCCGTCGCGCCGCCGCAGGAACTGCCTGATCCCGCCGTGCAACCGAAGCAGTGACGGCGTGTGACGATGCGGCGGCGCTGCCACGCTTCGAAGTCGAATTGCGCGACGTGCATCGCCGCATCATCCGGCAAGGCATCGAGGTCGAGCATCTGATTGAAGTCGCAATCGTAGAGACGTCCGTCCCACGAGATCGAGATCGTGTTGCGGCACATCAATCCGTTGATTGCGGCAGGATTGAATGACTTTGCCAGCCGCTCCATGTAGGGATCGAGATTGTCGGTGTCGACGAGCCACTCCAGAAAGCGGGAGATGGGCATGTTGTTGAGCGTGAAGAGCCGGTCGAAGGTGATCGCGAAATTGCGCTGCAGCCCTTCTTTCCATTCGCTCTCGATGCCCGACTGACTGGCGGAGAGGAATGCGCCCGCGGGATTGCTCATGAGCGTGAGCCGTCGCTGCGGATCGCCTTTTCCGTAGCCTGCTTCGTTCAGGAGGGTCAGTGCTTCGATCGACTTGTCGAACGCGCCGTCGCCGCGTTGCGCGTCGGTATTGCGCTTTCGATAGTGCGGCAGCGAGGCCACGATCTCGACGCCGCGTTCTCCCAGCCACTCTGCTAATCCGCGGTTTCGAGGCAGCAACAACACGGACAAATTGCAGCGGTCGATCACGTGCTTGCCGCGTTTGACGGCCTCGTCGACGACGTAGCGAAAGCGCGGATGCAGTTCCGGCGCGCCGCCGGTGAGATCGACCGTGTGCGCCGTCGTCTGATCCAGCGCGCGCAGACACGCTTCGATCGTCTCGATGCTCATCATCGCGTCGGTGCGATCGGGACCAGCATCGACGTGGCAGTGCCGGCAGGTCATGTTGCATAGTTTGCCGAGGTTGATCTGGAAGATCTCGAGGG
Source organism: Thermoanaerobaculia bacterium (assembly GCA_034665065.1). GTDB lineage: Bacteria > Acidobacteriota > Thermoanaerobaculia > Gp7-AA8 > Gp7-AA8 > JADGNZ01. Next base: position 30,740 of record JAXDGL010000028.1, on the reverse strand, counting down.
GAGCGGGGTAGAGGCCGGCGAAACCGGCGCGCGCGATCGACTGCTCGAAATCGAGCGGCTGTCCTTCGACGGTGATCGCCGCAAGCTGGCGCAGTTGCTCCGCAGGCGACGCAAGCATCGACCCACGGGCCCGTAACGATTGCACGGAACGCGGCCCTTCGATCACAGACGCCGCGACTTCATCAATCGGCTCCAATGCCGCGGATTCTTTCACTCTTCACCCTTCACTCTTCACCCTTCAAAATCACATCCCCGACTTCTTCACGTGTTCCTTCATCTGCATCCCATGAACAAGCGACGCGCCTCCTCGGATTGCACAAGCGACGTGAACCGCTTCGGTCATCTGTTCGAGGTCCGCTCCCTTTTCCAGGCTCGTCGTCGTGTAGGCGTCGATGCAGTACGGACACTGCACCGCGTGCGCGACGGCGAGGGCGATGAGCGCTTTCTCGCGTTCGGTGAGTGCGCCGGCGGTGAAGACAGCGTTGTAGTAGTCGAAGAATTTCTTTGCGAGGTCGGGAGCGCCTTCGCCGATGTCGCCGAATGCGCCCAGATGGTTTGCGTCGTAGTAGTGCTCGGACATGGATGGATCTCCCGCGCAGAGTCTACGACACCGTCTCGAATGAGCTGTCAGATGATCGTAACGAGTTTGGACTGGACCGCGATGCCATAACCGCGGATGATGATTCCAATCGGAGGCAGCGATGCGCAGATTCGCCGTGACCAGTGCACTACTTCTTGCCTGTACTTTGCCCGCAATGGCACAGAGCGTGATCTGCGAATCGATCGACGGTACCTACCGCGAGTGCCGCGGCGGTTCGGCGGGCAAGGCCGTGTTGTCGATCGAGCTGAGCGACAACCGCTGCATCGAGGGGACGACCTACGGAACACGCATGGAAGGCGTGGTCTGGGTCGACCGCGGATGCCGCGGACGGTTCACGATGCGCGGCGGCAGCCTTACTGGCAACCGGCGCATCGTCTGCGAGTCACAGCGAGGAACCCTCGAGTGGTGTCCCGCTGAATTGAACTACCTCGATAATCCGAAGACCATGTTGTCGGTCGTCCGGCAGCTCGGCGAGAAGGCTTGCGTCGAGGGTGAAAGCTGGGGATATGAGATGGACCGCGATCAGATATGGGTGGACAAAGGCTGCCGCGCCGAATTCATGGTCGGCCGTGTCAATCCGGCGAAAGCGGTGGAAGCGCTCGACGCCATGGTGACCTGCGCGTCGACCGCCCGCCATTCGCGCACGCAATGTGCGGCCGATACCGCCGCGGGCGTGCGCATCATTCGCGCACTCGACAACACGACCTGTGGCTTCGGGAAACAGTGGGGATACGACGAAAAGAATATCTGGGTCGCCGGAAACTGCCGCGCTGAGTTTGCGATCCGCGGTATTGCCAAGCCGACCGTGCAGTCGGTCACGTGCGAGTCACACAACAACGTACGTGTGAGTTGTCCCGCCGAGACGCACTATGGCGTCGCTCTGGTGCGGCAAACGGGGGAGAAGGACTGTGAGCTGGGCAAGAGCTGGGGTTTTGACGACAAGGGCGTGTGGGTGGCCGAGGGATGCCGCGCGCAATTTGCGTTGGGAGGATACCGGCTGCCGCCTGCGGTCAAACTTCCGCCGACGGCGATGAAGCTCGTGTGCGAGTCGGCGGATGGCCAGCGCAAGATCTGCGAAGTCGACGCGTCGCACGGCGTCGGACTGTTACGCCAGATCAGCGAGTCCGATTGTGTCCTCAATCGAACGTGGGGTTATGGCCGCGCGGGAATCTGGGTCAGCGAGGGTTGCCGCGCCGAGTTTGCTGTGGCGCATTGAGGGTTGATTTTCAACAGAAGGTGCGCGACGCGAACTGTCATTGCGCTGTCATCCGGAGCCGACGGAGCCGACGGAAAGATTCGTAGATCGTGCCTCGGCAGGCACCGGCGGCGAAGGACGGTCGAAGGAACCCTTGCCGAGGTGCCGCGTGCATCCACCACACCCGGCATGCGTGCAGGGGGTCCTTCGCCGTCCTCCGGCATCGGGCATGCCTTGAGCGAGCGCATCGATCTGCAGCGGGCGGCTTCGGCAGTCTTCTAATGACACCCGTGAAACAAGAGCTGCGTATTCTGCATCGGCCCCTCATCCGCCTTCGGCACCTTCTCCCCACGCTGAGAAGCGCGTGGGGAGAAGGACGGTCGATTGAGATTTGTGTCCCATCATCGACAGTGGCGCTCGCGCCGTTAGCCCGCTCAGGACGACAGGCTTGGGTGACATGGTCGGTCGTTCTCTTTCGCGCCACTTCGACGTTGGTGTGTTAGTTTTTCGCGATGTCGTTGCGAACGTTTCAAGTGGGAACACCGCGAAGGCGCGGCGAAGGTCTTCGCATCGGGACGGTTCGTTTCCCGCCCCGAGGAGTTCCGAAGGAAGACTACGCACGCCTCGATTTCTTCGATGTCTGGTTCCCGGTCGTTGCTCCGTCGCGATCGCTGCTGGCCTGGGTCAGAAAACACGACATCATCAATGATGCGCCGGCGAAGAAGACATTTCACGAGCGCTACGCGCGCGAACTGGAGACCGATCCGGCAGCGCGGCAGAGCATCCTCCTCCTGGCCGCGCTGTCGCAGCAGACACAGATCTCTGTCGGTTGTTTTTGCGAGGAGGAGCAGAACTGTCATCGCGCGACATTGAAGCGCGTGATCGAGAAGGCGGTGCGCGCGCAGGCGCCGCGATGAGTGGCCGGATGTTGCGCCGTCTTTACGGCGTCCTTGCTCTTCTGGCTCTGGTCCCCATTTGGAGCGCGTCCTTCCTGCCGACCTCGGATGGTCCCTCGCACCTTTACAACTCGTGGGTCCTGAATCAACTCGTGCGCGGAAGTCACGGTCCAATTGCGGATTGGTATGCCATCGACTGGCGGCCGCTTCCGAACTGGGTCGGACACGCGGTCATGGCGCTGCTGATGTTCGTCGTGCCGCCGCTGATCGCCGAAAAGCTCCTCGTTAGCGGCATTGTGCTTCTCTTTTTGTACGCGATCTGGAGATACGCAGGCGCGGTCGATGAGGAGCGCCGAGTATTCGCGTTTCTCGCGCTCCCGTTCGCGTACAACCTTCTCCTGCAGCAGGGCTTCTACAACTTCTGCATCAGTTCGGCGCTGTACTTTCTTGTGCTCGCCGTCTGGTGGAAGCGCCGCGACACTCCGGACGGACGCACGATCGCGATCGTGGCGGCTCTTCTGCTCCTTTGCTACTTCTCGCATCCCATGTCGACGCTGCTCGCTGTCGGATCGATCGGCATTCTCTGGGTGGCGACGTTGCCCGGCCGGCCGCTCGCAATCCACGCCCGTCACCTCGTTTCGCTGGTTCCGGTGCTGCCACTGCTGGCGTGGTTCTTCCGCGTGCAGGGTTTCTCGCTCGCGCGAGCGCACGTCGGCACGGCCCGTCTCTTCAGCTACATCATGAGGATGTGGGTACTGCTCACGTTCGATGAGTTTCAGGCGAAGCTCGGCTTCGCATTATTCATCGTGCTGGCCGCGTTGATCATCATTACGCTGATCCGAAGGCGATGGCGATGGAGCGATGGCGATGCCTTCATTCTCGTCACGGTGGTTCTCGTCATCATCTACGCCCGCACACCAGCAACGTCGTCGGGTGGGACGATGATCATGGAGCGGATGGCGCTCTTCGTCGTCCTGTCGCCGATCGTCTGGCTGGCGCCGCGGCCACCGCGGCGAGCGGCGATTGCATTCGTCATGCTGTTCTCCATCGTCTCCGTCGTTTACACCGGCTACCTCGTGCGGCGTTACCGCGGACTGTCGCGCCGCGTGACGGAGCTCGTGCGCAGTGCGGATGCGATCGGGACCAACACCGCGTTCGTTCCTTTGATCCGCGATGTCCGTCCGCGCGGTTCGTTCGTGGCCGTACAAATGCACGCCATCGACTACGCGGCGATCGAGAAAGGCTCGGTCGACATCGCCAACTACGAGGCGGCCGCTGGATACTTTCCCATCCGATTCCGACCGGGCATTCAGCCGCCCGACCCCAACACCGCCGGCCCGAAGGTGAACGAAATCGATCTGAACACCTACCTCGGCCGCGTGCCCTACATTTTCCTCTGGCATGTTCCTGACGACGCGCCCGTGATGGCGCAACTCGCAGCGTGCTGCGAACGCGTAGGCGCGTCGAACGGTGGGCGCGTCTATTTGAAACGCTGACTCTCAAGTGGATCAAAACCGTTTCACGCGGAGACGCGGAGGACGCGGAGGGTCTGTATTTCAGAACATCACGCGCTGCACGGACCAGAACAGCCCGATCGATGCGACTACCAGCGATGCCGGCACCACGAAGCGCGCGCGGTACCACGATCGGTGACGAATCCAGTACGCGATGAAGAGGAACGCTCCGCCGATGACGGTCAACTGGCCAAGCTCGACGCCGGCGTTGAACGTGATGAGCGCTGTAAGAAACTGGGAGCGCGGCAATCCCATCTCTTTCAGCACGCCCGCGAAGCCCATGCCGTGCAGGAGTCCGAACGCAAACACGATCGCAACGCGCCACGGTTTGAGCTCGCTCGTGAAGAGATTCTCGATCGCTACATACACGATCGACAGCGCGATCAACGGCTCGACGATTCGTGGCGATAGCGAGACCAGGCCGTAGATCGTCAGTCCCAATGTGATCGAGTGCGCGATCGTGAACGCGGTCACCTGGCCGAGGATGGCCCGGAACTTCGTAGTGAGGAGAAAGATGCCGAGGACGAAGAGGATGTGATCGAGTCCGTATGGCACGATGTGTGTGAAGCCGAGCTTCAAATACTGCCGCACGACTTTGGATCGCGTCGGCGGAAGAATGTCGCCGGCAAGAGAAAACGGCGCGCTTCGTTGTTCGCCTTCCAGCCACTGGCGCGACGGCCCGCCATGTCCTTCACTCTCGAGCGTCAGTGCGTACGCGGCGTAGGTGAGCGCGTATTGCCAGGTGAAGGCGCCCGCGCGCGGAGGAATCTCTCCGCTGAGCCGCACGACGGCATACGAGGCCTGCTGCGGATCGGCGGGCGCGACGATCGGCAACACGTCAACGCGCGGTGTTGCATCGATTGCTCCGAAGCGAATGCTTGCGGCGCTCGCCAACTGCGGCGCAAAGCTCTGCAAGCGATCGTGCAACTGTTGCGGCGTCAGCGCCGATGAGCGGGGCAGGTGACGCAGCGCCTCGATCTTGTTTGCCAGTGCCTGCGGCGCGGTGATTACATCGATCGAGTAGGTGTGATCCTTTCGAAAGAGCGCATGAACCTGCGACGTGCCGATTTCGTGCGCCTTCGCCGCGGAGGCAACTCCGAGGATGACGAACAGCGCGAGTCCGAGTCGTTTCGAAGAAGAGGGCATCGTCTGCATCTACTACGAAAGCAGGTTCCGTTCGGTCGTATCAGGCCGGATGCAATCAACGACGGCCGTTTTTGCAAACTGTCGCGGCCGGCGCGCATCGCGATAAGCTCTCCCGATGAAGCTACGACTGCCGCTCCTCGTCCTGGTTTCTCTCTTCGCATTTTCCGTCTCTGCATCGGATGAAGTCGCCCGCCTTCACGCGCTCTTCGACAAGACCTGGGAGACCGGTCTCAAAGAGAATCCGATGCACGCCACATCAGTCGGACGGCACGAGTACGACGACAAGTTGTCATCGATGACGATGGCCGATCTCGAGCGGCGGCACACGCAGGGAAAAGCGACGCTGGCGGAACTGCTGGCCATCGATCGATCGAAGCTGCCAGTTGACGAGATGGTCAACTACGACATCTTCCGGCAACAGATCGAAGACCGCATCGCCAGCTTCGAGCTCGGCGACTACCAGATGCCGTTCAACGCCGACTCCGGATTTCACAGCGGCTTCTCCCGTCTGCCGCAAGACGTGCCGCTGGCGACGACGAAGGACTACGAGAACTACATCAGCCGGTTGAACGCGTGGCCACGCTACGTGCGCGAAGAAATCGCCTTGATGCGCATCGGCATCAGTCGCGGAATGACGATTCCGCGCGCGACGCTCGACGGCTACGACTCGACCATCTCCACGCACGTCGTCGATGACGCGGAGAAGAGCGTCTTCTGGAAGCCGTTCGCGAAGTTTCCATCGGCCGTTCCCGAGAGCGACCGCGATCGCCTGCGTCAGGAAGGACGCAAAGCAATCATGCAAGGAGCGGTCGTCGGGTACCGCGAGTTCCTCGACTTCTTCCGCAACGAGTATCTCCCCAAAGCGCGGACGACATTGGGCGCGTATGACCTGCCTGACGGCCGCGCCTACTACGCGCTGAAAATCCGCGAGTTCACGACGCTCGATCTGACGCCGGAACAGATCCACAAGATCGGTCTGAGCGAGGTCGATCGCATCTCCGCCGAGATGAATGCGGTGATGAAGGAGGCCGGCTTCAAAGGCGATTTTCCCGCCTTCCTCGTTTTTCTGCGCACCGATCCGCGCTTCTACGCGAAGACACCCGAGGAGCTGCTGATGCGCGCGTCGCGGATCGCGAAGAGGATCGATGGCAAATTGCCGTCACTCTTCAAGACGCTGCCGCGGCTTCCATACACGGTCGAGCCGGTGCCGGCCGACATCGCGCCGAAATATACGAGCGGCCGCTACGTCGGCGCACCGCAGGGAAGCACGCAGCCCGGCATCTACTGGGTGAACACGTACATGCTGGAGAGCCGTCCGCTCTACAACCTCGAGGCGCTCACGCTCCACGAAGCGGTGCCTGGCCATCATCTGCAGATCGCATTGAGCCGCGAGCTGACAGGACTCCCGAACTTCCGCCGCTTCTCCTATATCTCCGCATTCGGCGAAGGCTGGGGCCTCTACTGCGAATGGCTCGGACTGGAGGCGGGGATCTACTCCGATCCATACTCGAACTTCGGCCGGCTGACTTACGAGATGTGGCGCGCGTGCCGCCTCGTCGTCGACACCGGCATTCACTCGATGGGATGGACGCGCAAGCAGGCCATCGATTATCTGGCCAGTCACACCGCGCTGCCATTGCACGAAGTGGAGACAGAAGTCGATCGCTACATTTCCTGGCCGGGCCAGGCGCTGGCATACAAACTCGGCGAGTTGAAGATCAAAGAGCTGCGCAAGCGCGCCGAGGGGAAGTTGGGCACCCGATTCGATCTCCGCGAGTTTCACGACGTCGTATTAGGCAGCGGAGCCGTTCCCTTAAGCGTGCTCGAAACAAACGTCGATTGGTGGATTGAATCCCGCCTGGGATCGCGGGCGTCCCGCCCGCCAACGTAAGCCCCTCGCGATACACTCTCCCCAACTCGGCCTTCCCGGATAATCGAAGGAGTATGCGATGAAGAAGCTCTCGCTCGCCCTCACGTTTCTGTTCCTCGCCGGATGCGCAACATCGAAGCAGCCCAACGTCGTCTTCCTCGGCAGTGGCATCGAGTTGCAGTCGATGCCCGGAAGCCCATCGATGCGTGCCTGGTCGAGCCGCCCCGGTATCCTCGGCGACTATCACGCGTTTCTTTTCGATCCGGTCGTGGTCATGCTGGGCAAGGCGGAACCAGGCAAGCAGGCGAGCGAAGAAGAGCTGAAGCAACTGAGCACGCATTTGCGCGACGCGTTCACCGCGGAGCTGACGCGCGGCGGCTATGCGATCGTCGAGGTCCCGGGCGCGGGTGTGCTGCGCGTCCGCGCGGCGCTCACGGAGCTCGTGCCGGTCGATCCCGCAAAGAATGCAGCGGCGAAGGCGGTGGGACTCGTGCTCCCCGGCGGGATGTTCCTGCCGACGGTCGACATCGGTCAGGCGGCGATCGAAGTCGATATGCGCGACTGTATGACCAACGCGCGCGTGGCCGCGTTCGCCGACCGCAAAGCCGGCCGCGCCTACTTCAATGGTCTGCGTCCCTACCACCGCTGGGGCGATGTCGAGAGCGCATTCGCCTCATGGGCGAGCGAGTTCCGCGTCCGTCTGGATCAGATTCATGGTGTGAAGAAGTAGGAGGGTGGATCCGCAGATGACGCAGATATACGCAGATGAAGAATGGGACTCAACATCTGCGCTCATCTGCGTTATCTGCGGATAAGGCACCTCACCGTTCAAACGTGAGCGACGCCCACAAGCTCTCCCAATCGGCATTCGAGCCCGCGGGCGCGGGAACCATCTGCACCGATTTGATCAGCCAGACGCCGCGCTTGGGCAAGTGAAATGTGACGCGGCCTTTGGCATCGGAGCGAAGGTGGATGCGCAGCGATGAATCCTCCTGATGCATTGCCACGACCAATGCGTTTGATAGAGGCTTTCCTTCAAAGAGAACGACGACTTGCAGGTCGTCGTTCTTTATTGAATAAGGATTTGTCTTCGCCACGATCTCGTAACGAAATGCGAGAGGTGTGTCGAATCGCACGCCCGTTCCGCTGCCATCCGCGAGAATGAGCGCCTTGGCACAACGCGAGAAAATCTCTTTCGACGGTTTCAATGAGTCGCCGCGTTTGGCGCGTGTGGCGATAATCGATTCGAGTCCTTCATCTTTCAGGTATTGCTCGAATTTCTCCGGCGGCATTTCGAGAAACTTCGGCCGGCTGCGGTATCCGATGATGGCCACACCAGAACGCTCGATCGCGAGATAGCCAGCGGGATCGCGCCGCTCCAGGCCGGGAATGGCGCGCTCCCCGGCGGCGTCGCGGACGACGAACCGCTCGATCATCGACGAATCGCGCGCCACAGGATCCCCGACGAATTCCTGCCCGACGCGAAGGCTCACTAACACGTTCGTCCCGACATGCGGCCGGAACGTCGAGGGCTCGATCCAGAAGTCGTGCGCCAAGGCCGTGCTGGCGGTAAGAAAGACAATTAGAAACGCAGTACGCATAGCAAGCTCACTGAAGTCGATTGCAAACAGCGAAAGCCCCGAATCCGAGCGCCTTCTCCCCATCGCTTTTCAGATGGGGAGAAGGTGGCCGAAGGCCGGATGACGGGAACGTTCGAAAGCAGAAACGAGAATTACGGCTTGTACTCCGTCGCAAGCACGAACCGTCCGTCGTTCGAGCTATTGTCGACGACGACGGCATAACAGACGGCGGAGTCCGACGGATCGAATTGAATCATTCCTCCGCTGACGGTTGTCGTGATCGCGGTCTGTCCCCAGGCGTTGGCGGCAAGATTGAGCGTCACAGAACCGAGCGTCAGCTTGCCGGTCGCATCGAGGACGGTCGCTTTGATCGTGTTTGCGCCGTCGCCTTGATTGAAGCAACCGACATTCGTCCGCGCAGTGGAGTCGACGGTCACGCCCGGGCTGAACGAGCGCGAGCTCGTTCCGGCGAATTCCAGCGCCGGAACCGAGGTCCCAAACCGTGTGCCGCTCGTGCGCACTTCGGAATCGATAATGAACCGGTTGTTGTGCGTCCCACCAGCCGACTCCGGGCTCTTGAACGTAACGGCGCCGCCGCCGACAAAGCCCGAAAAGACGGCATCGAGGAAGTTTGTGTACGTCTTCTGCTCGCCGGCGGCCAGCGAGATCAGCGCGTCGTGCTTGACACCATTACCGTCGTATAGCGAAACCTGAACGGAGTACGCCGACGCCGTAGGATTCAATATCGCCAAATAGGACAGGAATGTCGAGCCGATACCGGGAACGTTGGCCATCACGGGGACGGTCTGCAGGTCGGAAGCGAAGCCGCGGGCAACCGGAACGTGCGACTGTGCGAAGGCCGGCAGAGTCACGACGGCCATTGTGATAGCGAGGAGAGATAGAAGCCTCTTCATGATGGATCTCCTTTTGATGGCTGCGCGCTACTGCGGCGACGCCGGATTCGGAATCGTTGGCTGGGTTGGCGTATTGGTGCCGCCGTGACCCTGCAACAGCCCCTGGTTTGCGGGAGCAAGGAATGGGAAGCGGTTCAGGTAATCCTTGTCGTTGACTTCCACGCCCTTGGCCAGCCCCGCCGCGGGATCGCCGGCCACAATGAGGCTGACCAACACGCTGTTCACATTGACCTGATTGCGATTCGGCGCGGTGCCGCCCCCGATTTTCCGGCCATTAGGAAATTGCGAGTCGATTGCCGCATCGATCGTGATGACGTCTCCGGTCGATCCATCGGCGACCGGTATCGGCCGCCCGAGGTTGATGGTGTTGATGATGTCCAGGCGCGGCCCTTTGAGGGTCGTCACCGCCGACGCAGGAACGCCAAGGGCTTTGTAGATACCGAGGGCTTCGACGTCACGCACGAGAACTGGATACAGAATGTCGGCACCGAAACGGGTGACATCCTTCATCGGATCGGTATGCAGATAGAGTGTCTGACGCTGCGTGCCGACAAAGCCGGCATTGAACAGGGGAAGTGCATTGCGGCCCACTTGCACGAAGTTTCCGGAGCCGCGCTGGCCAGTAATGATGTTGGTGGCATCGACCGTCTGTGTAGCCTGACGGCTGATGCTGGCCCAGACGCGGAGAAGGCTGTCGGTGGAAGTGACATTGAGCGTTCCATTGTGCGGAATGCCATTGGGGAAAAGCTCTGCGGTCGGAACTTCGAGGGCGATCGAGAAGATGTTGAAGCCGGTGAAGACGTCCTTGACGGTCGTGCGCCGCGCTCCCTCTATTCCTCCGAGATCGGTGCGTCCCAAATTGACGAGGTCGAAGATTCCCTTCTCGTCGAGCTGATAAGGATCGTCGAACTGACCGGCGATGATGCGTCCGCCACCGCTAAGGGATTGAATGAACGTGTCGACAAACGTCTGATCGTACAAGCCCTGTTCGCGGCTCGCGGGATCGCCGGAATCGTATCCCTTGAACGGTCCGAGTCCGTAGACGAGACGGTCGGTCTGCGGTCCGTGATTATTCGGCAGGACTCTCAGGTTCTCGCCAAGAACCACAGGGTTAGGGTTGCCGGGAGCCATGACACGCGTGACCGTCATCGTCTCCGTGCCGCCGGTGAGCTGCCATAGCAACTCGTTGCCGCCGCCGAGTGGATCCGTCGGACTCGGTGCGGCTTCGGGAACGATCGTGTTTTTGAACTCGACACGATAGACCGCTTCGTCTTTGAGGCTCGTTCCCTTGCCGATATGGAATTCATAACGATACCCATTGCAGGCACGAAGCCCCTGGTTGCCCTGACCTGGTTCGTGCAGGGGATTGAAGTCCATTACGAGATAGAGCTTGTCGTGCGTGGCGTTCGACACCCACGCGTACGTGTCGGTGTTGTCCGCGCACGGCTCATTGAGGATCGCCAGCGCCTCGCGGTGACTGGAGGCCTGGGCGAACGGGACGGCGAATACAGCAGCAGCGAAAACGAGTGCACCAGCCAGCCGGTGCGAGAGAGAGTGTTTCATCGGTTCTCCTTTGCTTCCACGGATCCGGTTCCGTAGTTTCAAGGAAGAATACGTTGCTCCGAGCGAAGCAGACGTATGCACGGGCGAAAACCTGCCCACAAACGCAGGCCGATGAATTGCCTTCGCCGCGAGGCGATGAGCGATTAACCCGCATGACTCGCCAGAGGCGAACGCGTAACACTCTGTCATTCCGACACGGCGGAACCGCGGGGGCGGCGGGTTGCGTGAGCGGTGGAGCGCGGAGAGGAATCCCCTTCGTTTTCGCTACGATTCGCTTCGTGGGCAGGGGATTTCTCATCGTGCTCCACCGCTCACGCCGCCCACCACCCCGCGGTTCCGCCGATTCGAAATGACGGCACCCGGTTGTGAATAATCCGTAGAGAGCCGAACCAGCGATTAGAGGTTGGATTTCGACGTATTGATTCGCCGCGCTGCGGGCGGATATTTCACGTTGCCCTCGATTTTGCGCGTTTCACCGACGATGAGATGAAGCACCACGGGCTGCGATGGAATCACCTCGAAGTTCGACAGCGTGAAGCCGGCCGGATCGGAATTCTGGATGACTCTTGCCACCGGCATCGGCGCCGGCGGCATCGGTGCTGACGGCCTCGCCGCCGACGGCATTGCGGCCGCGGGCATCGCCGCCGACGGCATCGCACGAAGGGAAATGCCATTGCGTGTGGCACTTGTGACACCCTTGATCTCAATGGAGTCGATTGGGGTCGACGGTCTTTCCTGGACGCCCTGCTCCTTGATAGCGATGCCGCTGGCTGCTGGCCCAGCGCCGGGAGCCCCGCTCGGATTCGCTGAGGGAGCCGCTGCTGGACCAGGAGCGGGAGATGGAGCCGCAGCCACGTACGTCAGTGTGATCGTGTACTTCCCTGGTGCCAGGCCGGCGCACTCGAAGTGCCCCTGACCGTCAACGACGACGTTCTTTCCTACAGCGCCCGGTGTGTCCGGGGCGATCGTGATGTTCGCGCTATTCGATTTGGAGCTGTTGTAGTTGCTCGTGGCATATGCCATTGCCGAAAGCAAGAGGAAGGCGGTGGCGAAACGGGCCGGCAGATTCAGACGTGTGGAATCGTTATGCATCTCAAGCTCCTCTTTTCGTGGGCCGTGTGTGTGAAAGCCCATCGGTCTCTTGCTGCTGTCTTGTTGGCTGCAATTCTCAAAACGTGCAACTACGACTTGGCTGCGGGTGAATCGGCCGTCGTGGGGCCGCTGGTGGTATCGGATGGCGGTGCAGGTGGTTGTGTGCCGGGCAAGGGCGCCGGCAGAGCAAACATCGGCATTGCTTCGGTCTTGCGGAGATGCACCGTGATCGTGGCGGCGTAGACGTTCGTGCGTGTGCTGGGCATCATCGAGATGGCCGTATGGGTCGTGACGGCGGAGACTTGACCGGAAAAGAGCGAGGAACGCCAGCCCGGCTGCCATTGCACGATCGATCCGTAGGATTCGGAGCGCGTATGCGAGGCCGTCACGTCGTTCGTGCTCCGATTGATGTTGACGCTCGGCAGGACCGACAGGGAGAGCTGCGGGAAGGCGATCGATGGCGTGAGCGAGACGGTCCACGCGTCAGTCGTTCCGATGATCGGCGTTGCTTTCGTCCTCGTGAATCCTGCCGAGCTGACGAGCGACACGTTCGTGATCGGCGCGCCACCTACGGCGACGAGGATCGACGTGACATCCTGATTTGCCAGGGGACTCTTGTGATCGTCAAGGCGCGTCCAACTAAGGGTCTCGGCGACATTGAGCTTCGAGAACGTTTCCGTGAGCGCCGCGGACGCCAGCGAGTTTCGCCGGCTCGTCGCCGGCGACGACGTCGAAAGCTGCGCGTCGGCGTGATCGGCGTCGATTCCCAGCGTCGTTACGAGCGAGAGACTGGGATTGAAGTTGCTCGTCGCGCTGAGGCCAATAGCAGTCGCCGTGGCGTGTTGCAGTGGTGAATTCGATTCGCGGCCCTGCTCCTGACGCCCGAGGCTGAGGCTCAGGGTGTGTAGTCCGATCGTACGGCCAAAGACAAAATGCTGGCCGATTCCCGGCGTCAGCGAACGATTTCCTGGATTGACATAGTTTGCATCGACGCTTCGAAGATCGGCGCTGTAGGTGGTTCCGGCAAAGACTCCGTTCGCGGTCACTCGAATCGCGTCGCCGCTTCGCGAGACCAATGGACCCGTTTGTGTCTTCACGCTTCCATGCGCCGCTTCTGCAGACAGCACGCCGGTCGTTCCGAGCTTGTAGCTGCCAAAGATCCCGAAGGTCCGCGTCGTCGTTTCGGGTGTGCTCAAAAGAAGATTCAAAGGTTCTTTCACGCGGAGTGCGATGACGCGCAGAACGTATGGTTTTCCGTCGGGCGTCGAGAATGCCGCGCTGCGAATGCCGAGGCTTTCGGGACTCGCAGAAAGAACGCCGTGAACCGCCGGGTCGATCGGCTGGTAGTAGCTGAGCGTTCCCCAATCCGAGCCGGCGCGCGCCACGACGCCTGTCCGCGCAGTTCCCGAGGTGAGAAACTCTGCCCCGTCGGTGAAGTCGGGAAGCGTGTAGCCGACGCGCGATGATGCCCACATGCGGCCGTACGTTTTCCTCGCTAATCCCTCCCAGTTTCGAGACGCCTGGACAAAACGATTCGGATCGATCGTTCCCGCGTAAGCGAGATCTCCTGTTGCCTGGACTCCGTCGCCGGCAACCGCGTCGCCGATCTTTCCTTGCATCGACAACTCCAGGCCATCCGTCGCCTGATCGTTGACGGGCCGGGCGCGCACGATGCCCGCTTTGCCGCTCAGATCGATCACATAGGCCCGCGGCAGTGGAGATGGAGAAGAGGAGGCGGAAGGTGCCTGGTCTTCGTCCACACTGAACGCCCATTCGTCGAGCGCGCCGGGCGATGCGAGCGCTGCGACATGTCTTCCGCTTTCGAGCGGGAGCAACGCGTTGTAGACGATGGCTCGCGCCTGGCGCAACGAGACCGCAGTGACGTCGATATCATCGACGAGAAGCGCGCTGTCCGTTTGGGGACCTGATCGCCATCGTGCGGCAACCGTCGCGAATCCGTCGCTCAAGACCGTCGCCACGGGCAACCGCTCGATGAGCTCGGGAGTTTCTTCATTTGCCGCGAGCGAGACCGGCGGCGCGAAACTCTCTTGAAGCGCGGCGTCTTGACTCCTTCCCAGAAGCTTGCCCGATGGCGCGAACGCCTCGACGCGGACCGCATCGCATTGCCGCCATGGGATCGAATCGGGCAAGCGGTAAGGCGACGCGAATGACAATGCACCGAAACAGCTCGCGCCGCCGCGAAGAAACTCGAGACGGTAGATCATTCCCAACGAACCGCCGCTCCAGGCAACGCGGCGTGATTCAGCGCCGTCGATTTTCAGCAAGGCCTTGGGAGGAAGAAGCACGAACGTGCGCCATTGGGTAGGCTCGCCTTTCGTATCGCCCTGATAAATCGTGCGGACCCGCACTTGCATCGTCCCGCTGCCGAGGTCTGTGGGTGACCAGAGAGTCTCGGTGCTGCGGAAGCGGCGGCGTCCGAGCTCCCGGCCATCGTCGGCGCGGTGAACGATCTCCACCTCATATGCGCTTGCGCCGGGCATCAACGTCCAGCGGATCCGCGGACGCCCTTCAACAATGCTGCGCTCGACCGGCTCGTAGATCGTCAGCCGTGTTGCGCTCGTCAGCGATGATTCGAAGAGTACTGAAGGAGCCTGATCCAGCTTCGGCGACTCGATGATCAGCGACAGACGATGCTGCCCCCACGCCGTCGGAGGGATTGGAGAGTGCGCCTTAACCTGGAGTGGTGCTCCGGCCTTCGTCGTCGCAGTGAAACGGTCGTACGGCGTGCCGTCGATCGCCCACGAGCCGGTGACGGTTCCGCTTCCGCTTACACCGAGGAGTGCGCGCGGATAGACGGCATCGCTGCTGGCGACGATGGTTCCGGTAACGGGGAAAACGATCGTCGCGCTATTGACGGTGAGCGGCGCGCCGATCGATCCTCGCCGATACACGAGAAGGACTCCGTCACGCTCGCTCGTGCCGCCGTCGGGATTGCGGAAGCCGAGACGGAGCGGACCGGGCGGAGTGCCTGCGGGAATGCGGACGACGATCTCGGCGAGCGTGGGGGAAAAGACCTTAGTGCGCTCGATGACAACGCCCGGCGTTCGCGAGAAGACCACGCCGCCGGGAGCGAAGTTGATTCCGCCGACGCGGAATGTCGTGTTGAGACTGGGAGCGACGATCGACGGAGGAGCCACCGCGTTGATCGCGGGAACGATGACCGGCTTCACGGTGACCGTGAGCGTGGCGGTCTCCTCCAAGCGCACCGCCGTCACGACTTGAAAACGGACCAGAATCGAATAGGTTCCCGGCGTCGAGGAGGAAGCGGTGAATCTCACCCCGGTGAGGTAGTTCGCCGCCGTCAGAGACGCCGTTGGCGGCGTGATCGTCACGGCCGCGGGCGCGGTGAACGTAATGACGATTGGCAGCTCTGGTAACGGAGGACCTTTCGCCGTGCTGGCGGTGAACTGACCGCTCGATCCGGATGGAAAGGTCAGCGACGAAGGGTTCAAAACCGGACCGAATTGAGCAAGAAGTGGCGTCGCGGTCAGAACCACGATTGCGGTGCAAAGAATGCACACGAGCACGGCGTGCCGGTTGACGCGATGCATTGTGAAGATGAGGCAATATGTGTTGCGCTTGGCATGAAGTCAAGGATGGATCGGCATTTCTGCATATTTCATGAGTGCGTCAATATCTACTCCCGCGCACGGCTGCGGGCTGCTTCGGCTGATCGACAATCGCAACAACCAGGTCCCGTCTCCAGTGTCATGGAGTCATCTTGAGCGTGCTAAGGTAGCTGCCCATCAATAAAGGAGGCGCTCCCATGATCAAGAAGAAAGACGTTCAGAAGGCAGTCAAGAAGGCTGCGAATGCCGCCGTCGAAGCTGGCGAAGATGCGTACAAGGCAGTGAGCAAGGCAGCCGCTCCGAAGCTGAAGGCACTCAAGAAGGCTGCGGCACCGAAGGTCAAAGAGGCCCGGAAAGCAGTTGAGAAGCAGGTCGCTAAAGGTGTGAAGCAAGCCAAGTCGATGACCAAAGATGCACTCAACGCAGGCGCGAAGTCTCTGAAGCGCGCCGCGAAGAAGATCTGACGATTGCGAGGTTGCCGAGCCCCCGCTCGGTAACCTCGACTCAACTTCGCGCTTGATGCAGACGACCTCAGACTCGCTCGGCAGTGAGCGCAGGGACGCTCCCGGCATTCATGCGGATGACGGCGCGCCGAGACGCTTCTCGCCGCTGGAGCGAGTCCTCCTCATCCTTGCGGTGCCTGCGATCATCGGCCGCCTCCTGCAGCTCTGCGGATTGCACCCGCTGCTGTGGGACGAGATCGAGTTCTTTCGCGCCACAGACTGGGTTTGGCACGGTCTCGTTCCTTATCGCGACTTCTGGGAGCACCACACACCGCTGCAGTGGTTCGTCTTCGCGCCGTTTGCGGCGCTGACGCACTCGCCCGGCGCGCCGGCGATCATCTTCATGCGTTTCGCGCAGATCCCGATCTGGATCGCCACCTTTGTTCTCCTGATGCGATGGATGGAGCGCGCAGGCATCGCGCGGTGGGCTCGATGGATGGCGGCCACCGTGGCGCTCTGCAGCTCGCTCTTCGCGCTTCCCGCTGTCGAATACCGCGTCGACGTCCTCGGCTGCTTTCTCGTCGTCCTGGCGATCTATCTCGTGCAGCGCATGCCGGACGGTGCGCGCTACGCGTTCTTTGCCGGAGCCGCGTTCTGCCTCGCCGGCTTCGCCAATCTTCGCCTCGGCCCCGTCGTCATCGTCGCCGTTCTTCTCAGCCGCATCATCTGCACCGAAGATCGCGACTGGAGCGGGAACACGCGGGCGTATTGGCTGTTTGGCGGCGCGGCGCTGACGTTCGCGCTCGGTGCGCTTTACTTCGTGGCGACCAACTCCGTAGCGATCGCATTCCGCCGCGTCTGGCGTGAGAATTTTCTCGCGGACCGATTTGCGCCGCCGGTGCCGGGGATGTTTCTCTACCGGCTCGGCGTCCAGTTCGGCATCCGCCGTTTCGTCGACAACGTCACCTTCGATCCCTCGGGCATCGATCCCGCCGGCATCATCGTGCTCATCGCCGGATTGACCGGCGTGGTGATCGTCCTTGCGCGCGACTGGCGATCGCCCGACGACCGCTTCTACCTCGCATTTCTTGCCGCGGAGAATCTTCTCTTCGTCGCAGCGATGAAGTTCATCTACAACTATCACTTCGAGATCGTCGTGCTGACGTTGATTCCGTTCATGGCGATGATGATCGAGCGGTACGTGCCGCGGCGCCTGGCGATGGGAGCTCTGGCCGTGCTGCTGTGTATCAGCACCGCCGTCACGATGTTTCGCGGCAAGGAAAGCGACACGCGCTATCAGGACCACATCATGCGCGAAGCCGATCGCGAGACGCAGCCCGGAACCAAGGTGTGGGACAGCGTCGGCTGGGCTCTGCGACGGACGCCGGCGTATCGCTACTGGTTTCTGCGGATGATCGTCACGGAGCTGGAGCAGCATCGCCTGTTCGAGCCGTACACGCCGCAGGAACTGCTCTCCGATCCGCCGGCGGCAGTGATCGCCGATCACGACACGCGCGCCTGGATGCTGCGCCACCGCCCGCTCGGCGTTGCGGTCGTCACGCACTATCTGCCCGTCGAGACCGATCTATGGCTTCCGGGAATGAGCGCGTATCTGCCGCCGGGACGGCGCGCCGCGTGGATCGTCCCCGCGAATGGCACCTACACGATTTACGCATCGCCGCGGCTGGCCGCGCATCCCTGGTTCCGTCAGCCGCTCTACTTCGACAACGCGCTGTGGCACAACGCCGCCGCGGTGGCCATTCGTCCGGACGATGCAGCACCGGCGCAAATTGCGTTCATGATCAATGGCGCAGCGATTCCGCCCGGCACACGCACACTGACGTTACACCGGCTCGATCAACTCTCGGCGCGGAACAACGCGGCGGTCCCGATCGGCGTCATGCTTCCGCGTGTCGCGCGCGAGCGGCTCTTCGTTCTGCCGCCGGCGGGCGTCACGCTCGAAGCATCGGCGTCGCCGCACTGGCATATGCCGGATCTCTCCGTGCTGACCTATCGGGACGAGTGAACGGCTACAATCCGCCGCACTTCATGACCCACCATTCCATCGGCATCCTCGGCGGCGGTATCTCCGGCGTCGCGCTCGCATCGCAGCTCGGCGATGATGTCGAGGTGGTCGAAGCCCGGTCGCGGATCGGCGGTCTGTGCGGCACGATCGTCGAAGACGGCTTCACGTTCGATGCTGCCGGTCCGCACATCATGTTCAGCAAGAACAAGGAAGTGCTGGGCCTCATGGTCGAGGCACTCGGCGACAACGTTCATCAGCGACGCCGAGAGAACAAGATCTGGTTCAAGGGGCGGATGGTGAAGTATCCGTTCGAGAACGATCTGGCGTCGCTGCCGCCGCAGGACAACTTCGAATGCATCTACGGCTACATCGTCAATCCGCGCGCGGACGATGTGGCGTCAAATCTCGCCGAGTGGTCGTATAAGACATTCGGCGCGGGCATTTCGGAGAAGTACTTCATCCCGTACAACGAGAAGATCTGGAATTACCCAGCGACGAAACTCGGCCTCGAATTCGTCGAGCGGATCCCGAAGCCGCCGATGGAGGACGTGCTCAAGTCATCGATCGGCATTTCGACGGAAGGGTATTTGCATCAGTTGAACTTCTATTATCCGGTCGAGGGTGGGTACGAGTCGCTCGTCCACGCGTTTGCCGCGAAGGTTCGAGGAGAGATTCGCACGAACTGGCGCGTTGCGTCCGTTGCGCGCGACGGAAAACGATGGCGCGTGACGTCGGTGGATGGGGAGGAGCGGACGTACGACTCGCTCGTGTCGACGTTGCCGATTCATGAATTGATGAAGGTCTGGACGGACGCGCCTGACGACGTGCGCGCGCTCGTTGGTCCTCTTCGCTACAACTCGCTCATCAATGTACTGATCGGTTGCAATGAGGATCGCGGATATCCGTACACAGCGCTTTACGTTCCCGATCCAGATCTCCTGTTTCACCGCCTCTCGTTTCCGAAAGCCTTCAGCGAGCGTTGTGTACCGGCCGGGTCATCGTCGGTTATGGCAGAGATCACCACGAACGCGGGCGTTGATGGCGCATGGGAAATGACGGACGAGGAGCTCATTGAGCGGACAATCAATGAGCTGGAGAGGACCGGCCTCGTTGATCGATCGACAATTGTTTATCGTAAATTGATACGTTTTCTTTATGGGTACCCGGTTTATGACCTCGACTATCGTGCCAACGTTACGGCGATGCGCGACGCAGTAGCGGCGACGGGGCTGCACCTTCTGGGGCGGTTTGCGCAATTCGATTACATCAATAGCGATGTGTGCATTGAGAGGGCGATTGTACTTTCGAAGCTCTTAGCTGTTTAGCTCTTAGCTCTTGGGGTGGCAGCCTCATGAAGCCGGGGTAAAAACACCCTAAGAGCTAAGAGCTAAGAGCTACAAAGACCATGTACGAATCTTCCACTTACCAGTACTTTGAGGACGTCAATTGGGGATTGCTGCGCCTTTGGGGCAGCCGTCAGAACCTCGATGTGCTCGATGTCGGTTGTGGCTTCGCCACCACGTCGCAACATATTGCCGATCGCAGCAACCGCGTTGTCGGGATTGAGTCGAGCGAGGAGGCCGTCGCCGTCGCGCGCGTACGAGTGAGCGAGGTCGTTCATGCCGATCTCCAGCAGCTTGACGACGTGAAACGTGCCCTCGGCGATCGCCGCTTCGATGTCATCATCTTCGCCGACGTCCTCGAACATCTCGCCTGGCCGATCGGCGTGTTGCGCGGGTATCTCGATCTCTTGAGGGAGTCTGGGAGCGTGATCATCTCTCTGCCGAACGTCGGCCTCTGGTCGGTGCGCATGAGTTTGCTCGCGGGCCGCTTCCGCTATCAGGAGACGGGCGTGCTCGATCACACCCACTTGCGTTTTTTTACACGCCGCACGGCACGGGAGATGATCGAGCAGGCCGGGCTCGAAATCGTCCGACGGACATACAATCCCGGCCTCGTGCGGCCGTTCGTTCCACTGGCGAAGAAACTACTCGGCGGTGGTGGTGGGGAGTCGCACGATCCTTCGTCGTTATTGGAGTCGCGGCCGTACAAGATGTACCTCAAGGGCGTTTACCCGATTGAGCGCGCCGTCACCAGCATCTGGCCCGACGCGCTGGCATTTCAGATGATTTTCGAGGGGAAGAGGAGCGGAGATCAGAGATAAAGTGATCAGAGATCAGGATGGCCGATGCTTCCTGATCTTCGCCGGTCCCGAAACTTTGCTTTTCCTGATCTCTGATCACTCAATCTCTGATCACTGATTCACACATGAAACTCACCATCTCCATGATCACGCTCAATGAAGAGCGCGCCGTCGCCAAAGTCGTCGACGACATTCGCCGCGTCGCACCTGACGCAGAAATCTTTCTCGTCGACTCCAGCCGCGACCGCACGGCGGAAATTGCCATCGAAATGGGCTGTCGCGTCTTTAAGCAGTTTCCGCCCAAAGGCTACGGGCCGGCGATGGATCGCGCGGTCCGCGACGCCGCCGGCGACATCGTCATCACGCTCGACTGCGACGATACGTACCCCGTCGAAACGATTCCGCAGCTCGTCGCACTCATCGACGAAGGCTACGATCTCGTCAACGCCACGCGGCTGGCGACGCGGCCGAAGGCAATGCCGTTCGCGAATTATCTCGCCAATCGCGTCTTTGCCTGGACCGCGCGATTACTGCACGGCATTCGTACGACCGACGTTCACAGTGGCATGCGCGCCTATCGCAAGTCGATGATCGAAAAGGTGCAGTGGAACCCAAATGGTCCCGCGCTTCCGGTGGATATGCTCGTGATTCCCTATCGCATGGGTTTTCGCGTCAAAGAGATTCCGATCGAATATCGTGACCGCATCGGCGCGTCGACGTTGCAACGATGGAAGTCGACGCTGTGGACATTCAAGCGATTGTGGTGGGCTCGGCGGGTTGGTCGTTTGTAACTGCCGAATGTTGAGTGTTCAATGTTGCAGGTGAATGTTGAATGATCACGAGTCTACGTGTTACAGCGTTCGACATTCGACATAATCCCCGGCAACCGATTTCTAACCATTCAACATTGAACATTCAACATTGAACATTCAACATTCCGCTTCTCCTGTTACCGTCGCCATTCTCGCCGGCGGCCTCGGCACGCGCCTCGGCGACCTGACGCGCGATGTGCCGAAGCCGATGATCGAGATTGCCGGCCGTCCGTACCTCGAGCGCGTCATCGAGTCGTTTGCGCGATGCGGACTTCGCGACATCGTCCTTCTCACCGGCTACCGCGCGGAGGCCGTGGAAGCACACTTTGGCGATGGAGCGAACTTCGGTGTCCGCATCAACTACAGCCGCGAAATCGAGCCCCTCGGCACTGGCGGCGCCATTCGCGAAGCGCGCGCGCTTCTCGGCGAACGCTTCGTCGTGACGTACGGCGACGTGCTCCGCTACTTCGACTACAGCCAATTCGTGAGCGCGCACGACGAGCCCTGCCTCGCCGTTTATCCGCGTCAGACCATCGGCAATGCCGGTGTAAGCGCAGGGCGCATCGTTCGCTTCGACAAACACTCGCCGGAGCTCCCCTACATCGACGCCGGGTTCTCCCTCATGCTATCCAGCGTGATCGATCTGCTGCCGCAGCACGGCTCCTGCTCGTTCGAGGAAACGATCTTCCCTCACCTGGCCCGCGAAGGCCGTCTTGCCGCGGAAATCGTCGATCTCGACTTCGTTGATATCGGCACGCCGGAAGAGCTGGCGCGAACACGGGCGGCGCTGGAGAGACGGTGAAGCGGTTTCACGCGGAGACGCGGAGATGCGGAGTGTTTCTTTCTCCGCTCCTCCGCGTCTCCGCGTGAACCGTCTCCCCTCAAAACCTCCACGAATCGACTAATCTACCGACCGAACATGCGAATCGTCGTCACCGGTGCGGCCGGCTTCATTGCTACGAACCTTCTCGAACGCCTTTTGGCCGAGGGGCATGAGGTTCATGGGATCGACAACTTCTTTCTGGGGAAGCGGGAGTACATCGCGCGCTCGCTGGAGAAGCCGGGATTCACGTTCCATGAATTCGACCTGCTCGACCGCGATCGGGTCGTCGCGCTCTTCCAGCGATTGCGCCCGGAACTGGTCTGGCATCTCGCCGCCAATAGCGACATCAGCTTCGGAACGAGCTACACCGACTTCGATCTCAAAGGCGGGACGCTGGTCACGTACAACGTGCTCGAAGCGATGCGCGTGGCCGGCACGAAGCAGCTTCTCTTCTCCAGCAGTGGCGCGATCTACGGCGAGCCAACTGTGCTGCCGACACCGGAAAACTACGGTCCCCTTTTCCCGATCTCGTTCTACGCGGCGAGCAAGATCGCGTGCGAGACGCTGATCAGCGCGTTCGCGGCGGCGTACCAGATGCGGAGCTGGATTTTCCGCTTCGGCAATATCGTCGGCGGCTTTCCGACGCATGGAGTGATTCACGATTTCGTCCTGAAGCTGCAGCGCGATCCGAAGCATCTCGAGATTCTCGGCGATGGCACGCAGTCGAAGCCGTACGTCCACGTCGAAGACTGTCTCGACGGGATGATGTTCGGTCATCGCACGGCGGCGGATCTCGTCAACTGCTACAACCTCGCGGTCTCCGACTGGACATCGGTGAATCAGATCGCGGAGTGGACGATCGAAGCGATGGGCCTCGATCCGAAGAGCGTCGAGATCAAGCGGACAGGCGGCTCGCGCGGCTGGCCTGGCGATGTCCCCAAAGTGCGCCTCGACACGTCGCGAATGACCGCACTGGGCTGGACGCCGAAGATGGGAAGCAATGAGGCGGTTCGACGCTCGATTGAAGAGACGGTCGCGCAATTCGTGTAAACAAAAAACGCCGCAAGCGCGGCGTGCGTGCAATCGAAATGGTAGGCCCTAGCGGACTCGAACCGCTGACCCCCACCGTGTCAAGGTGGTGCTCTAACCAACTGAGCTAAGGGCCTGTGAATGATCTCTGACCTGCCAACGAACAGGTCCGGCCGCGTGATGATTCCCCGCGACGGGAGAGGGAAGATAGATCAAAACCGGGCGTCGACGCAACGGAAGAGCTGTCATTCTGAGCCGCCGCAGCCGCCGCAAGATTCGCTACGCTTTCAACACGCAGTCATCGGCGGCGGAGGACGGTCGAAGAACCCCCTACTTTGTGGCTTTTGAAACCGCCGCAACGAAGCAGGGGGTCCTTCGATCGTCCTCCGGCACTTCGTGTCCTTCGGCGGCTCAGGATGACAGTAAATCGCTCATCGCGAACGCTTCATCAAATCGTCCACGGTCCGCGCCAGATCCTCGAGGTACTCATCTCCCTTTGGATGATGGGTCAACGCGACGAGTACGTATCGCCGTCCCGGCCCTTCGATGATGGCGGAGTCGTGAAGCCAGTCCTGATACGTGCCCCACTTACGGAGGATGGTGAGGCCGCGCCCTTCGAGCGCCTTCACGAACTTGTGATCGTCGTGAGGGATATCGGGGGAGAGAAAGATCGCGCGCATCTTCTGCGACGCGGCGGGCGAAACAAGCTGGTCCCTCGAGAGCAGCCAGTAGAAGCGAAGGAGTTGTCGGACCGTCGCCGCGTGAGAATGATCCGCGACCGGATCGCCGATCCTCTCGCTGTTCGCGCCGTAATGCTTGCCGACCCAGATGCCGCCACCGTGCGCGGCGTCGTAGAAGCCTTGATCATTGAGCACCTGCTGAATCTCGCGCAGGCCCATCGCCCGCGAATACTTTGCGGCCATCTCGTTGCTCGACGCTTTGATCATCAATCCGAGCTCGTGCTCTGTGTCCGCGTCCATCGCCGTTGCGGCGTCGGGATGCAGTTGAAAGTACGCCAGCAGAATGCCGACCTTGGCCACGCTGGCCGCGTACTCGATGCGATCGGGATGAATCATGGCCAGACGTGGACGATTGAGATCGAGGATACCGACGGCCGTCTGCTCCGTCGACATACCGTATTTCGCACGGAGCCGCGCATCGATCGACTCGATCCGTTTCTGCAAGCGCGAATCAACGGGTGTGTCGTAGTCGAGCACGAACGTCTCCGGTGTTACGGCGCGACGCGGCGTGGTCGCGCACGCCACCGGCAGTATGACAATGGTGCAGAAGAGTGCAACGCGTATGTTCATTTGCGAAGGATAGCGGTCGTTCTCATCTACTGTGAAGCCCTCGCCGCGCTGCACATGCCACACGCTTCGTATTTTGAGATCCTTCGCCGTCCTGCGCGCCGTTAGCCCGCTCAGGATGACAGCAAAACGGCGGACCGCCGCTTGGGGTTACCCGCCATGACCGCACAGGAATCTCAGATCGATGGTTCTTCAATCACCGGAGGAAAGGCACGCACTCTTCGCGCAAAGAGAAACCGGAACGGATGAAGGAACTGCGCCGTCAGGCTTTCCGGGACGTCCATTCCATCCACACCGTACTGGCGCTCGGTTCGTTCCGAACGGACGAACGTTCCGAACACCTTGTCCCACAGCGACAGAACGCGCCCGTAGTTTCCGTTGTATTCGCGCGCATCCGTCGAATGGTGAATGGCGTGGAAGGCCGGGCTGACGATCACCGAGTGGAGTGGTCCGAACGTCCAATTGAGACGGGCATGTTGGAAGGTCTCGCTGAAAATCTGCACGAAAAAGAGCGGCAGCCACAAACGTTGCGGAATGCCGAGGAGAAAGGCCGGCACGGTCATCAACAAACCGGCGTACAACTGCTCGAGCGCGTGAATGCGATTCGCGCTGAGAAACGTCAACCGTGTCTGCGTGTGGTGAACGCTATGAAACGCCCATAGAGGCCGTACCGCGTGCTGCAGGCGGTGTGTCCAGTAGTTCAGGAAGTCGAAGAGGATCCAGTAAACGATCAGCGACGCAATCGGCGGCAGCGGCAGCTGAAAGCCGGTTCGGAGAAACTGCAGGCGTGGCGACAATAGCGAAAAAATGGGAATGACGAGGATGTTGTAGATGCTGCACTTGTAGAAAACTGTGTAAGCGAGGTCATTGAGCGCATTCCGCGAGCGATAAACGCGGGAGTCGCGGTGTTGACGCAGTTCCGCAATAATGATCACCAGGGCGCAGATGCAGTACACGCCCAGCCCAACGAGCGTGGACGTTACCAGCTCGCGCAGAAATGCGTGCCGCGCCAGGAACTCAAGCATCGATGGCGATCCTTTTTGGGACGAGCGATGATCCGTGTAGTAACGACGACGCCAGCGTGCGAAGCAGAGACCACGAGGGAGCTCCGTTCCATCGAAACGCGGCCCGCACGCTCAACACGGCCACGCGGGCCAGGTAATTGCGGCTCGTTTTGCGCGGCAAGCCATGCTCGTCCAGAACGGCATAGGCATAATTCGAGAGCCACGTGTCGGGAATCGTCCCGATATGCTCCTTGAGCATGTCGTTGATCTCAGTATGCGCAGCTTGTGGTGATCCAAGGGTCTTGGTTGCGGGATGGAGGCGCGAAGCCGCCAGCTTGACGGGTATGTGTACGAATCGCAGACCGCTCTTGGCGAGGCGAAGCCAGTATTCGTAGTCCATACAGTGATTGAGCCGCGGATCGAAGAGGCCGGATTGATCGAGGACCCGGCGGCGAAAGAACACCGCCGGCTGGCAAAGAAAGCAGACCAGTTTCAGCCGCTCCAGCGACCACTCTTCCGTTGGATACGGAGCGATGACGCGATCGTCACTATCGACATAGTCGGCATCGCCGTAAACGACGTCCACGGAGGGATCGGCTTTGAACGCCGCGATCGCGGTGGCGACGGCGCCATCGTAATAGACGTCGTCGGAGTTGAGATAGGCCAGGATTTCACCGCCGGCGACGGCCATACCAGCATTGATCGCCGCTGACTGGCCGCCATCGGGTCCCGTCGAAAAAGAGATCCTGTCGCGCCATCGCTCCAGAATGCGCAGCGTGCCGTCCGTGCTTCCGCCATCCATGACGAGGTGCTCGATGGCGATTGCAGGATTGCGGCGCTGCCGCCACACGCTCTCCAGCGTCCGTTCGATGAAGCGGCCTTGCTGGTACGAAGGGGTAACGACGGACACTAGCATGTGTAGAGTGATTGTAGCGCGTAGCCAGTGCATCGTAGCCGGGCCCGCGTCGGTGGCTGCGGATGTCTCACCTTTGTGTGCGACGACGAAGAGAGATTTGTCACGCGGAGACGCGGAGACCGCGGAGACTAAGAAACCCCGCGTCCTCCGCGTCTCCGCGTGAAACGGTTTTCCCCCTTGCTTCTGATTCTCCTGATCTCTCGAAAAAGCTACTCTTTCACCGCCAGCACCAGATCCTGGTAGCTCAGAAACTCGTCGCGTCCGCACCAGGAGCCGTAGTCGAGACGGGCGATCTTCAATCCGAGTCGTTCGTACAGCGAGCGGATGAAACGCTCATCGAATGCTACGGCGTGCTCCGGCACGAGCTCGGAAATCGTCGTGTACCCATCGCGCACGAACTTGAAGTCAAGAGTGCTCCGGCCGGCCGCGATCAGTCGCCGCGACTCGTCGTTGAGGAGAAAGTACGAGATCAGGCAGCGGCCGCCGGGCGCCAGCACGCGCTCGATCTCGGACAGGTAATGCTCCACATCGCCCGGCATCATGTGCGTGAAGACCGATCCGAGCATGACGAACGTGAACGAGCCGTCGTCGAACGGGAATCGATACTCCGATGGCTCGCATGATCCGGCCGGGTTGTACTGGCCGTTACGGACATCGATCTGCTGGAAGTGAAAGTTCGGGAAGCGGGGAGTGATCGCTCGCCGGCACCATTCGATTCCCGCCGCGGTGATGTCGATTCCTTCGTAGCGCGCTGCAGCGCTTAGATAGCCGGTTAACGGGATCGTCTTTCTGCCGATGCCGCTGCCGACGTCGAGCATCGCTTCATCGGGCTTCAGCCCGCAGAGGTTCCTGTAGATCCCGAGAAACTCCTCGCCGTTAGCCTTGAACTCCTCCAGGCTGGCGGGACCTTCGAACATCTGCTCGACGGCCGGCACCATCGGCGCGAGTGGCCCGAAGAGCCGCGCCTTGCGGCGGATTTCCTGCTGACGCCGGATCGCGCGTTTGATTGGGCGGGGGACGAGCCGCTTGATGAGATTGAGCATTGATCCGCGATCCTATCAGGGGGGACGGTTTCACGCGGAGACGCGGAGACGCGGAGAAAAACCTCCCCGCGTCTCCGCGTGAAACCGTTCTTAGAAAAGAATTATTATGACGATATGAAGCTCCTTTTGGCGGCCGCGCTCACGCTTTCCGCGCTCGCCCGCTACGTCGACGTTCCCGTCACCACTCCCACGCTCGCGCGCGCGTCGGGAGGTCAGCGACAGCCGCGTGTCACCACCGATGGCCGCGACTTTTTCGCCGTCTGGATCGACGCCCGCGGCGGATACGGATCGCTGTATGGCACGCGCGTCCTCGCCGACGGCACCGTGCTCGATCCTGCCGGCATCCTTCTCACGGCGCCCGACCAATACTGTGATTCGGTTGCGCTTGCGTTCGACGGAGCGAATTACGTTGTCGCGTATCAATCGAGCTCCCGCGTGAGCTTCATCCGCGTCGATCGCGACGGCCACCTGCTCGGCGCGCCGCAGATCATCTTCGACCGCAACGGCGCGCCGCCGTCGATCGCATCAAACGGTCATGGATCGATCGTCATCGCGCATTCGCTCGTCAGCACGAACAACGGCCTCTCTCCCCAGTATCAGGTCGCATCGATCTCGCAGAGCGGAGCCGTCATCCAGAAGAATTCGCTGGGCGAGACGCTGACGAACGAGCAGATTGCGTCGAACGGCGAGGGGTATCTGATTTCGTGGGCTGGATCGTCGACGACAGAGCTCATTCGCCTCGACAACCACGGCGACGCGATTGCCGGCTCGTTTCAGATATTGGCCGAGAGGTATACGCGGTTGGCGGCGGTCCCGGGTGGCAAGTATTTGCTGGCCGGCACAAAGTACGCGAGCGGCGTGTTTTGCGCGCAACGCATCATCGGCAGGATCGTTTCGAACAGCACCATCTCCGACTCTTTCGTCATCCACGATGCCGGCGGCGCCGACATTCAGGACATCGCGCTCACCTCCGATGCAAACGGATTCCAACTCGCCTGGATGAAACGCCTCGGCACAAGAGAGTGTCCCTATCCCTTCGTCGATCCGGGGCCGCCCCCTTCGCCACCGTTCGGATTGCAGCAGGTCCACGTCAGCGCGGATGGAACCGTCGGGACGCCATCAGCGGTGATCGAGAGTGCGGGTTCCGACGAACAGCCGGCGATCGTCAGCAACGGAAGCGCCGAGGCGCTGGTGTGGATCGAGTTCAACGAGGCGCGGATAACCCCGAAGGTCGCTGCGGCCATCACGCATCAGGGCGCGCAAGCGTCGTTCGTGAACATCGCATCCAGTGCTCCCGCGCAATCCAATCCAACCGTCACATCCGGCGACGGAATTTTGATGACGGTATGGATCGAAGAGAGCAACGGATCGAGCGCGGTCTACGCGCGGCGCTTCAACACGGACGGAGTGGCGCTTGACGCCAACGCGACCAAAGTGTCGACGAATGGTCAGGCGCGTATGCTCTACTCGTTGGCCGGGTTCGAGGGCGCGGGCTGGCTGTTTCTCTGGACCGAGGACTTCAAGGTCGTCGCGCGAAGGATGTCGATCGACGGGACGTGGATCGATGCTGTGCCGCTGACGATCGGCAATCACTCTGGCCTGATCGATTACGCCGTCACCACGAGCGCCAAAGGCTTCGCGGTGCTCACCGTGACGCCGAAGCCGGCGCTGACGCTCATCCCGCGCGCCGGCGGTCCGTTGCAGTTGACCGTGCCGCTCATCCTCGGATTTTCGGACTACCTGATCACTCCGTCGATCGCGTGGGACGGAAAAGAGTTCGTAGCGGTTTGGAACCACGGCAACACGAACGACATCGAAGGAATCGGCATCAACGAAGCGGGCACGGTCACACTCCCGCGCTTCGCCATCGCCAACACGGCGCAACCGGAGCGGACGCCATCGATCGCCTGCCACGAAGACTCCTGCGTCATCGCCTGGTCCTCGAACGGATCGATCGCCGCCACCCGCCTGATCAACGGAACGCTCGTCCCGTTCAACGCCGCGCCATTCAACGCGATCGAGAATCCCGCCCTCGGCAACTTCGCCGTCAACCCGATCGTTCTGACGACGCCCAGCGCCTTCCAACTCCTCTGGACCGAGCAAAGCAACACGACGCCAACGCTCTACAGCGCCACCATCACCCCAACCACCATCGACCCCCGCATCAACCTCGGCACCATCGCCATCACCGGCGCCGCAGTCACTCCCCGCAATCAACTAGCCCTGACCCTCGCCCGCCCATCCTCCGATCCCAACACCGGCGGCGTAGTCCGCGCGTACTTGCGCGTCTGGCCCGCGGAAGTGAAGCGGAGAGCGGTGAGCCGGTAGACTCTTCAGAAGTCGTGATCGCAGACACGCTCGGCGACTACGAATCGGCTGAGGATGTGATCGGGAACCTGGCGGCGAAAGGGGTGTTCATGAAGTAGGGCCGAGGTTCGCGACGGCGGCGAGACGCCGCCGAGCCAGCCGGCGAGGACGCCAGCGTTCCATCCGCGCCTAACGTAAGTTTGTGCCGGCGGAACGCTGGCGTCTCGCCGCCCGTTGGTAGCAGTTCTTGTTTTGACATCCAGCGTTGCGTCGCGCGAGGTAATCTGTCCACCATTCGAAGGAGGTGCCTCATGCATCATCGCGTTGTTGGAGCTCTTCTCGTTGTTGCGCTCTGTTTGTCGGGCGTTCCGGGGTTTGGCCAGGAAAAGAAGAAAGAGGCGGAGCCGCTCAAGATCAAAGTGGGCGACCTTGCGCCCGACTTCACCCTGATCGAGTACGACGGTCAGAAGGCCAAGGCCGTTTCGCTCCATGACTTCAAAGGCAAGAAGCAGGTCGCGCTAGCGTTCTTCGTGTTCGCGTTCACCGGTGGCTGAACGCAGGAAATGAAAGCCTTCCAGGCCAGCATGGCCAAACTGGAAGGCTCCGACACCCAGGTCCTGGGTGTGAGCATTGACAGCCCCTTTGCAAACCACGCCTTCGCCATGCAGAACGGCATCACCTTCCCGATCCTCGGCGACATGGGCGCAAAAGCGATCAAAGCGTACGGACTGGAGAAGGACTACAACATCGGCGGCGTGACGATCGCCTCCGCGCGCCGGGCCACGTTCCTGATCGACAAGGAAGGGAAAGTCATCGAGGAACAGGTCGATCGTGATGCAGTGGATCCGACAAAGATCATCGATGCCTGTCAGTTGAAGCGTTCGACGAAGTAATCACGACTGGCGTGCAGCGATGCCGTTGATGGC
>JAXDGL010000027.1:0-124046 GCA_034665065.1 Thermoanaerobaculia bacterium | reverse complement strand
GAAAGTGCCGGAACTCACGTAGCCCCGAACAATCCACGATCAGGTTCCGGCACTTTCACTTTCGACCTGACCCCCATTAGCCCATTCACGTTCTATGCGACTTTCTTTTCCAGCTTTCCCAGAATCTGTTCCAGTGCTTCGATGAATTCGACGAACGCCTTCTTCGGCGTGACATACGGCGGTAGCAGGCGGATGACGTTGTCGCGCGCGCTGCCGACGACGAAGCCTTTCGCGAGCAATTCCGCGACAACTGGCTTGGCCGGGCCATCGAGCTCGATGCCCCACATGAAGCCGGAGCCACGCACGTCGACAATCGAGGCGTTGCGCTTTTTCAGTTTCGCGAGCTGCGTTCCGAACCACGCGCCGAGCGTGTTGATCCGCTCGAGCAGCTTCGCTTCTTCGATCTCGTCGAGTACGGCGAGGCCGAGCCGGCAGGCGACCGGATTGCCGCCGAACGTCGTGCCGTGATGTCCCGGCTTCACGAGTCCTTCGATCGCCGGTCCCGTGATGACTGCGCCGAGCGGCAGGCCGCCGCCGAGCGGCTTGGCGAGCGTGATGATGTCGGGAACGATGCCGCTTTGCTGGAACGCGAAGAGCGTTCCGGTGCGCCCAAGTCCGCACTGGATCTCGTCAAATACGAGGATCGCTCCGGTGCGATCGGCCACACGTCGCGCGGCAGCGAGGAACTCGTGCGACAGCGGGATGATGCCTCCCTCCCCCATCACGGGCTCGAGGAAGATCGCGCAAGTCGAGTCATCGACTGCCGCTTCCAGCGCGGCAACATCATTCGGCTCGACGAATTGCACGCCGGGCATCAGTGGCTCGAACGGTTTGCGATACGCCTCGTGTCCTGTCATCGACAACGAGCCTGCCGTTCTGCCGTGAAAGCTTTCGTTCAATGCGACGACGCCGGCACGTCCGGGATTGGCCAGTCGCGCAAACTTCAGAGCGGCCTCGTTTGCCTCTGTTCCGCTGTTGCAGAAAAACGCGCGGCAGAGTCCTGACGCGCGAACGAGGCGCTCCGCCAGCAATCCCTGCGCAGGGTGATAGTAGAGATTCGAGAGGTGCAGCAATGCGTTAGATTCGTCGCGCAGCGCTTTCACGAGGCGCGGGTGACGATGACCGAGCGCGTTCACGGCGATGCCGCCGAGCAGGTCCCAATATTCGCGGCCTTCCGCGTCGGTGATGCGCGCACCTTTCCCGCTGCGCGGATGAAAGGCCGTGCGCGCGTACGTACCCAGGATGAACGCTTTCTCGCGCTCTTCGACGGCGGCGGGAGATTCATCATGCAGCAACAAGGTGCGTTCCTCCTTCTTCTCCGATCGTGATCTGCTGCACGCCCGATTCGAGGGCGTGCAACGCTGCCTGCAACTTGGGTCGCATGCCGCCCGAGACGACGTCGGTGCCGAGCAACGCTTCCGCTTCGGGCGCGTGCAGCTCGGGAACAACGTTGCCCATCTCATCGAGAAGCCCGGCAACGTCCGTGATGAATACAAGCTTTTCGGCGCCGACGGCGATCGCAATCGCCGCGGCAGCGGTATCGGCATTCACATTCAACAGCGTCCCATTCGGTCCCTCGGCGACCGACGAGAGCACGGGCAGGATTCCCGCGTTCGCAATCGCTTTGATCAGCGTAGGATCGCCGCCGATCACCTTCCCGACGTGGCCGAGGTCGACACCGTCGATTGCTTCGTGTGTTTCGGCGATGAGCGTCGATGCGTCGCAGCCGCTGATGCCGGCCGCGCGCACACCCACCGCCGCAAGTTCGGAGACGAGCATCTTGTTTACCGATCCGGCCAGCGTCGAGACGACCACATCGAGCGTGGCGTCGTCGGTGATGCGCAATCCGGCATGCGTACGCTTGGCGATCCCGACCTTCTTCAGGTTGGCATCGACATGCTTGCCACCGCCGTGAACGAGCACGATCTGTTCGCCGCTCTTCCAGCGGTCCGCGATCGCGCGCAACACTTCCGCGCGGCGCGTCGCATCATCGAGAAGGCTGCCACCCAGTTTGATGACGTTCATCAGATCAACGCCTCCGTTTCCGGGAAATCGAACATCCGGTTGAAGTTCTGCACCGCCTGCGATGCGGCGCCTTTGAGAAGGTTGTCGATGACGGAGACGATGACTGCGCGGCGGCCGCCCTGCAGAAGCTGGAAGCCGATCTCCGCGCGCGGCGTGTTGACCACGTTCTTCAGCTCCGGCAACTGACCCGCCGGCAGCACGCGCACGAAAGGCGCCTTGTCGTAGACCTTGGCGTACGCGTCGGTGATCTGTTGCTCCGACATCGCGTGCGTGAAGCCGACGTGCATCGTCGAGAGAATGCCGCGATGAACCGGGAGCAGATGGGCGACGAAGACGAGCGGCGCGCGGTCGCCGAGGTGAAGCTGCTGGCGGATCTCGGGCTCGTGGCGGTGATGACCGACGCCGTACGCCTTGAAGTTGCCGAACAGCTCGGCGAACGAAAAGTTCACGTCGGCTTTCTTGCCCGCGCCGGAGACACCGCTCTTCGAATCGCAGATCACCGGCTGCTCGCGATCGATAGCGAAGGTCAGGGGGCGAAGGGCGAGAAGGATCGACGTCGGATAGCAGCCGGGGTTGGCGACGAGCCGCGCTTTCTTCAACTCGCCGTTGCAGTATTCAGTTAGACCATAGACCGCCTCGCCGAGAAGCTTCGGTTGCGCATGCTCGAAGCCGTACCACGTCGGATACATCGAGGGCTCTTCGAGGCGGAACGCGCCCGAGAGATCGATGACCGTCATCCCCTGATCGAGGAGTTTCGGAGCGAGATCAGCGGAGACTTCGTTCGGAGTGCAGAGGAAGACGACATCCGGCTGCGTGGTGATGAGCGCATCGATCGAGAACGGCTCCGCGATGTATTGCGGAAGCGTCGGCGTGACGGGTCCACGCGCCGTGCTGCTCGACGAAAAAAGCGCGACCAGGTCGACGCCGTGATGGCGCGCCATGATTGCGGTCAGCTCCGCGCCGGAGTAGCCGGTGGCGCCGACGATGGCGACGCGCTTCTTCGGCCGCGTTGCAACAGCAGCGTTCGCCGCAGCGGCATCAACACGATCAGCAATCTGGATGGGTTCGTTCATGGCAATCTCTCTCGAAAACGCCGTTAGCGGGCGTTGCGGCGGCCGATGCCGACGATTCGCCGCAGGCGTGCGGCGAAGGCGGAAGCGGCGTCTGGGGTGCGGAAGGCGACGAAGATCGTGTCGTCGCCGCCGATGGTGCCGAGGACACTGTCGATCTGCGCGCCGTCAATGGCGCTGGCGACAGGCTGCGCGCTCGCGGCAGGCGTGCGGATGACGACGAGGTTGCCGGCGGTGTCAGCACCGGTCACATATTCAGCAACGGCCTGCTCCAGGCGCGTCTCGACGACTTCGCGCGGCGCGAAGGCGACGACGGCACCGCCGGCGAATGAATCCTGCGTAACGTAGCCATTCGGCGACTTGGCCACGCCGAGCTCGCGCAGGTCGCGTGAGAGCGTCGGCTGCGTGACGCGAAAGCCGCGCCGCTTGAGCAGCGTCAGGAGCTCGTCCTGCGAGTGGACGGACTGCTCGCGAACGACCCGCTGGATCTCTTCGCGTCTGCGCAGTACGTCGCCGTGTGCATGATTATTCATCAGTCTGAATTTTTATGCATCCTTCGATGGATGTCAACAGTGCTGCGGTCTCGGTATTCCTGCGCGGGGGTCGTAGGACGACGGGTGTCGGGGGCTGGAGCGAACCTCCAGGCGCTTCCCTTCCGGTTCTGGGCTCGAACAATGCGCCGCAGTCACTCATCGCTGTCATTCCGAGCCGGCGAAACCGCGGGGGTGTGAGGGCGGGTGGGAGCGGTGGAGCACGGTCGAGGAATCCCCTTGTTCGATGACGGGCTTGGAGACAGTCGCGCCACAACCTCGCTCCGACTCCCGACGCCCGCCGTCCTACGATTCCCGGGGCGGGAGCGGTGGAGCACGGTCGAGGAATCCCCTTGTTCTATGAAGGTCTTAGGCAGGGGATTTCTCATCGTGCTCCACGGATCACACCCACCCATCCGCCCCCGCAGTTCCGCCGATTCGAAATGACAGTCGCGCGCCTCAAAGTCAGCCTCTCTCCGACTCCCGACACCCGCCGGCTACGACTCCCCATTAGAATTGCCACTCCGCATGCCTCTCCCCAAATGGCACTTCCGCGCGATGACTCGCGGCGAGATCAACGTCGATCCGGTTCACGACGAGTTTTTCAAAGCGCAGGATCTCGCTGACGCGCTCGTGCGCGAGGCGATCCAGAACTCGCTCGACGCGCGCGGACGCGGACGTTCCATCGTGCGCGTCCGTTTCCGCCTGGCCAGCGGAGAGCAGGCGCTCTCGCCGGAGGCCGCCGCGCCTTACCTTCGCGGTCTCGAGCCGCACCTGAGTCTCCCGCCGTTCGCGGCCATGCCCTTCCTGGTCGTCGAGGATTCCGGCACTCGCGGCCTGGTTGGCGATCCGGGCGAGGATCCGGAGCTCGACGATCACGGCGGCGAGCGCAACGACTTCTACTATTTCTGGCGCAACGTCGGCCGCTCCGGCAAAGGGGAGCTCGATCGCGGCCGTTGGGGTTTGGGAAAAGCTGTCTTCCCGGTTTCTTCGCGCATCCACACGATGTTCGGCCTCACACGCCGTGCCGACGATCATCGCCTCCTTCTCCTCGGCCAGTCGGTCGTCAAGACACACGTGATCGATGGAAAGCGCTTCGCACCCTACGGATTCTTTGCCGACACGGGCCGCGATGATTTTCCTCACGCCGTCGAGGATGCCGGCGCCACGTCGCGCTTC
Source organism: Thermoanaerobaculia bacterium (assembly GCA_034665065.1). Lineage (GTDB taxonomy): Bacteria > Acidobacteriota > Thermoanaerobaculia > Gp7-AA8 > Gp7-AA8 > JADGNZ01. The sequence continues at coordinate 119,242 of JAXDGL010000027.1, read as the reverse complement.
ATCAAAGATTTCGGTCTGGAGCGTGACGACGCCGGGCTTTCGATCGTCATCCCCTTTTTTCGCGAGGATGATCTTCGCTTCGACCTCATCGTCTCCTCGGCGATCCGTCAGTACTTTTATCCGATCACGCGCGGCGACTTGATCGTGACAGTCGAAGAGGAGTCCCGCAAGGTGATGATCAGCAGCCGCACGATCGAGCGCGATGCCTCCGATCCGGCGGTATCGCGGCTCTGCGCACTGGCCCGCTGGCCGATGACACTGCCGGACGATGAATGGATTTTGATTCCCGAGCCTCCCGGTTCGGGAGCGCCGAAGTGGCAGGACGATGCCCTACCCGCTGCCATCCTCGATCCGCTTCGCGAACGTTTCGAGCATGGCGAGCGGCTGGCGTTTCGCGTGCGTGTTCCGGTACGCCGCAAGCGCAGCCGGGCCATGGCGCATTTCGACGTCGTGCTGGAGAAGGATGAGGCGCTGCGGCGTGGCGAGCATCAGTTCATCCGCCGCGGCATCACCATACCCGAGGTGAAGAGCGCGCGCGACAAACCCGTACGCGCGCTGCTGATCGCGGACGATGAAACGCTCTCCACCTTTCTCGGCGACGCCGAGAATCCGGCGCACTCCGACTGGTCCGAGCGCAACGACAAGATTCGCAGCCTCTACGAGCACGGCGCATCGACACTGCGCTACGTGAAGAATGCGATCGCGCAAATCGCGTCGATGCTCAGCACGCCGCCGGCCGGACGCGCACCCGATCTGCTGGCCGATATTTTCTCGATCACGATTCCGAACGGTGAGGACGTAATCGCGGCCGGAGGCTCACGTCGGGATCGCGACCCCGGCGGCGGAAAGAGTCCCATCGCAGGCGTGAGTCCGTCCGCCCGCCCGAGTGACTTGCGCCTCGCTCGCATCGATGGCGGCTTTACGCTGCATGGATCGGCGAAGGGCAACGCCGCAGGCCGATGGGTGATCGAGATGGCCTATCGAACACGGACCGGTGACCCGTTCCGCAAGTACAGCCCGTACGACTTCGGGGTGGGAAGGAACGGCGTGGCGTGGAAGAGCGAAGGAGCGACGGTGTTCGTGGCGCGTGACAATCGGGTGGAGATCATTTCGCAACGGCCTGATTTTCAATTCAAGATCACGGGATTCGACTGCCGGCGCGACCTGGTCGTTCGCGTCGCGAGGAAAGACGACGATGCTCCGGAAGCTGAACTTCACTGAGCGGACCAGCATCGCGCGCTCTGCGTGCAGCTTCGAGCTGCGGCGCGATCCGGATGGCGTTCTGGCCTTCGATGCGAAGATCGATCTGGCAGGAGTCACGGCACCGGCCGGATCGAGGATCTTCATCGAGGCGCAGTACCGCACGTCGTACCAGCGCTTCGACTGCGGCCTGATCGGAGCGCTGTCAATCCCGCACGATCGCCGGCTGACGGAGATCGACTCCGACCGCGTCGTAAGATTTCGCGTCAAAGTCGTCGATCAATCGGCCGGCGCGCGGCGCGTCGTGGCGTCGTCCAACGACATCGTCGTCTCGTGCGATCGCGGGGGCGACGGCGCACGCCTCTCGCTCCTCCCCGTCAACTTCACCGACCTCGATGATCAGGTCTGGCGGATTCACTTCGAGGCAGATCAACCGGTGCTCGAGCTCAACAACCGCATCGACGCCATCGAGCGTCTGGCGCGCAGCGACCCGCAATTCTTCGCGCTCGTCTATCCAGCCGCGATTCGCGAAGTGCTGACGCGCTATCTCGTGATCGATCGATGGGAAGATGGCAACGAGGAGAGCGAGTGGCCGGATCTCTGGATTCGTTGGGCTCGCGATCTAACTGGCGACGCGGTTCCTTCCGATGCTGACGAGCGCGCGGCGTGGATCGATGACGTCATCGCCGCCTTCTGCGGTCTGCATCGAGCGGCGGAAAAGATGCGTGCGTCGTTCGAGGATCCGTCGTGACTGCGCTGCGAAAGCTGAACAAAGACGGGATCAATGCGTTCCGCGAGTACCTCGCCAGCATCCGCGCGGGAGCGTCGTTTCAATCGAGCCCTGCGCTGCTTTACGTCGACGAGTTTTCCACTCCGGTCGCTCCGCGCATCGAGATCGAGGCGCGTACCTTGAAAACCAAGCTCGCCGCGGCGAAATACCTCACGTCCGTCCTGGAGCCGATCGACGGTCCGCCGCTCAGCGCCGACGTGGGCCTTTGGTCGTGGCTGGCACTCTTCTACTTCGATCAGCTCTCTCCGATGCGCGCCGGAAAGCGCCGGCCTCGCGAGGACTACTACTACATTCCGAGCGAGCAGCGCCCGCAACGGCATCTGCTGGCCGGCGCGTTTCAGCTTTACCGGCTGCACGGCGAACATGCGCGCGTCCTTCTTCATCCTCCTGTGCATCAGCATGGCCGGTTCCTTTTCGATCTCGATTACCGCCGCGACCTTCTCACCAATCGCGGTCTGATCGAAGTCATCGACCGCTTGTATTGGAACGACGATACACACCGCCCGAAGCGAGGCGCGGCGAGCGACACGCAACCGGGAAGCCTGCGGCGTTTGATCGCAGTGATCCAGCAACTCGACCTCAACTACGATCTCTACGGCATGAGCGCGCCGGAGATCGAAGCACTGCTGCCGATGGAGTTCGATGCCTGGCGGAACGGCAACTCCCCGCTGGCGACGCGATAGCGCTCACACCCGCGAAACAAACCTCACGGGGACGATGAGTGCGCTTGTCTGTCATCCTGAGCCGCCGAAGCCGCCGCAAGATTCGTTACGATTGCTCTCAGACAAAACGTTGGCGGCGAAGGACGGTCGAAGGACCCCCCGCCCATATGCACGGGGAAAAAAACTATCATTGTCCATGCGCAACTTGATCATCGCGTCGCTCTGCTTTACAGCCGCCGGTCTCGCAGCGCAATCCGCGCCGCCGAAGCCTGACGCGCCGATCGGGTTCACGCCCGACGCCATCGTCTGGAGCGATGGGCCGGCAACCCTTCCGCCCGGATCGAAGATGTCGGTTCTCGAAGGCAGCCCGAAAAACGAAGGCATGTTCACGATGCGCGTGCGCATCCCGGCCGGATCGGCGATTCCGCCTCATTGGCATCCGCGCCAGGAGCGCGTCACCGTTCTCGCCGGCGTCGTCGACCTCGGATTCGGCTCCGTGGCGAACAAAGACTCCGTCACGCACTACCGCGCCGGAAGTTTCTACATCAATCCGCCGCGCTTGATGCACTACCTCTTTTTCCCCGAAGGTGCGGAGATACAGATCACGGCCATCGGACCGTGGGAGCTGTTCACCACCGATCCCAACGCGCCGCCCGCAGTTCCGACAGCAACCGTCACTGTTCATGACATCGCGCCATCAGCGGGGAGTGATCTGACCGCGGCGACAACGTTCAAGGCCGCGGTCGACTACGAGATTCACAACTTCAAGCCGTCGACCTACTACTTGCAGATCATGTTCGAGACGACGACGCCAAATCAGACTTTCAGCATCCCGACCACGCTCAAATTCCTCGACAGCGCAAGCGGCACCGCGACTCTGATCCAGGATCTTCGCCCCATCCTCACGCGTCCCACGCTCGCGCACCCGATCCGTCTGCGGGTCTACGTGCAGGAGCAGCGGACCGCACGGTCGAGCCATGTGGCCGGGATGAGCGACTGGATCGCATTCCGCTAATCCTCGGCACTGCCCTTGCTGCCGCTTCTGTTCATGAAGAAACGAACACTCGGAAAGTCTCTTGAAGTCTCCGCCATCGGCCTCGGCTGCATGGGAATGTCGGAGTTCTACGGCACCGGCGATGACCCGAAGTCCATCGCCACGATCCATCGCGCACTCGACCTCGGCTGCAATTTTCTCGACACGGCCGACATGTACGGTCCGTTTAAGAATGAAGAGCTCGTCGGCCGCGCCATCCGCAATCGCCGCGATCAGGTCGTGCTGGCCACGAAGTTCGGCAACATGCGCGGCGATGACGGCGCGTTTCTCGGCGTCAACGGCAAGCCTGACTACGTCCGCAAGTCGTGCGACGACTCGCTCCGCCGCCTCGGCGTCGATCACATCGATCTCTACTACCAGCATCGCGTCGACCGCACGACGCCGATCGAAGAGACCGTCGGAGCGATGGCCGAGTTGGTGAAGGCCGGCAAGGTTCGCTACATCGGCTTGTCCGAGGCGGCGCCGCAGACGATCAGGAAAGCGCATGCGGTGCATCCCATCACCGCGCTGCAGACGGAGTATTCGCTCTGGAGCCGCGATCCAGAGGACGAGATCCTGCCGACGGTGCGCGAGCTCGGCATCGGATTCGTGTCCTACTCCCCCATCGGACGCGGATTTCTATCAGGCCGTTTCAAGACGATCGATGACCTGGAGCCGAACGATTTCCGCCGCAACTCACCGCGATTCAAGGGAGAGAACTTCGAGCGCAATCTCGACCTCGTCCGCGATATCGAAGCCATCGCGAAGACCAAAGGTGTGACCCCCGCCCAACTGGCGATCGCCTGGGTGCTGGCGCGCGGGAATGACGTCGTTCCGATCCCGGGCAGCAAGAGCATCGCCCATCTGGAGGAGAACCTTGCCGCGGCAGACATCCCGCTGTCCGAGTCGGAGTTGGCGCGGATCGATGAAGTCGCGCCGAAGGGAATCGCGGCCGGAGATCGTTATCCGAGCATGGCTACTGTGAACGCGTGATCGATTGATCCGCAGATGTCGCAGATGTACGCAGATGGAGTCGGCGGCATCGGATCTCATCTGCGTCAATCTGCGTAATCTGCGGATCAGCATCTGCGTAATCTGCGGATCAGCATCTGCGCCATCTGCGGATCAGCATCTCGCTATACTTTCGCCATGCAGAGCAAGGCAGCGACGGTCTCGGAGTACCTCGCCTCGTTGCCCGCGGACCGGCGAGCCGCGATCGAGCGAGTACGCAGAGTCATTATCGAGAACCTCGACAAAGACTACGAGGAAGGGATGTCGTACGGGATGATCGGCTACTACGTGCCGCATCGCGTGTTTCCCGCCGGGTATCACTGTGATCCGAAGCAGGGACTGCCGTTCGCTGCGCTCGCGTCGCAGAAGAACTTCATGTCCGTCTACCTCATGGGCCTGTACTGCGGCTGCGTCGATGGCGTGAGCGACACCGCGCTCGTGCGCTGGTTCCGCGATGCGTGGGCGAAAACCGGCAAAAAGCTCGACATGGGAACGTCATGTATCCGATTCAAGAAGATCGATGACCTTGCGCTCGATATTCTCGGCGAAGCGATTCGCCGGATGCCGGCAAAGGTCTACATCGAGCATTACCTGAAGGCGCGCGCGGACTACGCGAGCGCGAAAGGAACCGGCAAGACCGCGACGAAGCGGCGCCAATCAGTATGAAAATCACCGCACGCATCCTCTCTCTCATCGTACTGCTCGCTGCCGGTTTCGCGTATGGCGCGGAGCCTCCGGCAAAACCCTCAACCATCGGCTGCACCACGGTCATCGTCGTGCGTCATGCCGAGCAGACGGATCCCGATGAAGCCGACCCACCGCTGAGCGATGCAGGACAGGATCAGGCCAAAGCGCTGGCTGCCGCGCTCGAACACTCCGGCGTCCAGGCGATCTACGTCACGCAATTCCAACGCACGAAAGACACCGCCGCAATCGCAGCCCGGCAGTTGCGCGTGCGCGTGACCGAATTTCCCGTCGATCGCGCCAAACTGGCCGATCATGCCCCGGCGCTTGCGGCGAAGATCCTCGCTGAGCATCCCGGCGGAATCGTGCTGGTCGTGGGGCACAGCAACACCGTGCCGGCGATCGTCGAGGCGCTCGCGCATGTGAAGATCCATCCGATCGAGAAGACTGAGTTCGACCGCTTCATCGTCGTCAGCGCAGGCGAGAAAGGCTGCGAACACGTACTCGAGGCGCAGTACGGGCATATGTAGAACGGCGCGGCGAAACAACCACTGTCATCGTGAGGCTGCCGAAGGACACGAAGTGCCGGAGGACGCCGAACGATCCCCCGATTCTTGCGTTGTTTTTAAGTGTGCGTTCGCAGCGAATCAGGGGGTCCTTCGACCGTCCTTCGCCGCGACGCCTGCCGGTGCAACATTCGCGCGGATACGCGGCTCGGCGGCTCAGGACGACTGCGCACTCACCCGCGCGGCACCGCCGGTCCCGCGTCGCTCCATGCTTTGAGGATCGCTTTGTCCGCGGCGCTCACCTTCGCGGCCGGATGAAGCGGCAGGTAGAACCAGGGTGGCATCCCGCCGGATGACACTTCCTCCCACACCTGCTTGCGCCGCTGGTTCTGGAGGTCCTGCGGCATCTGTTGCCAGGCGCTGAAGTTCATCTTCCGCCGTGCCTGCGTCACATCGCGGTAGAGCAGCCATGAGACGGGCGCGACATGGTTGTACCAGGGATAGCGGGTCTCGTTGGAATGGCAGTCGTAGCAGCTCTTGCGAAACACCGCCTTCACATCCGGCGGCGTCTGGATCTCTCCGGTCGCCGGCGGATTGGTTTTCGGCACCGGGATGAACTGGATGAAGACGAACAGAGCGAGGATGCCGAGGAGGATACGGTTGCGCATTCTCATGGCGGAAGATTAATGCTCGTGCCATGCCGGATGAAATCATGCAGCCGGCGCGCGCCTTATCAATCCGGCACGAAAGATCAGTAATTATGGCGTAGACTGATCGGAGCAGCCGATGTGCGAACGAATCGCTCATCGAAACCATGGCTCACAACGGCGCATTGGCAGCAGGGACGCGCGTCGGGCGCTACGAAGTGCAGTCGCTTCTGGGCACCGGCGGCATGGGTGAGGTCTACGTGGCTCGCGACACGGCTCTGGGCCGTCGCGTCGCTCTGAAGATTCTGCCGTCCGATTGCGATCCGCAGCGGGTGGCACGCTTCGTCCGGGAAGCCCAGGCGTCTTCCGCGTTGAGCCATCCGGCGATCGTCTCGGTGCATGACGCCGGATCGGCCGATGGCATTTACTTTCTGGCGATGGAGCTGATCGACGGTGAGCCAATGTCGATGTGGCTCCGATCGCGCCGGAACATACGGCGCGGAATCGAATACCTGGCGCAGGTCGCCGATGCGCTGGCCAGCGCTCACGCCGCGGGAATCATCCATCGCGATCTCAAGCCCGCGAACATCATGATCGGCCGCGATGGATACGCGAAGATCGTCGACTTCGGCATCGCCAAGCTCACCGAACGGGTTACCGATTCCGATGCCGATGCCGCGACCGATCTCAAGACTGCCAGTGGCTCGATCACCGGCACGACCGCGTACATGTCGCCGGAGCAGGCTGACGGCCGCGAGGTCGATTTCCGTTCGGACATCTTCTCGTTCGGAACCGTGCTCTACGAACTGCTGACCGGGCGTAATCCGTTCGCAGGATCGACGCGTGTCGACACGTTGCACAACATCGCCCGTCTCGATCCACCGCTCGAGCCGATTCCTTCGGCGTTCCGCCGTGTCGTGCGGCGCTGTCTGGCCAGGGAAAAGGAAGAGCGTTATGAATCGGCCAGGGACATCGGGCACGATCTGCGCGACACGCTGATCGAGCCGGAGCCGGAAGCTCCGCAACGGCGATTTACGCCCTGGCAGATCATCGCCGCGATATTCGTCATCGCTCTCATCGCAATCCTCACGTGGATGGTGCGCCCATGGCGCGGACACCAAGGCGTCGCAACCGGCTCCGCGCAAACAATGCAACCGCTGACGAACGCGGGGAACGTATGGTCCGCCACAGTCTCACCGGATGGGAAGTTCGTCGTCTATTCGGCCTTCACGGGAAGTGAAGGAACCGGGCTGTGGGTGATGCAGGTCGCCACCGGAACCGCCTCAAAAACCTCCACTCCGTCGCTTCGTGGCTTTCCCGTCATCAGAATCTCTCCGGACAGCGCGTACATCTACACATTCGTGGCCCTCCCGCCGGCCGGTCCGGCGATTTATCGAATGCCACTCGTTGGCGGCGAGATGCGGCCCGTCGTCGCCAACCTCAATACCGATGCAAGTCAATTCACGCTCTCACCTGATGGACGCCAACTGGCGTTCATTCGTTACGGCAATGGGCAAACGACGCTGTTCGCGGCCGATGCTGAGGGCGGCAATGAACGACCTCTGCTCCGTCGCACGAGACCGTTCGGGATTCCAGCATGGTCGCCGGACGGCAAGAGCATCGCCTTTGTAGCCAACGGTCACATCGAAGAGCTGCTGCTGGCGGCTGGACAGGTGACTGGCGTCGCGTCCGCTCCGTGGCGCCTCATTCGCGACATGCAATGGCATCCGGACGGCAGCGGCCTGCTCGTTTGTGCGTCGAAGGACGACGAGCCGCCGCAGGTCTGGCTGCTGCACCGCAACGCCGGCGCGCCCGTCCGCATAACCTCGGACCTCGGCGCGTACTATTCGGCGACGCCGACGGCGGACGGACAAGCATTCGTCGCACTCCGCGGCGAGGGGTCACCGACGATTTCAATACTCGCGGTCACGGCGAGCGGCCCTCGTATCGTCACCTCAGGCCTCGGACGTCATTTCGCCTTCTCTGGTGCACGAAGCAAGGGCACGACGATGACCCACGGCGAGACGGTGCGGTGGCTCGATGCGGAACATATCCTCTATTCAGGACTCATCGCAGGAAGGCAGGCACTGTTCGTCGTCTCGCGATCGGGAGGCGAGCCCGTCCCGTTGCTTCGCGGTATGAGTGCCGTTGCTCCGGCCATAGCGCCCGACGGCAAACGCATTGCGTTCCTTTCCGATCGATCAGGAACGTATCAGGTGTGGACGTGCGGACCTGACGGCCGGGATACGAATCAGTTGACGCACGGAGATCCCGCGGAATGGGTTGATTTTTCGAGCGACGGCCGATTCGTGTACTACTGGATACCGAGCCACAATCGGATCTGGCGCATCCCTGCCAGCGGCGGTGAACCCCAGGACGTTGCGATCGAGACATCATGGCCCATGGATCTTTCGCGAGACGGACGTTGGCTCATGGCGCAAGGCCGCCCGCCCTACGAGAAGAACGTCTTTCTCTTTCCACTCGCGGGCGGGGCTCCGCGCATCTTTGGAGTGTTGCGCAACTTCACGAGAAGCGGGCTGCGATTCCATCCCTCCAGCCGCGCCTTCACATTCTCCGACTGGTCGCAGGAAACCGCCGTTCCGAATCTGTGGATGCAGGACATCGACGGCGGGCCGCCACGCCAGATCACCGCGTTCGATCGCGGAGATATCTACGCATTCGACTGGTCGCGCGACGGCAAGTCGCTGGCCATGATGCAAGGCAATCCCGCAATCGATGTCGTGATGGTCCGCAACTTCCGATGATCAGCGCGCCGTGACGGTCGAGCCGTCGTCACCGATCTTCTGAACTACGAGACGAGAGCGGCCGGCGATTTGCCGCCGGCCTTTAGTCCGGTTGAAAAATGATGTGTGAGCCTTAAGGTCAGGCCATTGTCCCCATTGTCATAGACCGGGTTAACCGGCGGCTGAGTCGAACAGACTTCGTGTCGTTACGCTGCCTTCTTCGCTGCCGCGGCCGGCTCGTTGAACAACTGAAGGGCTCTCTGCAGGATGAGGTCGTCCTCCGGCTTCTTTTCAGCCTTCTTCGGTGCTCCGTGCGGTGCGAGCACGGTTGACGGCTCCGGATCGCGAAGTGCGAGTGCGGTCAGGTCGACGATGACGTCGGGACGAATCCCGCCCGACTTGATCGGCTTGAGGTCGGGCGACGTGTAGTGGGCGACCGTCATGTAGACGCCGCCACCGCTCGGTAGCGTGATGAACTTCTGCACGACCGATTTTCCGTACGTAGTCACGCCGACGATTTTGCCGCGCTGATTGCCGTGAATCGCGGCGGCGAAAATCTCTGCCCCCGAAGCGGTCGAGCCATCGGTGAGCACTTCGACATCGCCGTCGTAATCCGTGTTCCGGTCAGCCTGCCACTTCTTCGCTTCCACCTTGCCGGCCAATGATGTAATCAGACCGCTGGTCAGCAACTCGTCGGCCGACTTGATGGCTTCCTCGACGTCGCCGCCGGCGTTTCCACGCAGGTCGATGATCAGCTTGCGTGTGCCGCTCTTGTGGACGTTGTCGAGCGCGGCCGCGAGCTGCGCCGCCGTTCCTTTTTCGAAGTACGGAACCTTGATGTAGGCCACGCCGCCCATCTGCTGCGTGGTCAGCGTCAGCGGATGGAACGCGGCCTGCTGGAGCGTGAACTCGTCGCGCTTCGTCTGGCCGCCGCGCAGAACCTGAAGATGCATCGGTTTGCCTGAGCGAAGAAGATTGCGCACCTGCCAAACCGCCATCTTCTGTGTCGGCTGCCCGTCGATCTTCTCGATGAAGTCGCCGCGCTCGATGCCCGATTTTGCTGCGGGCGATCCGGCGACAGGCGCGATGACGAACGCATAACCAAACCGCTTCGTAACGATCAAACCGACTCCGTTGTCTTCGACGTCGCTGAAGTTCTTGTACGCCGCCATCTGGGCCGGCGGCACGTAGTAGCTGAACTCATCGATCGCATCGGTGACGCCTGCGAAGGCACCGTCCATCAACTGCTCGGGCGGAACCGGCTCCACGTAGTTGTTCTTCACCAGTTCGAACACCTCGGTGAAGATGCTGACGTACCGAAAGGCGTTGTTCTTTTGCGTGGCTTGCCCGAACAGCGCACCGCCGAGAAGCGAGAGGAGCAGCGCCACAGAGACGGAGAGGAACACGATTTTCTTTTTGCTCATGTCGTCGAACTCGCTACCGCAGCCATTTCTGCGGATCTTCGGGCTTGTTGTCCTGCCGGATCTCGAAGTAGAGAAAGCCGGAATGGACATCCTCCGACTCGCCGACCCCTGCAATCGTCTGTCCAGCGTTGACGCGGCCGCCAACCATCACCGAGGGCCCCTTGAGGTTGCCGTAGAGTGAGAACACGCGATTGCCATGATCGAGAATCACCAGATTGCCGTATCCCTTGAACCACTGCGAAAATAGAACTGTTCCCGCGAAGACAGCATGCACCTCTGTGCCGGCCGCTGCCGCGATTTTGAGGCCGTTATTAAAGGTCACCGTCGAAAATTTTGGATTCCGTTGCTTTCCAAACTGCTCGACGATCTTCCCCGGCACCGGCCATCCGAGCGCACCCTGGACCGTGCGGATGTCAAACGCTGCCGGCGTCCCTCCATTCTGACGCGACAGAACCTCCAGAAGATGCTCCAGCCGTCTGGCTTTCTCCTCGAGCTCGGCAATCTTCACTTCCTCATGGCTTCCTTCGCTTTGCAACGATCGAAGCGCCCGCTCCTTCTGATTACGAGCGGCCGCCATTGCGCGCTGCCGTTCCTCGACCATGCGCCGGACACCCGCGAGTTGTTGCTGGCGTGCCGTTAGATCGGCATAACGCGCCTTGAGTTGCTCCCGCTCGCTCTGAAAACGAGTCACCGCACGCGCGTCATGCGAGACGAGAAAGCTCAGCATGGACACCGCTTTCACGGGATCGCGCCGCTCGTCGATCGACAAAAGAAGGCGCAGGTAACTCAGACCGCCGAGCCGGTAGAGCGCCGCGAGCCGCTTGCGGAGAAAAACCTTCTGCTGTGCGATTCGCGGAGTCAGCGACGCCACTTCGTTCTCGATCTCACGCAGTTGCTGTTCGAGCTGCGACTGCATGTCGACCGCGAGCTGCAACTCCCCTGTGCGGATGCTCAGCTCGAGATCCGCCGCTTCGAGATCGTGCTCCGCGCTTTTCGTCTGCGTTCGAACGCCGGCAAGACGCTCGCGAAGCCGCGCAATCTCCCCGCGAATGCGAGTAAGGTCGGCGTCGCGCGTCGTCGTCTGCGCGTGCGACACCGACATGCTGATCGCGACGATCAGCGCGAGCGACAGCGCCCTATACACTCGGGACGAGCTCGCGCAAGGCATGCTTGGCCGCCTGTTGCTGCGCTTCTTTTTTCGACGAGCCTTCACCGCGGGTGACGTGACTGCCGACCCTCACTTCGACGATAAAGCGCTTGTCGTGATCGGGGCCGACCTCGTCGACGACGTTGTACTCGGGCAATTGCAGCCCGCTTCCCTGCGCGCGTTCCTGCAGCGCGGTCTTGTAATCCTGGAAGAGCAGATCGTCCGAATCGATCGCTTCGAGATCGGCGGTGAAGGAATCCTGGATGAGCTTCCGCACCGCATCGATGCCGCCATCGAGATAGACCGCGGCCAGCATCGCTTCGAACAGGTTCGCCAGCAGCGAATCCTTCTTCCTACCGCCCGACTTGTCCTCGCCGACCCCGAGAAAGAGAACCTCTCCCATACCGTAGGCGCGCGCCTTCACGGCCAGGCTCGTCGAGCTGACGAGGAACGCTTTCATCTTCGACATCGCCCCTTCATCGAGATCGGGAAAACGCCGGAAGAGAAGATCGCCGATGACGAAGCCGAGGACGGAGTCGCCGAGAAACTCGAAGGTCTCGTTGTCGCGCATCGCCTCGTTCTTTGCCTCGTGCGAATACGACTTGTGCGTCAGCGCGCGGATGAGAAGCTCGCGCTGCTGAAACGTGTAGCCAATGCGGGATTCGAAGTCGGAGAGTTCGGCGCTCAAGCGTGCGTAGTGTAACAAGGTGAGAGAAACGTAGGTTGGACTCTCGTACTGGATGACTCATGGGGACAGACGAAAGCACCTGCGCTGTCATTCCGAAACGGCGGAACCGCGGGGGTGGAAGGGCGGTGGAGCGGTGGAGCACGGAGAGGAATCCCCTGACGATCGGAATGGATGCGCTTCGACGGCGGGGGATTTCTCATCGGACGCGGTAGGGACACCCGTTGCCGGGTGCCCCCCGCACAGACCCGGACGTGCGGGATTACCGCATCCGGTTCTTACCGAGGGTGTTGGCGTCGAAGCGCTGTTCGGGCCACGGATGTACGATTTTGGCTTTCGGGAACCATCGTTTGCTCAGCCGCGCCATCCGCTCGATCGTGACTCGTGCTTTTTGGCTTCGTCGCTGTAGCGACTGCCTCCAAAGCCGAAACACAGCGTTGCGAAGCGCTGAGCGCATCGATGTTCCCCGGCACGCCGTGATACTGGTCGAACCCCCGTATCACGCTTTGTAGCCATTGCCCTTGTTCCGGTACCGGATCGTGCCGGCGTTTTGCGAGCTCCTCGCGGAGATCGTGAAGTTTTCGGGCCAGTCGTTTCTGTTGCGTTACCCGTCGCACGGCAAACTGTCCGCGTCGGTCGGTGGCACAGATGTGCGTGAAACCGAGGAACGCGAATGATTCTGGCGTACGCTCTCCGCGCCGTTCCCGGCGCTCGGCTGCAAAGCGGCCGAACTCGATCAGGCGCGTCTTATCCGGGTGCAGCTTCAGTTCGAACTTGCTCAGTCGCTCACCAAGTTCGACGCGGAATCGCTCCGCGTCCTCTTGGTGCTCGAACCCCACAACGAAGTCATCCGCATAGCGAACGATCACCACGTCCCCTTTTGCTACCTTGTTCCGCCAGTGGTGTGCCCACTGGTCGAATGCGTAGAACAGGTACATGTTTGCCAACAACGGCGAGATCGTCGCCCCCTGCGGACTTCCTACCTCAGTCGCCTTCCACTCTCCCTGCTCCATCACTCCGGCTGCCAGCCACTTCAGTACTAGTCGTACAACTCGTTGGTCTCCGATTCGATACTCCAGGAACTTGCGTACCCATTCGTGCCCGACCGAGTCGAAAAAGCTCCGTATGTCCGCGTCCAGTACCCAGTTCACCCGCTTCCGTTTCAGGGCCGTTGATAGCGCGTCGAGCGCATCATGCTGACTCCTTCCGGCGCGGAACCCGTAGCAGAACCCGAGGAAGTCTTCTTCGTAAATCGCATTGAGCACCTCGGCCACCGTTCCTTGCACGATCTTGTCTTCAACCGTCGCAATTCCCAGTGGCCTCTGGTTCCCGTCTGCTTTCCGAATGTACGTCCGCCGTGTCGGCTTGGGCCGGTATGCTCCTCTTTGAATCCGCCTGCACAACTCTCGGATCTTCTCCTCAAGTCCTTCGCCGTATTCTTCCCATCTCACTCCGTCGATACCAGCCGCCGCTCGCTTCCGCAGCTTGCGGTATACGTTCGTCAGCCGCTCTTCCGTGATGTGGTGGAGCAGTCCCGTGAATTTCATCTTTCGGTCCCGCTTTGCTGCTTCCCGCACCCGATCAAGCGCATTGGACGCACTCCCCCGGCTCTGCGTCCGGCGTGCGTTTTGCCCAATCAGGTTCCCCTTGGTTGCACCCCTTCCCTCCACCCCGTCCGCCCCCGCTTTCGCGGCTTTGTTCCGGAGCTTCGTCAGTACTACGGGCACATGTGACTTCTCGTGGTCGTTCATCTCAGGATTCCGGCCTCGGCCTTCCCCTTGCGGCTGGCGTTCGGTTCGTTCCGGCCAGCAACCACGAGATCTCTCGGTTCTCGCGCATGGAGTTGTTTGTGTGCATGCCCTCGTTCTTCGACCGCGCCAGTCCGTCCGGCTCTCGCGCTTTCGATCCGTCCCGTTGTTGCCTTCCGCCTGTAGCGACGGCGTCGGCATCTGGGAGCGCTGTTTTCGCGGCTCATTAACACGGCCTGCACACCCCCGGCTAACGCTTCGGTTTGGCCTCACGGTTTCACCGCATAGCTTGGGGTCAAGATGGTTCGCTACTCCTTTCTTGTATGAGACTCTCACTCACGACTCCACGCCGGTTTATCCCGACGCACCGCTACACCGCTCACACCCACCCGGCCCACCCCGCGGTTCCGCCGATTCGACATGACAAGCGGAACCGCACGAAGCCGGACTGGAGAGTCCGACCTACGGTTTCACCTCAGCGCTTGCATGGCCTGTTTCGCTGTCGCGATGTCCGCCGCGTAGCGATCCTTCGGGGCGGTGGCGACGAAACGCGAGAGCGCGTTGCGCGCTTCGTTCACGTGGCCGGCACGGGCTTCGACGAGGCCTGAGTTGAACAGCGCATCGTATTGACGTGGATCGACAGCAACGGCGCGGTTCCACGACTCCACGGCGTGCGCGTAATCGCCCTGACGGGCGTAGACAACTCCAAGCGTGTTCAGCGCGAGCGGGAGGCGGGCGTTGAGCGCGAGCGCGCGAACGAGATACGACTGCGCGCCGGCGACGTCATCGCGACGCAACGCCACGATGCCCATGTTCTGCAGCGCCGGCGCGTTGTTCGGATCGAGTTGCAGCACGCGCTGAAACTGCTTCGTCGCTTCATCGGCCTTGCCTTCGTCCGCGAGCGCGATGCCGTAAGCGTTGAGCGCATCGGGATCCGTCCCCGACGCCAGCGGCGCCAGAATCTGCACCGCCTCGGCGGTCTTGCCCGTCTCGGTCAGCAACAGTCCGAGCTGCACGCGCATCCCGTCGGTCTGATTCCCGTGGCGGATGGCCTCGCGCAGGTTGTCGATCGCAGCGGGAACGTTCTCCGACTGCTGCAGCACGAACGCGAGCAGCTCGCGGCCAGCGGCCATATCGGGCCGCGCGGCGACGACTTCTTTCGCCAGCGTCAACGCACGGGCGACGTCGTGCTTCTCATACGCATCGATGACATCGTGCATCTTGTTGTCGAGCGCCGTCAGATTCTTCGGATCGTCCGCCGCCGTGTAGGAAGCCTTCGATGACGCCGTGCCGCTCACATATCCCAGACTTCGCAACTTCGCCGACTCCTCGGCGGAAAGACTGCGCGCTGGCTCGACCGCTCCATGCATCCCGGCGAGAAGCTGCCGCGCCTCATCCGCATCGCGCCGGCGTTCGGCGCGCAGATTCGTCAGCTCGCCCGGATCGTGCGGAAGGTCGTAAAGCTCGGCGATCGGTAGCTCGATGTACTTTTCGCCGCGATGAATCACGCCGGTCAGCGGCGCCCAGCCACGATTGAGCGATGCCGAGAGTGCTTCGAAGTACGCGTCGCGCGGCTCGATCTTGCCGAGGAGTGACGCGCCTTGCAACGCAGCAGGCTTCGGGGCGCCGAGCGCATCGAGAACGGTCGGGACGATGTCGATGTGACGGACGTACGCGGACTCGACGCGATGTGCCATGCCCTTCGCGCGAATCAGCAACGGAATCTTCAGGGTCGCTTCGTAGGCGAAGAGGCCGTGGGTCAGTTCGCCATGATCACCGCGCCCTTCGCCGTGATCGGCGGTGACGATGACAAGCGCATTGGGATTGGCGTCGAGGATCGGCGCGAGCTGCGCGCCAAGGGCGTGATCGACCGCCGCAACCTCGCCGAGGTAGGGATCGGACGCATATTCGGAAGCGAACGGCTCCGGCGGACGGTAGGGCGCATGCGCGTCGTAGAGATGGATCCAGAGAAATCGTTTCTTCCCTTCGTTGTCGTTCCACCACTTCGTCGCGGCATGGAGAACCGCGGACGCCGGCCGCTCCTGACTGGTGAAGTCGAGCGAAGCAGCCCCTTTGCCGTAGTTGTCGTCGTACACGTCGAATCCAGCATTGAGTCCGTAGCGCGCGTCGAGCGGATAGGCGCCGATGAACGCGCCGGTCGTATAACCGGCGCGGCGCAGCATCACACCGAGCGTCTCGTACTTCGGATCGAGCTTAAATCCTGCGTTGTCGCGGACGCCATGCTGGTACGGATAGAGACCGGTCAATATGTTGACGTGCGACGGCAGCGTGATGACGTTGTGCGCGTGTGCGTTGGTGAAGATGACGCTCTCCGCTGCGAGATGATCGAGGAACGGCGTCTTCACACGTGCGTTGCCCGAGTAGCCAACGGAGTCCGCGCGCAAGGTGTCGATCGTGATGAGGATGACGTCAGGCTTCTCGCCTGCCGCTGCCGGCGACGACGGCGACGACGGCGATTCGCGATGACAGGCGATCGCCGTCAGCGTGATCAAGAGTCCCAGAAGAGAGCGAATTCTCATGAATTGAGGTGTCATCCGCGAAGGAGCGCCTGTAGTCGCCGGTCGGCGGGATAGCGCGTCAATCCGCGCGCCGCCCAGAACCGGGACCCGTTCACGTCGCCGATTGTTTTGAGGGTTTCGGCAATGGCGATGTAGGCGGGAGGCGTCGGGGACGCCTTTTCCAACCCAAAAATCAGCTCCGTGGCTTCGCGATTCTTCCCTTCGGTCGCATACAGAAGAATGAGGTTCTTGTAGGGCTGCGGCTCGGCCGGATAGCGTTTGATCTCGTCCAGAAACGCCTGCTCGGCCTCATCGCCGCGTCCGAGACGCGCCAACGCATCGCCGCGGAAAAAGCTCAGGTTGGGCAGCGGCTGACGATGCGACGCAGCGAGCGCGTTGCTGGCCCGGTCGAAGTATTGCAAAGCCTCCTCAGGGTTCCCTTCACCAAGCGCAACGCGGCCGAGAAGCATCTGACCGAGAGGCGCGTCCCGCTTCTGGCCGCTCGCAGCGACAGCTTCCTGCCGCGCGCGCGCCCAATCCTTTCGCTCCAGCGCGATCTCCGCGAGAACGCGATGCGCTTCTCCCGGCGTCGCCTTGACTGCCAGCTTCGCATGCGCTTCCGCATCATCCAGATGACCGCTGTGCAGCGAAAGGTTAGCCACGGCGATGGCCAGGCTGGTGCTACCCGGGTCGATGCGCAACCCCTGTTTCGCCGCGGCGATCGCGTCCTCCGTTCTGTTCAGTTTCTCGAGAATCCGCGTCTGCAGACTCCACATGTCCAGCATGTTCGGATTGTCGTGAAGCAAATCGCTCGTGATCCGCAGTGCATCCTCGTACTTTTGATCTTTGAACGCCCGGAACGCTTTGCCGATCAGGTTGGCCTTCCCGATGTTCTCTTTGGGATCGGGCAGGACCACGTCATTTGATGTCGATACCGAGGAGCCGACGTAGCCGAGCGCGAGGAGCTGTTGCTTCTGCTCGTCGTCGACAGCCACCGGAGCCGCGACAGGATGGATGAGCGGCTGAATGCGCTGGCGCAACGTCACATAGGCGCGGCGATTCTCGAGCAGCGTGTTCTTCTTCTCCGCCGGATCGGCAACGATGTCGTACAGCTCCGGCTTCGGCGCGTGGATGTAGTGATTCGCACCGGCGATGATGGAGTGCATGTCGCTCCATCCGAAGTGCAGCCGCGGATAGTACGTCTCCGAGTAAATGTCGCGGTCACCGCTTGCGCTCCCCTGCGACACGTCGGCGAGGGATGTTCCCTCACTCTTCGCCGCGCCGAACGCTCCCGCGATCGTCGGATAGATGTCGATGAGTTGCACGGGCTTCGACACACTCGTTCCCTTTTGAGCCGCGTGCGGAAACTTGAGCATGAGGGGAACCTGGAGTGTCTCACGGTACAGAAGAGTCCCATGCTCATCCTCGCCATGGTCGCCGAGACCTTCGCCGTGATCGGACATCAGGATGATCGTGGCGCGGTCATAGATGCCCTGGTCGCGCAGGTAGGTCAGGAACTTACCGACGACATCATCGGCCGTCGCGATCTCTCCGTCGTACGCGCTCGGATACTTCGACCGAAACGGCTCTGGTGGCTCGTAAGGCGTGTGGGGCTCATAGAGATGAAAGAAGAAAAAGAAGGGAGCGGATTTGTGCTCGCCGATCCACTTCTCGGCGATCTGACGCGTCTCGTCGCCGCTTCGCTGCGCCCGGCCGATGCTCAGCGCGTTGATATCGAAGTCGATGCTGTCGTCCCAGAAATCGAATCCGCGCTTGATGCCGGTCTCGCCGCGCAACACGAGAGCGGACACGGCGCCGCCGGTCGCGTAACCTTTCGACTTCAGAAGCTCGGCGATCGTCGGCACTTTCGGGTTGAGGTTGTAGCCGAGGTTGTCGCGGATGCCATGCTCGGCGGGAAGCAAGCCGGTGAAGACCGACGCGTGCGACACGAGCGTGAGCGGACAATGTGAATACGCACGCTCGAAGAGGATCGCGTCCTTGCGGAACTGATCGATGGCTGGTGTATCCACCTTGCTGTAACCGTACGCGGGAAGATGATCGGAACGGAGTGTGTCGATGGAGATGATGATGATCGGCGCCTTCGGATCGACAGCGCCTTGGCGGGAACAACCGGCCATCAACAGTCCGAGCGCGGCGACCGCGATGACGATCGACTGAAAACCGGCTGCATTATGAGAACGGGAGAGGCTCATTGGAATGCTCATTCTACGCAATGCTTCGCGGAATTCGTTCTCCGTGGTCAGCGGTTCACGACGGCGTGGCGCGAAACGGTCGCACCGTCCTGCTGCTCTTCGCGGCCTGCCTGCTGGCCGGATCGCTTCGCTCGACGCAATTAGAAGACTTTCCTCCCGTTCCCCAGTTGCCGGCCGCCGGATGGCCGCTTGCGGAGAGCGCTGAGCCATTCGCCCGCGCCTTGATCGCGCGCATCTCGCCCGATCGGCTCGACACCGTCACCACAGCGAACCCAGAAATGCTTCCCGCTGTCCTTCGCAACCTCGGAACAGCACTTCTCTCGCGCGATCCGGCGCTCCAAGCCGGTGTAAGAACGTATGCGACGTCACTCGTCCGCATTCACGCGAAACGGATCCCGTCGCGTTTTTCGGAAGACGATCTTCATTCGCTCGTCACTCTCCAGGTCATCGACCCGCTTCGGTACGGCGAAGATGAAGAATTCCGGCGTGTGGTCGATACGATCCTGCCGCAATCTCTCGATTCGTCGTTACCGGAGGCGCTACGCCGCGCCGATCTCAATGAGCTCAACCGCGTGGCACCGATCGCGTTCGACGCAGCAGAGGCGCTGAGCCTGAACGCCGGGCTCGTGGGACGGTCAAGCGCCGGCCGCTTCGTCAATTTCGGCAACGCACACGCGACGATCGGCACGAAGGGAACGGAAGTAATCGAGGCGTCGATCTTTTCGATCAATTCGCGATTCGCTGCAGCGGATGAGGCACGCCGCTTTCTCTCCGCCGTTCGGGCCTCGGCACCGAAACGGCGAATCATCGTCATCGGCGACACTGTCATGCGCGCGAGCCTTACCGCGGATCTCATAAGGCTCCGGATCGACTTCATCGACAACTTCTCACGCCCTCTCACCTTGTGGCCTCGCGATCCGTTCTTCGTCGCACGAGCGAGTGATGGTCAGGTCGTATTCGTGAACCGGCCAAATCTCCAGCCTGGCCGTGAGGAAGACGCGAACATGGTTCGCGTGCTGCTCCAGGGTCTCCCGAAGACGCTCGACACGCAGTGGAAGTCGGCACGTTGGACGAGCGGAACGACGCCCTTTCACAATGGTCAGGTTCTGCTGACGCCGCAAGCGGCGTGGATCTCCATTCACAGCCTTGAGCCGCGCGTGCTGGAGCTTCTTGGGCGCAATGACGTTCCGACCGCGGAATTTCAGTCCGCGCAAGGCATCGCCAGCTACATCAACGCGGTGCGGCGCGCCGCGGATGAATTGGCGGCGTTGGTTGGAAGGCCGGTACGATTCGTTCACGACCTTCCCGGAACGCGGCCCCTTGGGGCGGAATCCGAGTTAATGGCGACATTGGGTGGCGGCGCAGGTTTTGACCTCGATTCCGTCATAACACTTCTCCCAAAACAGGACGGCTCCCTGGATGCACTCATTGGAGACCTTTCACTTGGCGCAGAGCTCGGTGCCGGAGCACCAGGGGACGACTGGCAAGCCTTTCAGAAGACCTATGGGCTGACAGGCGACGAGAAATCGGTCCGCACTGCAGTCGTTCCTTTTCAGAGATCGGACGCCGCCGCGGGCCTGCAGCGTTTTCTCGATCGTTGTGCAAAGGCTCTTTCCGCAAACGGCGTCCATGTGCGGCGGCTGCCGCTCCTGATGGTGCCGTCGTCGCTTCTTCAAGCCGGTGAAGAGCGAATGGACAATCCCCACTTTCTCGTGACCTGGAACAACGTCGTGCTGGAGCGCGGCGCAGCCGATCATGCCGAGGGCTTCGCGTCAGGATTGCCTTCCGGCGACCAAGCGGCGCGAATCGCATTCAAGGCTTCCGGATATGGACTAGCCCTTTTCCCTCCACTCCCGCGCAGCGTTGTCCTCAACGGCGGATATCGCTGTGCATCCAATGAAGTGCGGGCGGTGAGTCAGTAAGAAAAGCACCTACTTGCTGTCATCCTGAGCCGCCGAAGCTGCCGCAAGATTCAGCGCTCTTGCTCCCAGCAGTGATCGGCGGCGAAGGACGGTCGATAGGACCCTCCGTTTCGGTGCGGGTGGCGTTTTGCAAAACCTTGCAATGAAGCAGGGGTCCTTCGATCGTCCTCCGCCGCGATGCCTGCCTGTTGAAAACGCGACGCGGAGGCGCGGCTGCGGCGACTCAGGATGACAGCGTTGTTCTCTTCACAAGAACCAGAATTCACGCGTCAGTTACTTGATCGACTTTAAATACTCCTTCGCTTCCTTCGCCTGGTCGCTCTCGGGTGAAAGCTCGATGACTTTCTCCAGATCCGGCTTCGCCTCTTTGGCCTTACCCATCTGCAGCGACGCAAGACCGCGATAGTAGTAGCCCTCGGCATCCTTCGGATTGGACTCGATGACTTTCGTGAAATAGGCACGGGCGGATCCGGGCTGTTTCTTGTTCATCAGCACGATGCCGATGTTGGTGAGCGCAGTGGCATTCGCAGGATCTGCGGGAAGCTTGTCGACGATTTCTTTTCCTTTGTCGAGCTGGCCGTCTTCCAGAAGCATGTTTGCATACAGCAGCGCGTTCTGGCTGTTGACAGGATCGGCATTGTAGACATCGCCCATCGTGGCAACGGCCTTTTTGAGGTCGCCTGCGCCGTAATAGGCGCGCGCAAGAGCGAAGCGGATCGGCATGAACTGCGGCATGGCTGCTGAGGCCTTCTCGTAATTGATGACCGCTTCTTTGAAGTTCTTCGAAGTGACCGCGGCATTTCCGGCCAGGACAGCATCGCCAATTTCTTTCGAAACCGTCTGTCCGCCGATCTTCACTTCTTCCTGCACCGGCGCTGCCTCGGCTGCTGCAGCGACGGGTTGTTGTACTTCTTGCGGCTCGAGCTCGATTTTCTGAGGTGGGAGCCGCTGGCCTTCAGCGAACGCCATCGTTCCCTGGGCCGTTACATAGCCGGGGGCCTCGATATCGATGTTCCACTGTCCGGAGGCGACGCCGAGAACGGCCCAACGCCCGCTCCCGTCGGTGAGAGTATCCGGTCCGCCTTTCGCTCCCCGCTGAATGCGTAGCATGACCTTCGCTTTGGCCACCGGCTTTCCTGTCTTTTTATCGACGACCAGACCGGAGACGCGATTCTGACCGCGCCAGTCTTCGGCGGCGGTAAGCATGGCGGCGGTGAGGAAAAGTACAACAGTGAGAGCAAGGGTCTTCTTCAAGACGGGCCTCCTGGAATCCATTGACGATCGATTTGCGCAACATCCGAAAAAAACGACGCCGGGGGAAATTCCCCCGGCGGCTCTGATACGGACTACGTGTTCGCGTAATGGCTAGAAGCTGAGCTTCGCACCAAAACGCCAGACCCGCGGCGACTGGAGCTCGGTGATGCGATCACCAGTACCCGCGCCGCCGACGCTTGCCATGTCGAGCAGGGTGTTGCGCTGCAGCACCGTGCGCTTGTTCGGCACGTTGAACAGGTCCGCCGACAGGGTGAGACCGACGCGATTCATGAAGTGGAAATCTTTCGCGGCGCGGAGGTCAAGCTCGTAGACGTTCGCGAACCGGGTGGTTCCGATCGGCTGGATCACGACTTCCTTGTCCGTGTTGATCCCCACGTCCGCGATGCAGTCCGTCGCTGACGGGCAGGCCGCGCTGGCGGTTTCGCGGAACGGACGCGGATAGCCCTGACGGGCAGTCAGGCTGGCGCCGAGGTTGAAGTCCCACGGCAACTGATAGAGGCCGGTGATGTTCGTTTGCCACTTGGAGTTGATGAAGACGTTGCCGAACGAGCCGGAGCCTGCCGAGCGCTGCGTGAACTGTCCGCCCGGGCAATTGCCGAGGAACGGCGTCGGATCGGGGTTCGCGGCAGCGCCGCAGTTCTCCTTCCAGTCGGTGTAGGAGACACTGCCGCGCAACATCCACTTGTGCGAGAGACGCTTGGTAGCGGTGAACTCGACACCCTTGTACTCCTGCGAGTAGTCGGGACGGTTGGTCAGAACGAAGAACG
This sequence comes from Thermoanaerobaculia bacterium, assembly GCA_034665065.1. Taxonomy (GTDB): domain Bacteria; phylum Acidobacteriota; class Thermoanaerobaculia; order Gp7-AA8; family Gp7-AA8; genus JADGNZ01. Next base: position 96,265 of record JAXDGL010000027.1, on the reverse strand, counting down.
AGGGAGGGGCGATGCCGGGCTTGAGGTCATAGATCGCCACTGAGGGCAACGTCTCTGAATTGATCGGACCGGTGCCGGGGGTTGGGTTGGAGAATTTTGTGTCCGTGTGACCCACGAGCACGTAATCGGCTCTTGTGTACCAATTGTTGGAGCCCTGGGACTTCTCGGCACGCGCGGTGAGCAGATTGTTGATCTTGCGATACGTGAAGTTGGCACCGACGGAGAAGTCGGACATCAACTCGCGCTCGGCACCGAGGATGATCTCATCCGAATGCGTCGGCTTCATGCCGTAGTCGACCCGGGTAGCGCTGGTCAGCGCAGAAGGATTGGTCGGATCGATGTAATAGAACGTTCTGAAGCGAAGCAGTTCGTCACGCGTGATGATTTTATCGCCGTTCTTGTCGTCGGCGGTGAAGTAGTCGTACGCATAGCCGACCGGATTGGCGGCAGCCACCGTCGATCCGATCTGACTGACGTAGCGGTTGTATCCGGCACGAAGCAGCGTCTTCTTGTCGGCGCCGAGGGCGTACGTCAGGCCGATGCGAGGCGACAGAGAGTTCCACTTCAGATCGCGAGTATCGCCACCGTAGGTGAGCGCCGGAAGTGACGTCGTGATGAAGCCTGCCGCATTGCAAACACCTTTTGCCTTGGCAATCGGTCCGCAAGCGATGGTGATCGGGGTACCGATAATCGGGTTGGCTGGAGCCGAAGAACCGGTATTCCGCGTCTTCTGCGTGTCCCAGCGAAGTCCGGCCTGAACGGTGAGATTGCCCATCAGGATCGTGTCGCCGACATAGAGATCGTTGTACTTCTCGGCGTACGCGACATTGTGGTCGCGCGAGAGAAGAAGTTGCATGCACTGAACCGTGGCGGCCTGGCCGGCTGCCGTGCAGTAGCTGTTTGCACGCTGACGGACATAGCCGTTGTCTGCGCCGGGCCAGGAGCTCGACGACGTAACCGGAGTGTCGCGATAGCCGAAGCCGAACTTCAGCTCGTGGTTCATCGCGCCCATGTCGAAGAACTTCGATCCGTCGAGACGGTACTGCTTCTGGGGACGGTCGGTGATGTAGGAGACGAAGCTGTTGTGCCAGACGAGCGAGAGATCGCGGAACGGTGTTGGTGCGCTGATTCCGACTCCGCCGTTCGGGATGAGACTGAATCCGCCGCTGATCTTGGAGTACATACCGGTCAGATAGAGGCTGGACCCGAAGAGCTGCGTATCCTCACCCTTGTAGACCTTCGTCGGGCCGCTCTGGTGCCACGCCGTCTCGAAGGTTCGGGTCGGCGACAGATTACGAGCGTTGCGAACCTTGTCGCCGAATGTGTAGAAAGCGGTCGCGCTGTTGCTGGGCGTGAACTGCCCGTTCAGCTTGATGTTCTTGTCGCGAAGGATGATGTTGTCGAAGAGTGCGACGGCCGTCGCGGAGGAAAGGGCGAGCTGGTCGGAGATCTTGTTCTCGGACACGGCCAGCCATCCCCAGAGGTGATCTTTCCAGATCGGACCGCCGACTTCCCCGCCGTAATCACGTACATAGTTGATGGCGTTCGTCTGCGCGAGGTATGTAGCAGCCTCGGCGGGAACCTTGGCGGAAGCCTGATAGCTGCCTGGGGTGTAGAAATAGCGTCCGGAACCGCGCACGTCGTTCGTGCCGCGCTTCGTGACCATGTTGAGCTGGACGCCGGGAGTCATGATGCGGGGATCGGAGCCGCCCGTCGTTACCTGCATCTCTTCGAACGAATCGAAGTCGAAATACAGGGGCGAGCTGCCCGTCGCACCCATGTCGGTGATGTTCACACCATCGACGTTCCAGGTGTTCTGGGCCGCATCCGCACCCTTCCCGATGTAGACCGACTGCTGGCCGGACTGGTTTCCGCCAACGTTGATGCGGTCAATCTGGACCGACGGGACCGACTGCAGCACGGTCCAAGGGTCGCGCGAGGTGGGGATTTGCTCCATTTCCACCTTGGTCACGTTGGTCGACGTACCTGCCTTGCGCACGTCGAGCAGCGGCGCTTCCGCGGTGACCGTAATCGATTCGGCCACGGACGGATTAAGCGTCAGGGTGACATCGGAGTTGCGTCCGACGTTCACACCGATGCCGGCGCGGGTCGAAGTCCCGTAACCTGCCAGCTCAGCCTTCAGTGTGTAGCTTCCGGGGGAGAGGTTGATGAACCGGAAGTTTCCCTGGGCATCGCTGACCTGCGATTGCGGGGCGCCTACGCCCGTGAGATTGACGGTGACGCCTGGCAGAGCGCTTCCGTCTTTTGCCTGAACTTTGCCGTAGATATTTCCTGTCTGGAACTGTGCAAACGCGCTGACGGCGAGCAGCGAGATGCACATTGCGGCGATGATGACCGCGAGTAACCGGGGAGTGGGGTACCGTTTCATAGATCGGCTCCTTTCTCTGGTGTGGCCTGTCGCACTTCTTTTCTGCAAGATCCTCAGCCTATGCGGCCAGATCTGCGAACTGTTTTAGAACCAATGAGATAGATCGCGTCCTCTGGTGGGCCTGTACCGCCGAAAATTCAAGGCGTTGGTCGCTGCCATCTTTTTGTTGAATGACGCCATCCGCGAAACTCGTGGGCCGGAAGTTAATCGGCAGATTAGCAAACAATCTGTCACGAAGTAAACGGCAAAAGTTGGGAACACATAAAAAAAAGGCCCGCCGGAGAAATCTCCGGCGGGCCCGTTGAAACGACTTGGAAACGACTTAGAAGTTGAACTTCGCTCCGAGTCTCCAGATGCGAGGCGACTGCATCTCGGCGATGCGCCAGCCGGCGGTACGGGAGACTTCGTTCGCCGAGGTGACCGATTCCTGCAGCAGGAGTGTCTCGCGCTGGAGGATCGTGCGCTGATTGGGGGCATTGAAAAGATCACCGGAAACCGTCACACCCACTCTGTTCATGAACCGGAAATCCTTCGCAATCCGAAGATCCAGCTCGTAAACGTTCGCGAAGCGATGTGTGCCGATCGGGTCGAGTACGACTGCGACCGTGCCGCCGCGCAGACCCTGGACGTTGTCGCGGAACGGAGCGGGATAGCCCTGGCGCGCGCTGAGGCTCGCACCGAGGTTGATGTCCCACGGCATGATGTACGCGCCGGTGAGGTTGGCGTTCCACTTCGCGCTGATGAAGTCGTTGCCGAACTGGCCCGAGCCAGCCGACTGCGGAGCAACCTGTCCACCCGGGCACGCGCCCGGTCCGCCGGAAGCGGCCGTGACGCCAGGAAGAGCCGCCGTCGGATTCGCGAACGAGCCGGCGCCGCATGATTCCGTGTAGTTGTTCCACGTCAGATTGCCGCGGAACATCCACTTGTGCGAAAGGCGCTTGGTCGCCGTGAGCTCGAGCCCGTTGTACTGCTGCGAATAGTTGGGACGCGTGGTGAGCACGCGATAGGTCGGCGAGGCGATGCCCGACGCCAATTGATAAACCGCGCGCGTGCCGACCGGGAAGGTGGTGACCGCCGTACCTGGCGTGCCGGTTCCGGGAACGCACTGGTTCGCGGCATTCACGTTGCCGTTGCAGAGGACGAACTGACCGCCTGCGTTCTTCGTCGTCACCTGCACATAGTCGGCTGCGGTGTAGTAGTCGCCCTTACCCTGGGTCTTCTCGAAACGCGTGGTGAAGAGATCGTTGTACTTGCGATAGGTGTAGTTGACACCAACCGAGAAGTCGGTCATCAACTCGCGCTCAGCGCCGACGATGAATTCGTCGGTGGTCGGGACCTTCATCCCGTAATCGACGCGGCGAGTGATGGAGACGGCACTCGGGTTCAGAGGATTGATGCCGGCAAATCCACGGACCTTCAGCAGCTCGTTGCGATCGACAGCATGATTGCCGTTCGTGTCGACACCGTAGAAGTAGATCGCGGAATACGCCGCGGGATTCGCGCCGGAAACGGCCGAGCCGAGCTGACTGGCATACCGGTTATATCCAGCACGAAGCAGCGTGCGTTTGTCGGCGCCGAGGCTGTAGGTGGCGCCGATGCGAGGACTCACGGAATTCCACTTCAGAGTTCCGGGATCGCTGGGGAACGTAACGGCGGGAAGAGCGGCTGCGATCGTTCCGCCCGGGCAGGAAGAAGCAGCGATCGACGGGCCACAAGGAAGTGGAAGAGCCGTCGAGAGGATCGGATTCGCTGCTACGGTCACGCCGAGGTTTGCCGTCTGCTGACGATCCCAGCGCACGCCACCCTGAACCGTAAGGTTGCCGATCAGAATCGTATCGCCGATATAGAAGTCGTTGTACTTCTCGTCATAGCCGAGAGCGACGTCACGCGTCACGTTGGCAACGGCGCAGTTCGCTGGAAGACCCTGCGCGGTGCAAGTGCTCGCGCTGACGACGTCAAACCGCCAGGAGCTGTGCGCCGTACCGGGCCACACGGACGTCGAGGTGACGGGCGTCTTGCGATAACCAAAGCCGAACTTCAGCTCATGGTTCATTCCGGCCAGGTCGAGGAACTTCGATCCGTCGAGGCGGTACTGCTTCTGCGGACGGACCGTTTCGTAGGTGTAGTAGTTGTCGTGCCAGACGCCGGAAGAATCGCGCCACGCCGGCGGCGCGCTTTCACCACCGCCGCCGTTGGCGAACAGACCGAATCCACCGGTGATCTTCGACCACATACCAGTGAGGTAGAGGCTCGATCCGATGATCTGCGTGTCTTCGAGTTTCTTGACCGTCGTCGGACCGGCCTGACGCCACGCCGTGATGAACGGACGCGTCGGGCCGATGTTGCGCGCATTGCGCACTTTGTCGCCGAACGTGTAGAAGGCCACCGCGCTGTTGCTCGGAACGATCTGCCCATTCAGTTTGAAGTTCTTGTCGCGAAGGACGATGTTGTCGAACGCGCCGGCGCTGGTGAGGCGCTGACCTGCCGCATTGAACGCCGCGGTCGACGTTGCCTGCACGGAGATCTTGTTGTCGCCGCGCGCGCCCCAGAACCAGAGGTGGTCCTTCCAGAGCGGTCCGCCGATCTCGGCGCCGTAATCGCGGACGAAATTCACTTTGTTCGTGGCGTCGAGGTAGTAGGTAGCCTCGCCCGGAACTTTGGCTGGGGCCTGCATGCTGCCCGGCGTGTACATGTAACGTCCGGACCCACGGATGTCATTCGTGCCGCGCTTGGTGACCATGTTGAGCTGCACGCCCGGAGTGGATGTGCGTGGATCGGAGCTGCCCGTCGCGATCTGCATTTCTTCGAACGAGTCGAAATCGAAATACAGCGGCGACGAACCGGTCGCGCCCATGTCGGTGATGTTCACACCGTCGACGTTCCAGGTGTTGTCGCGTCCCAGCGCGCCTTTGGCGTAGTAGACCGACTGCTGTCCGCTCTGGCTGCCGCCGACGTTGATACGGTCGACCTGAACCGCCGGAGCTGATTGCAGCACGGTCCACGGGTCGCGCGAGGTGGGAATCTTCTCCATCTCGATCTTCGACACGTTGGTGCCCGTACCCGCTTTGCGGATGTCGAGCAACGGCGATTCGGCCGTGACCGTGATCGACTCGCTCATCGACGCGTTGAGCGTCATCGTGATGTCGGCGTTCTGTCCGACGCTCACGGTGAGACCCGTGCGTGTGGCCGTGCCGTATCCCGAAAGCTCGGCCTTGAGCGTGTACTGACCAGGAGAGAGATTCGGGAACCGGAACGTCCCGTTGGCCTCACTGACGGTTGTCTGGGGTGCGCCGACGCCCGTGAGGGCGACCGTGACACCTGGCAGAGCGCTTCCATCTTTCGCCTGAGTCTTACCGTAGATATTGCCTGTCTGGAACTGGGCAAACGCGCTTCCGGCACTAAGCGCGAGGCACAGGGCGGCGACGATCGCCAGAATCCTCACATGGGGGCTCCGTTTCATAGCGGCTCCTTTCTCTACTGGGAATTGGTTTGATCTCACGTTGTGCAGATTCACAGCCGGATGCCATGAATCTGACAAAGCCTTAAAACTCAACTAAATACACGACCTCAGGAGGATCACCGACAGGCCCGAAATTCAAAAGGCTGTCGATCACCGCCCGTTTTTCGAATCAGTTGTGGGGAGGAACCGGCGTGCAGTTTAGCAAACTTTCAGAAAACAAGAAACGCCGGAAATGACAAACGCCGCGAATTTCTTCGCGGCGTTTGAGGCCTGCCTTCCGGCTGCCTACGAGGTTAGCTGTCGGATTCGGACTGGAAGCCCTACCAGCTTCTGGCTGGATTCACCCCGGATGGTGGCAAGCCATCACTCAATTGGTTCCCCCGTTCCTCGGCGCCGAGGATTAGGCCGGCAAGCCGCCACGCGTAGGCGGCGGGTGAAGTGTATGTCTTCGCGGCGGGAAGTCAAATGCGGATCGTGGGTGTGGGAGTAGGGGTGGGGTGTGGGAGCGAAGGCTTGCGATCTCGGCGGTGTGTTGCTCTGACATCGCATCAAGTTCCAAGCGAGAACGATGAGCAATGCTTGCTAATCGCGACTAATAACCATGATCAGTAATAACACCGTTTAACGATGATGCAATAACATCTCCCCGCGGGAGAGAGTATTTGAAGGGAGTATTTGAAGTGGTGCCCAGGGACGGAATTGAACCGCCGACACGAGGATTTTCAGTCCTCTGCTCTACCAACTGAGCTACCTGGGCCCGAGGGAGGGCTGCCGAAAGGAGCGCGGAAAATACCACGCGATGGCAGGGCTGTAAATGCTGGTGATCCGGTAGTTCATTCCGGGCGAGGTTCATTCCTGCCGAGAGAGGACGAGCGGGCGAGACGCCCGCGCTCCCAGGGTCAACGCGTTCGATCTCGTACGAGGATCGCGAAGTCGCGCAGCGGTGCGGCGGCGGGGCCCAGGTTGGATATTGAAGCCAGCGACGTCTCCGCCAACTCGTCGCTCAACTTTTTCGCGCCTTCGACGCCGGCGAGTTTTACGAATGTCAGGCGGTCGGTGTCTTTGCCGACGTCCTTGCCGAGTTGTTCGGGGTTGCTGGTGACATCGAGGATGTCGTCGGTGATCTGGAAGGCGAGGCCGAGGTTCTTGGCGAAGACTTCGATGCGGCCGAGGGCGGCGGGGGACATGTTGGCGAGCATGCCGCCAACGGCTGCGGCGGCGACGAAGAGAGCGCCCGTCTTGCGCGAATGGATGATCTCGAGCGTGTCGAAGTCGAGCTTCGATTCTTCGCTGTGAAGGTCGATCGCTTCGCCGGCGATCGTGCCATCCCAGCCGACGGCATCGACGACGCGCTTGATCACTTGCAGCATCGTCCACTGCCGCGGAGTCAGCGCCGCGTAGTTCTTTGCCACGAGACCGTACGAATGATTGAGCAGCGCGACCGCGGAGAGAATGGCCAGGTCTTCGCCGAACTCGCGATGCAGCGTCGTTTGGCCGCGGCGGAGCAGCGCATCATCCATCGACGGGAGATCGTCGAGGATCAGCGACGACGCGTGAATCATCTCCATCGCTGCCGCGGCGTCGGCGAGTTTTTCCGGTTTGCAGCCCGCCGACTCCCCCACCGCCATCGTCAAAACACCGCGTACGCGTTTGCCGGGCGACGTCAGCGCGCGCTTCAACGGTTCCGCGAGAACCTTCGGCGCGCCGGCGCGCGAGGCGATGTTTCGAAGCGCTTCATCGATCATCACGCGCCGCGCGTTGAAGTAGTCGTTCACTCGGCGCGCATGGTAGCATCGGCCTCCTCGGCTTCAGGAAACCTATGAACCTAAGATACTTCGGCCGCGCCCAGCAGATGTGGGTTCTGGTGGTCGCCTGTTTCATTCTGTTCGCGATTTTTCTGTGGCTCGTTCCCGGCGTAACCCTCGCCATCTGGTGGCGTGCCCTCATCGCCGCCCTCTTCGCCTCAGTCATCACGATCGGCACGTTCCAGTGGTGGTTGCGCACAGTCTTCCGCCGCCAGGATTCGTCGATCGCGCTGCTCAATCGCATCACCGCGGGCGATCTCTCGCTCGACGCGCGCGAGATCAAACTGGCCACACAGTCGGCGCGCATGTCGGCGGCGATGCGCGCGCTGGTGTCGAACCTCGAGCGGACGATCCGCCGCTTCGGACAACTGGCCACTGACGTGGCGACGGCCAGCAGCCAGATCAGCGGACGTTCGCGCGTGCTCGCGCGCGGTGCAGGCGAGCAGCTCGTCTCGACAGACAGAACATCGGCCTCCGTTGGTCAGATCGATCAGACCATCAACAACGTGCGGAGCTCGATGGAAGATCTCTCCGCGAACGCCGAGGAGACGTCGACGTCGATTCTGGAAATGTCGGCCTCGATCGAAGAAGTCAGCCGCATCGCCGACACGCTCGCAGAGTTCGTGGAGCAGACCTCCTCGGCGTTCGAGGAGATGAGCGCGTCGATCAATCAGGTGGCGACGAACACCGAGAGCTTCTCTTCATTCGCGATTGAAACCGCGAGCTCGATGGTGGAGATGAACGCGACGACCGAGGAGATTGGGAAGTCGGCGAAGCAATCGGCGGAGCTCGCGCGCTTCGTGAAGGAAGCGGCGAACGAAGGGCGCGTCGCCGTCAGCGGCACGGTCGAAGGGATGCGCAAAATCCAGGTCGCCGTGGAAGAAGCGAAAGTCGTCCTCGCCGAGCTGGCCGTCCGGTCGCAGGAGATCGGCGAGATCGTTCGCGTCATCGACGAGATCGCGGGACAGACGAATCTATTGGCGCTGAACGCGGCGATCATCGCGGCGCAGGCGGGCGAGCGCGGCAAAGGATTCGCCGTCGTCGCCGACGAGATCCGCGATCTCTCCGAGCGCACCTCAGTGTCGACCGACGAGATCCGCACGCTGATTCAAAACGTGCAGCGCGCCGTTGAGCGCGCCGCGGAGCAGATGACGATCAGCAGCGACCGCGTGTTCGACGGCGTCGGACTCACCGCGCGCGCCGAACAGACGCTGGACAAGATCCTCGAGATCACGGCGCGCTCGACGAACTCGATCGCGGAGATCGCGCGCGCCACGGAAGAGCAATCACGCGGTAGCGCTGCGGCCACCGCCGCGATCGAAGAAGTGACGAAGATGGTGCAGCAGACCGCGAGCGCGACACAGCAGCAGTCGCAGACCGCGCGCAAAGTCGGCGAGCAGACGTCGATGGTGCGCGATTACACCAAGCACCTCAAGCGCGCCATGTCGGAGCAGGAAACGGGCAGCCGCGCCATCAGCCGGGCCATGGAAAACATCATGGGGCTCGTGCAGACGGTGCTCGAATCGACGTCGGTCCTGGCGACGGAGAGCGCGGCCATCGTCAAAGCGATGGGCGTGGTCCAGCAGGCCACGCGCGAGTCGAACGTCTCCATCGGCGATCTGAATCAGATGGCCAACACGCTCTCGCACGAGTCGACGCTGCTCAGCTCGGAGCTGGGACGATTCAAGCTGCCGACACCGACCGAGGGCGGGCGGCTGACGACATCGAGCGTGTTGTGGCAGCAACTGACATTCGATCCTATCCACATCGGCGCCGCCGCCCTCGGCTACATGTCGAAAGCGATTCACGGCCATCTCGTAATGTACGGCGAAGGTGCAGAGCTGATTCCGGGGCTGGCCGAGCGATGGGAAGTGCTGGAGCAGGGTCACGTCTATCGCTTCCATCTGCGTCGCGGCGTCCGCTTCCACAATGGCCGCTCGCTCGAGGCGAAAGATGTTCACGACTCGCTCGTGCGTCTCCTTCTGCCGGAGCTGAGCTCGCAGTCGAGCTGGATCATGCGCGAAGTGCGCGGCGCGGCCGATGTGATCGAAGGGCGATCGCGCACACTGAGCGGCATCCAGGTTCGCGATCAGTACACGGTCGACATCATTCTCGACGAGCCGTTGGCGTTCTTCCTGTCGCTGCTGACGATGCACGAAGCGGCGATCATCCCTGCCGAGGAGGCGCGCGATCCGGAGCGATTCCGGCTGCGGCCTGTTGGTGCGGGTCCGTTCCGCCTCGTCGAAGCGATCGAGGGCGATCGCATCCGCATGCAGCGCAACCGCGACTACTACATACCCGGCATCCCTCACCTCGACGAGCTCGACTTCCGTCTCGACCTGCGCAGTTTCCGCGACGTTGCCGAAGCGTTCCTGCGCGGAGAGGTGGATGTCGCGCACGGCGTGCCGCTGAAGATCGTCAATGATCTTCGTGAAGATCCGCGCATCGCGCCGTACATGCTGACGACGATCCAGCTTCACACGTCGTACTTCGGCTACGACTGCTCGACCGCGCCGTTCAACCGCGTCGAAGTGCGGCAGGCGCTGAACCACGCCATCAATCGCGATCGCATCAACGAGCGCGTCTTCGCGGGACTCGGCGTCGTCGCGAAATCGCTCCTCCCGCCCGGACTCCTCGGCTACGACGCGAACATTCAAGGCATCGATCACGATCCCGAACGCGCCCGATCACTCATGCGCCAGGCCGGTTACGCCGGCGGATTCCGCGTCGAGTACCGGACGTGGGACACGGACGAGTTCAACAACTCCGGCCAGCTTCCGCTCATCATCGAAGACCTCGCCGCAATCGGCATCGAGGTGAATGTCACGTCGCACTCAGCGGTCGATGCGCGCAAGCCGCTGGCAAAGCCGGGACACGGCATGGTGTTCTGCGGCAACTGGTACGCCGACTTCCCCGACTCGGACAATTTCTTCTACGTCTTCTTTCACAGCGAAGCGCATTCGCTGCGCGGCTTCTACTACAGCACCGCCGAAACGGATGCACAGATCATCGAAGCGCGCCGGACAAACGATCCGGAACGCCGCGCGGAGATCTACCGCAATCTCGATCAGATGGTCGTCCGCGAAGCGCCATTGGCCACGCTCTTCCACGAACGCTTCTTCGTGCTGCAGAAACCGGAAGTGCGCGGACTGCGAACGTCACTCGTACCGCCTCCGGTGCGCTATCACGAGACGTGGATCGAGGAGTAGGTTTTAGTAGTCAGTGGTCAGTGGTCAGTGGTCAGTGGTCAGTGGTCAGTGGTCAGTGGTCAGTGGTCAGTGGTCAGTGGTCGGCGGCCAGGAGCCAGGCTGTCATTTCGAATCGGCGGAACCGCGGGGGCGGGCGGGTGGGCGTGAGCGGTGGAGCGCGATGAGAAATCCCCTGCCCACGAAGCGAATCATGACCCCTGACCGCTAACCCCGGACTCTGGCAATTTCCCCGGCCTGCTCGATATGTACACGCCCGCGAAGATCATCGCCGCGGCGAGAATCACGATCGGGCGGATCTCTTCGTGGAGAAACATCGCCGCCAGGAACACGGTGAAGACCGGCTGCAGGTACGTGTACGCGGCGACGACGGAGCTCTCCGCGTATTTCAATGCCCATGCGTTCAGAAGATATGCGGTCACGGTCGGCCCGATGATCACGAGTCCGAGCGCAAGCCATGCTCGCGACGGAATCGCCGACCACGGCTCGTGCATCATCGGCCACGCAGCGATCGGAAACATCACCACCGTTCCGACCGCGAACATCCGCGCGATCACGCGCCGCGCGGAAAGACGCGCCATCGCCGGCTTCGACGCGACGAGATAGAGCGCGTACGACAACGAGTTCCCGATAATCAGCAAATCGCCGATCAGCGACTTCGTCGTCCCTGCGAATCCCTCGCCTCCGACGACAACGAGCGCTCCCGCGGCCGCCAGCGCGATGCCGCCAACTTTCGCCGCAGTGGCCCGCTCGCGTCCGATCACGATGGCCGCGGCCAGCGCGAAGATCGGGATCGTCGTGATCAGAATCGATGCGACATGCGCGGACGTAAATGCGAGCCCGGCGAGAAAGAGCGTCTGGTTGATGACGACGCCAAGCACGGCGAACCCGGCAAGGCGCCAGCCGTCGCCCGGTGCGAGTGGCGCGGCATCGCGCTCGCGGAACAGCACATTGATGATGACCGCAGCCGCGGCGACGCGCAGCCACGCGAACGTCAGCGGGTTGAAAGCGTGCAGTCCGATCTTCGAGATGATGTAGTTGAGCGCGAACAACACCGACACGCTGGCCATCGCGGCATGCAAAACGAGAGGGCTGGGATGCTTTTGCAAAGGGAGCGCATCATAATCGCGTAAACGCAAGGCCTAGACGTCCGTCCAAACATCCGTGGGCACCGTAGCGACATTTCCCGTGACGACGATCAGCGAATCCGCACCGACCGACAGCGAGCTCATCGCCCGAACGCTCGGCGGCGACGGCAACGCCTTCGGCATCCTCGTCGACCGCTTCCAGCGCAAGATCTATCGCGTGGCCTACGCCATCGTCCGCGATGACGTCGAAGCGGACACGATCACGCAGGACACTTTCATTCAGGCGTACACCCATCTGGCGCGATTCCAGGGACGCTCCGAACTGGAAACGTGGCTGACGCGCATCACGATCAATCGCTCGCGCGACTGGCTGCGCCGGCGGAAATTCGTCAGCCTTTTCTCGCACGACGATGAGAGCGACGAGCGCGAGTACGTCATCGAGCCGGTCGACGAACGGCCCGACGCCGAGCGGCAGCTCATGGCCCACCAGCTCCGCGCCGCCATCACCCGCGCCGAGCGGTCGCTGTCATCGCAGCAGAAAATCATCTTCCGTTTAAGGCATTATGAGAACCATTCACTCGAGGAGATTGCAGAGCTCCTCGGGTTGCGCTCCGGAACGGTCCGGGCGCATTTGTTCCGCGCGATCCACAAGGTGCGTCGAGAGCTCGCCGAGTGGGTCACAGTGAGAGAGGTAGCCCATGACGAAACACTTTAGTGAAGCCGATCTACTGGAGACGTACTACACGCAGCCCGGCGAATCGATGCCGGTGATGATGCATCTGGCGAACTGCCGCGACTGCGCGGCGCGCTACGAGCGTCTCGAGCAGAAGCTGCGTCAGGCCGCCTCCTGCAACACCGACAAGCCCGCCACGTTCTGGACACGGCAGCGGCTGCAGATCATGCGCACCGTCGCCAGCAAGCAGTCGCATGCCGCTTCGGCCGCGCGCACGCTTCGCGTCGCTGCCGCCGCGATCCTCGCCTTCTTCCTCGGCGGCGCCGTCGTTTACGAGACGATTCAGCCGGCGGATCAGCCCGCGCAGGTAGTGCGCGTGGCGGCTCCGGCGAAGGTCGCGGCTCCTGCCGCCATTCCCGCAGCGGGCGACGCGCACGACGCGTGGCAGTCCGATGAGCTGAAAGACTTCCACAATGTGGTCGAGTGGGAGGCGTGGGTTCCGGAAGGCAAGACGGCCGCGAATCGCGGGAGCTCGCTATGAAGCGCGTCGTGCTGGCAGCACTCGTTTTCGCATTGGCGGCGTCCGCGTTTGCGCAGGCGAATCTTCCGCCCGGAAAATGGTGGCGCCGTCCGGAGATCGTGCAGCAACTGAATCTCGCCGAGGAGCAGCAGAACAAGCTCGAGGCGATCTTCCGGACTGCGTCGAACGATCTGATCGATCTTCGCGGCGAGGTGGAGAAGCAGAACATCGCGCTGCGCGGCGATCTCGATCAATCGCAGCTCGATCGCGCTGCGATCCGCCGCGACGCCCAGCGATTGTCCGAAGCGCGCGGCCGTCTCTTCGACCGCGAGTTGGTGATGCTCGTCGACATGCGCGGCGTCCTGAACGACGCGCAGTGGAACCGCATGCGCACCGCACTCGATCAACTCGGCGCGCAACGCCCGAAGATGAACGAGCGAATGAACCCGCGAAGACAGAGGTAGCAACTGTCATCCTGAGCATCGTCATCATGAGCATCGTCATCATGAGCTCGTCATCATGAGCTCGTCATCATGAGCGACTGTCATCCTGAGCCGCCGAAGCCGCCGCAAGGTTAGCTACGTTCGCACTCACCAGGAATCGGCGGCGACGGACGGTCGAAGGACCCCCTGCTTTGTGCGAGTGGTCTTTGAAACCGTCGCAATGAAGTAGGGGGTCCTTCGACCGTCCTTCGCCGCCGACGTTTGCCGGGAGCGACCGAACTGAATCTTGCGGCGGCTGCGGCGGCTCAGGATGACAGTCGCGTTTCTGCGCGGGGCAATAGCCGTATCCGCGCGACGTCAAACCGCAGCCCCATCAACTTCCCTTTGTGAATCGCGACCCTTCCCGACAATGTGACGCGGAGCAGAAATGCTTCGCTCAAAAATCCGCGCACGTGCCACTCGCCATCGTAGAAGCTCGCCTCTTCCACGCCGAAGATGAGGTCGGAGTCTTCGCCGGGCGCCGCGAGTGTGAAATCGCGCGGGCGGACGAGCGCAACGCCCGCTCCCTGAAACGGCGGCACCGCGACATCCCACGATCCGATCGCTGATTCGACAACGTTCTCGCGAATCGTTACGGGAACGACATTCACATCACCCGTTGCCATTGCCGCAACTTCGCTGCGCGGATCGCCGAAAACCTCGGACGGAACGCCCTCCTGCACGACGCGGCCGGCATCGAGAACGACGACGCGATCCGCCGCTCCGATCTCCACCAGCGACGATGGCGCGGAGATCACCGTCGTCCCCATCACACGCAACGTGCGATACCACTCGCCGGCAAGGTCGACGATCTCCGAGTGATTGGCGGCGCCGAGGATGCGATCGGCGATGAGGATGGCCGGCTTCAGCACTTCAATTCGCGCCAGATTCGCGCGAACGCTTTCCGTTGATGAGAGCGAATCGATGCGGCGATCGAGAAGCGCGCCTAGTCTCCATTTCGTCGTCGCAAGATCGACCTCATGCTGCCGGTCTTCGCGATCGAGCGTTCGCTGCCTTGCCGCGGCAATCAGCAGATGCCTCACGGACCAGCGTCCCGGCGCATCGATCGACGAAGCCGCGAAAAGCAGCGGCCTTCGTCCAGCCTTCAGATCGTTGACGACACGCGATCCGATCCGGATCTCACCGGCGTCCGGCCGCAACTCGCCGGCGATGATCCGCAGCAGCGTCGAAACGCCGCAGCCTGCCGGCCCCACGAGCGCCGTGTGCGTCGACGCGGGGAACGCCAGCGACACATCGCGCAACGCGAACGCCGGATAAGCGAAGGAAAGGTTACGCACCGAAACGTCGAGCATTCCCGCGATTGTAGGCAACCTGAGAGCAAGAAGACGACGGGACCTCTCCGCCGCTCCCACACACCACTCCCAACACCCCACTCCCCGTTCAGCACGGTACGCCACTTGCAGTCGCCTCATCCGACCTCGAATCACTAACCTTTCACACGCAACCGACGGAGCACAGGTGAGCATTCAAGCCCGGCGTACGCCGTTCAAACTGCGCAAGCTTTTGGTCATCGACGATGACGCGAAACTGCTCGCCCTCTATCGCGATCTTCTCCTCCCCTACGGCTTCCAGGTTCTCACGGCCGCGGACGGACAAGACGCAATTCCGATCGTCGAGCAGAATCCCGACATCCTGCTGGTCATCCTCGACCTGGCCATGCCGCGTATGGACGGACGCGAGTGGCTGCGCTGGTTCCGCGGTTGCCGCAAGGATTCTCCGGTCATCATCATCTCCGCCTATCACCTCGAAGCTCGCGATGAGGATCTGAAACCGGCGGTAGTCCTGGAGAAGCCGTTCCAGGTCACCGAGCTTCTCGACCTCGTTGGCCTTTTCTGCGGCCTCGGCACCCCGATGGCCAGCGAAGCGTAGACTCGTTCCGCAATGGCGCGCGTCGGCATCATCGGCACCGGTTGGGGAGCGCGCGTGCAGACTCCTGCCTTTCGTGAAGCAGGACTCAAGGTCGTCGCCATCGCCGGACAGAACTCCGATCGCACGCGGCGCGTCGCCGGCGAGCTTCAGGTCGAAGCGTTCGACGATTGGCGTGCGCTGATCGCGTCAAACATCGATCTCGTCACGATCGTTACGCCACCGTCGGAACATCTGGCGATGGCCACCGCCGCGCTCGAAGCAGGAAAGCATGTGCTGAGCGAGAAACCGACGGCGCGCAATGTCGCCGAGGCGGAGCAACTCGTCGCAGCGGCGCGCAGTCATCCCGATCAACTGGCACTCATCGATCACGAGCTTCGCTTTCTTCCTTCGTTCCGCGCCGCGCGGGAACGGATCGCGGAGCTTGGCGGGATTCGCTACGCGGAAGTGCGCTATGCAAGCTCGAGCCGCGGCGATCGAAGCAAGCCGTGGGGCTGGTGGAATGATGCAAACCAGCTTGGCGGAATCTGGGGCGCCGTCGGCTCTCACTTCATCGATTCGCTCCGTTTCCTCGGCATGGAGATCGAAGCGGCGCAAGCGAGTCTGCGCACCGTCATCGACGAACGCCCTTTCGAAAACGGGACGCGCAAAGTCACCTCCGATGATTTCGCCGCAGTGAATCTCCGTCTCGCGGGCGGAGCCATCGCAGCCATGACACTCAGCGCCGTCGCCTCCGGTCCCGACGAGCCGGCGACGATCACAATTCACGGCGAAGAGGGAGCCTTTCGTCTGATCGGAGAAGAACTGCTGACAGCCATGCACGGCGAGCCGTTCACGCTCGCCGCCGGCGATGAGCTCGCGCCACGCCGCGGCAACTCCACCGGCGGCGCCTTCGGCAGCGGAACGTTCTTACTCGGTCAAGCCCTGCGCAAAGCCCTCGACGACGGCGATCGCAGCGCGCTCGCACCCGCCGCAACCTTCGATGACGGCCTCGCACAACAGCGCGTCCTCGACGCCGCACGCGCATCGAGCGCGCAAGAGGGCAGGTGGGTTGGTGTCTAAGCCCTTCGATACGAGGCGTATACCTCACCTCACGAGCTCACGCGTCAGACACTTAGGTCTTGATAGGAACAGCCGGCAAGATCACTTCAAAGCGTCCCACTCCTATGGATCGACTGACTGGCTCAAAGGGCTCGACGTAGGGACCGGAAGATCAGGAAGCGGAACGCCTCCGGACCACAGCAACTCAATCGATTGGAATTACTAGAGGGCAGCAGGCGATGGGGGCGGCGTCGGTGTAGCCGGCGCAGAGAGTCGAACCAAGGCTTGCTCAGCCTGATCAGCAACCGCCTTCAGAGCACGAAGGCGAGAACTGCGAACACGAGCAATAATGCCTTCATACTCCGCTAGCGCTTCGACCGCCCTCCCCGTCCGTTCGGCCAACTGAGCCTTTGCGAGCCACGCCCGCGCGACTTGTCTGTTTGGTCCACCCTTTGCGTCAGTAAGCACTGCTGCGGCTCGGTCAAGAGTGGCTAGCGCGTCGGTAACCAGATGCGCTCGCTCCTGCAGTGTGGCGTAGAGGATGAAAGCTCTAAGCGTTCCCTCACGGCCGAATGCATGAGGCTCGCGTGATATGAACTCAACTACGACTGTCATTTCCGACAGCGCGGCCGCCGTGTTATCCATCTCCGCAAAAGCCTGACCACGAAGGAGATGCGCGCGATTCAGAAGTGCCAGCCAGCGCTCATCTGCTCTCTCGGCGTTGCCATATCGCAGGATGTCTGCTCCTATTTCGAGCACCCGTGCGTAGTCTTTCTTCACAAACGCCATATCAGCCCTAATCTCAAGAGCCTTGGCTACTTCAAAGGAGAACGCGAGATCGTTTCCATACCGGTCGACGACTAGATCGCACGTATCTTCCGCGTCCGAGTCCTGTAATCCATACCACTGCACCGATGCCTTTCCAACCAGGGCCTGGGCGACTACGCGCGTGAGTTCATTGCTCGTAATATCCCGAAATCGAGTATAGATTTCATCGTAAGCTACGATAGCAGCATGATCATCCTCACCAGCGACCGCCCTAGCCTTGGCAATAAGGGTCTCGGCAGTACGTTGCTGCCAGTCGAGAACGTCGATTGCGTCCTGCTCGCGAAGCGCATTATAGACCCTCATCATCGTGTCATAGGGTAGTCCTAATGGCTCCACAAACGGAGACACCGCGACTGCAGTCGTAAGCAGTTCCAGAAGTGCATGGAGATCTTCGGCTTCGAGCTGCTCAATCCGAACTGCCGAGGCGATCGCGATGGCGTCGTCATAAGCCGACGTCCTGAGTGCATCCCGAACACGCTCCAACTGAATACGATTGGTTCCACCGCCTTGCGCCTCCTCCTCGAAACGCTTTGCGCGATCCAAACGATCGACAACACTTCGGATGCCATAAATATCCGCGGCCTCTTCCACATCTCCAAAAAGCGATTGCTTTAGGTGGTCGCGCAAGAAGGCTAACGGATCTCTTGTCAAGAGCGGAGGTTCGAGAGAAAACGTGCGAATGATTTCGTCGAAGACCTGCTTAGCCGACAGCACCGCGTGTTCGTCGGACTGCGCCGTGGTTGAGCGTTCATCAACAGATCGCTCAGCAACGACTATGAAAACATTCCGGTGCTCCTTCAGCCAGTCTGGCAAAGTCTCGATCTCAGACTCACTGTAGCAGCACCAGTATAGATTATGAGGAAGTGCGGACTGGAGTCGCCGCCGCAGCGCAGACATGATGACATCGCTTTCCCAACCACTATATCCAACCACAATCGGCGCGTGCGCTCGCAAAATGCTATCGAGCAAGAATGCCATTGTAAAATTAGTGTCTAATCCGACCTGCGCTCGAGCGTGCACTTCCCCAGCGAGGTTGCAGCAATCGTAAAAAGAATAGCTACCATGCACGTGCACAACCTGAACGTCGGTTTGAGCATCTGGGTCTATCCGCTCGGTCGTCTGAGGATGATCACAGAGAGTATGCTGAACGCCGAACAACGTTAGGGCGCGAGATAGGAAATCATCAAAGTTCGGAGTAACCACGGTGGCTGCGATTCGATGCGAAAGCAGGATGTGCGCGAGCCGTAGGTTAGCTTCTGAGATGGGTTTTCCCTCGATCAAACTCCGCAAGTACTGTTGTCGGGCTACGGGTGCGGGGTAAGCGACTTGAAACCACGAGGAATACTGGTCAATTGGGAGTTCCGTGAGACACGCCGCGCTACGACCGTACTTCTGCGCCTCGCGCCGACAATGGTCAGTAATTTCCGAGGCGAGAGGCACCGGCGGGTGGGAGACCCCCGACCCCACGACGAAGAAGAAGGGACGTCTCGTCCCTAGAGCTTGGTCGCACTCCTGCTTTATTAGACTCGCCGCCGCCGAGAGAGGTAAGAGTTGCACAGACGTAAGTATACCCGCTTCGGGGTCGGCGTTGCATTGTGATGCGAATAACCTCGGCGTTGAGTGGAACAAAGGAGCCCACCTGAATCGACGGCCAGCCCCCGGACGATTCTGGCAATGCGTTAGTGGGCAACCACTGCGCGATCCAGGCGGCGATACCGCACGGTCTCCGGCAGACAGGCTTTGTGCTCGATGTGGTAGAGGAACTCGTCGCGGAACTTTTTGACGGACGAGATCACGGGGCCGATGGCGGCGTCGCCTAAGGCACAAAGGGATTTGCCGCCGATGTTGTCGGACATTGATAGGAGCAGGTCGGCGTCTTGTGGACGGCCGTGGCCGCGCTCGATACGGTCGAGGACGGACTCGAGCCAATTGGTGCCCTCGCGGCAGGGGGTGCATTGGCCGCAACTTTCATGGGCGAAGAACTTGGCCAGGCGCCAGACAGCGTCGACGATGCAGACGGAGTCGTCGAGCACGATGATGCCGGCAGAGCCGAGCATGGAGCCGGCTTTCTGAACGGCGTCGAAATTCAGAGGCAGATCAATCTCGTCGGGCTTGAGCATCGGAGCGGATGCGCCGCCGGGGATGACTGCTTTCAGTTTGCGATCGCCGAGGATGCCGCCACAGTGGTCGTAGATGAGCTCTTTGAGATTGATGCCCATCGGGAACTCATAGACGCCCGGTTTCCGCACCGATCCTGATACGCAATAGAGTTTCGGGCCGGTGTTCTTGGGCGTGCCGAACGATTTGAACCATTCCGCGCCGTGGTTGATGATGAGCGGCACGCAGGCGAGCGTTTCGACGTTATTGACGACCGTTGGTCCGCCAAAGACGCCGACGACGGCAGGAAATGGTGGTTTCACTCTGGGCTGGCCGCGATGACCCTCGACCGACTCGATGAGGCCGGTCTCTTCGCCGCAGATGTAAGCGCCGGCGCCTCTAGCAACCGTGATATCAAAATCGAAACCGCTGCCGAGAATGTTCTTGCCGAGGTAGCCCTTGGCGCGCGCTTCGTCGAGCGCCTTATCCAGAACTGTAGCTCCGTAATAGAACTCGCCCCGAATATAAATGTACGACATCGGATTCGATCCGATGGCCCACGCGGAGATGATCATACCCTCGATGAGAAGGTGCGGGTCCTTCTCCATGATGACGCGGTCTTTGAACGTGCCCGGCTCGGACTCGTCGGCATTGCACAAGAGCCACGTCGGTTTGGGCGCGTTCTTAGGGACGAAACTCCACTTCATGCCGGTGGGAAAGCCTGCGCCTCCCCTGCCGCGCATTTCGGAGTCTTTAACCATTTGGGTGACTTC
Organism: Thermoanaerobaculia bacterium; assembly: GCA_034665065.1. Classification (GTDB taxonomy): domain Bacteria; phylum Acidobacteriota; class Thermoanaerobaculia; order Gp7-AA8; family Gp7-AA8; genus JADGNZ01. The sequence goes on along the minus strand of JAXDGL010000027.1, from coordinate 76,016 downwards.
GTCGCGCGTCATCTTGAGCGCTTTTTCGACGGCTTTGTAGCCGCCGCCGTCGAGATAGACATCAATCGACGTCGAATTCGGCTTGTCGATGTTCGCGAGGAGTACTTTGATTTGGTCCATGGTTGTTGTAAGTGACCGGTGATTAGAGATCGTTTTCGGTGATCAGTGATTAGTGATTAGTGATTAGAGATTAGAGATTAGAGATTAGAGATTAGAGATTAGAGATTAGAGATTAGAGATTAGAGATTAGAGATTAGTGATTAGAGATTAGAGATTAGTGATCGGATTGAATTGGCGCCTTGCGAATTTCTGATCTCTTGTCTCTGATCGTTGCCTCAACTCCCCGATCTCTGCTTTCCTGATCACTGCCTTCCCTGATCACTGCCTTTCCTGATCACTGATCTCTGTTTCACTGATCTCTGCTTCCCTGATCACTGCCTTCCCTGATCACTGATCTCTGTTTTCACTCTCTGCTTTTCCCTACTTCAACTCCGCCAGCAGCGCGTCCATCTTCATCACGTCCATATTCTCGTGATAGTCATTGTTGACCTGCACTACCGGCGCGGTGCCGCACGAGCCGAGGCACTCGACCTCGACGACGGTGTACTGACCGTCCTTCGTGGTCTCGCCTGGCTGGATGTCGAGCTTGTCGCAAAGATGATCGTAAATATCGTACGCCTTGCGGACCATGCAGCTCAGATTCGTGCACACCTGCAGGTGATATTTGCCCACAGGCTTCTGGTTGTACATGTTGTAAAACGACACGACTCCGAACACGGTGGCCGGCGAGAGATCCAGTAGCGATCCGACATACAACACCGCCTCGGGCGAGATCCAGCCCCACACTTCCTGGACCAAGTGAAGCGTCGGCAAGAGCGCCGCTTCCTTCGTCGGATAGCGCGTCAGGATGTAGTCGAACTTCTTCTTCGCCTCGTCAGGAAAAACGACTGGCTTGTTCGGATCGGGAAATCGATCGGGAGCGTACGGATTATCGGGATGGAGGTCAGCCATGGCTAAAAATCGAATGCTTTCTTTTTCCAGACGTAGACGTAGCCGACGGCGAGCAGCACGATGAAGACGAGCATCTCGCCGAAGAGGAACATGCCCTGCGCGCCGGCCGAGGCTTCGCGGTAGATGACGGCCCAGGGATAGAGGAAGGCCGCTTCGATGTCGAACAGGATGAAGAGCATCGCGATCTGATAGAAGCGGACGTTGACGCGCTTGCGGTTCTCATCGAGCGACGGCACGCCGCTTTCGTACGGCTCCTGCTTCGAGGCAGTGCGGGCGTGCTTCCCGACGAACCAGGCGAGCGCAATCATGACCGCGCCGACGATCACGGCGACCAGCATCATGACGAGAACGGGAAGAAGGGTGTGCGTCATCAAAGGCGGTGAATCCTAGTCGCAAAGGTGGTGCCGGGCAAGCGATGGCGCCCGGCAGGAGGGGTTACTACGCAGCGCTGTCGGTCAGGTACTCCATCGCCGTCTCGCGCGAGTCGAAGATCTTGAAGACGGTGTCGAGCTTGGTGATCTTGAGGAGCGCCAGGATGCGGTGAGACGGCTTGACGAGCGCCATCTTGCGCTGCCGGTCCTCGAACTTCTGCAGGTAGCCGATCAGCTCGCCGAGCCCGGTCGAGTCCATGTAGTTGATCGCTTCGAAGTTGATCATCACCGGGCCGGTCTCATCGTTGAGGACCTTCTCCAGATAGCTCGAGAACTCGCGAGCGCTCTCCCCAAGCTTGATCACGCCCTGGATGTCGAGCACGGTTACGTCGTCAACGCGGTTCTTGATGATGTTCAAATCAAAGGCTCCCTGTGCGCCGTAGTGTACGAGATTGCCAGCTTCGTGTCAGCTACGCTCTTCTGACTTCCGCCCGATGCGGTCGGTGATCCACGAGACGATCGCCAGAACGACCGCGCCGATGAGGGCTGCGACGAAGTCGTCGATGCGGAATCCGGGCGTGAAGAAGGCCGTCAACTCGAGGACGACCGCGTTGAGGACGATGAGGAACAGCCCCAGCGTAACGACGGTGATCGGAAACGTGAGAACGACCAGGATGGGCCGGACGACGGCGTTAAGCAGGCCGAGGACCAGCGCGGCGATGGCCAGCGACACGATCGAGCGGTAGTGAAATCCGGGAACGACCGTGACGACGACGAAGAGCGCGAGTGTGTTGAGGGCCCAGCGAAGGAGAAGGTGCATGGCTGCATTATCGCCTCGAAGCGCGGTCACACACGCTGTCATCCTGAGCCGCCGAAGGACACGAAGTGCCGGAGGACGGTCGAAGGACCCCCTGATTCTGCATCGTCATCCTTCCAACCCACCCGGCACATGAGTAGGGGGTCCTTCGATCGTCCTCCGCCGCGATGCCTGCCGGTTGTAAACGCGGCGCGGAGGCGCGGCTGCGGCGACTCAGGATGACAGCGGGGATGACAGCGTTTGTCCGCGCTTCGTGCGCGCAAATGAGTCAGGAGATGTTGACGACGATCTTTCTCGCCGCCAGCTCCTGCATGAACAACTCGGGCGGAATGCAGCGTTCCTGTGGAAGCGCGCCTTTTTGCGTCGTCTGACCGCGGGCCATCATCAGGGCGACGATCGAGGCCGGGAACGCGGTCGTGCGCATCATCGCGGAGAGTCCGGTCGCTTTGTCGTAGCGGTCGATGATGTCGTAACGAAGTCGTCGGCCGTCTCCGACAAATTCGACGCGGACCAGGACGACATCCGGCTCGTCGGCGGGAAGATTGCGGACGAGCAAATCGCCGAGGACGCGGCGCGGCGCGACGTGCATACCGTCGACTGTGATCTTCTCGCTGCTGCAGAGGCCGAGGTCGATCATCGTTTTGAATTTGGCGCAGTGGCCAGGGTAGCGGATCGTCTTGTAATCAAGCTCGCGCACTTTGCCGAGAAAGGTTTCAGGGAGCGTTGACGTCCCGCCGGAGGTCTGAAATGCCTCCATCTTCCCGAACGGCTCCGGGAACTCCAGCTCCTCGACCTCCGTCATCGAGTCGACCATCGTGATCTGGCCGTCCCGGATGACGCGGGCTCGCTCGATGTACTCGTTGATCAGCCCTTCGACCGAAAAGACCAGCTGATAGTCGAGCGGCGGTTTCGGATTTTGCGGCAGGCCGCCAACGCGGATGTGAATCTCATCGAGCGATTCGAATTGCTTTGCGCCGTGCGCGACGAGCACAGCCACCATTCCGGGTGCGAGGCCGCAGTCGGGGACGATGTTGATGCCGCGCTTTTTCGCGTCAGCATCGAGTGCGAGCTCGGCGGCGACGACGTCGTTGTTGCCGCCGAGGTCGCAGAAATTCGTGCCGGCTTCGAGGGCGGCGCGGGCCAGGCGCTCGTTGAGCCAGTAGTTGACGCAACTGATCGCGCTGTCGTGACCCCGCATGAGTGCGACGACTTCTGCGTGATCGCTGACGTCGATCGCGCGCGGCGTGACGTTGCCGGCGACGATCGAGGCGATGTAGCCGGCGCGATCGGCGACGACATCGGCGACAGTGACTTCGTCGACGTCGGACTGTTGGATCAGATCGTGGACTGCGCCAAGGCCCATGCGGCCGGCGCCCAAAACGAGAATTCGCATGGCGCGCATGGTAATTTATCTGCGTACTTCGGCGTGATCCGTGGAGAAACCTTGATCCGCGGATGACGCAGATGGACGCAGATGAACCTGTGGAAGGCGTGCCGGTCGTTACTGGAGAGGATGCCGATCCGCAGATTTCGCAGATGGGCGCAGATGAGGTTGCGGACGACGCAACCGTCATTGCCGAAGGCGCCGCCGTCGCGATCGAACCTCTCGAAGAGAAGCTGATCGAGAAACTGGCCGCTGAGAAACCTTCGGCCAAGGAAGAAGTCATCAGCCCCCTTCCGACCCCAGACCCCCGACCGCCGGCTCCCCCAATCGATCCTCACGCCGGCGAGCGCCTCGTCGTCGTCAAGCATCACGCGCTCGTCCGGCTCTCGCACTGGCTGAACGTGCCGATCCTCTTCGCGCTTACGGTCAGCGGATTGTCGATCTACTGGGCGTCGCCGGTGTTTCTGCACAAACCCGATCCGGTCACGCACAGCCGCGACTATCTCGCCGACATCGGCATCGGCATCGCGCGTCACGTCCCCGGCGCGAAGGTCGACGGCTTCTGGTTTTACGATCACTTCGGCATCGGCGTGTTCAATCTGGCCGGCGCGCTCCGTTGGCACTGGCTCTTCGTCTATCTCTTCCTCCTCACCGGCCTCCTCTACATCCTCGGGCTCCTCCTCGGCGGCGGCTATCGCGCGCTGCTCCCGCGGCGGACGATGGTCGTCGAATCATTCGCGATGATCCGCTACTACGCCGGCGTCGTCCCGATGAAGATCCTGCGCCGCAAGTGGGAGCATCCGCACATCACGACGAAGTACAACGCCTTGCAGCGCGGTGCGTACGCGTCGATGCCGATCGCGGGCGCGCTGGCGCTGGCGAGCGGCTGGGCGATGCACAAGCCGGTGCAGTTCTGGTGGCTGGAACGTCTCTTCGGCTCGTACGACGGCGCGCGGATCGTGCACTTTATTGTGATGGTTTATTTCGTTCTTTTTCTCATCCCACACATCGTGCTGGTTCTGGTCGACGGATGGGACACGATGCGCTCCATGATCGTCGGATGGTCGGAGCGAGTCGGAGGCGATCATGAGTAACGAGCTTCCCGAGATTTATGTCGATGAGAAAAAACTTCGAGGTCGCTCGCGCCGCGACTTCTTACTTTTCGGCGCGGGTGCTCTCGCCACGATCGGCGGCCTTTGGTGGATCGCGCCACTGGCAACGAAGAAAAAGATTTTCGGCGAGCACGCCACCGACGCGCTCGACACGCTTGCCGCACGGCTCGGCGCGACGCACGAGCGGAGTGAGCGTTTTCAGAATCGCGCGCTGACGTTCGATGACGACATCGCCGAGGCGTTGTACTCGCCGACGCGGACGGTGAGGACGTATTCGAAGCGCGACGTCACGCCGCTGCGAAACAACTACGAAGGGCGAACGCCATCACCGGACTACATCAAAGATTGGACGCTAACGTTGACCGGACTGGCGTCAGGAAGCGACGTCGTTCTCAATCTCGCCGATCTATCGCGCCTCGTGAAACACGAACAGATCACGCGGCTCTGTTGCGTGGAAGGATGGAGCGCGATCGCCGGCTGGAGCGGCGTTCGCTTCGCCGATCTGCTGCGCGGCTATCCGCCCGCGGCCGGCGCGAGGTGGGCGGCGATCGAGTCGAGCGTCAATCTCGATGGCCGCGGCAATCCTGATCCGTATTACGTCTCGATCGATCTGCCGACCGCGCGACATCCGCAAGCGCTGCTGGCGACGCACCTGAACGGCACGCCGCTCGGAGCCGATCACGGCGCGCCGCTGCGGCTCGTCGTCCCGATGAAACTCGGCCTCAAGAACATCAAAGCGATCACGAAGATCGCCTACATGGCCGAGGAGCCGCGCGATTTCTGGGGCGAGCGGGGATATTCGAAATACGACGAACTATGACGTCGTAGAGCAGGCATTCCTGCCTGCTACCGTCGGGCGTCCTTGCCCGACGGTGTTTGGGAATCAACATTCATCGGCCACAAACCGGCGTTGATTTCCGCAAATACCGCCGGGCTGGAAAGCCCGGCGGGAGCAGGCAAGAATGCCTGCGCTACGGGGCTCGCGCGGATATTCGAAGTACGACGGATTGTGACCTCGTAGAGCAGGCATTCCTGCCTGCTACCGTCGGGCGTCCTTGCCCGACGGTGTGGGAAACAACGGTCCTCGGCGCGCACGGCTTCAATTTCCGCAAATACCGCCGGGCTGGAAAGCCCGGCGGGAGCAGGCAAGAATGCCTGCGCTACGGCAGCGCGTTTTATTTCGCGGCTTCGGGATCCGCCGAGGCGTGATCGGCGATGTAGACCCAATGACCGTCTTGCAGCGTTGCGACTTCCGTGAAGCGGCCGTGCATCGTGATCGGACTGCCTCCCGCTTTCGGAACGATCGTAAGCGTGTACTCTCCCCATGCCGCGGAGAGGGTTCCGCTCGTCCGATAATGCAAGTCGGTCGTCGCCACACTCTGAACCGTGTTCGCTGCGAAAAAGCCCTGATACAGCGCCCGAATCGCTTTCGCGCCTGACGCCTCGGGCGCTCCGGGCAACCAGAGCTCGGCGTCGGCGGCGTAGCACGCCATGATCCCTTCGAGGTCGTTCGCCTTCATCGCTTTCATCCAGGCGGCATCAACGGATTTCGCTCCGCGGTCGGCGGCGAGGGCGGGAAGGGCGAGGGCAAGGATCAGAACAAACACGAAAGCAGAACGCGAACGATTCATGACAGTTCCTCCGTTTGTTGTAATTGTAGCGAAGCGTCAGTCTCTCAAATACTGCCGCACCGACGTCAGGAACGTCTTCACGTCGATCGGTTTGGAGATGTAGCCGTCGCAGCCGGCTTCGAGGAATCGGTCGCGGTCGCCGCGCATGGCGTGGGCGGTGAGCGCGAGGATCGGAATCGATTTCGTCCGCTCGTCCGTCTTCATCTCGCGCACGACGCTGAGGCCATCGATGCCGGGGAGGTGAATGTCCATCAGAATCAGATCGACGTGCTCGCCGCCGCGCGCGATCGATAGCGCGTCCTCGCCGCTGGCAGCCTTGATGATCTGGTATCCACCCTCTTCGAGCAGATACTCGACGAGCTGCATGTTCATGTCGTTGTCCTCGACGACGAGGACTCGGGCTGGTTGGCTCATCGATCTTTTATGACGGCTTCTTCGCTGCCGGTGGCTGCGGCTTCTGCGATTCGGGGAAGAACTTCGGATCGAAGTCGACCTTCGCTGCTTTTCGCATCAACTCGACACGATCGAGAGTGCTCTGCTGCTGCACGCGCCGCGAGATTCCTTGACGCACTTGTTCGAGCGGCTGCGACGTGTGCGCTCCAGCCTTGAAGATGTGAATGCCGTAGCGTGACGGAACCGGATCGCTGACCTGACCCGGCTGCAGTTGCGTGATGTGTGACTCGATCTCGGGTGGGAGCATGCCTGGGCTGAAGGGGCCGAGGACGCCGCCGTTTGCTGCGCTGCTGGCGTCGTCGGAAACCTGCTTCGCCAACTGCGCGAAGTCGGCGCCCTGCTTGAGCTGCTGCTCGATCGCAACGGCTTTCTTCATCGCATCCTGCTGACTCGGCGGATTGCCTTGGCGCGGAGGTACACCGCCGCCCTGGTAAGCGATGAGGATGTGGCTCAGCTCCATCGCCTCGAAGTTCTTCTTGTTGTCGTCATAGAACTTCTGAATCGCGGCAGGGGTGGGCGTGGGGACGAGCTTCTGGGCTGTGGCCGCGGCGATGATGTTGGTGCGGTCGGCTGCCAGTTGTCCGGCCACCTTCGGATCTTTCTCCACACCGAGTTTGCGCCCTTCCTGCTCGAGGATCTTCAGCCGCACCATCTGTTCCGCGAACGCCTGCTTCCCCCCCTCGGACGCAAACTGGCGCTGCATCTCTTCAGGAAGTTGAGAGAACGCAGCCTGATACTCAGCCTCCGTCACCGGCTCGTCGTTGATCTTCATGACGACGTGGTTGGAGCCGGAGGTTTCCGTAGACGCGGACGAACGGAACGCCGAGAACGGTTTGAAGTCGGGCTTGAAATAGGCGAGCCCAAAACAGATTGCAGCAACGATTGCGATCCCTGTGATCGCGATGGCGATGTCTTTTCTCAAGTGATTCTCCGGATGAATTGCGCGGCCCTGGGGGCCGCGCGTTGTCGGTTGTCGGTTGGTTGCGCTTCGCGCGTTGTCGGTAATGCGTTGTCAGTAATCAGGAGTCGCTGGTCGGTCGCCGATTCATGGCGCGGCTTCGCCGCGCGAGTTGATCAGAGTCTACAACGCGGCGGGCGCTGTACGCATCAAACGAGAGAGGACAGGTCTCGCCGCGTTCACTCGCGGAGTCGGTGCCCCATCCCGGAGAACCCGTGGGCCTGAAATATGATCACATCGAGAAACCAGCAACGCGCATCGAAAACCGGAAACGCGTCCGCGCAACCAACCAATACCGCAACGCGCCTCCAACTTGTCACTTCGAATCGGCGGAACCGCGGGGGCGGACGGGTGGGCGTGAGCGGTGAAGCGCGATGAGAAATCCCCCGCCTTCGAAGCGAGTGCCTTCCGATCGTCAGGGGATTCGGAATGACAGCGCGCATTCACCGACAACGCGCGTAGCGCAACCAACCGACAACGGACCAACGCGCGTAGCGCAATCATTGACGTGGAGTGCCTTCCGATCGTCAGGGGATTCCGCTCCGTGCTCCACCGCTCCCACCGCCCGTCCACCCCCGCGGTTCCGCCGGTTCGGAATGACAACGCGCATTCACCCACAACGCGCGCAACGCAACCAACCGGCAGCGGACAACGCGCGTAGCGCAATCATTGACGGCGAGTGCCTTCCGATCGTCAGGGGATTCCTCTCCGTGCTCCACCGCTCCCACCGCCCGTTCACCCCCGCGGTTCCGCCGGTTCGGAATGACAACGCGCATTCACCGACAACGCGCGCAGCGCAACCAACCGACAACGCGCGCAGCGCAATCATTGACGTCCCCAACCCCCGCGAGTATTCTCCGCGCTTGTGAAAACTTTCACGGATTCTCATCCGGAAAGATTTCACGAACATCCAGCTCCACGGCCCTGATCCTGCATTCCTTCGGAGCCCCACCGAGACAAACGTATGGCAAAGATCACCATCGACGGCGTCGAAGTCGACGTGCAGGAAGGCATCAACTGCATCGAAGCGGCGAAAGCTGCCGACATCCACGTTCCTCATTTCTGTTACCACCCATCCCTCAGCGTCGTCGGGCAGTGCCGCATGTGCCTCGTCGAGATCGAAGGGATGCCGAAGCTGCAGGCCGGCTGCTCGACCACCGTCAAAGAGGGGATGAAGATCCACGTCTGGAACGAGAAGGTCGACGAGGCGCGCAAAGGGCAGATGGAGTTTCTCCTCATCAACCATCCGCTCGATTGCCCGATCTGCGACAAAGCGGGTGAGTGCCCGCTGCAGGACTACGCCTTCAACTACGGCTCGGTCGGCTCGCGCTACGGCGAATTCAAACGGACGTATCCCGGCATGGATCGCACCGCGATCGGACCGCACGTCGTGCAGAACATGAATCGCTGCATCCACTGCACGCGCTGCATCCGCTTCACATCCGAGATCACGGAGACGGGCGAGCTCGGGTTCTTCAAGCGCGGCGCGTCGACCGAAGTCGGCGTCTTTCCCGGCACACCGCTCAACAACTGGATGTCGGCATGCGTCACCGATGTCTGCCCCACCGGCGCACTCACCACGCGCGAGTTCCGTTTCGAGTCGCGCGTCTGGAATCTCGAGTCTGCCGAGTCGGTCTGCAATGGATGCGATGTCGGGTGCAACATCTTCATCGGCTTCCGTCAGGGCCAGATTTTCCGCTATCGTCCGCGCGTCAATCCCGAAGTCAACGATCACTGGCTCTGCGACTTCGGACGCTTCTCGTATGAGCGCTACGACACCGACCGCGTCGTCGTCCCCAAGGTCCGCAACGACGACGAATACCTCGGCATCTCAACGTGGAATGAAGCGCTCGATGCGATCGGCACCGCCGTCCGCGGTGCGAAGAAAACTGCGGCGATCTTCTCCGCGAACATGACCAACGAAGAAGCCTGGCTCGCCAACGCGCTCTTCGTCGAGCGGATGGGAGCGTCGGCCGGCGTGATGGTCGATGGCATCGAGCCGATCAGGATGAAGTCGCGCACGGAGTGGATCGTCGGAACGCAGGCGGCGCCGAATTACCGGGGCGTGGCCGCGGCGCTGGGAGTCGGGCGTCGGCGGTCGGGAGTCGGAGAGCAACCGACATCAGATAACCGACAACCGACAACCGACAACGTCATCACCGACAACGTAATCAACGATCTTCTCACCAACGGCGCCGAAAACATCGACGTCCTCTTCATCACCGACGCCGATTTCAGCGCGCGCGCAAAGGATCCGGCAGTCGTCGCCAACCTGCGCAAGGCGAAGTTCCTCGTCGTCATGTCGTGGGATGCGAATCATCCGCTCAACGACGTCGCCGACGTCCTCATCCCCTCGACGATTCACGCCGAGAAGGAAGGGACGTTCACGAATCTGCAGGGACGCGTGCAGCGCATCCATCAGGCCTATCCGCCGAAGGGGCAGGCGGTGAGCGACCTCGAGGTCTACCGCCGCATCGGCGCGATGCTTTATCCCGACGCGGACGAGGTTCGCACCTTCGATCACATCCCCGAACTTCCAGCAGCCGAACCGGCGGCGGTGCAGGCGTAAAACGATGCACGGTATCGATTGGGTTGACGCCGGCCTCTCCGCACTGAAGATCGCCATCGTGCTCGGCGCGATGCTCAACGTTACGCCGATCATGGTGTGGGTGGAGCGGCGCGGCAGCGCGCTGATTCAGGATCGTCCCGGCCCGAATCGTGTTGGACCGTTCGGGCTCTTCCAGTCCTTCGCCGACGCGCTCAAGTTCGTGCTCAAAGAGGACATGCTGCCGGAGAAGGCGAACAAGGTTCTCTACACGATCGCGCCGATGTTCGGCTTGATCCCGGCGTTGACGACCATCGCCGTCGTCCCGTGGGGCAGGCCGTTCACACTTCCCGGCGGACGTCTCTTCGAACCGATCATCGCCAACGTCAACATCGGCATCCTGCTGATCTTCGCGCTGGCGTCGATGGGCGTCTACGGCATCGTCATGGCCGGCTGGGCGTCGGCGAACAAGTACTCGCTCTTCGGCGGCATCCGCGCCTCGGCGCAGATGATCTCGTACGAGCTCGCACTGACGCTGGCCGCAGTGAGCGCGCTGATGGTGGCCGGTTCGCTCTCGCTGACCGATGTGGTCTGGCGTCAGACGGGATCGTTCGTTCTCTTCAACGTGATCAAACTGCCGGCGTGGAACATCTTCTCGCCGGCGATGTGGATGGCGTTCATCGTCTTCTTCGTATCCGGCTTCGCCGAGACCAACCGTCTGCCGTTCGACTTCGCGGAAGCGGAGGCGGAGCTGGTGGCCGGATATCATACTGAATATTCGTCAATGAAATTCGCACTCTTTTTTATGAGCGAATACATGGCGATGGCCACGATGTCGGCGCTGGTAGCGACGCTGTTCTTCGGCGGATGGGACATCCCCTGGTACAACGAGCCGGCGACATGGGTCGGCTTTGCGCTGTCGGTGCTGTCGTTCGTGGCAAAAGTCGCGGCAATTCTCTTCGTGTTCGTCTGGGTGCGCTGGACGATCCCGCGGCTCAAGTACGACCTGCTCATGAAACTGGGATGGAAAGTGTTTCTGCCGATGGCCGTGATCAATATCGTGATCGTGGCGTGGTTCATCGCCAGGGGATGGATCTGACGATGGCGCAATTCGTTCCCTTCGCTGTTTTCTTTTTCTTCGCCGCCGTCGCTGTGATCTTCGCGGCCGCGGTCGTGCTGCATCGCAATCCCGTCGTCGGCGCGCTTTCACTGGTCGCATCCTTCTTCGCGCTGGCCGTGATGTACGTGCTGCTCGAGGCGCCGTTCCTCGCCGCGTTGCAGGTCATCGTCTACGCCGGCGCGATCATGGTCCTCTTCCTCTTCGTGATCATGCTGCTCAACCTGCAGCATCAGGAAGAGCCGCGCACCCGCCCCGTGCAACAGTTTCTCGGGTACACGTCCAGCGCTGCGTTCGGCCTCGCGCTCATCTACTACCTGGCCAAGTTCGGTGTCACGCAGCTTCCCGACGGACCGTTCGTGTCAGACGCGCGCACGGTCGGGATCAAGATGTTCGAGTCGTACATCTTTCCGTTCGAGATGGTCTCGATTCTCCTGCTGGCCGCGATCGTTGGCGCGCTGCTGCTCAGCGGCCGGACAGGAACAAGCGTACTGCCCGCACCTTCGACAGCAACTCTCGACGATCAGGACACCAGACCGGCGCTACATTCGGAGGTGGAGTCGCGATGATTCCCACCCACTGGTTCCTCATCCTCAGCGCCATCCTCTTCACGATCGGCGTGTGCGGCGTGCTCACGCGCAAGAACGGCATCACCATCTTCATGTGCATCGAGCTGATGGTGAACGCCGTGAACCTCACGTTCGTCGCCTACGCTCGCCAGTTCCATCAGGTCCACGGACTTCTCTTCGTCTTTTTCGTGATGGCCATCGCCGCCGCCGAAGCCGCCGTCGGCCTGGCCATCTTCATCTCGCTGTTTCATCAACGCCACACGATCGATGTAGACGAGGCAAATTTGATGAGGTGGTAACCGGCTGTCGGGTGTCAGGGCTTCGCTTCTTCAGGTTTTCCCGACACCCGACAGCCGACACCCGACAGCCACATACAAACCGGCACAGCAGTCGCAAGGATCCAGACTCAGGCAAAAGGAGTCTGGACATGGACAAAACCGAGAAGCTCATTGACTGGGAAGAGAACGAGCGGAAAGACAGGAACCGCGACGGCATCGATGACCGCATCGAGCCGCCGAATGTAGACATCGCCGCCGGATCGCATCAACTCGCCGACCGGCTTCGCGACAACAACGGCGTCGATCCCTCGCTCTCGGGCGGCGACATCGACGCGCAGTGGGACATGGCCGAGTCGCAGGGCGACGAGGCTTCGACAGGCAGTACACCAACACCCGGGCAGAACAACACGGAGGAAACCGGAGCGGCGATGGGCATCACCTACGCCGATGACGAGACGCTGAAAGTCGGAGAGAAAGAGCGGGAACGCGACAAACACCGCTGGGAGCTCGATCCCGCCTCTTCCGAAGACTACCGGGAACGATTGAAAGACCAAGGCTGATGCGGGGCGCTCCTCGCATCAGCCGGATGCGAGGAGAAAATGAACTTTGAACGATGAAGGATGAACGCGGAACAGGTGCCTGACGGCGCTTTTGTTCATCGTTCATCCTTCCTCGTTCAAAGTTCTCCCGTTCATGCTCAACAAACTCTGGCTCATCCCCATCCTGCCGTTCGCCGGCTTTCTGCTGAACGGTCTGTTCGGCAAGCGCCTCGGCAAGGGATTCGTCACCGCCGTGGCGCTGCTGATGTCGTTCGGTGCCGCCGTCGCCGGAACGATCGCAGTCGTCCAGTACCACGCCGCGTATCCGACCGGCGCGCGCCACGTAAACCTCGTCTACAACTGGATCGCCTCCGGCTCCATCAACGTCGACCTCGCCTTCCAGCTCGACCCCCTCAGCGTCGTTATGCTGATGGTCGTCACCTGGGTCGGCTTCCTCATCCATCTCTACTCGGTCGGCTACATGTCGCACGAGGAAGGCTACTGGCGTTACTTCGCCTACCTCAATCTCTTCCTCTCCGAGATGCTCATCCTGATCCTCGGGGCGAGCTATCTCGTGATGTTCGTCGGATGGGAAGGGGTCGGTCTCTGCTCGTATCTCCTGATCGGCTTCTACTACCAGACCGATTACGCGCCGGCCGCCGGGAAGAAAGCGTTCGTCGTCAACCGCATCGGCGATTTCGGTTTCCTCATCGCCATGTTCCTGATGTTCGCCTATTTCGGCAGCGTCGACTTCGCGAAGGTCTCATCGATCGCCGCCGCGGGCGGCGTCGAGCACTGGCTGGTCACCGCCATATGCCTCCTCCTCTTCCTCGGCGCCTGCGGCAAGAGCGCGCAGATTCCTCTTTACGTCTGGCTGCCCGACGCGATGGCCGGCCCGACGCCCGTCTCCGCACTCATCCACGCCGCGACGATGGTCACCGCCGGCGTCTACATGGTCGTCCGCTCGAACGCGCTCTATCGCTTGTCACCCAGCGCGATGATGGTCGTTGCCCTCGTCGGCGCACTCACCGCGCTCTTCGCCGCAACGATCGGAATCCGGCAGTGGGACATCAAGAAAGTCCTCGCCTACTCCACCGTCTCGCAGCTCGGCTTCATGTTCATCGGCGTCGGCGTCGGCGCGTTTACCGCCGGCGTGTTTCACCTGATCACCCATGCGTTCTTCAAGGCCTGCCTCTTCCTCGGATCCGGCTCGGTGATTCACGCCATGAGCGGCGAGCAGGACATGCGCAAGATGGGCGGGCTGAAGTCGAAGATCCCCATCACCTACTGGACGTTCGCCATCGCCACGTACGCAATCGCCGGCTTCCCGCCCTTCGCAGGATTTTTCTCGAAGGACGAGATCCTGGCGTCGGCGCTCAACAACCCATATTTCCCCAAGCCGTTCAATTGGCTGATCTGGAGCCTCGGCACGCTGGCCGCGTTCTGCACCGCGTACTACATGTATCGCCTCGTCTACATGACGTTCTTCGGCAAGTTCCGCGGCACGCATGAGCAGGAGCATCACCTGCATGAGTCGCCGCCGTCGATGACGATTCCGCTGATCATCCTGGCCGCACTCTCCGCCGCCGGCGGCGCGATTCTCGGCTGGCCTCACCATCACTTCCTCGCCGGATGGCTGGCGCCGATCTTCCCCGAAATGCATGGGGTCCCCGAGGCGCAGTATGAGATCGCGCCGAAGATGGAGTACGCGCTGATGCTCGTATCGAGCGCCATCGCCCTCGTCGGCTGGTGGATCGCAAGAACGCGCTTCCGCGATCGCGGACTCGACGCTGACAATCAGTTCGCCGCGAACATGCCCGCAGTCGCGCGCGGCATGGAGAACAAATGGTACGTCGATGAAGCCTACGGCGCGGTGATCGCCCGTCCGCTCGAAGGATTCTCGCAATTTCTCTGGCGCGGCGTCGACGCGCTGATCGACGGCACGATCGCCATCGTTGGCTACATCGTCGCAGCGATCGGCGACCTGCTCCGCTTCTTCCAAACCGGCAACGTCCGCAACTACGCGCTCATGTTCTTTCTCGGCGTGATCGTCTTCATCTGGGTGCTGGCATGAACCGGGTTTCCTGGGAGCGCGGGCATCTTGCCCGCCGGGTTCCTCTCCAAACGCGCGCCATCACGAGCGGACGAGACGTCCGCGTTCCCAGGGGGAACCAATGAACTACATCCTCTCCATCACCCTCTGGCTTCCCATCGCCGCCGCGGTGATCCTGCTCTTTTTCCCGAAGACAGCAGCGACCGCGATCAAGGGCTTCGGCCTGCTGGCGTCACTGGCGACGTTCGTCGTCTCGCTCGGCATCCTCAATGGATTCAAGGAGGGCGTCGCGGGCTTGCAGCTCACCGAATCACTCAACTGGATCCCGCAGTGGGGCATCCGCTACGCGCTCGGCGTCGACGGCATCTCGCTCTGGCTGATTCTACTCACGACGCTCCTCACGCCGGTCGTGTTCCTCTCGTCGTGGAACACGATCCATAAGCATCCGAAGGAGTACGTCATCGCCTTCCTCATCATGGAAGCGGCGATGATCGGCGTGTTCGTCGCCAGCGATCTTCTCCTCTTCTACGTCTTCTTCGAGCTCACGCTACTGCCGATGTATCTCGTCATCGGCGTGTGGGGCGGCGCGAACCGGATCTACGCGGCGATCAAGTTCTTCCTCTTCACGATTGCCGGCTCGCTGCTGATGCTCCTCGGCATCATCTATCTGGCCTTCGCGCACTTCCACGACACCGGCGTGCTGACGTTCACGATCACGGAGTTGTACGGCACGATGCTGACGCCGCACGCGCAGACGCTCCTCTTCTTCGCCTTCGCGCTCGCCTTCGCCATCAAGGTGCCGCTCTTCCCGCTGCACACCTGGCTGCCCGACGCGCACGTCGAAGCGCCGACCGGCGGCTCGATCATCCTCGCCGGCGTGATGCTGAAGATGGGAACGTACGGATTCCTCCGATTCGTGCTTCCCTTCTTCCCCGACGCGACCGCAAAGTATGCGGGATGGCTGATCGCTCTCGCCGTGATCGGCATCGTCTACGGCGCACTCGTGGCCTGGGTGCAGCCCGACATGAAGAAGCTCGTCGCCTACTCCTCCGTTTCCCACCTCGGCTTCTGCGTGCTCGGAATCTTCGCGCTGAATCAAAGCTCGATTGAAGGATCGATCCTGCAGATGGTCAATCACGGCTTGTCGACCGGCGCGCTCTTCCTCTGCGTCGGCGTGATCTACGAACGCCGTCACACGCGATTGCTCGCGGACTACGGCGGACTGGCGAAGACGATGCCGGTCTTCGCCACGTTCTTCATCATCGCCATGCTGTCGTCGGTCGGACTTCCCGGACTGAACGGCTTCATCGGCGAGTTCCTCATCCTGGCCGGTTCGTTCCAGACCTGGCCGCGCTGGACCATCGTCGCCGCGACGGGCGTCATCCTCGCGGCGATCTATCTCCTCTGGCTCATTCAGCGTGTCTTCTTCGGACCGATCACGAAGGATGAGAACAAAGACGTTCGCGAGATCGCATGGAACGAGATCGTCGCGCTCGTTCCACTCGTCGTGCTGATGGTCTGGATCGGCGTGCGCCCGAACATGTTTCTCCGCAAGATGACGCCGAGCGTGCAGCAGCTTCTGCAGATCGTCCGCAAGACCGACGAGAGCAAAGCGCTCGTCGCGCACAACTCCATCCCTCGCCCCGCGTCACTCGCCCCTGTTGTCGGAGGTGTCCGTTGAACCTGACTCCGCTGCTCGAACATGGATGGATGTACGCCATCCTCCCCGAGCTGATCCTCTGCATCGGCGGGATGGTGCTGATTCTGTTCGATGCCTTCGCGCCGAAGCTGCGCGGCGCGACCGCATCGCTTGCCGTGCTCGTATTTCTCGGCGCCGGATGGGGCGAGCGGCTGGTCACGCCCGGCAACTGGTTCGGTGGTACGTATCAGGTCAGCGCGATCACGATCCTCTTCGACTACACCTTTCTGCTGGCCGCGATCCTGGCCACGCTCTTCGCGCGCGCGTACCTGGCGCGCGAAGGTTTCGAGCGCGGTGAGTTCTACGCGATGCTGATGTGGGGCACGGTCGGCATGATGATGATGGCCAAGGGCCTCGACCTCCTCATCGTCATCCTCGGCCTCGAGCTGCTCTCGATCTGCATCTTCATCCTGGTCGGCTTTCATCGCCGCATCGCCGTCTCCAACGAAGCGAGCCTCAAGTACTTTTTGATGGGAGCGTTCGCTACTGGTTTCATCCTTTATGGAACGGCTCTCTTCTACGGCGCCACCGGCTCGACGAACTTCGCCGCATTCTCGAAGTACTTCGCCACCGCCGATGCGTCCAATCCTCTCCTGACGATCGCCTTCGTCCTGATGATGTCGGGACTCGGATTCAAACTCGCCGTCGCTCCCTTCCATGGCTGGGCGCCCGATGTCTATCAGGGCGCGCCGTCACCCGTTGCCGGCTGGCTTTCCGTCGCACCGAAGGCAGCGACGCTCATCGCGCTCGTACGCATCTTCGCGTCGATGACGCCGGTGATCGAGCAGGCGTCGTGGATGAAGATGGTCGCCGCGCTGTCGATCCTGTCGATGGTCATCGGCAACGCTGTCGCCATCGCCCAGCGCGACCTCAAGCGCATGCTGGCCTACTCCGGCATCGCCCACGTCGGCTACATGCTCATCGCGATGCTCTCGCTGCGCGATGAGTCGGTGGCCGCGATCAGCATCTACGTCATCACGTACGCGCTCATGAACATCGGCGCGTTCGGCGTCGTCTCGATGCTGGCGAAGAATCAGAACGATCCGCAGACGCTCGACGACATCGCCGGACTCGGATTCCGCCGTCCGTTCTACGGGCTCGCGCTGACGGTCTGCATGTTCTCGCTCTCCGGCCTGCCACCGACCGCAGGGTTCATCGCCAAGTTCTACATCTTCAAAACCGCCGTCGACTCCGGCCACATGACCGTCGCACTGATCGGCATCCTGATGAGCATCGTCTCGGTCTACTACTACCTGCGCGTCGTCTATTTTCTCTACATGAAGGAAGGGGCGTCGGCGGTGGGCTCAGAATCACACGGACACGAGGCGGGCCACTCCTACACCCCACACGCCACTCCCCACTCCCCACTCCTCGATACAGACATCTTCGGCACCGGCGCGCTGATCATTTCGCTCGTCGGTATCTTTGCCATTGGCCTTTTTCCGACACCCCTTTTCATCGCGGCAGGCGCCGCAGCACGCGCGCTCCTGCCGTAGTCCGCGATTTATGCCGAACGACCCGCCACACAACGACCGCGAAACGATTTCCGAGATGACGACCGGCAGATTGTCGGTCTACCTCCGCTGCCTGACCTATCTCCGGTCGGCCGGCCAGGCCACGGTCTCGTCGGCGGAATTGGCCGAGCGGTTCCATCTCAACTCGGCTCAAATCCGCAAAGACCTGGCCTGCTTCGGCGAATTCGGAACGCGCGGCGTCGGCTACAACGTTTCCCAACTCAAGGATCACCTCGTGCGCGAGCTGGGACTCGACCGCACCCGCCGCGCCCTCATCGCCGGCGCCGGCAACCTCGGCATGGCCCTGGCCGACTACGGCGGCTTCAACGATCACGGCTTCGAGATCGCCGCCATCATCGACAACGACGAAGCGAAAATCGGCCGCCGGTCGCGCACCGGAATCGAGGTAATGCCGTGGGACGAGCTCGCCGTCATCGTCCGCGAGCATCGCGTCGACATCGGCATCGTCGCCGTGACCACCGAGTCCGCGCAGCATGTGTACGACGCCTTCGCGGATGTGGGAATCAACGCCGTCCTGAACTTCGCCCCAACACAACTCCGCGCCCGCCCAGGCGTGAAACTGAAGTCCGTAGACCTCCGCATCAACCTCGAGTCGCTCTCGTACTATCTGAAGAATCGGGAAGACGAGGGCGGGTAAGCAGCCATACCTGACTTGCGGAGTAGAATCGTGCTGCTATGACCGTCCTTCTCGAGAAAGTCTTCGCCGCGGTCTCGAAGCTTCCTGATGAAGAACAGGACGCGTTTGCGAAATGGGCACTCGCCGAGATGGAATCCGAGCGGCGATGGGATGACCTTTTTTTACGTTCGGAAGATCTACTTTCACGCTTGGCGGACGAAGCACACGAAGAGTACGTGGCGGGCCGGACGGAACCTCTGGATCCTGAGACTTTGTGAGATCCCGAACGACGGTCGCGTTTCGCAACGCTTCGCCGAATTGCCGAGTGAGGTACGAGAGCAGGCGCGCGAAGCGTACCGCCTATTTTCATCCAACCCTTGTCACGCCAGCCTTCACTTTAAGCGCGCTCACACGAAACGTCTCGTTTTCGCCGCTCGGGTCGGCCGGCACTATCGCGTCCTCGGACTTCGTGAAGAGGAGAATGTGATCGTCTGGTTCTGGATCGGCCCCCACGAACAATACGAAAAGCTTCTGGCGAACATCTGACGCCGGGCAAAGGCCCTCTGCTAGAACACCTCCCCGATCCAGAACTCGCTGCGGAATTTGCCGTTGGTGTTGTGGAGGTCGGTGCGTTTGGCGAAATCCCAATGCAGCTCGAGGCCGAGCATGTTGAAGGAAATGCCGTAGCCGACTGCCGCGACGCCATCCACCAGGCGGTGGTTCTTCCAGAACGTGTACGCCTGGCCGGGGAACGTTGCTCCGCCG
Organism: Thermoanaerobaculia bacterium; assembly: GCA_034665065.1. Classification (GTDB taxonomy): domain Bacteria; phylum Acidobacteriota; class Thermoanaerobaculia; order Gp7-AA8; family Gp7-AA8; genus JADGNZ01. Next base: position 56,563 of record JAXDGL010000027.1, on the reverse strand, counting down.
ACGTCGACGAAAAGGTTCGCGCGGATGCCGGTGAAGACGACGATCGGTGTGGCAAGAACATCGATCAAAGGAAAGCGCAGTTCCAGGTTTGCGAATCCTGCTTTCGTTCCGATAATGGATCGGAAGTCGTAGCCGCGTACTGTATTGAGGCCGCCGAAGTAATAGAAATTCGGGAACGATCCGCGCGAATAGCCGGCGAACACGCGCGCCGCCAGGAGAGCGCGCGAGGAGATCGGCAGGTACTGGCGCGCGTCGAGCGAATAATCGTTTGTCAGCATCCCGCCTTGTCCATTGCCACGATGAATGTTGGGAGCGATCAGCGTGCTGATCTCGTATCGATGTCCTGCAATCGGACCGAATTCCTTGAAGCTAGTTGTATCGCCGGTAAAGGTGGCCGACGCAAGCGGGAAATTGTCGCGGCGGTTGACGAAGAAGAGGCTGCCGCCAGCATCGAGGAAGGGATAGTTGACGTCGCGCGCCTCGTAGCCGACGCCCGTATCGAGCCGGTGGTAGCGGTCAAACGGATGGCTGATCAGGGCAACCGCTCCTGTCTCACGATAAAGCTGATGCCGGTCGATCGTGAAATCGTTGTTGTTCGAAAGCGTCGTGAAGAACGTCCGGCTGTCGAAGACGCGGAATCCCCAGTTCGTCCGATTGCGCAGATCGAGATAAAGGAAGTCGAAGTTCGAGAACGACGACACGGAATCGAGCGAAGCGATGAAGCGCCGGTCGCCGAGCATATCGCTCATGTAGATCACGGAGCGGGAAAGCAGCAGGTTCTCGCTCGTGACGCCGGCATTGACCTCGACGTCGTCGATAAAGAGCTTGAATCCGCTCACTTTTTCGATCTTGTCGGGGTCGATCGTCACCTCGACCGGCGGCTGAAAGAGCGTTCGCGCCGTCGCCTGCATCGGCGCTGACGGTAACGTCGTTTTCTCCGCCGCGTGCAGCGGCTTGTCCGTCGTCGTTGAATAGAGGTGCCAATGGCGTTTGTAGTACGAGGCGAACACCATCCGCTCGCGATTGCTCGTGCCGGTGAACACGACCGGCGTGAAGCAGCCACCGACGACATCCGTGTATTGCAACAAATCGCCGTTATCGAGATTCAGCGAGTAAATGTTGTAGGCCGCGTATTTCGTAAGGTCGGCCGGCGGGGTGGCGCTCTCCGGCTTTGCTTTGACTTCGGCGCCCTGAAGGATCTTCATCGCCTCTTCGATGTTGCGGCCTGTCTGTTTGTCGGAGGCGAAGAAAATCCGTTTGCCATCCGGAGAGAACCAGGCGTCGATGTCGTTCCACTCGCCCTGCGTGAGCTGGTATCTCTCCGACGCATTGGCCACACTGATCTTGAATAGTTTGGCGTACCCGTTGACGACCGAGGAGTAGATCAGCCACTTGCCGTCGGTCGAAAAAACCGGCGAGCCGTCGAAGAACTTGTCGTTCGTGAGGTTCCGGATCGCGCCGCTGTCGATGTCGTAGAGATAAATGTCGGGGACATTTCCCTTGAACCCAGCGAACGCGATGGTTTTGCCGTCCGGAGAGTATGTCGGTGAAAGCTGCTGCTCCAGTTCCATTTTCACCGAGCGCTGGATGGCGCCGGTGAGGGCATTGACGAGAAGCAGATTGCGCCCGCGCTCCTTTTTCGCAAAGAGCGCGATCTGGTCTCCACTGGGAGCAAATCCGATGTCGCGTCCCATGACCGGCCCTACCGTCAGCATCTGGGCGATGGCGTATTCATAGTGGCTCGTAAAACCGCTCGTGAGGTTGCGGAGCATTCGCCGCTCGGGGATGTTGTAAAGAATCAGGTCGACTTCCTCTTTATAGGTCGCGTAGGAGGCCAACAAATCGCCCGATGGCGACGGCACTGGCGAAATATCCTCGCTCTCGACGTTCTCCGAGATCTTGAATGGATCGCCATACTCCTGAGGCTCCCCCTTCGCCACAAGAGCAGGAAGATATTGTTTGCGCAGCCAGGTACGGAACTGCGAATCGAACTCGTCAGGCTTGACATCGAATGCGCGTTTGAGCGCTTTGTCGACGGAGTTCCCGAGTGTGTTGCGGTATTCGTAAATGAAGTCGCGCAGTCCTTCCCATCCGTACTTTTGTTGAATGAATGCGAACACCGCGTGACCGAAGCGGTAAGCGAAATAGCCGCCGCCTTGTGCACGCGTAATCGGCGGCACGGCATCGTTGACGACGGCGTCGCGCAAAACCATCCGGTCTTTGCTGTCCTCGTCATTGCCCATGAACGACGCCAGCCCTTCCATCATCCAGGTGGGCGGATTCGACGTGATCTCCTTCCCCAGTTTTCCCTGAAAGAGGATCTCGTACTCGAAAATGTGCGTGAGCTCGTGGCTCACGAGCTGGAGCAGCTTCTCGTCGGTGGTATCAATCGGAATGACCATCCGATTACGCGTCGGCTCCGCAAACGCTCCTACGCCTTCGGGAATGAAGGTCAGATCAACGTTCGTCTGCTCAAATGCGGAGTGCGTGGCGTAGTAAATAAGCGGGATCTTCTTGGAGACCTGGAAATTGAATTTTCGCGAGAGGTCGTCGTATGCGCTCTCCGCCATATCGACGACTTTCTCCAGCGCAGGCTTTTCTTCATCGTAGAAATAGATGTCGAAATGCGTGGCGTGGTAGATGTTCCAATGGAACTTGTCGTAGACGATCTTGTTCTGTCCGAACGGCAACGCGCTCGGTGCCAGCAACATGGAGACGACGAAGAGCAGAGCGATCGTTCGCTTCAATTGGGCCTCCAGTATGGGGAGTGAGGTGTAGGGAGTGGGGAGAGGTAGTCACTAGTTGCGGGCGACCGCTGTTGACTGTCTACCACTCCCCACCCCCCACTCCCCGCCCCCTATTCCGTAAATACATACCGCGTCGCAGATGTCTCCTGGGGAACGAAAATGCCGACGAGTTGGGTCTCCATCGATCGGAGGTTCTCGAAAAGGCCGAGGATCTCGTCGTAGTTGCGTTGGTCGAATTCTTTGAAATCGCGGAAATTGTCCTCGAGAACTTTTTCGCCCGTGTCGGCATTGAACACGGCGATGTCGATATCAAATACGAAGCCGGTGGTCTCGATGAGGACCTGCCGATAGTACGTCCGGCCATCCGCGGGCGACGTGTACTCCTCGGTCTTGTAGCCCGATTTGTCATTGACGTCGAAGTCGATGACGCCGGTGACGATGAAGTCGGCCCCAGTCTGCGAGCCGAGGTTTCTCCAGTAATCGCGGCTGGCTTCGAGCGCCTTCATGGTCGTACCGGGTAGACGCGTCTGCGGGACGTCAATGAGCCGCAGCTTCGTGCTCTTGGTAAGTTGCTTTTTGAGATAGCGCTGAAACTCCGCTTGCACGTCGACCTTCGACGCGCGATCGTTCTTTTTTTCGCGATTGGCGATCACGAACGGCGCGATCGCAAGTTTCTCCCCTCCGGAAATCGCCAGCTTTGGTTTGAGGGGCAGCTTGAGTTTGACTTCGGTCACGCCGGCGAACGACGCGAGCGGCAGAAGCGCGAGGATGACGACAGCAGCGGTGCGTTTCATACGGCACCTCCCGGAGGTTTCGCCGGCGGCGGCTGGGGTTGTGGCTGAGGACGATCGCTGGGTGGCGCTCCCGGCGGAGCGATCCCCGAGGGTGGAGGCTCCGATCCGATGGGGCGGTCGGGCTGGCCGCCGTTGATCACGGTTGTCGACGTCGCGCTGGGAATGACTCCCGGCAGCGGGGTGGACGCACTCTTCGGCCCCGTCTGGCGTTTTTTGTTGCGCGACAGGAACTCGACGAAGCGGCTGTAGTTCTTCTGGATGTAGGCATTCGTGCGATCGAGCTTGAGTGCTTCCAGATACTCCTTGCGCGCTTTCTCGAAATCGCCGTTTGCCTCGTACGCTACGGCCAGATTGTTGTGCGCCTGCGCGTCACCTGGGTTGAGCTGGATGGCGCGCTCGAAACGAAACATCGCTTCGCGCCAGAGATTCATGCGCGCCATCTGCACGCCGAAGTTGTCCTGCGACGCCGGTCTCGAAAGATCGGCCTGATGCGAACAACCGATCGCCAACAGCAGGGCGACGGCCAATGTCCCGAGGCGAATCGTCACATTCATCGGGGATCTCCTTCCGCTTGCGGCAGGCGATGCAATCCGGACTTTACCGGACACGGCTGGAAAGATTACCATTGTCCCGGCGGCGTCCCACGCATCGCTCCCTCCTGCGGCACCAACCACGCCCATGCTCCAAGCCTCGCTCCGCGATCGTCTGATCGCGTATGCCCTCCTGCCGTTATCGCCGGCTCGCATTCGTCTTCTGCTCCAAACCTTCGATCCGCTCACAACGATCGGTGACGCATCCGAATCAATGTTGCGCGAGTTGCTAAGTATCGACGCAGCGGCAGCGATCGATCCGTGGCAGAACGATGAACTTCGCGGGAAGGTGGAGATGCTCCGCGATTCCGCGGTCACGCTGGCCGACAACGATTACCCCGCGTTGCTCCGGCAGATCGTCGATCCTCCACTCGCGCTTTTCTACCACGGGGATCTGTCATTGGCGCACACGCCCGCCGTCGCCATGGTCGGCTCCCGCCGCGCCTCGGCGTACGCGATGAGCGCCGCGACCCACCTCGCGCGTGCACTCGTCTCCGCGAACGTGACGATCGTCTCGGGATTGGCGCGTGGCGTCGACGCGGCGTCGCATCAAGCAACCCTCGATGCCTCCGGCCGCACCATCGCCGTCCTCGGCACCGGCATCGACATCGTCTATCCGCGATCGCACCGGCGCCTGTTCGAACGGATCGAAGAACAGGGCCTGATCCTCTCCGAGTTTCCGCCGGGGACGCCACCGCTGAAGTTCAACTTCCCGGTCCGCAACCGAATCATCAGCGGGCTGACACTCGGCACGGTGATCGTCGAAGCGACTGGTCACAGTGGCTCGCTCATCACGGCCCGCATGGCGGCCGAACAGAATCGCGAAGTGTTCGCCGTGCCCGGCCCGATTTTCTCGCCGGGCTCAGAAGGGACGCATCGGTTGATTCAATACGGCGCGAAGCTCGTTCACGACGCGAACGACATCCTCGACGAGCTGCCGGGCAACCTGCGCATCCCGAGCGCGCCGATCCCACAGCCCGATGCGGCGTTGCGCGAGGTGCTCCGCGCATTTCGCCGCGATGAAGGAACGCACATCGACAGTGCCGCGGAGTCGTTAGGACAATCGGTCGCGTCGATCTCCGAGCCGATCCTGCAGCTCGAATTGGGAGGCTGGCTCAAGGCGCTGCCCGGAGGGCGCTATGTACGCGTCCGGTAGACGGGCCGAGGTAGAATTCCGCCATGAGCAAACACGAGCCGAGATTCAATGTGGATCCCGAAACGGGCGAAATGGTGGAAATCGACGAAGAGCTCAGTGCGGCCATCGAGGAAGCCGTCGCATCGTCGGAGCGCGGCGAATCGATTCCCTGGGAAGTGTTTCGGAAGGAGCTGTTCGACGAAAGCTGACGATTAAGGTCACAGAACCTGCGAGGCGCCAAATTCGTGCCGCGAAAGTCTGGTGGCGATCGAATCGTCCAGCGGCACCCAATGCAATCGCCGAAGACCTCGCGGCAATGCTGGAGATTATTGCGCTGACACCAACTGTTGGCCAGCCGGCAACGGATGTGCGAACTGCAAACGTCCGTCGAATACGTCTACGCCGTGTAGGATACGAAATCTACTTCCGCACCATTCGCGTCATCGGTTCGCCAGATGTGCTCGAGATCATGGCCTTCTGGCACGCACGACGCGGCACAGGGCCGCCAATTTAGGCTCGTCGCCGCGCTCGTCATAACCGCACTATGGTGCAGGAGTGCCGAGGTAGAATCCCCGCTATGAGCAGCAAACGCAAACCGCGATTCAACGTGGATCCGGAAACGGGCGAACTGGTGGAAATCGACGAGGAGCTCAGTGCAGCCATCGACGAGGCGATCGCGGCGAAGGGATTCCTCTGAAGGTATTCCTGAAGCGCTGGGAGAAGTAGTCGATCTACAACTCGTAGTTCTGCGCGTTAAGACAATCGCCCCGCCCCATCCATCCTCTTCTTCACCTGAATCGCCACGATCGCGATCGGGACGCCGACCTGCAGCAATCGCTTGATGACTTTCGGGAATCCGAATCCGACGAGGAATCCGACCACTGCGCCGCCGGCCACCAGCTCCTCCGCGTGATCGGAGGCGATGCTCTTCACGTCGAGCTGTTTGCGGATGCGCCGGTCCAGCTCATCGATGCGGTCGCCCACGCGGTCGCGCGCGCTGACGATCGTGTGATCGAGCTGCTGCATTTCGTCTGTCATCTACTTGCTCCTCATCTGTGCGATGTCGCTCTTGATCGACTCGACGTCGGCCTTGATACTTTCGATCGACTTCGTCGGCACGAACTCCACCGCCTCGAATTTCTTCTTGCCCAGGAATCCCATAACCGCCGCAGCCGCGAACAGCACGATCGTCACGATCAACGCCGAGAGCCACGCCGGTACGCCGAGGCGAATGAGCACGAGCAGAATCGTCACGAAAAGGAAGGCCAGGCCGATGACAGCCGCGGCCAGCGAACCAGCAAACAGGCCAATGCCGCCGCCGAGCTTCGCGACCGTGTCTTTGACTTCGAGCTTGAGCAGCGCAATCTCGCCGCGGAAAAGCGTGGTGATGTCTTCGGTCAGCTCCTTGATGATGGTGCCAAGGGAGCGATCGGGGTCCGTCTCTGCACTATTTCGAGCCATATCGCGCTAACAGGGAGCAAAAGGAGTGCCTCGCCGCTACAATCGCCGCCGATGACCGACGTCGTGGAGCTTGTGAAGGATTTCCGATTCGAGGCGGCGCACTTTCTACCGCATGTGCCCGAGGGACACAAGTGCCGGCGCATGCACGGCCATTCGTTCAGCGGCGAAGTGGTTGTACGCGGACCGATCGATCCGGTCACCGGCTGGCTGGTCGACTTCGCCGATCTGAAGCGCGCCGTCGATCCGATCGTCGCCCGCCTCGACCACTACCTGCTCAATGAGATCGAAGGCCTCGAGAACCCGACGTCCGAGGTTGTCGCGGTCTGGATCTGGCACCAGCTCGCGCCGCATATCGCACAACTCCATCGCATTACGATCGAAGAGACGTGCAGCTCGCGATGCCATTACTACGGGGAGTCGGTGGCCGGGAGCCGGGAGCCGTAGACTTCAATCGGCGTCGCTGAAGGGGCGCGTTCGGATCGTGTCCGGAACCGTGCGTGTGGGATCAGGCATCGCATTCGTGGGCACGGTGTCAGGCAGCGGAACGTCGTGGAGCGTGTCGGGCAACGGCACATCACGGAGCGTATCCGACAGCGGCCGGGTGCGGATGGTATCGGGGAGCAGCCGCGTGCGAACCGTGTCGGGAAGCGGCACTTCGAGTGTTAGACGACGCACCAACTGCGGCTCGGGAGGCTGAATCTCGACCGGCAGGCCGAGCTCCAAACGCACGGCGCGAACCTGCTCGATCAGCGTGACACGAATCGAATCGGCATCGTCGATCGGGAAACGGCTGCACCGCCAGGAGTGAAATGCCAGTTCGGTCGCGAGTGCATGAAACCGGCGGCGCGCCATCCATGGTCCGATGCCGCCGCTGAAAAAGGCCCGGCTCGACGCACCGATACGGCGGCTGACAGACGTCACGATCAGCACGTCGTCGTGGCTGAGCACGTGCTCGGCCACCACGCTCTCGAGATGTTTGCGGATCATGCGCGACTCGCGGCGCAAGGAGAAGATCGCCACGATGATCACGCCGATGAACGCGGGCACCATGAAGAAGAGATACGTTGCGAAGAAAGCCAGGCCGAGGTTCGTGCTGAGGTTCCAGAAACCATGAAGCATCATCGCGCCGATGAGCCCGAGGACGGGAGCAATGAACTTGACCGCTTTCTTGTCGGTCTCCTGCGCGATCCCGAATCCGATGCCGGTCATGCTCGTGAAGAGCGGATGGCAGAACGGCCCGATGACGCCGCGGATGAAGAAAACGCCCAGCGCTTCGTTGCCGCCCGACGCGAACGCCCGTGCGTAGTACTGCACGTTCTCCATCATGGCGAAGCCGAGCCCCACCATCGCGGCGTAGATGATCCCGTCGGTGACGTTGTCGAACTCGTCGCGCTTCCAGAGAAAGAGCATCAGAAGCGCAAAGCCTTTGGCGATCTCCTCGACGACCGGCGCGGCGAATAGCGGCATCATCATCGACGCCTGCTTCGGTCCGACGAACACCGAGAAGATCCCTTCGCCGATTCCGTTGAAGATCATCGCCAGAAGAATCGCGGTCGATGCGCCCCAGAACGCGGCAGTGGCAAGTAGCCATGGCGGCTCGGGCTCAAAGCGGTCGACCCACGTGGCGATGGCGAGATAGAAGGGGAACGGCACCGCCGCCATCAGAAAGCCGGCCAGGAACGAGGGCCATCCGCTTTCCAGTCCGACCGACAACAGCGCCAGCGAGCCTGCACCAATGCCCACGACAATGAGCAGCGCGAGCACGCAGCCGTGGCGAACACTCTTGGAGGGCATGGAGGAGAGAAATAGTACGCGAGATTCGGTCGCGATGGCGTTCTTAGAGCCGTTTCACGCGGAGTCGCGGAGATTGCGGAGAAAGCATCTCCGCGCCTCCGCGTCTCCGCGTGAAACGGTTTTTTTTGAATTGGGCGATCACATCCACTTCGGCCCGTGTGACACGTTCCGTTACTTCTGGCACGCTTCATTCGTACTCTGCTCGACGCTATGACACGACTTCTTCCTGATCCCGAGCTCGATCAACTCGTACGCCAGTTGAATGAAGGCGAAATCGCGGCTGCGGATACGCCGCGGCAGGCGTGGCCGGCGGCGCAGGTGCCGAGCGGGAATCCGCTCGAAGCGCTGCTCGTCGACGTGGCGCGGCGAGGGGCGAGCGATCTGCACATCATCGCCGGCTCTGTGCCTATTTTTCGCGTCGGTGGCCGGCTCGTGCGCGGCGAAGGGCTGCCCTTTTCTTCTGATGATGTCTCGTCGCTGCTCGACACGCTGCTGACCCAGCGCGTTCGCGAGCGCATCGCCGAAGATGGCGCCGTCGATTTCTCGCTGCGTCTCGATGCACCCGCGGAAAGCGACGATCGCCGCGCCTGGCGTTTTCGCGTCAACATTCACAGGCAGCGCGGCACAATCGCTGCCGCGATCCGTGCCCTGCCGACAGCCGTGCCGACGGTCGCGGAGCTGAACCTCCCGCCGATCCTCGACGAGCTGGTCAAACCGACGCGCGGTCTCGTGCTCATCTGCGGACCGACTGGCGCAGGAAAGACGACGACGCTTGCGGCGATGATCGGCGCGATCAATCGCTCGGAATCGCGGCACATCATCACGATCGAAGATCCGATCGAGTACGAGCATCGGAACGGCCAGTCCGTCATCGAGCAGATCGAAATCGGACGCGATGCGCCGTCGTTCGCGGCCGCGCTTCGCGCCGCGCTCCGCCAGGATCCGGACGTGATTCTCGTCGGCGAGATGCGCGACCTCGAGACAGTCGCCACCGCTCTCACAGCCGCCGAGACGGGCCACCTCATCCTCTCTACCCTTCACACGAGCGACGTGGCGTCGGCCGTTCATCGCACGATCGATGTCTTTCCGCCCGGCCAGCAAACGCAGATCCGGCAACAGCTTTCGCTCAGCCTGAACGCCATCGTCGTGCAGCAACTCCTTCCGTCTGCGTCAGGTAACGGGCGGGCCGTGGCCGTGGAAGTGCTGCTGGCGAATCCCGCGGTGCGCAATCACATCCGCCGCGACAAAATGGAGAACCTGATCAGCGAGATCACGCTGGGAAAACGTCAGGGAATGATCTCGATCGAGGATTCTCTGGCGAGGCTGGTCAAGCAGGGAGTGATCACGATCGAGGATGCGCGCATCCGTTCGTCGCGGCCGGATGAGCTGGAAAGCCAGTTGCGGTCTTAGATCCGCAGATGACGCAGATGTTCGCAGATAGAGGCCGCACGGTTTTCATCTGCGTTTATCTGCGTCATCTGCGGATCGGCCTTTAGAATCGCGGCCATGACATCGCGCGTCCGCGAACGAATCGACCTCGCCATCGTCGCCGCGGTGTCGTTGACGACGAACTTTCTCTACTTCGCGTACGCATCTCCCGACTACTTTTTTCCCGACTCCTTCACCTACCTCGCGCCGGCACGCAACCTCCTTCACGGCCTCGGCTTCACGACCGGTGGTGGCGTCATCCAGACGCTGCGGACACCCGGCTATCCGTTGCTGCTGGCGGCGTTCGGAGCGCGCGTCGTGCCGATGATCGTGTTCCAGCATCTGCTCAATGCCGCTCTGTCCATCGCGATCTACCTGTTCGTCATGCGCCGGCTCGGCAGCCGCTTCGTCGCCCTGACCGCAGCGATTCTCTTCGCCACCGACACGCCGACGCTGCATTACGCAAACAAGATCCTGACCGAGACGCTCTTCACGGCCGTCCTCTTCGTCGTCTTCGTACTCATTGCCTACACGCGCAAGCTACCGCTGGCAGCGCTGCTCACCGGCGCCCTGGTGTTGATCCGCCCGGTGGCGATCCTCTACTTCGCCGTCATCCTCCTCTGTCTCTTCGTCCGCCGCATCGGGTTGCGCACGCTTGCAGTGTTCGCTGCGCTGGCGCTCGTTCTCCCCCTCGGGTGGGGCCTTCGCAATCTTCATCACAGCGGCGTCTTCACGATCTCGTCGATCGGCGGGACGAATCTGCTTCTCTATCGCGCCGCTGGAGCGCTGGCGATCGAAGACGACGGTGACTTCGACGCCGATCTGGCCGACGAGCAAAAGGGACTCGAGGGGGATGCCGAGAGTGAGATCGAATCGCGGCTGCACATCAACGATGCCGGGGAGTTGCCGGACGCCGTGAGGGGAAAGTACTACTCCGAGATTGCGCTGCGCGTGCTGCGGCAGCACCCGCGCGCGGCGGCGATGCTGACGTTGCGCGGCGTGCTGGTGAATCTTTTCGACAGCCGGTGGGAAGGGTTGGAGATCATCAGCCGCGTTCCGGCAGACATTGTTCATCGCGGACTCGATGCGTTCGCCGCGATCGTCGTTGTGTTTGCAGCGATCGGCATCGCGGCACTCTGGCGTCGCGACCGCGATCTCGCCCTCCTCCTGGCAGCGACGATCGCGTACTACGTGCTCATCTCCGCCGGCGGCGAGTCGGAAGCGCGCTTTCGCGTTCCCGTCGTGCCGCAACTGATGATCGCCGCAGCGTGCGGGCTCGAAGCGGTGAGGCGGTCATTTGGCCGACTGTCATCGTGAGCCGCCGAAGGACACGAAGTGCCGGAGGACGAACGAAGGACCCCCTACTTTGTACATCATGCGTTTCGAAAAAAACATCGCGACGAAGCAGGGGGTCCTTCGATCGTGCTCCGCCGCCGAGACCTGCCAGGTGCGAGCGCAGCGAATCCTGGGGCGGCTGCGGCGACTCAGGATGAGAGCGCGTTTGCCGGCATGGACTGCTCCCACCCCCCACCCCCCACTCCCCACTTCCTATTTCTGAAACGCGTAGCTCAGTTTGAAAAACACTTGCCGGTTCGAAAGCAGGAAGTCGCGCTTATAGACACGATGGGCAGGGTTGGTGTCGTCGACTTCTTCGTTCACGTCGCGGATGTCGCCGTATCCGAGGTAGAGAACGCTCTGCCAATTCACCTTGTAGGCGAAGAGAACCTGCGACGAGAGATTGCCTGAGCGAAGCGGAAGGTCGACGCCGTAGATGAGCGGATTGGAGCTCGTCCGGCGATTCTGCACGACGGCTCGCACGAACATCTGCGGCGAGAACATGTATTGCGCGCGAAGACGCTCCACCTGAGCGGTGAAGAGACGGCCTTCGACGCCACCGGGGGTGCGCTCGCGCAACCACTGAAGAATGTTCGTCGACGACAATTGCAGTCGCGGGGTCGGACGGAACTGCGCCGAGAAATTCACCCGCGCACCGCGGCCGAGACGGTTGTTGAAAAAGTCGATGTCCTCACCAACCCACCCGTCGAAGGAAACCTGCGGAATGAGACGGCTAACCGCGAACTGCACCGTGTAGACGATCTGCTTGCGCGACAGGACCTCGCCGTTGTTGCGGAAGCTTTCGTCGGCGAAGCGAATGCGCGTGAAGGAGCGGAACTTTCCGTCAGCGCCGAAGCCAACAGACTTCAGGCTATAGAGCCGCGATCCATCCTGCTGCGAGTCGTACTCACCCATTCCGAAGAATCGCACGCGGCTGAAGAAGCCTTTGGGACGAATCGTGTAGCCGCCCTCCACGTAGTTCGAGCGGTAGCCGACCTGGGGCAGGAAGCCCTGATCGGCTCGGAAATCATCGCCGAAGTCTTTGAGCTCGGTGAAGAGATCGTACTTGGCTGTCGAATGCTGCCACCAGAAATCGGAGCCAAACGACGAGAGGTTCCGGCCGTCCCACTCGGACGTGAGATCGGGACGATTCGGCGTGCGGCTCTGGCTCGCCAGGATCTGACCGGTGAATGTATCCGTGTCGTTCGGCTTCCACTGAAAGTCGGGACCGAAGACGCGGTTGTGGCCTCCTCCCTGGTACTCGCGGTCGGTGACGAGAAGACTGGCGAACGACTTGCCGCCGAAATCGTGACGCCAGCGGGCGATGGCATCGGTGGCGCCGAAGTCCTGAAAGGCGAAACTCGATCCGGTGGCCGACGGAATGATGACCGCGCCACCGCCACGATCCTGCGCGACGAGCATCGTGTAGCTGTCATGACCGTTGTTGCCGGAGTCGCGCAATCCCCATCGTGGCGACGTGATGGTTCGCGTGTAGACAGCCTGGATCGGTGTCGAGAAAAGTTCGACACGCTCGAGGAAGAACGGGCGTTTTTCCGGGAAGAAGATGGCGAAGCGTTGATTGGTCGAGATCTGCGCGACGTCCGATTCGATCTGCGAGAAGTCGGGATTGATCGTGCCGTCGATCGCCGTGTGCTCGTTCGGCGTGTACTTGATGTCGATGCCACCGTCGCCGCTCGCGGGACGATTGAGCAGGCGATTGCTGCCATCGTTGCGCAGCGATCCGTTCTCACTGGCAGTGACGTACGGCGCGATGACGATGTGTCCGCCGGTCGGCAGCCCTTCGAATCCTGCGACTTTGTTGAAGTCGCACACGAAGCAATTCGATCCGCGGGGAAGTTTGTGATCGAAGATCTGGTAACGGCGATCGCGCGGCATGTTGCGGTAAAGAAGAATGCCCCACACCTGCGGACTCGTTTGCTGATAGCGAAGCGAGGAAAACGGGATGCGCAGCTCGAGGATCCAGCCGTCGGCGGTTTTCCTGACCGCCGAATCCCAGAAGAGATCGGGGGAGGAATCCTCGCCGCTGAAGTCGTCCGTTGCGGCGTCGTACTGCGTGCCTGCGGCGTTGACGAAAAACTCCATGCCCGTTTTTCCGTCGTTGCGCGTGTCGAGAAGCACGCCAGCGAAATCATCGCTGTTGCCGCTCAGTCCATCGTGATCGCCGAGCTGGGAGCGAATGTCTGACGGTTTGTCGTACGAATAGATCGCCGTGTAGAAGAAGCGATCGTCGTACGTCATGTAACCGACCGTCTTCACTTTCGGCTCGGTGTTGTCGCCGGGATTGGTCTCGAACCACGTTTCCGACTTCAAGGCTCCCTGCCAGCCGGGATCGGAGACATCGCCGTCGATCGTAATCGGACCGGCGGCCTTATGGATCGTCAGCGGCGGAGTCGCCGCGGCCTGCGCGGCCATTGCCGCACGAGAACAGAGCATGACCACGCAGAGGAAAAGAAGAATGCGTCGCATCGGTGAGTAAGACGTCAGAGAGCGGGCAAAGTTAGCGATCGTTCGCATATTGCGGGCTTGATACGAAGGAGTTCGTAATAGGTTGCAGTCTCAAAAGCATTTCACGCGGAGACGCGGAGCACACGGAGAAAATCCTCTCCGCGTCTCCGCGTGAAACGGTTTTGACTCTTTTCTCAGCAGAACCTAGAAGCTGACGAACCGAACGGCGGCCTCCGCATCGACCGGCGGCGAGAAGAAAAACCCCTGCGCGTAGTCGATGCCGAGCGCCCGCATGCGTCCGACCTGATCGGCGCTCTCCAGGCCTTCGACCACGACGTCCATGCCGAGGATGCGGGCGAGGTTGCTGATGGTGCGGACGATCTCGTCGTTGCGGCGGTCACCGTTCGTGGAGATGAACGAGCGGTCGATCTTCAATGTGTCGAACGGAAACTGACTGAGAGAGCTGAGCGACGAGTAGCCGGTACCGAAATCGTCGAGACTGATGCGCACACCGGTTTCGCGCAGACGCTCCAGCAGCGCTGCCGCTTCTTCGGGATTATCGATGATGACGCTTTCCGTGACCTCGAGATGGAGCCGGCCTGCCGCGATGCCGCTTTCTTCGAGCGCACAGGCCACCTGCTCCAGCAGGTTCGGCTGGAGGAACTGTTTGGCCGAAAGGTTCACGTGCATGTCGAGCGCCGCGATCGCGGGATCCTTCTCTTGCCACGCCGCGAGTTGCCGCAGCGACTCGCAAAGCACCCACTTGCCGATGGAGAGAATGAGACCGGTGTCTTCGGCGATCGGCACGATCTCGCCCGCTTTCACGAGCTCATCGCCGAGCTGCCAACGCACCAGCGCTTCGAAACCGACCACCCGGTTTGTATCCAGAGAAACCACAGGCTGGTAATAGACACGCAGCTCGTCACGCTCGATCGAGCGCCGCAGCTCCGTCTCGAACTTCAGCAACTTCACGGCGCGCTCATGCATCGTCTTGTCGAACACTTCGTGAACGGCGCGACCGCGCGACTTGGCGCGGTACATGGCGATGTCGGCGTCGCGAAGCATGTCCTGAGGCCGTTCGTATCCGGTCGCGCTCAGCGCGATGCCGATGCTCGCGGTCGTGAAGATCTCGTGCTCGCCGACGCGAAACGGGACGCGGAGATCCTCCTGAATGCGTTCGGCCGTGCGAACAGCGCCGGCGAGATGGTCGATCTCGAGAAGAATGGTGAACTCGTCGCCGCCCAGCCGCGCCACCGTATCCGTCGGACCGAGAAGCGCCCGCAAGCGATCAGCGACGCCAACGAGAAGCTGATCGCCAAGTGCGTGCCCCAGACTGTCGTTGACGACCTTGAAGCGATCGAGATCGAGAAAGAGCACGGCGAACTGGCTGTCACTGTAGCGGCGCGAGCGCTCCAGCGAGCTATCGAGGCGATCCATGAAGAGCGCGCGGTTCGGCAACTGGGTCAGCACGTCGTGAAAGGCATCGTGCGTCAGGCGGTCGATGGCCAGCTTGCGCTCGGTGATATCGGTCTGCGATCCCGCCACGCGTGTGGCCACGCCCGCCGCATCGCGAACGGCCACACCTCGCGCCAGCATCCAGCGATAGCGTCCGTCCCAGCAACGCATCCGATGCTCGTGGTCGATGCTCGGCGTGTTGCCGTGACGATGCGCGTCGATGTCGGCGCGCAGCATTTCGACATCATCCGGATGAACGCGCGAGAACCACTCCGCCGGTGACGTCCCGATCTCGCCCTCCGTGAATCCGAGCATCTCTTTCCAGCGATCGGAATAGTAGACCGTGTCGTCGCGAAGGTCCCAAACCCACAGGCCATCGTTCGCGCCGCGCGCAGAAAGCGCATAGCGCTCCTCGCTTTCGCGCAGCGCTTCGAGCGTGCGGTTTTGCTCGAGCGAGTAACGGATCGAGCGCTCCAGAAGCTGCGCGTCGAGCTGCCCTTTGACGAGATAGTCGGCAGCGCCGGCCTGCATGGCCGCGATGTCGACTTCTCCGTCGCCCTGACCGGTCAGGAGAATGATCGGCCGCACGCAACCGGCGGCGCGCGCTTCGCGAAGAATCTCCAGTCCATCGTGCTCGCCGAGACGGTAGTCGACGAGGTAGACATCATGTTGTCCTTTGGCAATCGCGGCGAGCGCTTCGCGATACGACGGGACCCAATCGAGCGAGAACCGCGTGCGGCGGCTGTCGCTCAACAGATCGCGCGTAAGGACAAAGTCATCTTCATCGTCCTCGACCAGGAGAACCTTGACATCCCGAGACTCGATCAACGGGGCGGGGCTCCTGACGGAAGCTCGACGATCTCGATCCAGTAACGGCCGATCTCTTTCATGACTTCGACCAGAGCGTTGAAGTGAACGGGCTTGGTGATGAACGAATTTGCGCCGAGGTCATACGTGCGAAAAATATCCTCCTCGGCCTTCGATGTCGTCAGCACGATCACGGGAATGCGGCGCAGTTGCGGGTCGGCCTTGATCTCGCGCAGAGCCTCGCGTCCATCCTTTCGAGGCATGTTCAAGTCGAGCAGGATGAGACCGGGTGACGGCGCGGAAGCGGGATCGGCGTAACGTCCTCGCTGATGTAGATAGTCAAGCAGCTCTTCGCCATCTTCGACGAAGCGCAGATCGTTCACGACGCGGCTCTCCACGAGCGCGTCGGATGTCAGCATCCGGTCTTCTTCGTCGTCATCGGCAAGCAGGATGACGATCGGTTTTGCATGAGCGGCCATGATCAGCAGAGTACTAAATTAGTGGACCAGGGAACAGTGAAGAATTGACAATTGAGAATTGACAATTGACAACGCCAACGGCCAGAGAAAATGAAAGCGCGCGCTTCGCAGCCTTCCGTTGTCCATTGTCCCTTGTCAATTCTCCATTAGTCAGCGAATCCGCTGCGGTGCAACAGCGGTAGCGTGACGATGAACGCCGATCCCTGGCCGGGGACACTCCTCGCATGGATATCGCCTCCGTGGCGTTGGGCGATCTTCCGGCAAATGGCCAGGCCGATGCCGGTTCCCTCATACGTGCCACGTCCATGGAGCCGCTCGAACATCGTGAAGATGCGCTCCGCGTAGCGCTCGTCGAATCCGATCCCCTCGTCGGAAACGACAATTTCCGCAAACGCATGAATCACCTGACCTCGAATCGTCACGCGCGGCGGCATGTCGAGGCGATGAAACTTCAGACCGTTGCTGATGAGGTTCTGGAGGAGTTGATGCATCTGTGATGGATCGGCATCGATGACGGGAAGCGCTTCGATCGTCACCACCGCGCCCGCTTGTTGAATGCGCACTTCGAGATCATGGACGACCTCGTGCGCGATCACATTGAGATCGACCGGCACGAACGGTTGCGCTTTCGTCGTGACGCGCGAGAAGACGAGCAGATCGTTGATCAGGGCCTGCATCCTCGCGGCGGCGCTCTGCATCCGCTGCAGATAGTCGGCCCCTTCGCCCGTCAACGCATCGGCGTAGCGCGCGCGGAGCCGGTCGCCGAATGCCTGAATCTTCCGCAACGGCTCCTGCAGATCGTGCGAGGCGACGTAGGCGAAATCCTCGAGCTCCCGGTTGCTTTGCTGCAGTTTCACCGTGAACGCGTGCAACTCCTCGGTGGCACGCATGCGCTCGCGGATGTCGCGCGCGATGAGGACGGCCCCTCCTTCGATCTCTTTTTCGTGCAGCGGCGAGACGGAGATGCTGACGTCGATCGGCTCCCCCCTCTTCGTGCGAAACACGCGCTCCTCATCGCGGATCGGCGCGCGGCGCAGCATGTCCTGCAGCGTTCTCGAGATGCTGGCCTCGTGATCGACGTGCTCGAGCGTGTCGATCGTCTTGCCGAGAATCTCCGGCTCCGAGTATCCGAACAGTTTCTGCACGGCGTTGTTGATGACGCGGATCCGGGCGTCGCTGTCGATGACGAAGAGTGCGTCGGCCATCGTGTCGAGAATCTCGCGCGCCGCTCGTGCCGCGGTGATGTTGTAGAAGCGATGGCTGCGGATCGAGCGCCATGCGAACAACACGAACGCGAACACGGGCACATAGCCGAGCGGGCGATGATCGACGCCGAACATCGGAACGAAGTCGACCGCCGATAGATAAACGATGGCGAAGCTGGCCATGAGGTTGAGGATGCGGCGGCGTCTTTTCTCATCGGTAGTCCGGCGGTACTCGGCCGCATACGCGTACATCTGAAATCCGAGCACAACGAAAAAGTAGACGAGGAAGATCACTCCGCCGATTCCGGCACTCGGATAACTACCCCAGGAGAATCTTCGCGTGCCGGTGAGAATGAGATCCGTCGACAGAATCAGAAACGAGAAGATCCCGGCCGCACCCCATGCGCTGAGAACGATGAATCGATCACGAACGTACGTGCGGATCGACGTGGCCGTGAAGTCGTAGACCGACGCGGGAAGAAACGCCACACAGGCAAGCGCCAGCCGCCCGAACATCGCCGCGACCGGAACGGACGATGCCGAGAACATCGCCGCAAACCCGAGGAACCAGCCGGCGACTAGAAACAACATCAGCGAGAAGAGCCGCGCCACGCGCGACGCCCTCTGCCGCGTGAGGATTACGCCGCCCAGCGTGACAAGCGCCACGCACATCACCACCCACGGAACCGCCGCCAGCCGGAATTGGAAAGGCACGCGGTATTGTAGGGTGTGGAGAGTGGGGTGTGGGGAGTGGGAGTCACGCCGTGCTGTTGGACGTAGGCCGGACTCTCCAGTCCGACGCGAATCCTCGATCGCGATTGCGTCACTGGATCAGCAGTGGACGCACGCGCAACGATGTGTTCAGGATGATCGTATGATGCTTCAAAGGCACACACGAAGTTGCTGTCATCCTGAGACTGCCGGAGCCGCTGCCCCGCGCTGCTCTTGCAACCGGACAGAGAGAGCGGCGGAGGACGTCGAAGGACCCCCTGATTCTGTGCGGGATGGACGGCGGAGAAACCATCGCGATGAAACAGGGGGTCCTTCGACCGTCCTTCGCCGCCGATGCCTGCCCATTGTGAGGGTGACGCCGAGGCGCGGCTGCGGCGGCTCAGGATGACAGAATGCACGAGCGCGATTGACAACGCGAACTAGTGAGGGAGAAATCAAATGGCCAATGTCGATGGCAAATGGAACCTCATCATCAAGTCGCCGATGGGCGACCAGAGTGCGGTCCTGACCGCGAACGCCGCGGGCGACACGCTCACCGGCACCGTTGCCAATGCAACGGAAACGACGAGCATCCTAGACGGCAAGATCGACGGCGATACACTGACCTGGAAGACGGCCGTGACGGTACCGATGCCGATGACGCTCGACTTCAAGGCGACGGCAAGTGGCGACACGATGAGCGGCACGGTCACTGCCGGAGCCTTCGGATCATTTCCGATGTCGGGGACACGCGCGTAATCCTCGTCGAGTGCCGCTCGCGAAGTCAGTGCAGCGCCGCGTTAGGCTTCGGACAGAACGGCACTGAGGCGGTCAAGGTTTTGTTCGTTCGCCGGCTCGACGATATGCCGGATTCGCGCGGCAATGTCCTTGTCTTCGAAAGCCTGATTCCAGGTGATCTCGGTTTCGGATCCACGCTCGGCGAGAGTCACCGTAAGCACAAAGTGCGGCGCAGACAGATGCTGGATGACAACCTTCGCCGGCGCCTGCACTTCAAGAAACGTGCTTTCGTTCGGGAAATTCGAGCCGTCGGGTCCGTGCATCACGAACTTCCAGCTCCCGCCTTCTCGAAACTCGAAGATCTCGAACGTATTCGCAAAACCAGCCGGCCCCCACCATCTGGCCAGTACTTCCGGTTCTTCAAACGCCGCGAAAACAGCGCTCGGGCGCCCGGGGAGTATCCGGCTGGTGGTGAATACGCCGCGATCGATATCTACTTTCCCCACGACGCCTCCCCTTCTGCCGGCGCTACCATCCTCACGCGCAGCGCGTCATCGCCAGCATCGTCACATCGTCCCCCGCCGGCACTTCGCCGATGTATTCGTGCACGTGCGTATCGATCCGATCGAGGATCGCCTCCGCCTCGAGGCCGTGCATCGTCAAGAGCATCTCCGAGATCGGATCGAGTCCCAACTGCTCCTCGGCGATGTTCTCGGCCTCCGTCACGCCGTCCGTGAACAGGACGAGCGAGTCGCCGCGATCGAGCGTCAAGGTCTGATTGCGGTACTGCGCGTTGGGAAGGATGCCGACAACCATGTCGGTGCTGCCCATCACGCCGACGCCGTTCTTCGAAACGAACAGCGGTGAGACGTGTCCGGCATTCGCGAATGCCACGACGCCCGTCGCCGGATCGAGCACGCCCGCGACCATCGTCACGAACTTCGACGGCGCCGTCTTCGGAGCGAGCGTGGCGTTGATCTCGCGCAGAAGATCGGCAGGAGTGGGATCGGTACGCGTGAAAATGGCGAAGGCCGTGGCCACGCTCGACATGATCAGCGCCGCGGTGATCCCTTTGCCGCTGACGTCGGCGATGACGAAGTAGATGCGCCCGTCGGGCCTCATGACAACATCGTAGTAGTCGCCGCTGACCGTCTTGCAGGGCCGGTTCGCACCGGCGAAGCGATAGCCGGGGATCTCCGGCAGCGCGTCCGGCAGCAATCGCCGTTGAATCTTGTAGGCGGTGCGCAGCTCTTCATCGATCTTCGCTTTGGCGAACGCCTCTTCACGCAAGCGCGTCCGCTCGAGGGTGACGGCGGCAAAGCGCGCGATCTGTGCCAGCAGCCGCACGTCATCTTCGACGACAACGCCGCGCGCGGATGTGAAGTCAATGTAGAGAACGCCGAGGACGGCGTCGGAAACGAGGAGAGGCGCGCAGACGGCGGAGCGGATCCGTTGCGCGATGATCGACTGCGCCCGGGCGAACTTGTCGTTCTGCTCGCTATCGAAGTACGAGACGACCTTGCGGCCCTCCACAACTTCGTGGAGCAATGTCCGGCTGATCGTCAGGTCGTTCGATTCGGAGGCGTCGAGGCGGCGCAGCTTCACATTCCCGAATGTGAGGCGGTCATCGTTGAGCAACGCGATCGCGGCGCGCGTCGGGCGAAGAAGAAACACGACCCGGTCGAGAATGAAGTCGAAGAGCTCCGACATCGGCCGGTCCGCGAGAAACTCCAGTGCCAGCGTCGTCAGGATGTGCGTGCGCTCGCTGCTGCGCTCCTTCTCATCCTCATCGACCGCGATGGAGAGGTTCGTGGCGTGCGAGTCGCTCTCGACGGCAATGAACTGCGATGTCGTATCGTCGGAGTGAAAAACGACTTCGCTGTCGCCCAGCGCGATGCGGTCGCCGGGCCGAAGGAGCGCGGTCTCCGCCAGCTTCACACCGTTGAGCGTCGTGCCGTTCACGCTGCCGCAATCGCGCACGTACCAGGTGCCGTGATCGTTGATGATCTCGGCATGACGGCGCGACAGGAAACGATCCTTGATCGGGATCGTGCAATCGGAAGCGCGTCCGAGCGTGATGTTCTCGTCTGCCAACATCACCTGTTGCGGCGAAAGGCCGGGCTGATACACAGTGAACCGAACGCGGGTCTTCGACTCGGACAAAGGGCCTCCGGAATTCGCGGAAGAACATTATAAGGTGCCGGGTTCGAGGATCTCGTGGCCTCAGCAAGCTACCCAACCAGAAATGCGCTCCTTCCTCACCTATTGGCTTCCCCCAATCGCATGGGCCACCGTGATCCTGGCGGCGTCCAGCGATCTTTTCTCGTCGTCGCACACCGGCGGATGGATTGCGACGTTGACCGGGCGTTTGGGATACGGATTGGACCCCGCCACGCTCGCGCTGATCAACAAGATCCTTCGAAAGGCCGGCCATCTGACCGCGTACGGAATCCTGAGCGCGCTTTCGTTTCGCGCGCTGCGCGGGAAGCAAACGAGATGGACTCTGCGTTGGGCTGTCGGTGCCGTGTTGTTGGCGATGCTCGTGGCCTCGATCGATGAATTTCACCAGTCGTTCATTCCATCGCGGACCGGCACGTGGCACGATGTCTTTCTCGACGCGGCGGGAGCCGCATTGATGCAGATAACCATTCGCGTGTTACTCTTTCGGACATCATGAAGCGCATCACTCTATTCGCCACGGCTGCGATCCTCATCACGAGCGCTGCGTTCGCCGCAGCACCGGCCTCGCGATCGAAGCAATTCATCTCTCCGGTCTACACGATCGACAAGATCTATCACTCGATGGAAGGCCCTTCCAGCGTCGAGCGCATCTTCCTCGGCGATCCTGCGGGCCCGGCCGAACTGGTGTGGGTCACCGGCATCCGCACGGAGATGGTCGACGCCGACGGGAAGACGCCGCAACTCCCCGAGTTGATGTGCCACGTCAATGTCGACCTCGATCCCGGGAAGCATCAGGCACTCTTCGGATTCCGCCGCGCTACCGCGTCGCGTCTCATGACGCTTTCGCAGGGAATGCTCGCGGCGAACCTTCCCGCTGGATTCGGCTTCCCACTCGCATCGAATGAGCCGCTTCTCCTCTTCACGCAGGTTCTCAATCTGAACATCCAGAAGCCCGAGAATCTGAAAGTGCGTCATCGCGTGACGATCGACTACGTGCGCGACCGCGATCTGACCACGCCGATCAAACCGCTCTTCAACGTCGGCGCATCCGGCATGGTGCAACTCGACGACAACCCGCTGGCGATGGCGCACTCGATGGCGTCGATGTCGTCGTTGCCCTCGTCAAGCGTCACGACCGAAGCGGGTCACGATGGCATGACGATGAATCCAACGATGAGCTGCCTCGTCGGCGCACGCGCCCCGCAAGCGACGAGCGGCTCGTCCGACTACGTCGATCCACAAGGCCGCAAGATGACCGGGCATTGGATCGTGCCTCCCGGCAAGCAGGTGAATCACAGCGACATCACCTGGTTCATGAACCTGCAGTTCGACACGCGGCTGCACTACGCGGCCGCGCATCTGCATCCGTTCGCGCGCACACTGGAGATGCGCGACATGACCACGGGCCAGACCGTGTTTCTGGCGAAAGCGCAGAATCCGAAGGACGGCGTGGGATTGCTGCACGTCGACGAGCTCGCGAGCGCCGAGGGCGTGGCGCTGAATCATACGCACAAGTACTCGCTCATCAGCACCTACGACAATCCGACAAACGCGAACGTCGACTCGATGGCGTCGGTGTTTCTCGGTCTGGACGATTCCGAACTGGCCGTCCCGACTTCCGATCAACTCGCTCACACCTCGGCCGAGCTGTTCGACAACGATACGCTGGCGATGCACACCAACATCGGCACGATCACGGTGTCGCTCAACCGTGACCGCGCGCCAGAGACCGTGATCCAGGTAGCGCGCTTCGTCCACGCGCACGCCTTCGATTCCACGCGCCTCATCGGCCAGAAGAACACCGCGGTGATCGATGCGCTGCCGATGAACCGTACCTCGTTGCTGTTGCAACCTACGCGTCAGGAAAGCGGCATCGAGCGAAAGTTGGGAACAGTTTCGTACTGCCGTCCGGGCGGCATGCGTGCGGAAGCGACGATTCTGATCGACATGGAGCAGCCGAAGGGGCCGGACAACGCCTGCGTCGGCTTCGGCCGGATCGTGAAAGGGATCGACCTGCTCGCCGCGATTGCACCCGGCACGAGCGCGTCGGTGACGAACGCGGAGACGATCGCGACTCCATCGCCTGCGGCCCGCATCGTCGCTGCGAAGTAGCAAGCATTTTCTACATGGGCTTGTGCGTCTCGGCACGCGACCCGACGCTGCCACGATTTCACGTAGGTCGGACTCTCCAGTCCGACTTGCCCGTGATGTCGGACTAGAGAGTCCGACCTACGTAGAAACCAACCTTGCACAAAATGCAAGTGGCGTCCTCCGCGCCTCCGCGTCTCCGCGTGAAACGGTTTGAAGGCTTGCGATACTCTTCGCCCTCAACGAGGAGACATCACATGCTGCAATCAATCCTGCGAACGGCGTTCGCCGCCGCACTTTTCGTCACGCCTCTCATTGCGCAGCCGACCGCCGCCAGGACCTCCGCGAAAAAGCCGCTCACGCATGAGGCGCTCTGGATGATGAAGCGGGTCGGATCTCCCGTGCCGAGTCCCGACGGGAAGTGGGTCGTCTACCCGGTGACCGATCCGTCGTACGACGAGAAGGAAGTCTCCTCCGATCTCTGGCTCGCATCCGCGGACGGCAGCCGCGCGCCGCGCCGCATCACGTTTTCAAAACCGGCGGAGAACGACGTCACCTGGTCGCCCGACAGCCGGCGCATTGCATTCGCCGCGAAGCGCGACGGTGACGACGCCACGCAGATTTACATCCTCGACATCGCTGGCGGCGGCGAGGCGGAGCGTGTCACGTCGATCTCGACCGGCGCGCGCTCGCCCCAGTTCCGGCCCGACGGAAACGCCATCCTCTTCACCAGCGTCGTCTATCCGGGCGCGCTCGACGACGAAGCAAACCGCAAGATCGCAAAAGAACGCAAAGAGCAGAAGTTCAAAGTGCGCACGTACGAGTCGTTCCCGATTCGCAGTTGGGACCGATGGCTCGACGACATGCAGATTCACATCCTCGTGCAGAAGCTCGAGCAGGGCGCGAAATCGCACGATGTCCTCGCGGGCACCACGCTGGTCAAGCAGCCAGGGTTCGCAGGACGGACGACGGAAGGCTCGCGCGACGATCTCGACGCCATCTGGTCGCCCGACGGCAACGCGATCGTCTTCACAGCCACCACCGCGCGCAACACCTCGGCGTACGCGGAGTACGGCACCGACCTTTATCGCGTCCCGGCTGCGGGCAACGCCGAGCCGCAAGTGATCGCACATGGAGAAGGAGCGCACGTGCGCCCGCGTTTCGCTCCCGACGGCAACGCCCTCTTCGCCGTTTTCTCCGCGAACAACGGCAAGGCTTACAACCTCGACCGCCTCGTTCGCTTCGACTGGCCGTCGATGCAGAACCGGATCGTCGTCACCGCGCCGCCGTTCGATCGCTCAGTGGGATCGTTTGCGATCACATCCGACTCGAAGACGGTCTACTTCACCGCCGAGGATGCGGGGATGGAGAAGATTTACAGCGTTGGCGCGAGCGGTGGCAACGTTTCGCTGGCGATCGATCCGCCACGCGGGGTCTACACGAATCTGACCAGCGCGCAGAACGCGCCGCTGCTGGTCGCGAAGTGGGGAAGCTCGATCGAGCCCGGCGAGATCGTACGTATTAATCCTACTTCTAAATCGCACAGCAATATTAGCAATGTTAACGTCGAGACTGCACAGCAGCTCGACTGGGCCACGCCGAAGCATTTCTGGTTCACGAGCAAACGCGGCAAAAAGATCCACAACATGCTCGTGATGCCGCCCGCGTTCGACGAGACGAAGAAGTATCCGCTCTTCATCGTCATCCATGGCGGCGCCGCCAACATGTGGCGCGATGAGATCTCGTTGCGCTGGAACTATCACCTGCTGACGAAACCGGGATACGTCGTCCTGCTGACGAATTACACCGGCTCGACCGGCTTCGGCGAGAAGTTCGCGCAGGACATTCAGGGCGATCCGCTGAAAGGACCGGGCGAGGAGCTCAACGAAGCAGCCGACGAGGCAGTGAAGCGCTTTCCGTTCATCGACGGCACGCGCATGGCTGCGGGCGGCGCGAGCTACGGCGGTCATCTCGCGAACTGGCTGGAAGCGACGACGACGCGCTACAAGTGCCTCGTCAGCCACGCCGGCGAGATCAACCTCGAGTCGCAGTGGGGCACGAGCGACGGCATCTATCACCGCGAGCTCACCAACCTCGGCCCCGTCTGGGAGCAGAACAACGTGTGGCGCGAGCAGAACCCGATTCGCTACGCCGCAAAGTTCCAGACGCCGATGCTGCTCTCGGTCGGCGAGCACGACTTCCGCGTCCCGATGAATGAAACGCTGGAGAACTGGTCGGTGCTGCAGCGGCGCCGCATCCCCAGCAAGCTATTGGTGTGGCCCGACGAGAATCACTGGATCCTCAATCCCGAGAACAGCCGGCATTGGTACGGCGAGCTGTGGGATTGGCTGTCGAAGTGGATGTGATCGCGCAATTCGAAAAAACCGTTTCACGCGTGAAACGGTTCTAAGCCTCCAGAATCTGCGGAAACTTCCACCGAGCATCCGCGATCTCTTCATCGATGACCGTGCGCTCTGCGGCGCTGTCGAGTTGGGGAACGGACCAGTTGGACATCCACATCGGCGAGACGTACGGAAGCACGTTGATCTGATCGAGACGATACGACAGGCCGCGCGCGGCAAAGCGCTCGTTGAGGTGATCGATTACATCCTGCGCCGTCGGAATGCGATCGGGCATCACGGCTCCTCGATCCCGTGCTCTTTCATCTTTGCGCTGAGAGTGCGAACGGAAATGCCGAGGAGATCGGCGGCGTCAGCGCGGTTGGCCGAGGAGCGCAGCGCATCGGCAACTTTCAGTTTCTCGACGACGCGCGCCGTCCGTTCCGCAGCCTCATCCAGCGTGCCGGAAAGATCGAGCGCGTCACGAAGTGCGTCGGTAGAGGCATCGCCGATGTGAAGATCGCGCCGCTCGATCACGCTGCCGTCGCAGAGGATCGCCGCTCGCTCGATGCAGTTCTCCAGTTCGCGAATGTTGCCCGGCCAATCGTACGCGCGCAGCGACGCGCGCGCCGGATCGCTGATCCGCAGCGAGGGCTTCTTCAGCTCGCGGGCGAACTTCTGGAGAAAGAAATCCGCCAGCGCGTCGATGTCCTCGCGCCGCGCGCGCAACGGCGGCACGGTGACCGGAAACACGTTGATGCGGAAAAAGAGATCCTCGCGAAAGCGGCCCTCTTTCACCTCGCCGGCCAGTCCGCGATTCGTCGCACAGATGATGCGCACGTCGACCTCAATCGTGCTCGCGCCGCCGATGCGGTCGAAGCGACGCTCCTGAATAACATGCAGGATCTTCGACTGCACGCCGAGTCCAAGCTCGCCGATCTCGTCGAGGAAGATCGTGCCGCTGTCGGCCAGCTCGAACTTGCCGAGCTGACGCCCGGTCGCGCCGGTGAACGATCCCTTCTCGTGACCGAACAGTTCGTTCTCGATGAGCGTTTCAGGGATTGCCGCGCAATTGATGGCCACGAATGGCCGGTCGCGCCGCGGCGAGAGCTGATGGATGGCTCGCGCAAAGAGCTCTTTGCCAGTTCCCGATTCTCCTTGCAAGAGCACGGTCGAATCGGTTGGCGCGACGCGCTGGATTGCGTTCGAGACTTCGACGATGCGCGCGGACTCGCCGACGATGGCAGGGAGGCGATAGCGTTGCTGAAACTCTTCCTTCAGCAGGATGTTCTCGTAGCGCAGCTCGCGGTTCTCGCGGCAACGCCGGAGCAGGAGCAGAAGATGATCGACATCGACCGGCTTCTGCACGAAGTCGTAGGCGCCGAGCTTCATCGCTTCGACCGCGTTCTCGATCGTTGCGAACGCCGTCATGACGATCACGGGGCAATCGGGATCGCTCTCTTTGACCTGGCGAAGCACGGCGATTCCATCGGCGCCCGGCATTCGAAGATCCGTGAGCACGGCGAAATAGCGCTGCCCCGACGCGAGCTTGCGGATGGCGTCCTTCCCATCGCTGGCAATGTCGGCTTCGAGCCCTTCCGACTCCACCGTCTCGCGCAACATCAGCGCGAGCGATTCTTTGTCTTCGACGATGAGAAGGCGTTTCATGCTCTCAATGATGATACGTCGTGAGCGTGGCGAGTTCGACGAGGGAGACCGGTTCACGCGGAGACGCGGAGCGCGCGGAGAGAAGCTGAAAACGGCTTCGCGCTCTTGGCGTCTTCGCGTGACATGTTTTCGAAGCCAATGAGGGTCCGAGAGAAGGCAACCTCACAACCCGAACCATGCCTTAACCCGCGACACGATCGTCGTCTCTTCCTCTTCCGCCGCGCTGTTGCGGATGGCGTCGAGACGGCCGCGGCGGCGCAGGACTTTCGCGGTCATCAGATTCGCCAGCTCGGGATGATCGTGAAGGATCGGCTGCAGCGAGTCCTTGCCGATCTCCAGCGCTGTCATGTCGGTGAGCGCGACGACGTCCGCCGTGCGCGTCTCGCCGGTGAGGAGGGCCATCTCGCCGAAGACCATTCCCGGCATGAGCTGCGCCACCTCGTGCCATCCCTGCTGCGAATCATCCGGCAGGCGAACACTGGCGGTGCCGGCGTGGACTGCGAACATGGAGTCTCCGGCAGCGCCGCGGCGAAGAATCGTTTCGCCCTTCGAATAGAAGTGAATGCGTGTTGCCGCAACGATCGCTTCGCGCGCCTCGGTGGAGAGGGGCGAAAGGATGTCCACTTCGCCGAGGCGTGAGAGAACATCGCTGGCGGAGATGGAATGCTGGACTTCTGGCGGCGTGTATTGCTGATAGGCACGAATCGGCGTGGCGAACGCGATCTTGTTCCGGTGCAGCGCGTACCAGATTGCCTTGCGGATGTCGGCGTCCATGCGGTCGCGGCTCGCATAATCGCGGGTGTGGTACTTGATCTCGTAGATGACCGCGGAATCGGCGAAGGACGCGACGCGTGTGAAGCAGGGCAGATCGCGCGCCACTCCGTCGACATGCGCCGCGGCCTGGCTCAAAATCTCGATAACGGTGGCTGGAGGAATGTTGTAGTCGACGCTCACCGGCAGCACGCGCGCGGTGAGCCTGCTGTGCTGATGGACCTCCAGCCGCTCGCGGGCAATCACGGAATTGGGCAGGATGATCGACTGATTATTGAAGCCGCGCATCCTCGTCGCGCGCCAGCTCACACTCTCCACCACGCCGATGTACTCGCCGGAATGCAGCACGTCGCCGACATCGAACGCGCCCTCCATGTGCAGGGCGATGCCGCTGAACAAATTGCCGAGCGTGTCCTGCAGCGCAAGACCGATCACTGCCGCGAGAACCGCACCGCCGGTGAGCGCCGTCTTGATGTCGTAGTCAAAGACCCTCAGCGCTCCGACAAAGAGCAGGAGGTAGACAACGATCGAGAAGATCTGCCGCAGGAGCTGCGGCGCGACGACATTGCGGCGCCGCGACATCAACACATCGAAGACGAGCGCATCGAAAACGCGAACGATGAAGATGATCAACGCGGCGATCGCCAGGAAGCTGGAGCCGTCGAGGAGAGTGGGCCGAAGATCATCGAATCCGTTGACGACAATCGGCCCCTTGTGAAAGCGAACCAGACGGTTGATGACGAAGAAGCCTGCGCCGAGAATCAGCGGAACGATGAATCGCCAGAGGTCGGCCCGGCGGAACGATTTCCCATTCACTGCGCGCCACCATCCTTACGCTCGGAGACGATGCGGAGAATGTCTTTGATTCCGATGAGAAGGTGCGCCACGCCAAAGCCCGACACGAAGCCCCGCACGAACGGATTGCTGGAGAAGAGGATCAGCGCCGGCGTCGCGTGCAGGAACGCGTTCATGCTCCAGACCCGCGTCCACGGCACGATGATGAAAAAAAGCCCCGCCTCCAGACAGTAGAGGGCAAAGAAAAGAGGAACGGACATCGCGGGGATTGTAGCGGAAGGACCGCGGCGCGCTCAGACGATTCCTCGCCGCGACGCCCGCCGGCAGAAACGAAGAGCGGCGGACTTGCCGCCGCTCCTGATCGTTAGTCGCGCTTCACGTGGCTACCTTCGTTGTGGCTCGTCGATTGATGCGATCCGCTGTCGTGTGATGCAGGCGGAGGCGACGAATGCTCCGGGCTGTGCGACGGCGGTGGTGACGGTGGAGGTGATGACGATCGTTCCGTGCGTGGCGTGGACGAGCGCTCGCTGCTCCGTCCCGAGTCGCCGGACGACCGGCCGCCAGATGGCTCACGCCTCGATGAGGAATCGCTGGAAGACGCGTCGCCGCGGGAGATTCGTGCGCCGCCGATGCCGTCTATGATGCGCCGCGGCACATCGCGGCTTCCCGACTGATTCGCCGGCGGTGGTGCTGAAGGGCCGCTGCTGTCTTCGTGGCGGCCGACGGCGCGGCCACGCCAGTTGTCGCTGCGCGGCTGCGAGCTCGGCATCACCTCGGTTGACGGCGCATCGCCGCGCCGCAGGGCTCCGTCATTGTTGCGTCCGCGGTCAGCGGGCTGCGTCTCACGACGCGTGCTGTCGGGAGACTGCGCTTGCGTGCCGTCACGGTGCACCGCACTACCATCAACGGCGCGTCCGCGGCGCCAGTCCGTGCTGTTTCCGCTGCCAGTCGACGGAGTCGCCGCCGCTCCGCTGGGAATGTCGCCGCGGCGCAATCCGCCCGCCGGTGACTCATCGCGTCCGGCGTAACGCCCGTCACGATTGACGCCGACAGGATTCTCGGAACGAGGCACGTTGCCGTCCGCTCCCCGATTCACGCGTCCTTCTAACGTGCCCGCAGTTCCCGGCGTCGGCACGCCTGAAGGCGCGCCGGTGCGGGTGATCAAACCACCGCCGCTGTTGCCACTGCCGCTACCACTGACAGGCAGCGCGCGAACAACGCGCTCGCGGATCGAATTGGAAAGCTCCGGGTCACGACGGAAAAACGGTGTCATATCCGCCGTGGTCCCGGAGCCCTCCTTGCCGGTACCACTACCGATTCCGCGTCGGAAGACATTGCCGACCGCCGCGTTCGGATCTCGAAGTTCATTTCGGGTGAAACGAGCTGGCGTGTTGCTGACCAGTCCTGAATTGCCATCGCGGCGCAAACGATCGCGAACGAGATCGGCCGCGAGCGATGCCTGATCGATGTGACGATGCATGAGGGTGTCGGGGGTCACGAACGTCCACGGCTTGAGGTCCACTTCGCCGGGACGGACGCGCCCATGGAAGCCGCCGCCAAACTCCAGACCTGCTCGCGAGTACGGACGGTACGCCCAGTCGTAATACGGGCGATAGCAGTCGTACCATCCCATCGGCGCCCAGCCGATCATCGTCGGGCTGTACATCCAATAAACCCACGCCGGCGCATACGCCGCACCGGGGAGCCACACCCATCCATACGCCGGCTCGTACGTCCAGCGGCCGTAGTGATACGGGACCCATCCCCATGGATCGTAGGAAACCCAAACGAGAACGCCGCCGGGGCTGTGACGCCAGAAGCCATTGTTGTACGGACGCCAGCCGGCCGCGACGTGCGGACGCCAGCACCATCCGCCGTAATTGGCGGCGAAGTACCAGGAGCCGCTCGATCCCAGTTCGGATTCAGAATACGCGAGGGAGCGATCGAGGTAGCGGCCACTGGCCGTGTTGTACTTCGAAGCGCGTTGCAGGAACCAGCGCTCAAACTCATCCGCGGTGTTGTTCGATCCGACGAGGTCGTACATGCCCTCGTCGTCGACATGCGCCTCTTCGCCCTGACGCACGCGCGTGGTGCGCGCGGGTGTGCGCACTTCCATCGACCCATCGAACACGATGACGCGGTCGCGACTCCGCGTATCCGACTCGACTGCGTAAATCGCCGGCTCGCTCGCGGCGTAGCTTGCGTTCGACGTGTCCAGGCGCAGGAGTTGGCGCGTATCTTCGTCGCGTTGAATGGCGACGTGACCGGAGCGAAGCTCGACCACCGTTTGTTCGGAATCGCCGTCGTACGAATCGAGGATCGATTTGAAGAGCACCGAGGTGGAGCGGTCGAGGGCGATGATGTTGCCGTCCGCCATCCGGATCTCCACGCGGCCACGGTGACTCGTCGTCACCTCGTCGCCGGGGAAGATCGGCATGTTCGTCCGCGCATCCACTTCGCGGCCATCCTCCGCCTGCCGGATGACGGTGCCGCCATCGTCATAGGTGATGTACGAATGGCTGCGATCGCGGCCATACGAAGGCAGCGCTGCGGCTGCGGCCAGTAGAACGAGAAGGAGTGTGGATTTTCGCATAGGATTCCTCGGTGACTATGTTCGCTCCGCTGCGGTCAGCGTGCCACGCAGCGGCGGAACATTCCATTCGTCTTTTCAGTAACTTAGCGCAATACCTGTGAAGCTCAAGCGGCTAGTTTCTCCACGATCGAGGACAGCGCCGTCACCGAACGATTACGTTCCGTAGGCCAGACGCTGTGCGAGGATCGGGGGCAATCCCGCCTTGAGGATCGAGGCCTGCGTCTTCCCTACGTCGTATGCGACGCGGAAAAACTGAACCGTGAGCCTCTTGGAGTCGAAGATCACGAACGACGACGCAGGATTACGGTCGCGCGGCTGGCCGACGGATCCGGGATTGATGAGATAGCGGTGATCGCGATCGAGACGAACGACGACATCGCCGCGAATCGCCACGCCCGAAACGCGGTGCATGCGGTCGATCGAGAAGATCACGGGCAGATGCGTGTGACCGTAGAGAATGAAGGGCGCCGTCGTCTGGTCGAAGATGTCGCTGGCGTGGCCTTCGTGAAATACGTACTCGTCTTCGTTGTGCGGTGCGCCGTGACAGATCATCACACCGTCCCGCTCCAGCGGACCAAGGGGCAGCTTCTCCAGGAAGTGACGATTGCGCGCGGAGAGATGATCGCGCGTCCAGAACGCCGCTGTCTTCGCGACCGCATTGAACCCCTCGGCCTGATCAAGACCAGCGGCGACACGATCGTGATTGCCGCGGATGTAGAGCTTCGAGGCTTTCATCGTCCGCATCGTGTCGAGCACCTGATTGGGCTGCGCGCCGTAACCGACGAAATCGCCGAGGCAGATGACACGATCGAATTTCTTGCGGCGGACGCGGTTCATCACCACGCGCAACGCCTCCGCGTTCGAATGCAGATCGCTGACGACGAGCGCTCTCACCCGCGCGCTCCGTTGCGCGACGAGCGGCGCGCTGGATCGAGAAAGCCCTTCGGCAACTCGAGCATCAGGCGCTCGACGATCTCGTTCGTCGTCTCGTCCTCGCGGACGTCGATAGTGATGTCGGACATGCGGTAGTAACGGATGCGGCTGTTATACAGCTCGTGCGCGGCAACGTCGTCGCGAAAGAGCGGCCGCTCGGCCGCTTTGTCGCCAATACGCGCGCGCAAAAGCGAGTATGGTGCCGAAAGGTACACCGAAAGCCCCTCGGACTGGATGAACTGAATATTTTCGTCGAAGGTGAAGGTGCCGCCGCCCGTAGCGATCACGGCGTGCTCGAGGTGCCGCGTGGAGCGAAGAACCTCGCGCTCGCGCTTGCGAAAATACGGCTCGCCCTGCTGCGCGAAGAGATCCTTGATCGACATCTTCTCCCCCGCCTCGATGAGCTCATCGAGATCGAAGAAGGGTGCGTCGAGACGCGCCGCCAGCTCGCGGCCGACCGTGGTCTTACCGGCACCCATGAAGCCGACGACGAAGACTTTCATGTGGTTTCAGGGACGAGGGATCAGGGACGAGGGATCAGAGCGCTGCGAGATGCTCGTCCCTAATCCCTCGTCCCTAATCCCTCGTCCCTGATCCTCTCACCACTCGAACTCTTCCATGAACCGCGTGGAGAAGTCGCCGCGGATGAATTTTTCGTTGTTGACGATGGCGCGGTCGAGAGGAATCGACGTCTTCACGCCTTCGATGACGAACTGTTCGAGTGCCCGGCGCGCGCGCGCGAGTGCTTCGGGGCGATCTTTTCCGCGCACGATCAGTTTAGCGATGAGCGAGTCGTAATGCGGCGGGATCACGTAGTCGCGATACGCCGCCGTGTCGACGCGCACTCCCGGCCCGCCGGGAATGTGAAACTCGCGGATCTTCCCCGGGTTCGGCGCGAACGTCACCGGATCTTCGGCGTTGATCCGAAACTCGATGGCGTGGCCGCGGAGTCGGAACTCATGAAGCGGCATCGTCAGCGGAAGACCTGAGGCGACGCGAATCTGCTCTTTCACCAGATCCATCCCCGTCACTTCTTCCGTGACCGCATGCTCGACCTGGATGCGCGTGTTCATCTCCATGAAATAGAACTCGCCATCCTGGAAAAGGAACTCGATCGTGCCGGCGTTCACGTAATCGACCGCTTTGCAGAGTTTGATCGCCGCCTCGCCCATTGCGCGCCGCAGTTCTTCAGTGAGAACAGGGGACGGTGATTCTTCGATGAGCTTCTGATGCCGGCGCTGAATCGAGCACTCCCGCTCACCCATGTGGACGACGCGGCCGTGAGTGTCGCCAAAAACCTGGATCTCGATGTGGCGGGGATGCTCGAGGTATTTTTCGATGTAGACGTCTGCGGAACCAAACGCTCGCTCGGCTTCGTTGCGCGCCGTGTCGAACGCGCTCTGCAAGCCCACCTCGTCGCCGCAGATGCGCATACCGCGTCCGCCGCCGCCAGCGGAGGCCTTCAGAATCACCGGGAAGCCGATCGTCTGCGCGACATCGCGTGCCTCTTCGAACGTGCGTACCGGGCCGTCGCTGCCGGGAAGAATCGGGACGCCGGCGTTCTTCGCCGTCTCGCGGGCGACGGCTTTGTTTCCCATGCGGCGAATGGAATCGGGAGTCGGGCCGATAAACGTGAGTCCGCACTCGCCGGCGATCTCCGCGAAATGCGCATTCTCGGCGAGGAAGCCGTAGCCGGGATGGATGGCGTCGGCGCCGGTGATCTCCGCCGCGGCAATGATCGAGGAGATGTTGAGGTAGCTCTGGCGCGACGCGGCCGGACCGATGCAGACATCGTCGTCGGCATAGCGGACGTGCAGCGCGTCGCGATCGGCTTCGGAATGGACGGCGACGGTCTTGAGGCCGAGCTCTTTGCACGCCAGGATGACGCGCAGCGCGATCTCGCCGCGGTTGGCGATCAGGACTTTCGAGATTGTCGGCATCGCGTCAGAGGGAGAGCTTCACTGCGAAAAGTTTCTCGCCGTATTCGATCGGCTGACCATTCTGCGGATAGATCGTTTGAATCACGCCGTCGACATCCGACTCGATCTCATTCATCAGCTTCATCGCTTCGATGATGCAGAGCACCTGACCCTTCGAGATGCGGTCGCCAACGTTGACGAACGGTTCCGCCTCAGGACTGGCCGAGCGGTAGAACGTGCCGACGATCGGCGACGTGACGATGTGAAGCCCCGCTTCCGCCGCTTCCTCTTCTGCTTTGACCGTCGCCGCTTTTTCTGCCGCGGTGGGTGGCGGGACGAGAGCCGGCGCGGGCGGTGGTTGCACGGATGTCTGACTGCGCTCGCCGTACGAATGGATGACCTGCGGCTGCGCTGCGGCCGTGCCGTCGATCCGCACCTTCATACCGGCTTGTTCGATCTCCACGCCGCCGATCCCGCGGTCTGCAACTTTGTCGATCAGTTCGAGAATCTCTTTGAAATTCAAATTTGGATACCTCAGACCAGCTCATCGCGAAGAGCGAATTTGGCTTTCGTCAATTCGTGCCGCGCACGGCCATAGTTGCCGTCCGGGCGCATCACGAGCAGCAGAAAGTACTCCGGGGTGACCGCCGAGAGCAAGGTTATGTACTTTTCGGTGAAAAGAGAGAACTGCAAAACGTCGCCGGTGTGGAGGTCCGTATTGGACAGACGCACCGATTTGACGAAGCCGCCAAACTCCGCACCCATCCCGTCGAGGGGGACTCCATCCGCCTTGATCGACGCGACGGCAATCCCATCAAGTGAGATGAGGCTGACGGCGAGTGTGCCTTCGACATGATCACGAATCGATGACAGAACGTCACGAAAAACGCCGCTATACACGCCCTTCCTCCCGCCGCCCTACTTTGGCTAACCACTGCTGCAGCGCGCGAACTTTCGGGTGTCCCGTGACTGGCTCTGGCTCGTCGTCCGGCAATTCCTCCCGGACAGCGGCAGGCGCACTTTCCTGCGGCTCATTCAGCGCGTCGAGCTTCTCGCGCACATCCGCGTGAGACGGATCGCGTTGAAGAACGTGCTCGTAGATCTTGCGCGCTTCGTCGACGAGCCCCTGGCGGACGTAGAGATCCGCCATCGTCGTCGTCGCGGTGATGTCGTCGTCCGCGTCCCCTTCGCT
The DNA here is from genome assembly GCA_034665065.1 of Thermoanaerobaculia bacterium. Classification (GTDB taxonomy): domain Bacteria; phylum Acidobacteriota; class Thermoanaerobaculia; order Gp7-AA8; family Gp7-AA8; genus JADGNZ01. Next base: position 20,939 of record JAXDGL010000027.1, on the reverse strand, counting down.
CTGCGGCGCCGGCTCCGTCGCGGCAGGGGCAAAGACGTCCGCCTCCGATTCGATATCCAGCGACTCCCCCGGTTGCTCGTCAGACCACGGATCAACGACCGCTTCTTCGACGTGCATCCCTTCGGGTTGTTCGATCTCAAGGGCGTCCGCGCTGTAGGCGGATGTCTCTTCAAAGGGACTCTGCGAATGATGCGCCGCCATCGGCTCGTCGTCGCCGGTATCGAACGGCGTATCGACGGTCTGGTGATACGGCGCCGGTGCCTCCGCGGGCGCGGGCGCGTCGGTCTGACCAGTCGCCGTAGCAACGTGCTCGGGCTCCGCCACGAACGGTGCTACCGATTCGGCCTCGGGCTCTGTGAACGGAGAGCTCACCTCGGATGCGATCTCCGGCTCCTTCTCAGCCTCGATCGGCTCTTCCGGCGCCACCGACAACGCGATCGGAATCGGCGCCTGAATCTCGCGGTCGAGCTGCGCGATCTTTGCCTCGAGCTCTTCGTCCGAAGGCATCAGCGCGTGCACGAGCTTGTACTTCTTGATCGCTTCGACTTTCTCGCCGAGCTCCGCGTACGTATCCGCAAGCAACCGCGCAGCGACGACGTTTCCCGGATCGACCTGCATCGCCATCGTCAGCGCCTCGACCGCCTCGGCGTTCTTGCGCTGCTCGCGCAACACGCGCCCGAGACTCACCCAGGCGGAGAGATAGGTCGCATGAACAGTGAGACCCGTACGAAGGACCTGCTCCGCCTCGGCGAGCTTCCCATGTTTGCGCAGCTCTTCCGCGAGCGGGAAAAAGAGCCTGCTCTTCGGATCGGTCTTGAGCCGGAACTGCAGCTCTTCGATCTTGGCGTTGATGATGGGTTGAGCCATTTGCTGAATTTCGAATTCTGCTCAACAACGGGAAGCTGTGCAACCTCTGCCACAGAAACGAACCGCCCCACGTGGGGCGGTTCGAAGAAACTTCAAGTCGCAATGCACCTAGGGATCCGCTGTGGCCGTGACGCAGACTGGAGGAATGGGCGTGGCCGAGTTTGACGCAAATGTCACCGAGGCAGTCTTCGCTCCGACAGACGCCGGCGTGAATGTAAGCGTGAAGGTGGCGCTGCCACCGCCCGGGATCGCCGGAGCCGAGGATGGGGCGATGGAGAATTCGGCGGAGTTCGCTCCGCTGATAGTCACGCTCGTAACGTCGAGTGGCTGGGCATTCGGGGCATTATTGACAGTAATCGTAGTCGTCGTCTGGTGCCCGGGACCAGGGGCCACGGTCGCATTCGGCGGGATAGCGCACGACGCTCCGGACGGACTGGTGCTCCCAGTCGGCGGGCGAACACACGGATTCGCGCCAGGAGGCGTGATGGTGATCGCGTTTGCCACCGTCGCCGTACAGCCGGTCGTCTGGTTCGTGAAGACGATGGGCAAGCTGACCTGGCCGAGCTGCGTGCCTGGGAACCCGCCGATCGTGCAGGAGACCGTCGGAAGCGTGACTGGTTGCATCACGACGCTGAAGGCCTGAGTACCTGTTCCGATCGAGATTGTCTGCGGCGTGGTGTTCGTCGGCTGACCGCCGACAGTAAAGGCGACGTTTGCCGTTCCAAGCAGACCGATTCCCGGGTTCTGCACATTGACGGTTAGCGCCAGCGTGCTTCCGGACGACGGGTTTGGCGCAGACGCCGGCGAAACCGACGTTATCAGCGCCGGCACGCCGATGTAGCTGAACACGGCGGGGAATGTGGCCGAATCGCCGTTATCGATGTTCGTGACCGTCACCGGCAACCGTCCCGTTCCACTGCACGGAGATGCGATCGGCGAAGTACGCGCGGTGACTTCCGTTCCCGTCACTTTGATCACGGATGCACGGAAATCGCCGACATCGACAACCGCGCCATCCGTGAAGCCGATGCCGTCGATGAGGATGTTCGTGCCGCCCAACGCGCTGCCAAACGTCGGCGAAACCGACGTAATCTGCATCTTGTTTACATAGCGGAATCCCGCCGGAGCGGTGACCGACTTGCCGGAATTGACATTGAGGATCTTGATGTCGACCGGACCTGTCACCGTCCCGGAGCCATTGGGATTGGTTTCCCGAGCCGTCGGCGAGATCACGTCGATCTCGTGGAAGGTTACGCTGAGGACCTGTGCCTGCGCTGACCCGAAGAAGACCTGCACCGGCGCTTCGAAGGCATCGCCGATAATCGCTACGCGTGTGCCGCCGTCAATCGGACCGGATGTCGGAGACACCGCGCGGAAGACCGGCGTGAGCACGGGCGCGGTGTAGGTGAACGCGGCCGCCTTCGAGACGCGCTGCTCGGTTGGCAGACCTGCCTCGACGATGACTGTTATCCCGACGACGAGCTGCTGGCTGACGCCGAGGTCGAAGGCGGGGCTGATGACGGTGATCTGTGTGGGAGTGACGTTGGTAACGAACGCTTCCTTGGCCGCAGTGCCGCTGCCCGGATCGAACAGGACGCGCACCGGGGTACGGAAGTTGTTTCCGGTGATCACGACCTGCTGGTTGCCGGTGGGAAGGCCGGATACGGGGGTCACCGTGCTGATCGACGGCGCGTTCGAGGGCGGCGTGATTGGGATGATCGGGTCGCTGAACGTAACCGTAATACTTTTTGTTACATTATTAACAGTAACATTAACGATGACCGGTCCCGCGCTGCTGGCGGTTACCGTCGCCTTGGCAACTCCGGATGTCGTGGTCCTGATCAACGTCGTCGGGTTGTCCGTCGTGTCGGTGAAGTTGGCGTTGACGCTCGTCGTGGAGAATTCGACAGCCGTTCCGTTCGGAACCGGCGCGTTGTTCTGCGTGACGGTGGCGGTGATCGTGGATGTCGATCCAGTCAACGGCGTGGCGTTCGATGCCACGAGGGCGATGCTCGCGCCGACCGGCGGCTGTGTTGTGCCCGTTCCTGTGCCGGTTCCGCCGGTGCCTGTGATCGGAGGTGGGGCCGTCGGCGACTCGCCTTTGCATCCTGCGAAAAGCGCTAGCAGCGCCAGAAGCGCCAGAAAAATGATTCGCTGTTTTGTCTGCTTCATGTCTACCCCCGTCAACTCCTCATCACACCCACACGGACCCGGTCCGAAGACCGTCGCGGAAGCCTAGAAACAGCCACCGCAGTTGTAGCAGAAGTTCACTGGAAACCGCGCCGAACCGCTGACGCGCTCACCGGCCAGCGTCGACCCGTAGACGGTGAGAATGATGTCCATCTTCACGAAGGGAAGTCCGGTGTCCGGATCTTTGCCTCCGTTCAGCGGCAAGAGCGCTGCGAACGGAGCCTGGTTGATCGCATTGGTCTCGAAGGCGATGAAATCACTGAGCGCCTGAGCGCCCCCTCCGGCAGTCAACACCTGCGCCGTCGAGCGAACGAACGTTGGCGGGATGAGTTTTCCGCCGTCGGTCCGCTGGTAGGTCACCTGATAGCGATCGAGTTTCACATCATCGAGATCCGTCCGGCTCGCGGTGGCGTCGAGGATGCGAACACTCAACTGGACAGTTCCAATGGACGTGGCACAACCGGCCGCGCCTGGCCTGAGATCGATCTGATTGAGATTCTGTGTCCCGGAAACCACGAGCAACACCGGGCTGCTCTCGCGCGCGACCGAGTTGCACGACAGAACCGCCACGCTCAGCAGCATGACAGTAGCGATGAATGCGATTTTCTTCTTCCCCATACCCACCCTCCAAAAACAGATTTCGTTCATCCGCATCGACCGGTTCCTATTTTATTACGTCTTCCTAGGATGCCCTCACGATCCGCGGCGTGATGAAGATCAGGAGCTCGTCGTGCGAGGAGCTGATGTCATGCGTGCGGAACAAAGCGCCGAGAACCGGGATCTGATGGAGGAACGGAAGCCTCGTCTGACCGTTGTTTTCCTTCACCTGGTAAATGCCTGCGATGACCGTCGTGCCGCCGTCGCGGACCATGAGCTTCGTCTGCGCACGCCGCGTCGACAGCGGGGTGCCGGCGCCGCCGACGATATTGAGTCCGGTGTCCGGCTCGTTCTTCTGAACCTGAATGTCCATGATCACGGTCCCTGCCTCCGTGATCTGCGGTGTCACTGACAGCCGCAGCGTGGCATCGACGTACGAGACTGTCGTCGTGAAATTGACGCGGGTCTGGTAGGGGATCTGGAATCCGCTCTGGATCTCAGCCTGCGTGTTGTCCTGCGTCATGATGCGCGGCGCGGAGATGACGCGCACGAGACCTTCGCTCTCGGCGGCCAGCAGCGCCAGATCGAGGTTGAATGTTCCCAGGACGTTCTGCAGCGTGAACGACAAGACGGGATTGCCGGCGCCGAAGTTGAAGGGACCGCCGACCGTGTCAACACGGTTCGGGAAGACCAATCCTGTCCCCGTTCCCAGTGACGGGTCCATCGTCCCGTGGAAGCCCCAGTTGAATCCGAACGACTGCGCGAACGTCTTCGTCGTCTCGACGATGCGCGCCTCGATCACGACCTGGCGCGTGGGAACGTCGACCGATTCGATCAGGTTCCGCATCGTCTGCAGATAGATCGGGATCTCGCTGATGATGAGCTGGTTCGTCCGCGCGTCGACGATGATGCGCGCACGCGGCGACGCCATATCGCGTAGAAGCCCAGCGACGTCGCTGGAGCGCGCGTACGAGAGTTTGAATCCCACCGTCTCCAGCGGCACATTGAGACGCTTCTGGTCTTCCAGCCGCCGATTCGCTTCCGCCTCGTCGGCCAGACGCGCTGCCGTGCCGACGCGCATCACGTTCCCCTCGAGGATGTAGGCCAGTCCGTTCTGACGAAGGATGATCTCCAGCGCCTGGTCCCACGGGATATCGACGAAATCGACAGTGACCAGGCCGGTGACCTGCGGATCGACGGCGATGTTCAATCCGGTCAACTGCTGGAAGGTGTGCAGAACGTCTTTGATGTCTGCCTCTTTCAGGGTCAGGGAAAGAGGCTCACCGGTGTACGCTTTTTCACCGCCACTGAGCGTCCGGCTGCCACCACCGGTCGACAAGAGCGTCCCGCTCTGCGTTTGGACCGCCGGTTGCGGCTCACTGAATACGTTCTCGGCGGGAGGAGTCGGATCGGCAACCGCGGCCGCCATCGGCGAAGCACCGGTTGTCTTCCTCCTCGGCGTGGTTGGAGGAGTCTGCCCCTGCGGCGCGTTGATGACGGCGGTGGCGCGCTTCGGCGTCTCCGGCATCTTCCAGACGGAGGACTCGGCGATCGTCGGTACCTGCGCGGGGATGTCCGCCGACGCGGCCGGCACAGTCGCGGCAACTTTCGCCGGACGCGTCGGTGCGGGAGTGGCGGCCACCAGCGGTTGCTCCGGTTTCGGAACCGGTGTCGGAGCTGCTGTGGCAGCGGATGCGTTGTCGAACGTAATGTGGAGGACGCCGCCGTCCTTGGTCACGTGATAAGTGGCGTTCTCATCGAGGTCGAGCACGACGCGCGTCACCGGAGTGGGAGCGCTCTTGAACTGCGACACACGAATCCGCTTCACGACGGAACCGGACACATTGATGATGTTCTTTGCCAGCTTGTCGTTCACGCCGCTGAGATCGAAGACGGCGCGCGAGGGCTTCTTGAGCGAGAAGGCGTTGTAGTCGACATCGCCATCGGTGGCGATGCGCACTTCCAGACCCTGACCGGTTCCGGTCGTCTCGATCTTCCTCAGCGTTTTCGCTTTGCTGGCCGCCGGGAGTGCCTCGCTGACAACCGCCGGCTCCGTCGTGGTGGCCGGCTGCGGCGTGGGATCATTGATGATCGGTGGCAGAGCATCTGCCTTCACCTCGGCGGGCGCCGCTTCCGCTTGCGTGGTCTGGACTTCCGGCTGGATGGATGCTGGTATTTCCGGTTTGGCTGCCGGAGCCGTCTCCGCAACGGCGGTGCTGCTCCCGGCCGGCAGATTGATCAAAATGCTGTTCTCTTCGGCTGCTGCCTCGATGGTCACCGGCTGCGTCAGATGAAGCGTCACACGCGTCAGCCGCAGGCCCATGTCGCTCACTTCTTCGACCGAAACGGAAGCGACGGACGCTGGCAGTCCAGTCGTGGGAATGACGAACGATTGCGCTTTCGAGGTGCCGGTCAGATCGATCACAAAGGCATCGGGCGACAGACTGTACGAGGTGTACACAGGGCTGGCCGAGGTGCGCAGGATCAGCCGATTCGCGGGCGAGGTCTCGACATCGATCGCTGTGAGAGACATTCCCGCAGGAGGAGTGGCGGTAGCGGAAGAAGGCGACGCAGACGCGGCCTTGGGAGCCGCACTGCGCTTCCAGAACGATGCGTCTGCGCTGGTAACGCTCGCCAGCAGCAAACCTGTGATCAGCAGGATCAGCCTGGCTCTTGTCATACGTCTCACCTTCACCATCTCACAGCCCTCCACACACATGGCCTGCACAGCCCCAGCACGCACTCTTACTTCTTCTGGACTTCCGAGGAGACGATCTCCTTCACCACTTCGCGGAACCGTTCGATCCGGGTCGGGTCATTGACCTCTTGCCGGAAGACGATCGAGTTGGGCGTGATGCGAATGATCTCGCCGTCGAAAACCTTGCTCCCGACTTTCACCAGATAGCTCTTGTTGTCCGGACCATTGATCATGGCCACGAGACCTTGCTGCCGCGTCTTCACCACTCCCTGGATCTTGATCTCATCGATCAGGAAACCGGGAGGACCGGAAGGACGCTGACCGGCCTGCAGTTTCGGCGCGGGCCCGATCAGCGACTGGAACGGATCGCGCCGTCCCTGCGCATCGTAATGATAGGAGTCGGGAGCATTCGTCTCTTCGACAATCTCCTGCAACCCTTGCTGCATCGCCTGCTCGGGACTCGTCGACGCCGTGGTCGATGTCGACGCCGTGGACGGAGTTGGCGGCGCTCCTTTTTTGGGCGGCGCCTGCGCGAACAGCGTCGCCATCGCCGCAGCGATGATCGCAGACGAGAGCAGCAGCGAGCGTTGCGTCGTTCTCATTTCTTCACGCCCTTCGCATCCGGCTCTGCAGTTTTCGGCTCAACAAACACGAACGTCTTGGCGACGAAATCCGCGGCGATGGTACGGTCCGTCTGATTCGACAGCGCACTCATCGAGATCTGCTCCACGTTGATCACGCGCGGGAAGTTGCCGAGCGAGTTAAAGAGAACCGCGAGGTTGTGGTAACGGCCATCGACGGAGACTGAGATCGGCCACTCGGCGTAAGGGTCGCTCCCCTGGGCCGCAGCAAGCTGCGGAAACGTGAGCTTGCGCAGCGTGAAGTTGCCCGCGTCGACCAGTTGCTTGATCTTCTTGATGATCATCTCGGTGTTGCGCGTCGATGGCAGGATGTCTTTCAGTTTCTTGAACTCGATCGTGAGGCGATTGACCTCTTCCCGAAACTGCGGAAGCTTCTGTTGCGCCGATCGCCCATTTTCAATCTTGGTATCGAGATCCTTGAGCTGCGCATCGGCAGTATGAATCTCACTGTCGATATCGCTGATCCAGAGCGAATTCGCCCCATAGACAATGGCAGCCGCCAGCACCAGCCCGATTGCCAGGCCGAAGTACCAAGGTTTTCCTTCGAGCGAAAGCCCCGCCATCACCCCTCCTACCGCTTCGGCGCTGTGGACGCCGGCGGCACTGCTGCCGTCCCTGTCGTTGCCGCTGTGCCGGTGGTACTGGTCGCAGCCGTTCCGGTTGCGGCAGGCTGGCCCTTCGGCACATAGGTGAAATGAAACGTCATGTTGTACGAGTAAACCAGAGGAACCGACGAGACCTGTGTGACGTTCGACAACGCTGGCTCTTCAAACATCGAATCGTTCTTGATGGTCTCGACGAAATTCGCGATCGCGTTGGGGTTCAGACCGCGCCCGTCGATCGTCACCACACCGCCGCTGACCGTCATCTTGTCGAGCCACACGAGGTCGGGAAGATCCTGGCTGATGCGGTCCATGAGCCTTGCCGGCCCTTTCTGATTCTCCTTGAGTTGCTTGATCAGATCGATCCGCGTCTTGAGGTCTTCCTTCTGCTTCTTATAGTTCTCGACTTCCTTGATGATCTGCTCGAGCCGTTTCGCTTCGGCCTGTTTCTGCACCAGCAGATCTTTTTTCTCGTTGAGCGTGCGGTTCTCGACGAACCACCAGCCAAATGCGACCGCGGCCCCGGCGATCAGGAGTCCGAAGAGAAGGAGATTGTTGACGCTGCGCGGACCAGAAGGCGCGGAAGGCGTACCGGCAGCCGCTCCGGTGGCCCGGACCGCCCGCCCTTCCCGAACTAAGTTGATCTTAATCAAGCATCCCCCAGCTTCCGTATCGCCAGGCCGACAGCGATGGCCATGCTTGGCCCAAGCTCGGCAAGCTCTTCGGGGTTGAATAGTTTCTCGTCCACCGTGACCTTCTGAAACGGGTCCATGATGGCGACCGGGATACCGAACTTGTCGCGCAGAATGGCGTCGAGGTTCAACACACCCGAGCCTCCGCCTGCGAGGACGATCTCATCTACGCGGTCTGCGCCCGATGTGGCCGTGAAGAAGTCGAGGGTCTTGCGCAGCTCGCCGGCGAAATCCTCGCTTACCGAGTTGAGGATCGGGATGACCTGCTGGATGCTGTAGTCGCCGGTCTGGTGACCCTTCTTCAGCTCTTCTGCCTGCTCGAATGACAGACTCAGCTCGCGCTGGATCGCGTCGGTGTACTGATTGCCGCCGAATGTGATGTCGCGCCAGAAGAGCGACGTCGAGCCCGACAGGACATTGACGTTCGTCACCGACGCGCCGACGTTCACGAGCGCGAGGACCTTCCCTTCGTCGATCGCGTAGTTCATCTCGTACGCGTTCTGCAGCGCGAAGGCGTCGACATCGACGAGGACCGGTACTTTCCCCGTCTGGCTGATCACCGACGTATAGTCGTTGATCTTCTCCTTCTTCACGGCGACGAGGATGACGTCGATGTTATCGCCCGTTCCCGGCGCCGTGAGCGGAACGTAGTCGAGGTTCACGTCGTTGATATCGAATGGGATGTACTGCTCGGCTTCCCACTGAATCGACTCGGCAAGTTCCTCCGCCGACATCGCCGGAAGCGTGATCTTCTTGATGATCACGGAATGTCCGGACAGAGAGGTCGCGTAGTTGGAATTCTTGACGTTTTTGCCCGCGTTTAGGCGCCCGATCGTCTCGACAACGAGCGACGAGTCCATGATCGACCCGTCGACGATCGCCTCGGGAGAAAGGTGCTCGATTCCAAGCTTCAAAAGCTGGAACGTCCCGCCTTTCTTCTCCTTCAGCTCAACCAACTTAACGGCTGAGGAGCCGATATCGAGACCTACGACATTTTTGCTCTTTGAGAAGAACACCGCTCACCCCGTCCATCTCACACACTCACTTCTCGCCGGCTCCAGATGTGTAAAGGTCGGTCGAAATTACAACGTTTAAAGGTGTGTGTCAACTCTACAGCATTTAGATTTTTCAGATGATTACGCGAAGTTGAGCCCGATTCAGACCTCGCGGTTGCGGAAAAACAGCTCCCCCGTTACAATCCACCCCTTTCACGTTATTTGAGGAGTCAAGATGGCAAAGATGTGCGAAGTCTGCGGCAAGGCCCCCGTATTCGGTAATCGGGTCAGCCATGCGCACAATGTTTCCAGCCGCCGGTGGCTGCCCAATCTGCAGCGCGTTCGCGTGATGATTGGCTCCGCTGTGAAGCGGATGAACGTCTGCACCCGCTGCATCCGTACTGGCAAGATCAGCAAAGCCGCGCGGTAACACGCGCGGTTTCATCTGCTTCCCCCTGCCTTCCCCTCTTCACCCGTTCCGCACCTACCCGCACTTGACCGCCCGGTGTAGCATGTCGCTACCTCAGCAATGCAGTCTCCAGGTGATAAGTCTGCCAGCGGTGTGCGCTTCGGGCCGGAACGTCTGGCTGCGCTCGTCGAAGGTCTGCCGGTTGGGGTCTTCATCCTCAATCATGAGGGCACGGCCGTCTACGCAAACGCCGCTGCCAAGACTCTCCTCGGGCGCGGAATTGCGCCCGGCGATCACGCCGGCAATCTGAGCGAGCGCTTCGCCGCCGTGCGCGCGCGCACCGAGGATCCCTACCCGACCGATCAGATGCCGATCGTTCGCGCCCTCGCCGGCGAACGGACTCACATCGATAACATGGACATTCTCCGAGCGGGCGAGCGCATCTCCCTCGAGGTCACCGCCACTCCGATCGTCGGCGACTCGGGCGCGGTCACCTTTGCGGTTGCCGTCTTTCAAGACATCACGGAGCGCCGCAAGGCCGAAGACGCCCTGGCGGAGTTGAACGAAGAGCTCGAGCATCAGGTCGCCGATCGGACCGCCGAGCTCGCGAATTCCGTGGCCGCACTCGAGGCAGAGATCGCACGGCGCGTTCTCTACGAACAGCAGTTGATCGAGGCCAAAGCCGACGCGGATCGCGCAAACCGCGCCAAGAGTGTTTTCCTGATGAACGTCAGCCACGAGCTGCGAACGCCGCTCAATCATGTCATCGGATTCAGCGATCTTCTGGCCGACCGTGTGGAAGACCCGAAGCATCGAACGCTGGCCGAGAACACCGGAGCCAGTGGCCGCGATCTTCTCGACAAGGTCGACGGACTGATCGAACTCGCGCGCGCCGAGACGGATTTGCAGCCGGACACGACGAGCGATTTCGATGGCGACGCCCTTCTTCGCGAGACAATCCTTCCACTCGGCATCCGCTGGAAAAACGGGCCGCCGATCGGAATGCTGCGCGGCCGCGCGGAAAGTACGCGGCAAGTCCTTCACCAGGTTCTCCGGCAACTCGCCGCACTGGCCATGCCTGATGAGTGCTCCATTGACGCGCGGGTGGAGCGGCATCAGCAAGGTGGCCGGATGGTCATTCGCATCACGAATGCGACCTTCGCGGATCGCGTCCGCACGGTCTCGCGACTCTTCGGTGATCGCGAGGGTGACCACAGCACCCGATTCCGTCAGCGGCCCGTTGATTTTCAGGTCGCCGTCGCCCGCGCTCGCGCCCGCGTGATCGGAGGCGACGTTACGACCTCGGCCGATCCGAGCGATGACGCGGTCGAAGTATCGCTTCCTCTCGCGTAGCACGCGCGCGACGAGCGCCGCCGCCCCTTGCAACTGCGCAACGTTTTTCCATCGAGCAATTTCCACGCGCGTGTTCTTCTGCGTTCTGCCGTCCGACGATCTGCGGCTCGCTATCCCTCAATCAACGTCAGCTGCGGCCGCTTCGCCGTGATGCCATCGCCCGATGATCGCCCTTGCGAATGACGCCACAGCCAAGGCAGAAGATACCCGCGCATCCAGGCGGCCTCGGCGCGCAGCCAGCCCGTCCATCGCAGCGGCGGCGCGTCCGGCAGCGGATCGGACCACGATCGATTGGCGTCTGACAGGCCGAGGTGATCGGCGAGAGCGTCGGCGATGCGCGCATGGCCCACCGAGTTGGCGTGAAGGCGGTCATCCGACCAGAGGCGAGGATCAGATGCCACCGGATGCGCCGCGAAGTCGCAGACGATCGCACCCGTCTTCGAGCCGGCATCGCGGATGATCTGGTTCATCTGCAGCAGGCGGCGGCGAACCATGCGCGCAAGCGGCATTACATCGCCGAGGTCGGGAAGGGTGAAGGTAATCACCGTCGCGCCGATCCCGGTCAGCGTGCCCTGCATCGCTTCGACATCATCGCGCAACGCTGCAGGATCGAAGTGCGAGCGCAGGAGATCGTTGGTTCCGGAGACGACGGCGACCAGATCGGGCCGCATCGCCACCGCGATCCCGAGTTGCTCCTCGCGGACCTGCCGCGTCGTTCGTCCACGAATGGCGAGATTGGCATAGAGCACGCTCCCCTGTTCCGCCGCCAGTCTCGCAGCGAGACGGTCCGCCCAACCGCGATATGCACCGCGCCCATCAGGATCATCGAGCCCTTCGACCGTGCTGTCCCCAATGGCAACGTAGCGTTCGAAGCGAGGCATGTCGTTTGGTTGATTAGTCGATTCGTTGATTAGTTTCAGAGCGAGTCGCTGGTTAGAAACTGTTTCACGCGGAGACGCGGATGACGCGGAGCAAAACCCTGCGATCTCCGCGTCTCCGAGTGAAACGCTTCTAAGAAAGGGCCTTCTAATTCACTAATCTACAAATCGACTTCACACTCACGCCGTCGCGTGGCGGACATTGAACTTCCGCTCGGCGGCGACGACTCCTTCGATGTCGCGGATCGCGCGAATGATGCGCTCGAGGTGTTTGAGATCGGCGATCTCCAGTGTCAGTTCCGCGGTGGCCTTGCCGTCGGTGCTGCGGCTGTCCATCTGCCGGATGTTCGTCTTCATGTTCGAGACGGCCGACACGACGCGCGCCAGAATGCCCTGCCGGTCCTCCATCGCGATCTCCAGCTCGACCTGGAACTGCGCCGCGCGCTGATCGGCCCACTCGACTGCGATCTGGCGGTCGGCGTTGAACATCAGATTGCGTACGTTCGGACAATTCGCGCTGTGTACGCCAACGCCCTTGCCGCGCGAGATGTATCCGGTGATGCGCTCGCCCGGCAACGGGTTGCAACACTTGGCGAGATACGTCATCAGGTCGTCGTAGCCTTTGACTTTGATCGCCGGCGACGTTCCGGTGAACGGGAAGATCTTCCGGACCGCGCGCGAGAGGACGCCTTCGTCCGTGGGAGGCTGCTCATCTTTGACGAAGCGTTCGACGACCGCGCGCGGCGAGACTTTTCCGTAGCCGACATCGGCATAGAGATCATCGAGCCGCGGCAGTCCGTACTCCGCGAGCACCGCGTCGAGCGCGTTCTCGGCGACGAGCTTGCGCCACTGCACGCGGTACCGCTTCGCTTCCTTGTCGATCAGCTTGCGGCCCAACTCGATCGAGCGGTGTTTCTGCTCGGTGTTGAGCCAGTGCCGGATCTTGTGCCGCGCGCGCGACGTGACCACGAGGTTGATCCACTCGCGCGACGGTGACTGCGTCGGCGCCGTGAGCACCTCGATGATGTCGCCGTTCTTGATCGTCGTCCGCAGCGGCATGAGCTTGCCGTTGATGCGCGCACCGACGCAGTGGTGACCGACGTCGGTGTGAATGCGATAGGCGAAATCGAGCGGCGTCGCGCCGCGCGGAAACGCGAACACGTCGCCTTTCGGCGTGAACGTGTAGACCTCGTCCGGATAGAGATCGATCTTCAGCGACTGCATGAAAACGCGCGGGTCGGTGATCTCGTGCTGCCACTCCACGAGTTGCCGCAGCCAGAGAAAATTCGCGTCGTCGGTCTGCGCGCCGATGCGTCCCTCTTTGTACTTCCAATGCGCGGCGATGCCCTGCTCGGCGATCAGATCCATCTCGCGCGTCCGGATCTGCACTTCGAACGGCTGCCCCTTTTCCGCGACGACGGTCGTGTGCAGCGATTGGTAGAAGTTCGGCTTCGGCATCGCGATGTAGTCTTTGATCCGGCCCGGGACCGGACGCCACATCTGATGGATGATGCCGAGGCAGGCGTAGGTGTCTTTGATGTTGGCGGTAACGATGCGGAACGCCAGGTAGTCGTAGACCTGGCCGACGTCGATCTCCTGCCGGCGCAACTTCGTCCAGATCGAGTACATCGACTTGACGCGCCCGAAGACGTCGCCGTTGATGTCGTTCTCCGCCAGTTTCGCGGTGAGCGTGCCCTTGATGCGGTCGACGATCTCGCCTGACACGGCCAGCTTTTCGTTAACGGTGCGCTGCAGCTCTTCCGACTCGCGCGGATGCATGTGCCGGAACGCGAGATCTTCGAGCTCGCTCTTGATGCGACCCATGCCCAGGCGGTTGGCGATCGGCGCGTAGATCTCCATCGTCTCCGTCGCAATGGCCAGCCTCCGCTCCTCGGGGAGAAACTCGAGCGTGCGCATGTTGTGGAGCCGGTCGGCGAGCTTGACGAGCACGACGCGCAGGTCGCTCACCATCGCCAGGAGCATCTTGCGGAACGTCTCGGCCTGCTGCTCTTCCTTCGACACGTAGGCGTAGCGCGAAATCTTCGTGACGCCGTCGACCAGTTCGGCCACGTCGGTCCCGAAGAGCTCGAGCAGTGTTTCCTTCGTCGTCAGCGTGTCTTCGAGCACGTCGTGCAGGAGGCCGACGGCGATCGACGTCTCGTCGAGACGCATCTCCGCGAGGATGTAAGCGACGTTGAGTGGATGGACGAGATACGGCTCGCCGGAGCTGCGTACCTGACCGCGATGTTCGCGCGCCGAAAAGACGAAGGCCTTGTCGAGAAGCTCCTCATCGAAGTCGGGCTTGTAGCTTTCGACTTTGTCGAGGATGTCTTCGAAGCGGATCATGGCAGTTGGTAACAGGCGGAGAATCGTAGCTGATTCTGCGGCGCTGTGCGGCGGGCATTCTTATTGCTCCCGTTCGCTAATCGGATGCCGTCGCCAAGGTCGTGGGCCCTGGGTCGGGATTAACTGAAACGGTGACGGACGGTCAACCGTCCTCACACAACATGGAGGTAATTGTCGTGTCCAAGCGTTCGTCTCAACTCGTAGCTTTCTTTCTCGTCGTCGCGTTTGCAGCGATCCCGGTATTCGCCGGACCCGTTCCGTCGAAGACCGCCGCCGATCAGAGCATCGATCAGCGCGCTGCCGACCTCGCCATCGTCCGTGACGTCGCGGCCAACGAGCAGGTCGCCAAGGTTCTGACGGACCGCGGCTTCACCAGGGAACAGGTCGATCAGCGCCTGGCCCAGCTCTCGCCTCAGGATCTGCACCAGCTGGCGCAGAACATGGACCAGGTGCAGGCCGCCGGCCTGACGCGCCAGGAATGGATCTGGATCGGCATCGGAGCCCTCGCCGCGTTGATCCTCGTCATCGCCCTCGGTTGATGATTTCTGTTCCGCCGTAGCCTCCGGGCGAGCGGGCCACTACCGGCCGCTCGCCCAGTTTTTTGGTGGCATGTTTGTAATCAGGGCGCAAATACACGATCGCTCGCGGTCTTACGGGAGAATCGAAATGTTAAATGTTGAATGTTGGATGTTGAATGTTAAGTGCGTCACCACTAGCCCCCGATCGCGCCGCTCAATCCGATCGTTCCGATCCATTCAACATCCAACATTCAACATTCAACATTTAACATTCGTCTTTCTTCTCGCGATATCCCTCACATCCTGCATCACCGTCACCCCGCGAACCCAACACGCTTCCCAATCAGCCACCGTCATCCAGAACGTTCCAACGCAACATTGGGGCATCGAGTCGTGCGGCGCGGGATCGCTGTCAACTGTGTTGCAGCACTACGGCAACACGACGACGATGAGCGCCTGGGACGCCTCGCTGCCGAAAACGCGCGGCGGCGTCTTGACGATCGACATGCTCATCGCCGCGCGCAAGGTGGGCTTTGACGCACAACTCATCACCGGAACGCCGTCGACGGTGAGCGACGAACTGCTGCAAGGGCGTCCGGTCATCCTGATGCTGCAAGTCGTCGACTCGCCCGGGCATCACTACGATTTCTTCCACTACATCGTCGCCGACGGAATCGATCGCGATCACGGCCTCGTGCGCACGCAGTTCGGCGACGGCAAGGGACGATGGACGACCTTCGAGCGTCTGGAGAAAGCGTGGTCGGGCGGCGGCCACGCCGCCATCCTCATTCATCCGCTCGCATCCGCAGAAGCGTTGCGCGCGGCCGTCGCGCTGGAAGACGCGGGCAAGTACGCCGACGCGGCGCGTGCGTATCAAGCGATCCTCGCGCAACATCCTGACTCCCTCCTCGCCTGGACCAACCTCGGCAACACCGAGGTGCAACTCGGGAATCGCGCCGAAGCGGAAAACGCGTTCCGCAAAGCGCTGGCGATCGATCCGAATTCACGCGATGCGCTCAACAACCTCGCCTGGCAGTTGTACGAGACGAAGCGCTACGACGAGGCGGAGTCGCTGGCAAGAAAAGCAGTCGCCCAGCACGGACCTGATTCGTATCTCGTCCTCGACACACTCGCCCGCGTCCTCGCCGCGAAAGGATCGTGCGACGAAGCGCAGACGACGTTCCGCGCCGCGATCGATGCGGTGCCTTCGACGCGCGCGGCCGCTCGATCCGATATCGAGAAGGCGATGGCATCGCTTCGTTGCAACGGCTGAAAACCGTTTCACGCGGAAGACGCGGAGGGTTTTCCCGCGCTCTCTCCGCTTTAACTTTCGCTTTTGATTCTCTCCGCGTCCGCTTTAACTTTCGCCTTTGATTCTCTCCGCGCTCCCCGCGTCTCCGCGTGACCCGTTCTCCTGTTAGGCTCCGTCACAAACCAATGTTCTCGACAAGAGCCCAATGGAACGCCGCAACCAATCGCCTCACACACGCAAGGCAGGCGTTCGCAGGCGAGCTGCTCGACCTCACGATCTCGAATCCGACGAAGGCCGGCATCGACTACCCGCTCGACGAGCTTTCCGATGTGATGGCCCGCGCCGCGCGCGCACCGTACGATCCGCAGCCGCTCGGACTGCGATCCGCACGCGAGACGATCGCCCGCGAGCTTGGATGCGACGCGGACGACATCGTCATCACCGCCTCGACCAGCGAGGCCTACTCCTATCTCTTCAAGCTCCTCTGCGATCCCGGCGATACGATGCTCACGGCAACACCTTCGTATCCGCTGCTCGAACATCTCGCCGCGCTGGAGTCGATCGAGCTGCGATCGTTCGCGCTCGATCTTCATCAGCGATGGGAGATCGACATCAATCGTTTGCGCAGCGCGCTGACGGACCGCACACGCGCGATTCTCGTCGTCAACCCCAACAATCCGACGGGATCGTATGTCTCGGCAGCGGAGCAGGAACAGATCGCACGAATCGGAATGACGGTGATCTCGGACGAGGTCTTTCATCCCTTCGCCTTCGGCGACGGCGGGCCATCGTTCGTGCGCGATGACGTGCTCACGTTCACGCTCGGCGGCCTCTCAAAGTCCGCCGGCCTGCCGCACTACAAGCTCGGCTGGATTCGCGTGAGCGGACCGGGAAAGCGCGACGCGATCAACGCCCTCGAATGGATCGCCGACAACTTCCTCTCCGTTGCCACGCCGGTGCAGATCGCGCTTCCGGAGCTGTTCGCGATCGCGCCGAAGATTCGCGAAGCGATTCAGCGCCGCACATCTGCCAATCTTTCGACGCTGCGTGCGATGGCCGGACGCGCTCTCGCCGTGCGCCTCCTTCCCGTCGAAGGCGGCTGGTCGGCGGTCATCCGCGTCCCGCGATTCGAGCCCGATGAAGCGCTCGCGCTACGCCTCATCGAAGAGCACGGCGTCGTTATCCATCCGGGATACTTTTTCGATTTCGCAGCCGAGGGGCATGTCGTGGTGTCGCTGCTCACCACGCCGGACATCTTTGCCAGCGGCATCGCGCGCCTTCTTGAAATGGTGAACTTACACGCGGATTGAGATTAGTCGCGCATCATCAACATCGAGCGCCTTCTCCCCCAACGCTTTTTGTTGGGGGAGAAGGCGGCCGAAGGTCGGATGAGGGGGCGTTCGACTCTCGCGGGGATGTTTCCGAAAAGAAATCTCGGACTTGACACGGCGGGAACTTTGCCACTCCTGCTGTTCGCCAAACACCCCTCATCCGCCTTCGGCACCTTCTCCCCTCGAAAAGCACGAGGGGAGAAGGCCCTCGAACGTACCGCGTCGCAGAAGGCCAGGAAGTAGTCCTGTGAAAATGGCGGCTAACAATCAGCGACCGAACCAACTGGCACTTGCCCATTCATCCTTCATCCTTCATCGTTCGTCCTTCATGCGAGAACACTGGCTCCTCGAGCCTCACATCACCTATCTCAATCACGGCTCGTTCGGCGCGACGCCGAAGGTTGTCCTGGCGAAGCAGAGTGCGCTGCGCGAGCAGATGGAGCGTGAACCGGTGCGCTTCATGGTTCGCGAGCTCGAGCCGCTGCTCGACGCCGCGCGCGCGGAGCTCGGCGCGTTCGTCGGCGCCGATCCTGCGGGAATCGCGTTCGTCCCGAACGCCACCGCCGGCGTGAACGCCGTCCTCCGCTCGCTCGATCTCGACAAACACGACGAGCTGCTCGTGACGTCACACGAATACAACGCCTCCCGCAATGCGCTCGAGTACGTCGCCGGGATCGCCGGCGCGAAAGTGGTGCCGATCGAGATCCCTTTCCCGATCGCGTCGCCCGATGAAGTAGTCGAGCGGGTGATGGCCGGCGTCACTGATCGCACGCGTCTTCTGCTCATCGATCACGTCACGAGCCAGTCCGCGCTGATCTTTCCGATCGAGCAGATCATCGCGGAGCTCAAGCAGCGCGGCATCGACACGCTTGTCGACGGAGCGCACGCACCCGGCATGTTTCCCCTCGATCTTGACGCCATCGGCGCCGCGTACTACACGGCCAATCTGCACAAGTGGGTCTGCGCGCCGAAGGGCGCGGCCTTCCTCTACGTCGCCCCTAACCGCCGCCTCGGCATCCATCCCGTCGTTATCAGCCATGGCTACAACTCCACGCGCACGGACCGCAGCCGCTACCACCTCGAGTTCGATTGGCCGGGCACGTTCGATCCGACCGCGTGCCTTTCCGTTCCCGAGTCGCTGCGATTCATGAATGAGATCGTCGATGGAGGATGGCCCGAAGTGATGCGGCGCAATCATGAGCTGGCGCTTGCCGCGCGCGATCTCCTCTGTCAGCGCCTCGGCATCGAAAAACCTGCGCCCGACGAGATGCTCGGCTCGATGGCCGCGTTTCCGATCGCCGACGGCGCTGCGTATGTGACGACGTCGCTCTACGGCGATCCACTGCAGGACGCGCTCCTCTTCGAGCATGGAATCGAAGTTCCGATCGTGCCGTGGCCGCGCGCGGGGAACCGCGTGTTGCGAGTCTCCGCGCAGCTCTACAACTCGATCGATGACTACATGAAACTCGCCGACGCCCTCGACGTGCTGCTGCCACGGTTTTGACGCGGGTCGTTTCGTCGGAGCCGAAGCAACTGCGGCTGCCAGCGCTCAAACCTCAATGCCGACCGCGCGCATCAACTCCAGAGCGTTGCTCTTCGTGACGACTCCCGGCCGCATCTTGTAATCGAAGATCACGCGCCCCGCGTCGACATGGTCCTCGAAATGGACGTTGGCTGCGCGTGGCGCTAGCTCGTCCGCGATCTGCGCCAGCGCCAGATCGTGTGTCGTGGCCAGGCCGATCGCGCCACTCGCAACCAGACTTCGAATGATGGCTGCCGCGCCGATGCGGCGATCGTGCGAGTTCGTGCCGCCGAGGACTTCGTCGAGAAGGAAAAGGAGCGGTGGCCGCGTCTGCAGGATGTCGCGAATGCGCAGAATCTCCGCGTAGAAGCGCGATGCTCCTTCCTGCAGCGAGTCGTTCAGGCTGATCGACGCGCCGACCGCCATCGGACTCACGCGCAGACGCGTGGCGCACACCGGTGCGCCCGCCAGCGCCAGGATCGTGTTCACGCCGATCGCGCGCATCAACGTGCTCTTGCCTGACATGTTCGATCCGCTGACGATGAGCAGACGCAGCTCGCCGCCGATCCGCACATCGTTCGCCACGCGGCGATCGTCGCCAATGAGTGGATGGCCGACTGCATCACCGTCGAAGAGCGCATCGCCGTCGATCACCTCAGGCATCACGAACGTTGGATGCTCGAAGGCAAACGACGCCAGCGAGAGAATCGCTTCGAGCTCGGCGATCGATGCGATCCACGCCACGATCTCCGTTCCCGACTCCTTGCGCCAGCGTTCGATGGCAAACGCGATGTGCGCGGACCAAAGAAGAAGCATCGCGAACGGCGCGAAGAATTGATTGCGTCGCGCATCGAGCAACGCGACCAGTTTGCGCAGCCGCTCGATCTGCCGCGACGCAGCCACGCCGTCGCGCTCGAGTCGTGCTCGCAATGAGGCCAGCCGCGGCGATACAAACGACTCGCGCTCGATTAACGTCAGCAGGCCCGCGAGCAACGCCAACGCCGGCTCGCGCCGCTCGACCGCGCCGACGACCTGCGCGACGCGCTCCGAAAGGCTGCGCGCAAAGAACGTCACGATCACGATCATCACCATCAGCGGCAGCGACCAGAGCGGCGAGATCTCCGGCATCGCCCCCGGATTCGTGGCGTTGACGAGGCGCGCCACCAGCGCCGGGATGCCAAGGAGGAGAGCGATCGCCGTGAAAGCCGTGATGACGACTGCGGCGATCCGCTCTCCTCGCGATCCCAGCAACGTTTCCGCGCGCGACCATTCATCGAGTTTTGCTGATTCCACCTCGTGCGCAATCTCCGCGGCAGCGATGGCGATTTCTTCGCGAAGGTCGACGCGTCCGCGCAGTTCTTCGACCGCTGCCTGCCGTTCCCGTACTTCGTCCGCAGTGACGACGTCCGGATTCAAAAGCCACTGCGCCAGCGTGGCCCTTCCTTCGCTCGTCGCCGCAAGGCACAACCATTCGAAGAGTGAGCCTTTCCCGAAAAGATCGAGATCGCCAGCGAACAGATGATGCTCACCGGCGTAACCGTTGCCGGCGACTCCCTTCCCTTGCCATTCCCCGTTCAACCGCTCCAGCCCTCGCTCGCAGAATCGCGCCGCGCCCTCGGCCCTGCGCCGGCGCGTGATCGTCCTCTCATGCGCGATCATCAACGCCACGAATCCAACGATCGGAATGACGATCCATCCGCTGAAGTGAATCAACGCAACGATCGCAGCGAGAACGAAGAGAACGATGCGGGCTATGGAGATGACGCGCTCGCGAGTGCGGAGGGCTGCGGTTTCCGCGCGATGGCTCGCTAGTCGAGTTTCGTAGGTGGAATGAGGATCCGGCACATTGTGAGTATATGAAAGCGGTGGCTGGCGCCACCGCACTCCATAGCGCTTCGCGCGAAATGCTGCTGCCCACTGTTTTGCGCGAAGCGCTTTGGACTGCGCGTGGCGCAGCCACCGCTTTCCGAAAATTCAGAACAATGCGAGATTCGTGTTCATCGCGAACGCGTGGCTTCTCGATATCCGGAGTTTCGTGTCGATCATCG
>JAXDGL010000026.1:0-69951 GCA_034665065.1 Thermoanaerobaculia bacterium | reverse complement strand
AGTGCGTGCCGGTGAAGGTCATGAAGGACCCACCATTCAACATGATCGGGCCGGTCCCGCTGAGGCTTCCGCCGACGGTGAGGTTGCTCCCTGTTGTAAACGTCACCGCGTTTGTCTGCACGTCGATGGGGAGATTGACTACGCTGCTCCCCGATGACGTCATCGAGCCCGTCAGCACGACCCCATTTCCGCCGGTCGTGTAACCGCCGCCATTGAAGGCGATCGCCACGATGGAGGTTCCGGGCGCGAGATCGTTCGTGTTGGTGAGGTTGGCCGCACCACTGGGGAAGGCTACGGAGTCTCCGCTGGCTGGGACGCCGACCGGGTTCCAGTTGTTCTGATTCGACCAGAGATTGCTGACCGCGCCAGTCCACGTGTAGGTCGTGGCCTGAGCGTGAACCGCCAGTAACAGTGTGAACGCCCAAAGCGCGGTCGGGATGAGTCTCTTGCCGGACATCGTGCCTCCTCTGAATGAACGGAACCCGCGATCGCTGGAGCGATTCAGATCCGATCTCTTCCGATATTGGGAGTTGGGGAACGGACGCTTATCGCCCGTCAGGAGTGAGGACGGACACAAACCACACTTTCTCGGAAAGTTCTGTGAAGCGGAGGAGGAGGTTCTTCCACGCAAGAAAAAGCCGGCGCCCTCGCAGGCGCCGGCTTTCATTGGGGGAAAGCGCTTCGATGCTGGCGCTCGTGCGAGCGCCAGCACATGACTGCAGGTTAGTGAATGGTGACGCTACCGCCGCCGATCGCCTGCGGATTCGCCGAGTCGATGTCCGACGATGCGCCCATCACGTTGTCGTACAGGACAACACCGGTCGTCTTGTTCCAGACCTTGATGCGGAACTTGTCGACTCCGTTGTTGCCCTTGAAGTGACCGTCGGTCGCGGTGATGAGGAAGCCGTAGTCTCCGCTGCCATTCACCGTGCCGCTGCCTTTGTACTGAGCCTTGTCGCCGGCGACGACGAGCCATTCCATCGTCGTGCTCGAGAAATCGAACCTCGGCGACTTCAACTGGAACTGCGAGTTACCGGTCGGTGTGCTCTGTCCCTTCTGATACTTTGCGTTCAGGCTGAAGTTGGATTTTCCGACAGCGGTTGGGTCGGCGACGTACGCGCCGGCGGGCGAATCGATCCAGCCGCCGCCGGTGATGAATCCGCCGTTCGCGTCGACGACGACGACGCTCTCGTACGTGGCCGTGGCGTTGCCGGTGTCATCATCGCTGAGGCTGACGCCGATCGTGTAGACGCCGGTTGCCGCGTAGGTGTGCGACGCCGTGCAGGTGCCGGAGGCGCAGGTGGCGGGTGAGGAGGATCCGTCGTCCCAGTTGATCACGGCGGTATGCGTGTCGAGCGAACCGATATCGGTGTAATGGACGGTGATGGTCGCCGAACTTCCGGCCTGCAGTGCGCCAGATGGACCGGTCACCGAAGTGATCGCAGGCGCGACGTTTTTGACGGTGACCGAAGCGCCGGCGCTGGCGGAGCCGCCATCGTCGTCGGTCACGATTACAGAGATCGGGTAGACATCGGACGCGGTGCCCGAGGGTGCGTCGTCGAGGTATTGATGCGCCAGCGAGAAGCTGCCGGCTCCGGCGGCCAGGCTGACCGAGGAGTTGGCACTGCCATCGCCCCAAATGATCGTCACCGTGTGCGTATCGGCGGTGCCTGGGTCGGTGAAGGTGCCCGAGACGGTCACACTGCCGTTCTCGTCGATCGACGCGCTGGAAAGGTTGGCGGATGTAATCGTCGGAGCGACGTTGGTGACGTTGTCGGTCTTCGCGTCGCTGCCGGTGGCGCCGTTTGTGTCGGTGACGGTCAGCGAAACGGTATACGCGCCGTTGTCGTTCGGGGTGAAGGTGATCGAGGTGCCGCTGCCGCTTGCGTACGGCGAGCCGTTCTTCGTGACGGTCCAGGCGTACGTGAACGATTCGTTCGCATCAGGATCGCTCACACTGGCCGTTGCGGTTACCGCGGTTCCTTCAGGCGAGGTCGCGACGACCGTAATCGACACAGTCGGTGAATCATTCACCGCGTTGACGGTAACGTTGACTGCGGCCGTTGCGCACTGCGAATCGGGAGTGCCGTTGTCGCAAACGCGATACGTGAAGCTGGCGGGCCCGTTGTAGTTCGCTTCCGGGGTGTACGTGACATTGCCCGAAGAGAGGCTGACGGTGCCGTGCGTGTTGGCGGTTGCGGTGACCGCAGTGACGGTCAACGACTGGCCGCTTTCGTTTGCCGGTCCTGCGCTGTCGTTGGCGGTCAGATCGGAGCTGGCAAAGGTCAGAGTGGTGTCTTCATTCGTCGACTTCGCATCGTCCGCCGCGGTCGGCGGATCGTTCACCGGATTGACAGTGACGTTGACCGTCGCATTCGCGCACTGCGATGGGGAGCCGTTGTCGCAAACGCGATACGTGAAGCTCGCCGTCCCGTTGTAATTAGCCTCGGGGACGTAGGTGACGTTGCCGGATGACAGCGAGACAGTGCCGTGCGTGTTCGCAGTGGCATCGACCGCGGTTACGGTGAGCGACTGACCGCTCTCGTTTGCCGGTCCGGCGCTGTCGTTGGCGGTCAGATCGGAGGCGCTGAACGTGAGAGTCGTATCTTCGTCCGTTGCCTTTGCATCATCGGCGGCGGTCGGCGGATCATTGACCGCATTGACGGTGAGGTTGACCGTCCCGTTTGCGCACTGCGATGGGGAACCGTCGTCGCAGACGCTGTACGTAAAGCTGGCCGCGCCGTTGTAGTTCGCTTCCGGAACGTACGTGACGTTGCCGGAGGTGAGGGAGACGGTGCCGTGCGTGTTGGCGGTCGCGGAGACCGCAGTGACGGTGAGCGACTGACCACTCTCGTTCGCCGGTCCGGTGCTGTCGTTGGCGGTCAGATCAGAGCTGGCAAATGTCAGAGTAGTGTCTTCGTCTGTCGACTTCGCGTCGTCAGCCGCAGTCGGTGGATCGTTCACCGGATTCACAGTGACGTTGACCGTCGCGTTCGCGCACTGCGATGGGGAACCGTCGTCGCAGACGCGATAGGTAAAGCTCGCCGGTCCGTTGTAGTTGGCCTCCGGCACGTAAGTGACATTTCCGGAAGAGAGCGAGACCGTGCCGTGCGTGTTGGTGTCGGCGGTGACCGCGGTGACCGTCAACGACTGGCCGCTCTCGTTCGCCGCTCCGGCGCTGTCGTTCGCTGTCAGGTCAGAGGTGGCAAAGGTCAGAGTGGTGTCTTCGTCGGTCGACTTCGAATCATCGGCGGCAGTGGGCGGGTCGTTGACCGGATTGACCGTGACGGTGACTGTTCCGCCACTACACGCCGACGGCGTGCCGTTGTCGCAGACGCTGTACGTAAAGCTGGCCGCGCCGTTGTAGTTCGCTTCCGGAACGTACGTGACGTTGCCGGAAGTGAGGGAGACAGTGCCATGGGTGTTCGCGGTCGCGGAGACCGCGGTGACGGTCAGAGTCTGGCCGCTTTCGTTTGCCGGTCCTGCGCTGTCGTTCGCCGTGAGATCGGACGCGCTGAAGGTCAGCGTGGTGTCTTCATCCGTCGACTTCGCATCGTCAGCGGCCGTCGGCGGATCGTTTACGGGATTCACCGTGACATTGACCGTTGCCGTTGCGCACTGCGGATCGGCGGCGCCGTTGGTGATGCCGTTGTCGCAGACGCGATAGGTAAAGCTGGCCGGTCCGAAGTAGTTGGCGTCCGGGATGAAGCTCACGGTACCGGAGGTCAGACTGACATTGCCGTGCGTGCTGGCGGTGGCGGTGACGCTCGTTACGTTGAGCTGTTGGCCGCTCTCGTTCGCCGGGCCGGTGCTGTCGTTGGCCGTCAGATCGGAGCTGTTGAACGAAAGGGTCGTGTCCTCGTCCGTCGACTTCGCGTCGTCGGCGGCCGTCGGGGCATCGTTCACTTCGATGACGGAAAGCGAGACCGTCGCGGTGTTCGAGTCGCGGGAGCCATCGTTTACGCGGTAGGTGAACGAGTCGCTGCCGTTGAAATCGGGAGCCGGAGTGTATGTCCGCGAGCCGCCGGAGCCGGAAAGCGTTCCGTGCGACGGCGAGGTGACGATCGTGTAGGTCAGCGGCGCGTTGTTCGGGCTGGCCGTATCGAACGTGAACGTCGCCGCGGTGTCTTCGTTCGTGCTCACGGTCTGATCGGCCGCGCCCGGCGGATTCACTCCGTTGACGCCGGCCTCGATGCTGTTCTGCGTTGCCGCAGGAACGTTCGAGAAAAGATTGCAGGCACAGAGCGATTCGACGGCATCGACGGTCGTCAGGTACGAGTGCCAGTCGTTGTTTCGGATGCCCTGGACGTTGGGCATGATGACGGCGATCGTTCGCGTCGAGGCAGTGACGCGCGAGACGTCGCCGTCGCCCTTCGGAAGAACGAGTACGGCTTTCCACGTGTACGCCGGAACGGTGATGTGACCGCCGGCGAGAGTCGTGGCAGGCCCGTTGCTTCCCGTGCCGCCAACTCCGGCGGGGCCGGAGACGATGTAGAGCTCCATATCGCCTGCGGCGACGATCGTGCGGAGATCGTTCTCCATATTGGCCCACGGACCCTGGTTGTTGTCAGGCGCCTGCGGCACCATGTTCGCCATCAGGTAGGTTTCCTGATTGATCGGAACGCGATTCTCGTTGTCGCGGTCTGCGTTCGGCGTCATGTGCCCGCGGTCGAAACCGGAGAGCGAGTAATCGAACGCCTGCACGCGATACCAATCGGGCGGAACCGCGGGATCGGGACGGAACGTGTCGACGCGCGCGAGGCTGCCGTACCAGGAGCTGTCGAGGTGCCAGCTCACCCAGTTCGGCGTGCCCTTGTCGCGATTGTAGGAGGTCGCGTAGGTCGGCTTCTCCATCAGGTAGTTGTTCGGCTGATTGACGTCCGCCACCGCGCTCGTCGGATTGCCCATCGTCAGATGAACGCTGGGAGGATAGGGAGCCGGCTGCCCGGCGCCGACGACGGTGAAGCTCCAGACGTAATCGGCGAACAGCGTGTCGCTGTTCGCTCCGCTGTCATCGGTGTCCTGATCGTGAATCGCGTTCTTGTTGATCGTGACGGTGCAGTTCTCGCCGAACTGGAAGTTCGTGTTCGGCGTGATGACCCAGCTCTTGAAATCGGTCGTATGCGCAGTCGTTGCGTCGTTGTGAAGACCGGTGGCGTTGCAGGTGACGTTGTACCAGCCGGCGTCGGTGTCGACTGCCTCGCTGAAGTTGACCGTCAGGCTGCCGTCGTGCGGCGATGTGATGCTGCTCGCTGCCGGATCGGTGTTGACCACCGACGGCCCGAGCTCGGCGATGATCGCTGTGCGGCGCGGGTTCGGCGTGCCGGTGACGAAGTCATTGCGGTTGATGTCGGTGTCGGTGCCGCCGTTGTTCTTTCGGATGTCGGCAGTCGTGTTGCTCGGCGTGGGCGCGCTCAGATTTCCCTCACTGCAGGATGCTGTCGGCCCGTAGCCGACGAAGTCGACCACGTCAGGATTCGGGGAGGAGATGGGACAGGTGCCGGATTGAATCGTGCCGTTGCGGACGAGCGCGATCTTGCCCGTAGTGCCGCTCATGTTGATGCTGCCGTAGACGTTCGCGGCAGGAAGTTGATCGCCCGTCGCGCCGCCGGAAGCAAGCGAGATCAGGTAGTACTGGCCCGGCCCGATGGTTCCGCCGAGGGTCTGGAAATTGTTCCAGGCGGTGCCGGCGGCTGAGGCGTATTGGATGGTCCAGCCGGTGAGATCGAATGGAATGTTCGTCGGGTTGTAGAGCTCGACGAAGTCGTTCGCGTACGTGGCGCCGGAGTTGCCGCCGCCGCCGTAGACCTGGCTGATGACGACGTGGTTGGCCGGTGGGGGCGGAGAGATGATCGTGAGTGTGATCGACGTGCTGGAGGAGCGCCCCTGCGCGTCGGAGATCGTGATTGGGATCGTCTTGTTGCCGTTCGTCGTGCCGTTGGCGACGGTTGCATCGAGCGTGAACGTGTTTCCGCTGCCCGTCATCGCTTGAACTGATCCGCCGATCGATGCGAGATCTGCGGTCACAGTGATTCCGGTGCTCGTTGGTTTGGCTCCCGGCGTGACGTTGACCGTCAGCGTGGTCGTGTCACCAGCGGCGAGCGAGGATGGATTCGCGGAGCCGGTGCCGGTTGGAGGCGTCGGGCTGTCGTCGTTGACGATCGTGCCCGTTCCTTGCGCCGTGCTGTTCGTCGCTCCGACGATGTTCGAGACATTGACGTTGAACGTTTCGTTGGGCTCAACGTTGATATCGCCGTTCACGGAAACGGTGAAGGTGTAGGTGGTGGTGACGCTTTGCGCCAACAACGATTTTGCGACGTAGTCATTGTTGGCGGTCGTCGCGGATCCGTCGGCGGTGGCGATGTTGAAGGTCACGCCGCCCGGAGGGGCCGTGCCGCCGGAGAGCGAGACGGTAAAGGTGAAGGTGGTCGTGCCGCTATCGCCTTCGGATGCGGTTACGTTGTTGATGGAGAGGGTCGGCGTGGTCGCGCTGCACGGATGGAGCGCCGTGGCCGTGTTGCGCGGAGTTGGCGCGGCGACGGCGAAGTCGCCGGCGTTGTTGTTCGTGTCGGTGCAACCGCTCGATGCGCGAATCGCCGCGGTGGTGTTGGCCAAAGTTCCCGTCGGGCCAGCGCCTTCGAAGCTGCTCGTTCCCGCGCCGAAGCCGACCAGGTCGACGATCGCCGGGACGGCCGGGCAATTGTTCGTCGCGCCGCACGTGAGGGCTGTTGTGTTCGAGACGAGGGCAACTTTCCCCGCCGTCGCGCTCATAGCGATCCCGCCGCTGGCGTCGGGAGTGGGCAGACTCGTCGTCCCGCCGGTGCCGGCGGATTCCTGGATGAGGTAATACTGACCGGGTGCGAGCGTCACCGACGTCAGGTTCGTGACCTGCCATGAGCTGCCGGCGCTGCTCGCATACTGCACCGACCATCCCGTCAGACTCTGCGGCGACGTTCCTCGATTGAAGATCTCGATGAAATCGTTCTTATAAGTCGCGCCGGCGTTGCCGCCTCCGCCGTACACCTGGCTGATGACGACCTGTGCGCTCGCAATCTGAGCGGCGAAGACAAAACAAAGCAACAGCAGAAGGGAGGATCGGCGTACGTTCATCGAAAGGAAGCTCCTCGTTTTGACGTCGAGAGATGGTGGCGTGAGTGCCGGAACTTGTAGTGGTCTGCCAAAATCAGACCGGGCGCGGTCGATGTCCATTGCAATCTCCTGACAGGATTCGACCGTTGTGCGGCGGCTGCCTCCGATATGGAGCTAGCGCAGCCATGCACACCCGGCACTTTCACATTGTTGTTGGGGAAAACGTGACCCAGGCGAAGAGTACAAATAATTGGGAGGTTTTGCAAACAGAAAAAAGCGAGTTCATCAGTTGTTGGGGATGGTGCGGAGTCTACTACATTCTGGATTCTTCGTCGTTTGCCTCACGGGCTCCGATACCCGCGCAGCCCGAGCGATTGCACGATCACTGTTGCCAGCCGCCACTCTTCCTTCGCGATCGCCTCGATCAGTTCGTAGTCGCGGCCCAACCTGATCAGCGGCCGGTTGAACTGCTTCTTCACCGCGCGGTCGTCGATTGCACGCAGAATGCGGAGTTGATTGCGCTGAAGATCGACCACGTCGAAACGCGCGATGAGATTCGGCTCGAGCGCCGGCGCGACTGCCGCCTGGGCAAAGAGGCGCTCGACAAACACCAGCTCATCGGAGCGCACCCAGTAGC
This sequence comes from Thermoanaerobaculia bacterium, assembly GCA_034665065.1. Classification (GTDB taxonomy): domain Bacteria; phylum Acidobacteriota; class Thermoanaerobaculia; order Gp7-AA8; family Gp7-AA8; genus JADGNZ01. The sequence continues at coordinate 62,225 of JAXDGL010000026.1, read as the reverse complement.
GCTCGCGATCCGCGACGTTCGTCGGCTCGACCAGCGGCGGACCGAATAGCGTCAGCGGTCTCGATAGAAAGCCGTGCGTGCGCCGCTTCACGATCACCCGCGCCGGCGACGATGTCTTCATCGTCAGGAGGAGCCGTTCCGGGATCGACTTATAGCGGCCCATGTGCCGCAGCTCGACGTCGACTCCCTGCCAGTGGCCACGGATCGCACCGCTCCACCACACACGGTGCGGCGACTCCCATCCGAACGACGTCACCAGCCGCGACAAGCGCTCAGAGAGCGCCGACGACCTCCGCGACAGCAGGACGACGAGTGCCGCGCCGGCCACGATGAGGCCTCCCATTGTCAGCAAGGCGATTTGATCGTCGCTCACGGCACCAGCATAGCGGAAGGAGTCAGGTCGAAAGTGATGTGCGTTCTCCGCGTCCTCCGAGTGAGACGGTTTGAGGTGAATCCGCGCGAACTCATGTTCCCAGCGATACGATGCGGCGCGCATGGATCACTTCGAAACCGCCAACCGCCGCGTTCTCACGCTCAAACCGGGCAAAGAGCGCCTCGTCGCCAACCGTCACCCCTGGATTTTCGCCGGCGCCATCGCGCGGGAGAGCGGTCCGGAAGGCGCCGCCATCGCCGATCTTCTCGATCCCAGCGGCCGCCGCATCGCCTCCGGATTTCATTCGCAGCACTCGCAGATCCGCGTGCGCGCACTGACGTTCGGCGATGAGGAGCTGACCGCGGAGACGATTCACGCGCGGATGCACGCGGCGATGGCGCGGCGAATGGGGTCAGGTCTAAAGTCGAAAGTGACGGCCGGCGATCGTCTCTTGAGCGACGGACACTCTTCGGCACTTTCGACTTCAGACCTGACCCCATTCGGTACCAACGCGTTCCGCCTGATCAACGCAGAAGGGGATGAGCTCAGCGGGTTGATCATCGACATTTACGACGACATCGCCGTCGTCGAGATCGCCAATGCCGGCGTCGAACAGCTCAGGCCTCTCATTATTGATGACCTGCAGCGCGAGATCGCGCCGCGCGGGATCTGGTTCAAGAACGACATTCCGGCGCGCAAGATCGAAGGGCTGTCGATGGAGCCGCAGTGGATCGGCGAGGGGGAGGCGTCGGCCGAGATCCGCGAGAACGGACTCCGTTTCCGCGTCGATGCTCCGTCGGGTCAGAAGACGGGATTCTTTCTCGACCAGCGCGAGAACCGCGCGTTGACGCGGACGCTCGCCGTGGGCCGGCGCGTGCTGAATCTCTTTTCGTACAGCGGCGCGTTCGGCGTCTACGCAGCGGCGGGGGGCGCAAGCTCGGTTGAGAACGTCGACAGCTCCTCGGGCGCGATCGAACTGGCGCGTACGAATCACGCGCTGAATGGATCCGACGCCACCTTCACCGTCGCCGACGCGTTCGACTACGTCCGCAAGACGAACGCGCGTTACGACCTGCTGATCTGCGATCCGCCCGCGTTCGCGAAATCGCGCGGCGATATCGACCGCGCCGCGCGCGGCTACAAAGACATCAATCTCTTTGCCATGAAGCTGCTGAATCCCGGTGCGCAAATGCTAACGTTCTCCTGCAGCGGCCACATGTCGCTCGACCTCTTCCAGAAAGTGATCTTCTCCGCCGCGCAGGATGCCGGCCGCCGCGTCTCGTTCGTCCGAAGACTCGCCGCCGCGCCCGATCACCCCGTGTCGCTCTTCTGCCCGGAAGGGGAGTACTTGAAGGGGTTTCTGCTGGAAGTGCATTGAGCGTTGCCGAAGCCCGTCCGCAGATGTCGCAGATGGACGCAGATGAGCCGCGTCTTGTATCTGTGTCCATCTGCGTCATCTGCGGATAAGTCTTCCTCCCACTAGCGGAATTCGCCCTCCTTCCCTCATCATTCACCTTCCCATGACCGCCACCCTCCCTTCCGCCGGCCGCAAGTCGCGCGAGGTCACGCTCTCCTACCTCGGCGAGCTGCTGCAAAACGCCGGCTTCATCGACGACAAGCAGAAGGTCGAGATCGAGAATCTCGACCGCCAGCTTCGCGCGCAGTCGCGATCCGCGCGCGCCCGTGGCGAGGAGGAAGCGAGCCCGTTCAAGGCGCTGATGGCGATGAACCTCACCGACGCCAGCGACAGCGGCACGCGCATTGACGACTTCCTGCTGGCGCGCCTCATCGCCGAAGACGCGCATCTCAAGTTCTTCAAGATCGATCCGCTCAAGCTCGATCTGGAGATGATCGAAGCGAAGATCTCGCGGCCGTTCGCGAAGAAGCATCGCATGACGCCCGTCGCCGTCCGCGACGGCAAGTTGATCGTCGCCGTCGTCAATCCGTTCGACACCGTCGCACTCGATACCTATCACCAGATGGTGAAGCAGGAGATCGAGGTCGTCGTGTCGTCCGAGAGCGACGTGATGGGCGTCATTACCGAGCAGTACGGCTTCCGCGCTTCCGTGACGAAAGCGGGACGCGACCTCGGGCGCGGCGCGCTCGATCTCGCCAACCTCGAGCAATACGTCAAGCTCAAGTCGGGTAACGAGATCGAGACCAGCGACGCGCACATCGTCAACGCCGTCGACTTTCTCCTGCAGCATGCCTACGACTCGCGTGCCAGCGACATCCACATCGAGCCGAAGCGCGAGGCGGCCATGATCCGTTTCCGCATCGACGGCGTGTTGCACGAGATCCAGCGCGTACCGAAGCTCGTCAACCTGGCCATCACCTCGCGCATCAAGACGATGTGCCGGATGGACATCGCCGAGCGCCGCCGCCCGCAGGATGGCCGCATCAAGACTGAGCGCGAGGGAAAAGAAGTCGAGCTGCGCGTCTCGACTCTGCCGACCGCGTTCGGCGAGAAGCTGGTCATGCGCATCTTCGATCCCGACATCCTCCTGCGCGATCTCTCCCACCTCGGTTTTTACGAAGACGAGCTGAAAACCTTCGCGGAGTGGATCAAGCGTCCGCACGGAATCATCCTCGTCACCGGACCCACCGGATCAGGCAAGACGGTGACGCTCTATTCGGCACTGAAGTCGTTAGCGTCGCCGGAGATCAACATCACGACGATCGAAGATCCGATCGAGATGGTGTGGGACGAGTTCAACCAGACCTCGGTGCAGACCAAGATCGGCATCACGTTTCCCTCCGCGTTGCGCACGATCCTCCGCCAGGACCCCGACATCATCATGGTCGGCGAGATTCGCGACGAAGAGACTGCACAGAATGCTGTGCAGGCAGCGTTGACAGGACACCTCGTCTTCTCGACGTTGCACACGAACGATTCCGCCACGTCGGTGACGCGTCTTATCGACCTCGGCATCCAGCCGTTCCTCATCTCATCGACGCTCGTCGGCACGATGGCGCAGCGTTTGATGCGCCGCATCTGCGAAGATTGCAAGCGCAACCGGCCACTCAGCGTGGAAGAAGCGGGCATGCTCAACCTGCAAGCGCCCGCCGGGAAGCGCATCATCGTCAAAGAAGGCGCAGGCTGCATCCGCTGCCGCAACACCGGCTACTTCGGCCGCACCGGTATCTTCGAGATCCTGCCGATCGACAACGCCATCCGCGATCTCATCGACCGCTCGGAGGATTTCCTCAAGATCAAGGAGATGGCCGTGAAGCGCGGCATGCGCACGCTCCGTCAAAGCGCGCTGCGCAAACTAGCCGAGGGCGTGACGAGCTTCGAAGAAGTAGTGAGGGTCACGGGGATCTAGGCGCGGGCATTCTGTTGACGGGGGCGCGAAGACTACGGCTCGATGTCCCACGGCTTCTCCCACCACCGGAGGGCGACACCTCGCGATCGGAAGATTTCATAGGCGATTTTCTGAAGCTCGAGCAGTTGTCGAATCTTATCTGGCAGCGGCAACGCTCGCTGTTCGGCATGCAGTGCGCGCTTTCCTTCGTACAAACGGGCCAGCAATTCGTCGCTAGGTCTTGCGGGAGATTCACTCATTTCGTTAGAACGCCAAATTGAATCGAGTCATCACTTCAGCGAGGCGATCGGGGTCGAGATCTGCTGCATCGCGAAGGGCCGCCGCACGCTCACGACGTTTTGCTGTTCGCGCCGATGGCAAGAGATAAAGAGCGATCAAGTATTCCGGCCTGACGACGCGAAGGGATACACCCTGATATTGCCGATCGGCGGCGGTAAGGATCGCCTCGTCGGCGAGTGTTCCGTACGATGGCAGGAACTGCACCGGAATGCCTTCGATTACCACGTGCTCCTGCTTCGCTTCGAAGCCGCGGTCCGAGGCCCATCGATAGATCGGTTCGAGTGAGACGATAGGGCTGGCCGACTCAGGCAACATGACCAGGACGTCGAGATAGAACGTCGGTACGGGCTCGATCCAGAACATCAACGCCATGGCGCCAGCGATCGCGTACTGGTCGATGACGCCGGTCGTCTTCATGTCGTTCACGGCGCGAAGAGTTTTTTCGAACGACGCCACGGTCTGAGTATACGACCCCTTCTGTCACGGAGAACCGGTCCGCGATTTGCTACAATCCACCGCGCCGGTATTCCAGGAGATTGTGCTTGTCCTATCGCTCGGTTGTCCCGGCGCTCGCTTTTGCTTTCTTTTCCATCCCGCTCGTTTCGCAGGTCACGGAACGAATCGACGTTTCCGCGATCGAAGTTCCGGTCGTCGTGCGCGATGCGAAAGGGAACCTCCCAGCAGGTCTGTCGCCGTCGGACTTCGTTCTCCTCGAAGATGGCAAGCCGCAGCAGATCATCGGCGTGTCGTATCCCGTGAGGGCGATTGCCTCGTCCACAAGCGAGAGCAATCGTTCCGCTGCACCGGACACTCCGACCGCGCCCGAGAAACGGTGGCAAGTCGTCATCTACGTGCAGCAATCGCTCTCCTCTACGCATGCGCTGAGCGAGGCACTCAAATCACTCGCCGAACACGCCGCGGAACTGACCGCGCTCGGCGATGTGCAGATTGTTGGCGACGAGGGCCCAGCGCCTCATGGGATCGGATCGGCCACACACGACGCGGCCTCCCTTCACAAAACGCTGCTCGATCTCGCGCTCACCATTCGCGGTCAGGAACAAGTCACGAGCCTACGCCGGCAATACCTGACCGAAGCGGTGCGGCCGCTGAGTGGCGTCACCGGCTCGACTGTGCGAGCCCTATCGACGGCGCGGCTCGAAGCGGCCATCATTCGGGCGCGGCAGGACGCGATGATGATCTGGACCGCGCGCTACGGTGAGGCGGGACGGCCCCACGCGCTCGTCGTCATCACGGATGGTTACGATGTCGACCCGCACGATTTCTATGCCGCCGACGACACGGCCCTCGATGCGGATCTTCGCGCGCTCAGCGCCGCGGCCCACCAGACGGAGATCGCCCAGGCGATGTCCGCCGCCGGCTGGACCGTTCTCAGTTTTGCCCCCGGCTGGATGGCGAACGCCTCTGCGCCTCGCTTCGATGTTACCGATTCAGGCCGATCTCCGGTGAAGCCGCCCGACGCGCTCAATTTCCATCCGCTGGCACCGTTACGGACCTTGGCGGAGGAGACGGGCGGCAGCGTGCAGACGAACGCGATGAAATTGACGGACGGTTTCGATGAGCTCGCGCATCGGCTCGTGATCACGTATCAACTTCGCCGGGCGCGCGACGGACGCGCGCACCACATCGAAGTGAAATCGCTGCGGCCCGGCATCAGTGTCCGCGCGCAACACACCGTCGTTTCAGGAACGCCGGAGTCGCTATCGCTTGCGCGCGCCACGCTGCTCGCCACGGATGAAGGCGAGCGGGGAGAACTGCCCGTTCGTTGCACGATGACGCAGCTCTCCGTTTCGAAAGATGGGAAAGACATCACCTCGCGGATGGATGTAGTGGTCAACCTCTCGCCGATCGACGTCGTTCGCCAGAGTCTGACCGAGGGAACGTTGCGGTTTTCCGTCTCGGTTCGTACAGCGGACGCGCCGCCGTTGACGATCTCCAGGCGGATGGAGCATCTCGATCTCTCGACGAAAGGAACATGGAGCCTCGACTTCCAGGTGCATCACCGCCCGGGAGCGACCGTTGGCCTCGTTGCAGAGGAGCTGGCCACCGGCGCCTGGGGCGGGCGACCATGCGCAGGCCTTGGAAAAAATCCAGCAGTCTCGACCAACATCGTCGCGGACGCCGACGTGCCTCTTCCGGAATCAGGACGTTGGAAAAAACTTGTCGATGCGATGACGGAAGCGCAGGCGAAGGGTGCGCTCATCCTGCTCGACTTCCGCTCGCCGGCGATGATCGATACGAAAGGAGATCGCTGGATCAAAGAGGCCGAAGCGCTTCCGGCGGCTGCGCGGGCGATGGAGCAGATGGTGCTGGCGGTTGCCGGCGTTCGCACAAATCTGGACAGTCTTACCGATTTGCAGCCGTACCGCGGCCAGGAACGCCACCTCATCGTTCTCGATCCGTGGGGCGGCATCGTTCTGGAGCCCGATGAGGGTTTCAGCGACCCAGCCAAGTTCGCCTACGCGCTGAACGCGTTGCGCCAGCAGACAGCGACGTTCATCCGCGCCGCGACCCTGCGGCGCGAAGGAAAAATCGCGGCATCGCTCGTACTCTGGGCTGGCGGACTTCTCGATGCCGGCGCTGCCGAAGCGGCCGCCGGCGCGTTCCAGCAAGCTTATGCGGTGGCGAAGCGCGACAACCAGATCGACATGATGCAGAGCGCGCAGCTCGGAATTGCGGCGCTTCATCTGCGAAACAACCTGGCATTGGAGGGCGTAACCACGCTGGAGGAGATCATCGCGCAGCCGGCATCCAACCAGATCGCTTCGCAGGCGTGGATGCTGCTCGGGCATGTACGCCGGGAGCAGCGATCGGCAAAACAGGCGGTCGCTGCGTACCAGAAAGCGTACGCATTGGCACCGAAGCCGTCGTTCCTCGCCGACGCGGCGCGACGCCATCTCGAGACACTTGGCTCCGAGCCGGAGTCCGAGGTCCGTGCCGATGTTGCCGCGGGCAATGTTCATCTGCTCTATCCGCATCGCGAAGTGATGGTCGGAACCGTTACGTTTGGCGTGGCCGCATCAGGCGAAGCAGCGCGCGTCGAGATGTTTCTCGACAACGCGCGCGTCTCCGAGTTGACCCGCCGACCGTTCATCGCCAAGATCAACCTCGGCGCGACACCGCACGTGCGCGTCGTCCGCGCCGTTGCCTACGACGCGCAGGAGCGCAGACTGGGCGAAGAGAGCGTCACGCTCAACGATCGCATCGTCTCGCTCGGCGTGAACATCGTGGCGCCAACAAGCGACGTTGTCGTTTCAAAAACCGAAGTGGACGTGCGTCCACGGTTGCCGCAAGGCACGCGACTCGCCGGCGTCGACCTCTACTGGAACGAGACGAAGATCGCCACGATGACCGATGCGCCGTTCCGGCACGAGCTCGTGCTGCCATCGCCGTCGGCGTCAGGATTTATCCGCGCCGTTGCCCGCGCCACTGACGGCACCTCCGCCGAGGATGTGAAGATGATCAACGCGGGCGGCGTGTCCGAGCAGGTGCGCGTCGATGCCGTGCAGGTCTACGCGATCGTGCAGGACCGCGCCGGTCACTACATCGACGGATTGAGCGCTTCTGACTTCGTGGTGAAAGAAGACGGACGGGCGGTCACGCCGCGCGTGCAGAGCGCGAAAGATGACCCGGTCTCGATCGGACTCGCGCTCGATACGTCCGCGAGCATGCGTGTGGCGATGACTGACGTCATCGAATACGCGAATGAGTTCGTCCTTCACTCGCTCGGCCCGTCGGATCAAACGTTCGTCACCTCATTCGACGAGCAGCCGCATCTCGTGCAGCCGCTGACCAGCAATCGCAAACAGCTGACGGATGCGATCTACGACATCCAGGCCAATGGCGGTACGGCGATCTGGGATGCGATGCTCTATTCGCTGCAGCAGTTCCATGACGTCCCGGGAAAGAGGGCACTGGTGGTGTTCACCGACGGCATCAACAACGCCGGCTCCTCCGTTGCCAAAGACGTCCTGCAGTACGCGCGCGAAGTCGGCGTGCCGGTCTACGTCGTCCAGATCTTCACCGGACTGCATCGCGATCTGCAGATGACGTGGGATGAGAACAGCATCAAGAACCTCACCGAGTCGACCGGCGGCCAGTTTTTCCGGTTCGCGGCGAAGAACGATCTTCCCCGGATCTTCTCGCAAATCCGCGACGACACGCGCGGCCAGTATCTGCTGACGTACATCTCGCCCAGCACGAGTCCGCGCAGCGAGCTGCGCAGGATCGGCGTGGAGATCCCGCGAAAGCGATTGATCGTGCGGGCGACGAGCGGTTATTACCCGAGGTGACAGCTACCGTTCCATCTGTTGGAGCGCAATCACCTGGCGAATCTTCTCTTCGATGGGACGTACGCGTTGGGCGCTGGTAGTAATCTAAGATATACTTCACTCTTAAATAGCAAAAAGTACGGCGATTATTATCGAAGAACGCACTGATCCTGATCGAAGCGCAGAGAGGAATCCAATGACGTACATATTCACTGTTGCCGGCGGCGAATCCGTAGTTCTTGATGACATTGCGAATCAACTGCGCGCGCAGATCGCCAAACTACCGCCGAACTCGCCTCTATTGGCAAAACAGCAACTAGCAGCACCACAATCGAGCGTCACCGAGCTTTTGCTGGTGGTTCGCAGCCAGGAGGATCCGCACACACATCCGCAGAGTGATTTGATCTTTTCCGTCCTCGAAGGCGGCGGATACGTCGAGCTTTCGGACGGAAGAATCGAGGCCCCCGCGGGAACGACCGTTTTGATCCCGAGAGGTGTTTGCCACGCCTACCACAACACTGCAGACGCCGACTCAGTGCTTCTAGCCACCTTTCCGGCTAAGCCGGAGCCGGGCAAATGCGTTGCGTCCTAAGACGCTGCAGTACGGCGAAGTGATGCCGCGTTGGGGCGGCGCGAAGATCGTGTTTCGCCGGATCGAGGCGGTCCATCAACTTCCCGTGCCGGTCTGACGTCATCTGCACCCACCCGCCGAAGGGTAAGCGCCCGGTTGCGCTATGCTTTACCGCAAAATCGGAGACTGCACATGACCGTCCAGGCGGCGCCCAACTCGCTCGAGCGGGAGCTCGAATACCGAAAGAAGCTGACGGGGATCACCAATCAGATCAATGCCGCGGAGTCGATCCCGCACATCCTGATGACGCTCAAGGACAAGATCCTCGAGCTCCTCGATGCCGAGCGCCTGACGATTTACGCGATGGACACGAAGAATCAGGAGCTCTACTCGCTCACCAAGGTTGGCGACGTACCGAAAGAGATCCGCGTCCCGAAGTCGTTCTCGTCGATCGCCGGCTTCACCGCGCTGGCGCGCAAGACCATCAACATCAAAGACGCGTACGACGCTGCCGAACTGGCGCGGTTCCACGCAAACCTTCGCTTCGATCAGCGCTGGGACAAGCAGACCGGTTTTCGCACGAAAGCTGTCCTCGCCGTTCCCATCCTCTTCGAGAAATATCTCCTCGGCGTCGTCCAGCTCATCAACAAACGCCACGGCGTCGCGTTCACGGCGATGGACGAAGATGGCGCAGAAGAGATCGGACGCATTCTCGGCATCGCGTTCTATAACCAGCATCGCGCGACGCGGCAGACGAAGCCCTCGCGCCTCGGTGCGCTCGTCGACAAAGGCATCATCTCCGAGAAGGACATAGAAGCTGCCGTCTCCAGTGCACGCGTCAACAACTCCGCGATCGAGAAAGTGCTCATCGAGGATTACAACGTCCCGAAAGAAGAGCTCGGGAAATCGCTGGCCGCGTTCTACAGCACGACGTTCTTCAGTTACGACGGCGAACAGATGATCCCGCAGGAGTACCGCGACCGCGTTCCCGCCGATATGTGGAAGAAGTACGGTTGCGCGCCAGTCGAGCGCCGCCTCGGCAGTCTCGTCATCGCCGTCGACGATCCGCACGATCTGACGCGGCTCGACGGGATCCGGGCCATGAATCTTTCGCCCCGCTACGACTTCTGGGTCGGGATGAAGCACGAGATTCTCGCGTACATCGCGGCGTCGTACGGCGAGAGCGAGGATTCATCGACCGACAGCGGAGATCTGAACAAGATCCTCGATCAACTCGGCGAAGGGGAGATGACCGCGGAAGAGGAAGAAAAAGATAAGGACGAGATCGACGAGACTGACTCGGGGATCGTCAAACTTGCCAACCAGATGATCGTGGAAGCGGCGGTGCGCGGCGCGTCGGACATTCACATCGAGCCCGACGGCTCCAAACATCCCTGTCTGATCCGTCTGCGCATCGACGGCGATTGCGTCAAGTTCATGGAGATCCCCGGCCTTCATCGCAACGCGCTCGTGCAGCGTCTGAAGATCATGGCCAAGCTCGACATCTCCGAGCGCCGCAAACCGCAGGACGGCAAGATCCGCTTCAAGTCGTCGAAGGGCATCATCGAGCTGCGCGTGGCCACGATTCCGACGACGAACGGCAACGAGGATGTGGTCATGCGAATCCTCGCCGCTTCGAAACCACTGCCGATCGAGAAGATGGGATTCAGCGACCGCAATCTCAAGAACTTCAAAGAGATTCTGGCCAAGCCGTACGGCATCTGCCTCGTCGTCGGTCCAACCGGATCAGGAAAGACCACCACGCTGCACTCGGCGCTCGGATCGATTAATACCGAGGATATGAAGATCTGGACGGCGGAAGACCCGGTCGAGATCACGCAGAAGGGATTGCGCCAGGTGCAGGTGCAGCCGAAGATCGACTTCACCTTCGCCGCGGCAATGCGCTCGTTTCTGCGCGCCGATCCCGACGTGATCATGGTCGGCGAAATGCGCGACCACGAGACGGCCGCGATCGGAATCGAAGCGTCGCTCACCGGCCACCTCGTCTTCTCCACGCTTCACACGAACTCCGCGCCGGAAACGATTTCGCGCCTGCTGGATATGAACATCGATCCCTTCAACTTCGCCGACGCGTTGCTCGGGATCATGGCCCAGCGTCTGATCCGAACTCTCTGCGCGAAGTGCAAAGAGGCGCGCCATCCGTCGGAAGAAGAATTCGACGAGCTGATGGAGATCTACGGCCGCGACTATTTCCCGCAGCTCGGCATCAAGTATTCGCCCGACTTCATGCTCTACGAGCCGAAAGGCTGCGCGAACTGCAACAACACCGGCTACAAAGGCCGCATGGGCGTGCATGAGCTATTGACGGGAACCGACGAAGTAAAACGCGCCGTCCAGCGCCGCGCACCGATCGACGAGCTGCGCACGCTGGCCATGCAACAAGGCATGCGCACACTCCTCCAGGACGCGCTGGAGAAAGCAATGCGCGGCATCACCGACGTGAAGCAAGCCAGATCCGTCGCGGTGAAGTAGAGAGTGGTTTCGCGCGGAGACGCGGGGGACGCGGAGCGCTCCGCGGTTCCGCGTCTCCGCGTGAAACGGTTTCCCCCAAAATCTACACATCGGAGAGTCTGGAGGCCTCTTGCGGAGAGCCCGCTTGACCATGCACGCCCGAAACCTCATCATCCTTTCATGTCCCTTTTGACGATTCTTCTCAGCGTGACAGCGCTCCTCATCGGCGCGGTCGCAGGGTGGGTGGCCGCGAGCGCGAGAAAAAACGCCACGATCCAGCGTGCGATGGCCGAGCGCGATCTCGCCTGCGCCGAGCGCGAGCGCAGCGAGGCCGCCGTGGCCGAGGCGCGGCGGTTCGCCGCGGCGGAATCGCATGCGCGTGCGGTCGCCGAAACGAAGGCCGCCTTTCTCGGCGATGCGCGCAAGCAGATGGAAGAAGCGTTCGCTGCCACCGCGCAGAAAGCGCTCTCCTCGATCAGCGCGTCGTTCCTCGATCTCAACAAAGCGCAGATCGAGGGCTCGAAAGGGGAGATCGTCGCCTCGCTCGACACGAAGAAGGCCGAGATCGACACGATGCTCCAGCCGCTGCGCGACATGCTCGGCCGCTACGCCGGCGAGCTGCAGAAGAGCGAGCACTCCCGCAACGAAGCCTACGGCGGTCTGCAGGAGCAGATCCGCACCCTCCTCATCGCGCAGGAGAGCGCGCAGCGCGAAGCCGCGCGGCTGGCAAACGCACTGGCGTCACCGACTGTCCGTGGATCGTGGGGGGAGAACTCGCTCAAGCGCTGCATCGAGCTGGCCGGCATGAGCGAGCTGTGCGACTTCGATGTGCAGGAGACCTTCCTCAACGATGAGGGCCGCCGCCTCCGTCCCGACGTAGTCGTCCATCTTCCCAACAAACGGATCATCGCCATCGACGCGAAAGTTCCGCTGAGCGATTACAGCGTCGCTGCCAACGCAACGGAAGAATCGCGCAAGCTCGAAGCGCTCACCGCGCACGCGCGCACGTTGCGCCGTCACATCGACGCCCTCAGCCGCAAGGACTATCAGCTCAACATCGGCGACAGTCTCGACTTCACCGTGATGTTCCTGCCGGGCGAGCACTTCCTCTCCGCCGCGCTGGTCACCGATCCGATGCTCTTCGAGTACGCGGTCGAGAAGAAGATATATCTCGCGTCGCCGACCGTTCTCCTTCCGTTACTGCGCGCCGTCGCCGCAGGATGGAAAGCAGAACGTACGGAAGAGAACGCCAAGAAGATGCATGAGGCCGGACTGGAGCTGTTCAACCGCTTCGTGCGCGTCATGGACCTGATCACCGACATCGGCACCGCGCTGGCGAAGACGGTCGAGCAATACAACAAAGCGATCCGTTCGATCGACACGCGCCTCTGGCCGAAAGGGCAGGAGTTGCAGCGCATGGCCGGCAGCGGCCAGGAGCTGGAAGCGCTCTCGCAGGTCGACACGCTGCCGCTGGAGTCGTCGAAGCTGCGTTTGACGATGCAGGGCGAAGAGCCGGCCGAGGTGTTGCCGTTTCGGGAGTGATAGTTTGCTTCGCGTTGTCGGTTGTCGGTTGATTGCGCTTCGCGCGTTGTCGGTTGATTGCGCTGCGCGCGTTGTCAATTTCGAGTCGGTCTGTAGCAGCGTCGCCATGAACGGAATACGGGCTCCTCGATCGTATGGGAGAACAGTCCGTGAGAATGACGATCGAAATCTCCGACGAGCTTTTCCGGAAAGCCAAGGCTGCGGCTGCGTCCAGAGGGGAAACGCTTCGAGAGTTCGTCAGTGCGGCGATCGAGACGCGGCTCGCATCGATGAGCCTTCCAACATCCGATGGTGGTGGATGGCGTAGTGTTTTCGGACTCGCTGATCCCAAGGCCGTAGCGCGCGTCGACGCGGTTATTGAATCGGAGTTCGAGCAAGTAGATCCCTCGGACTGGCGTTGATTCTTCGACGTTGAACGCGCGAAGCGCAACCAACCGACAACCGACAACGCGCGAAGCGCAATGAACCGAAGCGCACCTATGCTATCCTCCGCCCGCCATGAACTTCCCCGCACGCGAGGTCAACGAGTCGACGGTCTGTCCGGTCGACTCGTCGCTTTGGCTATAGTTCCCTCCCAACCCTGACCGCGCGGTGCCCTTGGCGTAGCGCCTGATTCCCGTCTGTCCGCCCGCCGACGTTCAGGAGCCGCCATGATCACCGTTGTCGATAACTACGATTCTTTCACCTACAACCTGGTCCAGCAGATCGAGAAGATCTCTGCGTTCGAGCTGCAGGTTGTCCGCAACGACGCCTTCGATGTCGATGCACTTCTCGATCAGGAGCCGGAAGCGATCGTGATCTCGCCCGGGCCGGGCACACCGTCGCGCGCGGGCCGCATCCTCGAGCTGATCCGCACCAACGATTCCATCCCCCTCCTCGGCATCTGCCTCGGCCACCAGGCAATCGGCGAAGCATTCGGCGGCCGCATCGTGCGCGGACGCGTGCCGGTGCATGGAAAACTCAGCGAAGTGCGCCACGAAGGTCGAGGACTCTTCACCGGCTGTCCAACGCCGATGCAGACGGCGCGCTATCACTCGCTCGTAGTCGATCGCGACTCGATGCCGGGCGAGTTGCGCATCGACGCCGAGACCGACGACGGCGTCATCATGGCAATCGCTCATCGCGATCGTCCGATCTACGGCATCCAGTTCCATCCGGAGTCGTATGGAACCGAGGGGGGAGATAAGCTCATCGCGAACTTCCTGTTGGAGGTGCGTCAGTGATCGACATCGCCATTCGCAAAGTCGTCGACGGCAAGAACCTCGAGCGCGACGAAATGCACGACGTGTTCAGCGAGGTGATGGACGGGCGAGCGAGTGATGTGCAGAAAAGCGCGCTCCTGATTGCGTTGCGGATGAAAGGAGAGACGGCGGAGGAGATCACTGGCGCGGCGATGGCGATGCGTGAGCGCGTGACGCCGTTGACGGTCGACCGCGAGCGCATCGTCGATACGTGTGGAACGGGCGGTGATGGACGCGGAACGTTCAACGTCTCCACGATCGCAGCGCTCGTGGCCGCCGGTGCCGGAGCGTCGGTGGCAAAGCACGGCAATCGCGCGGTGTCGTCGTCGTGCGGCAGCGCCGACGTACTCGCCGAGTTAGGGGTTGCGATCGATCTCGACGCCGCGCGCATGAGCGAGGTTCTTCGCAGGACCGGCATCTCCTTCCTCTTCGCGCCGAAGCTGCATCCAGCGATGAGCGCCGTGGCGGGCATCCGCCGCGAGCTCGGCGTGCGTACGATCTTCAACGTCCTCGGACCACTGACCAATCCTGCGTTCGCGCGGCGACAGGTGCTCGGCGTCTATTCATTCCATCTCGTCGAAGTGCTCGCGCGCGTTCTGCTGGCTCTCGGCGCCGAACACGCGATGGTCGTCCACAGCGAGGACGGACTCGATGAGATCTCGGTGTCCGCTGCCACGCACGTCTGCGAAGTGCGCGATGGCGATGTGCATCGCTACGAGTTGACGCCGGAGGAGATCGGCGCAAGCCGGCACTCGATTGAGGAGATTGCAGGAGGGGACGCCCGCGAGAACGCGCGGATTGCTCGCGAAGTATTGGGTGGAGCAATCGGAGCGCGTGGCGAGATTGTTGTCGCGAATGCCGGGGCAGCGTTGTACGTGGCGGGCACGGCGGCGACGATCCGCGAAGGCGTGGAGTTGGCGCGGGAATCAATCGCCAGCGGTCAGGCGATTGCGAAACTGCAGGAGCTGGTTAGGGTGACGAATGAGCTTCGATAGGAAGGAACGCTGGCGTCCTCGCCGGCTGGCTCGCAGGCGTCCCGCGCCTGCGTCCCTTGCGGCTGCAACATGACGATCCTCGACGACATCGTCTCGCGCACGCGCGCGCGGCTGAGCAGCGAGCCGCCTCTTGACCGCGCTGCGGCGGAGCGCGCAGCACGTGAACGCGCGCCGTTTGCGTTCCGCGCAGCGTTAGCTGGCGACGGCATCAACATCATCGCCGAGATCAAGTCGGCGTCGCCATCAGCGGGATCGATCGTGGAGAATCCGAACGTCGAAGAAATCGCTGCGGCGTACAAAGAAGGCGGCGCCGCGGCGATCTCCATCGTCACCGAGCCCGAGTTTTTCCACGGATCGCGCGCATGGATTCGCCAGGCTGCGCTGGCAAGTGGTCTGCCCGTGGTGATGAAAGACTTCGTGATCGACGAGTCGCAACTCGTTCGCGGCGTTGCCGCAGGCGCGAGTGCGATCCTGTTGCTGGCGTCGCTTCTCGATGCGGTACAGATTCGCGATTTCATCGCCTGTCTCGATGCATTCTCCTGCGACGCGCTCGTCGAAGTGCACGATGAGCCCGAGCTCGAGCGCGCGATCGGCGGCGGCGCGCGCATCATCGGCGTCAACAACCGCAACCTCCGCGATTTCCACGTCGACCTCGGCGCGTCGGAACGGCTGGCGCAACAGATTCCTAACGGAGTGCTGCGCGTGGCCGAAAGCGGGATCAAGACGCGCGCCGATGTCGAAAGGCTTCGCGCCGCCGGGTTCAACGCCTTTCTCGTCGGTGAATCGCTGCTGCGGCAGAATGACCGTACCGCGGCCGTGCGACAACTGGTGCTCCCAACATGACGAAAATCAAAATCTGCGGTATTACCAACGAAGAGGACGCGATCTTCAGCGCGGAGTGCGGCGCCGATTTTCTCGGCTTCATCTTCGTGCCTGACTCGCCGCGATTCATCGAGCCGGAGAAAGCAGGCCAGATCGTTGCGCGGCTCCGCGAGGTTGGAAGCGCAGTGAAAGCAGTCGGTGTCTTTCGCGACGCCTCGCCCGATTACATTCGCGAGATCCGCAATGTCGCCGCCCTCGATCTCGTGCAGTTGCACGGAAGCGAAAGCGACGACGACATCCGCGAGATCGGCATTCCGGCCATCAAGACGCTGCACGTCGGTGCGGCGTTGCCGGAAACGCATCTCGCGCCGACCGCGGCATATCTTTTGTTCGACACGCATGACGAGCGCCGCGCCGGCGGCACCGGGCGCCGGTTCGACTGGGCACTCCTCGCCGCGTACGACCGCTCGAAGCCGTTCTTTCTCTCGGGCGGACTCGATCCGGAGAACGTCGTCGCAGCGATCAGCCTCGTTCGCCCCGACGGAATCGATATCGCCAGCGGCGTCGAGTTCTCGCCGGGAGTGAAGGATCACGCCAAAGTCGCGCGTCTGTTCGAGCGCGTGAGGAGACCATGAATCGATCCGAGAAACGCGTCCGCGCTGCCTCCCTTCCCGATCGCGGCGGCTACTTCGGCGAGTTCGGTGGAAGGTATGTCCCCGAGACGCTGATGGCGGCGCTCGACGAATTCGAGAATGCCTATCGCCGGCTTCGCCGCGACAAAGCGTTCGGAGCGGAGCTCGACGATGTCCTTCGTGACTTCGTCGGACGTCCCACGGCGCTGACCGAGGCGAAACGGTTTGCGGAGATGTGCGGCGGGATGCGATTGTTTCTCAAACGCGAAGATCTCAACCACACCGGCGCGCACAAGATCAACAACGCCATCGGCCAGGCGCTCATCGCCAAACGGATGGGAAAGAAGCGGATCATCGCCGAGACCGGTGCGGGACAGCATGGCGTGGCCACGGCCACCGCGTGCGCATTGCTCGGGCTCGACTGCGTCGTCTACATGGGCGAGGTCGACATGGCGCGGCAGGAGCTCAACGTCTTCCGCATGCGCCTCCTCGGCGCGGAAGTCGTGCCGGTCGCAAGCGGCAGCCGCACGTTGAAAGACGCCATCAACGAAGCGATCCGCGACTGGGTAACCAACGTGCGCACGACGCACTACATCATCGGCTCGGTGCTCGGTCCGCATCCCTATCCGCTCGTCGTGCGCGACTTTCAATCGGTCATCGGACGCGAGGCATTGAGCCAGTTGAAGAAACGGACGGGCACGATTCCCGATGTCGCGGTGGCCTGCGTCGGCGGCGGCTCGAATGCGATCGGACTCTTCTACGAGATGCTGAAACACGACTCGATCCGCTTCGTCGGCGTCGAAGCCGGCGGACGCGGCCACGCGCTCGGTGAGCATGCCGCGCGCTTCAGTGGCGGCGCGCTCGGCGTGTTGCACGGAACGCGGTCGATGGTCCTGCAGGACGAGCATGGCCAGATCGCGCAAACGCATTCGATCTCGGCAGGTCTCGACTATCCATCGATTGGTCCGGAGCATGCCTACCTGCAGCAGATCGGCCGCATCGAGTATCACGACTGCAGCGATGTGTTAGCCCTGGAGGCGTTTCACAAGCTGAGCGAGTGCGAAGGGATCATTCCCGCGCTCGAGTCGTCACACGCCCTCGGCTGGCTGCTGCGCAACGGCGCGTCGATCGGCCGCGAGAAAATCGTGATCGTGAATCTGAGCGGACGCGGCGACAAGGACGTGCCGCAGGTCGCGGCGCTGGAGGGGACGCGGTGAGCGGAAGCCGTCAGCAGCGCTGTCATCCTGAGCCGCCGAAGGACACGAAGTGCCGGAGGACGGTCGAAGGACCCCCTGATTGTGTGCCGTGTTCGTTCTCCGCCGCCCGACCCCGCACATGGGGAGGGGGTCCTTCGACCGTCCTTCGCCGCCGATGCCTTCCGGGTGTAAGCGCAGCGAATCGTGCGGCGGCTCCGGCGGCTCAGGATGACAGCATCCTTCTTCGCCGCGCTTCTCGGACGACGCTCACGCCGGCGCTGGTGACGAAACCCCAGCAATCGAGCGCCAATCTCACTCACGCGTTTGCCCTCGTGTTGATTGCGCAACACCAGCAATCGAGCGTCCTTCTTCCCCGCGCTTTTCAGCGGGCGCTCGCGCCTGTGTTGATGGCGCAACCCCAGAAATCGAGCGTCCTTCTCCCCCGCGCTTTTCAGCGGGGGAGAAGGTGCCGAAGGCGGATGAGGGGGCTATCCACTCGATCCGCGAGTGACATTACAAGCAAGGTTCTCCTCCCGCGAATTAGCGCATCTTCAATCGCAGGCCGCGCAGTTGGGAGTGCCCCCTCATCCGCCTTCGGCACCTTCTCCCCCACAAAAGGCGTGGGGGAGAAGGACGCTCGATTGGGGAGTTTGGGCGTTTGGATAATTGCTCGCGTTCGCGGCGCGAGCCGTCTCGAGGCGGCATCATGAACCGCGTCAAGAAACTCTTTACCCGTCTTCGCGCGGGACATCGCTGCGGGCTCATCGCATACGTCACTTGCGGCGATGGACCGACGGTCGACATCATTCGCGCGCTCGAGGATGCCGGCGCCGATGCCATCGAGCTTGGTGTTCCCTTCTCCGATCCGATCGCCGACGGCCCGGTGATTCAGATGGCCGCGCAGCGCGCGTTGAAGAATGGGACGAATATCGGCGATGTCTTCGCTATCGCAGACGAGGTCCGCAGTCGCAGTGATATTCCGTTGATTGCCTTCTCCTATCTGAATCCCGTTCTGCGCTACGGCGTCGAACGATTCGCGGACGATGCGGCCACAGCCGGAATCGACGCGGTGTTGCTGACCGACCTGCCAACGGAAGCGGCGGCGGAGGTCAGGCCGATCTTCAAAAAACGTGGATTAGGATCGATTTTTCTTCTTGCTCCCACATCGAGCGACGCGCGCATCGCCGCGGTCAATCGAGACAGCGACGACCTCATCTACTACGTCTCGACGACGGGCGTGACTGGCATGCGCAACGAGCTCGATCCTGCACTCCTGACGCGTCTGGACGAGGTGCGCACGCGCGTAACGAAGCCGCTCGCCGTCGGCTTCGGCATCTCGCAACACGCGCACTTCGAGTTGCTGCGCGATCACTGCGACGCCATCGTCGTCGGCAGCGCCATCGTCCGCGCGATAGCAGACGGCGACGCCGCTGGCGCGCCGGATCGCGCGGCTGGTGTCGTCAAAACGATTCTTGACAGAAACGCTCCGTCACCCGTACTCTCTCGCGCCACATGACTCACACCGCCACCCGCTTTGCGTATTACTACGGCTACGTTACGTAAGCGTGGGGCATATTGCGCCCTGCTACGAAGGGGCGCTGACCGCAAGTCGATCCGAACCTCTTCCCGCAAGGCAAGAGGTTTTTTCTTATGGATCGACTGGATGCAGAACAAGAGCTGATTCGCCTTCGCGACGCCATCGACCGCGTCGATGAAGTCATCGTGCGCCTGCTCAATCAGCGCGCCAAATACGCGATCGAGATCGGCGAGATCAAACCGATTCTCGATCTTCCGATCTACGCACCCGAGCGCGAGAAGCAGGTACTCCTCCAAGTCGAGCGCACCTCGGACGGGCCGCTCGATCCCGCCACCGTGCGCCGTCTCTTCGAACGAATCATCGATGAATCGCGGCGCGTGGAGCGCAACGCGTCGTCGCATCGCTGATTCAATATCATGTACCAATAGAGTTGACAAATACCGCAATCAATATTCAGGAGGAGTTTCATGGTCATCGTGATGCAGAAGCACGCCTCGGATGAGGACATCGAGCACGTCGTAGCGGTGCTGAGCGAGCGCGGATTCGATGTGCACCGTTCCACCGGATCCGATCAAACCGTTCTCGGTGTAGTCGGCGACGTCGCCAGCGTCGATCCGCGCGAGTTCGAAGTTCTTCACGGCGTGCAGGAGGCGGTGCGCGTCAGCGAGCCGTACAAACTCTCCAGCCGTTCCTTCCGCCGCGAGAAGACGGTCGTGAAAGTGCGCGACATCGCCATCGGCGGCAGCGACGTCGTCGTCATGGCCGGACCGTGCACGATCGAAAACGAGCGCCAACTCTTCGAGACCGCTCGCCGCGTCGCGCGTGCAGGGGCGCGCGTCTTGCGCGGCGGCGCCTACAAGCCGCGCACGTCGCCCTACGCGTTTCAGGGGATGGGAATCGAAGGGTTGAAACTGCTGCGCGCGGCCGGCGACGAGAACAACATGGCCACGATCTCCGAGGTGATGGAGATCGGGCAGATCGAGGCGATGCTGGAGTATGTGGACATCCTGCAGGTCGGCGCGCGCAACATGCAGAACTACAACCTGCTCGCCGCCCTCGGCCAGATCCGCAAGCCGATTCTGCTCAAGCGCGGCATGTCGGCCACGATTCAGGAGTGGCTCCTGGCCTCGGAGTACATCCTCTCCGGCGGCAACTACGACGTCATCCTCTGCGAGCGCGGCATCCGCACGTTCGAGACGTACACGCGCAACACGCTCGACATCTCGGCCATCCCGGTCATCAACAAGCTCTCGCACCTGCCGATCATCGCCGACCCCTCGCACGCCGTCGGCCGCCGCGACAAAGTGATGCCGCTGGCCAGAGCCATCGTCGCCGCCGGCGCCGACGGCGTTCTGATTGAGGTCCACCACGAGCCCGAGAAAGCCGTCTGCGACGGCCCCCAATCGCTCTACCCCGACCAGTTCGCGCGCTTGATGGACGAGCTGCGCATCATCGTCCCCGCGGTGGGGCGGACGTTGTGATCGCTTGAAACATCAAGCGCCACGAGCTCGCGGCGCGAGAGAACGTTAGTCTTGGCGGGAGCCGACGGAACTCGAACCCGCGGCCTCCGGCGTGACAGGCCGGGGGCTAACGGCTGCGCTCCAGACTTGCCTGGCAGCCGCGACGTCCGACTCGCATCGACACATGCAATAATCCCTCAGAGATGCTGGCACTTCTCCACAAGCTCAACTACACGTACGCCGAGTATCTCGGGTTCGAGGCGTCGAGCAACGTCAAGCACGAGTTCCTCGCCGGCCAGATTTACGCGATGGCGGGCGGCACGCCCGAACACGCAGCGCTCGCAGCGGCCGCCATCACCTTGCTGGGCCCACAACTCCGCGGCGGCGACAGCCGTCCGTACAATTCCGATCTGCGTGTTCGCACACCCACCGGTCTTACAACTTATCCCGATGTCACGATCGTCTGCGGGCCACGTGAGATCGATGGCATTGACCCGTTGGCGATCACGAATCCGACACTCATCGTGGAAGTCCTGAGCCGCAGCACCGAGGAGTACGATTCGGGGGACAAGTTCGAGCACTACAAGACTTTCCCGTCCCTGCGCGAGTACGTGCTCGTCTCTTACCGCGAGCGCTCCGTGGAGGTCAGGTCGCGCGGAGACGATGGTTGGCAAACGACTGTCGTTCATGAAGGTGAGATCGCAGAGCTTTCGATCGGCGCACGGCTCGACGTCCGCGAGCTCTACGATGCCGGAGTGGAGCCGTCTGCGCCACCGCGTAGATGAAGACGTTCGTATCAACGGCGATCTTTCAAGGATAAACCTCAGTCGAGGTCACCATGCATGTTCGGGTCGTACCTGACATGGCCCGTCCGAACCTCGGGATGCTGATTGATGTAGGTGCACAACCCTCTCCCGTTAACCGCGAGACGTTTCATCTCTTCGACTCGATCGCGACCGATTTTCTCGACGGTGTACACATACAGATCACCGCCACGAAACCGAACGATGATGAAATCCGGCCGGTTCTTAAACTCACGACGCCCGAGTTGCCGCTACGATCCAGGTAGGGTTGCATACCGTCGTTGAAGCAAGACGTTCGCCGTTCCGCCCGCTGTGGCCTTTATTATCGCAGCCGGAGCGCCTGCGAGTGAAGGCGGAGTGAACAGAAGGAACCTCAGAATCCAGCGTAGAATCGCTGAACCATTTGTCCTATTCGGCCGTGCGCAGCGACGCGAAGCCGAACGAGCCGAGCCCCACGATGAGCATCAACACTCCCAAAGGACCGCAACAAAGCGGCGCCTCGTTCAGCGACGTGGTCGAGATAGCGGCTGGGCTTTGGCGGTTCCTAACGCGCACGACGCTAGGTGCCGTCATCGCGATCGCCATCGCCGGCTATCTGCTTTTCAGTCTCGCCGTGTTCGCGATCCCCCGCGCTTCACTCTACATGGCCCAGTCGAAGGAGGCGGACGGTGATCACGAAAAGAAAAAGAGAGAAGGCGACCGCGCCTGCTTCGCAGTTGTTATCGACGCCACGGAAAATTGCCTGGGCGACGCCTCGCTCCCGCAACCTGGCGGCGACCTTGCCGGCGCGATGACCGACGCATCGCCGGGCTCGATCCTGCTGCCGGACGGCTCGGTGGACGGATATTTCCAAAGCTACTACAACCTCACCGTCAAGGCTTGGCAAGCCGCGGCTGCCGCGGCCTCCAGTGACGACGAGCGCACTCGTCGCCAATGCATCACGCAGATCATCACCGAGCGCTGGGGCGAGAAAAATACCTTCGCCGCCTACTCAGGCCATATAAGCAAGCGCGATGTAGTGAAGAACCAGATCGGCTGGTTCGTCAAGCCGATCGTGCGCCTCAAAGCGCCGGACTTCATCGCGAACATCGATGACCAAGACTTCACGCCGTTAGCGCCTGGAAAAGTCAAAGAAACGTGCGATCGCTAGACACCACACGCACGTTCCCTACGCCGCTTGTTCTACACGCGGTGGAATCCGTCCCCGGCATTTTGTCTCCGCATCACAACGCGTCCTCACGTTTCCCTTCCCCTGCCGCGTCGCGGCCGTTGCATCTCGCGCAAAAAGGTGCGCGATCATGATCACGAAAAACGCAAAGCTTGCGACTCGCGACTTCTAAATCGGGCCGCTGAAAGCACGAAAGCCCGCCGAAGTGGCGGCTAATCAGGTGCTTAGATTGGCCTGACGGATCGCGTTGCTGCGCGGCGAGAACGCGCGCGCTCTACCTCAGCCGCGTTCCGCCATCGCCTCGCGCAACGCCTGCGCTGCCCGCCGCATCTCCGTCACGTTCGCTTCGTGCTCGGCGTCCGCGGCGTCCAGATCGGTTCCGCAGAATGCGCAATCCTCCCGGTCGTCGATGCGCACGAAGCGGCGGCAGCCGCGGCAGAGGCGCAGGGGAACCGGGATGCGGCCACTCTCAGCCATGGACTACGAGCCCGTCCGCGACGCGCGCCGGCACCGGCTCCACCACGATCTCGAACTCGCCATGATCGAATGAGCGGCCGGGGGCGTCCTTCACCTTGACGAGCCGTTCGCGCAGGCCCTGGCGGTCCATCTCCAGTGCACGGTGGTGGCACATCGGATTGTTGCCCGCGCGGCCCATCAACGCGTGCGAGGTCCACGTGCAGCCAGCCATGCACGTCTCGGCGTAATAGCAGGTGCGGCAGAAGCCCCACAGATCGTCGACGGTGCGGCGGCGGTTGAAGGCCATCACCTCGGACTTCTCCCAGATCTCGCGCAGCCGCGTCTCGCGGACGTTGCCGCCGTCGTAGGCGCTACCGAGGCCGGGGCAGGACTTGATCGTGCCGTCGGCTTCGATCCCCATCACCGTGTCGCCGGCGTTGCAGCCGTGAAAGTAGATCTCGGGGTCGAGCACGTTGCGGATGACCGATTCATAGGGGCCGTAATAGCCGATGTTGCTCGCCGGCTGGAGGAAGAGGCCGCGCTCGCGTGCCTCGACCGCGAGCTCCGCGAGAAGCGGCATCACCTCCAGCATCTGCCAGGGTTGCAGCAGCATGTCGGGGTGATCGGCGGCATTGCCCATGGCGGTGGTGATGGCGAGTTGCCAGTTGGTCGCGCCGGCCTCGATGATCACGTCCATCAGCTCGCGTAGTTGCGGCAGCGTATAGGCGTTGATCTGGCTGTTGACGGCCGACGATAGGCCGTGCGCGCGGACTCGGCGCAGCGCCGCGAGTGCGAGCTCGTACGAGCCGGACACGCCTCGCAGCTTGTCGTGGGTCGCGCCGAGGCCGTCGATCGAGATTCCGACGCCGCAAAGTCCGGCGGCGGCGGCGCGTGCGACGCGCTCCTCGCTGAGATTGCGGCCGCCGGTCTGCAGATCGCAGCGCATTCCGGCGGCGCGGATCGCGGCGACGATCTCGAGCCAGTCCTTCCGCAGATAGGCCTCGCCGCCGATCAGGCCGACATCGCGTGCGCCGAGCTCCGCGATCTGATCGACGAGGTCGAGTGCCTCGGCGGTGTTGAGCTCGTCGCGCCGGCGGGTGCCAGCGCGGGATCCGCAATGGCTGCAGGCAAGGTCGCAGGCGAGCGTGATCTCCCAGACCACGCTCACCGGAACGCGGTTGACGATGTCGTCGAGCCCTGCGTAGCGGACAGGCAGTGCCTCTGCCCGCTGGGCGTCCATTTACTGGGCCTTCTTGGCGGCCGCCTCGAGCGTGCTGATAAGGCCGTCGAAGTCGCCAAACTTTGCTTTGGCGTCGCGCGCGCCCTTGATCAGCGCCTGGATCTCGACGAGCTCGCCGCGCTTGAGAACGTCGTCAACGGCCGGGCGGTAGAAGACCCGGCCCGGGTCAAGGATCTGGCGGAGCCTCTCGAGCGTGAGTGCCTGACTGGCCATGGTTTGTTTCCTCCTCGTTGTGTGGGTGTCGCTCTTAAATTATCTAAGGAAGGATGCGCACTCTATTTTAGATTGTCAAGGGTTTTCAGTAGTGACGGAGTTTGGTATCAGAATCCCGTCACGACCAGGTTTTTCGCCATCAGAGCATTGAGCGGGATGAAGGCTGTGCGAGATCAGGAAAAGCAGAGATCGGAGATCAGTGTCCGGGCTACTACCAGCAGATCTGCGCGGTCACCAACTCGGCAAGAACGAACTCCAGATGGAGGAGCTTCGCATCATCGTGCCCGCGGTGGGACGAAAAAAGGGCGGGAACCATCGTGAACTTGCCACCTTTCCTGAATCACGTTAGGATTCGCTTACGTCTCAAAGCAACCATCCGAACCTCACGGGGGACCAGGATGCGAGTTGGAATCATCGTCGGCTTCCTCAGCCATCATCGGCGCGGGCATCATCTTCGCGGCGTGGTGCAGCCGCAGGTTGGGCCTCTGATTGCCGCACTCCTTCCGAGTGATGTCGAGGTCGAGGTCATCAACGAGACCTGGAAGGAGCCCGACTGGAGCCGCCACTACGATCTCCTCTTCCTCTCCGGGCTGCATCCCGACTTCGACAAAGTGCGGCAGATCTCGCACTACTGGCGTTTGCGCGGGACGAAGACGGTGTACGGCGGGATCCTGCCGAGCACGTATCCCGAGATGTGCGAGCCGTTCTTCGACGCGGTGGTGATCGGCGATCCGGAGAGTACGGTGCCGCGCATTTTCGAGGACTTTGTCGCCGGCCGTCTGCAGAAGGTGTACATCTCCGGGCCGTACGATCCGAACAGCGTTCCCATCCCGCGTATCGATCTCATCGCCGATCAGCAGGTGATTCCGCTGGCGATGGAGGCGACGCGCGGCTGTCCGTTCCTCTGCGAATTCTGTGCGCTCACCGGTCTCGGCACGCGCTTCCACACCCGGCCTCCCGAGCTGATCGTGCGCGACGTGAAAGCGGGACAGCGCATGCTGCGCGGCCGCGTGCCCTGGTACAAACTGAAATGGGCGTCGTTCTTCGACAACAACATCGGCGGCCATCTCCCGTGGCTCAAAGAGTTCTGCGCCGCGATGAAGCCGCTCGGCATCAAATGGGGCGCCGCCGCGACGTTCAACGTCGTCGCCAATCTCGACATCGTGAAGCATCTCTCCGCTGGCGGATGCCGCTACCTCTTCGTCGGACTGGAGAGTTTCAGCCAGGAATCGCTCACCGACATGAACAAGGTGCAGAACGCGATCGAGAACACGCGCGAGGTGCTGGATCAGTGCCGCGAGCATGGAATCCTCATCTGCTCCGGCCTGATGCTCAATCCGATGGTCGACACGCGCGAGTCGATGCTGGCCATTCCGCGCCACCTTCACGAATGCGGACTGCACGTCCCGAGCTTCATCTCATTCGAATCGCCGATTCCGGGCACGCCGCATTTTTATCGTCTCGCGGCGCAGGAGGATCCGGCGATTCTTCCGAACGCTTACCTCCGCGACTTCACCGGCTACACGCTGGTGACCAAACCGCAGCGCGAGACCGTGGACACGTTCATCGACACGTTCAAGACGCTGATCCGCGTGATCTACTCACGCCGCTCGCGCATGCGAAAGCTCGTCGACGATCTGCCGCGCTTCATGCGCCACGGATATTGGATTCCGGCGTTGTCGGATCTGTTCGACATGGTTGACGCGACGTGGGACCTCGACCTGCGGCGGACGTTCGTCGCCGGCACCGATGCCGAGCCACCGAACGCATACGTGACGCCGCTCAGCGGCTCTGATTTCAAGAGCGACAGCGAGCGCCGCGCGGTGATGGAGCCGGCGCTCGTCAGCGGTCCGCGCGGCGAGGTGCTGCCGCAGTGGCTCCGCTCGCAGCGCGTCTTCGACAAGCACGGCCAGATCGCCATCCAACCGTCGCCAAAGTTCGTGAATCCGATCGCGCCGCCGTTGCCGCAGCCGCCATCGGCGAGCGCCTCACTCTAACCAGCCGCAAACGCATCGCGCGTCAGGTTCACGTACCCGTTGTCCGTCACGACGATGTCGTCCTCGATGCGAATGCCTCCGAACTTACGGAAGTCGTCGACCTTCGTCCAGTTCACGTACTTCGCGTTTTCGCTCGCGCGCAGATCGGCGAGCAGCGATTCGATGAAGTAGAGGCCGGGCTCGATCGTGAAGACCATGCGCGGATCGATCACGCGCGTGAGGCGGAGATAGGGATGCCCTTCGGGTTTAGCGATGATGCAGCCGGCGCGGTTCTCGTGGAAGCCGGCTACGTCGTGAACCTGGAGCCCGAGGAAGTGGCCGACGCCGTGGGGGAAGAAGGCGGAGCTGATTTTCTTCTCGACGATGCCTGCGGCGTCGATGTCGTGCACGAATCCGAAGTCGTGAAGGATCGACGCCACACCCGCGTGCGCGGCCATGTGAATGTCGATGTAGTTCACGCCCGGCTTCGTCATCGTGCAGAGGCGTTGCTGCATCGCATCCATCGCTTCGATCAGGCGCGCGAACTCGCCCTGCTCGTCGCGGGCATAGGCGCGCGTGATGTCCGAGGCGTAGCCGTGAAATTGGGCGCCGGCGTCGATCAGAAAGGAGTAGCGCAGATCGCCCGGCTGCTCCCGCTCGTGATTGAGATAGTGCAACACCGAGGCGTTCTGATTCAGCGCGATGATGTTGCCGTAAGGAAGCTCCTCCTCCGCCTGGCTGGAGTGGAGGAGATAGTCGATGTGGATCTCGAACTCCGACTTCCCTTCGCGGAACGCGCGCGCCGCGGCGCGATGGCCCCGCACGCCGCGCACATTCGCCTCGGTCAGGCAGGCGATCTCATAGTCGGTCTTCCACGAGCGCTCGAAGTGCAGCGCGCTCAATAGCGCTTCGGGATTCGCTTCGCCGCCGTGCAATTCGCTTGGCTCGCCGACGAACGCGGTGCGGCCGCTCGTTGGGAAAAACTCTTTCGCCGCTTCGGGCGTGCCGATTCCGCGTACGTCGAAATGGTCGGTCCAATAGCCCTGCGGCGTGCCCGCCGGTTTGTACCAGTAGTCGACCGGCTGGTAGTAGACGAGCAGCGGCGTTTTGCCCGGCGTGTAGACGATGAAGCAATGCGGATTGTCGACGATCGGCACCCACGCTTTGAAATGCGGATTGACCTTGAATGGATAGAAGGTGTCGTCGAGAAACTGGATGTGAATCTCGCCGCCGAAGATGATGATGTGATCGAAGCCCGCCTCCGCCAGCGCTTTGTCGTGGCGTTCTTTGACGGTTTGGAGGTGCGAGGGATAGAGCGCGGCGAAACGGTCGTTCATGGCGGGAGGAGGATATAACGATGAAGGATGAACGATGAAGGATGAACGATGGGCACGATTTCGTGACTCTCCGACAACCGACAACCGAAAACCCGGAAAATGGACAACCTCCTCCCGCCCTACTGCGATCTCACCGGTGCTTTTCCGCTGTTGAGAAAGTCGATCAGGATCTGCATGCGGTGGGGGATGAATGTGTCGCGCATGCCGACGGAGATCACGTAGCGCTGGCCTCCATCGCCCGCTTCCGGACCGTCCTCGGTGACGTGCTGGATACCGTCGATCGGGATGGTGAACGTCCCGCCTTCGCCGACAGGCCCGAAAAAGTGACAGCCGACGCAGTTCTGCGTCTCGGCTCGATGGACGATGTCCTCGGGTGTGAGCGTGCTGGAGATCGACGTCAGTTTTGCCTGGATGCGGTTCCTGAAGTCGGGCGCGCTCGCCTTGGTCTTATTGAACGGCTTGAGGTATTCGAAGGCCTTGCTCTCGTCGAGCGGATCGCTCTCCGCGATCAGATAGTCGCGCGGAATATCCATGAAGTATTCGTTGGGGTTGCGGACCGCGAGATTGGGTACCTGCGCGACGAAGGCATCGCGAAACGCGGCTGTTTTGGCACTCGTGTCATTGGCGAGGAAGAGATCACCGTAGATCATGTTCGGCAGTACATCGGGAGTGAAGCGCAAGGTACAACTGCCGCTGCTGCAGTCTTTCGTCAGGTGGAACTGGTACATGCGAGGCGCTGCGTTGACCGTGGCGATTTGCGTCGTGCGGATGCCGCCGCTGGTCGGGCTGAAGTGATCGGGATCGATGACCGGCGCGACTCCCGGGATGCCGTCGAAGTAGAACTGTTCGAGCTTCGCGCGTCGTTGCGCGATCGAGTCAACTTTGGTGAGGTCGGCCCAGAACTGCGCGACTGGCCGGCAACCCGCCAGGCCCGCGGCTGGATTGGGATTGCGCAGAACCGGCTCGAGGATGATGTGCATCCGAAGTCCGGTCGCCATCCTCTTGGCGAAAATGATCCGGTACTGGCCGCAGTTGGATCCGTCTGCCGGCGTCTGATCGAATCGGTTGACGACTGCGATCGGGAAGTACTCGCCGCTCGTGTACGGCGTCGCCGCAAACAGCCCCTCTTGGGTCGGACAACGGCGAGGAAATCCGTTGAACGATTCCACGCCATTCGTCGCGAAATCGTTGCAATGCGGACCTGCGGGATCGGCCAGTCCCGGCTTGGGGTTCTGGGTGTCGAACCATTGCCGGTAAAGCTGGACAGATGTGAGGTTGGTTACTCCGCTGCGCGCGATGAGTTGATCGAGCACGCGTTGGAACGTGAAGCCTTCGAGCAGGGCAAGATCGGTGACGATCATCGAGCGTCGCGCATCGAGCGATGTGATCGGCTCCGATGGCGCGGCTGCCGGCGGATTCACGGCATGGTGACGTGTCGTCGACGCGGCGAGGGCGAGCGAGAACATCAGCGACAAGGCAACGATCACCCCCGGACGTGGGTGCATAGCGAGGCTCCTTTTCCCTCTCCTACGGTCGCGGTCGAGGGATGGATTGGTTGGCCGCCGCCGATCGTCGCAGCCACGCCCGTGAATTTGCCGATTGCGGCGGCGCAAGCGTGCGAGTAGTGTTCGCGCAACTCGTCGAGATCGGAGGGTCCGTGAAACCTGTTCTGCTCACGCTGTTCGTGTCCGTTGCGGTCGCCGCTGCTGCGAAATCAGCCGTTCCCAAGCCGGTACCCGCAAATCCGGCTCCGGCTGCCATCAACTACAACGATGTTTTCAAGGGCCTCAAGTTTCGCGAGATCGGTCCCGCCGCGATGGGAGGACGCATCGACGACTTTGCGGTCGTCGAAAGCAATCCCGATATCATCTACGCCGGCACAGCGTCAGGCGGCGTCTTCAAGACGACGAATGGCGGAACGACGTGGGATGCGGTCTTCGATGATCAGCCGACATCGACGATCGGCGACGTGACGGTGGCGCCTTCCGATCCGTCGATCGTCTGGGTCGGATCGGGCGAAGCAAACAATCGCCAGAGCTCGTCGTGGGGCAACGGCGTCTACAAGTCGACCGACGCCGGCAAAACGTGGAAGCACATGGGACTCGATGCCACGATGCACATCGGACGCATCGTGATCTCTCCCTCCGATCCGAATACGGTCTACGTCGCGGCGGGAGGCAATCTTTGGGCGCCGTCGAAAGAGCGCGGCGTCTACAAGACGACTGACGGTGGCAAGAGCTGGAGCAACGTCCTTTTCGTCAATGAGGACACGGGCGCCTCGGATATCGCCATGGACCCCGATTCACCCGGTACGTTGATCGCAGCAACGTACCAGCGCCGGCGCACGGTCTTCGGCTACAACGGCAGCGGACCTGGTTCCGGTCTCTATAAGACGACCGATGGCGGCGCGAACTGGAAGAAACTGGAGAAGGGGCTGCCGTGGGATCCGGACGCGAAGAAGCCGTCAGTCGCTGACAAGGACAAAGAGCCCGATCCGCAGGCGGTCAAAGAGATCGGCCGTATCGGTGTCAGTTTCTACCGCCGCAATGCGAACATCGTTTATGCACTGATCGAGCACGCCAATGGCGGCATTTTTCGCAGCGACGATCAGGGCGAGACGTGGACGCGTGCGTCCGAGACCGACCCGCGCGGAATCTATTACAGCCAGGTCACGATCGATCCCAATAATGACCAGCGCGTCTGGGTCCATGGCGCGCAGATGTATTACTCCGAAGACGGCGGGAAGACGTTCAAGACGAACCTGGTGCAGAAGATTCATGGCGACTATCACGCCATGTGGATCGATCCACGCAATTCGAATCACATGATCGCCGGATCCGACGGCGGCATTTACATCACGCTCGACCGCGGCAAGAGCTGGGACTACATCAACAACATTCCCCTCGCGCAGTTTTACGAGATCGGTCTCGACATGCAGAGGCCATATCGCATTTGCGGCGGTCTTCAGGACAACAACGTCTGGTGTGGGCCTTCGGCGACGTTCGACACGCGCGGGATCGCCAACTCCGATTGGTTCACGGTCGGCGGCGGCGACGGGTTTTACGCGCAGCTCGATCCAGTCGATCCGAACATCGTTTACGCGGAGTCACAGGACGGCAATCTTTTGCGGCGGAATCTCAAGACGCATGAGTCGCGCTCGATTCGCCCGCCCGCAGCGGAAGGGGAGCGTCTTCGATTCCAATGGAATTCGCCGCTCGTCATTTCTACCTTCGACAATAAGACGCTCTATTACGGCGGAAACTATCTCTTCAAGTCGACTGACCGCGGTGACACCTGGGCGCGGCTCGGCGGCGACCTGACCAACAATCAGGACCGCGACACGCTCCCGATCATGGGCCGCGTGCCCGACAAGAACACGATGTCTCGCCATGACGGAGTGCAGGCCTGGCCCGCGATTACGACGATCAGCGAGTCAACTCTGAATCGCGATCTTCTCTATGCCGGCACCGACGACGGCAATCTTCAGGTCACACGCGACGGCGGAAAGACGTGGAAGAACGTCTCGCCGAAGAAAGGCGTCTATGTCAGCCGCGTGATCGCGTCACGCTTCAATGAAGGAACGGCCTACGCCACGCTCGACGGACATCGCAGCAATGACTTCGGCGTCTACGTCTTCGTCACCGCCGATTACGGAGCAACATGGAA
The DNA here is from genome assembly GCA_034665065.1 of Thermoanaerobaculia bacterium. Classification (GTDB taxonomy): domain Bacteria; phylum Acidobacteriota; class Thermoanaerobaculia; order Gp7-AA8; family Gp7-AA8; genus JADGNZ01. Next base: position 30,631 of record JAXDGL010000026.1, on the reverse strand, counting down.
GACGCTGAATAATGGCCTCAACGAAAACGATGGCACCGTTCACGTCATCCGCGAGCATTTCCGCAATCCGAAGCTGCTCTTTCTCGGCACAGAGCGTGGGTTGTTCTGGTCCAATGACCAGGGCGCGCATTGGACGCGCCTCAAACTCAATCTGCCGACGGTTCCGGTCGACGATATCGCCATCCATCCTCGCGAGAATGATCTGGTTCTCGGTACCCACGGGCGCTCCATCTGGATCCTCGACGACCTCGGGCCTCTCGAACAGATGACCGATGCCATTCCGTCAGAGGATTTGCATGTCTTCGAGACGAGACCGGCGACGGAATGGCGTATCGCCAACCGCGGCGGCGTGACCGGACAGAAAGCGTTCTTCGGCCCCAATCCTCAAAACGGAGTGCTCATCACGTACTTTCTCAAGACGAAGCCTGCAGATAAAGAGAAGGTCAAGCTTACGGTCAGTAACAAGGAGGGGAAAGTCATTCGCGACATCGACGGCACCGGCGATGCCGGGATGAATCGCGTCTTATGGGACTTGAAGACGCGCTCCGTGAATGAAGCGCCGCGTGAGCCGGAGGCGTCTGCCGCTGGCGCGACGGCGGGCGGCGGCGTGACGGAGGCCGCAACCGAGCAGGGCGGAGAACAGGGAGCCGCTGGCGGAGGCGGAGGAGGCGGTGGATTTGGCGGATTTCAAGGTGGTTTGCGCGTCGAGCCAGGCGAATACACGGTGAAAGTCGCCGTCGGGAAAACCGAGCAGACGACCAAGGTCGTGGTAGCGGAAGATCCGCGCATCGAGATCTCGCCCGCCGATCAAGCGATTCGCCGTCAGGCGCTCAATCAGCTCGCACAGTTGGCGCAACGAGGAGCGGCGGCGCGCCGATCGATCACCGGACTCCATAACGCGCTCAAGGATTATAAGAAAACGAAATTGCCTGAGAACATCCAGAAGGCGGTGACGGAGTTTATGAAGAAGGCCGACGATCTTTGCCTGAAGATCGCCACGCCTGTGCAATGCGGTCAGCCGGCGGCTCCGATGGGCTGGGCAGGTCCGCCGGTCGTCTACATACCGCCGCCGGTCACCCAGCGGATTACGCAGTTGCTCGGCGGAATCGAGAATTATTCGGCGGCACCGACGGCGTGGCAGCTCGATCAGATCAAGGTTCTGCAAGGCTTGCTCGACGAATCGGCAAGTGCAGCACAGACGATGACGAAGACGGATCTGGAAGCGTTGAACAAGATGATGCGCGACTCAAACATCCCGTACATCGCCGTTCCTCTCCCGACCAGAGAACGGCAGCAACCATAAGAATATGTTCACATTAACTCTGGACGATTTCATACAGACACGCGCGCGTATTGCGCCGCACATCAAGCACACACCGCTGCTCACCTCGCGGCAGTTGAGCGAGCGCACGGGTCTCGACGTGCGCCTCAAAGCGGAGATGTTTCAGCGCGTGGGGTCGTACAAGATCCGCGGGCCATTGAACAAATTCGCCCTGATGCCCGAAGAGCAGAAAGCCCGTGGCGTTGTCTGTTCCTCGGCAGGCAATCACGCACAAGGCGTCGCACTGGCCGCAAAGATTCACGGGATTCGTGCGGTGGTGTGCATGGCGGAGAACGCGACGCCAGCCAAGATCGCGGCCACGCGCGGATACGGCGCCGAGGTCGTGCTGCATGGAACGATCTGGGATGAAGCGAACGAAAAAGCAAAGGAGCTGGTGCGCACCGAGGGGCTGACGTATGTGCATCCGTTTGACGACGAGCAGCTCATCGCCGGACAGGGAACGCTCGGCCTCGAGATCGTGCAGGACTGGCCGGAGGTCGATGCGGTCATCGTTCCGATCGGAGGAGGCGGCTTGATCTCCGGCGTGTCGATGGCGGTCAAAAGCCACAATCCGAAGATTCGCGTAATCGGCGTCGAATCGTCGGACGGACCTGCGATGAAGAACAGCATTGAAGCGGGACAATTGGAGACGATCGACTGCAAAACGATCATTGACGGATTGCGTGTCCGCCGCGTCGGCGAGATCAACTTCTCGGTCGTGCAGCGATTCGTCGACGAGCTCGTCGCGCTGCCCGACCGCGAGATCTTCGACGCCATGATCTGGATCATGGAGCGCTGCAAGCTCGTCGTCGAGGGCGCTGCTGCTGCGCCCGTGGCGGCGCTGCTCCACGGTCTGGTCAAACTGCCGCCAGGATCGCGCGTCGCCGTCGTGTTGTCGGGCGGGAATGTGAATCTCGATCAGCTCCGAGCCCTCAGTTGGAACTGATCGACGATCCCCGGTTTCAGCGAGGCGTCGCGCTCTTCAACGAAGGGGAGTATCTGGAAGCGAGCGACATCTTTGAAGAGCTCTTCTTCGAAGGTGTGCGCGACGAGCCCGATTTCATCCGAATCTTTCTCCAGTTCAGCGTCGGGATTCATCACGCCGAGTGCGGTCAGTGGAGGCCGGCGGTGGAGCGGATTGAGGAGGGGCTGCTGCTCGTTGCGTGCAACGAGAACGATCGCGGCATCGACCTCGGTGCGCTCGCACTCGGAATGAAGGACGGACTGCGGCGTTTGCGGAACAAGATCAGGACGGTGTGGCCTGTGATTTTGTTTCGGCGTGAGTGATTCTCGAAAAAAACCGTTTCGCGCGGAGACGCGGAGGACGCGGGGAGAATCGTTTATGAACGCGCAAACCCGATCATCAACTCACTCACTCTTACCGGTGCGTCGGTCTGGACGAAATGGCCGCTGTCGGTGATGTGCTCGATGCGGAGGTCGGGAACGTATTCGCTGAAATCGTTGAGCGTCTCGGGCGTGAAGAACGGATCGCGGTCGCCCCATATCATCAATGTGGGGATGTCGATGCGGCGCATCATGCCGCGCAATCCTTTCCTTTGTCGTGTGGCGCGGTAGTAGTTGGCCATTCCGGTGATCGCTCCCGGCTTCGCCCACGCGTCGACATAGCGCTCGATCTCGTCGGGCGTGAAACTTCCGTTTCGCGCGAGCGCCCTGCGGAGGACCGCGTAGCGAAAACGACGCAGGACGAATTCGGCGAGCCTTGGAGGATGAAAGAGAAGCTGATATTTCGCGCGCCATTTCTGCCGCGCGGAATGACGCATCTCGCGCAGATACGCGACCGGGTGCGGCGAGTTGAGGATGATGAGGCGCGAGACGAGCTCCGGATAGAGCATGGCCGTCATCCAGGCAATGGCGCCTCCCCAGTCGTGTCCCGCGAGGATGCACGGACCTTCGCCGCTCTGACTGATCAGTCCTGCGATGTCTTTGGTCAGCTCCGGCAGACGGTAGGCATCGATCGCGGACGGCTTGGATGATTCGTTGTAGCCGCGCAGATCGACGGCGATGACATGGAATCCAGCGGCGGCGAGCGCGGGAATCTGATGGCGCCACGAGTACCAGAACTCCGGGAAGCCGTGGAGAAGAACGACAAGCGATCCCTGGCCGGCTTCGACGTAGTGAATCGTGATGCCGCCGACGTCGCAATCGCGATCGGTGACATTCAACTCCGGGACGAGCGGCATCGCGACATTGTATGAGAGAGAAAAGCGGGCGCCGTGCGGGACGGCGCCCACTCCCTTCACTTAGTCGCGATTCAATGCGCTGATCAGCAGGCCCGTTCCCACGGCGAGTACAGCGACACCCGCGGCCACTTTGCCCGGGTTTTCTTTCGCGTACGTCGTCGCCTTCTCGCTGCCGCCCTTCAGATACTCGCGAGCGGTGTTGATGTACTCCTCGACGTCGACGTTCTGGATCGACGTCTTGAGGTTGGTGATCATCTCGTCGCTGATGCCGAGACGGCCAAGAAACTGCTCGAGACCATTGTTTGATGCGTTGCGTGACTGACCGCATGTCGGGCAGTAGCCGCTCGATGCGGATGCCATGGAGCCGGTGCCGCCGCTCGAAGTTGGCGTCGTCGCGCCTCCGAATCCTGTGTTTCCCATCGGTGTATCCATATCGTTATCTCCTGTTCGCGTTAGTGGTGGCCGGACGTGGCTCGCCCGGTTCGTAGCTGCGGCCGTGCGTACCGATTCGCGCGTCGCCCGACCGGTTGGTGAAATGGTCTTCGTTCTCGAAGCGCTCGTCGGTGCCGAACGGAATCTCCTGATCATTGTGATGATCCGCTCCATCGCTTCGGAACGAGGTCTTGATGCTCGTCTGACTCGGCGCGTACGACTGCGCGAGAAGATCGATCGGTACATCCGACTGGCGTTTGGTGGCGCGTGCCGTCGCGGCCGGTGCTTTCGGCTTGGCAACCCTTGCCGGTTTCTCTGCCGGCTTCGCCGCGCGCTTCAGCGGATTGAGCTTCATGGTGAGTTTTCGTGCCGTGCGCGCAATGGCGCTTCCGGCACGTTTCACAGCCGACTTCCCCTGCTTTCGTGGCATCTGTTTTTCCTTTCGTCTGCGGAAGGAGAACAGTGCAAGAGGGACGCCGTGAATGGTTGTGAGACGAAAACCTTAGGCGTTGTCATTCCGATCCGGCGGAACCGCGGGGCGGAGGAGCGGGGGAGCGGTGAAGCACGGAGAGGAATCCCCCGCCTACGGAGCAACCAGTCGTTACCAGGCAGGGGATTCCTCGTCGTGCTACACCGCTCCCACCCGCCCTTCGACCCCCGCGGTTCCGCGGAGCTCGGAATGACAGCGCGTTGCTGCGGCTGTCGCCGCGCCGCCTCCTCGGGCAACTATTCGTTATCAGGCAGGGGATTTCTCATCGTGCTGCACCGCTCCCGCCACCCTTCCACCCCCGCGGTTCCGCCGATTCGAAATGACAGTCGCGCGGTCGCGCTACTTCCCGTACGTCACCCGCCAGATCTTGCCACCGCCGTCGTCCGAGATGAGCAGCGAGCCGTCGGCGAGAACGAGAAGACCGACCGGACGGCCCCACACAGTCCGACTCGCTTCTTCCGTCATCCAGCCGGCGACGAAGTCGTCGTAGCCGCCGGTGGGGTTCCCGTTCTTGAACGGGATGCTGATGACTTTGTAGCCAGTGCGCGTGGCGCGGTTCCATGAGCCATGCAGAGCCACGAAGGCGCGGCCGCGGTATTGCGGCGGAAACATCGAGCCCTGGTAAAACGTGATACCGAGCGGCGCGGAGTGCGACTGGATCAGCACCGACGGCGCGATCGTTCGCTTGACGAGGTCAGGACGCTCGCCGGCGCGGCGCGGATCTTCGTGTGCGCCGAGGTAGGCGTAGGGCCAGCCGTAGAACGCGTTGGGTTGGACGCGCGTGGCGTAGTCGGGCACGAGCTCATCGCCGAGTCCGTCGCGCTCGTTGACCGCGGTCCAGAGCGCGCCGGTCACCGGCTCCCATGCCATGCCGACAGGATTGCGAAGGCCGCTGGCGAAAATGCGCCGTCCGCTGCCGTCAGGATTCAGCTCGATGATCGACGCGCGCTCCGGCGCTTCTCCCGCGCTCACGTTCGAGCTCGATCCGATCGAGATGTACATCTTTGTTCCGGTGCGGTTGAAAATCACTCCGCGCGTCGAGTGACCTCCGAAAGGAAGACGGCCGAGCTCCTGCGGCTTGCCGCTTGCGCTCGTCTGTCCCGCCGCAAACGGAAATCGAATGACCGCTCCTTCGTTGCCGGCGTAGAGCCAGCGATCGTGAAACGCCAGGCCGTACGGATTGTCGAGACCGCTCGCGAATGTGAATCGCTGCTCAGCCACGCCGTCGTGATTCGCGTCGCGAAGGATCGTGATTTTTCCGGCTCCCGGTTCGGAGACGATCACGTCGCCGTTCGGCGCGAGAAGCATCGAGCGCGGATCGTCGAGTTTGCTGGCGAAGATCGCGATGTGAAAACCGGGCGGCAGGTGAAGCGACGCGTTCGCCGGTCGGGAACTGACATGCGGAGGATTGCCGGCGGATGGCGTGGCGTAAGGCCGCGGCAAGTGATCGAGACGAATCTCGTAGTGCTGCAGCAGCGGATCGCCGGCGACGGTGACGGCGGCAGGCAGTCGATTCGATTCCGGCGAGCAGGCGATGACGAGTGCGGCGAAGAAAACTAGGCGGCGCTTCATGCGAAAAGTATGCGTGGAGTTTTGTCAGGCGGATAACACCGTTTCGTTACGGGTTCTGCAAAAAGCATTTCACGCGGAGACGCGGAGGACGCGGGGAGAGGCAGTTCTCCGCGTCCTCCGCGTATCCGCGTGAAACGGTTTGGAATCCTGACACCGCCCCAAGCATTGAAGCCTGCGTGACGATTGCATCCGCCTCGGCAAGTACCTGGGAGTTCAATGGCGTCGTCCGCCTCACGCGCATCGGAACGTCGTTCGTCCTCTTCACCGTCGTCATCGGCTTCGCGGCCATCAACACCGGCAACAACGCGCTCTACATCCTCCTCTCCTTCATGCTCGGCTGCCTGTTGCTGTCGGGCATCGCGTCGAAGGGCGGCCTCAAACACATCGTCGTCGAGTTCGAAGGCGTCGATGAAGCGTGGGCGCAGCGGCCGGCACATGGCAGGCTGCGCGTCATCAACCGCTCGCCGATCTGGAACGTGCGCGACCTGATCCTCACATCGCGCGAGCTCGACGTGCCGCTGAGCGTTCCACTGATTCGCCGGCGCAGCGAGATCGTTCTCCCCGCGATCTATCGTTTTCAACGTCGCGGCGCGGTGCAGCTTTCCCGCATCGATCTCTACACGCGCTACCCGTTTGGGTTTTTTCTGAAGAAGCGCCGCGCCCGTATCGATGGCGAAATTGTCGTGTTCCCCCGCCTCGGCGAAGAAACATCCGGCGATCGATTCCGCACCATCGAAGGGGAGCGTCATACGTCGAATCGAATCGGCGGAGGAACGGAGATCCACTCGTTCACCGACTATGTGCGCGGTGATTCTCTCCGCCGCGTCCACTGGAAGAAATCGGCATCCCTCGGCCACTGGATCATCAAGCAGACCGAGGTCGAAAGCGGACGCGCCGTCCATGTCGTCGTCGATCCGTATCGCCCGCGCCACGTGAGCGAGGAAGCGTTCGAAGAGATGATCAGCGAGGCGGCCACGTTTCTCAGCGATGCCCTTCGCCGCGGTCTTCACACGACATTGTCGGTAAAAAACATGACGCTTCGCTCCGACCGCGACGGCGCCGCGGCGACCTTCCGCGCGCTGGCTTTGCTCGAGGCGACGCACGAACCGTTCGCGCACGTTGTCGATCGGGAGAGCGTGATTTTCTCGGTCGTCGAACCAGAGGCCGTGGGGCGGGAATCGAGGGTCGGAGCATGACGACGGCTCCACTTCTCTCCGATGCCCGATCCGCGAAAACCGACACCCGCGTCGAGCTTCTCTTCCTCACCATGTTCGCGGCCATCCCGCTCTACGTGACACAGACGGTCTCCGTCATCGGGCTGCTCATCTTTCATGCGGTGATGTTGGCCATCACGCTGCGTGTGTGGTCGGGAAAAGGGCCGGAGGTCATTCCGACGAAGATCATGCGCGCACTGGCCATCGCGTATGTGCCCTTCTACGTGATTGACGCCGCGTTGATCTCGCGCAGCGCCATTGCTGCGTCGACGCATCTCATTCTCTTCATCGCCGCGTATCAACCGATGGAGCCGTCGGGCCGCAACAATACGGCGCAGCGTCTCCTCACCGCGTCGCTCATCTGCACCGCCAGCGTGGCCACCGCGACCCACATCGCCATCCTGCCGTTCGTCATCGTCTTCGGATTCCTCCTGATGCGGCAGCTCATGCATCTGAGTCACGAGGAGTCTGCGGCGATGACCGGCTCTCTGCAGGCAGTGCTTCCGTCGGGCCGCGCGGCGACGTTCTACGTGTGCGTCGCGCTGATGATCGGCATCGTTCTCTTTCCGATGTTGCCGCGCGTTCGTAATCCGCTGCTGCCCGGAATGTCAGGCCCTCTGGACAAGGCGGCCACGGGTCTCAGCGATTCGATCAATCTCAACGAGCCGCGGACGATCGCCACCGACACGACGGTCGTCAGCCGCGTCTGGATGGGTCCCGAGGCGATCCCGTTCTTTACGCCACTGCGATTGAAGGGCACGATCTACGAGCGCTTCACGAACAACACCTGGTTGCAGGGACGGCGCGACTTCGTGCCGATCGACAGCAGCGACGGCACGGCGCGTGTGGCGCGTCCGGAAGGGTTCACGCGGCGCGCGAGCGTGCAGCAGCGATTCCCGCTCGGGAGCCGTCTGTTCCTGCCGGTCGGAACGTACGAAGTCATCGGCGCTGGACAACTGGCCGAGGGACCGACGCGGGACATTTTCTCGGTGTGGCAATCGCATCGCGACACGATCTCGTACGACATCGGCATGGCGCACGAGACGACGCCGCGAGTCCGTCCGCGTGTCACGGTATCGAACTATCCCGTGACGCCGGCGATCCGTGCGATGGCGCAGCAAATCGCCGGCAGCGAAACGGCGCCGATGCGGCAGGCCGCGGCGATCGAGCGCTATTTGTCGACGCGCTTTCGCTACGTTCCCGATCCCGCAGCGATCGGCCACTCCATGACCGTCGATCAGTTCCTGCTGACCGAGCACCGCGGGCACTGCGAGTATTTCGCCGCCGGGATGGTGGCGTTGATGACGGCGCTCAATGTTCCGGCGCGCATCGCTGGCGGATTTTACGGCGGGACATTGAACCCACTCACCGGCTACTTCGTCATCCGGCGCGAGGACGCGCATGCGTGGGTGGAAGTATGGGACGGCCGGTCGTGGCAGACGTTCGATCCGACGCCGCCATCTCTTCGTCCGGGCAACGCGCAACAAGGACTGCTGCGGATGTACGCCTCTGCCTTGAGCGATTGGATCAATTACTTCTGGGACCGTCACATCCTCACCTTCGGCCTCGGCGATCAGATTGCGCTGGCCGTCGATTTGATCGACCGTTTCCGCAACGCGATCGCTGCGATGAAAAGCGCATTGCAGGGTTCAGTGACGCTGTCACGTCCGCGAAGCTTTGCGATCCCTCTCGCTGTGATTCTCGCCGCTGCATTCACGGCGTTCGCAGTGACGCGCCGCCGCCGTCCCGTCTTTTCGCTCCTCGCCGCGCACCTGCGCCGGCTGGGGATCGAGGTCGGTCCGGCGATGACGATGGAGGAGGCGCTCGTCGAATTGCGCCGCAGCCAGCCCGATGCCGCGCTCTCCCTCGCTCCGCTTATCGCGTTGTACGAAGAGGAGCGTTTCTCCGCGAATGTAGACCGCGGACGTTTGCGCAGGATCAGGAAGGGGTTGGCGGAGATAACGATTTAGCCGCGAATACACAACGCTCGCTGTCATCCCCGCTGTCATCCTGAGCCGCCGAAGCCGCGCCTTCTCGCTGCTCCACAAACCGGCAGGTATCGCGGCGAAGGACGGTCGAAGGACCCCCCGCCCATGTGCGAATGTTTTCCACCGCCCACGTCGCACAAATCGGGGGGTCCTTCGACCGTCCTTCGCCGCCGAGCAACCGCTGCGCTGGAGCGATGACCTGAGCGGGCGGCTTCGGCGGCTCAGGATGACAGCGGGATGACAGCGGAATGACACACTGCCCGATGTCACCGAAAGGCGTGGACGGATCGCTACTTCATCGATATAGAATCCCGGCCCGCGTCATGCACACTCTGACGTCTGGAATTGATGGCAAAAACAAGAGAACAAGCAACCGCAACGATCGATCCGGCCGCCGCCTGCGCGCCGGAATGGACCGATATTCTCCGGCAGATGATTCTCATCCGGCGCTTCGAGGAAGCGACCGAGCGTGAGTTTCGCAAAGGGAAAATCGGCGGATACCTTCACGTCTACAGTGGCCAGGAGGCGGTCGCCAGCGGCATCATCACCGCGCTCGGCAAAGGCGACATCGTCTACACCGGCTATCGCGATCACGCGCACGCGCTCGCACTCGGCTCCGATCCCCGCCGCGTCATGGCCGAGCTTTTCGGCAAAGGGACCGGCGTCTCGAAAGGGAAGGGCGGCTCGATGCATCTCTTCGACGTCGAGCATGGGTTCTACGGCGGCTACGGAATCGTCGGCGGACACCTGACGCTGGCCGCCGGCTCCGCGTATGCGCTTCGCTATCAGCAGACCGAGCGCATCGCTGTCTGCTACTTCGGCGACGGCGCGATGAACATCGGCTCGTTCCACGAAGCGATGAACATGGCCGGACTGTGGGGCAAAGAGGGGATGTGCCCGATCCTCTTCATCATCGAGAACAACGGCTACGCGATGGGCACGTCGGTCGAGCGGCATTCCGCGCTCACCGATCTCTCCGCGCGTGTTCGCGCCTACAACATCCCTACGGAGAAAGTTGACGGACAGGATGTCTTCGCCGTTCGCGGCGTCGCCGATCGCGTGGTCCGGCAGATGCGCGAGACCGGCAAACCGTACTGCATCGAAGCGATCACGTATCGCTTCTCCGGTCACGGCGCCGCCGACATCCTGCAACCGTATCGCAGCAAAGACGAAGTCGAACAACATCGCCACCGCGATCCCATCGGCATCCTCCGCAACCGCCTCGGCGAGATCTGCGGACTGACCGATGAGGATGTGAAAACGATGGAAGCGTGGGCCACAACCGAGGTGGCCGCAGCGGTGCAGTTCGCCGAAGAGAGCGACCAGCCGGCGCCCGAAGAGCTCTGGAACGACATCGTCGCCGAGCATGGACCGACCCGGGAGAACGAGTAAGAACGATGTCCGAAAAAAGCTACCGCGACGCCATCCGCGACGCGATGATGGAAGAGATGGACCGCGATCCGAATGTCCTCATCATGGGCGAGGATATCGGCGTCTACGAGGGAACGTTCCGCATCACCGCCGGCATGCTGAAAAAGTATGGGGGTAAGCGCGTCATCGATACGCCGATCGCCGAAGCAGGAATGGTCGGAACGGCTGTGGGAATGGCCATGCTCGGCTTGCGGCCGATCGTCGAGATGATGACGATGAACTTCGCCATCGTCGCCGCCGATCAGATTCTCAACCACGCCGCGAAAGTGCGCTACTTCTCCGGCGGACAGGTCGATGTGCCTGTCGTTATCCGTGGACCGCAAGGCGCGGGTGTGCAACTCTCCGCGCAGCATTCGCAGACGTTCGAATCGTTCTACGCGCATTTCCCGGGAATCAAAGTCGTCGCGCCGGCAACTCCGGCGGATGCAAAAGGATTGCTGAAGACTTCCATTCGCGGACGCGATCCCGTCATCTTCCTGGAGAGCGCCGCGCTTTACGGCATGAAGGGCGAAGTCCCTGACGACGCCGACTTCACCGTTCCGTTCGGCGTCTCGCGCGTCGCGCGCGAGGGGAGCGACGTCACGATCGTTTCCTATAGCCGCATGCTGCAGATGTCGCTCATCGCCGCGGAGAAGCTCTCGCAGGAAGAGGGAATCGAGTGCGAAGTGATCGATCTCCGCACGCTCCGTCCGCTCGATCTGGAGCCTGCGTACGCGTCGGTCACGAAAACGCATCGCTGCGTCGTCGTGCAGGAGCAGTGGAAGCCGTTCGGCGCTGCGGCCGAGATCGCGGCCAGCATCACCGAGAACGTTTTCGACGAGCTCGATGCGCCGGTCGCGCGTGTGACGGGCGAGGATGTGCCGATGCCGTACGCGCGCAATCTCGAATTGCTGGCCACGCCGCACGAACAGCACGTGATCGCGGCTGTGAAAAAGGCGATGTACGCCAGTACATCGTCCTGAGGCGCGCCAGCGCCGAAGGATCTCCTGCGGAACCGGCTGATGATCATCGACGCACAAGGGGTGACGGAGGAATGAATGGCTGACGTGATCATGCCCAAGATGGGCGATGCAATGACCGAGGGAAAGGTCGTCCGCTGGTACAAAAAGGCGGGCGATGTCGTGAAGAAGGGCGAGCCCCTTCTCGAAATCGAGACCGACAAAGTGAATCTCGATCTCGAAGCAGAGCAGGACGGCACGCTCAGCGATCTCTCCGCGGATGCAGGAAAGATGGTCGAAGTCGGCGGCGTGCTGGCGACGATTCTTGGTGAGGGCGAAAAAGCGCCGAAACGTGAGGCCCCGGCGGCGACGCCGAAGCAATCAGAAAAACCTGCCGCGGCGCAAGAGGCGCCGTCGCGCCGCGCCATCGACAAGAAAGACTCGATCAAGAAATCGACCGGCGACTACGCCGACGCCATCGACATGAAAGCGCCACGCGTTGACCGCACGGCCGCCGCAGGCAACGTCGTGGCGATGCCGCAAGGCGATGGCGGACGCCGCCGCTCCTCGCCGCTGGCGCGCAAGATGGCGCGCGACATGGGCGTCAGCATCGAGCAGGTGCAGGGAAGCGGTCCGGGCGGCCGCATCGTCGCCAGTGACATCAAGAACTTCAAACCATCCGCAGCGCCTGCGCAACAGAAAACGAAAGCTCCGTCGCTGCCGCCGATGCAGCAGCTTGAGACAAAGGAGATTCCGCTCTCCGCGATGCGGCGCACGATCGCCAAGCGTCTCGGCGAGTCGACCGGTCCGATCCCGCATTTCTATCTCACTGCCGAGTACGACGTCACGAACCTGCTTTCTCTTCGCGAACAACTGAACGAGATCGAAGGCGTCAAGACGAGCGTGAACGACTTCATCGTCCGCGCCGCCGCGCTGGCGTTGCGGCATCATCCGAACGTCAATGCCTCGTGGGGCGACGACGCGATCACGCTGCACGGCGAGATCCACATCGGCATCGCCGTCTCCACACCGGAAGGACTCATCACGCCGGTCGTGCGAAACGCGGACGAGAAATCGGTTTCCGAGATCGCCGCCGACGTCCGCACACTCGCCGACAAAGCGAAGAACCGCAAGCTGACCCCGAACGAGTATCAGGGCTCCACGTTCACCATCTCCAACCTCGGCGCCTGGGGCATCGAGCAGTTCACGGCGATCATCAATCCGCCGAACGTAGCCATCCTCGCCATCGGTGCCGCAAGCGCGCAGCCGGTGGTGATCGATCGTCAGGTCGTGATCCGCGATCGGATGAAAGTGACGATGTCCTGCGACCATCGCGTTGTCGACGGTGCCCTCGGCGCAGAGTACCTGCGCACGTTGCGCACCTACATCGAGCAGCCCGTGCGCCTGGTGTTGTAGCCACTACGCAATCAATCGGACTCAGTACCTGTTACACTACGCGGCACCCCAACCATGCCCAGCATGAACGAGCTCTTAGGGCTCCTCATCGCGATCGTCGTGATCTGGTTCGTCCTGAAGCTGGCGAAAGTGGCGATCCGGCTGATTGTTTCGATCATCGCCGTTCTTCTCATCGCCGGGGCGCTTTACTACGTTTTCATGAGGTGATTCCCTTTGAGCGAAGATCGCAAATACAAGCATCGCGGCTATCAGGACAGCGGTGGCTACTCCAACAACAAGTCGTCCAGCACTCCCCGCCCGCACACGCCGTACGAACCGCAGCATCAGAAGATCGAAGGCGCTCCGCGTGGCCGAACCGCCGGCGGATTCGGTCCCGAGGTCTTCAAGTGCAACGGCTGCGGCACACAGCGCATCGGCCTCGAACAGCCGACGTCCGAAGAGACGTGCGTGAAGTGCGGCGCCGACCTGCACACATGCGGCAACTGCCGCGCCTTCGACACGACCACACTCTGGGAGTGCCGCGAGAACATTCCCGCGCGAGTGTCAGGAAAACATGCCCGAAACGAGTGCACGTTCTTTCAGCCGAAAGTCGTGCGCGATCTGACCCCGGGCAAGGGGCGTCAGATGCAAACGCCGGATGAAGCACACAAGGCGTTCGACGCGCTGTTCAAGAAGTAGGTGGGGCGGCACGGAGTGGCAAGCAGGTACAAAACGCAGCCGTGGCCTCAGGACGCCGAACCGGTTGCATGCTAGGAAGCGACGGCTTCCCGCGGTGGCCTCGACCGCCGATCGCGATGCTCCTCACGCTTCCGGATGAATCGTGACTACCTTGACGGAGCGAGCGCGATGTATCGAACGGGAAGGTTTCTCCGTCGTGATCAATTCGGAGGCGCCGACAGACACTGCGGCAGCTACGTGGAGGGCGTCCATGGCCTCGACGCCGTTTGTCGATGCTTCGCGCATCGCGATTTCTGCGACGGCAGCGAGATCCGTTGCCCAGTGACTGACAGTTGCAAAAAAGGCCTCGTAAAACGCCGCCTCAGCAACTCGCTTGTTGAACAAGGCTTGCGGAAGGACCTCGAGTCGCAGGAAAGGGCTTGCGGCAAATTCTCTTTCGGGATCGTCGAAGATCTCCATCGCACGGGCGGCCTGCACGTTACCGCCTCGCGCGGCAGCGATCAGCACGCCGGCATCCACAAACGTCAGCTTCACGATCCTTCTCGCCACCCGCCGCGCCGGACGGCCACTTCGCTCTCGATCTCGTCCCAACCCAGAGGAGCCATGCCCGATCTGGCGATCTCCGCCCGCAGTTCGCGCAGGCGGCGCCCGAGCGGAGTTTTTGCCTCGGCGGCGGTTTGAATAGTCACGTGCACTTCGGCGTTCTCTGGTAAGTCCACGGGATGTTTGAGCGTGAGGATGCCGTTCTCGTAGACTGCATCAACGTCGATCGTCATCACATTTCGCCTCGACTCAATGATACTCCGGGGCGGGCGAGCTTTCCGCCGGCGGCTCAGAACGATACCTGATTCGAAACCGATTCCTCCGGGGTTACGCCCGCGGAACCTCTACAACTTCGCTAGAACAACCCCTCAACTCGTTTATCCTTCGCCCGCCTTGCGCACTGCAATCAACGTAGCCCTCGCCATCATCTCCGGCGTTCTCTTCGCCTGGTCGTTTCCGAACGTCGATGCGGGATGGCTGATCTTCATCGCGTTGCTGCCGCTTTTCGTGGCGCTGACGCGCGTGGAGAGTTACAAAGGCGCGTTCGTGATCGGCTGGCTGTCGCAGGGAGTGGCCTGGCTGCTGATGGTGCCGTGGGTGATCCGCGTGATGTCGCATTACGGCGGATTGCCTTACATCACCGGCCTCCTCATATTCGTGGCGATGTGCGCCTACCTCGGCATGTATGGCGGGCTATTCGCCGTGCTCTTTCATCGCATCGCACCGAGTATCAGATTTCGACGATGGCTCTTCGTGCCGATTGCGTGGGCGGTCGTCGAGTACATCCGAACCTATCTCTTCAGCGGCTTCCCCTGGAGTCTCATCGCCGCATCGATCGTCGACTACACACCGCTCGTGCAGTTCGATCGTGTAGCTGGCCCTTATGCGCTGGGCGTGCTGATTCTGTTGCCGTGCACGCTTCTCGCGTGGTTGGTGACGAGGGGGGTGGGGGGTGGGGAGTGGGGAGTGGGAGCAGAGGCAAACAAAGCAGCTGCAAATGAAGCCGCCGCTAGCTCCCACCCCACACCCCCGACTCCGCACTCCCCAACGAAACACACCCCAATCTTCGCCATCGCCGCCGTCGCCATCATCATGTTCGTCTGGTGGACGACCGGCTACGTCGCGGAGAAGGTCATCGGCCGCCCGACGCCCGCACCGGTCGCACGTGCGGGGCTGCTGCAGCCGAACATCTCGCAGGAGATGCGCTGGGACAACGACAACATCGTGCTGATCTACCGCCGCATGATGGCGATGACCGACGAGGCGACATCGCATGGTGTGAACGTCGTGATCTGGCCGGAGTCGACGGTGCCCCTTTCGTACGCGACGACCGATTTCTATCAACACGCCATCGAGGATGTCTCGCGCGCTCACGGAGTCGACATCATCCTCGGCTCCGTTGCCGAAGACGCTGCGCAGCCGGACAAACTCTGGAACGCGGCGTTTCTCGTCAGCGGGGGGCGGACGATCGGTCACTACGACAAGATCCGCCTCGTGCCCTTCGGCGAGTACGTGCCGCTGCGGAAAATGCTCTTCTTCGCTCACAAGCTCGTTCACGCCGTCGGGCAGTTCGAGTTCGGAACGAAGGACACGCCGCTCGACGGCAAGTTTCGCTACGGGCCAGCCATCTGCTACGAGGTCGTCTTCCCGCAGATCCCGCGGATGCAGACCGTGCACGGCGCGAACGTGCTGGTCACGATCACGAACGACGCCTGGTACGACGGAACGTCCGCGCCGCGCCAGCATCTGAATCAGGCGCGACTGCGCGCGATCGAAAACGATCGCTATCTCTTGCGCGCAGGCACGACCGGAATCTCCGCGGTGATCGATCCGACCGGTCAGATCGTGAAGCAACTGGAGATGGGGAAACAGGGAATCATCTACGCCGATTTTCAGCCGCGGACGTCGGTCACGCCGTACGTGCACTACGGCGATTGGTTTGCGTGGGTGGCGATGATGATGGTGATCGCGGGCATGGTGCGCCTCCGGGCGCGTGGATGAAAAAACAAAAACCGTTTCACGCGGAGACGCGGAGGACGCGGAGCTGGTTTTCCTCCGCATCTCCGCGTGAAACGGTTCTACTCACACAATAGATCGATTACCCTACGCATCGCATGAAAGACGATACCCTCAGAAAAATCTCCGATCTCAAAGACCGTCTGCAATCGGTCCGGAGCTATCTTTGACCCCGATTCCGCCCGCAAGACGCTCGACGAAATCGAGCGCGAAATGTCTGCTCCCGGTTTCTGGGACAAACCCGAGACTGCGCAGGACGTAGGCCGCAAGCGCGCCCGCGTCGAGAAGCGCATCAACGCCGATCAATCCATCACCAGCAAGGAGCAGGAGTTGGATGTCCTGCTCGAACTGCAGCGCGAGGGAGAGTCGGTTGACGCCGACATCGAAGAGCTCGTGACGCAGCTCGATGCCGAGGTGACGGTGATCGAGATGACGATGAAATTGTCGGGGGAGCATGATGAGCGCGACGTCATCCTGGCAATTCATCCCGGCGCCGGCGGAACCGAGTCGCAGGATTGGGCGGAGATGCTGCTGCGGATGTATCTTCGTTACGCCGAGCGCAAAGGGTGGTCGGCCGACATCGTCGACTATCAATCGGGCGAAGAAGCGGGGCTCAAGAGCGCGACGGTGATGATCCGCGGCGACTATGCGTACGGCTACATGAAGTCGGAGCACGGCGTGCATCGGCTCGTGCGCATCTCGCCGTTCGACGCAGCCAAGCGGCGGCATACGTCATTCGCGTCGGTCTATGTCTATCCTGACATCGACGAAGAGATCGAGATCGAGATCAACGACAAGGATCTGCGCGTCGATACGTATCGATCGAGCGGCGCCGGTGGGCAGCACGTCAACGTCACCGACTCCGCGGTGCGCATCACGCACCTTCCGACCAACATCGTCGTGACGTGTCAGAACGAGCGGAGCCAGCACAAGAATCGCGACGTGGCCATGAAGCTTCTCCGCTCGCGGCTCTATCAGCTCGAAGTGGAGAAACGGCAGGAAGCGCAGGAGAAACTGGAAGGGGAGAAGAAGGGCATCGCCTTCGGCTCGCAGATTCGTTCGTATGTGATGCAGCCGTATCAGATGATCAAGGACCTGCGCACGGGATACGAAGTGGGCGACGTGCAGCGGGTGATGGATGGCGATCTCGATGGGTTCGTCGAGGCATATCTGGCGCAGCGGGCACGAACGGTGGCGGACTAGTGATGCAGGGACGAGGGGATGAATCAGGGACGAGGGACGAGGGAGAGCGGCTTCGCGTCACGCTCTTCTCACCGTTGCCGCCGAGTCGAACGGGGGTAGCGCACTACGCCTCGATGCTCATCCCTGAGCTCGCGAAACATGTCGATCTGCAAGCGATCGACGATCCCTCGTCCCTCGTCCCTCGTCCCTCATCCCTGTACTTCCTCGGCAACAACCCACATCACGCCTGGATCTACGAAGAAGCGATGCGCACGCCCGGCGTGATCGTGCTGCATGACCTCGTGCTACATCACCTCATCGTCGAGATGACGCTGGCGCGCGGCGATGTCGATGGGTATGTCGCGGCGCTCGCTGCGAATCATGGCGAGGCTGGCGCAGCGTGGGCGCGCGGGCGCGCCGCGGGACTGCACAGCGAGATGGGCAACTTTCTGATGCCGGCGTCCGTCGATGTCGCTAATCGATCGCGCGCGGTTATCGTGCACAATCACTACGCCGCCGATCGCTTGCGGTCGTTCGGCGTGACGACACCGATTCACGTCGTGCCGCATCCGTTCGAGCCGCAGCCGGCGGCGCGCGGTCAGCGGGACACGATTCGCGCGAAGCACGGTTTTACCGACGACGATTGCGTTATCGGCCTGTTCGGTTTTCTCACGTCGGCGAAACGTGCCGATGTCGTGCTCGACGCCTTTGCGCAGGCGCGGACGCGGGCGCCACATCTGCGGCTTCTCGTCGTCGGCGAGCCGGCGCCGAACGTCGATGTCGATGCGTTTCGCGGCGATGGCATTACATTTACCGGTTATATTTCTGATGATGCATTTGCAGCATACTTTTCTGCCGTCGACCGTCTCGTGAATCTGCGCTATCCGAGCGCCGGGGAGACATCCGGCACGCTCGTGCGTGCGTTCGAGGCAGGCAAGCCGGTCGCGGTCAGCGACTACGCACAGTTCGCTGAGTTTCCGGACGATTGCGTCGTCAAGATTCCGTTTGGCGATTCCGAAGTGGCGACGCTGGCAGAGTTCTTCGTGCGCGACATTCCCGATCCTTCGCGGGCACAGGCAGCATGGCTTCGCGAGAATGCATCGATGGATCTAACGGTAAAGGGATATCTGAACGCGCTTTCCGACGCGTCACGTGAGACGCGTAGCGCCGTAACGCGCGCGATTCCGCTCTTTCCCAAGCTCGAAGCAAGTTTGGGCGACAACAAGATCGCCCTACGGAACACGGGCGATTTCACATTGCAGACGCGAAGTTACGGCCAGCCTGGATATCGCCTGATGATGCTCACGTTCGATGACCGTGGCACAGTCATCGACGATCGTTGGGTGGAATTGCCTCGTGATCTGCGGCCCGGCGACGAGGCCGAGGTGTCATTGCCGGATCGTCGGGGGAGACTGCGGCTTTACCACGCGATGGAAGGGATTCCGATGGTCATGCCGGAACCGTTCGCGGAGTTTGCGCGGGCGATCTCCGACTCTCCGCCGCGGGGATAATGCATTATGGCGAAGGCGTCCGCTGATGTCTGATCTCCAGCTCGATCGCCTCCACCCGCGTTTTGACGCCGCCGGCCTCAATCGTCTGCGCAAAATCCTCGCTGCGCGCCCGGCCATCGAGATCGAGGCTCCGCATTTGAAACGTGCCGCGGTATTGATTCCGCTCGTACCCACCGATCACGGCTGGAGCATTCTCTTCTCTCTTCGCTCGGCCAATCTCGCTGCGCATAGTGGACAGATCTCGTTTCCGGGCGGTGGCGTACATGCAGGCGAAGCGTTGCATACAGCGGCGGTCCGCGAAGCGCACGAAGAAGTGGGCATCGCCGCTGAGCGCGTAGAAGTGATCGGCCGCCTCGACGATCTCGTCACGCATAGTGGCTTTCTCGTCGCGCCGTTCGCCGGCGTCATCGATCAGCGCATCGACTATGTGCTGCAAGCCGCAGAGGTTGATGAAGTGTTCGAGGTGCCCATTGAAGCGTTGCTATCGCCACAACAGCCGGACGTGCGTTATGTGTCCTTCCGCAGCAAGCGATACCCGGCCTACTACTATCGCTACGAGCGGCACGAGATCTGGGGATTGACGGGCCGAATCCTGAAGCACTTTCTCGATTTCGTCTGGCGCGCGGTTTAGGGGGTTCGGTTTAGTCCGGCTGTCATCCTGAGCCGCCGCAGCCGCCGCCATACCACAATTCAAACGACTGTCAGGGAACCGGCGGCGGAGGACGGTCGACGGACCCCTTGAATTGTGCCGATTGTTCAGTGAAACAACCGGTCATATGGGCGGGGTCCTTCGACCGTCCTTTGCCGCTGACCTGCCAATCGATTTGACTGCGCGATGGCGCGGCTCCGGCGGCTCAGGATGACAGCGGACTACAACAAGTCGTGAATTGAAAACCCTTCTCGCTCATCATCCCAGTTCACCGACAAAATGCGCCAGCCCTGTGACGTTTTCACGAATTGAAAACTCTTCATTCCGCGCGCAGTGAATGGTGTTCCGTCAAGAACACCTCTCTTTTGGTATGTGCTCACACGCGTCGCGATATTGCCGAAGATCTGCGTGCGCTCCGCAGTCTCTGCTTCCGAGAATTCCGTAAGAGCGCCATTCGTAAGAAGGTCTTGACGCGGAGTAATGAATTCCCGGAGCGTGGAGATCTCCGGATCGCTGCTCGTGCATTTTGCGATCACGCCCTGCGGCACGAAAAGCTCGAAAATCCTTTCGAGATCGGGAGTGATGCCGCCGCGATTGGAGAAGAGTCCGAAGAAAGACTCCGCGAGCTGGTCAATCTCCGCTTTCGCTTCTGAACCCATGCGTGATGGACCCGACTCGCGATTACTTCTTCAGCAGTTTGTTCACGTAGTCTTCGAGTCCCTTGCCGTCCACTCCCGCATCGACGAATGCGCCGTTGACGAGGTAGGTCGGTGTGGCGCGCACGTCATTGGTGAATGCGTTGCCGGCACCGTTGATGAGCTCAGTCCGGAGCTCCGGCGAGGCCACCTCAGCGTCGTACTTTTTCATATCGAGCTCGTGATCGGACGCGAACCCGCGCGTGAACTCGTCGATCGTGAAGGCGGAGAGCTTTTCCTGGTTGTCGTAAACCTGCTCTTTGAACTTCCAGAAAAGCTCGGGCTTCTGATGCCAGACTGCGCGGCCGGCAATTGCGGCACCAAGCGCCCACGGGTGAATCGTGACGAGCGGCGTGTCGTAGCGGATGTAGCGGACCCGGTCGCTGTGCGCAGCCAGAATCGGTTTCATATAGCCCGCAGCGTGCTGGCAGGACGGACATTCGAAGTCCGAAAACTCGACGACGGTGACATCGGGCTTTGCCGAGCCGGTGGTCGGAGAAAGATTCAGGTATTTTTCGAAAGCCTTCAGCCGTGAGGTGCGAAAGTCGGTGGCCAGGGGAACGAAGTGGCCGAGAAAAAGCACGCTGCCGGCGGGATCGATCTCCCCTTCAAGCGGCATCTTTCCGCCGCCTTCGACGGCCTGGTAAAGCGATACGCGATAAAGCCCTTCGCGCGTTTTGGTGTGATCGATGACCGGCTCGAAGACCTGTTTCATGTATTGCATCGTGAAGCTGCGCAGCCGCGCTTCGAGCGTTCCTTCGGTGTCGTCGAGAAACCAGGGCGTGCCCATGAAGAAGCCACCTTCGTTCGAGAGGATGGCCACCCACTGACCCTGACACGCGGAATGTTTGCTTTCCAGACGGACGACCGCGCCGACCATGTTGTTGGGAAGTGCGTGCGTCAACGCGACCCGCGACTCTTTCATGTCGTCCGCGCAGATGGGGAGCGCGTCTTTGATCATTTTGTCGGCGCGTGCGCCGAGGGCGGGGGCCGGCTTCTCGGCCGGTTGGGAAGGCTCGTCGGCCGCGAACGTGGCTGACGTGATTGAGAGCACGAGAAGCGCAAAGGCAAGTCGTTTCATGCAGTCGCGAAACGGCGGAGGCGCTGAGGTGATTCCATTCGCGATTTTTGGGTTGCGGGGCGCCGGAGCCGCGCAGGTGCTATTGGGAACCGGCCAATGACGCAATTTACGGCATATCGTTCGCAGTTGAACGCCGCCATGACTGTCGTTCAAGACGAGACATTGCGCACCTTCGCGGTCTCCCGGCGCGGCGCGGAGATGCCTGCGTCGCCGATCCGCAAACTCGCGCCGCTGGCCGAGCTGGCGAAATCGCGGGGCACGAAGGTCTATCACCTCAACATCGGCCAGCCCGATATCGAGACGCCGGCCTGCATGCTGGAGCGGCTCAAACAGATCGAGGACAAAGTTCTCGAGTACTCGCCGTCGACCGGGACGCCTGCGTTCCTCGATTCCCTCCGTCACTACTACCAGAACCGGCTCGGCCTTCCGATCGATACGCGCAACATCCTGGCGACGACGGGTGGCAGCGAGGCAATCCTCTTCGCCTTTCTGGCCTGCGCCAATGACGGCGACGACGTCTTGGTGATCGAGCCCTTCTACGCGAACTACCGCGCCTTCACGACGATGGCAGGCCTCAACATTGTGCCGGTCACGAGCCGCGGACGGGACGGATTTCATCTACCGTCGCGCGATGTGTTCGAGCGCGCGCTTACGCCGCGGACGCGCATCGTCATCGTCTGCAATCCGAACAATCCGACCGGAACGGTCTATACGCGCGACGAGCTGGAGATGCTGGCCTCCTTCTGCCGCGATCATGGCCTCTTCCTGATCTCCGACGAGGTGTATCGCGAATTCGTCTATGACGGAAGGAAGGCGATCAGCGCACTCGAGCTACGCGATGCCGCGGAGTTCGTGGTCGTCGTCGACAGTCTTTCCAAACGCTACAGCGCCTGCGGCATCCGCCTCGGCGCGCTCGTGACACGAAATCCGGAGATCTACGATGCGTGTCTGCGCATGGCGCAGGGGCGTTTATCGCCGCCGGGACTGGCGCAGTTCATCGCCGTCGGTGCACAAGGCTTGGGCGACGACTACACGCGCGGAATCGTCGATGAGTACCAACGACGGCGCGACGTGCTTTACGAAGGACTTCACGCCATTCCCGGAGTCGAACTGGAGAAGCCGGAAGGGGCGTTCTATTGCGTACCGCGGCTTCCGGTCGATGATGCCGAGGACTTCGCGGTGTGGTTGCTGACCGACTTCGAGCACGAGGGAAAGACCGTGATGGTCTCGCCAGCCAGCGGCTTCTATGCCTCCGATCTCGGCAAGCGCGAGATCCGGATCGCGTATGTGCTCAATGAAAACGATTTGCGCACGTCGGTTGGGCTGTTGCAGCACGCGCTGACAAAGTACAAGGGTTGATCAGGAGAATCGATGAGCACTACGCAGTCCGCGTTTCTTGGCCGCACTCTTTCCGCTTCGCTGACGGTCAACGATCTGCAGAAAAGCCTGGCCTGGTATCAGGATGTCGTCGGCTTCGCGGTCGGCCGAAAACATGAGCGCGACGGGAAGTTGGTCGCGGTGTCGTTGAGCGCCGGCGACGTGCAGATCCTCCTCGGTCAGGATGACGGAGCCAAAGGGTGGGACCGCCCCAAAGGCGAAGGATTCTCGCTGCGCATCACGACAGATCAGAACATCGACGAGCTGGCGAACCAGATCAAGGCACGCGGCGGATCGCTGGAGCTGGAGCCGACGGATATGCCGTGGGGCGCGCGGGTGTTTCGCGTGAAGGACCCGGACGGATTCAAGATCGCGATCTCGTCAGTGCCGAGCGCTTAAAGAGCGGTTGGGCTGGAGAGAGAATCCAACGGCTCCTAGAGCTGCGTGCCGCTGACCTAACTCCGAGATGAGTTGCGAAGAATCCTCGCGATGTCCTTCAAGGAGACGTAGATGTTGAGCGCATCATGGCCAGTTGATCGGATGGTTTCTTTGGCCTCGATTTCTTGGCCGCGCCACGCGGGTAACGTTGCATATACGGAGAACTGAAATGCTTCGGCCGGGAGAGTGTTGCACGGAAAAGAAAAGTGCCCAGTATTATCGGTCGATGCCATTGTTTCCTTGGAGCCAACCGCGGGACGAATACCGATGTCAACGTTAGCCAAGCCTGAGTTATTGTCGCTGTTGAACACCATTCCGTGAACCGCGCATGGTGTTTTCGTATCTACGTTCTTATTGGTGGTGGTTCCAGTCTCGCTCTGTCCTGGTCCTCCCGATCCGGATGCTTTCTGCTGATATCGGTCGAAGGTTCTTTCGCCGATATACACGAGCAGCGGAGCGGCGATCAGCGAGACGATGATCACGACCCACGATGTACCTGACTTGATTTCTGCCATGAGCGTATTTCCGCTATTGTAAATTGAGAATCGTATTGGAACAATCAGTCGCGCCACGTTCCTTCACGGAGCTGTTTGAGGAACTCGAAACCGTCCATTCCCTCGCCGCGTTCTCCCTCTTCAATGGCAGCATTCAGTTCCACAAGTTCTTCGGGACTTTCATCCACTTCTTCTTCCGTCTCAATCGGTTGTCTCATGACGTCTCCGATGGTTCCCCACTCGTTTCGCGCATCTTCCGAAGCACTTCCTCCCAAGGTGTTAGCAAACCGGCATCCGCTTCCGCAATCGCTGCTTCCAGATCAGCCTCTTCCTCGGGCGAGAGGTCAAAGGTGTCTTCGACTTCGATGGCGTCCTTGTTCATAGCGCTCTCGTATCGCACGCAACTCGTCGAACAGCTCTTTAGCCGTTACGAATTCGCCCCGCGCGATCTGTGCAATCGATTCTTCAAGGGCGCCTTCCTGTTCCGGTGTCAGCTCGACTACTTCCTCCGTCTCTGCGGGCAACTGTTTCATGACGCCCTTAATGGTACCTCGGCGGACGATGTTGCGCCTTTCGCAAGCAACCGTGTCAGCCACAAGTTCGTCATCTTCTCCACGACCGTGTTTTGCCGCAGGCGCGCGCGCAGATTCGTGAAGTCGACGCTGTCGAGCGGCTGGTCCTGATTGAAGCAGGAGAAGACGAACGACTCCTTGCCGCTGATCGGATCGACGTGACGCTGGAGGCATTGCGCGCAGACCTGTTTCATCATGCACTGCATCGGCGAGTTGATCGAGCCGATGCCGACGTGATCGGCATTGAGATACGGCGCTAGAACGCCGTGGCGTGCGTCTTTCACCGCGCGCATCATGCCGTCCGAGCCGATGGCGATCAGGCGCTGCACATTGTGTAAATCGAATTCCGGCGAGGTCTGCGCGTACGTAAGCATCGACTGCACGATGTTGCCGGTGAAGCCGCGGTCCTGCGGACGGCGCGGCTCGATCGGATCGCCTGCGTCGACCGACCAGATCACCTGATCGGTGCCGGCCTCGATCTCATCGCGCTTGAAGACGTCGTCCTTCTTCTTGTAGCCGGCGAAGTAGACGACCTTGCAGCCGTTCAGTTTGAACGCGCGCGCAATCGAGAAGAGCACGGCGTTGCCGAGGCCACCGCCGGCGAGGAGGACGGTCTCGTTGTGGGCCATCTCGGTCGGTGCGCCGGTCGGTCCCATCACGACGACAGGCTCGCCCACTTTCAATTGCGCGACGAGGCGCGACGATCCGCCTAACTCCAGGACGATGAGCGAGAGCAGCCCGCGCTCCGGATCGGTCCACGCGCCAGTCAGCGCGATTCCTTCCATCGTCAGGCGCGTTCCGTCGATCATCGGTGCGTTGGCCTCGAAGTTCTGCAGACGGAAAAACTGTCCGGGCTCGAAATGTTGCGCCGCGAATGGCGCGCGGACGACGACCTCGACGATCGTCGGCGTGAGGCGATTGACCTGTGCGACGACAGCGAGAAGTCCGTCGTCGAGTGTTTGAAGGAGCTGACTCCACTTCGCGTCACGCGCGCGTTGCGCCTCGGGCGAGCGATCGAGCTGCATCAGTTCGCGCGAGAAAAGCTGGACGACGTGCGGATAACCATCCTTCGCCGAGGCCATGGCCTTGACGACGTTGCCGGCGTAGCGGGGATGGTTGTCGCCGTAGAACGAGATCAATTTCTCGTGTGCTGACGGATGCTGATACGACGTGAAGAAGCCCGTGTCGCGATTGCCGTCGACTTCGATCAGCT
Source organism: Thermoanaerobaculia bacterium (assembly GCA_034665065.1). GTDB lineage: Bacteria > Acidobacteriota > Thermoanaerobaculia > Gp7-AA8 > Gp7-AA8 > JADGNZ01. The sequence continues at coordinate 5,179 of JAXDGL010000026.1, read as the reverse complement.
CCGGACCGGCGTCATTCGACGAGACGGCGAAGCTCTGGAAGAACTGTCCATACTTGTCGAGCCGGAATGTATTCGGATGTTCCTTCTCGTAGATGACATTCGGGCTCGTTCCCGCGGCGACCATCACGCTCCGCGCAGGGAGCTCGATGATCGTCCCGGAGTCTTTCCAGCGTCCGTCTTCGACGATCTGCTTCTCGAAGAGGAGCGACTTCACGTGGCCGCGCTCATCGGCGACCGCTTCGATCGGCGAGAGGCTCTCGGCGTAGGCGATCCCCTCTTCGAACGCCTTGATCACTTCTTCGTGATTGAGTCGATACGCCGGCGCATCGGAGATCGATTTGCGATAGGCGATCGTCACGCCGCCCCAGGAGCGAACGAGCGGAATGAAATCGGGCTTCTCGCCGATAGAAGCCGCACGTTTGCGCTCCGCGCGGATGGCGCGGCCGTGATCGAGAAACTCATCGAGGATGAGCAGCTCTTCCTCGTCGTAACCGCCGCGCACCGCCACTTCGCCGAGCTCGGACGAAAGTGTTTCGTAGCGAGTCACGATTTTCTCGACCTGCAGCGGGTAGTAGGCGAAGAGCTCCGTCGCCGTGTCGATCGCCGTCAGGCCACCGCCGATCACGAGTGCCGGCAGGCGCACCTGCAGATTCGCCGTCGCCGACTGTTTGCCCGCGCCGGTGAGCTGCAGCGCCATCAGGAAATCGCTCGCTTTGCGGATTCCGCGAATGAGGTTGTTCTTCATTCTTACTAACGTCGGCGTTCCGGCGCCGGCAGCGATGGCGATGTGATCGAAGCCGAGCGTGGAGAAGGCGTCGTCGATCGTTAGCGTGCCGCCGAAACGAACACCGCCATAGACGCGGATGTTGTTCTTGCGCTCGAGGGCGATGCGGATGACCTTCAGGAAGTTCTTGTCCCAGCGGACGGTGATGCCGTACTCCGACACGCCGCCGAAGCCGGCCAGAATGCGCTCGTCCAATTCTTCCCAAAGGATTTTTCGCGCGTCGCGGATTGGCTCGCGCAGCCACCCGGCATCGATCGGTTCGATTTTCAGCGCGTCGATGGCAACGACGCCGAATCCTTCGTTGGCGAGATAGTGCGCCAGCGTGTAGCCGGCCGGTCCCAATCCAACGATGAGAACGTTCTTGCCGTTGTAGGGCAGCGCCATCGGACGGCGAACGTGCAAGGGATTCCAGCGCGTGAGCAGCGAATAGATCTCGAAGCCCCACGGCAGCCAGAGCACGTCGGTCAGCGCCCCGGTTTCGATCTGCGGGATGTTGACCGGATCCTGTTTCTGGAAAATGCACGACTTCATGCAGTCGTTGCAGATGCGATGGCCGGTGCCGGGGCACATCGGATTGTCGATCATGACGATGGCCAGGGCGGCGATCGAGTCGCCATCCTTGCGCAGCGCGTTCATCTCGCCGATGCGCTCGTTGAGCGGACAACCCGCCAGCGGAACGCCGAGCGGATTGACTTTCGTCTTCTCGTCTTTCTCGAAGAGGCCGGTCGAGCACGAGTCCTTCTTTCGTTCGTGACAGTAGATGCAGTAGTAGGCCTCGTCGGTAATCTCGCGCGATGTCATGCGGGGATCGGTGAGCTTGAATCCGTCGCGGCGCCGATACTCATCGTGCGGACCGACGACGCTGTTCTCATCAATTCGATCAGTTAGGCGCTCCGTCTCGACGAGGTGATCGTAGACGACCGGCTTGGGCAGGCGGAACGAGGTCCAGTCGTCGAAGCGTCCGCGCTTCCACTCCGCGGCCATCCATTCGGCGAGAAGGTCGCTCAGCGCATGCACTGCCGACGCCTCGCGCTCCATTGCCTCGGGCGACTCGACGTATTCGCGATGGGCGATTGCGTCGTTGAAGGCGCCCGATGCGCGCAGCTCATCGCGCAACTGCCCGAGGGCGGCGCGAGTCTGCGGCGAGGGGGTGAGCGTGGCCTTCGCGCTGCGTGGGTACTCCCGCTCGAAATCGAGCAGACGATTCGCGGTGATGGCAAGCGCCAGCTCGAGATCGCTTTGCTGCGCGCCGGCAATGGCTCGGATAAGGATGGCGGCCGCGTCGCCGTGGTCGTGCTCCGAGCTGCTCTGAACCTTGGCCACGCGTTTAGCGACGAACTCTTTTTTGAACCGAGCCACTTCGCCGTCGCGTTGCGCGCGGGCAACGATCGCCGACGCATCCGTCTGGAAGAGCTGCTGCAGAAACGATCCCAGGCTCCTGCTCACCGCGATCAGCAACGCCGACTCGTCAGGCGTCGACAGTCCTCCGCTGGCGATGCCGCTCTGCATTCCGATCCGATACGACTCGAAGCGTTGACACAGCGCGCTGTCGGCGGCTTCCAGGTGCCGGTCAAACGTCAGCGCGAGATCTTCCAGACGTTTCGCGTCGTATAGATCGGCGTAGGCAAATCCTTCGATTCCAAGTCTCATGTTTTCGCTACAACCGCAGTTGTTTACCGGCGATTCTCGCAACGATTAGCGGAAGAGTGGAGATGAATGATCACAGCGGTTTGCGATGAACGACACGTACGCGATCAATCGTCCACCGCGCCGTCGGGCAGGGCCACGCGCCTTCCCTGAATGGCTGCAACGATCCGCGGCACGTGGACGTGGCAAGTCTCGACGATCACCGTGACTTTGCGCGGCGGCGTTCCCGCCACTGCCGTTCCTGCGACGAAGACGCCCGGAACGTTCGTCTCCATCGTCTGCGGATCGTAAACCGGCTGGCGGTCGTCGCCGCGCAGCTCGACGCCGAGTTGATCGAAGAGCGTTGGGTCCTGCCGATAGCCGGTGAGCAGAAGTACGAAGTCCGCGTCGATCTCCATCGGGGCCGCGTCCGTAATGGCGATGCCGCGCTCGTCGGTAGGCGCGAGAAGCGCCGTTCCGTTGCCGATCTGCAGCGGCGTGGTGCGCGGCAGATAGCGAATCAGACCATCACGGATTTGCGCGCGCACTTCCGGCAGCAGCCAGAACTTCACCACCTTCGGGTCGAAGTCGTCACGCCGGTAGCTGAGCGTGACATCGGCGCCCGCACGCTGACAGCGGACCGCGGCTTCGACTGACGAGTTGCGTCCGCCGACGATCAGCAGTTTCTTGCCAAAGTATGTGTGCGGATCGTGAAAGTAGTGACTGACATGAGGCATTTCTTCGCCGGGAATCTCCAACAGCCGCGGTGCGTGAAATGCGCCGATGGCGAGGATCACCTGCTCGACTTCGTAACGATGCTCGCCATCGATCGCGCTCGTCACCAGCTCGAAGCTCCCGCTCGAAAGCCGCGCAGCGCGCGTGACCCGCTCGTACGATCGGATCTGCAATCCGAACTGCATCACGATCGAGCGGAGATAAGCGAGGTACTCCTCGCGCGTGATCTTCTGCTGCGTCGTCGTCTGGATCGGAACACCGGCCAGCCCGAGCCGATCGGAACTGGAGTGAAAGAGCATCTGGATCGGATACCAGGCGATCGTCGATCCGATCTGTCCGGCGTCGATCTGCACGTAGTCGATGCCGAACTGTTTGAAGGCCACCGCCAGCTCGAGCCCGATCGGTCCGGCGCCGATGATGGCGGCGTGATGTTTTTCGATCATTGATCGGAGTCTATACGTAGTGCGGACGGGAGTCGGGAGCCGGGTGTCGTAGAAAAGGCGAGCCGTTTCCGCTAGCGGATAGGATGACTCCACACGGATTTGTTTCGCTGGAGATATTGAGCAGATCTCGGGGAAAGTCGGAAGAATCATTCTCCGACTCCCCACCCCCGACATCCCACTCCCTACGTAACCGCCATCCCCAGCTCGCGCAGCACGCTCACCTTCGCGTCGATCATCACGTGATGCTCGAGCCCGAGGAGGTCGGCGAGCTTGCGGACGAGATAGTTCTCGTAGTCGGTCAGCCGGCCGTCGGCGTAGGCGATCCGCCACATCGTCTTCACGATCTCGATGCGGTCGTTGAGCGGTGCCGTGGTGCGGATGAAGTTGGTCAGCGCGTAATGGTCGATCGATTTCGTTCGGATCTCGTCGGCCGCCTTCACCAGCTCCTGCGCCATCGTATCGTCGAGTGAAAACGAGCGCTTGAGATACGCGAGAAGATCTTCATCCTCGTCGCGCGAGAGCGTGCCGTCGGCGTAGCCGATGTCGAGCAGCACAGCGGCCGTCGCCAGGCGCAGCGGATCCTGCTGTTGCGGCGGCCGGTCGTCTGTACAGACGCCACCTTTGAAACGTTGCATCAATCTTGCGAGGCTCATGGTTGAATGAAGTGTGAAGAGTGAAGGGTGAAGAGTGAAATGAAACGACTCTGACGTTTTTCACTCTTCACCCTTCACTCTTCACTCTTTCTAAATCGGAGCATATCGTGCCACGAATCGACATCAATCAACTCGACGGTCACGCTCGCACGTGGCTCTTCGGCATTTCCCCTGCGCTCGACGAGACGAAGAGCCGGCAGCTTCTCGATCGCGTCGACCACTTTCTCGACGAGTGGGCGGCCCACGGCGTTCCGGTGACGTCCGCTCGCGAGCTGCTCTACGGCAGTTTTCTCGCGCTCGCGGTCGATGAGCGAAGCGAGACGTCCGGCTGCTCGATCGACCGGATGTTCGGCCTCCTCCGCCAGTTCGAGAACGACCTCGGCGTCTCGATCCTCGACGCCAACCGCGTCTTTGTCCGCCACGCGGACGGCCGCATCGAAGCGCTCAGCCGTTCGGAGTTTCGCGATCGCGGCGATCTGCACACAACCGTCTTCGATACGATGGCGGAACGCCTCTCCGAGATCCGCACCGGCCACTGGATCCGCAAGGCTGAGGAGGCGTGGCCAGGGAAGTTGCTGACAGCCTGAGGAACGCCACGCTGAGTAATCACGCTGCAACCGTGCTGCAACCGCGCTGTCATCATCACCGCTGTCATCCTGAGCCGCCGCAGCCGCGACCCTACGCTGCTCTGACAACCGGCGGACATCGCGGCGAAGGACGGTCGAAGGACCCCCTACTTCTCGGCGAGGTTTTCTGAAAATCAACGCCCAGAATCAGGGGGTCCTTCGACCGTCCTCCGGCACTTCGTGTCCTTCGGCGGCTCAGAGGCTGTGAAGGAATCGGGTTTCCTTCTTTTTCGAAAATTTTCGGTACGCGGCAGTTGCTATCGTCTGATTTCTGTTGTGGGTGTGGAGACGGAGATCATGCTGCAATATTGA
>JAXDGL010000025.1:0-352310 GCA_034665065.1 Thermoanaerobaculia bacterium | reverse complement strand
GTCCGACTGGCATATGAGGTCGGACTGGAGAGTCCGACCTACGTTGAGCCCCCGCAGCGAAACCGCGAATCTAATCCGCTTCCTTCACCGCCACTGGCCCGTTGTGCGTCGACAGCGAAACGGCGCGCGTGCCCGATCCGAGCTCGATGCGGCGCGGCCAGCGCGGACCGTAGTCGTCATCATCATCGCTGCTGGCGTACGCCTTCTTCGCCGCTGCGCACCCAACCGCGCGGCAGGTCACCGGCGAGTTGCCATCCGTCTCGACGAGCACGCCGGAGCGATAGCCGCTTGGGAGCTTAAGCGAGAGAGGACCATTTTCCGTCGAGGCATCGAGATTGCCCGCGCTCCACGAGCCGCCCGTCAGCTTCACCGAGATCGGTCCGTTGTTCGCGCGCAACTTGACGTTTCCCGAATCGCCGGCGAAGGAGATCGGGCCGTTCTCCGTGTGGATGTCGAGCGTGCCCGACGACGCTTTCACCGCGATGGGACCATTGAGCGCATGCGCAGTGATCGCGCCGTCGACGCCGTCGATCGCAATCGGTCCGTTGGTGGCGTCGAGATCGAGCTGGGCATTGTGCGGCGCGAAGACCAGAAAGTAGATCATCGAACGGCCTTCGGTTTCGATGCGGTCTGCGCTCACTTCGTTCCCATTGAGATTCACGCGCAAGTCGTTGGCATTGCCGAGCGCAGATGCTTTGCACGCTTTCAACGCGAAACTGGAAGTGTTCGAAGGAAGCACGCGAATCGAGCCGTTGCGATCGCCGCGCACCTTGAGCGAGCGCAGGCTCCCGACGGCGACGTTCTCTTCGATGACCGGAACGTCGCGCTCGTTGTAGCGGACGTGGAGCGCGCTGCAGTCGCGCACATCCTCCCAGTCGTCGATCGAGACCGAAAGGCCATGACTCGAGTAGCTGCTGTGATGCGAGGAGTGTGAGCCCGCGGCGAGGGGCAATGTGATCACGGTTAAGAGAGCGAGCAAGGTGAGTCGGCGCATGATGATCCTTTCCTTTTGCGGGAGTCGGTTGTCGGGAGTCGTGGTTTGACTCCCGCTCGCCTTCCTCTGTCCGCGTTGAGGCTTGGACGACTCGTAATCGCGAAGGTTAGGTTGGGGTCAGGTCGAAAGTGAAAGTGGCAAGCCACGTTCGCCTCTTTGCAAACATTCATTTTGCCACTTTCACTTTCGACCTGACCCCAACCGGCGCATAGAATCCGCGGATCGATGTCCCGCCTCCTTAAACGCGCCGCGCGGCGATTGCCCTGGCTTCGCGATCTTCACCGCTACATCGTCACGCTCGAAGCGGAGCGCGATCAGTTGCGAGCCGACCTCGCGCACTGGAAGACGTGGATGTCACCGGGCCACTTCTACTCGCCGATCCCGTCGATCGATGAAGTGCGCAGCCGCGAGGCCGAGATTTTCGCGACACCGCCGGCGTCGTTGCCCGGCATCGATCTTCGCGCCGACGATCAGATTGCCCTGATTCGCGACCTCGCAAAGTTCTACACCGAGCTTCCCTTCCCGCGCTTGCAATCGCCCGAGTCACGCTACTGGTTCGAGAACTGGGCCTACTCCTACTCCGACGCGATCTTTCTCTACTCGATGCTGCGCCATCTTCAGCCGCGGCGCGTGATCGAAGTCGGTTCCGGCTTCTCCTCCGCGGCGATGCTCGACACCGCCGATCGCTGGCTCCCCGCGACGACCTTCACCTTCATCGATCCCGACACATCAACGCTCGACGCGCTTCTCCGCCCTGCCGACCACGATCGCGTGACAATCATCCGTGCGCGCCTGCAGGACGTTGTGCTCACGACGTTCGACACGCTGTCCGCGAACGACATTCTCTTCATCGATTCGACCCACGTGTCGAAAACCGGCAGCGACGTCAACCGCATCCTCTTCGAAATCCTCCCCTGCCTCGCCTCAGGCGTCCACATCCACTTCCACGATGTCTTCTATCCGTTCGAGTATCCGAAGGAATGGGTCTACGAAGGCCGCGCATGGAACGAGGACTACATCCTCCGCGCGTTCCTCGAGTTCAACGACTCGTTCGAGATCGTCCTCTTCGGCACCTGGCTGGCGCAGTTCCAGCGCGATCTGCTCGATGAGCTGATGCCGATGACGCGCGAGAATCCAGGCGGAAGTTTGTGGCTGTGCCGTCGGTGAGCGCGGGCGTTATCGGTTGTCGGTTGATTGCGCCTTCGGCGCGGTGTCATACCTGAAGGCCCAATCAACCGAGGGTCACTGCCAACCGACAACTGACAACCGACAACGCGCCGAAGGCGCCTACTGCGTAATCACCAACTCCACTCTTCGGTTCTGCTGTCTCCCCGCCGCGGTCTTGTTCGTCACGATCGGCGCGTCTTCTCCTTTGCCGCTCGCGGTGATGTGATCCCCAGGGATGCCTGCCGAGATGAGATAGTCGCGCACGGCATCCGCGCGTTTTTCGGACAGCGCCTGATTCGTCGCGTTGCCGCCGACGTTGTCCGTATGACCTTCGACAGCGATCTTGAGCGATGGATCCGTTGCGATCTGGGCTGCGATCTTCTTGAGTGTCGATTTCGCGCCTGGCTTGAGTGCAGTCTTGCCGGTGTCGAAAAGAATGCCGCCGTTCAGGGTAACGATCATCCCACGCGGATCGTTGCGCGTTGACGCGATCCGATTGAGCTCGTTCTGAATCCGCAGGCGTCGCGCTTCGGCGTCGCGCTCGGCGAGCTCCTTTCGCGCCGAGTCAAGTTGACTTTGCGTCTGCTGCGCCGCCGCCTGCGCCTGTTGCGCGGCCATTTGAGCCTGTTGAGCATCAGCGTTTGCCCGCTGCGCCTGTGCGTTTGCCTCGTGCGCCTCGGCCTGCGCGGCCTGGGCCTCCTGCGTGGCTGCTTCGGCTTGCTGCCGCAATTTTGCTGCTTCCTCGTCCGTCTGACGCCGCCGCGCCTCTGCTGCGGCCACGGCCTGTTGCTGCTGCTCCACGAGCTGCTTTCGCGACTCCGCTTCACGCTCCAGCGACTGACGGAGCAGGTCGAGCTGCTGCTGCCGCGCCAGAATGTCGGCTTGTCGTTGCGAAAGAACCTCCGGCGAAAGGTTCGCTGCCTGCTGCGACGCCGTGAGGTCTGTCCTCAGACGGCTGATCTCTGCCTGCATCGATTCGGCGTTCGCGCGCTCACGATCCTGAATGGCTCGAAGGGCGAGCTGCTGGTCCTCGATCTGCCGCCGCATGGCATCGACATCCGAGGGGCTGGAAGTAGCGATGGAGGCGGCGTACTTGCTGTAGGCCTCGTCGAGTTGGTGCTCTGTGGCAAGGCGAGCCTGCCGATCGGACTCGATCTGCGCTTCCGCCGCACGGCGATTCGCGTCAATCTGCGCGCGAAGCCTCTCCAGCTCCGCCGACTGTGCCTGTCGATTGGCCTGCTCGGCTGCCAGCTGTTGCTGCAGTGCAAACGATCGGCGCTCTGCCTCTTCGCGTTGCGCGCGCTCCGCGGCGGCCTGGCGCTCGCTCATCTGCTGCGCCAGCCGTGTTCGATCGAGCTGGAGCCCAGGGAGCACCTTGAACGATTGGGCGTACCGAGCCAGGTAAAACGCACGCCGTCCGATCATCTCCGCGCGATAAGCGAGATCGTCGCCGGCATCGCTCTCTTTGGCGTTGCGCGAGACCCTCATCGCGCTGTCGATGTACGCCTCTGCAATCTTGATGTCGTTGTCCGTCACGGTGTCCAACGCGCCCGCAACTTTGGCCTGGTCGACCGCGAACTGCGCCGCGGCGATATGTTCCTTCGTGGTCGCACCGCGATGGATCTCGACCATCGGCGACTCTTCGGGCAACAGGGTCAGGTTCGACGTACCGCCAAACCGGCTGATGTCGCTCTGGAGACCATGGATCGCGGAGTTCGTGCTCAGCCAGCGCGCCTTGGCCGATGCCGCCTGCGCCGCAGCCGTGGCCTCGACCGCGCGCATCTGCGCCTGCCCTCGAACGTTGAGCTTCGACGAATTCCAGTTCTCCTGCGCGAAGCGCGCACGGTAAACAGCGTCGTCGTAGAGAGTTTTTGCAAAGACCGCCGCGCCTGCGGCGTCCGCTGCGGCCAAGGCCTGTTGTGCCCGGTTCAGATCGGTCGTTGGCTGGGCGTTTACAGTGCCAGCCAACAACATAGCGAACACTGCCGTTCGTAATGCGTACATGATTCCTCCTCAGTACTCGTGGAGGACTCTGCAAGTGCGATGCGCGCACGTGAAGGGCCGGCTCGATCGGGCCGCTACCCGCCCAGATACGCCTTCTTGATCCGATCGCTCGATAGCAGCGCTTTCGTGTCGTCGGTCAGCACGATGCGGCCCGTCTCCATCACGTAGCCGCGGTTGGCGGTGACGAGGGCCATGTGCGCGTTCTGTTCGACGAGGAGGATCGTCGTGCCCTCCGCGTTGATCTCTTTGATCACGCGGAAGATCGTCTGCACCATCTGCGGAGCGAGGCCGAGGGAGGGCTCGTCGAGAAGAAGAACTTGTGGCTTCGACATCAGCGCGCGCGAGATGGCCAGCATCTGCTGCTCGCCGCCGGACAGCGTTCCCGCACTCTGCTTGATCCGTTCTTTCAGCACCGGGAAGAGCGTGAAGATCCGGTCGTACTCCGACTGCTTGATCTTGTCTTTGCGCAGATAGGCGCCGAGCTCCAGGTTGTCGTTCACCGTAAGGTTGGCGAAGATCCCGCGCCCTTCCGGTACATGCGACACACCCATCGCCGTGATCACGTGCGGCTTGATTCCAGTGATGCTGCGGCCGTCGTACGTCACGTCGCCGACCTTCGGCTTGAGCAGGCCGGAGATCGTGCGCAGCGTCGTCGTCTTCCCCGCGCCATTCGCGCCGATGAGCGTGACGATTTCCCCCTTACGCACTTCGAGATCGATTCCGCGCAGCGCCGGAATGTTGCCGTACGTGACTTCGAGATTGTGAACGCTGAGGAGTGCGGTCATATCCCGGCGGCCTCCGCTGGCTCCCCAAGGTACGCTTCGATCACGACCGGGTTCGCGCGAATCGCGTCCGGTGCGCCCTGCGCAATCGTCTTGCCGAAGCTGAGGACGATGATCCGCTCGCAGATGCCCATCACCAATTCCATGTTGTGCTCGATGAGCAGGATGGCGATGTCGAAACGATCGCGGATGTCGTGAATGGTCTGCATCAGGTCGCGCGTCTCGCGGTCGTTGAGTCCCGCGGCCGGCTCGTCGAGCAGCAGCAGTTTTGGCCGCGCTGCAAGCGCACGCGCGATCTCCAGCCGGCGCTGATCGCCGTACGGAAGGTTCTTCGCGTAGTAGTCCGCGCGTCTTTCGAGCCCGAAGATCTTCAGCAACTCCCTCGCATCGCGATCGGCGATCTCCTCGGCGTCATGAAAGCGATTCGTCTTCAGGACCGCCGAAGTTCCCGAGTATTTGTAGTGGATATGTCCGCCGATCTTCACGTTGTCGATCACCGGCAGCTCTTTGAAGAGGCGGATGTTCTGAAACGTGCGGGCGACGCCGAGGGCGGTGATCTGGTACGGCTTGAACTCGCGCGTCGACACGCCGCCGACGAAGATCGCGCCTTCGGTCGGTTTGTACACGCCCGTGAGCATGTTGAAGACCGTGGTCTTGCCCGCGCCGTTCGGACCGATCAGTCCGACCAGCTCGTGCGGCTGAATCGCGAGATTGAACTGCGACACCGCCGTCAGACCACCGAAGCGGATGGTCACGTCGCGCGCGTCGAGCAGAGCGTTTCCGTTTGCCATCACGATATCGGCGTCGCGCCGCCGGAGCTCCCCTTCTCGTTCTTTTCAGGATCGGGTGTCACATCCGCTTTCTTCTTTCGCCCGAACACCTGCCACAACTCGCGCCGACCCAGCAATCCCTGCGGCCGCGTCAGCATCAGCACGATGAGCATGATCGAATAGATGACCATGCGCGGATCGCGGCCGCCGGGCATGTAGTCCTTCACCGGGCGCAATCCTTCGGGGAGGAATGTGAGGACGACCGCAGCGACGACGGAGCCGGAGATCGATCCGAGTCCGCCGAGAACGACCATGGCCACGACCTCGAACGACTTCACGAACATGAACATCTGCGGGTTGAGATACATCATGTAGTGCGCGTAGAGCCCGCCCGCGATACCGGCCAGGAACGAGCCGATGACGAATGCCTTGACTTTGTATTTCGTCGTATCGACACCCATCGCCTCGGCGGCGATCTGATCCTCGCGTACAGCCAGGAACGCACGCCCAACCGACGACTGCACCAGCCGCCACGAGATGACAATCGTCAGTCCGCAGACGAGGAAGACCCAGAAGAAGTTGCTCCACTGCGGGATGCCGCTGAATCCGCGCGCCGCGCCGATCGTGTCGATGTTGAGGATGAGAACACGGATGATCTCGCCGAATCCGAGCGTGACGATGGCGAGGTAGTCGCCGCGCAAGCGGAGCGATGGCAGGCCGACCAGATATCCCGCGAGGGCCGCCAGAAGTCCGCCAGCGAGCACTGCGATCACAAGAAAGACGTTCTGCATGATCCACTGCTGCGTGCCCGGCGGCATTTTGTCGAGCCGCGGCGCAAAGTGGTAGTAGGTCAGATAGGCGGAGAAGTACGCACCGACGGCCATGAATCCGGCGTGACCGAGCGAGAACTGGCCGGCGTGTCCGTTGATGATGTTGAGTGAGACCGCCAGCGTGATGTTGATCCCCATGATGACGAGGATCCGGTTGTAGTAGGCGATGCCGGCGATGGGAATCGCCTCCAGCCCGTACGAGAGTCCGATCAGCACCGCGACGAAGCCGGAGAGGAGGAGGACGTCACGGAGCCACCAGGGGAGGGACTTTGTCACTGGCTCTCTCCCGGCTGATCACTGCGTTTTACAGAGTCAGCAGAGAATGTTGAATGTTCAATGTTGAATGGTGAATGTTGAATGATCCCGGCCGCGAGTCGCGAAGACTTGCACGTTGCCGCCCATTCAACACTCAACATCCAACATTCAACATTCAACATTCCGCTTCTCACTCAGACCTTCTCCGCCTGATACTTCCCGAACAACCCGGACGGGCGGAACAGCAGAATCGCGATCAGGATGATGAAGGCGATGGCGTCGCGGTAGTTCGAGAAGTGACTGCCGCCGACGAACGACTCGATGATGCCGATGATCAGGCCGCCGATCACCGCGCCGGGCACGTTGCCGATGCCGCCGAGGACCGCGGCGATGAACGCTTTCAGTCCGGGCATGATGCCCATGAGCGGATCGATCTTCGGATACGAGAGTCCGTAGAGGATTCCGGCCACGGCGGCGAGCATCGAGCCGATCACGAACGTCATCGAGATGACGCGGTCGGTCGGGATTCCCATCAACGACGCGGTCTCGAAGTTGAAGGAGACGGCGCGCATCGCCCGGCCGAACTTCGTGCCGTAGATGATGTACTGCAGCAGCCCCATGAAGATGACGGCGACGACCAGCACGATCATCTGGTAGTTCGTCGTCGTCACGCCTCCGAAGGTGATGAGGTGCTTCTCGACGAGCGTGGGGAAGAATTTCGGATCGGCGCCGAAGACGAACTGCCCGCCGTACTCGAGCAGGAACGACACGCCGATCGCGGTGATGAGCGATGCGATGCGTGGCGCGTTGCGAAGCGGACGATAGGCGATGCGCTCGTTGAGAAATCCGAACAGACCGCAGACGACCATCGCGGTGAGCATGACCAGCCCTGCGTATCCCCAGCCGAGCGCACCGCCCTGCGTTTGCAGGTGCCGTCCCGCGTATCCGCCGGCGTAGAAGCCGACGAAGGCGCCGAGCATGAAGACGTCGCCGTGAGCGAAGTTGATGAGTTTCAGGATGCCGTACACCATCGTGTAGCCGAGGGCGATCAGCGCGTAGATCGCGCCGACGGCAATTCCGTTCAGCAGATTCTGGAGGATCTCCTGCATTGAGTGGTCGCTCTGGGCTCGTCGGGTGTCGGGTGTGTCGGCGAGACGGTAACCGAAATCCGGCAGACGTCAAGCCTTCCATTCGCTACAAAAAAAGATCCGGCGAACGCTATCCGCCGGATCGTGTCCTGTAAAGATAAAGTTTGGTGTCGGGGGAAGGGTGTGGGGTGTCGGTTGTGGGGGTTGGAGAGACGGTTCGCCTTTGCGCGCCCGGGCTTCGAGGCCACGACTACTGCTTTGGCGAGTAAGTTCGGGAGATCGGGAGCCGGAAACTTTCCGACTCCCGACTCCCGATAAGCGGCACTCGCGTCGAAACCGACGCTTCAATTACTGCTTCGCTGCCCCACCTGTCGTTGTGGTTGGAGCCGCCGCCGGTGCCGCGCCCGTGTTCATCTCCACTTTGCCACCCGTGGCCGGATCGATCGTCGCGGCGAGCGTGAGCTGGCCGTTCTTGATCTCTTCGATGACGAGCTTCTTGCCCATGGCGTTGCGCTCCGGTCCGATCGTGATCGTGCCGGTGACGCCGGTGAGGCCCTTCGTCGCCGCGATGGCGTCGCGGAGCGATGGTCCATCGAGCTTTGTGGCGCGTTTCATCGCGTCGGCCAGCGTCTTCATGTCGTCGTAGCCGAGTGCTGCGAGCGCATCGGGGATCTGTCCGTAACGCTCTTTGTACTTCTGCACGAAGTTGGCGACGACCGGCGCGGGATCGGCGTAGAAGTAGTGGTTGGTGTAGAAGCAGCCTTCCAGCGCCTTGCCGCCGATCTCGATCAACTTCGGCGACTCCCAGCCGTCGCCGCCGAGAAGCGGGCAGGTGATGCCGAGGTCGCGGGCCTGGTTGGCGATCTGACCGATGTCGGTGTAGTAGCCGGGGACGAAGATCATCGAGGGGTTGGTCGCTTTGATGGCGGTGAGCTGCGAGCGGAAGTCACTGTCCCCCTTCGCGTAGCTCTGCGTGCCCCCGATTTTGCCGCCCAGAGCGGTGAACTTGGCGGAGAAGACCTTGCCCAGGCCCTGGGAGTAATCGCTCTTGACGTCGAGGAGCATCGCCACGTTCTTCGGCTTGCCGTTGGTGGCAGTCCACTGATCAGCGAAGACAGCCTCATATTCGCCCTGGTAGCTGTCGGTGAAGCAAATGCGAAAGATATAGTCGCCCTTCTTCGTGACCTCGTCGTTGGTCGATGATGGGCTGATCATCGGTACCTTGTTTGACTGGCAGATCGGGGCCGCGGCGATGGAGGAGGAGGATGCCACTTCTCCAAGGATGGCCAGGACGCCGTTCTGCGAGATCAGCTTGGTGACGGCATTGGCCGCCTCCTCCGACTTGGACTGATCGTCCTCGCTGAGGACTTTGATCTTGCGTCCGTTGATGCCGCCGGCAGCATTGATTTCATCGGCGGCCATCATGATGCCGTTGTGTGTGGACTGCCCGAAGGTAGCCTCCGATCCGGTCATCGAGCCGTACTCACCGACGAGAATGTCGCCGCCGGCCGCACTCGCGGAGGTGGTTCCGCCGTTTTCCTTCGGCGGACAGCCGAGCAGTCCGATCGACAGCACGGCGAGAGAAATAAGAATCAGTAAGTTCTTGCGCATAAGTCTCCTCTTCAACGAGTTGCGGATTGTACAGCAGGGAGCGTTCCTGGATTCGTTGGTGCCCGGCGGAACGGCGAATGCTAGACGTGAGCAGGGAACCATATCGCTTCCTTGCCGCTCTTATCTTCCCTGCCAAGAAGGAGCCGTGCGACGGCTTCAGGAGACACATGATCTCCTCCCGGAGCACCGCCGTGACGGCGCTTGGCGATGATCATCTCGACAAACGCTTGCGCCGCGTCTGGAGAGCTCAAAGAAGCATAGCTGGTGGCCCGAGCCACGCTGTTGATGACCGGCGGGTCGCCGTACATGATGATTCGCGCCTTTGATTCAATGAGCATGATCAAGAACTCGGTTTCCCTCTCACGATCAGCGGCTCTTCTGGCAATTGAGAGGCTTGATATTGCCTTGATGAGGCTCACGTAAGCTTCGTTGGGCGATTGAGTCAGCGTCTTGACCGATTCGAGCTGTCGCGAAAAACGATGCTGCACCCACGCAGCGACGACGCCGGAGACGAAGGCGATCAGTGCGATCAGTACGGTAACTTGCATGATTCATTGCCAGAACCGACTTGCGCCGCATCACAGCGGTGGCTGACGCGTCGGATCGGTCTTCGTTTCCCTGCTCTCGACTTTCGACTTGACCGCGAAGCTAGCCCCAAGCGCGCTAGCCCGCGCGACGTTTGGGCGCCTTCGCCGATGGATGCTCGTCCAGAAACTGGCGAAGGGCCCGGTTGACAGCCTCGGAGTCTCGAAACTCCTTGGCTACGTCGGGATCGAGAAGCACGATGTTCGTGCCCGTCTGAAACTCGGCAAAGAATTTCCCCCGCACTCCCCCGCGAAGGTCGTACTCCGGGCGCATTTCGTCGACTGCTTCTTTGCTATTCGCCTTCTTCGTAGACATGTCGTTCTGCGCTTGTCGTCCGTCGCGCACTGATGATGCGAACGCGTTGGGAACGATAGGTATGAGAGACGATGATCAACCGCCGGCTGCTGGAAAGCCCGGTCGTCAGATATCGTGACTCGTCGATTGAATGATCAGGGTCTTCGATGGTCCATTGAAGCGGATCACTGAACACCGATGCAGCCTCGATGAATGAAACGCTGTGAAGGGCGCGGTTACTCCGCTCCTTCGCGGGATCCCATTCAAACAGCACGCCGGAAGTATAGCTCCAGCCTCACGATCCGGCCGATTACAGGCCTACAAATTCACCCATACACTCTTCGTCTGCGTGTACTTCTCCAGCGCATCCCTTCCCTGATCGCGGCCGAAGCCTGACTCCTTGAATCCTCCGAACGGCAGCGCGGGATCGTAGAGGTTGTAGCTGTTGATCCAGACCGTTCCCGCTTTGATCGATTTGGCGATCTTGTGCGCCTTCGAAATGTCGCGCGTCCAGACGGCGGCAGCCAATCCGTACACCGTCGCGTTTCCTTTCGCCACCGCATCCTCGGCGTCCTTGAAGCGGATCGTGGCCAGGACCGGACCGAAGATCTCTTCCTTCGCGATGCGATGACCGACTTCGACATCATCGAAGATCGTCGGCTTGACGAAGTAGCCCTTGCCGGTGCCGATATCAGTGCGCTCGCCGCCCGCGACGAGCTTCGCGCCGTCCGCCTTGCCCGCTTCGATGTAGGAGAGCACGGTCTCCATCTGGTCACGTGAAACCAGCGCGCCGAGGCGGGTTTTCGGGTGGAGAGGATCAGCGGCCACCATCTTGTTCGCGCGCTCGGTGATCTTCGCCATCAACTCATCGTGCGCCGCTTCTTCGACGAGCAGGCGCGAACCGGCGGCGCAGACTTCGCCCTTGCCGTAGAAAATCGCGTTGAGCGCGCCTCGCGCCGCCGCTTCGAGATCGGCATCGGCGAAGACGATGTTGGGCGACTTGCCGCCCAACTCGAGCGAAATCTTCTTGAGCGTCTTCGCCGCCCGCGCCATCAACCCCTTCCCCACCTCGGTCGATCCGGTGAAAGCGATGGCGTCGACACCGGGATGATCGACGAGCGCGTTCCCGACTACGGAACCGCGTCCCGGCACGACATTCAGCACACCGGGCGGGAGGCCACACTCCTGCGCATACTGCGCGAACTTGAGGAGCGAGAGCGACGTGTTCGATGCCGGCTTGATGACGACCGTGTTCCCGCACGCCAGCGCCGGCGCGATCTTCCACACCGCCAGCATCAGCGGAAAGTTCCACGGAGTGATCGCGCCGACGACGCCGACCGGCTCGCGCAACGTGTACGTGAAGGCGTTGTCGGCGATCGGAATCGTCTCGCCGGTCACCTTCCCGCTCCATCCTGCGAAGTAGTAGAGGCACTCGGCGGCAGCGGGCGTATCGACGAACTCTGACTCGAAGATCGGCTTGCCGTTGTCGATCGTCTCGATGCGGCCGATCTCGCCGGCGCGCGAGGAGAGCATGTCGGCGATGCGCCAGAGGATCTTGGCGCGGTCGCGCGGCTTCATCTTCTGCCAGGCGCTGCCTGGCTCCATCTGCGCGCGCGCGGCGCGGACCGCGGAATCGACATCCGCCTCCCCCGCCGACGCGATGTCGGTGATTTTTTCCTCGGTGGCGGGATTGGTCGTAGCGAACGTCTCGCCCGATTGCGCGTCGACAAATTCGCCGTTGATGAAGAGCTTGTTCTGGAGGGAGGAGTCGTTTGCGATTGCGGTCATGGGCGGATGCTAACAAATCGGCGCGCAGCATTTCTCCCGGCACGCCGTAATGCTGCTACTATCAGCTCTCCCGCAACGATTTTGAAGAAGAGGAGTCATCAATGGTTAATCGCAAGCTACTGCTCGTGTGCGCACTCGCTCTGCTCCTTCCCGGCTACGCGGCATTCGGTCAAAAGCGCATCACGGACGTGCAGGGACGCGAGATCCGCATCGGTCGGGCCACAATCAGTTCGACACCGTTGACGACGAAGGCGATGTCCTTTCGTCCCCGCCCCGCATCCATCGTAACCATCAATTCGGGGCCGGACACCGACGCCGCGAACAACGACTACCGGCGCATCCAGAACGCGTTGAACGCGGCAGCGAACGGCGACACGATCATCCTCAGCGGAACGTTCAACTTCGCCGCACCGTTCGCCGCTGCCGCTTGGGCGGCCGGCAACGACGGCATCGCTGGCAACGGCGATGATTACGAAGTCAGCGCACCGCGGGGCATCAACAATGTCACGTTGACAGCGAGCTCTCTTGGGAGCGCCACCATCCAGGGACCTGGCGATCTCCCGGCGCTCGATCTCGAAGGCTTCCTCGTGTTCGATGCATCGCTCGCTCCCGGCGGCGGAGCTCAGGGTTGGACGATCTCCAACCTGCGCATTCTCGACTTCGATCTCTCGATCGGCATGTTCGCCGTCGGCGTGAGCGACTACAACAACACGACGATTACGAACAACTTCATCCGCATCGCGACGGACCTCAATGCCACCGTGGCTCCCTCGGACACGCTGCAGAACATCGGCCTGCACTTCAGCTTCGGCACGAACCAAACGATTTCGAACAACTCGTTCCAAGTTCCCGGCGACGGCGTCAGCAACGGCGCGAACTTCTCTTCCACCGTCGTCATGCAGTCCAATACCAGCGGCGGAGCCGTCTACAACGGTCTGAACATCACCGGCAACGTTACTCACATCCTGAATGCGCAGTCAGCAAATCCGCAGGTGACGCTGGGAATCTGGGACAACTGCCACGCCCACAGCAGCAACATCGCCATCTCGAACAACAGTTTCCTCAATGATGCCGTGGGCAACAGTCCGTCGCTCAACATTGAGCGCGCGTTTCGCGTGACATCTCACTCCAGCGCCACAACAACCGTGACATACAGCGGCAATACCGCCAGTGGTGCGAACATCGGTTACCAGTGGATTACCGGCTCGAACTTCACTGGGAATCTGGCCGTGCGGCTGATCGACGACACAATCACGAATTGCGACACCGGTGTTCTCGTGCAGTCGAACGGGATCGCCCACATCGAGACCAACGTGATCACCGGCAGCGGCGCAGGTGGCGGCGTTCATGTCGTCACCGGTTTGCTCAGCGCTGCCGGTGCGAACACAAACGGCATCTTCCGCACGTTTGTCACTGGCGGGTCGGGTGACGGCGTTCATATCGATGCCACAGCCGGCGCGATCACCGCCCCGATGACACAGAACGACTTCAGCAACAACACCGGCTTCGGATTGAACAATCTGGCTGGCCAGCCGATCAGCGCTACGTTGAATTACTGGGGCAGCAACATCGCCGCAAATGTCGCCGCCGAGGTGAGTGGCAGCGTCACCTTCGATCCGTGGCTGGCCAGCGGCACCGACGTTAGCGGCCTCATCGGGTTCCAGCCATTCATCTGGGCCACGACCACGACCGTCGCGAACAAGACCACCTTCATCGGCACTGGCGCGGCGGACACCGGCTCCATGCTCGCCACGAGCCCCATCACATTGACGATGGACGGCGATACCGGATTCGTCCCGGTCGCACAGCTTCTGAACGTCGACATTCAACTCGGCAGCAGCGACGATCTCTTCACACTCGGCCAGACCGGCATCCCAACCATCTTTGACGGCGGACCGGGAAATGACACGCTGATCGGCACGAACGTCGCGCAGACCTGGAACATCGCCGGCGCGAACAGCGGGAACATCCCGGGAGCGACGAGCGCCTTCACAACGACCGAATCGCTCCGCGGTGGCACGGCGGCCGACTCGTTCGTCTTCGGCGCGGCCGGCAGCCTCGCTCAATCACTCGACGGTGACCTCGGCATCGACACGCTCGACAACACCGCTATCCCTGGGCACGTCGTCATTCCGACGGGACCCGGCACTCTTGATGGCTTCATGGGTACTGCGAGCGGCGTCGGAACCACGTTCAATAACATCAACATCATCGCCGCGCCGGCAGATATGTCCGTAACCAAGAGCGGGCCTGCGACGGCAAACGCCGGCGCCGTGATCAGCTACACGATCACGGTCACGAACAACGGACCGAACCCGGCCATCAACGCCACGCTGACGGATACGGTTCCGGCGGGAACAACCTTCTCCTCCGTCACCGCGCCTGGCGGGTGGAGTTGCACAACGCCGGCTGTCAACGGCACGGGTACGGTCACCTGCTCGATTGGATCGATGGCCGCAGGATCGGCAGGCTTCACGTTGAATGTGAATGCTCCGGCGTCTCCTGCGTCGGTCAGTAACACCGCCAACGTCTCCTCGTCGTCCACCGACAACACGCCCGGTAACAACAGTCAGACGGCGAACACGAACGTCGTCTTCACAGCCGACCTCTCCATCAGCAAGACCGCTACGGCTACCGCCGCGCAGGGCACGAACGTCACCTACAACATCTCGCTCACGAATAATGGACCGAATATCGCGACGGGCGTCTCGATCACGGACGCGCTGCCGGCGAACACGACCTTCGTTTCCACGACCCAAAATACGGGTCCACCGTACAATTGCACTAATCCGACCAGCGGCACTAACGGGACCGTCACGTGCACCAACCCGGCCACGATGGCTTCAGGCACGACGGTAACGTTCACCATCATCGCCACCGTATCGGCCAGCGCTCCGCTCGGTACGCTCAACAACACCGCGAACGCTACGTCCACGTCGACCGATCCGACCACGCCGAACACGTCGACTGCCGGCACGCTCATCACCCCCGGCAACGCTGACGTTAGCGTCGTCAAGACTCCGGCGCCCGGCCCGTACGGTACCGGCAACAATCTGACCTACACGATCGCCGTCGGCAATGCCGGCCCGACCGCGGCGGCGAACGTGAGCGTCACCGACGCGATCCCCGCCGGCACAACCTTCGTCTCCGCGGTTCCGACGCAGGGAAGCTGCAGCGGTACGACGACCGTCACCTGTTCGCTCGGCTCTATCGCCAGCCTGGGCTCCGCATCGATCGCTCTTACGGTGACACTGCCGTCGACGCCGGGGCCGGTATCAAATACCGCGATCGTGTCGACGACGAGTCCTGATCCGACCCTGGGTAACAACTCGAGCACGTCGAACATCACCGTCATTCCGGCCTCGAACATCCCAGCGATTTCTCCGATGATGCTGCTGCTCCTCGCCACGGCGTTGGCGATGGCCGGCTTCGTCGTGCAACGTCTGAAGTAAGCCCACAATGGAGAGCGGCGGTCACGCTGCCGCTCTCCACTTCGATCTTCCCTATACTCTCCCGCCAAAGGGGAACCTGCATGCGCACGATTCATCGAATCCGCGTTAGCCTTCTCGCCGCGGCAACGCTGACCATGTCGAACATTGCTTATGCCCAGCCCGCGACGAGCGCGCCGAAACCGCCTGCGACGGAGAAGAAGCCGCACGTCACCAAAATTCACGGTGACACGCTGGTCGACAATTACTTCTGGCTGCGCGAGAAGAAGAACCCCGATGTCATCGCGCATCTCGAAGCGGAGAACGCCTACACCGCCGCGATGACGGCCGATACGATCCCCCTCCAGACGAAGCTCTACGACGAGCTCCTCGGTCACGTGAAGCAGACCGATGTCAACGTCCCCTATCGCCTCGGCGGGTACTACTACTATTCGCGCACCGAGGAGGGAAAGCAGTATCCGATCTACGCGAGGAAGAAGGGGAACCTCGATGCGCCCGAAGAGATCACGCTCGATCTCAACGAACTGGCCAAGGGTCTCAAGTTTCTCTCGCTCGGATCCTATCGCGTCAGCGACGACGGCAACCTCCTCGCCTACTCCACCGACCCGCTATCGCCAATACACCCTCGTCATCAAGGATCTGCGAACCGGCGCATTGCTTCCCGAGAAGATCGAGCGCGTCGACACCGTCCTTTGGGCCACCGACAACAAAACGATCTTCTACGTCACCGAAGACGATGTCACGAAACGATCCGACAGTTTCTACCGGCACGTTCTCGGTACATCGAGAACCGATCTCGTCTATCACGAGCCCGACGAGCTTTACGACATCGGCGCGTTTCGCACGCGCGACAAGGCCTTCATCATCGTCGAATCGGGCAGCAAGACCACTTCGGAGGTCCGCTATCTTCCCTCGCGATCACCCGGTGAGGGGTTGAAAGTGCTCGTTCCGCGCAAAAGCGATCACCGCTACTTTGTCGATCATCGCGGCGAACGTTTCTACATCCGCACGAACGATCAGGCGAAGAATTTCCGCCTAGTGACCGCGCCCGATTCCGATCCACAGATGAAGAACTGGAAAGAGCTGATCCCGGCGCGCGCCGACGTGAAGCTCGATGATTTCGATCTGTTCAAAGACTACTTAGCGCTGTCGGAGTTGAAGGGAGGATCGCAGACCATTCGCGTGGTCGATCTGAAGACGAAACAGTCGACGCCGATCACATTCCCGGAGCCCGTTTACTCGGTTTTTCTCGACACGAATCCTGAGTTCGAGACGAAGGCGTTGCGCTATCGCTACCAGTCGCTCATCACGCCGAGCTCTGTCTTCGACTACGACATGGCCAGGCACACGAGCGAACTGAAGAAACGCGTCGAAGTGCCGCACTACGACGCGTCGCAGTTCGCCTCGGAGCGCGTATACGCGATCGCCGCGGACGGAACGAACGTGCCCGTCTCGCTCGTCTACAAGAAACCTCTTGTGCGCGACGGAAAACGTCCGATGCTGCTCTACTCCTACGGCTCGTACGGCTCGCCTTCCTGGCCTACGTTCAACTCCAATCGTCTGACGCTCCTCGACCGCGGTGTGATCTACGCGATCGCGCACATACGCGGCGGCGGCGAGCTCGGCGAGCCGTGGCGCGAAGGCGGCCGGATGATGGTGAAACGCAACACGTTCACCGACTTCATCGACGCCGCTTCGAATCTGATCAAGGACAAGTACACATCCAGCGACCGCTTGGTGATTCAAGGCGGAAGCGCCGGTGGCTTGTTGATGGGCGCCGTCACGAACATGCGTCCCGATCTCTTCAAAGCCGTCGTCGCCCAGGTCCCGTTCGTCGATGTCATCAACACGATGCTCGACGCCTCGCTACCGCTGACGACGAGCGAAAATCTCGAGTGGGGCAACCCGAACATCAAGAAAGAGTACGACTACATCAAGACATACTCGCCCTACGACAACGTCGCGGCGAAGGCGTATCCGGCGATGCTCGTGAAAGTCTCGCTCAACGACAGCCAGGTGCCGTACTGGGAAGGAACAAAGTTCGTGGCCAAGCTTCGCGAGATGAAAACGGATACGAATCCATTGCTGCTGAAGGTGAACATGGGCGCCGGTCACGGCGGATCGTCCGGACGCTACGACGCACTACGAGAGACGGCGGCCGATCAGGCGTTCATGCTGACGCAGATGGGGATCAGCGAGTAATTTCGTTCTTTGGTTTCACGCGGAGACGCGGAGATGCGGAGAAAACCTCCGCGCACTCCGCGTCTCCGCGTGAACCGTCTGCCTGCAACTTGTGAACTACGCCTCGCTCTTGCGAGTCCGGAACTTCGCAGTCAGATAATCGCGATTCATGCGCGCGATGAAATCAATGGAGATCTCTTTCGGACAGACGGCTTCGCATTCGCCGTACATCGTGCAACTGCCGAAGTGCTCCTCCATCACCTCCACCATGCGGATGACGCGCTCGTAGCGCTCGGGCTGGCCCTGCGGGAGAAGGCCGAGGTGGGAGACTTTGGCGGAGGTGAAGAGTTGTGCGGCGCCGTTCGGACATTGCGCGACACACGCACCGCACTGGATGCATTCGGCGGCATCCATGGCCCGCTCCTGCACCGGCTTTGCAATCGGCAGCGCGTTCGCTTCGATCGCGCTGCCGGTGTTGACGGAGATGTAGCCACCTGCCTGGATGATCTGATCGAGCGGGCTGCGGTCGACGATCAGGTCCTTGATGATCGGAAACGCGCGGGCACGCCACGGCTCGACGCGGATCGAATCGCCGCTCTTGAAGTGCCGCATGTGGAGCTGACACGTGGCCGTGCCGGCGGCCGGACCGTGCGCCACGCCGTTGATCATCATCCCGCACGAGCCGCAGATGCCTTCGCGGCAGTCGTGCTCGAAGTGAATCGGCTGCTCGTTCTTCTCGGTGAGTTGCTCGTTGACGACATCGAGCATCTCCAGGAACGACGCGTCGGGGCTGATGCCCTTCGCTTCGTAGGTGACGAAGTTTCCGTCCGCGGTTCGCGACGCCTGCCGCCAGACTTCCAGTTTGAGGTCCATTTACTTGTAGCTCCTCGTGGCCAGATGCACTTCCTCGTAGACGAGCGGCTCTTTGTGCAGTTCGGGCGCGGTGTTCTCGCCTTTGAACTCCCAGGCGCCGACGTAGAGGAACTTTTCATCGTCGCGTTGCGCCTCACCATCGGCGGTCTGATGCTCGACGCGGAAGTGGCCGCCCGCTGACTCCTCGCGATGCAGCGCATCGATGCACATCAACTCGCCGAGGTCGAAGAAGTCGGCGACGCGGCCGGCGCGCTCGAGGGCCTGATTCGGCTCTTCGTTCGTGCCGAGGACGCGGACATCCCGCCAGTACTGCTCGCGAAGGGTGCGGATGTCGGCGATCGCGGACTTCAAGCCATCGGCGCTGCGTGCCATGCCACAGCGATCCCACATGATGTTGCCCAGTTCGCGGTGGAAGGAGTCAACGGTACGTTTCCCTTTCGCCGACACCAGCTTGTTAATGCGCTGCTCGACATCGGCCTGCGTCTGTTTGAACTCCGGACGATCGGCCGTGACCTTCTTCCCGAGCTGACCGGCAAGGTAGTCGCCGATCGTCACGGGAAGAACGAAGTAGCCGTCGGCCAGTCCCTGCATCAGCGCGCTCGCGCCGAGCCGGTTGGCGCCGTGATCGGAGAAGTTTGCCTCGCCGCCGACATACAGACCGGGAATCGACGACATCAGGTTGTAGTCGACCCACAGTCCGCCCATCGTGTAATGCGGCGCAGGATAGATCCGCATCGGCACGACGTAAGGATCCTCGGCGGTGATGTCCGCGTACATCTCGAAGAGATTGCCGTAGCGCTCTTCGATGACGTCGCGCCCGAGCCGTTTGATGGCATCGGCGAAATCGAGATAAACACCGCGTCCGCCGGGCCCGACGCCGCGTCCTTCGTCGCAGACTTCTTTTGCACCGCGGGAGGCGATATCGCGCGGCGCGAGATTGCCGAAGCTCGGGTATTTGCGCTCAAGGTAGTAATCGCGCTCGTTTTCCGGAATCTGATCGGGACGACGCGAATCGCCACCTTTCTTCGGAACCCAGATGCGTCCGTCGTTGCGGAGCGACTCCGACATCAGCGTCAGCTTCGACTGGAAATCGCCGCTCTGCGGGATGCAGGTCGGATGGATCTGCGTGTAACAGGGATTCGCGAAATAGGCGCCGCGTCGATGTGCGCGCCAGATGGCCGTGGCATTGGACGCCTTCGCATTGGTCGAAAGATAGAAGACGTTCGCATAGCCGCCAGTGGCGAGGACGACCGCATCGGCGGCATACGATCCGATCGTGCCGGTGACGAGGTTGCGGGTGACGATGCCTTTCGCCTGGCCATCGACCAGTACGACATCGAGCATCTCGTGCCGCGGGAATATCTTTACGCGGCCGAGTGCAATCTGACGCTCCAGCGCCTGGAACGCGCCGAGCAGGAGTTGCTGTCCCGTTTGACCGCGCGCGTAGAACGTGCGCGATACCTGTACGCCGCCGAAAGAGCGATTGTCGAGCGTGCCGCCGTACTCGCGCGCGAACGGCACGCCCTGGGCCACAGCCTGGTCGATGATGTTGACGCTCAGTTGCGCGAGACGATAGACGTTCTCTTCCCGGGCGCGATAGTCGCCCCCTTTGACCGTGTCGTAGAACAGGCGGTATACGCTGTCGCCATCGTTCTGGTAATTCTTCGCGGCGTTGATTCCGCCCTGTGCGGCGATCGAGTGCGCGCGCCGTGGCGAGTCGTGGTAGACGAAGCACTGAACGTTGTAGCCGAGCTCCGCCATCGTCGCCGCTGCCGCCGCGCCGGCGAGGCCAGCGCCGACCACGATCACGTCGTACTTTCGTTTGTTCGCCGGATTCACGAGTTTGTAATGGGATTTCGCATAGTCCCACTTCTTGTCGATCGGTCCGGGCGGGATCTTGCTGTCGAGAGTCATCGAGTCGTTCCCTGCCTGTGCGTGCGTGCGGATGAAGTCGGGGTCAATGGAGGAATCCCGTCATGACTGCGATCGGAAAGGAGATGTTTCCGGCAGTCACCACGAGTGCGAACGCCGTCGCAAACATCCGCTTCCACGGATTGAATCCGGGATGATTCAACCCCAGCGAATTGAACATGCTCCAGAGGCCGTGGTAGAGGTGCATGCCCAACGCAAGGTTGGCGATGATGTAGAAGGCGCTCACCCACCACACTTGAAAGCCGGTGACGAAGTTGTGGTAGACGTCGCCCTCGATGAAGTCAGGATGGAACTTGCCGAAGGTCAGATGGCCGAGGTGGTACCAGACGAAGAGGAGGATGATGACGCCGCCCCAACGCATCGTTCGCGCGGCGTAGGATCCGGCGACGTACTCGCGCTCGCGATAGTCGACCGGGCGCGCCTTGCGGTTCATAATCGTCAACTGAGTCGCCGCGACGATGTGCAGAATCGCGGCGAGGAGCAGCAGAGTGCGCGCGAGGATCAATGCCCCTTTGTTCGGCAGCAGCGGTGCACCCATCGTGATCAGAAACTGCGCATACGCGTTGTAATGCTCGGCGCCGGTGTAGACCTTCAGGTTGCCTAGCATGTGAAGAAAGATCCAGCCGAAAAGAAAGATGCCCGTGATGGCCATAACGGCTTTCTTGCCGATCGCCGATCGGTAGAAGACGGTGAGCCAGGAGGCGCGGGCGGGGTGCGGTTCGGTCGGTGTCGCAGGAGCGGCAGCGGTCATGACCGCATCATATCGAGGACGGGCGTGCGGTCAAGGATCTGGGGTTCACCGAACGGTCAACGGCAAAGGTCAGCGGTCCGAACGATTTGTCAGATCGAGCCCACACACGCGACAGCGCGAACGACGCACGCCGTACAGTGAGCGACGACAGCGCGGGCAGACGCCCAGCGCGAAGTGGGCGGCGAGAGCAGCGAACGTGATCATGGCTCCAATCGGAATGGCGAATCCCGGAACGTCATCGCTCTTCGCGATGACCCAGCCGAGGATAGCCATACATGTCAGCCAAAAAGATGCGATGACGTAGCCCGCTTTATCGGATTGACGCATCGTCGTCGGCTGACTACAGGCGAGGAACCGCCGGCAACTGTCCGGCCGCGAGCCGCTTCCTCACTTCATCCCGTACATGCAGCCCCTTCGCTTCCGGCGTCGGTCCAGCGAAGAAGTCGCGATATCCCACGGCAACCTTTGCCAGGTAATCCGTCGTTGCTACCCGATACATTTTCTCGCGATCGATCGACGACGACCCCGCCACGATCGCGTAGGAATCGCCACCTTTTAGCGAGTCGCCGTACGCGAGCAGCTTCTCGATCACGTCGCCACGCATTTCATAGACGAGGATCTCGTTGTCGTATGGGAGCGCCGCGCGCAGCGCCTCAAGCGTCACGGGCCCGCGGCCCAGCGCCTGCCGGAAACTGCTGGCCGTTGATAACGCCACATCGGTATGCGCGGCGTCGCGCATGATCTCCACGCTGCGCGCCGCTAGCTCGTCCACAGAGATCGGCTTGGCGAGAGTGCCCACGCTCTCGAAAAGCGGCGCGTACTGAGGATCGCGTTCGAGATCGCGTTGCATAATCGCGACCTTGCTCGCGATCGCCTTGTCAACCGGCATGCGCGTGTCAACCGGTATGAGATGCCCGTTGACGTGGGCAAGCTTGTGACCCTGGAAAACCAGCTCGACGCGGCTGATGTAGGCCAGGTATTGAAACGGCGAAATGAGCCATGTCGACGTTCCTTCGATCAGCATGAGTTCGCGCTTCAGATGACTATGGCTGCCGAAAATGATGTCGATTCCGGGAACCGCACGCGCAAGCGCAAAATCGTCATTCAGATGTTCATGACCAATCATGACGACGACGTCGGCGTGTTGGGTTTCTCGCAGATCGCGTACGGCGTTTCGCGCCGCGGCGGTGGCGTCTCCAAAGTGAAGGGCCGGCTCTTTGACGAGTGACTTGAAGTCGCTCCCGGCAATGGCGAAGACTCCGAGGCGGATTCCTTTCACGATGAACACTCGCGAGGCGCGGAAACCATCCGTATTCGCACTCAGCACGGGAAAATGGATTGAGCCAAGGCATTCCTGCATCGCCGCACTGCCATAGTCCGGTTCGTGGTTTCCCAGGGCCATTGCATCGATCACACCGTCAAACCACGGCCACTCGGCGCAGCGGTATTTGTCGGACCAGGCCGGCGAGCCTTTGTTGATCATGTCGCCGCCCGAGAATACGAGCGCACCATCTCGTTTCTCGCGCTTCAGATATCCGATCGCTCGCGCAATTCCCCCCTGCGCCTCGCGCCCTTCGGAAAAAAACGGCTGCGCGTGGGAGTGGTAGTCGGAGAAATGCAGAAGGACCACGCGCGTTGTGCGCGCGAACGCATGCGCGGGCGTGAAGACGCCCCAAACGACGGCGAGCACGAAAAGCAAAGGGCGCTGTAAGTAGCGCCCTTTGCCATTAAACATAGACGAGGAAATCACTTCTTGAGGACGGATCTCATTTCGTTGATCGCTGCTTCGCGTCCGCGATCCTTGGCGATCTTCTGGAAGCCGGCGCGGCGGCTGGCCGGGATCTGGCGGATCAGGCCGAGGTAGCGGCCCTGAAGCTGACGCGACGCGAGCTGCTCAGCAGTGATGCGTGAGCGGCGGCGCTTGGCCGGAGCCTGCGCTGCGCTTGCGCCCGCGGGCGAGGTGCTCGCCGCTGACGGTGCGGCCTTCTTGCCGCTTCCCGGCGGGCGGCCTGGACCACGACCCGATCCGGGCGGACGGCCGGGCGGGCGTCCACGCCGCGCGGCGGGTGCCACGCTGCTGCTTGCAGCGGCTCCGGCGGACGCGCGCAACTGCTGCAAACGCGACTCGAGATCGCTGATCTCGCGATGCATGTCGCCAACACAACGGTTGACATCGGCGGAAGAGATTCTCCGTTCGGCAATCAGGCGGTTCAACACATAGGAAGCCTGTCCGGCGGATAACTGAGGGGCGGGGGCGTTCGATTTTGGTCTGGGCACGTGATTTCACTCCTTCTTGTGCGCGGTGCACTCTATTTTGTGCATGCTATCAGAACTTTCCCTCTACTGCACAATGCGGCCCATATTGTAAGCACATTTTAGTGGTTCTTGTTATGGTCAGTTATGGACCCAGCCCGGAGTGCGGCGTCGTCGCCCAATGGTATGACTTTCGGCGGCGCAAACAATCCATTCGGCGCAACGACGCTGCTCGGTTTTCGGAATTGACCGAACAACCAAGTCACGCGCCCGGGAAGTGAGCACTCGAGCGGGAACGCCCAAGTGCCCGCGGGCGAGATGCCCGCACTCCCATAGAGACCAAACGACGACTAATAACGATAGTGGTCCGCTTTGTACGGACCCTCGGCCGGCGTGCCGAGGTACTTCGACTGCTCGGGCGAAAGCTTGGTCAACTCCACGCCGAGGTGCGCGAGATGCAGCCGCGCCACTTCCTCGTCCAGCTTCTTCGGCAGCACATAGACCTGCTTCTCATACTCGCCTTTGTTCTGCCAAAGCGCGAGTTGCGCCAGCACCTGATTCGTGAACGACGCCGACATCACGAACGACGGATGTCCTGTCGCGCACCCCAGATTCATCAGCCGTCCCTCGGCGAGAATCAGCACGCTGTGGCCATCAGGAAAGACCCACTCGTCATACTGCGGCTTGATCGTCACGCGCTCGACACCAGCGAATTTCTTCAATCCAGCCATGTCGATCTCATTGTCGAAATGGCCGATGTTGCTGACGATGGCCTTGTTCTTCATCCGCGACATGTGGTCCGCCGTGATGACGTTCTTGTTGCCCGTTGCGGTGACGAAGATGTCGGCCTTCTCGACGACCGACTCCAGAGTCCGCACTTCGAACCCTTCCATCGCCGCCTGCAGCGCGCAGATCGGATCGATCTCGGTGACTACGACGCGCGCTCCCTGCCCGCGCAACGCCTGCGCGCACCCTTTGCCCACTTCGCCATAACCGCAAACAACCGACAGCTTGCCGGCGATCATGACGTCGGTGGCGCGATTGAGACCATCGACCACCGAGTGACGGCATCCATAGATGTTGTCGAATTTCGACTTCGTGACGGAGTCATTGACGTTGATGGCCGGGAAGAGCAGCTCCCCTGCCTCCATCATCTGATACAGCCTATGCACACCCGTCGTCGTCTCCTCGGAGACACCCTTGATGTCCGCCGCGACTTTCGTCCAGCGCTTCGGATTGCTCTTCAACTCAGCGCGGAGAAGATCGAGGACGACTTCCCATTCTTCCGGCTCATCGGCCGGATTGAAGTCGGGAACTTTGCCCTTCCCTTCGAACTCGACGCCCTTGTGCACAAGAAGCGTTGCATCGCCGCCATCATCGACAATGAGGTTCGGTCCGCCGCCATCCGGCCACAACAGCGCCTCGGACGTACACCACCAATACTCTTCGAGCGTCTCGCCCTTCCAGGCGAATACGGGCACGCCGCGCGGATCATCGACCGTCCCGCCCGACTCCGTCCGCCCGACGACGACCGCCGCCGCGGCGTGATCCTGCGTCGAAAAGATGTTGCAGCTCACCCAGCGCACATCGGCGCCGAGAATGGCGAGCGTCTCGATGAGGACGCCAGTCTGCACGGTCATGTGCAGCGAGCCCATAACGCGAGCGCCCGCGAGCGGCTTCGATGTGCCGTACTTCTCACGGACCGACATCAGTCCCGGCATCTCATGCTCCGCCAGCCTCATCTCATTGCGCCCGAGGGCCGCCAGCGAAAGATCCCGAACCTTGAACGGCTCGCGCCCAGCGGCCCGCGCCGCCTCAAACGAATGCGTAACTTCCAGTGTTGCAGTCATACGAATCTGTTGCTCCTTCAGTATTTGTGACACGCCGGCAGGGAAACGCCAAGCGAGCGAGTGTGAATTGAAATTGTATCCCACCGGACCATCACTTCGATGAGATGAGACTGGCAGCGTGAAGTCCTGACGATACGCTGGACGCGGAGTTTCGTCAGGGTCAACACTCCAGAATTGTCGCTTGACCAGACCCGGCGCGCACATAGTAGCGGAATTCCGGTTACGAGTGAGGAATCTATGCCGCCTCTCCGCGCACGAGCTGACGGTACGACACTTACGCAAAAACTTACGCGATCTTCTGCAGCAGCTCTGCGGCTTGCGCCTTCTTCTCGTACTTTACTTCCGAGGCGGCGATCTTCTCGAGGTAAGGACGGGCGCTGGTGGGATCGTTGCGTCTCAGGTGGGTGCGGGCGAGCCAGAACCAGGCGTCGACGATCGACTCGTTTTCGCTGAGTTTCTGGGCCTGGACGGCCTTCTCGAATGACGAGATCGCGTCGTCGTATTGCTGTTTGTTATAAGCGATGCGGCCGAGGTGGGTTTGGGCATCGAAATAGTCGTAAGAGCTCTGTTCGGCGTTTTCCAGGACGCGGCGGTAATACGATTCAGCGCTCTCATAATCGCGGCTGTCGAAATGAATGCCGCCGCAGAAGAGAAGCGCATTGCGGAAAAAGTAGGAGTTGAAGAACGGCTGATTGGGGTCGAAGAGCTCCAGCGACTCCTTGAATAAGTGCAATGCGTCGTTGCGATCGCCGAGCGCGTATGAATTGAGCGCCTTGAGCGCTAGCGCCTGCGCCGTCACGTTGTTGTTCTGTGAATAGCGCATCGACTGATCGTGCAACTCTTTGGCTTTGGCGTAGTCGTGCTCTTCGTGCGAGAGGTGCCCGAGGATGACATACGACTTGTATTTGATGTCGTTCGCCTCGTCCGACTCTTCCGATGCGCATGCGGCAGCGAAACCCTTACGAGCGCCGGCGACGTCGCCCGCGTAAAGCGTAGCCACCGCCGCGTAGTACGTCGCTTCCAACTGTGTCAGGACCTTGCTCCGCTGCGACACGAGCTGGGCGATGAATTGCGTGACGAGTTGGGCGAATACGCGATTGTCGGACGTGGCGTCGACGATGAAGTTTTGGAGATAGACGAGCCGGTTCTCGAGGATGCGCATCAGCTCGAGCATCAGGGTAATGCGCGAGGCTTCGTCGGCGGTCTGCTTAAAGGTGCCCGCAATCTGCCGCTGCAGCTTGCTGTACTCCGCGTCATAGGCGCGCGCCTTCGCCTCGGAGAGCTGGCCCGGTTCTTTCTGAAGTTTTGTCTCGAGCGCCACGCGCTGATCGACGAGCGTCCTGATCGTTGCGGCGAATTCGTTTCGATCTGCCATTCGATGTGCGGTCCTTCCGCTGGGTTTATCGGCTGTAACTACCGTTCCCGCAGTGCAATAGGCGATCCACCGATCTCGAGCAGGCGGAACTCGAGCTGGTGCCTGTCCTCATCGATGGACTTGACCTCGATCGTGACTTTGTCGCCGAGCCGCATCTCGCGGCCGGTGGACTCGCCGCGAAGGCGATGCTCGCGCTCGCGGAAAACCCAGAAGTCGCCGGCGATCGTGGCCACAGGCACCATCCCCTGCACGAAGATCTCGTCGAGCTCGATGAAGAGGCCGAAGGAGGCGACACCGGTGACGATGCCGGTGAACTTCATGCCGATTTTGTCGCGCATGAAGATGACTTTCTTCCACTCCAGCACTTCGCGCGACGCCTCGTCGGCGCGGCGTTCGCGGTCGCTCGATTGCGCGGCGTAGAGCGGATGGACCCGCTCGACCTCCGCCAGCCGCTCGCCGTAGAGCGGTCCCTTCTCGATCATCTCGCCGAGGCGGCGGTGAACGATGAGATCGGGATAGCGACGGATCGGCGACGTGAAGTGCGCATAGTTCGCGATCGCAAGCGCAAAGTGTCCGACGTTCTCTTCCGAGTAGTAGGCGCGCTTCATCGATCGCAACACGATGTTCGAGAGGAAGCGCTCTTCGGGAGTGCCTTCGACTGATTTCATGACGCGCTGCAGCTCACCGGGCCGCATCTCTTCAAGATCGCCGCGCAGCGTGAATTTGAACTCCTTGAGGATCTCGCGCAGGTCTTCGAGTTTCTGCGGATCGGGTTGTTGATGAACGCGAAAGATTCCGGGCTGATTGGCGAAGACGAGCTCCGAGGCGACGACTTCATTCGCGGCGAGCATGAACTCTTCGATGATGCGATGCGCGACGTTGCGCCCGGTCGGCTTGATCGCATCGATCACTCCCTCGGCATCGAGAATCACTTCCGCCTCGGGCAGATCGAAGTCGATCGAGCCGCGCGCTTCGCGCCGCTTGCGGAGGATGTCGTAGAGCGTATGCATGCGCTTGAAGTCGTCGAGGAGATATCCGTAGCGCGCGCGCAACTCTTCGGGCGGCGGAACGACGACACCATGCGGCGGCGTGCCGCTCGGTTTTGCGATTCCTTCGTTGACGAGAAACGCGTTTACGTTCGTGTACGTGGTGCGCTCTTTGGTGCGGATGACGGAGCGATAGACCTTGCGATCGACGAAGCGGCCTTTGCGATCGATCTCGATGTCAACGGAGAACGTGAGCCGTTCGACGCGCGGATTCAGCGAGCAGATTCCGTTCGACAAACGCTCGGGCAGCATCGGTACGGCGCGTCCCGGAAAATAAACGGACGTGCCTCTCTCGAATGCTTCTTCATCGAGCGCGCTCCCCTCGGTCACATAATGCGAGACGTCGGCGATGTGGACGCCGAGGAGATAGTTCCCGTTGGCGAGCTGCTGCACTGCCACGGCGTCGTCGAAATCTTTGGCCGTCTCGCCGTCGATCGTGACGATGTTGTGCTCGCGAAGATCGACGCGCTTGGCGATCTCCGCGGCGCTGACTTCGTCGGGGATCGCATCGGCAGCGGCGAGCACCTCGGGCGGAAAGCGATGCGGGATCTGGAGCTTGCGGATGACGAGCTCGATGTCGACGCCCGGCTCGCCGATGAATCCGAGCACCTCGACGACGCGGCCGCGGGCGATGTGGACGGTGCGGTCGGGATAGCGGTCAATCTCGACGTTGACCATCTCGTCGTCGCGCGCATCCATCGTTGCGTTGCGGTCGATGACGATGTCGTGATCGAGGCGGGAATCGAACGGCGTGACGAATGGCTGATCAGGATCGGCGTGAAACCGTCCGACGACGGTGCGATGGGCGCGGCGCAGGACGGACGAGACTTCGCCGATGATCAGTTTTCGCCCGCGGATGGTGTGGTACTTCGGCGTGTGTTTGTCGACGCGGACGACAACGAGATCGCCGTTCATCGCTCCCTTCATGGAGCGGCGGTCGATGAAGATGTCAGGCTCTTCGCCGCCGCCGAACACGGTGCCGTAGCCGTCGGGATGCACGCGAATGCGGCCGGCGTGGTACGGCGTGAACTCGAGAAGCGAGTATCGCTTGCCGCGGACGGCGATGACGATGCCGTCCTGTTCGAGCTCTTCGACAGCGCGCTCGACTTCTTCGCGCGTGGCTTCAGAGCCTTCCAGCCGCTCGTGAATCTCTTTGATCGGAAGCAGACGGCTGCCGCGCTGGCGGAGAAGATCGGTGATCGATTGTTTGAGTCCGGCGGATCGGGGGAGTGAAAGCGATTGCGGCAAGAGGCTCCTCGCTTAACGCGAGCGCGGCGATTTGCCGTTCGAGGGTTTCGGTGCGGTGACGCGGCGGGCGGAGATGCGGCGCCGCATGGGGCGGATGGAATCCGCAAATCCGTTGAGCATCGTCTGTGAGCGAAGCTTGTTGTGCAGCGTGTTCCGATGAACGCCGAGTGCCTTCGAAGCAGCGGTCACGTTTCCGCGGGTCTCCGACATCGCGGCCACGATGTACTTGCCCTCGAACGCCTCGACGGCCTGCTCGAGTGTGATGCCACTGCCAATCAATTCGCGAATGATCTGATTCAAGCGATCATCGATACTAACCATTAATTTGCCCCTGACGGTCGTTTGGAAGGGGGCGATTCTACACCCCTCCCTCCGGAAAGTTGCTACGCATTTTTTGACGATGCGAGAAGATTCTTTTTGTACTGGCGACGCTTGACAAACCAGCGCGAAAGGAGCAAGCGAAGCAGCGCAACGAGTGTGATACACGCTCCGATGAAAAGTGGAACAGGCCGGTACGTCCACTTGATCGAATGCCGTCCCCGTGCCACGTGCACCGACCGGAACAGCGAGGGTTCATGCGGGTTCGCGGGCTTTGCATCCACCGCTACGTCCCAGCCCGGAGCGGCCTGCTGCGTGACGACGACATCTCCGTCCGCCGCTGCCTCGACATCGATGAATACTGCTGATGAGGTGAAGGCGAGCGACTGAACGTCCGCGATGCGTCCGGAGATTCCGTCGCGAAAGTATGCGAGCGGAAACGCGCTCCGATTGAGATGCACGACTGCGCCCCGAACCACCGTCACTGCGGGAAAGCCACGCAGCGCCGCGGGTGCCAGGATGTACCCGGCTGAGAGCGCGTCCAACCCCGCGAACTTGTGATCCGCCACGAGCGATTCGTAGTACGCGGAGTATCGCTGAGAAACGACCGGCGAGGCCGTCCATGCGTCAAATCGTCCGCCGTAGAGATTGAGATAGCCGCCGATCCAGCCGAGCCGGTCATATCCGGAAGGCGTGTCCACGCGCAGGATTTTCGCATCGCGGCCAAACCCCGGAGGATAGGGAACCCGATGCATGTCGAACTTGCCCGTAACCAGCAGCGGCTGGACCTGATAGGCGACGTCCGCGAACATCAGCAGCGCGATCGCGAACTGCCATCGTCCGCCGATCAAACGATCGATGCCGATCGCGGCCAGCGCGCAAATCGCCAGAGCTGCGAACGGCACGACGCGCGCGGGATAACGAAAGAGAGTGATGGGTAACCGCGCCAGCGCCTCTCCAACCGGCGCGATACCACTCCCCGCGCCGATCACGACGCAGAGCACGATGACGACGATCCATCCGAGCGCGCGGCGCCGTCCGATGAACGCGCCGATCAGCGCGAAGCCAACCGTCAGAGCGCCTAGATAGATGATGGGGATGAAATGTTGGCCGATGCGCAGATCGAACGCGTTGGGCCCGAGGTTCGGAGGGACGGCGATTCTCAGCCAGTCGCGCAGCGGCATCGAGTCATGCAACAGTTGGGATCGCGGAAGCCCGCCGCTCCCGCGGTTGCTCGTGACGACCGTCGCCAGAAACGGCAATAGCTGAATCGCCGACAATCCGATCGAAGTCAGCGCCACATCAATCAGGTCGCGCGCTCCTCGGCGCCGCATGACCGCGAACAGCAGCGCGCCGATGGCCGCAAAGAAAGGCTCGCCTGCCAGAAACGACATGGCGATGGCCGCGGCACTCATCGTCGCGGAAACGTCTGTCAGCGCGCACCAGAGAATGAGAGGGATCCACGCGAACGTCGTGAAATTGTTCGACACGTCGAGCAATGAGATCACCGGACCGCAAAACGTCAGCGCCAGCGCCGCCGCGAGCGCGGCACCGCCCGGTCGCGTCAATCGCGCAAACAGCAGGTATCCACCGCAGCCGAGCAACAGCGCATGCAGCCAGAGGAAAAGCGTGTAGGCCGTGCTGAAGGGAAGGACGACGAACAGCCAGGTGGGCGGATAGAAAACGCCGGTCTGCGGATTGGCGAGCCACGGCTCACCCGAGGCGCTGTAGGCGTTCCAGAGCGGAAGACGGCCATGCCGCAACTCGTTCGCCGTGAACCAGCGAAGCGGTTGGAAGTAGTCGCTGTGGTCCCGAATCGAGAAGACTTCGTTGCGAAACAAAGGAGGCGCGAAGACGGCCAGAGAGAGCAGCGTGATTGCTGCGAATGCCCAGCGGTGTCTCATCGGCGTGCGGATTCTTCCGGCGGATTCTTCGCGCAGAAGTCCGCGACGATTGATCGCATCAGGCGCACGCCCTCTGCGAAGAATCGCGCGCGAATCCTTTCATCGTTCCCATGAACCGTGTCCGCGTCGTAGTAGTTCACTTTGAATGGAGCGATGCCGTACGCCACGATGCCGCGCGCACGAAAGTAGCGGCTGTCGGAGGTGCCCACGCCGACGACCGGCCCGACGGTGGAGCCGGGCTCGGATCTGGTCATCGTCGCGGCCAGGAGCCGAAACAGCGGCGTATCGCTCGGACTGTCGGGAACGGGTTGCCCCGCGAGCAGAGTTTCGACGTCGCCGCTAGCCTTCACGATGCTCTTGACCTGTTCCAGCATCGGCTCCGGGCTCTCGTCCGGAAGAAGGCGGATGTCGATATCGGCGGTGGCGCTGACGGGCAGAACATTGATCGACCTTCCGCCTTCGATACGCGTGATGGCGATCGTGTCGTGCAACAGCGAGCGGTAGCCGGGAGAGAGAACGCGGACGAGTCGCGGCACGTCGAGCGGTTCGGCGATGCTGCGCAGCACTTCGCCCCGCTCGTCCCGACGCGCGCTTCCGGCAGCGCGAAATGCGCGCGCCACCGCAGGCGTGAGGCGATACGGTGTCGGGATTTTCTGGACCGCGTCGAGAGCGCGAACGAGCTTGCTGAGTGCTCCCCCATCGTCAGGCGGAGAGGCCGCGTGTCCGGCAGCTCCCTTCGTTGTGATGCGAAGCCAGAGCGGAACTTTCGCCTGCACTTCGATGCCCCAGAATGCGACGTGATCGACGATCGTCTCGTTGGAGCCGCCTTCATTCAGCACGAAGCCGGCGTTGGTGAAGAGCTCGGGATGTTGATCAAGAAGCGCCTTGCAACCGTTGATGCCGCCGAGCTCTTCATCGGCCACGGCGAGGAAGATGACATCACGCCGCAACGGAAGATGCCGCCGCTTCAGATCGATGAACGCCATCAGCTCGGCGATGCCAAGCGATTTGATATCGAGCGCTCCCCGTCCCCAGAGATAGCCGCCGGAGCGGATTCCGCCAAACGGTGGTTTGGTCCATTCACCCGCTGTCGCAGGAACGACGTCGATGTGATGCAGGAGCACGAGCGCTTTCTCGTTCGTTCCCGAAACGAGGCGCGCGTAGACGGACTGCCGGCCAGGATCAGGGCCGACGAGCCTCGCGTCAATCCCTTCTTTGATCAACAGCTCCTGCAGAAAACGCGCGCCGGCAGTCTCGTTGCCGGGCGGATTGGACGTATCGATGCGGAGGTAGGAGATGAGTGCCGCTTCCGCTTCACGCTCGACGGGATCGCTCTCTCCGCCGTCCACACGCCGGCAATGCAGCGGCGCCGCGAGAACGAAGAGGAGCGGCAGGATGGTGAGCCGCCGGAGGTAGTGCATGCGTGCGCCGCGAGTATAGCCGCTGGCCGCGTCACTACTTGTTGAAGGTCAATCCATCCGGATACGAAATGAACATTCCGTTCGAATAGATGATGTCGCAATCAAAATTCGTAAAGGGACCCGTAGTCGGGTCGCTCGCGACGGTGAGGTCCTTCCCCGCGGAGAGAAGGGCATAGTGATCGGCCCGCGCGTTCGCGCTGCCAAACGGTTGATTCGTGTAGGCCTGGTACTTCGTGCCCCAGCCATCGTAAAGAGGAAATGACTTGATATAGGTCGGTGCCAGCATGCTCGTGAGAGAGCTCATGTCCACAGCCTGATCGCAACCCTCGATGCCGTTGGCCGCCGCCACGCCCGCAGCGTTGTAGCGGGTGCTTTCCACGTTGCGCGCTTCCCAGGCGGTGGCGATGTTTCTCATGTCCACCATCGTCCGGCGTTGCTTGGAACGTTGGATTGCCGTGAGCAGATTGGGAATGGCGATGGCAGCAAGGATGCCGATAATCGCGACGACAACCAACAGCTCAAGCAGAGTAAAGCCCTTCGCTCGCCGCATCAAACCGAACCTCTCTTTGTCAGGGAACTCGCAGAGTATACGGCAAACCGTATACCACCTGCCATTTAGCAGACATCATGCATGAATCGAATCACTTACGCGATCCTGCCTCAACCCGTTTCATCATCGCAATCGCCAATCCACTGACCGGCAGGTGACAAATGGTGTCAGGTGCTCCTCCCGGCGAAAGGCCGGCGGCGGCTGATCAGAGTCACTCTCTCTCGATCAACAGATCGCCCGAGTGGAACGATCGTCCGTGATTCTCGCGGCCGAAGAGAAGGATCACCGTCAGCATCACCATCACGAAGAGCTCGAATCCCGCGAGTGCCCACGAGTAGCCGAAGCGGGCATGCAGTACATCTTCGATCGAGTTTGTCGGCGAGGCAACCAGGATTCCGAACTGATACGCAAGGCCGGGCATCAGTCCACGCACCGCATCGGGCGCGAGCTCGTTGAGATGAATGGGGATGATGCCCCACGCGCCCTGCACGCCGACCTGCATCAGGAACGCGCCGGCGGCGAGAATGACCAACGATCCGCCGAACGCCCACATCGGAATCACGAGCAGCGACACCGCTAACGCAGCGATCATGCTGTAGCGCCGCCCGATCTTCTGCGAGAGTTGCCCGAAGATGACCGCACCGATCACCGC
This sequence comes from Thermoanaerobaculia bacterium, assembly GCA_034665065.1. GTDB lineage: Bacteria > Acidobacteriota > Thermoanaerobaculia > Gp7-AA8 > Gp7-AA8 > JADGNZ01. Next base: position 318,339 of record JAXDGL010000025.1, on the reverse strand, counting down.
GCCGATATTGGCGAGGATCACGACGTACGGCACCGTCGTCGCCGCCACTCCATGCTCGTGCTTGAGAAAGTCGGGATAGAGATCCTGCGTGCCGTGCGAGAGAAACATCATGAACGTCATCAGCAGCACGAGGTAAAGAAAGCTTCTCCCCTGTCCCTTCACTGCGCGCAGCATTTCGCCGAAGCTCCCGACGCGATGTTCGCGCCACGCTTCCGACTCCGGCACCTTCGTCCGAATGTAGAGCGCGAGGAGCGCCGGCAGCGCGCCGAGCCAGAACATCCAGCGCCATCCGTAATGCGGCAGAACGAGCCGCGTGGCAACCGCAGCCAGCAGATAGCCGATCGAATAACCGCTCTGCAGAATGCCTGACAACACGCCGCGCCATTTTCGCGGCGCATTCTCCAGCGCCAGCGATGCGCCGACGCCCCACTCCCCTCCCATGCCGATCCCGAAAAGCGCGCGCAGAACAAGAAACTGCGTGAACGTCATCGAGAAGCCGGACAGTAGCTCGATGAGCGAGAAGTAGATGACGTTCGCCATGAGCGGGATCCGGCGTCCGTAGCGGTCGGCCAGCATTCCGAAGATGATTGCGCCGACCGGACGCAACGCCAGCGTCGCGGTGAGCGTGAGGATGATCCGCGACTTCGGCACACCGAAGTGCAGTGCCAGCGTGTCGAGAAGAAAGACGACGACGAAGAAATCGAAGGCGTCGAGGGTCCATCCGAGAAACCCGGCGGCGACGGCGTGGCGCGAGTTGGATTGCATTCGCCTGCGATTGTAGCGGAGGTGCTTGCTACAATCCGCGCATCGAATGAACGATCCGTCGCTACGCGGGAGCCTTACATCCTTTCGTCTGCCGGATGTGTTGACGTTCCTGGCGTCGGCGCGGAAGAGCGGAACGCTCACGCTCACCAGCGGCGGGAACGAGTCGATCGTCTACTACGACAACGGAAACGTCGTCTACGCGGGATCGAATCAGGAGCCGCTGCGGCTGAGCGCCGTTCTGCTGCGCAAGAAAAAAATCTCGCCCGCGCAACGCGATGCCATCGACGCGCTGATGCACGCCGAGGGTGGAAGGTTTGGACAGATCGCGGTGCAACAGGGTGTGCTGACCGACGAGCAGCTACGCGACTTCCTCAAGATCCAGGTGTCCGAGATCATCTACGACTCCTTCGTCTGGCCCGGCGGTACATTCGCTTTCATCGATGACACCGCTCTTCCGCCCTACGCGGTGACGATCGCCGTCGATCTCGCGAACCTGATCATGGAGGGAGCGCGCAGAATCGAGGAGTGGGAAGAATGCGTGCGCCTGCTTCCCGACAGCTCCGTCGTTTTCAAAGTCGTATCGAATCCCGATGCGGAAAAGATCACGCTCTCGCTCGACGAGTGGAAGATCCTCTTCCTCATCAACGGCCGCCGCAGGCTCGGCGATCTGGCGCAGGACGCCGGCGAAGAGCCCCTGCACGTCTATCGCGTCGTCTACGGACTCTTCGGCAACAAACTGATCGAGGTCGTGACGCAGGTCCCGTCAACCGACGACACAAGCCGCACCAAGGCCGTCGCGCCGCTCGAAGAGACGATGCGGCAGCAGCCGGCGACGTTCAGCTCCGACTCGACGGTGCGCGAGGTGGCCGACGATACGAACCTCCTCGTCTCGACCGGCGCAAAGCTCTCCTACAAGGACGTGGTCAAGCCGACGATCGCGCAACTCACGATCACGAGCGGCGACGACTCCGGCCTCATGTTCCCGCTGACTGAGCCTGAATACTTGATCGGCCGCCAACGCGACAACCAGATCTCCCTCGCCGACCTCGGCGTCTCCGGACATCACGCCCGCATCTATCGAGGCCCCGACGGCTACGCGATCGAAGATCTGAAGAGCCGCAACGGCACCTGGCTCAACGGCGCGCGAACGTTCCACGCGCTCCTGAAACACGGCGACGAGATTCGCATTGGCGCGACGGAGATGTGCTACGAGATCCTCTACGACGGCGGCCACGCCGTGACCGAGGCGTAGGGGCGCAAATTCTTCGCCCACCAACTTTCTCGACGCTCGCTGAGGGAACGGGGTCAGGTCGGAAGTGGAAGTGACGGAAACTCGCCTGGAGCAAGAGCCAACAACCCCTTCCGTCACTTCCGCCCCCCGACCTGACCCCATTCCCGGCTACTCCCAAGAGAGCTCGTGGTTTCCTCTGCCTCATCACGCGTGTCGTACCTCTGCAGGAGGGTCGCGATGCACACCCGTTCCCATGCAGTGCTCTCGAATATCAACGTTACGCCACTTGTCGACGTCTGCCTCGTTTTACTGATCATCTTCATGGTCGTGGTTCCCGTGATGGTGAATGGCGTTCCGGTGAAGCTGCCGGTGGCCAAAGGCGAACCGGTACCGGAGTCACAGCGACAGCTCGCGATCACCGTGAAGGACGATGGCTCGGTCTACATTGGCGCGGTCGTCGTCCGCGCCGACCAGGTAGTTTCCGAGCTTCAGCGGATGCATGCGGAAGCGCCCGAGCGGGCCATCGCCGTGCGTGGCGATCAGCGCGTCGCGTATGGCGAGGTGATCAAAGTTCTCGACGCTTGTCGCGGAGCCGGATACAACGACGTGCGCTTGATGTCGGAGCACCGCGAGAGCGCCGCTAACTGACCCATGTCCACGGACTTGGCCGCATGCAAAGAATGGGATACGCCGGAATGCAGCAAGTTGCTGCGCCAACTCCAATGCAACGCCGAGTTAGTCGCCACGTTCAAATCGAGCTTGAGCCGAGACTACATACGCGACTTCGCGTCCTGGTGCCGCCATCTCAGCCTCAAGCAGACCAATCTTGCGCATTCGCAGGGCGAACAGCGAGCGCGTAGCGGACGCGAGGTCCAAGTGCGCCAATCCTGTTAGGACGTCGGCGGCCGCTGTGAAAAACGTCTCCAAGTATCCTGTTTGCGCCTTCATTTTATGAATGCGCATGTACTCAGTGTACTTATCGATCAGCAGTTCTAGTTCTTCCGCGAGTTCGTGCCTCGACCGACCGCCGCGCGCTGCTTCAGCCATCCAGGCATGCAGCCGCCTGAAAGAACGCCGTGCATCGTCATCCTCACGAAACCGCAGAATCTCTTCGACCGAAACAGAATCGTCAGGCATCGGCAGGCGCTCGACTACGATCTGCGCAACTCCCTCATCTCTGCCTGCAGTGAATAAGGCAAAATTGGGCGGAAGAAGCGGCGTAAATCTATCCATCGACGTCATCCGCATCGATTGGGCTGCAACCCTTGTCAAGTGGACCGCGGACGTATGCAGCGCGCCTACTTTGTACCGAGTAATCTCCTCAGAGCTGGGATTAGACTCGAAAAGCTCTCGGAGAAGCGATAGTGCCTTGTGAACGCACGCCTCGATATCTGTGTACGGCGGAACAACCGGCATTTGCTTCGCGAGTTGACGAAGTGAAGCGCGACGTACACTCGCAGAAACTAACGCGCCGTGTTCAATGTTGTTCAAGGTCGCTGCCACGAGCCCGTTCGTGAACACGGTCGGTCCTGCAACAGATTCAACATCGGCGAACTCTTTGTCCCCTCGGCCGACCTGGGCAGCGGTGGCCTCGACAACCGCGCCGCCTTCGAGAAGTTGCTCTAGCTGTCTGCTGAGGTCCACGGGCATGCGCGAAAGCGCATGGCTTAGCGCGAGCACTTCCACTCTATCGAAAAGCAGCAGATCCCGCTTCGTCGGCAGCAAGAGCGCTGGGTTTGCGACCGCGACATGTTCGACCATCTTGAGATATTACCCGGGACTCCGCGCGGCACGGCGTTCTCCAAACCCGAGCGGGCGATCGCCGGACGGTCAGTGTGGCGGCGAGACGCCGCCACACCAGCCGGCGAGACGCCGGCGCTCCGTTCCTTCTACCTCTTCGCGCTCGGCGCCCGCAGCGGGAACGCCGGCCGTACATCCTTCTGCGTCGGATGCGCAGCAAGCTCTTTCATCGCAACATCCAGCGCTTTCTCCAATTGCGGATCGCGGCCAGCGATGACATCCGCCGGCGTCTGCTCGACGTCGATGTCGGGCGGCACGCCTTCGTTCTCGACGACGAACCCTTCCGGCGTCCAGATGCCGAGGTTTGGCGCGGTGATGTTGCCGCCGTCCATGAGCACGGGAAATCCGAGGATGCCGACGAGGCCGCCCCAGGTGCGGCGTCCGACGAGCGTTCCGAGTTGAAGCTTGTGAAACATCCACGGCAGGAGATCACCGCCGGAGCCCGCGGTCTCGTCGATGATCATCACCTTCGGACCCTGAATCGACGCCAGCGGCGTTTTCAGATCGGCGCCGTAGCGCATCGCCCAATGACTGATCATCGGACGGCGCAGGATGTCGATGTAGTAGTCGGCGACGCTGCCTCCGCCGTTGTGGCGTTCGTCGACGATGATCGCTTCACGGTCCGCCTGCGGGAAGAAGTAGCGCTTGAAATAGGTGTAACCGGCGCCAGCGGTGTTCGGGACATACACATACGCCACGCGCCCGTTGCTCGCCTCGGTCACCTTGCGCAGATTCCCTTCGACCCAATCGCGATTGCGCAATGGTGCTTCGTCGTCGACCGGCACGACGCTGACGACGCGCGAGCCGCTGCCGTCAGCGTTCGGTCCGACAGTCAGCGAGACGATGCGCCCCGCAGTCTGTTCGAAGCGGCTGTAGAGATCTTCGGGCGGCTTGAGATCCTTTCCGTCGACCGCGAGCAGGTACTCCCCTGCTTTCACATCGACGCCCGGCTCGGTTAGCGGCGAACGAAGCTCCGGATTCCAATTCAGTCCTCCGAAGACTTTCGCGAAGCGGTACCGGCCGTTCTCGATCTTGTAGTCGGCGCCGAGGAGGCCGCCGGGGATCGACTCGACATCGGCGAGTGAGTCGCCTCCGCTGAGGCGGTGATGACCGACGGCGAGCTCGGAGTGCATCCACATCATCAGGCGATTGAGATCCTGACGAACGGCGAGGTCGGGCAGGAAGACCGCGTACTTGGCACGCATCGCGTTCCAGTCGGCGCCGTGCATCTTTGGGTCGTAGAAGTAATCGCGATTGATGCGCCACGACTCGTCGAAGATCTGGCGCCACTCCGCGCGCGGATCGATCTTCACCTGAAGCTTGTCGGTGGCCAGCTTGAACTTCGCGGTGTCGAGTTTCTCGCCGACGTCGATGAGCGACCAGCCGTCTTTGTTGAGAAGCATCCGCTTGCCGTCGGCGGAGAGCAGATAGGAATCCACTTTCTCGAGCAGCGCCTCTTCCTTGCGTTTCTCCAGATCGAATCGCTGCAGGCTGGTCTCGTCGGGACCGAAGCGATTCGTCCCCGCGGACTTCAGATAGAAAATCTGCCCCGACTTGCCAACTTGCAGCGAGTCGTAGCCGGCAGGTTTCGGCGGCAGCGACACGATGCGCTGCGTGAGTCCGTCGAAGTCGATGACGACCTTCACGATCTTCGCAGCCGTTTTCGCAGTCTTGTCGGCGCTCGCTTTCTCGTCGGCCGGCTTGTCGCTCGCTTTCGTTTCCGGCTTCATCGCCGACTCGTCAGCGCTCTTCGCCGCCTCTTCGTCGCTCTCTTTCGCGATTGGTGAGACGACACCTTTCGGCAGCACGGCGAGGTAGATCGATTGCGTGGCATGCAGATCGGCGTTCGACTGCGCGAACCAATCCTCGACCGGACCGGCATCGGTTGACGCGAGGAAGTAGAGATACTTGCCGTTGGGATCGAAAACCGGCTGGCCGGCATCGGTGTAGGGGTCGGTTAGGGGATACGACTTCTTCTCGCCGATCGAATAGAGATAGATGCGGTTCATATAGGTCGTCGTGTTGCGCGTGTAGGCGAGCCACTGCGAGTCGGGCGACCAGGAGTGATTGAGCACGCGCACGGGACCGTAAAGAACATCGCTCGACACTTTGTCCGCGGCGCCGGTCGCGACATCGACGACGTAGATCGAGCGGGAGTTGTCGGCGAAGCTGAGCTTCTTCGAGTCGGGCGACCATTTGGGATCGTCGTAGAAGCCGGCGCCGTCGATCTTGATCTCGCGCGGCGTCCCTTTGCCTCCCTGATCGCCGATGTAGAGACGATACTCGCCACCGCGGTCGGAGAACCAGGCGATCGACTTTCCGTCGGGCGACCAGGCCGGCGAACGGTCGTTGGCGCCGGGCGTGTTCGTGAGATTGCGGTCATCGCCCTTCTCGCGCGGCACGGTGAAGATCTCGCCGCGAAACTCGAACGCCGCGCGCGCGCCGGAGGGGGAAACGGCGACGTCGCGGACGTACTTCTTCCCTTTGACGAAGCGCGGCAGGCTCTCGACGAGATCGGCGGCGACGCCGACCTTCACGCGGTTGCCGCTGCCTGATTTTGGATCGAAGAGGTGAAGGTACCCGGCCTGTTCGTACGCGATCTTTCCCGCTCCCGCCGATGCGTTGACGATCGGGAAATCTGAATGATTCGTCAGCCGCGCAATCTTTTTCGAGCCCGGATCGTAGCTGTAGAGATTGAACTCGCCGTCGCGGTCGGAGCGGAAGTAGACCTTGCCGTCGAGCCACATCGGGTCGGTGTCGTTGCAGCGGCCCGCCGGCTGCGGAACGTGCTCGGTCGCGAACGTCGTCGTATCGAAGATGACGAGGTTCGAGACCTGCCCGCCGCGGTAGTGCTTCCACTCGTTGAAGGCATCGCCGAGCGGGACGTAGGCGATCTTCCTCCCATCGGACGAGAAGACGGCTTTCGCCGCATGCGGAATCGGAAGGCGCGTAGCCATTCCGCCGCCGACCGGCACGGTGAAGAGCTGCAAGTAGCGCGTCGTGTAGACCTCGCGCGGCGATGTGAAGACGACGTCCGCGCCGTCGGGTGTGAAGCCGAGGGCGACGTCGTTCTTCGGATGCCAGGTCAGGCGTTTCGGGACACCACCTTCCGACGGAACGATGTAGACGTCGGTGTTGCCTTCGTACCGCCCCGTGAACGCGATCCATTTTCCATCCGGCGAAAAACGCGGACCCGACTCGATACCGGGATGCGATGTCAGTCTCCGGACATTCGAGCCGTCGAGATTCGCGACCCAGAGGTCGTTCGCGTACCCGAAGGCGATGCGATCGGCGCTGACCGCCGGATCGGAGAGCAGCCGCGTATCGTGAATGTCGACTGCGAGCAATGGCATCGCGGCCAGGAGAAGAGCGACGAGGGTGACGGTACGAAAACGCATGAACATCCTCCGAAAGTTTTCTGCTGCGAGCGGGCCGGAACTGTAACGTATTCTTCGGCGCGCAGATGAAAACGCTTGGTCTCTTCTCTCCGCGTCCTCCGCGTCTCCGCGTGAAACGGTTTTTTGTTTGCTTTTAGAATGGAGCGCATGCCCACCGCAAGCTTCACAGCCACGCTCCAGGAGGGCCACAAAGGCGCCGCGTTCGAAGTCCCCTTCGATCCCGCGGAGAAATGGGGAATCGAGCCAGTGCGATTGCGAGCGGGAAGGCATGCTCATCGTGTGGAAGGGAAAGTTAACGGCGTCGCATTCGAGAGTGCTGTCGTGCCACGGTCGAAGAGATTCTGGCTTCTGATCGATGACGACGTTCGCGAGAAAGCGAAGATCGAGATCGGCAGCATCGCGAAGATCGCGATCCATCCGATCAAGACTGTGCCCGGCCCGACGACCAAAGGCGCTGCCGCTCTCGATCTGGCGCGCAGCATCTGTCTGGCACTGCCCGACTCCGTGGAGAAGCTCGCCTGGAACGCGCCGACGTTTCGCGTACACGGCCGGCAGTTCGCGATGTTCCTCGACAACCATCACGGCGATGGCAAGATCGCGCTCTGGTGCGCCGCGCCGCCGGGCGTGCAGCAGGATCTCGTCGCCGCCGATCCAAAACATTTCTACGTCCCGCCGTACGTCGGCGTCGGAGGATGGGTCGGCATGCGCCTCGATGGAAAACTTCGCAAGGGCGCGATCGGTGCGATCATCGAGCAGGCCTACCGGATGATCGCGGAGAAGCGGAAGGCATCGAAGCGCGGAAAGAAGGGCGTCTCTCGATTGTGACGCCGCGCGGATTCGTCGCACTCCTTCATCTTAACGACACTCTTTGACTCGAGCCGCCTTCTCCTCCCGCGCTTTTTGCGGGGGGAGAAGGTGCCGAAGGCGGATGAGGGGGCTGAACGTTCGACAACCGCATTCCCTCCTGAAAAAGCTGATTGAGAGGTCGCGTTTTCTCCTTCTTGCAACCTCGCCGCGACAGGAAATACCCCCTCATCCGGCTTCGCCACCTTCTCCCCCACAAAAAGCGTGGGGGAGAAGGCGCTCGATCGTGTGGCGGTTCCAAGGTGTGAGAAATGCGGCCTCATGCGCGTAATGACCAAAGGGGATTTCTCATCGTGCTGCACCGCTCACACCCACCCTTTCCACCCCCGCGGTTCCGCCGATTCGAAATGGCAGTCGTCAACTCTCCGCGCCGCTCCCTCGAATCGCCTCGTCCGCAAATTGCGTGAGCTGATCGAGGTCGAAGGGCTTGGAGATGACGCGCGCAACCCGATCGCGCGGAAGGCGGCGGAGAATATCGGGAACGGCCGCGGTCATGACCAGGATCGGCGGCCCGGGCGTCCCGCGCGCAGCGAGGTGGTTGATCACGCCGACGCCGTCGACGCGCGGCATCATCAAATCGAGAACGAGGAGATCGAACGAATTCTCGTCCAACTTCTGGATCGCGTCGGCGCCGTCGGAAGCACTCCAGACATCGTAGCCGCGGCGCATGAAAACGCGCGACACGAGCGCGCGAATGGCCGGATCATCATCGGCAACGAGGACGCGCAGTGGGCGTGGGGAACTGGACACACCGCGCCAGCATGCAAAGAGCAAGCCCCAGGGAGTTCGTGCGTCTCGCACGCGGGCAGACGGGCGTCTCGCCCGGATGCTTCATTCGCCCAGGAACCGGGCGCCGAAAAAGCCTCTTACGGACAGCCTCCCGAGTACCTGGATTCGCGCACCTCGCGTTTCGAACAGCGGGGCGGGACGCCCGCACTCCTATAACGTCGCTAGCTGCTCCTGCGGATACGTCTGCGGATTCACTTTCGCATGCGCCTCGGCGATCCGTCCCTTCTCGTCGATCACGTAGGCGATCCGTTTCGCATACTCGTCGCGCGGCGAATCGGCGGCACCATACGCGATGCCGATGCCACGGTCGGTGTCGCAGAGCAGCGGGAAGGGGAAGTCGAACTTCTCCGCAAATTTGGCGTTGTCCGCGACGTTGTCGAAGCTCGCGCCAAGGATGGTCGTGTTCTTCTTTTCGTACTCGCCGATGAGGTCCCGGAACCCGGAACCTTCTTTCGTTCAGCCAGGGGTATCGGCCTTCGGATAGAACCAGAGCACGACCTTGCGTCCGCGCAGATCGTGCAGCGCAACCATGTTGCCGTTGTGATCAGAGACTTTGAAATCGGGAGCTTCGTCGCCAACCTTGAGCATTCGCCCTCCTCGCAACGACTTCAGCGCGAACCGCAGTGTACCCGCAATCGACATGCTGCAATTGTAGTGCGCACCTCTGCGTAGATCTGCGGATCAAGGCTTTTCCGCAGATCGCGCAGATGTACGCAGATGTTTCGCGTGACAGGCGACGGGCGACGCGCTCTGATCAACAGCCGCACCATCCGTTGCCAGAAAACGCCACTCATAACTATCATGCTTAAGTGTCATCAATAGCACGCCATAATGTTGCACATCGAAAATCGCGCTGTTCCGCTTGCGCGTTCCCAGCGTTCGAAGATGCGCGCCGCCCGTGCCGACGACAAACTCCCGCAATCCGTCCGCCGACGGCAATCCGGCAACATCCTGCGGATCGAATCGCTCGTAGTCGTGGTCATGCCCGCTCAACACGACATCGGCGCCGTGCTCGATTAAAAGCCGCCAGAAGCGATCCGAGCGCCGTCCGGGATCCCCCGCCTGATCGCCATGCTCGCTGCCGGAACTGAACAGCGGATTGTGCCAATAGGCGAGAACGCACGGCTTCGAAGTCTGCCGCAAATCGTTTTCCAGCCAACGCAGTTGCGCCGGATCATCAACATGATGACTATTCAGCGAGATGACGTGCCACTCCTTCACGTCGTAGCTGTAGTAACCCAGTCCCGGCGGCCCTGCCCTCGGTCCGAAGTAGTGAAAATATGCAGCAGCATCGCGCGTGTAGTAATCATGGTTGCCCGGCGACGGCCAGGTGCGATCGCGAAACGCGCCCCATGTTGGCGCGTAATTGCGCTCGAACTCGATCGGCCGTCCAAAGCGATAGGCGTTGTCGCCAAGCGTGAAGACGATCGCCTGCGGAATCCTCTCGATGATCGTGGCGGTAGCAGCGGCAGCGGAAAGTTGTCCGGGATAGGCGATGTCTCCTGCGCCGATGAAGAGGACGTCGTCCGCTCCGACGACAGGAGCCGCGAACGCCGGTACGCGCGCAGCAGCAACCTTGAGCGTGGCAGGATCGGGGAGCGATACGCAGGCGGCAAAGAGAAGCGCAAGCGCGCCGACTTGAACCAGGCTTGCTTTGAGTTTTTTTCCGGTCGCCATGTTTTAGAGAGCTTTAGCTGGCGCTCACAACGTGTTGCTGAACCCACGCAGTGAACTGTTCTCGATCGAGCTCGCCTCTAGCCACTGAGAGCACAATTCGTTCTTGCTCGTCCACTGATGCGGCCAGTTCGTGGCCGTTGAGTAAAAGAACAGTTTCGAGCGCCGCGTGACCGATTCGCTTATTTCCGTCGAGGAATGGATGATTCTGAATGAGAAAAAATCCGAGCGCTGCAGCCTTCTCGGCAAGCGTGGGGTACAGATCGTGATCGCCGAAGGCCTGGAGCGGCTGCCGCACCGACGATTCGAGGCTGCCCTGGTCTCGCAGTCCGAACGCGCCACCCGACTGCTCGATGACCCGGCGGTGGAGCTCCACGACTTCTTCGATGGAGATGTATCGCACTACGCGAGCCGCCGATAAAGCTCGGCATTTTTCTCGAGTACGCGGCCAGTTGCTCTCTCGAACTCTGCGTCTCGCTGGATCTTCTCCTCGACGCTTGCCTGCAGGAGCTGTTCGATGGACATCCCGAGATGATTCGCAGCCTGCTCGATCTTCGAGGCAACCTCGTCAGGAACGTGGATTTCGAGTGTCTTCATGACTTCGCAAGTCTACTCCAGACAGCAGAACGCTTACTCCTTTCGCCTGCGGTTCGGTTTTTTTGGCAGCCGACTATCTCCTGATGAGTACCCCGACCGTGTTTGCTGGGTTTGCTGGGGTCGTATCTGGAAAATTAACTTAACGCGTCCGGATTCGATCCCCCATCCCTCGATACTCTTCGTCATTGGCACCACAGCACTTTCGCGCCTTCTCTTCGCTTCGAGGCCGCCCCGGTTGTCGTCCCCATCCCAACTCGGCGATCACGCGAAGCTTCAGCCGGCATCGTCGCTCCGAGAAAGGCAAGTATCCTCGGGACACATCCACGCCCTGAAGTGTCAGGAAACGACATCCACGAGGTCCGATGCGCCAGTTAAGTTAATTTTCCAGATACGACCCCGAAATCCCCCGAAACAGGCGGATAGGAGCAGCGAAAGCGCGCCGACTTGGATTACACCGATGATTTTCGGCTTCATGAGCATCGCGAGAGTGTACCTGTCATCCTGAGCCGCCGCAGCCGCCGCAAGATTCAATACACGATCTCTTCGCGCAACATAGGCGGCGGAGGACGGTCGAAGGACCCCCTGATCTGTGCCGTGTGAAAAACAACAAGGCAGCGAATCGGGGGGTCCTTCGACCGTCCTTCGCCGCTATGCCTGCCGATTGTCAACGTTAACGTGGAGGCGCGGCTTCGGCGGCTCAGGATGACAGCCATCCCATTTCACGCATTGACCGCGTTCAGCGCAGGAAACCAGATCGCACTTGCCCTCCCCTAACTCTCCACCAACGTCCGCAACTGCCGGCTCGCGACCGTCAGCATCGCCAGATCGACTCCCTGTGCAGCGCGAAAGTCGGTCATCATCTGGTCGATGCGCTCGACGACGCGGGGGCGCGACGCCAGCCAGCCGTCGAGCGGATCGCCGGCGCCGTTTGTTTCGGCGAGAACTCTCGAGGCGATGATGCTCTGATAGTTGAAGAGATCATCGACTGCCGCAGTCAGCGCGGCCTTCTGCCACGGCGTTTCCGCGGCAATCGATGCGGCCGCGGTGCGCAGACGCTCCAGGCCGAAACGGGCGCCGACGCTGAAGTAGACCTTGGCCACATCCTGAACGGGACGTCCTGTGCGCGAGAGGCGGACGATGTCGAGGGCGGCGCCCATGACGCCCAGGCTGGCGATGCGGTATGCGACGCGCTCGGGAACGCCGTCCATCTCCAGCTCTCCTTGACGCGCTCGGAGCGCGCCGAGGAGGGCGGCGGGGAGAATGTCGTGCAGACGGTCGGAGATTGCGGCGATGGCGGGACGGAACTCGCCAACATACCGAGCGGTATCGAGACGGTCGTAGCCGCTCGTAAGAAGCCAACTGATCGCACGCTCCAGCAGCCGGCCCACTTCGATCAGCATCTCGATCTGCACACTCGCCGGAAGAATGTTGTCCTGCGCTTCGATCTCGGACCAGAGCGTGCGGAGGTCGAATGACTCGCGGATGATCGTGAACGCGCGCGCCACATCGGCCGCCGACTTGCCCGTCTCCTCCGTCATCTGCCAGACATACGTCGGGCGGATGCGGTTGATGATGTTGTTAGTAACGTATGTGGCGATGATCTCGCGCCGCAGCCGGTGACGCTCGATCGTGGCGCGGTACTGCTCGCGCAACGGCTTGGGGAAATAGAGCACGAGATCTTCGACGAGGAGCGGATCGTCGGGAAGGTCGCTGGCAAGCAGGTCGGCATAAAGCCCGATCTTGCTGTACGCCATCAACACGGCAAGCTCGGGACGCGTGAGACCGATGTGCGCCGTGTGGCGCTGCGCGATCGTCTCGTCGTCTGGCAATCCCTCGATTGCGCGATCGAGGCGGCCGGCACGCTCGAGCGCGCGCATGAAACGGGCCTGTTCGTCGAGCACCGACTCGCCGAGGGCTTGCGTGAGCGAGATCGCCTGCGTCTGTTCGTAGTTGTCGCAGAGGACGAGCTGCCCCACCTCGTCGGTCATCGACGCCAGTTGTTTGTTGCGCTCCTCGATGCCGGCCAGCTCGCCCCGCTCGATGGCGTCGTAGAGCAGGATCTTGATGTTGACTTCGTGATCGGACGTATCGACGCCGGCGGAGTTGTCGATGGCGTCGGTGTTGATGTGACCGCCACCCATCGCGTACTCGATGCGGCCACTTTGCGTGAAGCCGAGGTTGGCGCCCTCCCCTACCACGCGGACCCGAAGTTCATTGGCATCGACGCGGAGGGCGTCGTTGGCGCGGTCGCGCGCGGCGGCGTGATCCTCATCGCTCGATTTCACATACGTACCGATGCCGCCGAGCCAGAGCAGATCGGCACGCGCGCGGAGAATGGCCTTCATCAAATCCGAGGGCGCGAGTGTTTTCTTGTCGAGATCGAGAACGCGTATCACCTCTTCGGAGACCGTGACGACCTTCGCGCTCCGCTCGAGCACCGCGCCGCCGGTGGAAAGTAGCGCGGTGTTGTAGCCGTTCCAGTTCAGGCGCTCGTCGAACATCCGCTGACGCTCGGCAAGGCTCGTGGCTGGATCAGGATTCGGATCGAGAAAAATGTGCGAGTGATTGAACGCCGCGATCAGCTTGATATGCGGCGAGAGCAGCATCGCGTTTCCGAAGACGTCGCCAGACATGTCGCCGACACCGACGACGGTGAAGTCTTCCTTCTGCACGTTCGTGCCGAGCTCGCGGAAGTGACGCTTGACCGCTTCCCATCCGCCGCGGGCCGTGATGCCCATCGCCTTGTGGTCGTAGCCGACGCTTCCGCCGGAGGCGTAGGCATCGCCGAGCCAGAATCCATACTCGGCGGATATGGCGTTGGCGATATCGGAGAAGGTTGCTGTCCCCTTGTCGGCGGCGACGACGAGATAGGGATCGTCGGCATCGCGGCGGACGACGTCGCGCGGCGGGATGACGTCAGCGCCGCGAAAGTTGTCGGTGATGTCGAGCATGCCGCGCAGGAGCGCCTGGTATGCGGCGACCCCTTCCTTCTGAAATGTGGCGCGGTCGGCAGACGGATTCTTGACCACGAATCCGCCCTTCGATCCCATCGGCACGATGACGACGTTCTTCACGTTCTGCGCTTTCATCAGGCCGAGAATCTCGGTGCGGAAATCTTCGCGCCGGTCGGACCAGCGAATGCCGCCGCGCGCAACTTTGCCCGCGCGCAGATGAATGCCTTCCATCGACGGCGAGTAGACGAAGATCTCGAACATCGGCCGCGGCAACGGCAGCTCGCGGATCGACGACGAGTCGAGTTTGAACGAGAGATACGCTTTGCGATTGCCGTTCGCGTCGCGCTGGTAGTAGTTCGTGCGCAGCGTCGCTTCGATCAGCGTGAGATAGAGGCGGAGGATGCGATCCTCGTCAGGATTCTTCACGCGGTCGAGCGCATCTTCGACCTGCGCGCGAATTCCGCCCGCGGCCATGTGCCGGCCAGTGACGCCGGCCGATGCCATGCTCGCGCCGCGAAGAGTCGCCGCGCCGAGCGCGGGATCGAAGTGCGTCTGGAAAAGCTGGATGAGCAATCGCGCGACATCCGCGTGCGCCGCCAGCGTCTGCTGAATCAGCGTCTCGCTGACGTTCACGCCGATCTGCCGGATGTACTTCGAGCAGGCGCGAAGCACGACGATCTCGTGCCATTCGAGCTCGGCGCTCAGCACGAGACGATTGAATCCGTCGTTCTCCGCTTCGCGGTTCCAGACGCGAACGAAGGCTTCCTGAAACTTCTCTTTGATCGGCTCAAGGTCGTCCTGCATCCCCTCGGCATCAAGACTAAAGTCGCGGATCCTCACGGTCGATGTGGCACCTGCCGGATGCACTTCATACGGCTCCTCGGCCAGCACCTTCAGCCCCATGTTCTCGAGCCGCGGCATGATCTCGGACAGCGGAACCGGCGGACCCGAATGCAGGATCTTGCAGTGGAACTGGGTCTCATCGCCGCGCTGACGATAGAGATCGACGACGAGCCTTCCGGTCGCCAGCACTTCCTCGACATGCTCGATGTCGTACATCGCCCCTTCGGCCTGGAAGCGCTCCATGTACGCGGCCGAGAATGCCTTCTTGTAGCGCCGCTGCAGCTCGATCCCTTCTTCTTCGCCGTGACTGATGCAAAGGGCGTCGAGAAGACGATCGCCCCATGTGCGCGCGGCGTCGGAGAGAATCGCTTCGATGCGCTTCTCATCGACCTCGGGAATCTGCCCGGGGGTCGTGCGAACAACGAAGAGAATGCGCGCCAGCGGCGCGTCGGTGACGTGCTCGTAGATTGCGGTGTCGCGTCCGGCGAAGTTCTCTTCAAGGATCTGCCGGGCCTTGTCGCGGAACTCGGCCGTGTTCTGGTCGCGCGGCACATAGACGTAGCAGGAAATGAATCGCTCGAAGACATCCTTGCGCGTGAAGAGCGCGACGCGATGGCGCTCCTGCAGCAGGAGAATGCCGCGCGCGATCTCGTAGAGCTGCGCGTCGGTGATCTGAAAAAACTCGTCGCGGGGAAACGTCTCCAGGATGTCGACGAGCGCTTTTCCGTTGTGGCTGTGCGGATCGAGTCCCGCCTGTTCGATCGTGCGCGTGGCCTTGAGGCGCAGCATCGGAATCTCGCGGACGCTGCGGCTATACGCGGCGGAGGTGAAGAGGCCGAGGAAGCGATCCTCGCCGATCAGGTTGCCCTTGTCGTCGTAGCGCTTGATGCCGATGCGGTCGAGCGGCACCGGACGATGCACCGTGCTGCGGCTATTGGCTTTCGTGATGATGAGCAGGTCTTTGGTCCGCGCGTAGTCGCTGAACTCCGGACTGAGTGGCGCGCTGCTGCGCGCGGCGGAGTCGGTGCGAACATCGCGGAGGATTCCCAGCCCAGTTCCGGCGACGACCGGAAGATAGTCCTTGCCGTCGCGTGTCTCGAATCCGTAGCGCCGGTATCCGAGCAGAATGAAATTGCCGTCGTCGAGCCATTGCAGGAAGGCGCGTGCTTCCGCCACTTCCTCCGCGGGCATCGGAAAGCCGGCGTGATCGAGCTCGGCGACGTCGGCCTTCAGCGTCTGACGCATCGCCTGCCAGTCGGTCACGGCAGCGCGGACATCGTGCAGCACGCGCTCGATCGCCGCGCGGATCGTCTCGAGCTCCGCCGGGTCCGTCTCCTGATCGACTTCGATGTGCATGTACGACTCGACGATGGCGTCTTTCGGAGCATCGTGCGTCGATGTGAGCTCGACGCGTCGGCCGCCGGCGTCGCGTCGCACGCGCACGACCGGATGAAGCAATAAGTGGATGTTCCGCCCCAGCCGATTGACCTCGGCGCTTACGGAGTCGACGAGAAACGGCATATCGTCGTTGACGACTTCGATAACAGTGTGCTCGATGCCCCAGCCGCTGGTTTCTGAGTTTGGATTGAAGAGCCGAATCTTCGGCACTCCGACCTGGCGCGTGGCGCCGAACTGCCAGAGCGAAAGCGCGCCGCCAAGGAGCGTGTCGAAGGCGGTGTAGATGATGTCGTCGGGCGCGACGAGCGCGAAGTAGCGCCGCACAAATGCTTCGGCGCTGAGGGCCTCGTCCTCGTTGACGCGTTTGTGCGCTTCGGTAGCAAGCCGCTCGACGAGATCGGCTTTGCGCTGCTCAGGGGTAATGGTCATGAATCGCGGCTCCTGCGACTGCGGACACGAATCATATCGCGAGGAACCGAATCGCGTTCGGAGGATACCAGCACGCGGTCGTGCCTTCTTTCCTCAGGCTGTCAGAGCAACTTGCCGTGCATCCTGCAAAGGAGACCCCGCCAGAGTCGCTGTAGTCACCAGGAACTTCGGACGCAATTCGGAAGGCGTAGGGGCTCGTCCAGAGGTTAATGTACGTGACCGCTGCGTACGGCGTGACCGGACCTTTGCCGCAGACATAAGACTTATAAGGTCGGGTTCTTGCTTAAGGACGTTCTGATATATATATATCCCACCTGAACGCCGCCGGAGAATGAGTGATGGTAAGTCCGCAACGGGGAACGATGACGTTCCGATACGGGCGTCCTGCGATTCGCCGGCGCCCCTCCTCCAACTGCCCAACCAACCGGAAAATGGCCGCCGCTCTTCGTCGGCGGATTGAGGGGTCTGGTCCTTGAGAATGAGAGGGGCGTTAAGCCCGGCGAATCGACGGATTCTCGACTAACTGTTGAGGGGGCGAGAACTCGCTCGGCCCCCTCAACTAGACTTGACTATCAACTTATTTGGGCGTTTCTTTCGGCTTCAGGGGATTCTCGCCGAAGCGGAAAGAAACCCCGAAGAAGAGGCGCGGCTTGTAGGTCGATTCGTAAAGCTGGGCATCGGTGAGCTGATCTTTGACGTCGGTGTTTGGCGTCAGAGATCCCACGAGCTTTTTCACCTTCGTCATTCCGACGCCGACGTTCAGTGCCAGGTTAGTGTGATAAATGAAGGCGACTCCGGCGAAAACATTCGGATCGCTGCCATCGAAACCCAGTCCAGCGATCGGAACCGGCGACCATGAGGACACCTTGCCTAACAACCGCGCGCGCGAGCTCCAGGTAAACATCACCGCTGGCGAGAACACCTGACGCAGCCGGTTGTGCTGCTTCGTGATCGTGTACACGGTGGCCTTCTGCTCCGGCGTATTCGTCGCCGTGTTAGCGGGCGTGGTGACAATCTCCTTCGGCTTGAGGAAGAAGCGGTCGTCATTCGCCTGCATGAAATTGAAGCCGTACATGGCGAAGAAGGAGCCGGCGCTGCCGGTGCTGACGACGAGAGTCCACGGTTTCTTATCTTTATCGGCGTCGCGGCTCACGGTGACCGTGAGCTCCTCGCCCTCGCCGAGCGAGAATGAGTGGGAGTGAGTTGTATATTGGGCAATGAGCGCTTCGAGTTGCAACTTATCGCCCGCAGTGCAATTCCCGACTTTATCGAGCTTATCGCGCGCGTCACGGTTAGCAGCCGCGACCAGCTTTTCGGTTGTGGCGCTCTTGAGACTGTCCGGGTAGTCGGTGAGAACGCTCGCGCAGTCAGCCGCGCGCCCAGTAGTCATCATTATCTTCATCTTCGCAGCGTCATTCCCCGATGGCAGGACCGGCGGAATAACCGGTTCGATCTGGAAAGAAACTTGGTATGCCGTCCCAGGAACCATGTTGATGATGTCGACTGTAAACTTCTGTCCCGCCGCAGCCTGTTCCTTCAGGCTACTACCGGAAGGTTGACTTAGGTCGAGCGTCGCGGCCGGAGCCGTTGTTGCAACAAGGATCACGACCACCAAGAGAATCATTGACCGCTTCATGAGAGCATTCCTCCTCGCTCTCTTCGACGGACTGAAAGATGTTTTTCACAAAAGCCGACGCGAGCGGACAACCCGCATGCGCTGACTGGCCGCCTACAGCCGCGAGACCGTCAGCGCTCCATTGCGCGCTTCCTGGTTCATCAAAACGCCGCCGGCTCCTGGTACGTATCGAAGACCTCGCGCAGCGCGTCGCTGATCTCGCCGACGCTGGCATACACGCGGACGGCGTCGATGATGAACGGCATCGTGTTGACGTTGGGATCGGTGGCGGCATCGCGCAGCGCCTGGATCGCGTCGGCGACCTTGGCGCTGTCACGCTCTGCACGCACGCGATTCAACCGCTCGATCTGCTCCGTGGCCACGGAGTCTTCGATGTAGAGCGCGTCGTACGGCTCCTCGACCTCCATCTTGAAGGCATTCATGCCGACCATGACCTTCTCGCCGGAGTCGAGCGAGCGCTGGAATTGATAGGCCGCGTCCCAGATCTCACGCTGCGGGAAGCCGGCTTCGATCGCTTCGACCATTCCGCCGTAAGCGTCGATCTTGGCGATGTAGTCGAAGCAGCCCTGCTCCATCTTGTTCGTCAACTCCTCCATGAAGAAGGAGCCGCCGAACGGATCGACGGTGTTGATGACACCCGACTCGTGGGCGATGATTTGTTGCGTGCGCAGCGCGATGCGCGCGGCCTGCTCGGTGGGAAGAGCCAGCGTTTCATCGAGCGAGTTCGTGTGCAGCGACTGCGTTCCGCCGAACACCGCGGCCAGCGCCTGGATCGTGACGCGGACGATGTTGTTGTACGGCTGTTGCGCTGTGAGCGAGCAGCCGGCCGTCTGCGTGTGGAAGCGCAGCATCCAGGAGCGCGGATCCTTCGCGCCGTAGCGGTCGCGCATGACTTTCGCCCAGACGCGGCGCGCGGCACGGAACTTCGCAACCTCTTCGAAGAGATCGTTGTGCGAGTTGAAAAAGAAGGAGAGCCGCGGCGCGAACTCGTCGATGTCGAGACCGGCTTTCACGCCGTACTCCACATACTCCATCCCGTCGCGCAGCGTGAAGGCCAACTCCTGCAGCGCGGTCGATCCGGCTTCGCGGATGTGATAGCCGCTGATCGAGATCGGGTTGTACTTTGGAACGTTTTCCGCGCAGAACTTGAACGTGTCGGTGATCAGCCGCATCGAAGGCCGCGGCGGGAAAATGTACTCCTTCTGCGCGATGTACTCCTTGAGAATGTCGTTCTGCAGCGTGCCGGAAATCTTCTTCCAGTCCGCACCCTGTTTTTCGGCGACGACGAGATACATCGCCAGCGCGATCGGCGCCGTGGAGTTGATCGTCATCGAGACGGTGACATCCTCGAGGTTGATACCGTCGAAGAGCGTCTCCATGTCGGCGAGCGTGTCGACGGCGACGCCGCACTTGCCCACCTCGCCCGCACTGTAATGATGATCGGAATCGTAGCCGTAGAGCGTCGGCAGATGAAACGCGGTGGAGAGTCCCGTCTGTCCCTGCGACAGCAGGTATTTGAATCGCTCGTTCGTATGCGTCGCGCTGCCGAAACCGGCAAACTGCCGCATCGTCCATACGCGACCGCGGTAGCCGCTGGGATGGATGCCACGCGTGTACGGGAACTCGCCTGGAAAGGCGATGTCGCGCTCGAAGTCGAGACCGGCCACATCGTTCGGCGTCGCCAGCGGATTGACCTCCATCGCGCTGACGGTGGTGAAGTCCTTCTTCCACGGCGCTTTCTTGGCGGTCAGCGGCGCATAGACGTCGCGCTTCCAGCGCGTTTCTTCGCTTTTCACCGCGCTCAACGCCTCGGCAGAAAAAAGCGAAAGCTGTTTCGCCGCCTCTTCAGCAGGCGGCATCGCTGCCGCGTTCGGGACAACCAGCTCATTTGGTTTCATGTCGGATTCCATCTCGTTTCAAGCAACAAGCCACTCTAGCGGATCGGGTCCGAATCAGCCAAGCCGGAGCGGGACATGTTCCGCGATGCGGTCGAATACGACATCGCGAGTCATCAGCACTGCGTCGAGATCGAGCGCGCATTGTGCGACGTGAGCGTCGGGCAGAGTGACGTTCAAGCCGTGGCGGCGAAGATTGCGAAGAAGGTCACCCAAGGACATCCAGTGATCGAGACCTGTGTCATGAATGGGAAAATCCTGAAGAAACTCACCAATCATTGCGCGACGATCAGGCGAATCGGCGCCAGCAAAGAGCTCTGAAACGACAAGGGGCGGAAAAACGACCGACTCCGCGAGCAGGGCCGCGTCCATCTCCGGGTTCGGCGTCCCGGCGATGTGATCGATCCAAGTCGAGGTATCAGCGATGACGGCCACGGAGCTCGTCAATGTCAATGTCGAGGCGAAACTTTCCTTTCAGAGCAATTGCGCGCTGAAAAGCCCGATGCTTGCGCTCTTCGGGGGTCAGCTCCTCATTGGCCGGTTTGCTGACAGGCTGATGATCTTCGACTGCGGTCCCATTCCGATTCGCCATATCGCCATCATAAACGGCTTGCCGAGTTGCTTCAATTCTTTCGCCTTCCGAAGCAGAGGCCGAGACCCGCGGGCGACCACGTAATTCGTCCAAACCGATGTTGAGATGGACTTTCCCCTGAAGATCCTTCAGTTTTTCCGCAAAGCGTATCTGCTGTGCGCGATCCTCCGGACTCAGGTCATCCATCGTTCTGGGCGGCCAGACTTTTTTGGCGCGGACTTCGGTCCCGTCTGTTTCTACTTTCGCCATATCGCCATCATAAACGTCGAGGGAGCGCTTTCAATCCCCCGAGCAGCTTTGGCTCCGTCAGCTTCGGCGGTGGTGGCGCGTCGCGAAGGATGAAGGCGGAAGGATGAAGGATGAACGAAAAGCACTGTCTGCTCTCGGTTCATCCTTCAGCCTTCATCATTCACCCTTCTCGTTTGATATCTTCCCGTCATGATCAACAAGGTCGTCGCGTCCGCGGAGGAGGCAGTGCGGGACATCGCCGATGGCAGCACGCTCGTCGTCGGCGGGTTCGGGCTCTGCGGGATTCCGGAGAACCTCATCAACGCGCTCGTCTCGCGCGGCATCAAGGGGTTGACCTGTGTCTCCAACAACGCCGGTGTCGACGACTGGGGTCTTGGCCTCCTTCTGCAGACGAAGCAGATTCGCAAGATGGTCTCATCGTATGTCGGCGAGAACGCCGAGTTCGAGCGGCAGTACCTCGCAGGCGAACTGGAAGTGGAATTCGTGCCGCAGGGAACGCTCTCCGAACGCATGCGCGCGGGAGGCGCCGGTATCCCGGCTTTCTTCACGCCCGCCGGCTACGGAACGATCGTAGCCGAGGGGAAGGAATCGCGGGAGTTCGACGGGCGGATGTACGTGATGGAGCGCGGAATCGTCGGCGATTTTTCGCTGGTCGCCGCGCAGAAAGCGGACCGGCTGGGCAATCTTCAGTATCGAAAAACTGCACGCAATTTCAATCCGATGGCCGCGACGGCGGGAAGGATTTGCATCGCCGAGGTGGAGGAGCTGGTCGAGCCGGGCGAGATCGATCCTGATTGCGTTCACACGCCGGGTATCTTCGTTCATCGCATCGTGGTAGCCAAACGAGTCAAGCGCATCGAACAGCGCACTGTGCGGAAGGGATAACCGATGCCATTGACCAGAGATCAGATCGTCAAACGTGCCGCGCAAGAGCTGCGCGATGGCTTCTACGTCAACCTCGGCATCGGTATGCCGACGCTCGTAGCCAACAACATACCGAGCGGTATGGACGTCATTCTCCAATCCGAGAACGGAATCCTCGGCCTGGGCCCGTTCCCCGCGGACGCCGACGTCGATCCCGACCTCATCAACGCGGGCAAGCAGACCGTCACCGTGTTGCCTGGCGCATCATTTTTCTCCAGCGCCGATTCGTTCGGCATGATCCGCGGCGGCAAAGTCGACCTCTCCATCCTCGGGGCAATGCAGGTATCAGCGCAAGGCGACATCGCCAACTGGATGGTGCCCGGATCGATGGTGAAAGGCATGGGCGGAGCGATGGATCTCGTTGCAAGCGCCAAGCGCCTCATCGTGACGATGGAGCACGTCACGAAAAAAGGAGAAAAGAAGATCCTCGACTCCTGCAATCTACCTCTCACCGGCGTGAAGTGCGTCGATCGCATCATCACTGACTACTGCGTGCTCGACGTCACCGACGCGGGACTGGAACTGATTGAGGTCGCCCCCGGTGTGAGCGCCGATGAAGTTCAGGAGATGACGGAGCCGAAGTTGATCATCGGCAGCGACGTGAAAGAGATCAGCGTCTGAATCACTGACCGTTCATCCTTCATCCGTCATCCTTCATCCTTCAACCTTCATCCTTCAACCTTCATCCTCCGTCCTTCTCCTGCTACTCTCCTCTCTCGATGACTTCCGAGTTCGGCTATCGCGCCGACGATACTCACCCGCTGTCCATCCGCCTGCTTCGCGAAGTGGCGGCGTTTGCGTTTTTTCTTCTCTTCAGCATCGTCATGCTCTGGCCTCTGGCCAGGCACCTCGACACCGCTGTCCCCGACCTTGGCGATCCGCTGCTCAACACCTGGATCCTCGATTGGGACCTCTACAGCATCACTAACGCTCCGCTGCACATCTACGACGCCAATATTTTTTATCCGAGCAAGTATCCGCTTGCCTACAGCGAGAACCTCTTCGGCATCGCCATCGTCGCGCTGCCGTTTTACCTTCTTGGATTCACCCCGCTCGCGGTCTACAACATCGCCGTCCTTCTCGGCTTCGCTTTCTGCGGCTACGGCGCCTACGTCCTCGGGCGGACACTGACGCGATCCGCGGCGGCTGGAATCGTCGCCGGCATCCTCTACGCGTTCGTCAACTTCCGCCTCGACCATCTCTCGCATCTGCAATTCGTGTGGGGCGGATGGATGCCGATGATGCTCGCGGCGCTGCTGCACTACTGGCGGCGCCCGACGATCCGCAACGCCATCCTCTACGGACTCTGCGTGCTGATGAACGGTCTGACGAACATTCATCAGTTCCTGTTCGGGACGACGGCGCTCGTGTTGTCGGTGGCGTTGATCGCGCTGCTGACGACACGATTCAAATGGCGCACGCTGATTGGCGCCGCGGCGGCCACGATCGTTGCTGCCGCCTTGATGGTTCCCGTTCTCCTTCCGTACAAGCAAGTCTCCGAAACGTACGGAATGGTGCGCGACCGGAACACGGCCATGTGGGGCTCCGCGTACTGGACCGACTGGCTCTCCGCGACCGGAAGGAGCCGCGCATACGGCGCAATCCCCGATCCCGCAAACGTACGGGGGGAAGGAGTTCTCTTCCCCGGGCTGATGATGCTATTCCTCACCGGCAGTGCGCTGCTGATCGATCGCCGCAAACTGCCGGTGGCGCTCGACGCGCGGCCCGTTCCGCGCTGGCTGCTCCATCTCCTCGACGCGCTCATCGTGGCGATGGCGATTGGCGCGTACATCGGCGCGGCCACGAAGAATTACCAGTGGAAGCTGCTCGGGCACACGATCATCAGTTTTCAGACGACCAGCAAACCGGCATCGTCCGATGTGCCGATGGTCATTCTGATCGTCGCGATCATCGCGCGATTCGCGCTGCAACTACCGAAAGGATTGTCGGGCGATACGATGCAATCGCTGCGCACCGCCGCGGCGCGCTCGCGGATACCGATTGAGATCTGGGTCATGCTCCTCTGGATCATCCTCGGCGTGCTCGGATCGCTCGGACTGCACGCGTTCGTGCACACATTTCTTTACGATCGATTGACGATGTTTCGCAGCATGCGCGTGCCGGCGCGCTGGGCGACCGTCGCCTACGTCGGACTCGCCGGCGCGAGCGCGTGCGGCGCAGCGGCATGGATCGAGCGAAGACGGACGACGATCGCGCGATGGGCGATCGCGGCACTTCTGATCGCACTCTCGATTCATGACGTGCTTCCGATCATTCGCTGGGAGCACGCGCTCGAGATCACCGATCCCGCTTACGTCTGGATGCGCGACACGAAGATCTCGGGCGGCACGCTGGAGATGCCGGTATCCGAGGGGATCGCGCAGTTTTTGTATCAGTTCGGGGCGACGATTCATCACAAGCCCTTGATGAATGGAACTTCCGGATTCGAGCCGCCGCTGCACGCGAAAATCGTCGAGATGACGGGCCGGAAGAAGCTTCCGGACGAGTTGCTGCCGCTCCTCGCGCGCAACGACTGCCACTTCCTCCTCGTGCATGACGACTGGCTGCGCGGCGCCTCGGAGCCGACGCACATCTGGCTCGCGCGCGAGCTAGCGCTCGGACGGATTGGCTTCGTGCGGCGTTTCGATCATCGCGGCGGCGGCGACTACATCTTCGCCGTCGCGTCGAATGTTCCGAACTGGCGCGACCTTCGCCCTCCGGAAAAAGGAGACGGCGCGGGATTCACCGAGGAGCAGGAAATGCAGCGCGCGCTGCGGGCGGAGCCGACGTACATGAGCCACGCGTTTGGCATCGTCGACACGCCACGCTCCGACGATACGATCAAAGGACCGTTGACCGTCACCGGTTGGGCGCTGTCGCCGAACGGAGTGGCCGCGGTCGATGTGCTGCTCCACAACGGAACGCAGCGATTCCGCGCCACGCCGACGGTGCGGCTCGACGTCAAGGCCCGATTCCCCTGGTATCCGCAGGAAAAGCACGGCGGCTTCACGGTCACCTTCCCGAAGCGGCCCAAAGGTGTGCCGCAGTGGACCGACGCGCAGGTCGAGATCATCGATACGCGGGGAAAACGAACGCGCCTTCCGGATATTGTGCTGAACTGGCCGTGAGGGGCGGGAGCCACGGAGAAAGAACCGTTTCACGCGGAGACGCGGAGGACGCGGAGAGAGGCCGGCGCGCATCGCGCCTCCGATTCCGTTAACCTCCACCGCGGTGTCAGAACAAACCACGCGTCCGCCGTCGCAGGAAGAGGCGCAGCATCTGCAACACGCAACTCCCGATTTGCGAGAGCCGCGGCTCGATCGATTCGGTTATCGCGTAGATGGTGTGAATTCACCAGGCAGGAACTTCCTTCGCGAGGCTGGCGCGTTCGCCTTCTTCCTTCTTCTCACGATCGTTCTGACGTGGCCTCTCGCCCGCCGCCTCGATACCGCAACTGGCTACCTCGGCGATCCGCTGCTGAATACCTGGATCATCGATTGGGACCTTCACAGTCTCATCAGCGCGCCGTCGCACATCTTCGACGCGAACATTTTTTATCCGAGCAAGTATCCGCTTGCGTACAGCGAGAACCTTTTCGGGATCGCCATCGTCTCGCTGCCGTTCTATCTGCTCGGATTCACGCCGCTGGCGATCTACAACATCGCGCTGATGCTCGGCTATGCGTTCAGCGGCTACGGCGCATTCGTCCTCGGGCGCACGCTGACACGATCGACCGCCGCCGGACTCGTCGCCGGCATCCTCTACGCGTTCGTCAACTTCCGCGTCGATTACTTCGCGCTGCTGCAATTCGTCTGGGGCGGCTGGATGCCGCTGATGCTCGCGGCGCTCATTCACTACTGGCGCAGGCCGACTCTGCGCAACGCAGTGCTCTATGGACTTTGCGTGCTGATGAATGGACTGACGAACATTCATCAATTCCTGTTCGGGACGACGGCGCTCTTGCTTTCGCTGGCGATCCTCGCGATGCTCTCTGTCCGCTTTCGCTGGCGGACGTTCGTCGGGGCTGCGGGCGCCACGATTCTCGCGGCGGCGCTGATGGTGCCCGTGCTGCTGCCATACAAGCGCGTGTCCGACATGTACGGCATGGTGCGCGACCGCGGCGCGGCGATGGCAGGGTCGGCGACGTGGAACGACTGGCTCTCGTCGAGCGGGAAGAGCCGCGCGTACGGCGATGTCGCGGACCGCGAAAATGTACACCCGGAGAAAACGCTCTTCCCCGGATTGATGATGCTGTTCCTCACCGGCAGCGCATTGCTTCTCGATCGCCGCAAACATCCCGTGCCGCTGGAATCGCGCCCGGCCCGACGCTGGCTCCTCCTTCTGCTCGATTCGATCATCGTGATCCTCGCGGTCGCCGCCTACATTGGCGCGGCGACGCTTCACTATCGATTCCGGCTCTTCGATCGTGATCTCATCGCCATCGACTCCTCCGGCACCCCGATCGTCCTTCTCATCGTCACGATCATTGCGCGCCTGGCGCTGCAACTGCCGCGCGGATGGTCGGGCCAACGCGTGCAATCGCTCCGCGTCGTTGCCGCGCGCTCGCGGATGCCGGTCGAGATCTGGATCATGCTGCTCTGGATTATCCTCGGCGTCGTCGGCTCGCTCGGCCTACACGCATTCCTGCACTCGTTCCTCTTCGATCACGCCGTGATCTTTCGCAGCATTCGCATCACCTCGCGATGGGCCAGCATCGCCTACGTCGGACTGGCTGGCGCAAGCGCGTGCGGCGCCGCGGCGTGGATCGACGCGCGAAGGTCGAAGGCCGCGCGCGGGACGATCGCCGCGCTTCTCATCGCGCTCTCCATCCACGATGTCCTCCCTGTTTTTCGCTGGGAGCATGCGCTCGACATCGCCGATCCGGCCTACATCTGGATGCGCGACACGAAATTCTCCGGCGGCACGCTGGAGATGCCGGTCTCCGAAGGGATCGCACCATATTTGTACCAATTTGGTGCAACGATTCATCACAAGCCGCTGATGAACGGCACCTCCGGCTTCGAGCCTCCGCTGCACGCGAAGATCAGAGAGCTCGCAGGTATGAAGAGCATTCCCGATGATCTGCTCCCGCTGCTGGCGAAGAGCGATTGCCACTTCGTCCTCGTGCACGACGACTGGTTGCGCGGCGCATCCGGATCGACACATTCCTGGCTCGGACGCGAGCTTGCCCTCGGGCGCATCGGATTCGTGCGCCGCTTCGATCATCGCGGAGGCGGCGACTATCTTTTCGCCCTTGTTCAAAACGTTCCGCAATGGCACGAGCTGCGTCCTCCCGAAAAACGCGACGGCGCGAACTTCACCGAAGAACAGGAGCTGCAGCGCGCCTTGCGCGGCGACGCCACGTACATGAGCCATACCTTCGGCATCGTCGATACACCGCACGCCGGCGATACGATCCATGGACCGCTGACCGTGAGCGGCTGGACGTTGTCGCCGAGTGGCATTGCGACGGTCGATGTGTTGCTGCACAACGGCACGCGCCGCTATCGCGCCTCCCCCGCAGACCGCTTCGATGTGAAGATGCGATTCCCCTGGTACCCCCGTGTCCGCCACGCCGGTTTCGCGATCACGTTTCCGAAGCGTCCGAAAGGCGTTCCGCGATGGACCGATGTTCAGGTGGAGGTCACGGACGGCCATGGAGCGCGAACACGATTGCCGGATGTGGTGCTGAACTGGAATTGAATTTTTTAAAGATACGGGGATACGGTGTCACGCGGAGACGCGGGGGACGCGGAGGGGTTTCTCCGCATCTCCGCGTCTGCGCGTGACACGCCTTTCAAAAACGCGCCGCGCGTACAATGTTTCCTTCGCCCATGCCTACGCCATCTCGTGGCCAGGATGATGAAACCATTCGCGCAACGGACTCCACACCGCGCTCACGATTGCCCTACTCGCAATTTGCGCCGGGTTCCGTCGTCGCGGAGCGATACCGGATCATCAGCCTCCTCGGTTCCGGCGGCATGGGCGAGGTTTACCGCGCCGACGATCTCAAGCTCGGACAGCAGGTGGCGCTGAAGTTTCTGCCTGCCGCTCTGGCGCAGGATCCGATTCAACTCGATCTCTTGCACGACGAAGTGCGCCTCGGCAGACAGATCGCGCATCCGAATGTCTGCCGCATCTACGACATCGGCGAATGGGATGGCGCGCACTTCGTGGCGATGGAGTACGTCGATGGCGAAGACTTGGCGCGGCTTCTTCTGCGCATCGGCCGGCTGGCGCACGACAAGGCAGCCGATATCGCGCGTGGCGTCGCGGCTGGACTCTCCGCCGCACACGCCAAGGGCATTCTTCACCGTGATCTCAAACCGGCCAACGTCATGATCGACGGCCGCGGCTCGCCGCGCATCACCGACTTCGGTCTTGCGCTGACGAGTGAAGAATCGCACGACAGCAACATCGTTTCCGGAACGCCCGCGTATATGGCACCGGAACAACTCGAGGGAAAAGGGGCCACGGTGCAGAGTGATCTCTACGCGCTGGGCCTCGTGATGTACGAGATCTTCACGGGCCGCCGCGCGCGCTCGGGACGGACCGTACCGGACCTTCGCCGCGAACACACCACCGACGTGACAATACCGTCGAGCGTCGTGCGCGACATCGAACCCGCAGTCGAGCGCATCATTCTGCGCTGCCTGGAAAAAGATCCGGCGATGCGGCCGCGATCCGCCCGCGAGATTTTCGAAGCGCTGCCGGGCGGCGATCCGCTCGCCGCCGCTCTGGCCGCCGGCGAAACGCCATCGCCACGCCTCGTCGCCGCCGCCGGGATCGAAGGAACACTCACCGCCAAACAGGGATGGGCATGGGTCGGGTTGATCAGCGTCCTTCTCGCAGCGGTCATCGGCATCGCGACGGACTGGCGGATCACAACTAAGATCCCGCTGGACAAGTCGCCCGCGGTGCTCGAACAGCACGCGTTGGACATCGGACGAGCAGTAGGCCTCGAGCCGGTGCGCTATCGATTTGGGCGATTCCGCGTGCAGGCACCTTACCTGGCGTGGATCACGGAGCACGACTCCTCACAGGAACGATTCGACCATCTGCATCACGGACCAGAGGCGGTGGTGTTTCAGCTACGCGAGAGCCCCGCTCCTTTGACCACCTTCGGCGACCTCACCGCGCCCACCGGCGACGATCCGCCCCTCGCCGCAGGAATGGCTACGATCGAAGTTGACACAACCGGGAAGCTGACCGGCCTCACCGCGGCACCGCGCGGCTCGTCCGGTGCGCGCGCAGACTGGAGCAAACTCCTTCACGCTGCCGGCTTCGAACGGCCGCTGCTCACGCCTGTGAAGCCGCGCCACATCCCTCCGGTTTTCGCCGACGAGCGCGCCGCATGGGACGGCGTCTGGCCGGACAGCGGCAACAAGCCCGCGCACATCGAGGCCGCCGCGGCCGGCGGCGTTCCTGTCTTTTTCCGAATCACCGGCCCGTGGAACGACGACTCCGGCATCGTCAACCGCCAACCATTCGAGACGACCTCCCTCGGGACCTTCATCCGCATCCTTCTGACTCTGCTCACCGCAATCACGCTGGTCCTCGCATGGCGCAACCTGCGTCTTCGCCGCGGCGACCGGACCGGCGCGCTCCGTATCGCCATCACCGTCTTCTGCCTTCAATGCGCGGAAGATCTTCTCAGCGCGGATCACCGGATGCATTTCATCCACGAGCGAGGAATCCTCATCACGGCAGTACGCTCGGCGCTCTTCTGGGCCGTGGTCTACTTTTTCCTCTACATCGCTCTTGAGCCCTATATCCGGCGCCGATGGCCCGAACGACTGATCGGCTGGTCGCGTCTGCTGGCTGGAAAGATTCGCGATCCACTCGTGGGCCGGGATTTGCTCATCGGGGTCGCGGCAGGATGCGGCCATGCAACGCTCGCCTCGCTGGCGAACTGGCTGCCCAGCTATCTGCGACTGTCCCCTCCGCGCGTGCCACACACATCCAATATCAATACGCTCCTCGGCGTTCGCTTCGCGCTGGCCAGCATCGCCTCGGTCATCAACAGCGGCATCATCGTCGGACTTGTCCTGGTCGTACTTCTCGTCGCCTTGTCGATTCTCTTTCGACGCCGCAGTCTGGCCGTGGCCGGCCTCTATCTCATTCAACTCCTCGCGTACGGCTTCGCATCTGGCGGGAACCCCTACATCTTTGCCGCATCGGCTCTGATCGCCGCACTCTGGACCACGGTGACGGTCCGCGTCGGCCTCCTCGGCATCGCTACTGCCCAGAGCATCTTCGGCGTCATCTTTTTCCTGCCGATCGGAATCGACTTCTCGGCGTGGTATCTCCCGTCGGTAATCGCCCCCATCGTGTTCGTTGCTCTCCTCACCGCCTACGCCTTTCGCACGGCCCTCGGCAATCAGCCGATCTTGAGCGGACGCCTGCTCGACGACTGACCGCCAGTCTTCTTCGGCTCAACGAAAACTGCGGCCGAA
The DNA here is from genome assembly GCA_034665065.1 of Thermoanaerobaculia bacterium. Lineage (GTDB taxonomy): Bacteria > Acidobacteriota > Thermoanaerobaculia > Gp7-AA8 > Gp7-AA8 > JADGNZ01. The sequence goes on along the minus strand of JAXDGL010000025.1, from coordinate 287,845 downwards.
CGCAGGATGCGCAGCAATCAAGCGCAGCGACTCATTCAAGAGCACGAGATTCTCCGCCTTGTTCAGCCATGTTGACCGGCCCGACGGATGCGGCAGGACGATCACGTCGAACGCTTGACCCGCGCGCTTCGCGCGATGAATCCGTCCGACCGCGTCCTTGAGCTGCGCGATTCCGATGAGCTGCTGCGATGCCAGCGTTCCGACCGCCATCACGAGCTTCGGTTTCAGGATCGCGATCTCGCGATCGAGATGCGCACCGCAACGGGCGATCTCGTCGACGTCGGGAACGCGGTCGCCACCGCTCGCATCCTTCCCTGGAAAACAACGAATGACCGCGGAGATCTGGACGCGCTGGCGAAACGTCTCTTCATCGACACCGAGCCCCGCCATCCACGAAAAGAGCCGCTTGCCTGCCGTGTACGCGAACGGCCGGCGAGCATCGACTTCATGCGGTCCCGGCGCCTGCCCGACCAGCATCACACGCGCGTCCGCGACCGCGCCGACGACCGGGCGTCCGAAAACATTCGGACAGGCGGCGCATGCCGTCAGCGTCGCTACGTGTTGGGCAAAAGCGGCGTGTTGTACCATCGCGTCCGCCCATGAAACGCTTCGCCGCTGCGCTCCTCTTCCTCTCGATCGCGCTGCCGTCGCTGGCATGGACGCGCACCGCCGATCTGCGCATCGCCGCGAAAAGCGCAAACCTGGCTCCGCCCGATCTGCGGATTCTGATCAACAAATACAACGCCGAGTATCTTCGCGGAGTTGACGACGCGCTGGCATCCGAAGGGACGGAGATTCACCGCCGCCGCCTGCGCGAGCGCATCGAGGCCCAGACCCGCGGCATCGTGCAGATGATTCGCACCAACCGGCCGATGAGCGACGTCGTTACGCAACTCGGCAATCTCTCCCATCTCGTCGGCGACGCCAATAATCCGTTTCACATCGGCGATGACGACGCGGCTGCGCATGCCGACTTCGAGCAGTATTTCGAGCGCCGGCTGGCACGCTTCTCCCCTGTCTTCTACGGCGTCGATCCGAATTTCACTCTTAATCGCTATCTCGACAAGGTCTTCACTCGCACCACGAACCTCGGCCCGCTAATGGCTGAGGAATACAAGACCGGCAATGGCAGTACGTTTGACGACCGGTCGACGGCGTTTGGCGTCGCCGCGGTCTGTTACTCCCACGCCATCACCGACATCGTGAATCTCTACTATTTCATCTGGAAATCAGCCGGCGGCAGCGTGCGGCCGTTGGGTGGTGGCTTCAATGCCCATTGAGCGTGCCATCCTGTCGGTCTCAGACAAGAGCGGCATCGTCGAGCTGGCTCGGGTATTGATTTCTCGCAATGTCGAAATCCTCTCCACCGGCGGCACAGCGAAACATCTCTCTGACAATGACATCAAGGTCACGCCGATCGCACAATGGTCCGGCGCGCCGGAGATTCTCAGCGGGCGCGTCAAGACGCTCACGCCGAAAGTCTTTGGAGCGATTCTTCACGATCGCGATAACGCATCGCATCGCGACGACGTCACGCGACTGGGCATTCCGCCCATCGACCTTGTGGTCGTCAATCTCTATCCCTTCGAGTCGACAATTGCCAAAGAAGGCGTAACGGTAGCCGAGGCGATCGAACAGATCGATGTTGGCGGCCCGTCAATGCTGCGCGCCGCCGCCAAGAATCACAAACACGTCCTGCCGCTCTGCGATCCGTCGCTCTACGAAGAATTCGTCCGCGAATTCGCAAGGGGCGAGATCAGTGATGCGTTTCGCCTGCGTTGCGCAAGCGAGGTTTTTCGCAAGACGGCGTCCTACGACGCAGCGATTGCAAATTACCTAAACTCGAGTCGGAGCGCTGGCGTCCCGCCGGCTGGCTCGGCGCCGTCCTCGGCGGCGTCTCCCGAATCGCAAGATCTCCCGAGCGATCTCGCCCTCAACCTCACTCGGTTCCAAGACCTCCGCTACGGCGAAAATCCGCAGCAAAAGGCTGCGTTCTACGTCGAGCGCGACACGGTTCCCTTCACACAGATCCAGGGGAAAGAGCTCTCTTACAACAACCTTCTCGACCTCGACTCCGCGATGCAGCTGGCCAATGCATTTGACGGCCCCGCGGCGGCAATCATCAAGCACACCAATCCATGCGGGGCGGCCCGCCGCAAGACGCTCATCGATGCGCTCAAAGCGGCGATCGAATCCGATCCTGTCTCCGCATTTGGCGGCATCATCGGCGCCAACCAGGAATTCGATGGCGACGCCGCGCGCGCGGTCGAATCGATGTTTCTCGAAGTGATCGTGGCACCGGCATTCGCGCATGACGCGCGAGAGATCCTGGCAAAGAAGAAAAACCTCCGCCTGATCATCGCGCAGCCGCTGCCGGGCGGCACGGACTATCGAAGCGCCGCGGGAGGCCTTCTTGCGCAAAGCAGCGATCGCATCGCTTCACGCGACGGATGGAAGGTCGTCACCGATCGCCACCCTTCGTCCGAAGAAATGGACGGCCTCGAATTCGCCTGGATCGTCTGCGCGCATGTGAAATCGAACGCCATCGTTCTTACGAATGAATCACAGACCGTGGGGATCGGCGCCGGCCAGATGAGCCGCGTCGACTCTGCCAAAGTGGCGATTATGAAATCGATCCTCCCCATTGCAGGCGCAGTTGCCGCCAGCGATGCATTCTTCCCTTTCCGCGACGGCCTCGACATCCTCGCAGACGCCGGAATCTGCGCGGTGATTCAACCCGGCGGCTCCGTGCGCGACGCGGAAGTCATCGCTGCCGCGAACGAGCGCGCAATCGCGATGGTCTTTACGGGAGAACGCCACTTCCGGCACTAAGGTCGAGGAAGGCGGGCGTCTCGCCCGCGGCCATTGGGCGTCCTCGCCCACTGGTGCACCGGTGAGAATACAAGCGGCCTCGCTTTCAACCGTTCGTGCGAGGAGCTAGCACACGGGCGAGGACGCCCGCGTGCCCGCAGGCGAGACGCCTGCACTCCTATTTCGCCGCGCGCTTTCGTGTTGGATCACTCACTTGCAGCGTGACGGTCTGCGCACTCGTCAGGCTGCCACTGGTCATCGTCACCTGGAATGAATACGTGCCGGGCTGCGTGCGTGAGACCGTCGATGCGGTAATCGTTACGGCGCCGCCCGCGGCAACCGTTGTCGACGAAGCTGTCACGGATCCACTGAAATTGCCGGGCGATTGAATGCTGACCGATGCCGTGCCGCTGAACCCATTGATGGCAACGAGTCGATAGTTGCCGGACACAGAGCTTCCCTTATTCACGGTGAGCGAGCTCGGTCCGGAGACGGCAATGCCTGCCGGCGGAGCGGGAGTGGCGCCGGAGCTGCTGCCGCCGCGGATCACGTTCCAGATCGCGGGGTCTTCCACGCCGGCGCTCCACGCGGCAAAGCCACCGATCGATGGGTGGCGGTCCTTGAGGAATTGCACCTTCTTCGCGTAGCTCGACGCGTCCTGGAAGTAAACAGTATGGCCCGCGTAGGCGAACATCGCTTCCCCGTTGGCGTCATGCAGGACGGTCGCGCCGGTGTTCTGCGCCAACTGCATCGCCGAGGCGTATGTTACGGCTTGCGTGGGACCGGCGCTCCAGTCGTAGCCGTACCATGGAAGCCCGAACATGATTTTCGAATTCGGAATGGTGTTCTGTGCGTAGGTGGCGACGGAATCAATCCAGTTCAGCGGTGAAATCGGACCAGGTGCGCTGCCTGAATAGCTGTAGTCATACGCCATGATTTTGACCGAGTCGGCGATCGCGCCGATCGCCGGCCAGTCTTCGCCTCCCGGTCCATTCCAGTTGTCATTGGCGCTGGTCTTTGCGTAGACAGTGACCGACAGTTTCTTATTGGCTGCGTGGAGTTTTTGTCCGAGCGTCGTGAGGTACGCAGTAAAGTTGTCGCGTGCGGCGGCAGGGATTCGCTCGTAATCGATGTCGATCCCGTCGAAGGCCTGATTGACGACGAGCTGCGCAATCGCCGACGCCGACGCCTCGCGCAGTGCGGGCGACGCAAATACCGTCGCGGCGGCGTTCCCGTCGAAGCTGTCATTGACCAGATTCTGAATCGTGGGCACGAAACGCGCTCCGGTCATCGATGCGCGCCAGGTCGCATTTTCGGCGTTCCAGTTCTTGAGAGGCGTTCCGTCGGCGTTCCAGCTATACCAGACAGGGTTCGCCTCGGTCAGCGCGCCGATGTTGGCTTGCATCGACGTGAGCGCGTTGGCATTCCAGGGTGGAACCCAGGCGGATTCTTCGTAAGCGAATGCGGAAGCGGCAAATGAGAACAGCAACGCGGCGATCGCGGCAATACGCATCAGGCTCCTTCGCCCTGCGATCCGCTAAGCCGTTCTCCAATGTGGAGATGAACGTTTCGAAATCACGTTCGGCAGTCCAGCCGTCTGACGATTCAGACCTGAGACTTTGCGTCCTCCCGTCGCCGGGAGTATGCCTTTGTCGCGCGATCGCGGCTTTGTTGAGTGCTTATAATAACCTTTTTCAGCCTCGCATTCCAACGAAAAAAAGGGAGCGGCCTGAGCCGCTCCCCTCACGAAACCTGTGGCTGTCGGTTATGCGTTGTGGAGTTTGTAGCCCCGCTCGGTATCGCGAAGGCGCGTGCCAAGCTTTTCATTGAGACGGTTCTCGAAGCCTTTTACGCCGTTCTGATCGGTCCCAGTCAGAATGGCCACAAACTCGCCGTTGCGGTTGTGGCAGACGATGTCTTCCTGCCGGCAGAGTTTGGCGAGATCGCGATTAAGATCGGCGTCTTTCTCATCCGCTTTGATCCAGTAGAGAGCGAACGGCTGGTCGAGCTTGGTTACGGTATCGACGTTGCGCTGCAGGCGCTCATTGAACTCCGGTTCGAAATCGACGTTCCCGTTGCGGGCATTCAACATCGGACCCTTCCTGGCGTCGCTCGGATTGTCGGCCGCGCTCATCAATGACGACATCTCGTCGGGAGTAATCGAGTGCAGTTTTGATCCGCGCAGATTGAGACGACGTCCGCTGCGGCGGATCAGCGCATCGACGCGGGCGCGAAGCTCAGAGGAGGAAAAGGGCTCGGTGATGAAATCGTCAGCGCCCGCTCGCAGATAAAGCACGCGCTCGGACTGCCGATGGGCGTTGGGCGAGAGGAAGGCGATCGAGGACGCGGAGCTGTGCGCCAGGTCGAGAATGGCCGCGATGGCTGTGACCGAGCGGGAAGGCGTCACAAGAACAAGACCGGGACGCTCGCGCTTGACGCGCTCGACTCCAGCCTTCAGATCGGATTCCGCCTGCACCTCATACTCGCTTCCGAGCGACTCCTGAACGCGGCGGATCGTCTCCTGGCTTGCACCGAGCAGGAGCACTTTGCGCGATGTCTCCCGCGATGTCTCCCACGCCTTGGTGACGTCGACGGTCTTCTCGTCCTCGCCGCGATAATTGATCAGACCGCGGCCATTGAGAATCCGGTAATGCGACGTCAGGTCGTCGTTGCTGGCGTAGCGCAAGTTCGACGCGCGCATGAGGCGCCCGCCCGTGGCCTTATCGTGCGTCAGCGACACTACGCCGAATGCGTTGTGCTCGAGCTGCCGCGTAATCGCGTTCAACTCCGGATCGTCCTCTTCGCCGACCAGGATCGTCGTTACCGGCAGGTCCTCCAGCGCGTTGATGAGCGACTGCGTGATCGACGTGGCGAAGTGACTCGAATAGGAAGTGTTAATCAGCGTATAGACCGGATCGATGACCAGACGCCGGGCACCGATCTTCGTGATCAGGTCTCCGAGCTCGCCGACGATCGCCATGACATCCGCCGGGCTCTCCACGAGCTCGAAGTAGCGGTTGCTCGGATTGAGAATCGCCAACTGGCCGCGCTTGACTGCCTCATCGATTGCGAAGCCGATTCCGCGGGCCTGGGCAAGAACGTTTTCGGGTTTCTGATCGGTGATCAGAATGCCCGGCTCCTGATGCTCCAGGCCGCGGGTGAGGAACTGAAGCCCGAACAGCGTTTTGCCGACGCCTCCCGCACCTTTGACCAGATAGACTTTGTGTGGCATCAGACCGCCGGCGCCGTAGTCGAGGAGATCGATGCCGCTGATGCAGCGCTCGCAATCGGCCGCATTCGCCTTTGACGGCGCCGCCGATTCGGGAGTTGGTTCAACGATCGGATCGCCGAGGGGAAGCTCGGTATCCGTTTTCAAGATGGGCGGAATGTTGTTGTCGTGCCCTGCGGATGGATTGCTTGATCGCACGTCCATGGAACCGTTCATAAGAGGCCTCTTCTCTCAATGGGTGGGTTGATACTTCTCATGACGCTACGGCCGCGCAGCGATAAAGCAATGACTGCGCCACTGTTTCAATCAGTCCACTGCCTGCCGGAACTGCCGGGGACTTTGGAGAGGCGCCGGTTGTGGCGGCGTCGCAGCGAACTGAATCTGATCTCCTGTCGATACCTGACGCTCGCTCGAGAAAATGGACGCCTCGAGACTCTGCAATTCGTGAAAGTCGCCGTTCAGGGTACGGACAGCTTCACCTGGCTCGCTGAGCCTTGTGACCTGGAATGGCTGGGTCAGAGGCTTGAGTGAAACGTGCCGGATCTCGTCCGGCTTGATGTCGTGAAACGTTCTGTACAGCGACAACATCTGCGGTGCCGTCAGATTCGTCTTCGTCATACTGGAGAATGTCGTGACCGCCTGCAACAGGCTCAGCGTCTGCTGTGGGCCCATTGTCTGCAGCTTTTCCTTCAACGCGTTGACGACCTGTTGCTGACGCAGCTCGCGCGCATAGTTGTCGCCTTCCGGGCCGATCACATAGCGGTAGCGTGCATAGGCCAGAGCTCGCTTCCCGTTCAGGTGATGCCATCCCTGCCTGAAGCCGTCGTGGAACAGGTAGTCGTAAAAGCCGTGCTGACAATACACATCGACGCCGCCCAGATTGTCGATGAGCTTTTCGAATGCCGCGAAGTCGATGCGCACATAGGCATGGACCGGCTGATTGAATGCGCCGGCCACTGTATCGCACAGCAGACCTGGACCTGCTCCGGGATATCCGCCCTGCTCTCCTGCTTCATGCGCGTAATTGATGCGGTGTGTCCCGTAGCCGTTGATGTGAACCCACAGATCGCGCGGGATGGAAACAATTGCCGCCTGCTTGGTCGACGGTCTCAAACTGACCAGCATGATCGAATCGGCCAGGTTGTCGTGCTTCGGATGATCCGGTCCACCCACTCCGAATAACAGGATATTGACCCGGTCGTGCGCCAGTCCCTCCCCCACGCGGTTCGGTACCATTCGGTGCGAAGGCGAAAAGCTCGTGTAAAGGGCGATCAGAGCGAGGCTGATCAAGACGCCCGCCATGACGAACATCGTCAACTCAACAGCGGTCTGGGCTCTCGTGGGACGCGCGGCGTCGCCGCTGGCTCGCACAAATCGCCCGCCGCCATCAGGATTCTGCCATCGCGTGTTGCGGGTGGGAAACGATTCGAGATCGGAGTCGGATGCCATGGCTGAAGTGAAGCGGGCAGGAGATTGTGCATTCTCGGTGCCATCAGTATTGGCAAACCCCTTGAACATGCGCGGCCCATGACATCGCGGATCCTTCTCGTCGTTCTTCTATTGTGTGCAATGCCTGTCCTTGCGGGTGACTGGACGGCGATCGTACCCGGACTCGATTACCAGGAGTTCGCCGAAGGCAACTTCGACATACACGTTGCCCGCGTCGACCTCAGCAATGACGACCTGATGGTCATTGCGACGCGCGAGTCGGAAAAAGGGGAGAAAGTCAGCGAATACGCGAAAAAGAACAACGCGCTCGTCGCCATCAACGGCGACTATTTCGACGACAAGTTCAATCCGATCGGCCTCACCATCGGCCCGTGTGGCCGGTGGGAGTCGACAAAGGACACGAGCCGCGAAGGCGTTGTCGCCATCGGCGCCCACCGCGCGAACATAAGAACCCAATCAGAAGTCATGGACCCGCCCGAGGATTGGATCGAGACTGCGCTCTCCGGCTGGCCACTCCTCATCCGAAACTGCAAGCCTCTGGGCGCAGCGCTTCCAGGTAGCGCGGCTTTTACCCGCTCCCCTCATCCGCGGACAGCTGCCGGTGTATCGAAAGACGGCAAAACGCTATATCTAGTCGTTGCAGACGGCCGGCGCGCCAATGTGCCGGGGCTGACATTGGCCGAGCTCGCTTCGTTCATGAGCAGCCGTCTCGACGCGTGCTGGGCCATCAACCTCGACGGCGGTGGCTCCAGCGCTATGTGGCTCGGCGATCACATCGTCAATCGTCCAAGCGATGGCGTCGAGCGTCCCGTCGGCGTTCACCTGGCTGTTCTATTGAAAACTGACTTCATCGGTTGCGATGTTCCCGCGCCATCCCTATCCAGAACCAGCTCGCAACGCTGAGCTGGAATATCCGTTGCAATACGGCCCAGCCGGAGAGGCAACCACACAATTCCCGCACTACCTCCATTGACAATTCATCAGGTACACGGAAGGGACGCCCATGAGGCTCGCAAGAAGCTTCCTCACCGCCGCGCTCACAATCGTCTGCGCCGCAGCGATTGACGCCCAGCAGCAGGACAATCTCTATACAAGGATCACTCCCCTCGAAGCCGCAGTTAGCACCGGCAGCGCAACGCGCGCGCAAAAGCTCGAGCTCGCTGGCTTATACAATCAGACAGGCCGTTATTATGAGGCGTCCAAACTCGCGGACGGCCTCCTCGCGTCCGACCCTAACGACGCAGAAGCGCGCGCCCTCGGGGATGCGGCGGCCAAAGCGCGGCGCGATACGGCAGCGCAAGCCGTTGCCGCAGCCGAGGCGAAAGCGAAGGCCAGCGGCGCGACCGATCAAGATCGCCTCGCGCTCGCCGACGCCTACTTTGATGCCGGCAGCTACGGCGCGGCGGCAGATCGCTACCACCTCCTGCCGCAATCGCTGCGCACTCGCGAAGTCCGGCTGCGCGAAGCGCGCGCGCTGGCCTGGTCCAGTCAGACCGACCCGGCCGAGCGCGCGTATGCCGCATTGCTGGAAGAGCAGTCGACGCCAGACGTGCAGCTCGAGTATGGAAGAGTTCTTAGTTGGATGGGAAACTCGCACGCGGCGATCACCACCCTCAACGGCGTCTATACCAGCACTCCGAGCCAGGACGCCGTCATCGCACTGGCCAATGCCCGGGCATGGAACGGCGACCGGGAAGGCGCCATCGCGCTGCTCAATGAGTACTACGCGTCGCATCCCGATGCCATTCAGGCGCGCGACCTGTCGGCGCAACTTTCATCATCGCCCGATCTGCGTCTCGAGAAAGCCGGCAGGTTGATCACGGCCGAGCCATACAACCTTGCGCTCCGTGTCGAGCGCGCCCGGATGCTGTATGACGCAGGCCGCTACCCGGAAGCTCACAATGATGTTGTATTCGTCCGCGACCACTCCCGCGCGAAGATTGCCGACCTCGATACACTCGACGCCCAAATCCAACAACGCCGCAGAGAGGAGCTGGCCAAACTCGATCAGCGGCGCGCGGCACTCGATGCGCAGGCATCAACGGCAATGGCGTCCTCGTCGACGAACAACGCCGACGAGTTGCTCTCGCTGGCCAAGGCCTACACCGGACTCGGGGCCTACGATCAATCGATCACCCTTTATGACCGCTATCTGCAACTGCGTTCCGACGATACCGCCACACGCATCCAATACGCGCGCGTCCTGTCGTGGGACAGACGCTGGAATGCGTCCGAGCGGCAATACGAATTGCTGCTCCGGCAACAGCCTGACCGCGCGGACTTACGCTACGAATACGGTCAGATATTGTCGTATGAGCCCGACTACTCGAACGCGATGAGCGTCTTCAACCAAGTCTCGGATCTGCATGGCAATCCGCGGGCAACCCTCTACACCGATGTCCCCCCGCGCGCGCACTACAGCCTCGGCCAGATCTATCGCTGGTTCGGCTGGAACGAGCATGCGGTCGCCGAACAGAACGCGGCGCTCGCGCTCGATTCCTCGTACGGACCCGCGCACGAGGAGCTCGATCTGGCGCGGCACTCCAGGCCAGCGTCGTCACTCGATGCCCACGTCACGTATGCCACCGACTCCAGCGACTTCACGATGAAACGTCTGGACCTCGAGGGTAATAAATGGGTTTCGCGCCGGCTCGACGCGGATCTCGCCATCGGCCGCCATCAGTTCGAGCATGCCGGCGACACGGTCGATGCCAACGTGGTCAGTGCCGGCGCCTCGTATCGCTACACCGACCGCACAACGGTACGAGGCCGCGTCGGACTCGACTTCTATGACCAGGGACTCGGCACGCGGCCCTACTTTGGACTCGGCGCCGAATTCATGCCTAACATCCAAAGCCGCGCGTCGATCGACTTCAATCACTACGATCTCGTCTACGACGTCTTCACCTTGACGTCGTTGGGAACGCCTGGCCCGTCGTCGCAGATCAACCTGCGCGATCCGCTTTCGATCAACGATTTTCGCGGCCATTACGACTGGAACGGTGGCGGATTCTTCTCATGGCTCGCCGACGCTTCCTATGGATTCGTATCGGACAGCAATAAGCGCCAAGGCGCGCACGGCCTGGCAACCTTCCGTCTGATCAAGTCGCCGTTTATGGCGTTCAAGCTCGACGGGCGCTATCTCTCGTACGACTTCCGAACGAACCGTTACTGGTCGCCGAACAACTATCGTTCGATTGCGGGAGTCATCCAGATCGGCCAGACGGTCCGGCAAAAGTTCCGGTGGGACTTCGAAGTGAAAGCGGGGCGCGCGTACGAGTCGGGATTCAGCTCCGATCTTCGCGCCTACGAGGGCAATATCACGATCCCGCTGACCGATTCCTTCGATCTCGTCGGCAACTATGGGTATGGCAAGAGCGGGCGTCTCGACTCGGTCTTCGCCGGCAGCACGAGCTCGACTGACTTTGTGAATTACTGGCAGCGCCACTGGTTTGTCGGCGTACGGGCGAAGCAGCTCTTCGCCAGCTCCACCGAGCGCCATCCGCACAATCAGTACTACTACGACACGCGGCCGCTCACCGGCTCGCCCGTCATCCCGCCGCTGGGAGGGTCAAACTAATGGGAACCGTCAAGAAGCCCCTTCGCCCAGTTACGCAGTTAATCATCTCGGTCGCGATCATCGCGCTCGTGGTGATTGCTACCCTCTTTCTGTTCCGCTATCCGGAAAAACTGGGGCCGATCTTCATCACGGCCCTCGTGGTGACACTTGCCTCGTTCCTCTTGCTATTGGTCCTGCGTCATTTCCTCCTGATCTGGTTCAGTTACCTGCATCAGCGCGAGCTTGCCGATCAGCCGGCATCCGAGTCATACCCGTTCGTGTCCATTGTCGTTCCTGCGTACAACGAGTCGGAGGTCATTCAGGCCTCGCTGTCGTCGCTGTTGGAGCTGCGTTATCCCTACTACGAAATCGTCGCGGTGGACGATGGCTCGACGGACGGCACGTTCGACAAGATGAAGGAGTTTGAAGGCAATCACTACGGTGTCAAAGTCTCTGTCTATCGCAAAGAGAACAGCGGCAAGGCGGACACACTGAATTACGGGATCCGGCGCTCACGCGCGCCGATCGTCGTCTGTATGGACAGCGACTCACGCCTGACCCCCGATGCGTTGCGCTATGCCATTCGCCCTTTCTCCGATCCGAGTGTCGGCGCAGTCGCCGGCAACGTAAAAGTCATCAACCGGCACAATATCTGGACCAAGCTGCAGGCGCTCGAGTACATCGAAGGCCTCAACATCGTGCGCAAGGCGCAGGCGTTCTTCCGCACCGTCAACGTCATTCCCGGTCCGATCGGGATTTTCCGGCGCGCTGCGTTCGACTCCACCGGAGGTTATGACAGCGATACCTTCGCCGAGGATTTCGACATGACGGTGAAGATTCTTGCGGGCGGCTGGAAGATCTATTACGAGCCGAAAGCCATTGCCTATACAGAGGCTCCCGAAGAGTTGCTGGACATCATCAAACAGCGGTATCGCTGGAGCCGAGGCATCCTGCAGGCTCTCCGCAAACAGAAACGGCTGCTGGTATCGGCGGGTAGCAGCATCACGACTCCCCTCTCACTCTGGTACATGGTTTTCGAAGGTCTCGTATGGCCGGCGATGAACATTTTTGCCAGCGTGTTCTTCGTATGGATCGCGCTGATTTACGGCATGACGAAGCTGCTGGTGTTGTGGTGGATGTTGTTAACAGCTCTCGATCTGCTCATCGCCATTCATGCCATTGTGATGGAAGACGAGCAGATGCGGCTCGCGCCGTACGCGATTTTCTACCGGTTCTTCTACATCGTCATCATCGACGTCACGAAAGTCTTCGCCACCCTCGAGGAGCTGGTCGGGCTCGACATGTCGTGGGGCAAGCTCGCACGGAAAGGACGCATATAAATCATGAGATTCGATTGGGTCAACATTCTCGCTACCGTAATCTTCGTCTCGATTGTCGTCACACTGGTTCTCGCTGTGGCCTCGTATTTCGCGTACAAAGTACGTGAGGCTCGACGTCCCAAGACGGCCGCGGAGCTGCGGCAGGACGGCGAGACCAAGGTGTTTTTCACCCAGTACGTGCCGAAATAGACATGCTGTGTGCCGGCGCCGGGCGCTGATCCGTAGTCCACTCGATCAGCGTCCGGAATCGCGGCACTCGCTATGGCCCGCCGTCAGGAAGCGCACGTCCATTGGAAGCACCTCGCCATATACGGCGCGGTCATGGCTGTGGTCCTTGTGATCGGCGCGGTCGCGCTCTGGTCTTTCTTCGAAAAACAGTCGCTGGTCGTCGATCCGGAGCCCCTGCCGAAAATCACGGTCGTCACGATCGACGCAAATTCGCGGCTCGCCGCGGCATGGGTGAACCTCCTCACAAGGGCCGGTTTGCAGGCGACGCTCGTGCCGCTGGAGAAATTCGATCCGATCGAGGGCGTAATCGTTTTCTGCGACGTCTCGTCGATCCCGCCAAAGGTTGTCGCCGCGCTCCAGGCGTTTGCAGCAAGAGGCGGCTCCTTTGCGTTCGCAGGTACGCCTCCGTCCACCGCAATCGGCAAACTCCATTTGAGCGCCAAGTGGGGACCATCCGACAGCTCCATCAAATTATCGGAAGCCGCGTCTCCGATTCTGGCCCGGCTCAATCCCGGCTCCGAAGTGCAGATGCGGCGATCGGACGTGGCGCTGCTGGACGAGTCGCCGCAGATGGTCGTCGATGCTCGCTGGAGCGATAAGGCCCGCGCCGCCATCATGCATGCGGAGGAAGGGCGCACTCGCTATCTGTGGCTCGGCTTCGATCCTGATGCGCTCGTCGAGAAAAACGATCGTCAATTGCTGTTGTTACTGCGGACCGCGTTTCGATGGGCGGCCGGACAGCCGGTCTCCGAAGGCGCGGTCGGATCGGTGGCGATCGCGAAAGCGTTCACGCCCGAATCTCGCCGCGAGGCACGCGCGCAGCGTTTCACCTTCGGCGTCGACAGGCTTTCGAATCCCCGGCTCTTCCTCCTGCACATGGCAAACCGCGGAACCAAACCGATCGACAACCCCAGCGTGGAAGTCTGGCTCCCACCTGGCACGGCAGACGTTTCCGTCGCAGGCGCGCTGTTGACTACGCGCAATGTCGCGATCACCGCCGTTCGCGAAGAAAACGCCTGGGTGATCTCGTCTCCCCGGCTCGATGCCGGCGAAGACCGCCTGATCAAGTTGAAGATCGATAGGTCGGCACGTTAGCAAGTTCATTCGAGATGGCAGGAAATCACTGAGAGGCCACAACACCACGAATGTCCCCTCACCCCTTACAATCCCGCCCGTGAATCCCGAGGTCAAAGAGCTTCAGCCGAAACTGAAGGAGGTCCTCTACGACTGCGCGGTGGAGATCCGTGCGACGAAGGCTGCCCTCTTCCTGTATGACGGCGTCGGCCGCTTCGAGGTCATCACGGAGTATGGGTTCAAAGGAGCGATCCGCGAGTCCGTCGACAACAAGGACCCGATCGTCGATCGCTGCGGCCGCGGACGGTCCGCGTTCTTCATCAATGGACTCTCGGCCGATCCGCGCTTTTCCGAGATCCTCTATGAAGCATCGAGCGATCGCCTTCTGGCCGCTCCGATATACGTGCGCGGGCAGCTCGTGGGACTGATCGACATGCGCGACAAGGCGCAGAAGCAGCCCTTCGACACGGCGGATCTTCCGAAAGCGCAACGAATCGCCGAGCGCATCGCCGAGCAGTTTGCGACGAAGAATGTGTTCGGCCAGCGTTTCATCTCGCTCGCCCACCCCGTCGAGCATCGCAATGTGATGCCGATGAGCCCGGCCGTGCAGACGCCGCCGGCAGAACCGCCGGCCGAGAGCGCCCCGGCCGCGGCTCCGCCGAAACCTGCGGCACCGCCACCGGTCGTTCCCGAATCGACGCAACGCCCATTCGAGGGCCGCGTTCCGCGCCTCTCCACGATGATTCTCGAAGCCCGCTCGGCGTCGAATCGCATCGCACTGGCCGCGGCGCCAGAGAGTCTCACCGAAAACGAGCTCATCGCCGTGCGCGATGTCCTCCGCGCCATTCTTCTCATCCCCAGCGTGGCCGCCGTTTCGTTCACGGCCTTCGGACACATGGGAGGGATTCAGGAAGTCGCGGCGAAGTCGGCGTTGACGGACGAAGCGTCGGCCTTTCTTCAATCGAAGCTCAATATCTGGTTGTCGAAGCGCGGAGAACCGGGCGGCCACACACGAACCAATGTACAGATGCCGTTCGGAACCGGCGCGCCGATCATGGCCTCACAGTTGGAGAAGGTTTTCACCGCCACCGTCGCCGCCGGGTCGCTGCGGTCGCTCTACCTGACGGTGGCATTTGCCAGGAGTCCCGACCGCGCCGCGCACGAGATGCTCGCGGCGATGCTCGCGCAGCTTCAGGCGGCGATCGAATACTCCATGAATCGACTGTCGCTGCAATCGGTTCGCGAACGCGCCGGCCTCGCGCTGCTCGAGCCCGACTTCACGAAGTACCCCGAGCTGCGCCGGCACTCCGATCTGGTCGTGGCTCGCGCCGAGTCGCTGGCGCGGCACTTGGCGATGACGCCTGCCGAGATCGACACGGTCCGTCTCGTCGCACTCGTGCACGACGTGGGGATGCGCCTCCTCGACTATGACCGCCTCTATCGGAAGCGCGATATCTCTCCTGAGGAGCTCGACATTCTTCGCGAGCACACCACCGTTGGCGCCGCCCTCGTCGAGCCCCTCCTCGGCGCCGAGATCGCGGCGGCGGTGCTCTTTCATCACGAGCGCTGGGACGGCCGCGGCTATCCCAACGGTTTGCATGGCGAAGAGATCCCGCGGCTCTCGCGCATCGTGCAAGTGTGCGATGTGTACGAGACGATGGTGTCGACGGACAACTACCAGCCGCCACAGTCGAAACAAACGGCGCTGGCCCTCATCGCCCAGGACGCCGGATCGCAGTTCGACGCCGAGGTCGCGCACCGGTTCATCGAGATGATGCGGTAGCCGGGCGCGGAGATCCCTCCTTCCGGATTGCAGCGTCTCCATCTTCTCTACTCGAACCATCCGCATGCATTCCTGATGACCTGAGATCGTCCTTCGCCTATGATTCCCCTGTCCAATCCCCAGGTTCGTCACGCCTCAGTGAAAGGGAGAATTACGCATGGCCAATTGTGATGAGATCGTGCTCTGGAATGTCCCGGCAAACTCCAAGTTCCGCGCCGAATCGAGCGCCGTGACCTCAGTAGCCTCCGGCACTATCGCCAAAGGGACGCCGACCGCAGACTATGCGTGCGTCGTCAACATCTCTCCGGGAGGCGGCGGCGCGTCGCTGACCTGGGACAACAGCAATCTCGATCCCGGCCCTGCCAGCAAGGCAGTGGGCGATCAAGGCTACGCGGCGACGGTCACGCTCGCGCCGGGACCTTCGAATCCAACCATAACGTTCCACGCCTGGATCGAAGCGCCCAGTGGGACCAAGCCGTTCGACTGTACGTGGACAAACGCCACTCCGAATCTCGTCATCACTCTTTTCTGAGGACAGCAAATGAGACGATTGATCTTCTTCGCATCCCTCGCCCTTTTCGCTGCTTCCTCCGCCGTCGCGCAGCAGTGCACGTCGAGCGACACGACGGTCACCTGCTTCCGGAAATACAATCCGCTGGCCGCGGCCACGGCGCAATCGGTAGCAACGACGAACACCGGGACGCCGACCGCGACCACCCTGGCCACGGCGACGGCGCTGCGCGACTTCCTCAGCTTTTTCTCCGCTGGAGTCGACGCCGGGACGGTCATCGAAAACGGTACGAGCGTCACGCTCGATTGGAACTTCCCCTTTCCGTTCGTCGAGGACAACGACAAAGTCAAGGTGCAGAGCGTTTTCAATGACCCCAGCCTTGCGGCAGACATCCAGACTCCGCTCGGATCGAACGCTACGAACGCTAAGAGCACGCTCACGAACTTCGACGACATCTCGACGTTGATTTCGTACGATCCGGTCAACCAGCGTCTGGGCCGGTCGATCGCGCCACACATCAAATTGTTCGAAGCACTCAATCCGACGGCGGCCAGCCTGTTTGCTGTATTCGCGCAGACGTTGTTCACCAACAAAGCTGCGCTGCCTCAAAACTTCGATCAGAACACGCCGTTCTCCGCAATCACCGACGCCACCCTGCAGCAGACGATCATCACGCAACTCGAGACGGCGGCCGCCGCGCAGAAGAACGCCGTCGCCGTATCGGCCTCGTTGACCAAGGCGCTGACCCAGCTTCTCAACAATCAGCCGCAGGCCTACGTCGGGGGGATTTATCACTATCGCAATGAGCTCGTCGGGCCGGATGAGTTTTCGGTCAAGGGGACGTTCGAGGTCAGCCCGAAGAGTCTCAACCGCTTCCTGAAGAACAACGCGGATGTCTGCTCCAAGGCCGTTACCGGCATCGCCGATGCGAATGCGACGACCTGCGCGAACCGCATGGTGTCGTTCGCAGCGGTGGATGATCCGTCAGCGCAGCCGAGCGCCAGCGACCGCCTTGCCTTCGCCATCGAATACACGCAAACGAAGAGCGAGAGCGTCGACCTCACAAAGTTCAGCGTCGTTCCGCCGAACACGCCGGTTCTCCGCCCGGGCACACACAGCATCACTTACTCGCTGACGTACGGGCATCCGATCACGAGCGCGAAAATCAAGGACGCTCGCGTGGACGTCGCGGTGAACTACGACAACGTCTCCAACGATCCGACGATGAAGGACCGCTTCGTGGCATCACTGACGTTCTCGCAGAAAATCAGCGACACGATGACGCTCCCGATCTCAATCACCTACGCCAATCACACCCAATACCTCCCGCAGACCGACCGCCGCATGGGCGTTCACTTCGGGATCTCGTACAAGATTCCAAACAACAGCGGCCAATAGCGCAGAAACGAGAAGGACCTCGGCAAATCGTCGAGGTCCCTTCGCAAATTCGCCCTGTCATCCTGAGCCGCCGGAGCCGCGCCTAACGCAACTCTGAGAACCGGCAGTCATCGCGGCGTAGGACGGTCGAAGGACCCCCCGCCCATCTGCCAAACCCTTTGAAACATCGCAATGAATTAGGGGGTCCTTCGATCGTCCTCCGGCACTTCGTGTCCTTCGGCGACTCAGGATGACAGCGGCGGTCATTTCTGCGCCGGTTGCCAGAGCTCGTTCGGCTGACCTTTCTCCCACGGCTTGTACGCCATCACGAAATCGATGCGGCGGCCGAGGGATGGGTGGGAGTAGCACCACCACTCGATGAAGCGCGGAGGACGCGGATCGGCTTTCGAATCCTCCGCAAACTTAACGAACGAACTGGCCATCGCCTCGTTCTTGTGCGTCAGCTCGAGGCCGAAGACGTCGGATTGATGTTCGATGTGGCGCGAATAACTCGAGTAGATGGGTGACATCAGGAACGCCAGCAAACTGGCGACGGCGAGAAGCCAGGGAAGCGCCGCCGGATCGCCGCGCGTGTCCAGCCGCCAGCGAGTGCCCCAGCGCGCGAAACCCCATTCGAAAAGGCGCTGCGCGATCCAGAATCCGAGAAACGAAATGCCGATCCCGAATGCCATCCCCTTCCAGAGATGATTGAGAACGTAGTGACCCATCTCGTGGCCCATCACGGCGAGGATCTCGTCGCGGTCGAGCTTCGCCAGCAGCGTGTCCCACATGACGATGCGCGCCGACGGTCCGATGCCCGTGACGTACGCATTCATTTCCTTCGTCTGCTTCGATTTGTCGACTTCGAAGACGCGGCTCTGCTCGATGCCGGCGTGCGACGCTTGATCGAGCAACGCCTGCCGCAGCGACGCATCGCGCAACGGACGAAAATCGTTAAAGAGCGGATCGATGATCAGTGGCGTCGCCAGTACGCCGAGGAGAATCAGCGGGATCGATCCGATCCACAGCACGAGCCACCACCGCCGGACGCGCCGGATCCCGAGAAGCGCCAGGGCCGCGATCGGCGCGCCGATAACGAGATTCACGCCGACACCTTTGGCGAAATCGCCAAACCATCCGCCGAATGTCTGATTGGTGAGATCAAACTGATGCGGCACGATGAAGCCGCCGTAGAAGTCGAGAGGGAACGTCAAGGCCACGGTGACGAGCGAGAACAGGACGAAGTAGAGCATCGCCACAACGAATGACCAGCGCCCGTATCGTTGTGCGATGTTGCGCAAGCCTGCCGACAAACCGGTCGCGAGAATGAGCAACAGGATGCCGATGCCGACAATCGTGTTGATGAAGTAGAGCGCGATGTTGATCCGGCTGTGACGGATCATCTCCGGAGTGACGTGAACCAGGGGAGTTTTCGGAGGAGTCGCATGTCGGGTGTCGGGCGTCGGAGTTTGCGCGGCAGTGGTCGTGGCTGTTTGCACCGGTTTGCTCTCCGACTGCAGACCCCCGACAACCGACGTCGCAACAAGAAAAACCGAGACTGCCATCAGCATCCGCATACTCGATATCATCGCATGCATGATGGCCTTCGAAATCCGGGAAGCGACGGAATCCGACATCCCGCTGATCCTGCAGTTCATCCGCGATCTGGCCGATTACGAAAAGCTCGCGCACCTGGTCGTCGCGACCGAGGAGAGTCTGCGCGCCACGCTGTTCGGATCCGCTCGTTTCGCTGAAGTGCTGATCGCTTCCGCGGATAACCTGCCCGCCGGCTTCGCACTCTTCTTTCACAACTACTCGACCTTCCTCGCGCAACCGGGGATTTACCTCGAGGACCTCTTCGTCAAACCGGAGTTTCGCGGACGCGGCTACGGAAAAGCGCTTCTCGTTCGCCTCGCCCAAATCGCGCGCAAACGGAACTGTGGCCGCGTCGAGTGGTCGGTCCTCAACTGGAACGAGTCCGCCATCGCCTTCTACAAATCCCTCGGCGCACGTCCGATGGACGAATGGACCGTCTTCCGGCTGACCGCCGAGGCGCCGGAGAAACTCGGAAGCTGATTCGAGCTACGCCCGCAACGCTTCGACCGGCTGCATCCGCGATGCGCTGATCGATGGGTAGAGGCCGGCCAGCAAACCCATCGACACGGCGAAACCGCTCGCGACCGAAAGCCCGAACAGCGACACTGGCAGTCCCGCGGGAAAGAAGCTCGCGATCAACTTGACGACGATGATGCCGAGTCCGACGCCGATGCTGGCACCGACGACCGACAGCGTGACCGCTTCGATCAGGAACTGCGTGAAGATCTCGCCGTCGCCGGCGCCGATCGCTTTGCGCAGTCCGATTTCGAAGAGCCGCTCGCCGATCGAGATCTTCAGCACCGAGAAGATGCCTACGCCTCCGATCAGCAGCGAGATGCCGGCGATCGAGAAGAAAACGATTCGCCAGTTGCGGAGGATTTGCACGATCTTGCCGCGCTCCTTCAGGATCTCTTTGCCCACGTTCTCGACGCGCACATCGTGAATGTTGTTGTGCGCGTGTGCCACGATCCCGGCCGCCTCATCCTCCGCATCGATGCTTTTCTCCGGATCCTCGGTTTTTGCCAGCATGTAAGCAATCGCGTTGGCGCGGCCGAACATGTCCTGGTAGACCGTGAACGGAATGTAGACGCCGCCGGTCTCTTTGCGCATGTCGTCGTCGTTGACGAACTCCATATTGAACTTCGTACCGACGCCGATGACGGTGAGCCGCCGTCCGCCGACACTGACCTGCTGGCCGACTGCTTTGTCGCCGCCGAAGAGTTGCTCCTTCAGTTTGAAGCCGAGTACGCAGACCGGCTTCTTCGACTCGATGTCGCTCTCACCGAAGAACCGTCCGTCGATCGTCTTCCGTCCTTTGATCGACACAAACGCCGGTGTGATGCCGTAGATGTCGATGCGGCGCGTGACCTTTCCCGCAGTGACGACGGCGCGCGTTTCGCCGACAGGGCCGATCGACGTAATAAGCGTGCTTCCTTCGAAATACTTCTGATCTTCGACGCGGAGTCCATGCGATAGATGCGCTTTGGAGCGCTCCATCGGATCGGACGGTTTGCGCTGCGAGAGCACGAGGACTCCATCCATGCCCAGGTCTTCGACACCCTGCCACACGCCGCGCTCGACGCCATCGAGCACCGACATGACGACGACGATCGCCAGCGTGCCGAGAATGACGCCGATCAGCGTGAAGAACGAGCGAAGTGGATGTCCCTTCACTTCCTCGAAACTGGTGCGGATGGATTCGGTGATTTGCATGGTGTCTTTCAAGAGATCAGGGAAGGGCAGTGATCAGGAAGGCAGTGATTGCAGTGATCAGGAAGGCAGTGATTAGAGATCAGGAAAGGCAGTGATCAGAGACTTCACAAGTTTCCGTCACTCCAAACCATGTCTGTGATTTCCACCTTTTCCTCGCCCCTACCTTTGCTTTCCTGATCACTGATCTCTGCTTCTCCTGATCACTGATCTCCGCTTTTCCTGATCACTACTCTCTGCTTTTCCTGATCACTGATCTCTGCTTTCCTGATCACTAATCTCTGCTCTCCTGATCACTGCCTCTCTGCTTTCCTGATCACTGCCTCATTCCGCCCTCAACGCCTCGATCGGATTCAGCCGCGACGCGCGGATCGCGGGATACATCCCGAAGACCAGTCCTGTCCCCGCGGCAAAGACGATGGCCCAGACCGCGGTACCGACGGTGATGGCCGCAGGATCGCGCGTCAGTGCGGCGATGCCATCGCAAAAGAATTTTCCGACGACGATGCCGAGAAATCCGCCGAGGACGGAGACGAGCACCGTTTCGGAAAGGAACTGGAAAAAGATCTGCGCCGGCGACGCGCCGACCGCTTTGCGCGTTCCCACTTCGCGGACCCGCTCGTTGAACGACGCGAGCTGGATGTTCATCACGACGATGCCGCCGACGAGGAGCGAGATGATCCCGCAGATCATGAACGTCATGTCGTACATCTTGTTGTTCTGTTCATTGCGTTTCAGGTTGGCGACGCGTGAGAAGACATCGAAGTCCTTCGTGCCGTGCTCGCGGAAGAGAATGGCCTTGATCTCGTCGACCGCTTCCTGGTTGCGCGCCACGTCCTTCATGCGCACATGCATGAAGCTGACTTTGCCGCGCTCGAGCGACTCACCTTTCCGCGTGACGAACGTCGTCAACGGAATGTAGATCTGGCGGTTCATCCAGCGCATCACGTTGCGCTTGTGATCGAAGCTGAAGTACTTCTCCTCCATCACGCCGACGACGAGATAGCCGGTGCCGTTGATCGACATCGTCTTGCCGAGGGGATCGTCGCTGCCGAAAAACTCCTGGGCGCGTTCGGTACCGAGCACGACGACGCGCGAGGCCGTCGAGAGATCGTTGTCGGTGATAAAGCGCCCCTTGCCGGCGTGAAAATCGTTCATCGGCGAGTAGGCGGGCGTGACGCCCATGATGCTGCGAGGCTTCTCGACGTCGCGATAACGAAGGGTCATGTTCTCGTTCGCGACGGGCGAGACGAGATCGATCTCTTTTCCCTCGCGTTTGAGAACCATCGCGTCGTGATACGTCAGGCCCTTCGACGCCAGCGCCTTGGCGTTGAGCGTGACTTTGCCCGTCGGTTTGTCCGAGACCCAGATCTTCTGAATGCCGCCGGAGACTTTGTAGTAATTCATCGCCGCGGTTTTGCCTGCGACGGACAACGAGAATGTCGCGACGATCGAGCCCGCGCCGAGGATGATGCCGACGAGCTGCAGCAAGGTCCGGCCAAAGTGGTCCTTGATGTCGCGGATACCGTCGATGATGGATTCGAAGAGGATCATTTTTGCTCGCTTCGCTCGCTGAAGAGTGAAGTTAGAAGGGTGAAGAGTGAAAGGGGCACCGCCGAGATCCTGGTTCTCCTTTCACTCTTCACACTTCGCTCTTCACCCTTCATTCACAATCTCTCCATCCACCAGCGTGATCCTTCTCTGGCATCGTGCGGCGATGGCAGGATCGTGGGTGACGATGACGATCGTCTCGCCGTGCCCGGCCAGTTCTTCGAAGATGTTGATGATGTCGGAGCCGGTCTTCTGATCGAGATTGCCGGTCGGTTCGTCGGCGAGGATGAGCGACGGGTCGTTGACGAGCGCGCGGGCAATGGCCACGCGCTGCCGCTGTCCGCCCGACAACTCGTTCGGGCGATGCTTGGCGCGTTTTTCGAGGCCGACGCGCTCCAGCGCTTTGAACGCGCGCTCGCGGCGCTCGTCGCGGCTCGCGCCGGCATACAGGAGCGGCAGCTCGACATTTTTGAGGATCGACGCGCGCGGCAACAGATTGAATGTCTGAAAGACGAAGCCGATCTTCTGATTGCGCACGCGCGCCAGTTGCCGCGCCGACATCTCCGCGACATCTTCGCCATCCAGCCAATACCGGCCTGACGTCGGCGTGTCGAGGCAGCCCAGAATGTGCATCAGTGTCGATTTGCCCGAGCCGGAGGGGCCGATGATCGCGGCGAACTCTCCCTTCTCGATCGCGACATCGACGCCACGCAACGCCTGCACGGCATTCTCGCCGGAGTCGTACGTCTTGCAGATCTCATCGAGCTGGATGAGAGCTTTACTCGTTGGCTTGGCTTCTGCCGCTGGCTGTTCGAATTGAAGGAGTGCGCTCATTGGTTGCTCGCTTCGCTCGCGTTGTCGGTTGTCGGGTTAGTTGCGCTTCGCGCGCTGTCGGTTGTCGGTTGATTGCGCTTCGCGCGTTGTCGATCTTCTCTGTTTGGTTTTGACAACGCGCGAAGCGCAATCAACCGACAACGCGCTCGCGCAACTAATCGTCGTTGTCGTCCTTCTTCTTGTCCGCAGGAAGCGTCGGATCTTCGAGCGCGACCTCGTCGCCGGCCTTGAGTCCGCTGACGACCTCGACGCGCGAGTTGTCGGAGAGGCCGGTCACGATCGTCCGCTTGTCGAAGAACTTCTTCCAGGCATCCTTATCCACGTCCGCGGCCGGCGCCCCTTCCTTCTTCACGTCTTTCGTCGGGACGACGTTCGGGTCGAGCTTCTTCTTCACGAACACGAGCTCCACGCCGTCGCGCTGGAACACCGACTCGACGGGAACCGTGAGGACTTTGTCCTTCCGCTCGCCGTTGACTTCGATGTTCGCGGTCATGCCGGAGCGAAGTTCGCGGCCCTGCGCATCGAGACGAATCTCAACGTCGAACACGCGCACTTTGTCGTCGACGCGAACGGCAGGAGCGATGCGGTCGATGCGGCCGGCGAACGAGATCTTCGAGTACGCATCGAGCGTCACTTTCACCGGCATGCCGACGCGGATCTTGCCGATGTCGACTTCGTTCACGCCCGCCTTGACGATCATCTTCGAGACGTCGGCGACGCTGAAAAGCACCGTGCCGGCGTTGAACGACGAAACGCCGCTGGTGATCGACTCGCCAATCTCAACATTCTTAGTTAACACCACGCCGTCCATCGGCGCCACGACGTTCGATCCCTGGAACTTGTTCGCGGCCTGGGCGATCGGAATCCCGCTTCGCTCGACGATCGCATACTTCTCTTCGGTCTTCTCGTACTCCTGCTTCGCCGCCAGAAACTCGGCCTCGGAATCGCGATTCTGCTTGCCGGCGAGGAGGCCGGACTCGAACAGGCTGTGATCGGACTCGTAGTTCTTCTTGGCCTGGTCGTAGCGGATCTTCGACGCGGTCAGCGCGTTCTTCACATCGGCGATCGACTGAGCCTGATTCATATCGGGCTCGATGCGCGCCAGAATCTCGCCGCGCTTCACCTGGTCGCCGTCGCGATGGAGGATCTCGACGACCTTCCCCGACACCACGCTCTTAACGTCGACCTTCACCTCGGGCTGCACGTTGCCGACCTCGGTGACCTTGACCTGAATGTCGGCGACTTCGGCCTTCCCGACTTTGACCGGCAACTTCGCTTCCGGCTTCTTCCCGCCGGCCTTCATCGCCACGAGTGTGACGACGATTGCGACGACCAGGACGATGCCCGACCACACCGCGAGTTTTTTCTTCCGCTTGCCGCTCATAGGACGCTCCTCGGTTGTTGTTGCCACGTATAACGACCGAGAAGGGGGAAGGTTTCATGGTGTCAGTCCGAGTTGCCATAACATCCCGGCTCGTTTGAACCGCCAGGCCACTAGGCCACCCTCACCACAACGAATGAACCTGGTTCAACACTCGATATGGCATCTCGGAGCTGAGGAAGCATCGTGCGAAGGTGAGGCAACCGAGTATCGATGGCGTCAATGATGACGACGCCAATGCTGAATGCAGCAATATTCTGCTGATGCTGAAGTCCCTGGTCGGCCGACACCATAACGTCGAAAGCGCCAGAGGCACGACGAAGCAACTCGCCGTTCTTGACCACCCTTCCTCTTGAACGGTACGAATCTGAAACTCCGGCAAATCCCGGCGAAGCTGCCTGGGCATGTCCTCGTCAAAGAGGACGTGTCTCACGCGATCTGAGCGAGAACCGCGCGACCCGCTTCCTCAAGGAATTCGATCGCCTGCTCACGGGTCACACTGGGGTAGTTGTCGAGGAATTCCTCCAACGTATCCCCACCCTCGAGATAGTCGAGAAGCGTTCGCGCAGGAACACGGGTACCCACGAAGACGGGAGTACCGCTGTGGACCTCCGGGTCGGAGTGAACGATCGTTCGCAAGTTCGCCATGTTCTCGACAAGGATAGGGCAGGCGTCGTCAACGCCGCAAGTGCAACTCCGACGGGTCCACAGTCCGCAGTCGGTGAATCGTCCCTTTGCTCAGAAGTACCGGATCGTTAGATCGATCAGTCTCTTCTTGAACTTCGAGTAGGGCGGATAGAGGAGCTGCATGGCGCTGAATCGCGTTGGCTGCTCGAAGACTCCGCGCACGTTCGAGAACGTCTCGAAGCCGAAACGGCCATGCGCTCGTCCCATACCGCTCTCTCCCACTCCGCCGAATGGAAGATTGAGCTGGAAGAAGTGGAGGAGCGTGTCGTTGATGGCTGTACCGCCGGCCGAGGTGCGGCTCATGACTTCACGAATGACCTTCCGGCTGCGGCTGAAAAGGTAGAGTACGAGCGGCTTTTCGCGTTCGGCGATCACGCGGATCGCGTCGTCGATCGTCCGATACGTCAACATCGGCAGCAGCGGTCCGAAGATCTCCTGCTGCATCAGCGGCGACTCCGGATCGACATTCGCCAGCAACGCCGGCCCAATCGCCCGCGCGTTGAACCGGCCGCCGGCGACGACTTCCGCTCCCCCCGCGACGGCGTCATCGAACAGCCGCTTGACGCGCGCCGCGTGACGGTCGTTGACGATCAGCCCAGTCTCGGGCGTCATCGCCGCGCGGAGTTTCTCGATGAACGGCTCGCGGATCGCTTCGTCGACCAGCAGGTAGTCGGGCGCGATGCAGATTTGTCCGGAGTTGAAAAACTTGCCCCAGGCGATTTTCTTTGCCGCTTCGTCGAGGTTCGCGGTGCGATCGACGATCACCGGCGACTTCCCGCCCAACTCCAGCGTGACCGGTGTCAGGTGCTCGGCCGCGGCGCGCATCACGACACGCCCGACCGCGGGACTGCCGGTAAAAAAGATGTGGTCCCACTTCTTCGCCAGCAGCTCTTCCGCGACTTCGGCATCACCTTCGATGACGGCGACTTCGTTCTCATCGAAAAGATCGCGAAGGATCTTCTTCATGCATGCGCTCGTGTGCTGCGTCATCTCCGACGGTTTGATGACGACACAGTTGCCGGCGGCGATCGCCGAGATGAGCGGACCGAGCGTGAGGTTGAGCGGGAAGTTCCAGGGCGAGATGATGAGGACGACGCCCTTCGGTTCGTGAACGATGCGCGAGCGCGATCCGAAAAGTGCAAGCGGCGTGGCCACGCGGCGGGGACGCATCCAGCGCCGGAGGTGGCGGATCGCGTGACGCGCTTCCGAGACGACCGGATAAATCTCGGACAGGTCGATCTCGGATGGCGGCTTCTCGTAGTCGGCCCACAGCGCCGCGTAAATATCGTCACGCCGCGCGAAAATCGCGTCGTGCAATCGTCGTAGTTTTTCGATGCGCTGCGATGCCGTCGTCGCGCCCTCGGCTTCGTAATGCGCACGCTGTTTCGTGTAAACGCGCGCAATCTCATCAGATGCAGACACGCGCACGAATCGCGGATCGATACTCACCATTGCCGGAAGTCTATCGCGAATCAAGCGAACGGAGACCGCGAGCGCACGCCCGCGGCCCCCCTGTGAACGCAAAACTACGGAAAATCGATCTCGGCGATGTTGGTGAAATTGAAGTAGGCGTAACGCCCCGTGGATTTCTCGCGGCCGATGAAATCAACCTCGTTACCCGAGCATGTATCTTTGAAGTAGACGAGCAGCTTATCCCCGTTCTTCATCTCGATGTGTGCGGACAGCACGGAGCCAAACGTGCAGCACTGCGCTGCAGTCACCGGAACGGCCGGGCCGAGGATTTTGGAGAACGTCGTTTTGTCGGGGAAGAAATCGCTGCCGTCGTCTTTGCATAAATTCGCAACGTCCGTGCGGGCTCCTCCACTCAGACCGAAGACAAACGAGAACTGGGCAGTACCGATGTCGAGAACGTGCGTTTCGTCGTTTTTCAGCTTCACCGTCACAGAAGGCTTCTCTGTGAGATTGAACTGGTAGGTTCCGCCAGCGGCAGCGGTGATGGTCTGCTTGAACGAGGCAAACGCAGCATGCTCGATCGAGATCGTCGACTGCTGGCCAATCGGAAGGAGCAATGCGAACTGTCCCTTCGTGTCGGTCGTCGCTGTCAGCGATCCTGATGTGACGGTGGCGTTCTCGACCGGAACACCATTCGAGGCATCGCTAGCGGTGCCGATGATCCGTGTCGTCGGTCCGGTCTGCCCCGACGGCGAGACTGCGCGGCGCCGGCCTTGCGCGCCGGCCGCGGTCGTCGCCATCAGCGCGGTTAGCGCGAGCGAACAGACCACGCTGGAAGTGCGGGATGCGAATGTCATGAATTCTCCTTTGGTGGATCAAGCCGCCTGACATCGCAGCCTGCAAAATGGTAGCCGAACGATATACGAATGGTGGGTAGGAAACGTCTCGGAGCGGTCGTATGGAGTAAAGGGAGTCGGGGTCGGAGTGGACTTCGGAATCCTGCTAACTTGTTGATGCATTTATCTTCGGTGGTGGCCCAAACTCCTGTCTGCTCGAACATCATCGGGCCTCTGGCTGGCGAACACAACGAATCGCCTGCTGACTTCGACAGCCGCCATGCAGCAATAATCACGACATGCACCTTTTCGATCCCTACACAATTCGCTCGATCACATTTCGCAACCGCGTATTCGTCTCGCCAATGTGTCAGTACTCCAGCAACGACGGTCTCCCCAACGACTGGCACTTTGTCCACCTCGGCAGCCGCGCCGTCGGCGGCGCTGCGCTGGTTATGATCGAAGCGAGTGGCGTTTCGCCGGCCGGCCGCATCACCGCTTGGGACAGCGGCTTCTGGTCGGACGAGCACGCGGATGCCTTCCGCCGCATCGCGTCGTTCATCGAGAGCAACGGCGCCGTCGCCGGAATCCAGCTCGCGCACGCGGGCAGGAAGGCGTCGACTGATGTGCCGTGGCGCGGCGGCGCCGTGATTCGCGACGGCGTAAATTCCTGGCAGCCGCTGGCGCCGAGTCCGATTCCGTTTCGTAGCGGCGATCCCCTTCCTCACGAATTGACAGCGGCAGAGATCGACGAGATCGTCGAACAGTTCGCGCACTCCACGCAGCTCGCGGCCGACGCCGGATTTCACGTCGTCGAGTTGCACATGGCGCATGGCTATCTCCTGCACGAGTTTCTATCGCCGCTCTGCAATGTGCGGACGGACGAATTCGGCGGTTCGCTCGAGAACCGCATGCGTTTCCCATTGCGCGTGGCGGAGCGCGTCCGCAAGACGTGGCCGGAGGAACTGCCGCTCTTCGTTCGCATCTCCGCATCGGACTGGGCCGAGGGAGGCTGGGACCTCGATCAGTCGATCGCGTTTTCGAAACGCCTTCGCGACATCGGGGTCGACTTGATCGATTGCTCTAGCGGCGGCGCGGTTCCGGGCGCGAAGATCGCCCTCGGACCGGGCTATCAGGTACCGTTTGCGCGGGCCATTCGCGCAGAGGCGGGCATCGCCACCGCGGCGGTCGGCTTGATCACCGAGCCGCATCAAGCGAACGAGATCATCAGCTCCGGCGCTGCCGACGCCGTGCTGCTGGCGCGGGAACTGCTCCGCGATCCCTATTGGCCGCTTCATGCGGCCCGCGCACTCGGCGTCGACGTTCCGTGGCCGCCGCAGTACGAACGAGCGAAACCGTGATGTCGGATGTCGCGAGTCGTTGGTCGGACGTCGGAGCGATGATGTTGCTGTTTCCGACTCCCGATGCCGGCTCCCGACTTCCTCGCTTACGAAGGAGCAGATGATGACGACAAAGACTCTCAACGCAGCCGCGAGCGGAACCTTTTCCCTCGGCGGCGACCTCCCCGTGTACCGGCTCGGGTTCGGCGCGATGCGCATTACCGGCAACGGAGTGTGGGGACCTCCCAAAGATCACGCGGAGGCGATTGCCGTGCTGC
Source organism: Thermoanaerobaculia bacterium (assembly GCA_034665065.1). GTDB lineage: Bacteria > Acidobacteriota > Thermoanaerobaculia > Gp7-AA8 > Gp7-AA8 > JADGNZ01. Next base: position 258,858 of record JAXDGL010000025.1, on the reverse strand, counting down.
GGCGCGCCGTCGAGCTGGGCGTCAATGATCGACACGGCCGAGTCGTATGGGCCTCATGTCAGCGAGGAGTTGATCGCCGAGGCACTGCATCCGTATCCCGAGGGGTTGGTGATCGCGACGAAAGGTGGACTCGAGCGCACAGGACCGGATCAGTGGCCGGTCAATGGGCGCCCGGAGCGGCTTCGCGAAGGACTCGAAGGAAGCCTACGCCGGCTGCGCCTCGACCGGATCGATCTCTGGCAGTTGCACCGCATCGATCCCGATGTGCCTGAGGATGAGCAGTTCGGCGCGATCCGCGAGTTTCAGCATGAGGGGAAGGTCCGGCACGCGGGACTCTCGGAGGTGACAGTCGAACAAATCGAGCGCGCCAGAAAAGTGTTTGAGGTCGTCTCCGTGCAGAATCGCTACAACCTCGCGGACCGCGAATGGGAATCCGCACTCGAGTACTGCGAACGCGAGAACATCGGCTTCATCCCCTGGTTCCCGCTTCAGACGGGAATGCTCGCGAAGAAAGGTTCATTGACGCGTATTGCCTCACGCCATCACGCGACACCGGCGCAAATCGCGCTGGCCTGGCTGCTCAAACGTTCGAAGGTAATGCTGCCGATTCCGGGAACGGGACGCGTAAAGCATCTCGAGGAGAACATCGGCGGCGCGCACATCGAGTTATCGGAAAGGGAATTTGAAGAGATCAGTAAGCTCGCGCAGTGAACGTCATCGTGACTGTCATCCTGATGCGCCGCAGCCGCGCCTTACGCTGATCAAAGAACCGGCAGGCATCGCGGCGAAGGACGCTCGAAGGACCCCCTTCTTCTGTGCAGCTTTTCAAAAACATCGCAATGAATAAGGGGGTCCTTCGACCGTCCTGCGCCGCCGATGCCTGGCAGGTGCGAGTCTAGTGAGTTTTGCGGCGGCTTCGGCGGCTCAGGATGACAGCCGTTTTCTCTCGCTCTCGCTCTTTGCTTTCACACTTCACTCTTCACTCTTCACACTTCACTCTTCACTCTTCACTCTTCTTCTCCCACTCATCGCGAAGGATCCCGTAGTAGTCGGCGTCGACGCGCTCGTTCCACTTCACGAGATGTTGTCGCAGGGTTCCTTCGCGCTGCATTCCGATCTTCTGCAACACACGCCCCGAGGCCGGATTGCGCGTGAAGTGGTAGGCGAACACGCGATTGAGACCACCATCACCAAACGCGTAGTTGACGACTGCACGCGCCGCTTCGGTCATGTAGCCGTTGCCCCAGTACGGGACACCGAGCCAGTAGCCGATCTCGGCGCGCTCGTGCCGGGTCTCGACGTGCAGTCCGATCGCGCCCATGACCTCGTCCACTTCCCGCAACGTCACCGCGAAGATGTGATTGGGCGAGGCGTCGTCATGACCGCTGATCCACTCTTCCGCGGCGCCATCCGGATACGGATGCGGAATCAGCAGCGTATTCGCCGCAATCTCGCGATCGGCAGCCAGGCGTTGCACCGCTGGCGCATCGCGTAGCGCGAAAGGACGCAGAACCAGGCGTTCCGTCGTGAGAGTCGGGCGTGGCATGTGGTGTTCTGGTGTCGGGTGTCGGGGATCAAAATCCGGCGCGAGTCGTACTGCAACGACGCGCCACGCCTCCGACCCCCGACCACCGACTCCCGCGATTCGCGACTACTCCTTCTTCGGCTCGGCGGCTTTCTCCACCGGCTTTGCGGCAACCGCCGGCATGGCGAAGAGGCCGGCATCGACCTTCGGATTCAGCTCGATGTTCTCGATGGTGATCGACTGTCCTCCCATCCCCTCTTTGCCCTTCTGATGGCTGTCGATCGAATGCGGGAAGAGAAGGCCATCGCCGACCGTCTTGTAGTCGCCGATACTCGTCTCGATTTCCACATCCTGTCCCATCATGTTGCGCGTCGACTCGCTGCGAATGGCGAGATAGGTCTCGGCGTCGAGAAAGACATACGATTCTTTGCCGTCTTTCGTCGTCACTTTCAGCTTGTAGGCGGGCGTTCCCTGCACATCTTCCTTTCCGATGTACTCGACCTTGTTGCCTTTCGCTTTGTAGTCGAACGTCGGGCCGTCAAAGTCCGCCTCATTGCGAATGTCCTTCAGCTCGGTCTCGGACATCTTCTGCGGATCTTTGTTGCCCATGAATGGCATCAGCGTCCAGCCGGTCGTGCCGTCATAGGCCTGCGTGCCGGTCATCCCCTGGATCGTAAAATCGACGCGCATGCCGGACGGGCGCGCTTTCGTCAGCGTGAACGGCGCTTCCATCGGGCCCATCTTCATCTTGCCGGTCATCTTCACCGACTTGATAGCGGTGAGCTTGTCCTTGCCGCCCATCGCTTTGAGATTCTTTTCCAGCAACTCATCCGCCGTCTGCGCGAACGCGGACACGGCGAACAGCGCAACGGCGCAGAAAGTCAGCAGCATTTTCTTCGACATGAATCCTCCTGATTGTTTGTGGACGTTTCGATGATTGTTTCATACGCGCAACGCGCAAACGAGGTTTCGAGCTTCCCGGGCACGCGCTCAGGGAATGACGATCGTGATTCGATCGGCGACGGGCTCGAAATCGCGCGGATTGAGTGTGAGAAGCTTCGTCGCGCCAGCTTCGATCGCAGCCTCGGCGATCGCCGCGTCGTAGACTCTGCCGCCAGCGATCGCACCTCCCGCACATTCATGCAGAAATGTCCACACCCTTCTCGCAGAGAGCGAGGCGATGTGGGTCTGATCAAACGAGTCGTGCAAGAGCTCGTAGGCGATTTCCGGTCGCAGCCGGTGCGGCGACGGAAGCCGCGTCATGACGGAGTAACTCTCGATGAGTGCGTGCAGAGGTATGAAGAGGGTTCGTCGCGCGATCGCGGAATCAAGGGCGCGGAACGCTCGCTCGTGAGACTCGTGCCAGCTCAATAGCGCGGCGATGACGACGCTGCTGTCGGCTGCGATCATCGTCGGCTGCGAATCGACGAGGTCGTCGCGCGAACGGTCTCGTTGGAAAGCGTGACGCTCTGCTCGACGGCAACCGCGACCCGCAACCTCCCTTGTTTGACGACGCGGGCCTCCCGCGGTGCCGGCTCGATCTCGATACGGCCGTCGCGGAAAACGATACTCAGAGGTATCCCCGCCTCGAGCTGGGCTTCCTCACGGATCGACCGCGGAAGGACCAGCCGCCCCGCAGCGTCGATGGTAGAAATCGTACCGTGTTTCATGGTTGCGATTATACCATTTCTGCTACCAGCGCCTTGACCCGCGCGTCCAATTCACCCCTCTCCGCAACAAGCCGGTCGCGCTCGGCTCCATCGATCAGCGAACGCAGAGCACGATAGGCATCGCCGCGCTCCGAGTGCTCGCGAACGAGAAGCAACGGATCCGCACCGCGCGAGACCAGCCACTCATCGGCCGCAACGCGCGTCGCGGCAGGCGTTTCCCGAACGAGTCCGCGCACCGTCTCGCGAACCCGACGCGTGCGCCGCACGCGGGGCTCTGCGAGCGCGAGAACGATCACTACGAGCAAGGCGATACCTGCCGCAACCGGCAGAAAGCGCCGTGCGGACTGAAATCTCGAGCCATTCGAATTCGCCGAGAGTGGCGGCGCAACCGCGGAGACATCCGCGGCTTCGACGAGCAGCGTCCGCTCCTCGCAACGGACTTCGCCCCTCACGCCTGCAGACCTAAGAATCGTCGTCGCCAGCGGCGGAATCACGAACATCCCGCTGCTCGACGGAAAAATGAGAAACCGCCAGCGCCGCGTCATCAACGCATCGCGCCGCTGAACGCTCACGCCACCCTCTTCGATCTGCACGCTTCCCTCGACCGCACGCGTAAACGCCGGCGGCGCCGCGGCGCGCAGATTCGCACGCCCACTGAGCTCGACCTCGACCGACACCGGGCCTCCATTCTTCTGCACCGGCGTGAGGCATCGCATCGACACATCGCCCACCGCCGCCACCGGCACGCCCGGCGGGACCGGCCGCGATTCGATCGTCAACGGAGCCGCGCGCCGGTGCACATCGACGAGAGTCCCCTCGAACATCCCGAATGGATTGCCGATGTCGGAGCGCTTCAGGATCTGCCCTTCGATCGACATGGGCTCGACCGTCAGCGTTCCGCTGCGCAGCGGAAAAAGCGCGACGCGCCGGATGACGAGCTTCTGCATCGGAGCGCCGCCGACGACGACCTGCTGCATCGTCTCCCCGCGCACATCGAGCTCCTCGGTCCAGAAGTCCGCGAACTTCGGGAACTCGCCCAACCCCTGTTGCTGCACGTTCGTAGCGTTGTAAATCGTCCAGGTGACGATGACCTGCTCGCCCACGAACACGCTGCTCTTGTCCGCCTCAGCGACGAGGAAAATCGGATCGCGGCCGGTTGCGAGCAACTCGTGCAGGATGCGCGCAGGATCGTTGCTGCCCGCTGCAAGATCGGGCAAAACCTGAATCGATACCGGCGCGAGCGTCTCGACCTGGCCGTCGCCGCTGTGCAGGACGATCGGCCCGATCAGCGCCGGGCCAGGTCCCCGCGGATGCGCGGCGTAGCGAAAGACCTTGCGCCGCGTCGACTGGCCGTTGATCCACGAAAACTCAGACGAGACCGACGGCGATCCGTCGACGACGAGGTTCTGCAGCGGAATCGAAACGTTGTCAGCAAAGGCGAAGGAATCGGTAAGCGTGATCGTGATCGTCAGACTCTCATCAACGGAAAGCGTGTGCCGGTCGACTTGAAGATCGTTTGCAAAGAGAGGAAACGCTAAGAGCAGAAGCAGAATGTTGAATGTTGAATGTTGAATGTTGAATGTTGAATGAACAGGCCGTTTCGCTGCGCGCGCAGCGTCGTCTCCATTCAACACGGAACATTCAACATTTATCATTCAACATTTCGCCTCTAACGAAAAAACTACCACCCCACATGCAATCGCTCCCGGCTCGGGCGATGCATGCGCGTCAGCTCTTCCTGCTCCTGTTGCTGCACGGAGCGCAGCAGCGCCTCGGTGCTGGGATCACTCTTCGGCTGTTTCTCGCGGCCCTGTTCCGACGGCTGCGGCTTCGGCTGCTCGCCTTGATTTGATTTTCCCCCGCTCCCGCTTTGCTGCTGTTGCGTTGCCTGTTTACGACGGATGGCGATCTCCAGGTTGCGCTTCGCGGCGGCGTCGGACGGACGGAGACGAAGCGTCTCGCTGTAATCGCGGATCGCGTAGTCGAACGCGTTGGCGGCGAGTGCGCTATTGCCGCGATTGAAAAGAGCATCAGGACGAAGCGCCGGATCGGACAACGCCTTTGCGATCGTCGACGATCCCGCCTCTCGATTGCCCGCCGCGATCTGGGAGGTGCCGAGGTTGAAGGAGCGCGTCGGGGTGGAGGCGATGGAGCTTGCGGTGGCGAACGATTTCTGCGCGTCGGCGTACTTTTTCGACGCGAATTGCTTCACGCCGTTCGCAGCCGCGGCATGCGAGTTTGTTTCACGCAACAGAGGACCGACGAACGGCAGCCCGGCGATAAGGACGATCGCGAACGTCTTCATGAGAGCCTCATTCCGCACCTCGATTGGCGAGTGATCCGAGGAAGAGCGCAACGCACGCGAACGCCAGCGGCCACTGATAGCGCTCGATCGGCACGCGCACGTTCTTCTGGCGCTTCACCCCACCCGCCGCCGCGAGGGAGTCGAGTGCATGCTCGGCGAACGGATTCGTGTAGAACTTCCCACCCGTTGCGCTGGCAAGTTTCTGCAATGCCTCCGGACGCGCGTAGGTGGTGACGACTTGGCCGCTGTCATCGCGCAACTCGCCTCCTCCTTCCGGCCGCGGAATCGTGCTTCCCTGCGCAGTGCCGACGAGGATCGTCGAGGCGGCAATGCCTCGCTGCGCCAGTTTCGCGATCGTCTCGTCGAGCTTCGTGCCTTGATCCTCGCCGTCGCTGATCACGACGATATCGCCGCTCTGCGACGGATCGCCAGCGACGAGGCGCAGCGCGGCATTCAGTGCGACCGATAGATCGGATCCGGGATTGGAAACCTCCCCTGCCTGAATCGAATCGAGCAACGCCTCCACCGCCTCGCCATCACTCGTCAGCGGCGATCCGACTTCCGCCGCCGACTCGAAGATGACCAATCCGACCCGCCCCGTCTGCGCGTCGATGATCCGTTTGGCGATCGCCTTCGCCGCGTCGAGGCGCGACGTTCCGACATCCTGCGCCAGCATGCTGAGCGAGACGTCGATGACGATGACGCGGTTCGATTCGCGCGCCTCGATCGGTACGACGCGAAATCCCGCTTCAGGTCCGGCTAGCGCGACAAAGCACGCGAGCAACGCGAGCGCCGCGAGCCACGGCCGGATCGCGCGCGACGGATTGGCAACACCGCGCAGACGCTCCGAAACGAATCGCTGCGCGATCCGCGTTCTGCTTTTCTCGCGCGAGATGAAAAAGAGCAACGCGAAGGGGATCAAGAGCGCGAGCCAGAGAAATTGAGGCGCGCGAAAGGTGAGAGTGGTCATTCGCCGCCTCCGAACGGCAGTGACCAGAGACCAGCGAAGAGAGAGGTGATGCCCCGCCAGTCTGTATTTCTCAGACCTCTGAAGATCTCGGCATTTGTTTGTATCGAGCGCCTTCTCCCCCCGGCGCCTTTTCGGGGGGAGAAGGTGCCGAAGGCGGATGAGGGGGGACGAAGGTTCGATAACCGATTTTCTTTCACGCAAGGCTGATGGACTGTTTTTTCATGCAACCTCGCCGCGGCGGAAAATGCCCCCTCATCCGGCTTCGCCACCTTCTCCCCCACAAAAAACGTGGGGGAGAAGGCGCTCGATTGAAAACGTAGCGTGGGCAATTCCAGTGAGAGTGTGAGTAATTCGCCACAGATGTGGATTGATGAGCTGCCGTCGTGCTCCGGCGAACGCCGGTCAATCTCCCTCATCCCTCGTCCCTCGTCCCTGCTCTTCACGCCGTTACCTTCTGCCACACCGTCTCTCCACCCAGCAGCGCCAGGACCAACGCCGCGATTCCTGCCGCGAGCGGCGCGCCGTACAACTCTTCGATGCGCTCGCTCTTCGGTGCGCTGAGCCGCGTCTTTTCGAGATGATCGATCCGATCGAGGACGGCGCTCATCGTGCGCGCGTCGGTGGCGCGGAAGTATTCGCCGCCCGTCGTCTTCGCAATCGCCGCCAGCGTGTCCTCGTCGATGTCGGCGCGCACGAGCTGATACGTCGTCACGATCTCGCCACTGAACGGATCCTGCCGCTTCATCGGAATCGGCACCGGGCCGCGGCTGCCGACGCCGATCGTGTAGATCTTGATGCCGGAGCGCGCCGCGAGTTGCGCCGCGGTCAGAGGATCGATCGAGCCGGCATTGTTCACGCCGTCAGTCAGAAGAATGACGATGCGGCTTCGCGTCTTCGACGTGCGCAGCCGATTCACGCACGTGGCGATGGCGTGACCGATCGCTGTCCCATCGCCGTTCTCCCCCACCTCGGCGCGCTCGAGGATCGCGCCGGCGATGTCGCGGTCATACGTGATCGGAACGCGTGTCGCAGCCCGCACTCCGAACGTGACGATGCCGATGCGGTCGTCCTGCCTGCGGGCGATGAAGTCGCCGATCAATTCTTTCGCCACGCCAAAGCGATTGCGCGGTTTGAAATCCTCCGCGGCCATGCTGCCCGACGCATCGAGTGCGATGACGATGTCGATGCCGAAGCGGTCGTTCGTGGCGATCTTCGTCACGCGCTGCGGCCGCGACAGCGCGACGATCATCGCCAGCGCCGCGAGACACTCCAGCAGGAACGGCACGCCAGCGAATTGCGCGCGCAGACTCTGCTTCTGCGCGATCAGCGAGAGCGACGAGATCGTAAACGCGCCGAACGTTTTCTTGCGATCGCGCATGAGAAGCGCGATTCTCGCTATGACAACGACGACCAGCAGCAACCAGAGCGGATTGGCAAAGCGAATCATGCCGCCGCCTCCTCGCCCGCAGTCTCGACCGGCTGCGGCTCAGCCCACGACGGAAGCTCCAACGCACGCGTCAGCGCATCGCTGAAATCGGCCGGCGCGGCACCCCACGGCGAAAACTTCTCCAGATCGCCCTGGTGAAGAATCTCTCTGATGACCGACGCGTGGTCAGAACGGCCTCGCTCCGCATCGTCGATTCGCGCCACGAGCTCCGCGGTCGTCAGTTCTGCGCCGAGGTCGGCGCGGACCGCAGCGAGGTAACGGCGAAGCGCGATTGCCAGTTGCGCCCATGGCATCGGAGGCACGGCGCGCCGCATCGACTGCAAACGTGCACGAAACTCCTCGGCGGGAACGACTACGACGACCGGCTTCGGTGCCCGTCGTCTGGCAATCATCACGACTGCAGTCCAGAGCGCGGCCGCGGCCAGCGCGGCGACGCCGATCGCAACGAACGGCATCCGCGGCCACGGTTCCTCCCGCGGCGGTTTCAGCGGAGCCGGCTCCAGCTGATCGTCCGGCTTCAACACGGAATGAATCGGAATCATCACGCTGACCGGCCCGTCGGCGGCTTGGCCTTTCACCGCGATCGTGTGCGGAACGAACGTGCGGATCACGACTCGGTTACCGGCGCGCGACACCACTTCGTAGTCTGGCGACGCATCGACGGTAGTCGGCAACGCAAACTCGATCGTGATCGGATCACCGACCGTCGGCGCGGCCGGCGTGAAGGTCGTGATCGCGGTGAGGAGGAGGAGGCCGAGCATGGGATTCAAAGGATGAATGATGAAGGATGAAGGATGAACTTAGTCATCGCACGCTTCTTCACCACCGTCCCAACCTTCTCACCACGCCACACCCTCGCATCGAGCGCCTTCTCCCCTCGTGCCTTTCGAGGGGAGAAGGTGGCGAAGCCGGATGAGGGGTGTGTTGCAAATTCGGGGGGAACAAGTTCTTGGAGAAGATGGAAAGTCACGCGCATGTGGAGGATCACCGCGAGAGTCAGAGGCCCCCTCATCCGCCTTCGGCACCTTCTCCCCCACTGAAAAAGCGTGGGGGCGAAGGAGGCTCGATCAAAATGCATCGCAAGACTCCGATGAACCGTACTTCTCAAAGTTCTTCGCAAATGTATTCGCAGGGTGTTGGCAATTCCACTACGTTGACGGTGGATCAATCCACTTCGTCACGCGCGGCGGATCGTACTCCGCCATGCGCCGCAACAGCGACGTCGCATCGTCGTCAACGATTGCCATCGCACGATGTTGCGAACGGACGAAACCTGCATCGACAGCACGATCAAGAAACGTGAGCAATGGCGCGTAGAAACCGGCAACGTCGAGAAAACCTGCCGGCTTGCCGTGAATGCCGAGCTGCGCCCAAGTCCACACCTCGAAAATCTCTTCGAGCGTTCCCAATCCTCCGGGCAGCGCCACGAACGCTTCCGCGAGCGACGCCATCAACGCTTTCCGCTCGTGCATCGACTCGACGATGTGCAACTCCGTCAGGCCGCGATGTCCGACTTCGCGATCCCACAACGCGCGTGGAATGACACCGACGACCTTGCCGCCATTCGCGAGCACGGCATCGGCGAGGATTCCCATCAATCCGACATGCCCGCCGCCGTAGACGAGTGTGATCCCATCCTTGGCCAGCAGCGCACCGAACTCACGCGCGGCCTGCGCAAAGCGCGGATCGCTCCCCGCGCTCGATCCGCAGAAAACGCAGACGCTCGCGATCACAGCGCGCGAAACCCCGTCTCATCTGCGGGCAACGCTTCGCGATTGCGATCGAGCCGCGTGACGATCCACTGTCCGCCCTGCCGCTCGATCTCCGTCACGATCGAAGCCCACATCCCATCGACCGGATTCTCGCTCCAGCGAAAGCGCGTCCCTTCCTCCGCGCTCACGCCGCGCTCGCGCAGATGCGCCTCGGCCATGTCGATGAGTTCGGCGGGACCGATGTGATCGCAAGGCATGGATGCATTGTAGTTTGCGGAGTCGTGTGTCGGGGGTCGGGGGTCGGAGAAGAGCATCAGCGCCTGGCGGACACACGCTTCAATCTCCGGCAGGCCACTCCAGAATCAAGAACGAGGAAATATCTACGACTCCCGACCCCCGACTCACGACTCCCGTCGAAAGGAATTCAATCTCGCATAACACGTTATCGCCCAAACATGCCGCAGTTTCGATATGACATCCGCAATGTGGCGATCATCGCCCACGTCGACCATGGGAAGACCACCCTCGTCGATGCTCTCCTCCGCCAGGCCGGTGCCGTGCGCCTCAACCAACAGATGGATGAGCGCGTCATGGACTCCAACGATCTCGAGAAAGAGCGTGGAATCACCATCCTCGCCAAGAACACCTCGATCCGCTATCTCGTCGACGAGCCCGACGCACTCGGCCACCTCGTGCACCACGAAGCAACACACACCGCGTCTGGTCACGACCTCCCCGCAACGTTCATTCACCCGAGCGAGGTGAAGATCAACATCGTCGACACGCCCGGTCACGCCGATTTCGGCGGTGAAGTCGAGCGCGTTCTCTCGATGGTCGACGGCGTCATCCTCCTCGTCGACGCTGCCGAAGGTCCGATGCCGCAGACCCGTTTCGTCATGCGCAAAGCCCTCGGCCTCGGCCTGCTTCCGATCGTCGTCATCAACAAGATCGATCGTCAGGACGCACGTCCGACGGAAGTCGTCAACGAAGTCTTCGACCTCATGATCGAGCTCGGCGCCTCGGACGAACAGCTCGACTTCCCCATCCTCTACGCCATCGGCCGCCAAGGCATCGTCCGGACGAACCTCGACGATACGACCGAGGATTGCAGGCCGCTGTTCGACGCGATTTTGAAGCGCATTCCGCCGCCGCCGGGTTACTCCGACGCTCCGCTACAGCTCCTCGTCTCCGCCATCGACTACAACGACTACGTCGGCCGCCTCGGCATCGGGCGCATTCAGCGCGGCAAGCTGCGGCAGTCCGAAGATGTCGTTCTGATCCTGCGCGACGGCACGCACAAAAAGGGACGCATCACCAAGCTGACCGCGTTCGAAGGTTTGAGACGCCAGGAAATCGAAGAAGCCTCCGCGGGCGAGATCGTGGCCATTGCCGGTTTCGCCGATGTCGAGATCGGCGAGACGTTCTCTTCGGCATCGAGCCCCGAGGCGCTGGAACCGATCGCCATCGACGAGCCGACCGTTTCGATGTTCTGGCTGGTCAATGACTCGCCGTTCGCAGGCACGGAAGGGAAGTACGTCACCTCCCGCAATATCAAAGAGCGCCTCGACCGCGAGCTGCGCAAAGACGTTGCGTTGCGCGTCAAGGACACCGACCTCCCCGACCGTTTCGAAGTCAGCGGCCGCGGCGAGCTGCACCTGTCGATCCTCGCGGAGAACATGCGCCGCGAAGGTTTCGAGTTCGCGCTCTCGCGCCCGACGGTCATCCTCAAAGAGATCGATGGACGGAAGAGCGAGCCGTACGAAGCGCTCGTCGTCGACATCGATGAAGCGCACGTCGGCGCGGTGATGGAAAAACTGCAAACGCGCCGCGGCGAGATGACCGACATGGTCAACCCCGGCTCGGGCCGCGTCCGCATCGAGTTCAAGATCCCCACGCGCGGCCTGTTCGGCATCCGCACGGAGTTTCTCACCGAAACGCGCGGCACTGGATTGCTCTACCACACGTTCCTCGAATACGGCCCGTATCGCGGCGAGATCGCCGGCCGCAACCGCGGAGCGTTGATCAGCAAGGAAGCGGGCGATACGACCGCCTATGCAATTGAGCCGCTCCAGGAGCGCACCGTTCTCTTCATCGCACCGGCTATGAAAGTCTACGGCGGCCAGATCGTCGGCGAAAACTCGCGCGACGCCGACATGGTCGTCCAAGTCTGCCGCAAAAAGCACCTGACGAACATGCGCGCCTCCGGCAGCGACATGGCCGTCCAGCTAACGCCGCCGAAGATCATGACGCTCGAGCAATGCCTGGAATGGATCGAGGACGACGAGCTGGTGGAAGTCACGCCGCAGTCGATCCGCATCCGCAAACGCATCCTCGATCATTCGATGCGGGTGGTGGCGCAGAAGAAGATCGCGGCGGGAAGCTCGTAGTTCGGCAAATCAGGAACCGGAGCCCCCGGCTTCAACCGGGGGACCTCGCCGGCAGAATACTGAACCGACCAATACCCGCCGGCCGGTAGACGCTGAAATCGCGGCGATCGAGCGTGAAGATGCGGCGGATTTTCTCGCGCTCGGCGACGCGGACCAGAGCGGCGTCGGCGAGGTCCATTGGCAGGTCGCGGTATTTCTCCATCAGCGCGCGCATACCGCGGGCGTCGTCGATGGTCAGTTCGAGGACGTCGATCGTCCCGCGCTCGATCATTTCCCAAAGCGCACGTTGCGCCGGCCAGGACGACCGCAGTAGATACATCGCCTCGGTGAACGCGGGCCAAACGGTGGCGATGGGCTCGCCGATTCCTTCCAGCGCAGCGCGGCAGCTCGCGTGATGGTTGTCGCTGGCGCTGATCAGCGCGACCATCGGCCCCGCGTCGATGAGAATCATTTCCTGCGTCCGGCTTTCTCTCGCAGGATCGCGGCAAACTGATCCCCGCTCCCTTCCGACAGGTTGAAGGGAAGACCGGTCACGGAGCCGATGAGATCAGAGATGTCATCATAGGGACGGCGGATCGCCTTCCGATCATCTTCGACCACGCCAGCTACCGCGTCGCGGATGACGTCCGAGACTGTCTGTCTCTTCCTCTTCGCCAGCCGGCGCACGCTGCGTTCTTCATCGGCGCTCAACCTGACGCTAAGTGTCGTCTTGTTCTGTGTGTCGCGCATGACAGAAATGTAATACAAAACAGGGACCACTACAACTGACGAGCTTGTTCACTGAAAACACCGCGCCTCGATCGGACACCTTGTTTTGGATCTCGGCTCCGGGCGAGCCGCCGCCGGCGAAATTCTGACTGCCCAACTCATAGCGCTCAAAGCTAAGATTCCTTTATGAGCCGCCGGAGAGACCAGCGTGTGGCGTACCAACTCGACGCGAGCGGTGTTGCGAACCTCAGCGGCATTGAGATCGCGTCGATTCTTCGCGGAGCGGATTCGATGATCGGGCGCGGCGGAAGGACGCAGCTCTCCAAGTTACTGAAAGGGTCGCGCGACGCCGCACTGCTCGAGCACGGGCTTGAACGGAATCCTGCCTACGGCTTCTACAAGAACCTCACCCTCGACGAGATTCTGAAGCGGATCGATTGGGCGATCATGAATGAGTACATGCGGGTCGTGTACAACTTTCGGCTCCCCGTTCTTGTTTTCACCGAAAAAGGCTGGGCGATCGAAAAGTCGGCGTTGGTAGAGGAAATGCTTCAGGCGTTTGACGCTCGCATTGCTGCAGGGCCGCCCTATGATCTTTCCGACCTCAAGGATCTGAATCGCGAGCTGATCTTTCTCTTTCTCGACCGTATCGAAGCCTCTGGACGGCGCGATTTCGTTCCGCTGTTGCAGGCCTGGGCGGCGATCGATTACAAGAAAATTCGCGCGCGAATCGCCGCTGTTATCCGCACCATCCAAAGTGGACGTTCAAGCCATCCAGCGCGCGCCGAAAAGCACGATGGCCGCACCGGCGAGGCAGACGATGCTGCCGATGATGTCGGAGGCGCGAGGGACAGCTCGCTCGACGATGGCGAGCCATAGCAGGGAACAGACGATGTAGACGCCGCCGTATGCCGCAAACGCCCGGCCGGCGAGCGTCGCGTCGACTTTCGTCAGCACGATGCCGAAGACGAGTAGCACGACGGCCGCGGGGATGAGCCACAACGCGGTGCGCCCGAGGCGGAGCCACATCCAGACCGCATAGCAGCCTGCGATTTCGCACACCGCGGCAAGCACGTACCAGAGCACGTTTTGCATCGTCGCGATTCTATGCCGATGCACGAGATAACGACGCGCTCGGGATTCGAGTCAACTTCTCAGCAAGCGCCGGGAAACGCCTGGCGGAGGAAGAGGACCAAGTCGTCGATTCGCTGTTCGAGGTCAAGCAGGAGATCCGGGATCCCGTTCATTTGCTCGGCAGGCATTCGCTCGATCGTTTCCGCTGCCGCGTACGCAGCGCCCTGATCGAAGTACCCGATCGATCCCTTGATCGTATGCGCGGCGCGCGAAGCCGTCCACGCGTCGCCGGCCGCCAGCGCGGAGCGCATCTCTGCGAGAAGCAGCGGGGTACGTTTCAGAAATATCGAGACGATCTCATCGACGAATGCGGCGTCACCATCGAATGAATCGAGAAGCTCGGCGCGGCTAATGTGGGACGACGACCTCGGGCTCTGAATTGCGCTCATTTCCTGATCCTTTGCGACAGTAGTCGTACACCTCCGGCGAAAAAATACAGTTCACCACACGGATGCCGAGCGCTACCCGCGTCCGGCCATGACCTGCGCGATCTGCGTGGCCAGGTCGATCGGATCGATCGGCTTGCGCAGCACGCGCGCGAAACCGTCGCGAGGAATGTCGCTGCGTGCGCTCAAGGCGATTGCCGGCATCGACGGTTTCATCTCGCGGACGCGGATCATCATCGTCAGGCCATCGATCTCCGGCATGGCGATGTCCGTCACCAGCAGATCGTGATCACCGGCACCGAGCGCGCGCAGCGCTTCGTCCGCCGACCGTGCGGTCGTCACCCGCGCACCGCATTGCCGGAGCACCGTGGCCACGTAGTCGAGTGTGGCTTGTTCATCGTCGACGACCAGGATTTCCTTTCCGGCAAGATCGGGAAGAGCGGCGGCGTCGATCCCTTTCGTCTTCGCCGCGTCGAAGGTCGCCGGAAGCTCGACGACGAACGTTGCACCTTTCCCCCGTCCTTCGCTCGATGCCTGCACGCTTCCGCCGTGAAGCTCGACGAGGTGCCGCACGATGGCCAGACCGAGCCCGAGGCCTCCGTGGGTGCGCGTCGAGCCACTCTCGGCCTGGCGGAAACGGTCGAAGACGTGCGGAAGAAACGACGGATCGATGCCGGCTCCGTCATCGCGGACCGTGATGCGCGCTACGGCGTCATCGCGCACGAGCATGAGCTCGATACGTCCGCCGCGGCTCCCGAACTTCACCGCGTTCGCCAGCAGGTTCCAGAAGATCTGCTGCAGACGGCTGGCGTCGCCCTGGATCGCGCCGGTCCAGCGTGACGTATCGACGTCCATCGTCATCGACTTCGCAGTCAACGCCGGCGTGATCGCGTCGGTTGCCGCATCGATGACCATGCGCAGGTCGACCGGGCCGCGCTCCAGCCGGAACTTGCCGAGGATGATGGTGGAGACGTCGAGGATGTCGTCGATCAGTTTTGCCTGCGCGCGCGTGGCGTTCTCGATCGCATGCAACCCCGTAGCCTGCGTTTCCGCGTCGAGATTGCCCATGGAGAGAAGACGTACCCAGCCGAGCGTTGCCGTCATCGGCGTACGAAGCTCGTGCGACACCGTAGCCAGGAACTCGTCCTTCGCGGCGCTGGCATTCACCGCGGCGCGGTAGAGCTGCGCATTGTCAATGGCCGCAGCGATACGACGCGCCAGCAGCGACGCCAGCTCGAGATCGTGCGCGTCGTAACGTCCCGGAGTGGCGGACACGAACGAGATCGTGCCCAGAATCCGGTCGCGCGCTTCGACGGGCGCAACGAGAAGCGACGCCGCACCAAGCTCGCGCACGAGTGCGGCGTGGGCGTCGTCGTAGGTGGTGTTGCGGATCATCTCGTCGTCCATCGCCACGATGAACGGTATTCGCTCTCCGAACGGAGCAGTCACTTGCGGCGGCAGATCCTTTCGCCGGGGAATCGTCAGGAGCTGCTGCGCGAGCTCATTCTTCCGCGGATCGGTATGCACGACCGCAGCACGGCGCGCTTCGCCGTTGCTGTCCACCAGGGCGACGACGCACCAGTCGGCGAGTCCCGGCACGGCCAGTCCGGCCGTCGCCCTGAGGGTCGCTTCGTAATCGAGCGACGACGCCAGCACTTCTCCTGCCCGCGCCGCAAACCGCACCGACTCCTCGGCGCGCCGCCGCGCGGAGACGTCGAGCGTCACGCCGCGCATGCCGACGGGCGCACCGTCATCATCATGAATGACGGTGGAGTGCGACTCGCACCAGATGGCGCGGCCGTCTTTCGTCATCCATCGAAAGGCGTTCGTCATCGGTCCGCCGGCGAGGTAATGGTCGTGGGCGTGTTTCGCAGCGGCCGCGCGATCATCGGGATGGACGATCGTCAACCAGAAGTTCGGCGTCGACAGCCACTCCTCGACCGTATAGCCGAGCATGCGCTCGACGTGATCGCTGACGAAGTTGATGAGCTGCGAATTCTCATCTGGCTGTCCCCAGGCTTCCCAGACGACGCCGGGAACGTTCGAGACGACGCCGAGGAGACGCTCGCGCTCCCGGCTGATGGCAAGCGCGAGGCGCTTCTGCTCCATCTCCACCGCGCGCAAATCATCGATGTCGACGGCGACTCCGATGTAGCCTTCGAAGACTCCGTTGCTATCCGTGCGCGGAACGCCGCGGCTCAGCATCCAGCGATACACGCCGTCGTGACGAAGTTGACGGTATTCGATCTCGACTTTTTCGCGCGATGCAAACGCGGCCTCAAATCGTTCCATGCAGGCCGGGATGTCGTCGGGATGCATCTCGCTGAGCCAGCCAAATCCGAGCTCCTCTTCGCGTTTCCGCCCGCTGAACTCGAGCCAGCGGTCATTGACGAAGGTGCAGCTCTTCTCCGCATCGGTGATCCAGACGATCGCCGGCGCCACATTCGCGATGGTCGTCAGTTGCTCGACCTCTGCCTGCTTCTTCGCTCGTTCCCATCGCCGCCGCGAGCTGACGAACCAGGAGATGACGATCCCAGTCGCGAAAAACAGTCCGGTCTGCACCGCGGATGGATGGAAGAAGTGGGATGTGAGCGACGTGGAAAGGATGGTCGCCGTGATCGCCGGTCCGAGTCCACCAATCATCGCAGAGAGAAACACGGCCACGAAAAAGAGGAAAAACGGGATGCCCTGAAAAACTGACGGAAAGGCCAGTTGAATCAGAATCGCTGCCACGCTCGTTACGATCGCAACGAGATAACGAACCAGGGAGGGAGTCATGGGGCAGGGGAAGAGTCTACCAGCCACGCGCGGTCATCGGCGAGCAGCCAGGGCTCGAAGGACGGTCGACGCCAGGTTCTCGGGATCGATCGGCTTTTTCAGATAGTCGTCGAAGCCCGCAGCGAGCGCGTACTGTCGCTCCTCGGGGCGGCCGAAGGCGGTCAGCGCGATCACGCGAGTGGCGTTAGCGGGAGCCGGCAGCGCCCGTATGGCTCGAATGAAGGAAAAACCATCCTCCTCAGGCATGGCCAGATCGCAGACGACTACGTCCGGCGGCGATGCACGGAACTGCTCGAGTCCCGCGCGCACGGAGGCAGCCGTTTGCACGTGCGCTTCTGCCCGCCGGAAAACAGCGGTGATGAGCTCGCGCGTCAGGTCCTGATCGTCGATGACAAGAATCCGGGTGCCGGTCAGCTTCGGCAATTCGGCAGACGATGCGATGACTGGCATCGCCTCCGATTTCACCGCGCGGCTCCTGGCTGTCGGCGCCGGCTCGATCACCGGCAACTCGATCGTGAAGGTCGCGCCGAGTCCTGCGCCGTCGCTGGCTACGCGTATCCGTCCTCCATGCAGCTCCACCAGTGAGCGGACGATCGAGAGGCCGAGGCCGATCCCTTCGTGCGATCGCGACATCGTGCCGTCTTCCTGGCTGAAGGGCTCGAAGACATGCGGCAGATAGGCGGACTCAATTCCTTTTCCGTTGTCCTGCACGGTCAATCGCAGCACCGGGCCATCGTGGACGAGACGAACCGTAATCGCTCCGCCGCGCGGTGTGAATTTCACCGCGTTGGCGAGAAGGTTCCAGATGACCTGCTGGAGCCGTCCTTCGTCGCCGAGAATCTGCGGAAGTACCGGCGGAACACTGGCGAGAATCTCGATTCCCTTCGCAGCCGCAGCCGGATGAACGGTCGTCATCGCGGCGTGAAGTACCGGACTCACCTCGATCGGCACGGGTTTGAAGGTCATCTTCCCTGCGACGATTCGAGAAACGTCGAGCACGTCATCGATGAGCTGCGCCTGGATCTCGGCACTTTTCTCGATGGCTTCGAGTGCCTCGCGAGTCTCACTCTCCGAGAGTCCCAGCTTGAGCATGCGCGCCCATCCGAGGACGGCGGTCATCGGGGTGCGAAGCTCGTGGGAGAGCGTGGCCAGGAACTGATCCTTGCGCCGGTTGGCGTCTTCGAGAGTCTTCTGCGCGAGCACCTCATCGGTGATGTCGCGAAACTCCAGCACCGCGCCAGCAGCCTGACCATCGCGCTGCAACGGAGAGAGCGAACAGGAGACAGGAAACGTCGAGCCATCTCGTCTGATGAAGACGTCGCGGTGATTCTTCAGTGGCAGCATGCGCTCGCGCGCGTTCCTGATCGGACAGTCGCCGGCGGAATGACCGCCGCGCTGCACCGGAGCGTGAAGGACATCGTGCAGCGTCGCCGTCGCGAACTCTTCCAGCGTGTGGCCGGTCTCTTCCACCGCCGCCGGATTCATGTAGGTTGCGATGCCGCTTTCGTCCAGCATGAGGAGGCCAGACGCTGCGTTCTCGGCGATCGTCCGAATCAGCGCGTTGGCGCGCTCCAGCTCCGCCGTGCGCAGCTCGAGCGCCTCCTTCGCGGCGACGAGCTCTTGCTCCGCGCGTTGCCGCGCCAGCAGAATCGCCTGCGAGTTTTGAATGGCGACCGAACGGAGCCGCTCTTCCTCGTCGTCGAACGACAACCCCACGCCTCAGTCCCCTCCGAGATGCTGCGCCGCAAGAGCGGTGCCTTCGACGCGTGCCCGAATCTTGGCAAAGGCCGTATCGCGCGTCGTCGATGTGTCATCGCTGAACGGCGAAAAACCGCAGTCATCGGTCGTTCCGAGCTGCCCTACCGGAAGGTACTCCGCCGCTTCGAGCACACGGTCCCGCACTTCTTCCGCGGTCTCGACATGGGGATCGATCGGCGCCACGACGCCGACGAAGATCCGCTGATCGGGTTTCATGTACTTGCGGATGATCTTCAATACGTGAACGTGATCTTTCTCGCCGGCGAGAGCGATGTAGAAGTTTCCAACCTTCAGTTGAAACAGACTGGGGAGAAGATCGGCGTAGTCGACTTCCGCGCTGTGCGTGGAATCGCGATCGCCGCCCGGGCAGGTGTGCACGCCGATCTTCGCGCGATCCTCAGCGGAAAAACGGGAGAGCGCCAGGTTGTTGAGATCGATGAAGCTGTTGAGCAGCTCGCCCGACGGATCGATCTTGACCGCGAACCGCCCCTCGGTGAAATCGATCTGCACCTTCGCCGCGCCTTTGTCGAGGCAGCGGCGGATCTCGGTCTCATGCTCGTTGAGGAGATCGCTAATGAACTCGTCGCGCGAATAGCCCTCGACCCCCTCCGCGGGATACATGAGACTCAAAGCCGACGGCGAGATCACCGCCTGCTTGACGGGACGATGCGCGTACTTCATCGCCGGGTCGAGATAACTGTCGGCCTGTCGCCGGTAGCGGAACGGACCGGCGGTCAGCCGCGGCATGCGCCGCACGTGGCCGGCCACGAATGGGATCTTGAATCCATCCGGCGCGGTGTTCGGCAGTCCGTGAACAGAGTACGTCCAGAAGTTGTGATACTTGCGCTGCTCGCCATCCGTGATGACGGGCGAGCCGGTTTCCTCAAAGCGGGCGATGGTGTCGCGAATCGCCGCGTCGTAGAGAGGATCAAGCGCCGGATCGTTTGCATCGCCCGTTGCTGCAATAGCGTCGATCAGTTCAAGCGGCCGCGGGATACTTCCAATGGGTTCGGTCGGGATCGTGATCATACAGCCTCCGTTGACGACGACTCCTTTGTCTGATGGAACTTCGACAGGCTCCGCGCAGACCGCGTGCTCCCGAAGCGATGGTGAGGATTCCCAGAATGCCCTCTGCAAAAGCGAGACCCAAGCGGACGCGGCGTTTTTTGATCGGCAGATGCTCGCAGTTCGGGAGGATTGATCCGCAGATGACGCAGATGCTCGCAGATGAAACCCGCAATCTCGATCTGTGAATATCTGCGTCATCCCGCGAACACCAATCTCCATCTGCGAACAAATCTGCGTCATCTTCGGATCACCAATCTCCATCTGCGAACATCTGCGTCATCTGCGGATCACCAATCTCCATCTGCGAACATCTGCGTCATCTGAGGATCGCCTCTTGATTTCAAACCATAAGGCCGCTACCATCCGCTGCACAGCAACATGTGCAGTACGAAAGGCCGGGTGCTCCCCGGCCTTTTTGTCTTTACGCGATTCACGGGAGGGAGGGTGTGATGCTTTCTGCGCAACAGATCGCCAGGCTGGCGAAACGAAAGAGTTGCCCACGCTGCAATCTGGAAAAGACCGAAGGGACGGCGCTCTGCCGGCGCTGCCGGTTCAAACTCCCCATGCACATGCGCCTCCCCTTGCAGGAGATTGCGAAGCGCGAGGAGTGGATCGTCGCCAGTGCGCTCCGCGCCGCCGCCAACTACTTCGACATTCACTACAAGTCGATCCGGATGTTTCGAGGCGGGCGAATGCGGTGAGGGCGTTTGAGAAGAATCAGAGACCGGTCACGCGGAGACGCGGAGGACGCGGAGAAAACCTTCGCGTCTTCGCGTCTTCGCGTGAACAGTCTCTACCGGAGCAGTGCCGCGACGATCATGAGTCAAACCGGCGCTCCAGTGGCGGCACCCTCGCAGCCCGACGTCGGCCAGGGGGTGCCGACGCGCGAGAATGCCGCCACTACAACGCCGGCAGCCAAGCGGCGGCATCCTCGAGCCCGGTGTGCCGGCGGAGAGCCAGCACGCGAGAATGCCGCCGCTTCGCAGCCGGAACCGCAGTCTGGATTGGAGACGATCCGTGGCCGGAACAGCCACGACTGCGCGAGCCGATGCGGGCTACGCGCGAGGAGGCGAGCGAGGATCAGACGGCGTGGCGATCAGAATCAGCGATGGCCGCAGCGGCGTACTCTCGATGCGGGCCAGCGCGATCAGACCAGCAGCTACAAGCAGGATCGCCACGACGATCGCCAGCGACTGCTCGAGCGAATTGCCGTCGAGAGCGAGATCATCGGAAACCGAGATGACGGGAAAAAGAAGAACGAGAGCGCACGCGATGCCGAGGATGGCGCGTGTGGAGCGCCGCGGAACGAGCGCAAACGCGCTCGCCACGACGGTTAACCACACAGCATTCAGTACGATCTCGGTCATTGGCTTGACGCGGCAGCCAGAGCAACGTCCGGCTGCCGCATTCTATGACGATCAGGGTCCGCAGACGGTTTCGATCAATTTTGCACAAACCTGGTACGGATCCATGTTTGCGGCGGGACGCCGGTCTTCGAAATATCCGTAACCCTGATTGGCGGTGGCCATCGGAATGCGTACCGACGCGCCGCGGTCGCTCGTGCCGAAACGGAACTCGTGAATCGGCGCGGTCTCGTGCAATCCCGTCAGCCGCTCTTCGTTGTGCGCTCCGTACACTTTGATGTGATCGTCGTGCTTGCGGGCCAGCTTCTTCATCGCCTCTTCGATCACCTTCATGCCGCCTTCGGCCCGTGTCGCTTTGGTTGAGAAGTTGGTGTGAGCTCCTGCACCATTCCAATCGCCCTTGACCGGTTTCGGATAGAGCGTCGCGCTGATCCCGAACTCTTCACCAATGCGGTACAGAAGCCACCGAGCGAGCCAGAGCTCGTCGGCGATATCGGGCGCGGGAACGGCTCCCACCTGGAACTCCCACTGCGCCGGCATGACTTCCGCGTTCGTGCCGACGATGTGAATTCCCGCGCGGATGCACGCATCGGCATGTGCTTCGACAAGATCGCGCCCGAACACTTCGTCCGCGCCGACGCCGCAGTAGTAGCCGCCCTGTGGCGCAGGGAAACCGCTGGCGGGCCAGCCGAGCGGACGGTTGCCTTCGAAGAGCGTGTACTCCTGCTCGATTCCGAACCAGCAATCGTGCTCTTTGTATCGCTCGGCAACTTCGCGGAGGAATGCGCGCGTGTTGCTCGGATGAACGGTGCCGTCGGGATTGAGCACTTCGCAGAGAACGAGTACGTCGCCGTCGCGGTGCAGCGGGTCGGGCACCATCTTCACCGGCCGCAGCAGCAGGTCGCTGAAATGGCCGGTGGCCTGCTCGGTGCTCGATCCGTCGTAACCCCATTCGGGGATGTCGCTGAGCGACTTCACCGAGTCGATGATTTTCGTTTTTGATCGAAGTTTCGCTGTCGGTTTTTGCCCATCGATCCAGATGTATTCCGCTGTGATTTTCGCCAAGGAACTGACCTCCTGCTTGAGATGACACACGATAGCAGAACAGCTCGCGCCGCAAACACGTTGCCGTTCAGCGCCGCCGTTTCTTAGACCCGGCTCGCCTCGGCTGCGCTCTGCAACTCCTGGCCCACCCTGCTCACCACGACCTGATTCTTTCCGAGCAATTTGGCGCGATACATGGCCGAATCGGCGCGCCGTAGAAGATCGGTCTTCGCCTGCTCCAGCGAGCGATCGGGATCAGGATCGGGAATGTGCTGCGCGATACCGAGTGAGGCAGAAAGAACGCCGTGCAAGCGCAGGGGCTGCATGCTGAAACCCCACTCGCGGTCGAGGAACGTGGTGTGCTCGATCGTGTGACGGATCTCTTCGCAAATAGCCATCCCTGCCTCGATCGTCGTCTCCGGCAGAAGGATGACGAACTCGTCGCCGCCGTAGCGTGCGACCGTCGCCTCTTCCTGCGGCACGAGCCGCTTGAGCAGAAATCCGATCTCGCGCAAAACCTGACTTCCAGCGAGATGGCCATGACTGTCGTTCACGGCCTTGAAGCGATCGAGATCCATGAAAATCAGCACCGCCTCCCGCCCTGTCCGGCGCGACTCGGCCAGACTCTCGTGAAGGCGAACGTTGAACCACCGGTCGTTGTAGAGACCCGTCAGATCATCTTTCTTCGCCAGCTCATGTGCGCGCTTTGCATCGAGCGCGTTCTGCAATGTGAACGAGGTGTAGCCGGCGAAGATCTCCAGGAGCGTCTTATCCCGCTCCGTGAAGATGTTCCCCTCAAGCCTGTTGATCAGCTCGAGCACGCCGCAGACAGTCTTGCCGATGTAGATGGGAACGCAGACGACTGAGTGCGTCTTGTGTCCCAGTTGCTCATCGAACTCGGCGTAGAAAAAGTCGTCCTCCTTGACGTCGGCCGAGACGTACGGAGTTCCCGTCTGATACACCTGACCGACGATGCCGAACTTTGCGGAAAGTCGTTGACCGATGAGATTGCGGCTGGCCTGCCCGAACGTAGCAATGAAAACCAACTCGTTCTCGCGGCGCGATGCCACTTTGCGAAACGGATCGTCGAGAAGGATGGAACCCGATTCCGAGGGAACGAACTCATTCGCTTTCTGTAGGATCTGACGCAGGATCAGATCCAGATCGATGTCGGTCTTGCGCGAGAGTCCCGCCTTCTGACGCTCCAGAAAGCGTTCCAGTTGCGGGATCTCCAACGCGTGAAATTGAATCATGGGTGGTTTGGGTGGACGAGCGATTATACGGTCGGACTGCCTCGGCTGCGAACGCCTCCATCTCGAACGAGATCGCGCGATAGGCGTCGTTGTGCCCGAACCCCCGAACACGGTTCAGAAAATACTCGGCGAGGTATTTCCGCAGGAACACGAACCGGCCCAGCTCGCGCGCCTGCCGCACGTGCACGTATTCGTGATCGAGAACGCGTTCATATTCGTCGCTCCCAACCATTCCATCGATGTAGATCCGATGGCCGAGCGTGATCGCCGCCGTATCGGGCGGAACGAAAAGCCGCAACCACCACGGAAAGCCGAGTCGAACGATCGCACCGTCGCCGGCGCGGGTCCGGCCAGCAATGAGGTTGACTCTAGGCATCGACGTTTCGAATGATCGCATCTCATGCGTTGGGACGACTCGCGCACATCAAGAAAGGCTGTCATCCTGAGCCGCCGAAGCCGCCGCAAGATTCGCTACGTTTGAAGATGACACGGCATCGGCGGCGGAGGACGGTCGAAGGACCCCCTGATTCAGTGCCTCGGTTCTTTCCACCACCAACGGGCCACAATTAGGGGGTCCTTCGACCGTCCTTCGCCGCGATGCGTGCCAGTTGAGAAGGGTGCGTTCGGGGCGCGGCTCCGGCGGCTCAGGATGACAGTCTCGGGCCGCTCGCTTCACGTAAAGCGACACGTGTTTGGCAGGAGACTCCTCACGTCCGCAATCTCAATCGATGCACCACCTCGGCGGTCGCGAGAAGCGCGATGCTGATTGCTGCGTACGTGAGCGTGACCGTAAGCGCAGGCGTGGCGAAGAAGCCGGCGAAATCGAATGCCGGCGTTTTGCCGTGATCGTTCACGACGACATACCAGAACGTCAGGAAGCAGACGATGAACGTCTTCGGATTGCCGCTGATGACGCCGAGGGATGTCGCCGCGGCGGCAACGAACGCGATTCCGATCAGAAGCGCGGGAAGCCGGCTGGGATTGACGACCGCGCGCTGGAAAAGTGGCGCGACGAGGAGAAGCAATGTCACGATCGCCGATGAGGCGAGCTTCCAGGTCACAAAGCGTTCGCGCAACCGCGGCGCGGCGTAGATCAATCCGATCGTGCCGGCGCTGCGGTCGCGCGAGGCCACGGAGGCGATGAAGATTGCCGCGATCACGAACGTGATTGGCAGGGAGGCAGGAGCGGCGATCGAAGCGATCGTGATGCCGATGAGCGCGATGCCGGTAAACGGCGTCGAGGCAAACGTCATCATCGCGTCCTTGAGTGCTGCGCCGCGCACCGGTAGCGCCGCAATCGGCCGCACGAGTGGTCTGGCCATCGCATTGAACTGGCTCATCCACCCGCGTTTGCCCTTCGCCGACGCCGCGCGCAGTCTGGCCGGATCGAAGCGGTGAAAAAAGAGTCGCGCCAGCACGAGCAACGGAACTGGCGCGATGGTCGAGGCGATTCGCGCAAGCAATGCACCCCCCTCAAGATTGAGGCCGCCGATTGTCAGCACCGGCTTCGCGGCGTTGAACGGCGACGAGCCGATCGACATCGACTGCGTGTGAAACGCGCGCTGGGTCTGCTCCATCAGGTAGCCGAACCCGCTGACATCGAAATAGCGCGCCGCCGTTCCGCCGTGGATCATCATGTTCACAATCAAGCCGAGCGACGTCGCATAGAGAAAGAAGTAGGCAACGTCGCCGAAACGGCCGGACAGAAACGGAATCGACTCGAACACGATGGCTACGACCGAGACGAAGACGATCGCCGGCGGCGTCATGAGCGCGTACTGCTTCATGAAGATCAGCGGCTCGAGAGGCGCTTCCCCTCGTACGAGCAGCATCACCATCGAGGCTGCCATGTAGCCAACGGTGAAGGTCGAGAGAAACACGACGTTGCCGAGAAACTTGCCGGCAATGTATTCGCTGGTGCGCATCGTCGTCGAGGCGATGACGTATCCGCAGCGCGAGTCGATGTCTCGCCGCACCGCATTCGAGATGACGTAGAAACCAAACAGACCGACGAACATCGATGCCAGCATCGAGGTGGCCATCCCGATGGCCGCGGAGTTATAGAGCACGCGCGAGCCGTTGATCTGCATCAGCGCGCGCCCGGTCGCAGGATCAGGAATCCAGACGTATGCAAAGCCGCTCAGCAGGAGAAAAACGATCACGGTCGAAGGGCGGCGGAAGCGGATCAGGAAGTCCGCGCGGACGATCGCTCCGATCCGGCGGATCACGCCGCCGCCTTTTGGCTCATCGTGTAGAGAAACGCATCTTCGAGCGTCGGTTCGGCGGCGACCGCTCCGCCGCGAGGCTCCTCGCTGCTGACGATGCGGACATGCACGCCGTCCGATTTTCGCACCGCGCTCGAGACGCGCGCGGTGCGCCGCAGTTCATCGAATCGCTCAGAAGGAACGACGAGCTCCCACACACTTCCGGCCGCTCCTCGCATCAGCTCTTCCGGCGCGGCGCAGGCGACGACCGACCCTCCGCTCATGATGGCGATCTGCGTTGCCACCGACTCGACGTCGGAAACGATGTGCGTCGAGAGGATCACGAGCTTGCCGAGACCAACGTCGGCGAGCACATTGCGGAAGCGGACGCGCTCTTCCGGATCGAGCCCTGCGGTCGGCTCGTCGACGATGACGAGGTCAGGATCGTTGATCAGCGCTTGAGCAATGCCGAGCCGCTGTTTCATCCCCCCGGAGAAGCCACCGACAGGACGCTTCGCAACATTGTGAAGGTTCACCATCTCGAGCATCTCGCCGATGCGCGTGCGGCTGGTCACACCTTTGAGTGCCGCGAAGTAGCTGAGAAACTCGACCGCGGTAAGGTTGTCGTACACGCCAAAGTCCTGCGGCAGATAACCGAGCCGGCGGCGAATCGCATCGGGATCGCGGGCGGCGTCGACGCCATCGAAACGAATCGTTCCCGCCGTCGGCCGCGTGATCGTGGCGATCATCTGCATGAGTGTCGTCTTTCCGGCGCCGTTCGGCCCGAGTAGCCCGAGGACGCCGCTGCCGATCGATAGGGAAAGATCGCGGACGCCGAAGTTGCCGCCGCGGAAGCACTTACTGACGTTGTCGAGCGTGAGCATGCGCACCTATACGGCGCACCAGTGCTGCGGTTATCAGGAGCGCAAGTGTGAGAAAGCTGATCGTTCTTCCGATCACGAACGATTGAGGCTGAAAGGTCACGCGCACGGCGTGATGACCCGACGGCACAAACACGGCGATGAATGCGTGATTGGCGCGGACGATGTTCGCGGCATTGCCGTCGACGTCGGCGCGCCACCCTCGCCACGCCGCTTCGGAGAGAACGATGTAGCCGTCGTGCTCCATCACCGCATCGAGGTCGAATCCGAGTTTCCGCGGGCGGATGGCGATCGTTCCCGGACCGTTTGGAACATCGCGCGCGGAGCCGGGAAGATCGATCCATGCCTGCTCCGCGAAATCTGCTGCCGCGCCCATGTCCTCAACATCGTTCGAGACTCCTACGCGAATGCTGTTCGGTACGAACGCGCGCGGGAGAACGTGCAGGTTCTCGATCAGACGCGAGCCGTGATCCGCGGTGACATCGCGCCAGCCTGACGGAATGGCATC
This sequence comes from Thermoanaerobaculia bacterium, assembly GCA_034665065.1. Classification (GTDB taxonomy): domain Bacteria; phylum Acidobacteriota; class Thermoanaerobaculia; order Gp7-AA8; family Gp7-AA8; genus JADGNZ01. Next base: position 231,756 of record JAXDGL010000025.1, on the reverse strand, counting down.
GCCAGCCGGAACGATCGCGAACCGTACGTTCAACATCGAGAGCATCGGGCGTGTCAGGTCGTCGATCTGATTGAAGCCGAAGCCGCCGCGCCGGCACCAGGCGGGGAACGTGTCATCGAGCGATTGCAGCGTCATCGCCGTCATCACGCGCGCGTCTTCAAGTCCGTACATCGTGGCCGTGTTCGGGAAAAGCGCGGGCCCCATCGCGGCAATCCGGAACGGCTCGCGGATTTTGTGTAGCGGCTGGAAGAGCGCCAGCGGCGGATAGGCGATCCGCGCGTCGTTTGCCGGAACGAGCGCGCCGTCGGAGATCGCGCGCTGCAGAAGAATGAGCCCGAGTAGGATCGGAACCGCGATTCTCCGATTCGCTACGAAGAACACGAGCGCTACCGCCAGCGCCAGCGGAATCACCTCGGCAACGAATCGCGGCATGTCGATCGTTCCGCTGCGCATGCCGTACGCGCCGGCCGCGAGAAGTGCGAGCAGCGCGATCATTACGATGCCGGCGCGGCGCGACAACGCATCAACCGCGAATGCCGCGAGCACTGCGGCGCAAAGCGGCACGGCGGACGCCAGCCGGTCGTTGAGCGCCAGATTGAAGAGCGGCATCCGGTGAAGAAATTGTGCGACCGGCCAGGCGTTGGCGCTGGCGAGGAGGCAAAAAAGTCCGAGAGCGGCGAAGAACCATCGCTCGCGCGCTCGCGATCGCCAAAGCGCGAAGACTGCCAGCGCCAGGGCGATGCTTCCCGCCTCCGCGCGCGCGGTCAGGAAATTGCGAAAGGAATTGCGCGCGAACGGCAACAGATCGGACAACAGCGCCGCGCGCGGAAGACCAACGGCCACGCGCAGAGGACCGGGCGCAAAAAACTCCGTGCGAATGCGATGCTCGACCGTCTGGCTGCTGGCATCGAGAAACGGGAGGATGGCGATGGCGCTGAGCAACAGCGCCACGATGCCGGCGGCGATCGCGAGCGTGATCGCGCGCCCACGCTGCGCACGTCCCGGACGCAGAAGCTCGAAGACGCCGTAAATCGCGCCGGTCACCGTGACGTGCAGCAGCGTCTCCGGATGACCATTTAGCGCCTCGAGCGTCAGCGCGGCCGCAAGAATGGATGCGGACCGGATCGTGGGAACATCGATGACGCGCCGCGCGGCCATCAGGATCAGCGGCAACAGCGCCCAGCCAAAACCGAGCGGCCAGAGAATTTGCAGTGCGATCGGCGCAGCCAGCGTGAAGACCGCAGCGCAGACGATCGACGCCGTCTCGCTGCACGCTATCTCGCGTGCGAGCAGGTACGCGCCGAGGGCGGCAAGGAAAAACGCGATCGACGCGGTGAAGCCGAAGCTCGCTGCGGTGGGAAGGAGCAGCGCAATCAGCGTGAATGGACTGAAGGGCGCCGGCTGCGCCTCCCCCGCCATCACGTCGCCGCATCCTTCGAAACGATTAAGCAGCGGCCACTCGCCATGTGCGATCGATTGCCGCACGGCCTCGCGCCACGGAATCATCTGGTAGGCGATGTCAGACAGCATCCGATTGTGCGGGTCGGGAACGCGAAGCTCGTCGCGCAGTGCATACAACGGCTCGGTCGTGTAAGTCAGCTCGACCGGCGCGTAGAGGCGCCCCGTCAACACTGCGCGTCCGGTGAAGAGCAGCGGCAGCAGGAGCAGCACGATCGCCGCAACGCGCGTGAGGCGCGTGACGAGCGTGTGCGCGAGAGCGAGCAGCGCGAGCGCACACGTCAGATAAAGAACGACTGTCAACCTGAGCCGCCGAAGCCGCCGCAAGACTCACAACTCTCTCCACCGGCACGCACCGGCGGCGTAGGACGGTCGAAGGACGCCCGGCCTGGCTGCACCGGCGATGAAGCCGTACCGCAACCCAAACATCGAGCGTCCTTCTCCCCCGCGCTTTTCAGCGGGGGAGAAGGTGCCGAAGGCGGATGAGGGGGCCTTCCCAAGAAACCGAGAACTTCATTCACGTCAGTCATGTCATTCGGCAAGCAGCGCCCGTACAGTTTCTTCAAGTCATGAACGACGTGCCGGATCGCTGCAAACGCCCCCTCATCCGCCTTCGGCACCTTCTCCCCCACAAGAAGACGTGGGGGAGAAGGACGCTCGATTTGAGAGTTTGCGTCATTCATCATTGCTGTAGCTCATGCCATGAACCTGTTCAGGATGACAGCGACACGGTTCGCTTCGCAATGACTTCGTTAGGATGAGCGCAGTGATCATCGCCCAACTCCTCCTTCCCGGTGCTTCGGCCTACGAGCGCAAATCGCAAGCGATCGATGCTGCCGCGCTTTCGGCGGATCACGACGTGCGCATCGGCAGCGCTGACGGCGCGGACATCGTTCATATCTACGCCCCGCGCGTCCTCGATCCCGCCGCGGTTCGCGGCATCACCGCTCCCTTCGTCAGCAACGCGCGATTGAGTATCGGTCGGTGGCATTGGCGCAAACCGCCGCGACCGGCGCGAGTCATCTCGCCGCTGAAGGAGACGCCGGACACGTTCATCCCCGAGGCCGTCGACGATCATTACTTCGATCCAGGAAGCAGGCAAGCCGTCGGCCGGGCCACCATCGGCACGTTCTCACGAGCATCCGTCCGCAACATCGTCGAGCAGACGGCCACACGCATCCACCGCTTTCGCGACGACGTCGACTGGCTACTCTTCGACGAGGCACCAGCACTTGCCGATCTACACGCTGTGGATCTCTGGGTCGATCCTGCGTTGGAAGACGACGACTACGATGGCCTCGTCGCGGAGGCGCTGGCCGCGGGAATCGCCGTCGTAGCCTCGCGCACATCGATCAACACGCAACGGATCGAGAAAGGACGAACGGGAGGCCTCGTGCCACCGAACGATCCGAACGAATTGACTCATGCGATACTTGCCGCCCTCTTCAAGCCGGAGCTTCGGCTGAAGTGGTCCGCTGCATCGCAACAGACAGTCGCAAAGTTTCGCGTCCGGCATCGTTTGCGGGCGTTGATCCAACTCTACGAAACCATTCTCCAATGATCCGCCTCGACGAGCTCCCCCACCAGCAAAGCCAAGCCCTTGAACTGGTCAGGGAAGTGGCGGCAGAAAAAAACCTGCTCCCCTTCCTCGTCGGAGGTCCCGTCCGCGACCTACTCCTCGGCAGGCAGGATGTTGTCGACCTCGACCTCACTCTCGAAGAGGGCGCGTCGACGCTGGCGCGCGCGCTGGCAAAACGCGTCGGTGGGCGGCTTCGATCGTTCCCGCAGTTCCTGACGTACAAAGTCACGGCCGAGGGGTTGCCGGAGATCGATATCGCCACGGCGCGCAAAGAGCGTTACCGCGCACCTGGCGCACTCCCGACCGTTTCCGCCGGCCGGCTGAAGGACGATCTCATTCGCCGCGATTTCTCGATCAACGCCATGGCGATCAACGTCATGACGAGCGAGCTTCTCGATCCGGCCGGAGGCGAGCACGATCTCGCTTCACGCGTGATCCGCGTGCTGCACGAGCGGAGTTTCTCCGACGATCCGACGCGCGTGTTTCGCGCTATCCGGCTCTGCACCCGCCTCGGGTTCACGCTCGAAGAGCGCACGGCCGCACAATTGCGCGAGGCGATCGGGAACGGCGCCCTGGCTACGATCGCGAAGGAGCGCATCTGGCGTGAGCTTTTTCTCGCGTTCGAAGAAACCAATGCGCCGGATGTCATCGCCGCGCTGAACCAGGCCGGTGCGCTGGAAGTGCTGTTCGGCAAGCAACCCGTCGACCCGAAGCTGCTGCCGCGGCTGCAGCGCGTCAGCACCGCGCTGGCAGCGCCGGTGCTCAACGGTGAACTGGATCGCCAGGTCATGTACACGGGTGCGATCCTCTACGGCAACGCGTCACCGGTCGACCTGGAGGGCTCGGGCTTCTCGCAAAAACGGGCGCGCAATCTCATTCAGATCGCGAACGAGTTGCCGCGATTCCTCGATGCGCTGGCCGAGGCGACGTCGGATCATCAGCGATTCCGCCTTTTCAAACACGCCTCGGCCGAGCTGCTCAGCATCGTCGCGGCTTCTACGCCCGACGAGCAGCCGCACGTGGCTCGATTTCAGGAGTTTCGGTCATTCAAACTTCCGCTTCGCGGCAACGATCTCGAGGTGCCCCTCGGACCTCACGTCGCCCGAGCGCTGGAGAGGACCCGCGAGGCGGTTTTTACCGGCGAGATCGAGCATGGAGAAGCGCGGACGTTTGCACGAGAGATGGCGATCAAGTACCTTAACGGAAGTGGCCAGCAGCCAGAGGTCAGCGGTGAGGAAAAGCCGTCCGCGGATCGATGAAGAGTGAAGAGTGAAGGGGGAAGAGTGAAAAGAAAAGCTCAATCCGTTTTTCTTTCACTCTTCACTCTTCACCCTTCACTCTTCATCGATACTGACGGCTGATTTTCCTGCGCACTCATTAACGTTATGCGGCGCTTCATACCCTGCCTCGCGCTCCTCGTGGCTTTCACGGCCGCCGGGCAATCGCAGCCTCCGCAGACGCAGCCGGAATCGCACGAGCTCACGCAAGCGCCTGCTCCTGATCCATCCCACGACATCACCATGGTCGACGCCGCGCCCCTTGGTGGCTCGATCGCCGTTCCGCTTCCCGAGCGCGAGCGTAAGAAGCTTGCGAAATACGACATCCCCGAGCTCGTCGGCAGCCGGCAGGCGATCGGGCCACAGCGAATCGATGGAAGACTTCCGAAACCGCTCGTCGATTTCAATATCAACACGAACGCTGTCTACGAACGGCTGTCGATTTTCGAGGGCGGACTCGTTGTCGTCGAAGTGCGTGGCACGGGCGGCTCGATCCGCAAGAAACTGGTGATCCCTCCCGATGCCTTGCAGAATTACCTGCACGCCATCTCGCCACAGGCTCTTGCGGCGGTACGCGAGAACGATCTGACGAAACCGCGCGAAAGCCGCCACGCACTCCTGCGTGCCTACGACGCGCAGCAATCATTCGTGGAGAAAGTATTCGATCCGATGGCCAGACTTCCGAAAGGCCTCTCCGATCAGGTCGTGCCGCTGCAGGATCTGCTGCGTGCTGTCTACCAGGACCGCGGCGTGACGAACAGCGTCGCCGGCTACATGCCGAAGGTCGGCGATCAACTCGTCGGCGACGACAGGAAGGTCTACAAGGTCGTACGCGTCGTGAGCGAGAAGATCGTCGAGTTGCGCTGCCTGAGCCAACCGACGACGATCTACGTCGACGTGAAAGATCTCTACAACTACTTTATCGGAACGCCGGGAGCGGCCAGCCGCTGAACACGATCCGCGTCACCTCCGGCTCGTTGCGCGGCCGCCGCGTTCCCGTTCCTCCGCGCGAGACGCGGCCTACATCCGAGCGCGCCCGCATGGCCTTCTTCAACATCGCCGGCGCGCGCATCGACGGTGCGCGGTTTCTCGATCTCTTCGCAGGCAGCGGCGCCTTCTCCTTCGAAGCAGTTTCGCGCGGCGCTGCGTCGGCGACCGCGATCGAGATCGACCGCAAGAGTGTCGCAACAATCGCGGGCCTGGCCGAGGATTGGGATGTTCCGGTGACGGCGATCGCTTCCGACGTCTTTCTCGGAATCCCGCGGCTCGGCATCACGGTTTCGCCCGGAGCGCTGTTCGACGTGGTATACGCCGATCCGCCATACTCGTTCGGCCGCTACGACGAGTTGCTCGCTGCGATCGACAGCCGTGTTCCGCTGGCGGATGGAGCGCTCGTCGGGATCGAGCATCCGCGGCACAGCGATCCCTTAACGATCGAATGCAAACGATTGAAAGCCGTTCGCCGCGCCGAGTACGGCGAAGTCTGGATCACGCTGTTCGAAGTCACTTGAGAGGAAATGAATGCCAATCGCTGAAATTACGCCGCGCGAGCTGAAAGATCTTCTCGCCGGTCCCAATCCACCGACACTGATCGACGTCCGTGAAGAAGGGGAAGCGGCGATCTGCTCGATCGATGGCTCGGCGCTAATGCCGATGAATTCGCTCCCGCAACGCCTCGGAGAGATTCCGCAGGACCGGCCGGTCGCGTTGTACTGTCACCACGGCATGCGCTCCTGGATGGCCGGCCAGTGGCTGGCTAGGAATGGATACGATGCGTTGTCGCTTGCTGGCGGGATCGATCGCTGGGCGGCGGAGATGGACCCTGGTATGAATAGATACTGAAAAAGACGAAATGTTGAATGTTCAATGTTGAGTGTTGAATGTTGAATGAATGGACGGAATGTCGATCGATGCTCGACGGCCGGCAGTTCGCCAAAGTAACGGCGCGCACGCGCAACTTGATTGCCGACCTCACCTTCAGCGCAAGACAATGCATCGCCAGACATTCAAAATCCAACATTCAACACTCAACATTCAACATTCTCTTTTGACCTCAATTAAAGGACCCGAATGGAACTGACACTCGACGACGAAGGAACACACACGCTCTTCGGCAATCACGACGAAAACCTGCGCATGCTCGAGGACGAGTTCAGCGTGAAGATCTCCTCGCGCGGTGGCGAGATCTTCGTCAGCGGCGCGCCTGACAACGTCGCGCCGGTCGAGAAGCTGCTGGCGCAGATGCAGGAGCTGATCGAGCAGGGCTATCCGCTCAAACGCTCCGACATCCACACGAGCATGCGCGTTCTCCGCGATCGTCCCGACGCCAGCCTCGTCGACTTTTTCACCGATGACGCCGTGCAGGCCTCCGTCCGCCGCGTCGTAACGCCGCGCAACGTCGCTCAGAAAATGTACCTGCAGTCGATCCAGGACAACGACATCACGTTCGGCATCGGCCCCGCCGGCACCGGCAAGACCTTTCTCGCCGTGGCCGCCGCTGCTGGCGCGCTCGCCGACAAGAGCGTGAAACGCATCGTCCTCTGCCGCCCCGCCGTCGAAGCAGGCGAGCGCCTCGGCTTTCTGCCGGGCGACATCGCCGAGAAAGTGAATCCGTATCTTCGCCCGCTGTACGACTCGCTCTTCGACATCATCGGTTTCGAGAAGGTCGAGAAGCTGATCGAGCGGAGCGTGATCGAGATCGCGCCGCTGGCGTTCATGCGCGGCCGTACGCTCAACGACTCCTTCATCATCCTCGACGAAGCACAGAACACGACGCCCGAGCAGATGAAAATGTTCCTCACCCGCCTCGGCTTCGGCGCAAAGGCCGTCGTCACCGGCGACGTGACGCAAGTCGATCTGCCCACAGGCGCCAAATCAGGACTCCGCGTCGTCCGCCAGATCCTCGGCGACATCGAGCGCATCCGCTTCTTCGACTTCTCCGACCGCGACGTCGTCCGCCATCCGGTCGTGCAGAAGATCGTCATGGCCTACGATCGCGTCGACAAAGAGCGCGAGAAGCAGGAGAAGGCTTGACGGACATCGAAGTCACCGGCGCGGCCGTGGCGCGTTTCAGCCGCCGCGAGATCGCCGAGTTCGCCCGCCGCGTCCTCCTCGCGCTCGACCACCTCGGCCGTATCGCGCACGAGATCAGCGAAGTGTCGATCGCGATCGTCGACGACGACGCCATGCGCAATCTCAACCGTAAGTTCCGTAAAAAGAACAAGACGACGGACGTGCTCACCTTCCCCGCCGACGACTCCGACGCTGATCCGCAAGCCATCGGCCGCCCGCTCGGCGACATCGTCATCTCGATCGATCAAGCCCGCCGCCAGGCCGCGGAGCAGAAGCACTCGCAGGCCACCGAGGTGCGGTATCTGATCCTGCACGGAATCCTGCACGCGCTCGGCTACGACCACGAGACCGATGATGGCGAGATGAACGCGCTGGAGGTGCAAGTGCGAGGAGCGGTGGGGTTGGACTAAGGGGAAGCGATACAGAAACGGGACGATGGCCGTAGCCAAGCGCTGTCATCCTGAGACTTCCGCAGGACACGAAGTGCCGGAGGACGTCGAAGGACCTCCCGGCCATAGGCGCCACCAGTTTCACTACAACCAAACTGCCCGGCACATGGGCGGGGGGTCCTTCGACCGTCCTTCGCCGCGATGCCTGCCAGTACGAAGGTGGCGTCGAGGCGCGGCTTCGGCGGCTCAGGATGACAGAAAAAGATATGACACGCTTAGATCTGTCCCATCAAAACCCCTGATCCCTATGCTCACCGAACGTTTCGCGCAGTGTGCTCACGATCTCGCCGACCGTGCACTCCTGCCGGACGCACTCCACGATCGCCGGCATCAGATTCGAGCCGTCGCGGGCGGCGGTGTCGAGAACCGTTAGCGCGGCGCGCACGTCTCCCTTTCGCGAAGAACGGAACGCTACCAGCCGCGCCACCTGATCGCGCTCGACATTCTCGTCGATCTCCATGATCGGCAGCGTTGCCGAGCCATCGTCGACGAACTCGTTGACGCCGACGACGATCGCTTTCTTCTCTTCGAGCGCGCGCTGCGCCAGATAGGCCGACTCGCCGATCTCGGTTTGAATGAAACCCGACTCGATCGCCGCGCGCGCGCCGCCCATCGTGTCGATGCGCTCGATGAGCGCACGCGCTTCACGCTCGATGTCGAGCGTGCGCGACTCCACCTCGTACGATCCTGCCAGCGGATCGGCGAACTGCGTCACGCCGCTCTCGTAGGCAAGCACCTGCTGCGTGCGCAACGCGATCTTCGCCGACTCCTCGGTCGGAAGCGCAAGCGCTTCGTCGCGCGAGTTCGTGTGCAGCGACTGGCAACCGCCGAGGACGGCGGCCATGGCCTGATAGGCAACGCGCACGACGTTGGTCTCCGGCTGCTGCGCCGTCAGCGTCGAGCCGGCGGTCTGCGCGTGAAAGCGCAGCGCCAGCGACTTCGGATCCTTCGGCGCATATCGCTCGCGCATGAGCGTTGCCCAGAGTTTGCGCGCGGCGCGGAACTTCGCCACCTCCTCCAGAAAATCGTTGTGGGAATTGAAGAAGAACGAAATGCGCGGCGCGAATGTGTCGATGTCGAGTCCACGTTCAACGGCGGCCTGCACGTACTGCAATCCGTTCGCGAGCGTGAACGCCACCTCCTGAACGGCCGTCGATCCCGCCTCGCGGATGTGGTATCCCGAGACCGAGATCGTGTTCCAGCGCGGCACTTCCTTCGCGCAGAACTCGAAGATGTCGGTGACGAGACGAAGCGATGGCGCAGGCGGGAAGATGTACGTTCCGCGCGCCGCGTACTCCTTGAGGATGTCGTTCTGAATCGTCCCGGAGAGCTTTGACCACGCGATGCCGCGTCGCTCGGCGACGACGAGCAGCAACGCTAGCAGGATTGACGCCGGCGCGTTGATCGTCATCGAGATCGACACGCGATCGAGCGGGATAGCGTCGAGAAGAATCTCCATGTCGTCGATCGAGTCGATGGCCACGCCGACGTTGCCCACCTCGCCACGCGCGCGCGGGTCGTCGGAGTCCATCCCGATCTGCGTTGGAAGATCGAAGGCGACCGACAGTCCCGTCGTGCCTCGCTCCAGCAGGTAGCGGTAGCGCTTGTTCGACTCCGCCGCCGTCGAGAAGCCGGCGTACTGGCGCATCGTCCAAAGCTTCCCGCGGTACATCGACGCCTGCGGGCCGCGCGTGTAGGGAAACTGGCCCGGCTCGCCGAGGTCGGTGGCGGGATCGAAGGCGCGTCCGGCGAGGTCGGCTGCGTCGAAAAAGAGTTTCTTATCGGTCATGGAGAAGTAATGATAGTGGCGAGTGGGCAGTCTCTGAATGGGGAACGGTTTCACGCGGAGACGCGGAGTCCGCGGAGAAAACCAACTCTCTCCGCGCCTCCGCGTCTCCGCGTGAAACGTCTCCCTACAATCTCAAGGCTACCCCGACCGCTGGCAACTTCTCCATACCACTTATAATCCATCCCCTTTTACTCCCGTGCCTATCATGAGTGTCAGCGGCAACCTGAAAACGATGCTTCCTGGAGATCTCCTCCAGTGGCTCAGCCTCGGTCAGAAAACCGGCACGCTCTGCGTCACGAACAAGGCTGTCCAGAAAAAAATCTTTTTTCGCAGCGGCCGCGTCATCTCCTCGGCATCGAACGATCCCCGCGAATACCTCGGCCAGTTCCTCATGAGCCACGGCTACATCACCGAAGAGGAACTGATGAAAGCGATGGAGGTGCAGACGCAGTCCGGCATTCTCCTCGGCAAGATCCTCGTCATGATCGACGTGATCAACGAAGAGGATCTGCAACGCCTCATGCGCCTCAAAGCCGAGGAAGAGATCTACGACATCTTTCTCTGGAATGAAGGAGACTTCGAGTTTCTCGACAACGAATTGCCGCAGATGGAGATGATCCCGCTGCGCGTCGACGTCACGGGCCTGATCATGGAGGGAACGCGGCGAGTCGACGAGTGGAACCGCATCCACACGCTGATCGGACACGAGGCGCTGGTGCCATCGCTCGTGAAAGAGGTTCCGCCCGAGGAGCTGGAAGATGACGCGCAACGGATGGTGATCAATGCCATCGACGGGCGGCGATCACTGGCCGAGCTCGTGCTTGAAAGCCGTTCCTCGTCATTCAACGTCGCCTCGACGGTCTATCACTTCACGCGCGAGGGATACGTGAAGCTGACCGATCCAACGCTGGCGGCTGCTGCGAAACCGACCGAGGAGACGGCGCCGTTCGAGGACTCGAGCGAGGATGACGAGATCGTGTCGCTGATCTCGCGGGCGCAGCAGTCGCTGCGAAACCGCGAGTACGAGAAAGCGCAGCGGCTTCTGAAGGCGGCGGAGAATCTCGATCCCAGCCATCAACGGGTGCGCAACGCCATCAAAGGGGCGGAGTCGGCGATTCTTTCCGATCTGCGCGGGCAGGGGCTGCACGATTCCAAGGTCCCGCGCGTCGCTAAACCGTTGGAAGAAATCACGCAAATGAATTTCACCCCCAACGAAGGATTCATGCTCTCGCGCATCAACGGCCAGTGGGACCTCGGCTCACTGATCAAGATCTCGCCGATCCGTGAGCCGGACGCCATGCTGATCTTCTACAAATTGTGGCGGGACGGCATCATCGCGCTGGATTGAGCGAGTAGAGCCTCGCTTTGGGCACGCGGTTTGCCACGGACAGGATTTGTCATGAGCGAGCTCACCATTCTCTCGGCGCTCGAACGGACGATCTCTGATCTGGACCGTCAGGAAGAAGAGCGCCGGCACGAGAACACCGACATCACCGACGTAATGAACTGGATGGCCGGTGTGCGCAAACGCTACCGCGTCATCGCGCAGAACGCCGATACGCTCGAGCTCGCACCGCGGTGCTGAGAGCCCGAGCGTTTTCGAGGCGTTTTGACGACGCTACTGCGTCGACGTGGAATCGGTAGCGGTTGTCGCCGTGTCGGTGGTCGATGTCGTGTCGGTGCTGGTCGTCGACGACGTATCCGTAGTCGTCCCTGGCTCCGTCGATGTCGACGGCGTCGTCATCGGTGGCGGCAGAAGATCGATCAACGCTCCGTTCTCAGGCTTCACCGTGAGCGCGGTGTACTCCCACTTTTCGCCGGTCCGCGTAGCGACGGCGTGAACGACGCCTTTCCCCTTCGGACCGGAGATCGGGAAGTCGAGCGTGGCATGTCCGCCCGTGCTGTCGACATTGATGCTGCCCGAGACCATCATCCCCGCTTCGATCGGCGTGCCGAGCGCAGCCTGGACGGCCGGACTGTTCTGCGCACGAGAGAGCGCTTCTTTGTAGACGTCGCTCTTCTTCATCGCGCCGAATACGACGACGACGAGGACGACCGCGAAGATCACGCCCAGTACCGTGAGCGTTCCGCATCCGATCAATCCCCATTTCAGGCAGCCGCTTTTCTTTGCGGGAGGAGCCGCTGGCGGCGGCGGGACATAGGTTGAGGTGGCGGGTTGTTGACCGATCGTCATGGGTGTTACCTCCGGCTACTCTTCTTCGTGTTCTGAATTTTTCGGGACCGCGCTCATTCTACACAGAGTGCGCGTAAACGCGAGGACTTCGTGCGCTGGGACTCGCGCGATCCACGGGAGAAAGGTGGGTTCACCACGAATCGCTCGCGCCACCGCCGCCCGAGTCTCCTCCTCCACCGTCGAAGCCCGAACTGTCGGACGAACTGGACGACGAACTCGACGACGAATCCGATGATGAGCCCGACGATGACCAGAAGGACGACGAGGACGACGACGTGTCGGACGTTTCTCCGCTCGAGCTCGTGTGCGACGGCTGTTTCTTTGCCCAACGGACGATCGCCCGAATCAGGAAGAAGATCAGAACCGCCGGCACGCCGACGATGAGCGCCAGCAGGACGCAGCCGATGGCAACCGACGACGGACTCGAAGCTTTCGTCTCGCGCACCGTCTTTCCCGTGCCCTTTGTCATCTCGGCGCGCGCCGTCTCGATCATCGCGCTCGCTCCGGCCTCTGCGGCGCCGGTGTAATCCTTCTTCTGCAGATGCGGCTTGATGATCGTGCTCGTGATCTGCCGGGCGCGCGCGTCGGTGAGCCGCGCTTCCAGCCCGTACCCGACTTCGATTCGCATTTTCCGATCGTCGATGAAGAGAAAGAGAACGGCGCCGTTGTCTTTCCCTTTCTGTCCGACGCCCCAGCGATGCATCGACTCGTTCGCAAACTGCTCGATCGTCGTCTCGCGCGGCAGTTTGCGGTCGACGTAGACCAGGATCTGATTCGACGTCTCTCGCTCGAATTGCGCGAGCTTCTCGTTCAGCGCGTGCGCCCGTGCTGCGTTGAGCACATGGGCGTTGTCAGTCACATACGTCGGAGGTTTCGGCGGAACGGTGATGGCGGCGATGAGCGCGAAAAAGAACCCGAGCATCACTTCCAGTCGTCCATCATCTGCATGAACTCCCCGAACAGATAGAACGAGTCATGCGGTCCCGGCGCGGCCTCGGGGTGATACTGAACGGCCAGCACAGGCTCGCGACGGTGGCGAAACCCTTCGAGCGTCTGATCATTGAGATTGATGTGCGTGTGCTCGACGTCGTTGTCGCTGAGCGAATCAGGATCGACCGCGAAGCCATGATTCTGGGCAGTGATCTCCACCCGTCCGTTGCGCAGATCCTTGACCGGATGATTGCCGCCTCGGTGACCGAACTTCAGCTTGTAGGTTCGTCCGCCGAGGGCGAGGCCGAGGAGTTGGTGGCCGAGACAGATACCGAAGATCGGGAGCTTGCCGATGAGGTGGAAGATGTTCGCCTGCGCGTACGTGACCGGCTCCGGATCGCCGGGACCATTGGAAAGCATCACGCCATCGAAACGCTGCGCGAGAATCTCGTCGGCGTGCGTCGTGGCGGGATAGACCGTGACGTCGCATCCGTGCCGCGACAAGTGCCGGAGGATGTCGCGCTTCACGCCGAAGTCGTACAACGCCACGCGCCGCTTCACTTCCGCCGGCGGCTCGTCGAACGTGTACGGACGAAGCGTCGTCACGCGCTGCACGAGGTCGAGTCCGACCATCGAGGGCGCGCTGCGGATCTCGCCGACGATGCTGTCGATGTCACGCCCGCTCTCGCTCGTGATCATGCCGCGCATGGCCCCTTCGTTGCGGATCTTGCGCGTCAGCGAGCGTGTGTCGATCCCCTGGATGGCTGAAATGTTGTTCTGGACGAAGTAGTCGCCGAGCGGCATCTCCGAAAGCGCGTTCGACGGCTCGGCAACTGCGTCACGGACGACGAAGCCCGCCACCTGCGGTGATTCGTGCTGCGCCACCGCAGTCTCGATCCCGTAGTTTCCGATGTGCGGATACGTCATGACGACGATCTGGAATCGATACGACGGATCGGTGGCGATCTCCTGATAGCCGGTGAGCGATGTATTGAAAACAACTTCACCGATCGTGTTCGCAGTTGCACCGAAGGCCTGGCCTTCGTAGACAGTTCCATCTTCGAGAATCAAACGGGTAGGCATCGCGGCGGATTATATGGCGCGGGAACGCGCGTGAATCGTAGCCCGGACTCTGAAGAGTGAAGAGTGAAGGGTGAAGAGTGAAAAGAAAAGTTCAATCCGCTTTTCTTTCACTCTTCACTCTTCTCCCTTCACTCTTCAGAGTCCGACCTGCGTTTCCTTCCTCGCTTCGCAGGTGATCGGCGCGCACCATGGCGTCTACTCGTGCCGCAGCGCTTCGACCGGATTCAATCGCGCCGCACGTAACGACGGAAGAATCGTCGCCAGGAAGGAGACGGCAAGGGAGAAGACGGCGATGATCGTCAGATCAACCGGCCTGGTGATGAACGGAATCGACGACACGAAGTAAACCTGCGCGATCTCCGGCGGGAACGACACGAGATCGAAGCGGGTGATGATCCAGCAGATCGCGACACCGATGAGGATGCCGCTGGCCGTGCCGAAGAATCCGACCATCGTTCCGTACCAGACGAAGATCCGCGTCACCATTCGCGACTCCGCCCCCATCGACGAGAGGATGCCGATCTCCTTCCGCTTCTCATGCACGGTCATGATCAGCGTCGAAACGATGTTGAACGTCGAGACGAATACGATCAGGCCGATGACGATGAAGAGCACGAGCTGCTGGATCTTGAGCATGGAGAAGAGCTGGTGGTTCATGTCGCGCCAGTCGGAGACCGCGTAGCGATGCTGCGTCCGTGCGTCGATCGCGCGCGTGACCTGATCGAGATCGGCACCGGGCAGGAGCTTCACCTCCACCAGATTCGCCGCGCCGGGAGCGTTGAGTAGCGACTCCGCTTCGCGCAGATCGATGAAGAGCCAGCGCGCATCGAACTCATAGAAACCGGTGTCGAAGACGTTCGTCACAACAAACGACGCAGTGCGCGGCAGAAAGCTCCCGCCGTTGTCGGTCGGGACGGTGATGCTGATCGATTGCCCTGACGTCACGCCGAGCTTCGTGGCCAGATAGCGTCCGACCGCGACGCCACGCTCCCCCGCCGCCGTGTCGAACGTTCCGCGCGGACCGACGATCTTCGCGATCATCGGCGATCCTTTGCCGCGACCCGGCTCGATCCCTTTCAGCATCGACTCCGTGCCGGTGGAGTTTCGCTCCGTCGTGACGAGCGCGCGCTGAAACAGAACCGGCGCCGCTTCACTCACACCGGGAGCGCCGCGCACCGCGGCAACCGCCTGCTTCGTATCCGCGATCGGACCGCCGACCGAATAGACGAAGATCTCCGCGTTGCCGCCGAGGAGTTTCTTCTGCAGGTCGCCGCGATAGCCGGTCATCAGCGCCATCGAGATCACCAGAGCCATCACGCCAATCACGAGCCCAAGGACCGACACGAAGCCAACCGCCGATACGAGCCGGTCGGTCGGACGCCGCAGATAACGCCAGGCGATTCGCAAAGGAAGGTTCATCGCGGCGCGTAGTGTAATCGGGGGGGTGGGGAGTGGGAGTGGGAGAGTTAAGCTCTGTGATCCTGAGACCCGCCGGAGCCGCCTCGATCTACTCGCGCTGCACGATCTGGTGGCCGAGGACGTCGAAGGATCCCCCGCCCATATGCCCTGGTTTTTCCCGGCACAGAACCAGGGGATACTTCGACCGTCCTTCGCCGCGATGCCTGCCGGTTGTCAGAGCAGCGTAAAGGCGCGGCTTCGGCGGCTCAGAATGACAGCGCGTCAGAATGACAGCGCACATGTCCCACTTACCCAAAATCCCACGCCCCACACCCCACCCCCCAACACCGTGAAGTACTATCCGAATCTGATCGATGACTACTTCAACAACGAGTGACTCCAAGCCGTCCGTCGTGACCCCTGCCGTTCATCGCCGGTCGATCATCGTCGACGGTCACTGCGACACGCCCTACCGTCTGATCCGCCACAACCTCCACCTCGACGAGCACGATCCGGAGGCGCAGGTCGATCTGCAATCGCTGCGCGAGAGCGGCATCACGGCCTCGTTTTTCGCCGCGTACGTTCCGCCGTTTTATGCGGGCCGAGGGGCGGCGCGCTTCGCCTATCGACTCATCGAGCTCATTCACGCCGAAGTTGCGAGACGGCCCGATGTGCTGACGTTTTGCAGCGACAGCGCGGGCATCCGCCAGGCCAAGAGCGACGGCAAGACCGCGCTCATGATCGGCGTCGAAGGCGGCCACGCCATCGAGGACTCCCTCTCCATCCTGCGCGACTTCTACCGCCTCGGCGCCCGGTACATGACGCTGACACACGTCAACACGAACAACTGGTGCGACTCCTCCGGCGACGCTGGACGGCACAACGGTCTCACCGATTTCGGCCGCGACGTCGTGCGCATCATGAACGACCTCGGCATGATCGTCGACATCTCCCACGTCTCCGACAAGGCGTACTACGCCGCGCTGGAGACGACGCGCGTGCCGGTCGTGGCCACGCATTCGTCGTGCCGCGCGCTCTGCCGTCATCCCCGCAACATGACCGACGACATGCTTCGCGATCTGGCGAAGAACGGCGGCGTCTGCATGATCAACTTCTTCTCCGCGTTTCTGAACGACGCCGTGGCGCAGGTGATCATGAATTCGCAGAAGCGCGTGAAGAGTGAGTCGGCCGGCGGTACGGAAGAGATGCCGAACGATGCAACAGATTGGGATCTCTACCTCCAGTGGTTCAACACACTCGGCAGTCCGCAGGCGACGATCGACGACGCGGTCGATCACATCCTGCACGCCGCTGAAGTGGCCGGGATCGATCACGTCGGCATCGGGACGGACTTTGATGGCGTCCCCGCGCTGCCGAAGGATTTGCAGACCGCGTCGGGTCTCCCGCTCGTCACCGCGCGCCTGCTGGAGCGCGGCGTTTCGGAAGCCGACGTCGAAAAAATCCTCGGCGGCAACTTCATGAGGGTGTTTGCGGAGATCGAAGCGGGAAGAACGTAGCGGCACCGCTCAAAAAAATCAAAACCGTTTCACGCGGAGACGCGGGGGACGCGGAGAAAAAAAACTCCGCGGCCTCCGCGTCTCCGCGTGAAACGGTTCTACTGACTCGACGCGACACCACCAGAGTCAGGTTAAACTCCGCGAATATGGCCAACGACGTAAAAGAACTTCGCGATCTGGCGCGGGCGTATTGGGCGGGTGATTCGGTCATGTGCCCGAAGCATCCCGGCGTCATCATGACCGGCAGTTTCGTGCAGACGACCTTTGCCGATCATCTTTTCCTCACCTGTCCGCGAGGACGCGAAACGATCACGATTCCGCAGCGCCCGAAGCAGATGGAGTTTCACCGCCAGCAGGTCGAAGGCTTTCTCGAGAATATCGACCGCGGCGACGCGAACCTCTGCTATCGATGCCAGTCGGCGCTCGATATCGAATCGACGGTAAACCCCGTCACAGGCACCGCCGAGTACTCGTTTACCTGCGTCCGCTGCTTCTCGTATGGGACCTGGAGCGGCCAGAATGCGGAGCTCGCCGGAGCCAGCGTTTGAGAAAATTCGGGTGGGAGGGTAGGGAATGACACTCTTACGTCACTCCTTTACAGGGACATGTCCGTTCACATGAAAGTCGTGCAGACGTTTGACTGGGTGGAGACGACCAATCTCTCTGCGCTCGTGGCGAATTTCGCGCGGGTTCACATGCTGCTCTCGATCTTCGACGGCGTCCCGGACAAATGGATCGAGTTCCTCTATGTGAACGGCACGCCCGAGGAGCGGCAACGCGATCTGCCGTTCGCGGAGGCGCTGAAACGGCGCATGAAGGAAGATCCCGGCTACCTCGACGAGCTCCGGCGCGTGGTCAGCGAATTCTCCGCGTTGGTCTGACGCTCAATTACCAGTTCGCGATCTCGCCCACGATGGCGTCGATCGCGTGCAGCGCATCGACGGAATCGGCGGTGTGGTGATTGATGATGATCGAGAAGTAACGGCGCGTGCCGTCCGGACCGTCGATGATTCCGCTCAGCGCGTTGACTCCGTTGATGCTCCCCGTTTTGCCGCGCAGGCGATTCGCGAATGGCAGCAGTCTCCGGCGCAGCGTCCCTTCTTCTCCGGGACGCGCCAGCATCATCGACCAGGTACCGCGGCGCGCCGGATCGTTCATCCAGCGAAGGAGCGTGATGATCGCCCGCGGCGCGACGAGATCATCGGGCGACAGTCCGCAGCCGTCGACGAAGCGGAAGTCTGATCCTCGAATCCCGATCTCTCCCGTCAGAAAAACGCGCTCGATCTCCGCGGACGCTGCATACGACGCCGGCTCCATGAGATGACCGGACAGTCCTTTGAACAACATCTCCGCATAGAGGTTCTGGCTCGGTTTCAGGACGACAGAGAGCAATTGCCACAACGGCGGCGATACGATGGCGCTGACCTGCTCGCCCCACGCACGCGGCTCCGTGTTGACCGTGGCGATGCCGTGAACGGCGATTCCGGCCTGCCACAGTGCATCGGACAGCGCTTGCGCGACATATAAGGCAGGATCGGCGACGCCCACAAGCGACTGGAAGTGCTCCGGCACACTTCCGCTGATCGTGACTGCGTTATCAAGGCCAGACCGCACCTCCGCCGTACCTGTAGTTCCGTCTGCGCTGCAGACGAACCGTTCATACACGCGAATGAAGTTGGGATCCGCGGTGACCACCGGATTCGCGCAGTGGTCGGCGACGACTCCAATCACGTTCTCGTTGTACGCAAGCGCATCTGTCGGTACGGCGTAATCGCTGCCAAGGTTCCCGACTTTCCAGGAGCCGGGGATGGTGGTGCGGTCGAAGAGCGAGACGTCCGCGATCACGTTGCCTACTTCCGTGATCCCGCGGCCACGCAGCGCGGCGACGAATGGAGCGAACACGGCATCACGATCGAACGCCCAGCGTCCGCCGAGCGACGGATCGCCGCCGCCACGAATGATCAAATCGCTTCCGTCGCGCCAGAGCTCCGTGGCGATCCGCCGATCGAGCCCCTGACATGAGGCGATCGTTGCCGCCGCAAAGAGCTTACGGTTCGATGCGGGGATCAGGAGCGTGCTCTCGTTCCGCGCGTAGATCGTGTTGCCGCGATCGTCGACGATGTCGATCCCCCAGATTGCACCGGCGAGCGAGGGTTTGCTCGTGATCGCATTGATGCGTTGCGCGAGCGAAGGAGGAGTTTTCGCGGCGGTGGTCGCACACGACGCGAGAAAAAACCCGAATACGACGATCGCCTTACGCAAACGTCATCCCTTCGGCTGACGGCGCGGTCTCGAGATTGCGATGCACCGCGGCCAGCATCCCGTCGAAGTCCGCGTTCGGAAATCGCGGCCGCAATCGCTTGGCGACGGCGTGCGCTTTGAGATACGCGCCGTAGTCGCGGGCGAATTGGTAGCTTTGGGGAGTGGGGTGTGGGGTGTGGGGTGTGGGAGCAGAGGCTGTGCCGTGGCCCGATGTTTTGGATAGGTGACTTGCAACGCGGCGGATCACGTCCCGATCCTCCGTCTGAAGAGCGGCGTCGAAAAGAAACAGCGCATGCGCGCTGATGATCTCACCATCATTTGCGATGACGTTTTCAACGAGAGCATTGCCCAACAAATCAAGATCGAGATTCTCACTCCCACTCCCCACTCCCCACTCCCCACCCCCCAATGCCACCATCTCGAACACTCCGACCCGCAGCATCGCGTACCTCCCCTTTTCGCCGAGGAGTGCGGCGAGGCGGACGGCGGCGTTGGTGATGATCAGGTTATGCCCGAGGTCGTCGAGGTTGGCGGAGGCGGCAGCGAAGAAGTCGCGAGTGAAATCGGCGTCGCGAAACCGTTTGGCAAGCCAGCGCTCGGCGCGAAGCCGGTCGGAGGCAGCGATCGCTTCGCGAAGCTCATCGATATCGCCGCGCTGACCGGTTTCGAGTTTTGGCGGATCGAGCATCGGCGGCTCGCTCCACGGCTGGCGGCTGGCCGCGGCGTAGACCGCGCACTCGACGACGGCTTGATCGAATTGCGCGCCGAGGTCGTCGCGAAGATCCCAGGCGGAGAGACACGCCAGCAGCGCATGTTTCGAATGCTGCGACGGTGCGAACGCAAGCACCGCGAAGCGCGTGACCTCGATCCATGTCTCCTCAGCGGTGTGTTCGGCGCGAAAGTCGGCGACCGCAGCGGGGATGGCGGCGAGATCGCGCTCGATGAAGGAGGAGTAGTCCATTCTCTAACGATGAACGATGAAGGATGAACGGTGAACGAAGCCGGCGGAATGTTACCGTTTATCGTTCATTGTTTTCGTTCACAATCTTATCCCTCGTCCCTCGCCCCTCATCCCTGTTACTTGTGTTTCTTCACCGGCGTCTTCGCCGGAGTTTTCGGCGGCGCCGTTTTCTTCGCGGTCTGCGTGTTCGTGAGCGCCGCGCCCTCCCCTTCGGAGCGGCTATCTTCGACGTCGACCGTTTGCGTCACGGCATCGGTGCCGTTGACCGCAGGCTGCGCTGCGGCAGGAGCAATCGTCTGGGTTGTCGGGGCGGTCGACGTCTCCGCCGACTTTCCCCAGCGGCAGCCGGACAGCGACAACATCAACATCATCAACGTCAATACCGACAGCGTGGCAGCTCTTTTCACGGACACCTCATCGATGGATACCGACCCAATGCAATTTCCCTGACAGGATTCGCTACAATGCGCGCCCCATGGAAGAGCGGAAGCGGATCGGTGTTTTCGGATGGGGCATCGTCGCCCCCAAGTCACCAAACATCGATACTTTCGAGCGAAATCTGGAACGTGCCGACAGCTGGCTCACTCCTTTTCGCGGCTTTGGCCCATCGAATTTTCTCGTAGGCGAGCCCGAGTTCGACTTCGAAACGTACCACGATTGGTTCGATCAGCGCTTTCCCCCCGCCAAGTTTTCGCAGCTCAAGGACAAGATGGGGCCGATGGTGCAGACGTGCATCGGCGCGTTCATCCAGTCGCTAACGCAGAATCCTGGAATCGAGGAGTATCTCCATTCCCTCGGCACCCAGGCCCACGTCTACATCGGCAGCGGCCTCGGCGAGATCACCGTGACCGCGTCGGAGACGATCGCCTACGACCGCGCGCTTCGGAAGTGGAACGAGTTCTGGGCGTCACCCGAGCGATGCGCCGCGTTACGCGCACACATCGACGGAGAGCGCGACATCAGCGCACCGGCCGACCCCGAAGAATTCGCGATCGGTTCCGAAGATTGGATCGACGCCAAGCACGCCTGGGAATCCTTCTGGGCGGTGCAGAGCGATGCGCTGCTTCGCTATCTCGCCGAGGCGGCGGAGATTCAGTCCGAACCGGTGCCGCCGTCATCCGGCTCCGCGAAGCTCAGCACGATCCGCCAGAAGTTGAACAAGATCCGCGCGCTGAACAAGAAGTGGGGATGTCCGGGCGAGCCGTGGTCGAGCGTGTCGCCGAATCTGCTCTGGAACATCACGAACATTCCGGCGTCGCAGGTGTCGATGATCGGACGCATCGTCGGGCCGGCGTTCGCTCCGGTCGCCGCGTGCGCATCGTTCGGCGTCGCTCTCAAAATGGCGCACGACGCCATCCAGCTCGGCGAAGCGAAAGCAGTCGTCGTCGGTATGACTGATCCCCCGCCTCACCCGCTGGTCATCTCCGCGTTCTACAACGCCAATGTTCTTTCCGCCGACGCCGACATTTCGCGGCCGCTCACCGAGCTGAAAGGAACGCACATCGCCGGCGGCTCCTGCGTCTGGATCGTCGGCGACGCCATGGAGTTGATGGCGAAAGGCTTCAAGCCGCTGGGGATGGAGATCGTCGGCATTGGCACGTCGTCCGACGCGCATCACATCATCACGCCGTCGAAAGGCGGCCCGCAGTTGGCGATGAAGAAAGCGATGGAGGAAGTGCAGGCCGCCGACGTCACGACGTGGGACATGCACGCCACCGCGACGCCCGGCGACGCGCTCGAAGTGGAGAACTCGCTCGAGATGCTGCACCCCGATGTGATCTTCACCGCGCGCAAGGGAACGTTCGGTCACGGCATGTCGGTCGGCGGCGGCTGGGAGCTGACTGCACAACATTTGGGCATGGCCAAAGGGCGGCTCTATCCCATGGCGCTGACCGAAGGCGAGCTGCACGCCGACGTGAAGATTCAGGAAGCGAAGTTCGTCTCGAACGAAGGCTGCGCGGTCGGCGACGGCTACAGCGGCAAGCTGAGCATGGGCGTCGGCGGGATCAACTCCTGCGTGATCAGCAGACCGTGGGACGCGAAGGTTGTCGAGGCGAGCGTGGCGCGCCCGATCGCAGAGCTGGCGAAGTCGGAGACGTAGTTCCGGCCGCGGACTTGGATTTGTTGGTATCACCTGTGCTACCATATCGCAGATGTCGCGCGTCGTGCTCGATACAAGCGTTCTCGTGGCCGCCGTTCGATCCCGGCGCGGTGCATCTTTCGAACTGATCGCACGACTTGGTACAAGCGCGTTCGATGTGGCGGTATCGGTATCGCTGGTGCTCGAGTATGAAAGCGTGCTGCTTCGGCATCTGCCAGCTTCGCCGCTGGAGGAAAAGGATGTACGCGTTCTCATCGATTACATCTGTGAAGTCGCAATTCGCCAGGAGATCTTTTTTCTCTGGCGGCCCTATCTGCGAGATCCGGGTGACGACTTGATCCTTGAATTGGCAGTTGCGGCAGGGTGTGACGCCATCGTCACCCACAATGTCCGGGACTTTGGTGACGCCGAAAAACTAGGAGTGCGCATCGTGACGCCGAAGCAATTCCTACAAGAGCTAAGAGGTGAGCAATGGGAGCTTTGAGTCTGCGTTTGCCGGAGTCGTTGCATCGGAAGCTTGGTGAAGTTGCGGAACGTGAGGGCGTATCGATCAATCAGTTGATTAGTTCAGCCGTTGCCGAAAAAATGTCGGCGCTGTTGACCGAGGAGTATCTCGAAGCGAGAGCCAAGCGCGGGAGCCGCCGCAAGTTCGAAGCAGTACTTGCGAAGATTCCTGATGTCGAGCCTGAGGAGTCGGACCGCCTTTCCGAAGCTCCACGCAGAACGCATCGGAAGAAGGCGAGCTAACCGGGAAGAAACGCCGCTCTCTTCGCCTTTACTGCGCAAACTGACCGAACGGTCAGTCGGTGCTGGCGACGGGATTGCACTTCGTCTGCGGCACTTCCTAATCATGCTGCCGAAACGACTTTCCCTCCTTCTCTTCGCATTGACAGTCAGCGCTGCCGCGCAGACGCCGGCGCAGCCTCTCCATCTCACGCTCGATGACGCCATCCACATGGCACTCGGCAGTGGCACGCAGGCGGAATTGGCGCGATCGAATGAGCAGCTCGCTCGCATCGCCCGCTCGGAAGCGCTCAACGCGCTTTTCCCGCAAGCCGACGCGAAGTTGATGCGTTACAACCAGTCGATCAACCTTCAGACATTCGGCTTCTCGCTGCCGGGTCTCCCGCCCGTCGTCGGACCGTTCAATGTCACCGACGCCCAACTCTCCGCTGCAGTGCAGGTCTTCAACTTCGCCGCACTACGCCGCTACCAATCGCTGAAGAGCTCCGCGGAGGCCAGCCGCTATCAGAATCAGCAGGCGGAGAACGATGTCGCCGCCGCCGTGGCGCGTCTCTATCTCATCGCGCGGCGTGCGCAGACGCAGATCGACGCGCGCCAGGCGGACGTGACGCTCTTCACCCGCCTCCTGCAAACTTCGCAGGACGAATTCAAGGCCGGCACCGGCACGCGACTCGACACTGCGCAAGCGAATGTGCAGCTTGCTCGCGCGCGCCAGGCGCTGCTCCTAGCGCAAAACGACCGTCAGATCGCGACGCTGGCGTTGCTCAACGCAATCGGCGCCGACGAGTCAGGCGACGTCGTCTTCACGGCGCTTCCCACTGCGCCGACGAGCGTCCCCGCGCTCGATCCGTCGCTTGCGGCAGCGAAAGAGAATCGTCCCGAGCTCCGCCAGGCGATCGAACAAGTCCGCGCGGCGCGTCTCACCGTCGAAGCAGCGCGCGCCCGATTGCTGCCGTCCGTCTCCCTCGACTTCGAAGGCGACATGAGCGGCAACCGATCCAACGATCTCCATTGGTCGCGGCGCATCGCCGCCAACCTCGGCGTCCCTCTTTTCCGCGCCGATATCAACGCCAATATCGCCCGCGCCAAAGTGATGCTGCACGATGCGGAAACGCAACTCACGCAACGCCAGCGCGACGTCGAGCAGGACGTTCGCCGCTCGCTGATGACGCTCCAGAATGCCGAGTCGCGCGTGACTGTCGCGACCGAGAGCGCGACCGTTGCGGAAGAAGCGCTGACTGTTGCTCGCGATCGCCGTGCGGCTGGATACGGATCGCCGGTCGAAGTCGACCGCGCGCAGGATGCGTATCGCCAGGCGCACGAAGATCTCATCGCCGCAGAAGCCGACGCGGCAGCGGCGCAGTTTGACTATGAGCACGCCACCGGCGGGATCCGCCACTACATCACCGGCTCCCGAACGAACGCGGCCGAGGCGAAGCCGTGAGCTCCGCGGTCGCAACCTTCGACGCCGCAAGTGCGTTGCCCGCGCTACCGGAGCGCAAGCCAGTCAACAAATGGCTCGTCACGATCTCGATCACGTTCGGGACGCTAATGGGGGCGATCGACGCGTCGATCGTCAACGTCGCCGTCCCTCACCTCACCGGATCCCTCGGCGTCACGATCGAGCAGATCACCTGGGTCACGACTGGCTTCGTCATCGCCACGGTCATGGTTATGCCGCTGACCGGATTTCTGGCTCGCCTCTTCGGCCAGAAGCGCGTCTACATGGCTTGCCTCGCGCTCTTCGTGATCGGCTCCGCACTCTGCGGGATGGTGCGCACGCTGCCACTGCTCGTCACGTTTCGCATCCTGCAGGGACTCGGCGCCGGAGCCTTGCAACCGACCGAGCAAGCCATTCTTCGCCAGACCTTTCCGCCGAAAGAGCACGGCATGGCCATGGCGCTCTTCGGCATGGCCGTCGTCCTCGGCCCCGCCTTCGGCCCCTCCCTCGGCGGCTACATCGTCGACAACTATTCGTGGCCGTGGATTTTCTATATCAACGTCCCGATCGGAATCGTTTCTCTCTTCATGGTCTCGCGCTTCGTGCATGAGCCGGAGGATGTCCGTGCAGCGATGCATCAGATGGCGGCGCGGCAGCGCAAGAACATGGATTGGTCCGGGATCGCGCTGCTCTTCATCGGACTGGGGACGATGCAGTACGTGCTCGAGGAAGGAAATCGCAACGACTGGTTCCAATCGGGGGAGATCAAGCTCATCGCGCTGATTGCAATCGTCTCGCTTGCGGGGCTCGTCATCCGCGAGCTGAGCGCGCGCGTTCCGGCGGTCGACTTCTCACTCTTCAAAGATGTGATCTTCACTTCGGGGACGCTGATCGGCGCAGTGATGTTCGCCATGCTGATGGCCGTCACCTTCCTCCTCCCCCTTTTCATGCAACTCCTCCTCGGCTTTTCCGCGACGCAGGCCGGACTGGCGATGATGCCGCGCAGTCTATGCATGCTCGTGGTGATGCCGATCGTGGGGCGGATCTACAACAAGGTTTCGCCGCGTCTCGTCGTCGCCTTCGGCATCGTGCTCTTCGCGTACACTGCGTGGCTGATGGGGCACTACACGCTGGCGACATCACGCGCCGATGTCGTGCAGGTCTTGATCATCCAGGGCGTCGCCTTCAGTTGCCTCTTCATCCCGCTGACGACGATGGCCCTCAGCACGATTCCGCGTCATCGACTATCCGACGCCACGGGACTCAATTCGCTATTGCGTCAGACCGGCGGCTCGATCGGACTCGCTGTTTTCGCCACACTGCTGACCCGCTTCGCTACGAGCTCACGCGGCGGAATGCTGTCGCACTTCTCGATGTCGAGTCCGGCGATGATCGCGCGGATGGGTGGGATCCAGCGGATGCTGCAGGCGCGTGGACTCGATTCGCAGACAGCGCGAACCACCGCCGCGCGCATGATCGACGGCGGATTGCGCCAGCAGGCCATGATGATGTCGTTCGAGAAACTCTTCTACCTTTCAGGAATCCTTTTCCTCTGTGTCCTCCCGCTCGTCTTCTTCCTGAAGATGCCGAAGGATGCCGAGAAGATCGATGTTCATGTGGAGATGTAAATGACAACCAACGGAACCACCACCGCCGGCGCGATGCCAGAGATCGCCGAACACGAGCCTGCAATCGCGCCGTCGAAAGCGAAACGTCTCTATCTCATTCTCGGCGGCGCCGTCGCGCTGCTGGTGATCGGCTATCTGATCTATTCGTTCGTTACCGCAGGCAAGGCCACGACCGACGATGCCCAGGTCGCCGCCGACATAGTCCCGATCGCCGCGCGCGTCGCGGGACAGGTGACCACCGTCTACATCGTCGAGAACCAGCCGGTGAAAGCTGGACAGCCGATCGCCGATCTCGACCCTTCTGACGCGCAGGTGAAAGTGGCGCAGGCGGAAGGCGATCTCGCCACCGCACAGGCGCAGGCCGCTGACGCCGACGCACGCACTGCCGTGACCTCGGCCAGCGCGCGCGGCTCGCTCACGTCCGCGCAAGGTGCGCTGCAAAGCTCGAAGGAAAATGTCGACAGCTCCGGGAACATGATCGCGGAAGCACATGCCGCCGTCGCCCGCGCCACCGCAAATGCACAGAAAGCGCGGCTCGACTTTCAGCGCGCCGAGGAGTTGGGAGGGAAGGGAGATATCTCGAAGGCGCAGGTCGATGCTGCGCGCGCCGCGCACGAATCAGCCGACGCCGATCTCGCGCAGGCTCGCGCACGAGTGAGTGAAGCCGAGAACGCGCGTCAGGCTGCGCAAGCCAACGTCCAGGCCGCACAAGGACGTGTGCAGTCATCGGCGCCGGTGAAGGAACAGATCTCCGCCGCGCAGGCACAAGCCCGTCTCGCGCACGCGCGCATCGCCACCGCCGAGGCCGCACTCCACGCCGCGCAACTCAACCTTTCCTACACGAAGATCGTCGCGCCCCGCGACGGCATCGCGTCGAAGCTCGCCGTCCACGCCGGATCGTACGTCACCGCCGGCATGCCGATCGTCCAACTCGTCCCGAAGACGACCTATGTCCTCGCCAACTTCAAAGAGACGCAGATGGCCAACATGCGCCCCGGCCAGCGCGCCACCGTCCGCGTCGACGCCCTCGGCGGCCGCGATTTCGAGGGAGAAGTCGAAAGCCTCTCCGGCGGCACCGGCGCCTCGTTCTCTCTGCTGCCTCCCGACAACGCCTCCGGCAATTTCGTGAAAGTCGTCCAGCGCGTTCCGGTGCGCATCTCCTGGACCGGACCGCCCGCGGATCAAGTCGCGGTAGGGTCGTCGGCAGAAGTGACGGTGTATACGAAGTAGGATGTCAGCACGCGAGAGACGATCGAAGGCCTGACGCTCTCTCTACGTCGGATACCAGAGCGAAATCGTACCCAGCGCCATCGGCTTCCGCGCGAGGACCGCGGGCGACGCGCGATACACCTTGGCGATGTAAGGCGGCTGATGTCTCGCCACAAACGCCTCAATTCTGGGTCGTGAATTGACGAAGTTCATCGCCAGCTCTGCCAGGTGAGCATCACCGATCACGATCAGAAGCGCCACGTCGTGCCGGATCACCGCGGCCAGTTCGTTGGGCGTGTAGCGGATGCGCAGGTTGTGCGAAATCGCGATCCGCTGATTCTTCCCGCAGTACTCCAACCACTGCTCGTCGGAACCGTTTGGAGGAAACAGATCGCGATGGCGTTCCACTGTGAGACCAGCGGCAGAGAGAATCTCCGGAAACTTCGTGCCGAGGTCGCGATCGGTGAAGTAGATGTGGCTCACGCAGCACGTTCGTAGAGCGCCGCTTCCTCGATCTCGGTACCGGTCAGCCCGTAATCCTCGGCGAGTTCATCGACGCTTTCACCTGCGTCGAGACGCCCGGCAATCGCATGCGTGGAGACTCCCGCCCTGAGGACAATGGGCCGCCCGAAGGCGATGAACGGATCAATGGCGATCGGCTTTTCCGATGCCGCTCCGCTGGAGACGAAAGGATAGAGCCTGATCGGGAAGGAGTGCTGGTCCCACTCGACTCGCTTCAGGTGCTCGGCGAGCAGCCGGCGCATCGCCAGTTGGCCCGACCTACTCAGGTTGAGAAGCTCCCCATATTTGTCGAGGAAGACCTCACCGGCATGGGCGCACAGACCTTTGTGCAACAACAGACGCGCGATTTTGAGACTGCTCTCCGCGTAACGGACGGCATCGCGCATCTCCTTGATTCCGACGCCATGATCGACCCGCAAAGATCGAAGAACGTGTGCCTCGATCAGGTTGTAGAACGAGAGTTGTGTTGGATCGTCGTTCACCGCGCGAATCAGCGGCTTGAAGTGAGCGGTCTTCGCCGCGGTGGGATAGCTGCGGCCGAGCGTCCACGAGCGAAGCGTCGCCGCCGGAAGCTTCAGATAGCGCGCAGCCTCCGAAAGTGTGTAGGCGGGTTGATCGCGTAGTTCGATGTTTTGTGCACCCATGATCGTCCGTACCTTCGAACGATAGTGTATTCGACGAATGATAAAACCGCGCCGCGCCGGATCATTCCGCGGGCAGTTCCGGAATCTACTCTGCGATTTCCTAACCAGTGGGACAGACAAAGCCGGCCCATGCATTGGCGGCCAGCCGCCCGGGGAGTTGACGATCAGCCGCCTCTCAAACTTACGATCAGCCGTTGGTCAAGCTGACAATCAGCCGGATTAGTGGCCGCCACGGCGCTGCTCGCGAACTGACTCGTCCAGCAGCCTGCTGACCACGGAGGCCGGACGTTTTGAGGTCACAATTTGTGACTTCAAGTTCGCGACATCGCCGACGGCGGAAGGTACGCTAGACCTCAAGCCCAGCATAGGCCATCACTGCGACGATTCCTCGGAAGGAGTGCCGTTAGTGACATCGAAGACGCTCACACCGTTGCCTGACCCCACCCTTGAGCCGCAGTTCGAAGTTAACCTCTTGCTTGCTGAAGAAATCCGGCAGAATCCACCCGCGATCGCGCGGCACAGGAGAAACCAAGACCGCTTCCGAGATCGTGACGGCTCACCGGAACGAGATTCTCGCCGCCGCGGCAAAACATGGCGCCAGAAATGTCCGTCTGTTCGGCTCGGTAGCTCGCGGCTCCGACGATGAGCATAGCGACATCGATCTCATCGTCGACTTCGATCCGGAACGTAGCCTGATGGACCACGCCGCACTCTCCCTGGAATTGCAGGAGCTCCTCGGCCACAAGGTGGACGTCGTGAGCAGCCGCGGCCTGAAGCCCGCATCCGCGATCGCGTCCTGACGGAAGGAGTGCCGCTTTGAGGGTTCGGTGGAGCGATCCGCAAAACCTCGCCGAACTAGGCTATCGTTTGGTTGAGGAAACGCATCGTGATCCCGGAGCTTGAACGTAAGCGGATAGAACTGGAACAACTCTGCCGCCAGTACCACGTCCGGCAACTCGATCTGTTCGGATCGGCCGCAACGGGAACGTCTCGCTCAAGCGAAAGTGACCTCGACTTCCTGGTCGAGTTCCAGCCGATACCTCCGGGCGCCTATGCGGACACCTTCTTTGGCCTGCTTGAAGCGCTCGAACAGCTCTTCGGTCGCCCTATAGATCTCGTTGTCGCCTCGGCGATCAGGAATCCCTACTTCCGCCAGTCGGTGGAGCAGACAAGAGCACTCCTTTATGCGGCTTGAGGCAAAGAAGTACCTCTACGACATCGGACGCGATCGCGCTGCTGACGGAATTCACCGCGGGCAAAGCGCTGACCGACTACGGGCGAGAACCGATGCTGCGCGCAGCCGTCGAGCGTAAGTTTGAGATCATCGGCGAAGCGCTGGCCCAACTCGCAAAGTCTGATCCGGAAGTAGTAGGCGGAATCAGCGAGTACCAGCGAATCATCGCCTTTCGTAACATTCTGATTCACGGCTATGCCGATGTCGTGGACCGCCTCGTGTGGGACGTGATCGAAACGAAACTGCCCATTCTGTCGCAGGAAGTCGAAGCCATTCTGAGATCGGAATGACCACGGGTACCTCCTCCCTACATCGTCGCAGCTTCCGCCAATCTGGCCGCGCTCTCATCGTGCGCGCGCATGAATGAGGCGGGGTCGCTGAGGACGGAGCCCATGCGCATGCCTTTGCGGATCGCGGTGAGTGTCACTCGGCGCGTGGCGATCGCGGCGAGGAGGCCGAGGTTCGTTTTTAGTTTGCCTTCGACCTGGTAGCGGACGTCCATCGCGTGTTGCCAGAGGCCGGCGTATTCGCGGTAGAACTCTTCGAGCGGTAGCTTCGTCGGCAGGACGGTGTGGGCGATGTCGTACAGCTCCCAGTCGCGGGTGTTCACCTGGCCTTCGACTTCGTCCCACAGATCCGTTCCGGGGAGCGGCGTGAGGACGGAGAAGCCGGAGTTGTAGGCGCCGGTCTCGTCGATCCAACGCTTCAGTTTCTCGAAGTCGGCCTTCTCCCACGTCGGATCGATGATGAAGTTCGGCGTGTAGCCGACGTCGAGGTCCTGAAGGATCTTGATGGCCTGGTTGTTGTGGTCGGCGGTATTCCTCTTGTTCACCGACTTGAGGCCCGCGTCGTCGATTTTCTCCAGGCCGAGGAAGACGGTCATGCGGCCGCAGCCCTTCCATTGCTCGACGAGCTTGGGGAACTTGCAGATGATGTCGCTGCGGGTCTGAATCGTGTAGTGCTTCTTGATGCCGGAGTCGATCAGCGCCTGCCCAAGCTCGCGGCCGCGCTTCACGTTCATCCAGAAGATGTCGTCGGTGATGAAGATGTTCGGCGCTTCGATCTGCTCGATCTCCTGCACGACGCGGCGCGGCGACTTCTCGCGGAACGTGCTCTCGTGAAACTTCCAGACCGAGCAGAAGTTGCATTTGAACGGACAGCCGCGCGCGGTCTCGAGCAGAGCGAGCGGACGGCGGAAATTGATGTAGTACTCCGACGCGTACTCTTTGATGAGATGACGCGCGGGGAACGGCAGCTCGTCGATGTTCGGACGAGCAGGCGCGTGGCCGGTATCGATCGGACCCGAGCTCGCGTTGATGAGCAATCCCGGAACGCTCTTCAGATCCTTTGACCCAGCGTACGCGGCGACGAGCGGCGTCATCACTTCTTCCCCATCGCCGACGACGACCACATCGATGACGGGCTTGAGGAACCAGCGCGGATCGCGCGACGCATCGTGTCCGCCGAGGACGATCAGCGCCTCGGGGAGCTCGGCGCGAACCATCTTCGCCAGGCGCAGCGCGCGGAATCGCTCCGTCGTGAAATTGCACTGCAGGCCGACGATCTCGGGCTCGAAGGCCTTCATCTTGGCGAGGCCTTTCTCGATTCCGTCGATTCTCATGTCGACGATCTGGCACGTGTGCCCCTCGGCTTCGAGGCCACCGGCGATGCATTCGAGCCCGAGGGGCTCAACGAACGTGATCATCTCGAGGCCGATGATTCCGCCGATGGGTGCTTTGAGAAAGGAGACCTTCATCTGATTTATCTTCCTAAAATTATGGGCGCAGAGTCAATGTAACACGCCCGCTCGACTACAATTTCGTTCCCAATCCCCGGTCAACCGATTCACCAAGAGGAGAAGACCTATGCGTTACAGAATCCTGGCTGCCACTGTTCTGGTTGTTTTCACCGCGAACCTTGCCACGGCCGCTGACGATCCGAAGGCGAAAGCCGCGGCGCAACAGGCGGCGATGGAAGCGATGATGAAGGCCGCGACCCCCGGCGACGCGCACAAGAAGCTCGGCGCGATGGTGGGCACGTTCAACACTGATGTGAAGATGTGGATGGAACCGGGCGCGCCTCCCACCGGCGGAACCGGCGTATCGGAGAACGCATGGGCGCTGGACGGCCGCTGGGTCGAGCAGCATTTCACCGGCACGTTCATGGGGATGCCGTTCCATGGCATCGGCTACACCGGTTACGACAACATCAAGAAAAAGTATGTCGGGACGTGGATGGACAGCATGTCGACGGCGATGATGGTGTCTACCGGCACGCCCGACGCGGGTGGCCGATCGATCACGTTCACATCGACGATGGACGATCCGATGACGGGCAAAGCGTCCGACGTCAAAGAGACGGTCACGGTCGTGGACAACGATCACCACACGCTGGAGATGTGGGGCGCCGGCCCGGACGGCAAGATGTACAAGATGATGGAGATCGCGTACACGCGGAAGAAGTAGTCAAGTGGAGCGCGGCCGTTGGCCGCGCTCCGTTTTTCACGCAGCTCGATCAACTTGATAGCGGGCTGCAAAGGTATCGGCGCATTCGCTGCGGCTTCACTCACCAACCGCTGCCGCATTCGCGCTCCAGTCCACACGCGCGGTCATCTGCATCACGAGGAAGAGCGAAAGGATCGCGCCGATCGTGACGGCAAGTCCGGTGAAGCCTTGAAAAAAGAACGCGTACGAGAATCCGACCAGATAGACGAGTTGCGCCAGCCCTGCCTCGACGAATGCGAACCGCGGTCCGACGACGATACGCAGATAGCTGATGACGAGAAAGAGCGATACCGCCGAACAGATAACAAAGGCCAGGTGAATCGAAATGTGATCGGCCAGGTAAGCGAGCAGCAGATGGAAGGCGAAGAATGATGTCGCCAGGAAGAAATAGTGCATCGGGTGAAGCGCGATGCGGCGAAGCGTGGCGATCATGAAGATCGCGAAGAAGAAAAAGAGCAAGGAGACGGGAGCGAAGAAGCTGATGCGGCTGGCCAGCGGTCCCGGCTGCAGTTTCTCAGGCATCACCATTCCGATTCCCGATCCGGTCACGAGATTGTTGTAGCGCCAGGTGAGCAGCCATCCTGGTCCGTTCTCCTTCTTCTCGGACGGAGAGAGAGTTCCAGCCGGGAAATCGATGGCCCG
The DNA here is from genome assembly GCA_034665065.1 of Thermoanaerobaculia bacterium. Lineage (GTDB taxonomy): Bacteria > Acidobacteriota > Thermoanaerobaculia > Gp7-AA8 > Gp7-AA8 > JADGNZ01. The sequence goes on along the minus strand of JAXDGL010000025.1, from coordinate 199,118 downwards.
GAAATTGGTCGTCATCGTCAGGACGACGTCGTGGACTTGCGTCACGCTCTCTCCGAAACTGTAGTTCCAGGTAGCCAGTCCCTGCGATCGATACCCGACGGAGAGATGGATGAGCGACCCGGGCGCACGCGTAACCGCTGCAGTGACGGCGTTTCCCGCCATCGTTACCGGAACCGTCTTTCCATCGACTCGAAAAACGACGTCATCGTAGATGGCGTCGGAGAGAGGGAACAGCAAACGCAATGTGATCTGATCGCCGGGGCTCGTGTTCCGAAACACGTACTCGCCGTTGAAGGCGACACGGTACGTGGCGAACCAGAGCAACCCCTTCTGGCGCTGTTCGAGGTCGAGCTTCACGGCGGCGCGTGTCTGCTCGATCGGCAGCGTGTCGGTGACCGTTTCGTTCACGGTCTTCGTCACCGTGACGCCGTTTGTTTTCTCCTCGATGACTCGGGGAACTTGATGCGTTGCCGTTGCCGCGGGGGGCGTCTGCGTCTGCGGCTTTCCCCAACTGGAGCCGACGCGGTCGCCCAGACTTGACGCTGCGGAGTCCGTGCGCGCCACGATACTTCCGCCGAGAAACGTCCATCCCACGGTGGTGCAGAGCAGGATGGCGATGATTGCCAGAACCTTTCGGGCCATTGTTTGAATCTCCTTTCGCCAGAAAGGCTACAAACCGAATCCGGCTCTGTGGTGGCAGGAATGAGGCGAAGTGATGGCAGGCTCTGCGCTCCGCTGGACACGATGCTGGTCATGCGCACCTTCCATACCGATCGGTATTGACAAACGACGGACGCGCACCTATGTTCCATACCGTACGGTACGGAACAGAAGGAGGTGCCTCAATGTCCCGACGGATCGTGGCCGGTCTTTTTGTCGGATTGGCGGTGCTGGCTGGATGCAGTTTCTCCCGCCAGATCCACCGCCGCAGCAATCTGATGTCCTATCTCTATCCGCGGGCGGCCGAGGCGCCGCAGCCGTCGACGGAGGGCGTGCGTCTGCGGCTTCCGATGCGCATCGGGATCGCGTTTGTTCCTCCCGAGGCCACCAATGGGCAGTTCCGTATGATGAACGCGGATCTTCCGGGAACCGTCGAGAAGCGCCTCCTGAACGTCGTCCGCGATGCCTTCCGCTCCCGCGACTGGGTATCGGACATCGTGGTCATCCCGTCGAACTACCTGATGCCCGGCGGTGGATTCGCGAATCTCGATCAGCTCTCGCGGATGTTCGGGGTCGATGTGATCGCTCTCGTTTCCGTCGATCAGTTTCAGTCGAGCGATCCCTACCCGATCTCGTTCCTCTACCTCTCGATCGTCGGTGCGTACGTGCTGCCGCTCGATCACAACGACACGCGGACTCTGATCGACGCCGCGGTATTCTATGTTCCGGCCAGACGGTTCTTGCTTCGCGCTCCCGGCCAGAGTCAGATCACCGGACATTCGACCGCGGTCGAGGTGCAGCAATCGATGCGGGAACGCTCGTACAAAGGTCTGGAGATGGCGATGACGGACCTTTCGCGAAACCTGTCGAAGGAGGTCGATTCGTTCAAGAAGGACATCATCGGCGGCGAGCGCAACGATGTCGACGTCATCAACAAACAAGGGACATCGATCCGAACGAGCGGCAGCATCGGATGGTTGTGGGCGCTGCCGCTACTGTTGCTTGCTGGCCTTCGGAGATGGTGGCCGTGAACTCGTTCGCGCTGACGACTGCCGCGAGCCACGGTGAGATCTGGCGTCTCTGGAGCGGGCATCTTGTCCACTACGACTTGGCGCACGCGCTCACGAATGCTCTCGCGATCGTGATCCCTCTCGGTTTCCTCGATCGGCGGTGCCGCCGCGCGATCCTCCTATCGCTGACCATCATCGCGCCGGCGATGAGCGTCATTCTTCTCGCTGGTGCGAAGTTCGATGAGTATCGCGGCGCTTCGGGGCTGGCGATGGCTGTGTGGGTGGCGTCCGCGCTGATGCTCCTGCGTGGGTCCGATCGTGCCACTGGTCTTGCGCTTCTGCTACTCGCGATTGCGAAGCTCGGCGCCGAGCTCGCGGGCGTGGGGCATGTCTGGACTGCTGTCGCTTCCTTGCCACTCGCGCACGTGATCGGGGCATGGGCCGGCGTGGTGGTGTATTTGATCGTTAGAACCGTTTCACGCGGAGACGCGGAGGGCGCGGAGAAAAACTCCGCGTCTCCGCGTGAACCCGCTCCCTGTAGCATCGAAGCACACCCCTTGAAACCGCGCTCAATACCGCTCAGTATTGAGGCATGACGAAGAAGACACGGCTGGGCGTCCCGACGCGTACGGCGGAAGATTGGGAAGAGGCAGCGCTCGACGTGATTGCCGCAAGCGGAATCGCGGCGCTCTCCATCCCTGATCTGGCGCGGACGCTGGAGGTCACCAAGGGGAGCTTCTACTGGCACTTCGCCGGGCTGGACGACCTCGTACAGCGCGCGCTGAAACGATGGGACACGCTCGACAAAGCGACGCTCGATCAGATTCGGACGATCAGCGATCCTGTGTCGCGTCTTCGCACTCTCTTCGCCGAAGCGATGGCAGCGAAACGGGCACAGGCACTCTACATTGCGCTGGCACTGTCGTCGTCAACCGCCGCTGCTGCCACTCTGCGGAAAGTATCGAACCGGCGCCTCAAGGTTCTGGCCGAGGCGTATTGCGAGATCGGAATGCCCGCCGCCGCCGCGCAACAACAGGCCCTGCTCGCATACAGCGCGTACATCGGCGGCGTGCATCTCCGCAGCAGCGACGCTCCATGGCTCCGCGACCGCAACGACGTCGATGCCTACGTCGAGCACGCCGCGAAGGTGCTCATCGCGCCGGTGAAACGCGGCACATCGAAGCGATGAGATGGTGTCATCCTGAGCCGCCGAAGCCGCCCGATCAACTCTTCGCTCTCGCGCACGCGTGCTCGGCGGCGAAGGACGGTCGAAGGACCCCCTTCCGATGTGCAGGTTGGGCGGTGGAAAACGCCGGCACATAGGCGGGGGATCGTTCGACCGTCCTTCGGCACTTCGTGTCCTTCGGCGGCTCACGATGACAGCGCCGGCTACGCGCTCGCTGCCTCCACCACGTCCGGCGTGATATCGAAGTCGCGAATGTACATCTCGTGAATCCGTTCCATCTCGGCATCGTCGAGCGGCGGATGTTCCGATGCAGCCACGAACTCGCGGATCTGTTCCTCGTCGTAGATGTTCGGCAACGCGGAAAGGACGGACTTGTGCGCGTAAAGCCAGAGCAACGCGAGCTGCCCGATCGTCACGCCCCGCGCTTTGCGCAGCGGTTCGAGGCGGTCAACTTTCTGCAGACCTTCGACCAGCCAGGCACGCGGACGATGCGAACGGTGATCGCTCTCATCGAACTTCGTATCGATCGTGTACTTCCCTTCGAGCATGCCCGACGAGTGCGTAACGCGGATGAGGAACTGTGGGTCGGGATCGGCCTTCCACGCGCGGAACGACGAATCGAACGATGCCGACGGCGTGCAAGCCTTTTTGCCTGTCTCCCCTTTCATCGACTCCGTCACGCCACCGTATGACGGACCTTTCTCCGCGGCGAGGATGAACTCGCGTCCCGGATCCTGCTCCAGAACGTTGTAGATCATCTGCGTGACTGGCGCGTTGCGAACGGCGTTCGCGTAGATCCCTTCATCGCGCCATCCGATAGCCGGACCGAGCGAAGGGCCATACGAGAGGATTTTCCCCTCGCTCTTCAACGACTCCAGGGTCTCCCAATGCTCATCTTCCATCAGCGTAAGGACGCGCGGATTGTGCGGCTGATAGATCGCGACGTGATCGACGCCGAGGCGTTGAAGGGATTGCTCGATGGCGAAGCGGATGAACTTCGGCGACATGTCCTGCGGCAGCTCGCGTTGTCCGCGCGGGCGCTCGGGATTGTTGTAGAAGTCGTACCCGAATTTCGTTCCGACGATGACCTCGGGATGCCCGGCCAGCAACGGCGCGAGCATCGTCTCGCCGCGGCCGTTGCCATAGGCATCGGCGGTGTCGATGTAGTTGACGCCGGCGTCGAGCGCGATGCTGATCAGCCGCCGCGCCTCATCGTCGGTGTACGTTCCCCACCAACCCGTGGTGAGCGTCCAGGTACCGAAGCCGAGCTCCGAGAGCTCGAGATCCGTCCCGTGTAGTTTCCGGGTTCGCATGACAAGGTTTCCGTCCTTGCGGAGGTTCTACCACAACCACGGGCGCGGCAGCGACGTGGTGTCCCGGTAGTGACCGTGGTTACCGCCGCAACACAACCATGCCGAGTGACGCGAGCAGGAGCATCAAGCCTAGCAGCGCCACGCCACTCAGCGCCGGCACGTTCGGTGGGACCGAGAACGCGAATATGTACGTCGCAACCGTCTGCGGTGGACCTGAGGGGATTCCCGACGGAACCAGGTAATTCCACGTAACACTGTATGTTCCAGGTGCAAGCGTACCGAGCAACACCGTCTGGGAGTTGCAGAGTGACGAAGGCAATCCCGGAGGAGGAGGAATGTTGGTGAAAAACTGCTGGACGGTAATGTTGTTTCCAGTAATCGTAACCAGCGGACTGGTAAATGTGTAAGTCGTGGAGTGCTCGAACTTTAATTGGATCGAGTTGCTTGGAATCACGGTAAAAAGCGGATTGATCGTCCCGCCGGCGCATGGCGATGTCTGCGCAAGAGCCGGGAGCGAAACCACCGAGAGGAGCACTGCAATCAAGAGTCGTTGGCGCATTCTTTTTTCCAAAAAAAAAGACCTCCAAGCACCCGGCTTGGAGGTCTTGCTGTTGAATTGAGAGGATTATACTGCTACTTCCCTGCGAACTTCGGCTTTCTCTTCTGGTTGTACGCGCTGAGTCCTTCTTTTGCGTCCTCACTCTGGAAGAGCTGCTGCTGGAGCTCGCGCTCGATGGCCAGTGCGGACTCGAACGGCACTTCCCAACCGCTCTGCACCGCACGTTTGATGCGTCCGACTGCACGCGACGCCTTGTTCGGCGGACAGAAGCTCTGCGCATACTCCATCACGCGGTCCCACCACTTCTGCCCATTCTCCTCGGCCGGCCAGAGGTAGTTGATGACGCCGAGGCGAAGCGCTTCTTCGAATTCGAAGAGACCGCCCTCGACCATCAACTCGATCGACTTCGTCTTGCCGACGAGACGGGAGAGGCGCTGCGTGCCGCCCGTTCCCGGAAGAACGCCGAGGGTCACTTCGGGCAGACCGACTTTCCCCGCACCCTGCAGCGCGATGCGGATGTCGGCAGCCATCGCGATCTCGAGTCCGCCGCCGACGGTGTGGCCGTTCAGCGCGGCGATGACGAGCTTCGGCGTCTGCTCGAGGCGGTTGAGCGTCTCGTTCGCATGCAGACAGAAGTAGTACTTGAACTGCGGCGTGACCTCGGAGAGCATCTTGATGTTCGCGCCGGCGGAGAAGAACTTGTCGCCCGCGCCGCGGAGCACGATCACGTAGACGTCGTCGTCCATCCGCGCGTTGAGGATGCACGTATCGAGCTCCTGGTTCATCTCATAGGTGTAGGTGTTGGCGGGAGGATCGTTCAGCTCGAGGATCGCCACCCCTTTTTCCACCCGGTAATCGATAAGGTTTCCAGACATTGATTTCTCCCTGTTCGTAAATGCGGCGGGCATTGTATTGGTTTTGGGGGTGGGGTGTGGGGAGTGGGGGACGCTCGTCACACCTAAACGCTTTTTTCACGCGGAGACACGGAGGACGCGGAGACACCCCAACATGGCACTCCAGTTGCTCAACAGTACGTTGCTGGCTGCCTCAGCCGGCCAACTTTGGAGGAGAGAAAAAATGAACATCCTTGGATGGCTTCTGTTTGGTCTCATCGTTGGTGCGATCGCCAAGTTCCTCATGCCGGGACGCGACCCGGGTGGCTGGATCGTCACGATCCTGCTGGGCATTGCCGGCTCGTTCGTGGGTGGATTCCTCGCTTCGATGCTCGGTCACAACGAACAGTCGGCCGGTTGGATCGGCTCGATCATCGGCGCGATCGTGCTGCTATTCATCTACCGTTTAATCGTCGGGCGGCGCGCCGTCGTCTGACGGTTGCAACAACTCGGTGATTTCCCCCTCAGGGCCCCTGAAAACGGGGCCTTTTTTATGTCTCGCGGAACTCTTCAACGCTCCTTTGTGTTGTTCGTATCCGAAATGAGCGGGCCACGAAACATTTCGTTGGGACGTTCGTCTCAGGATACAAATGGCGGTCACGCCTCCATTCCGTGCGCCGGTCAGGGCAATCGGGTGGAAAATCTCCAACACAACCGATTCACCGTTCTCTAAGGAGCTTCAAGCGATATGAACCCATCCACGAAACGCGTTCTGTCGACGATTGCGATCATCATCGCCTCGGTCGCCTTTGGAGTCGTGCTCAGCGCCGACCTCGGCTTCATGAAGGCCTCCAACGCCCAATCGTCATCGATCCAAACAACTTCCTCCGGCGCTCCGGTCCCGACCGTCACGATCCCGTCGTTCGCCGATGTCGCCGCGCGCGTCATGCCCGCGGTCGTCTCCATCCGGTCGACCGAAGTGATCAAGACAAGCGATCTGCGCAACCGCAGCCCGTTCGGCGCCGATCCGTTCGACTTCTTCTTTCAGGATCCGCGCGGCAATGGTCAGCGCAATCCGCGCGGCAAGCAGCCCGACGACGACGAGCAGAAGCAGGTCGCCGGCGGATCAGGATTCATCATCTCGCCTGACGGCTACATCATGACGAACAACCACGTCATCGAAGGCGCGCGGACTGTCGAAGTGCATATGGGCGCCGACGAGAACGGCAACGGCGGACGCACGCTCGAGGCGAAGATCATCGGCCGCGATCCAGCGACCGACATCGCCCTCCTCAAGATCGACGCCGGGCAGTCGCTTCCGAGCATTCCCCTCGGCGATTCCGACCGCATCCGCAAAGGTGACTGGGCCATCGCCGTCGGCAATCCGTTTTCATTCGAGAACACTCTGACCGTCGGCGTCATCTCCGCGAAGGGACGCTCCCTCGGCCTGAGCGATCAGACGAAGTCCTTCGAGAACTTCATCCAGACCGACGCCGCAATCAACTTCGGCAACTCTGGTGGACCGTTGATGAACGTCAATGGTGAAGTCATCGGCATCAACACCGCCATCCGCGGCGGCGGCGCGCAGGGACTCGGCTTCGCCACACCGATCAACACCGCCAAGCGCCTCCTCGCGCAGCTCAAGCAGGGCAAGGTCGTTCGCGGCTACCTCGGCATGGGCATCATCGACGTCACTGAGGATGTGAAGAACGGATTCAACCTGCCGGACGCGCGTGGCGCACTGGTGCAGACCGTCGAGCCGGGCAAGCCAGCCGAAAGAGCCGGCATCCAGCCGGGCGACATCATCGTCGAAGCCGACGGCCATCCGATCAACAACAATCGCCAGCTCATCGACTACATCTCGTACCAACCGGTCGGCAACAAGATCAACCTGACCGTCATCCGCGACGGCAAGCGCAAGACACTGGTCGCGTCGACGATCGAGCGTACGCTGGAAGGCGAAAAGGCCGAAGAGGCTCACGCCGATGAAGTCGCGCCCGCGCGCAATAAACTGGGCATGTCGGTTCAGGAGCTCACGCCCGCGTTGCGTCAGCAGTACGGCCACAACGACAACGTCTCCGGCGTCGTCGTGACGAGCGTGAAGGAAGTCTCCCCCGCTGGCGATGTGCTCAGTGAAGGTGATGTCATCAGCGAAGTGCAGGGCGAGAAGATCAACAACGTCGCGCAGTTCCGGACCGCGATCGACCGCCTCAAAGGCGGCCAGACCGCACGCATCTACGTGACGTCACCCGCCGGCCGCGGCGGCAACGCCATCTCGGGCTATCGCTTCATCCACGTGCCATAAGACAGTTCTTCATCGAGCGATTCGATAAGTCCCCGCCGCCTGCAAGGTGGCGGGGATTTTTTTCTCGAGACGGCTCCGAAGGCGAAGTAGCGGCGTGATCCTGGGAGACGGTTTCACGCGGAGACGCGGGGAACGCGGAGAAAGAAACTTCTCCGCGTCTCCGCGTGTCCGCGTGAACCGTCTCCCCCTTTTAAACCTTCGGAGCGATTCGCCATGAGACACGTACAATCGCGCGCGTGGAAGACTTCATGCGCCGCGCTCTCGAACTCGCCGAGCGCGGACGCTACTCCGTCAATCCGAATCCGATGGTTGGATGCGTCATCGTGCGCGACGGGATCGTGATCGCCGAGGGATGGCATCGACGCGCGGGAGAACCGCATGCGGAGATCGAGGCGTTACGCGATTGCGAAGCGCGCGGCGCCACGATGATCGTCACGCTCGAACCGTGCACGCATCACGGCCGCACGCCGCCCTGCGTCGACGCCATCATCGCGGCCGGCATCGCGAACGTCGTCATCGCCATGCGCGATCCGCACGTTGTTGCCAGCGGCGGCGTAGAGAGACTGCGCGAGGCAGGGATCGAAGTCACGACCGGCGTGCTCGAAGCCGAAGCGCGCAGACTGAATGAGAAATTCTTCTACGCCGTCACACATCAGCGTCCGTTCGTTTTGCTGAAGGCCGGAATGACGCTGGACGGAAAACTGGCGACCATATCGGGACAAAGCCAGTGGATCACCTCGGAAGCGTCGCGCGAAAAGAGTCTCGCGCTACGCGAGGAGTACGACGCCATCCTGGCCGGCGGCGGCACGATCCGCGCGGACAACCCGCGCCTGTCGCGACGGCTGGGATGGAACACCTCGGCGGCAGGATGGACGCGCGTCGTGCTCGATCGCGCCCGCCTCGCGCCCGCGGATGCGACAGTTCTCACGGACGGCGGCGCGACGATTCACATCACCGAAGATGTCGATATCGAAACGCTGCTATCCGATCTCTACACCCGCGGCATTCACTCGCTCATCGTCGAAGGTGGCTCCGCCGTGCTCTCCGAATTCATCCGCCGCAATCTCTGGCAGAAGATGATTCTCTTCGTCGCACCGATGGTCATCGGAGGAGCAAACGCTCCCTCGATCTTTTCCTCGGACGGCATCGCAGCATTGACAGACGCGCATCGCCTCCGCTTTGATCGGGTGGAGATGGTGGGTAGCGACGTGATGATGTGCTTGGGGAGTGGTGGGAGCGACGGTTTCATCTCGAGTGAGTCCTCACAACACTCTTCGACTAACAATTCAACGAAGAATAAAGAAGAAGCCGCAAACTCCTCTCCCACATCCCACTCCTCATTCCCCACGCCCCACACCTAATGTTCACAGGCATCATTCATCGCACCGGAGTCATCGAATCGTTCGCGAGAAACGAGTCGGGCGCGCAACTTCGTTTGCGCACTGAGGATGACGATCCCTTCGTGCGCGGCGAGAGCCTCGCTGTCAACGGCGTCTGTTTGACCGTCCTGCCACAGAGCGACGGCACGTTGCTCACCGACGTCTCGAACGAGACGCTTGCACGCACAACGCTTGCCGCGCTGAATCGCGGATCGCGCGTGAACGTCGAGCGCGCCATGGCCCTCGGCGACCGGCTGGGCGGGCATCTCGTACAAGGACACGTCGACGGCGTCGGCACCCTTCGCTCGATCACGAAGCAGGGCGAGTTTGCGGTCTTTCGCTGGGAGCACCCGCGCGAGTACGCCGATCTCATCGTCGACAAAGGATCGATTGCCGTCGATGGCGTGTCGCTGACGGTCGTCGAGCCCGATGGATCGAGCTTCGGTGCCGCACTGATTCCGGAGACGCTTTCACGAACGAATCTTGGCGATGCGACAGTCGGCGTCCGCGTGAATCTGGAGCTCGACATGGTCGCCAAGTACGTCCGCTCGCTGGTCACGCCATACCTCCGGCGCTGAGACGCGCATACACTACTCGCCGTTTGATCGTTTACAAGAAATCGCCGCAACTGCGCCTCACGCGATCGCAAATGCCGGAGCCACCGTATTGGGCGGCCACGACCATCGCGCCCTACAGCGCCCGCCGCGCCGCGCCGATCGCGATCGACTTCATCGATCTCCGCGCGTCCGCCGCCGACCGCTTCGAAGTGTCGGTCGCCGAGAACGTGGGCGACGATCTGGAGCGGATGACGGCGCGCCATCCCTTGCACGCGCCGGTGTTGATCGATGCCACCGAATTCGCGGAGACGATTTTCCGCCGCGGTCAGGAAGCGCTGCAGTCCTGCGCCGAACAGCACGTGCCAGCGCTGCATCTCATCTCCACAAGCGGCGCGCTTCCGGAGAAGGTGCCCGACGACACAGTGATTGCGATCGCCGCGTGGCCGCTCGACTTCGCGCGCATCGAAGCGCTCTACGCCGAGGCGAGGGAAACAGGTGCGCGGTGGGGCGTGGTCATTCCCATCATCTATCCGGCGACGACCGATCTCGCCGCGCTGTCGCAACTCGCCGCGCTGGCGAAATCGTATGAGCCGTCGTTCTTCACCGGCGTCCCGATCGAGCTCGACGCCACCGCGCGCAACGCCATCGCCCGATCGCTGAGCGGCGACGATCAGGACGAAATCTACGAGATGTTGTTTCACTCCGACCTCGGGCCGATCCGCCTGGCGACCGAACGGCACATCGCAGCGCTGGCCGGCGAGATCAACGCCGCCGATTTCGTCGTTCCTCCGCGCTGGGACCGCCACACGAACTGGAACGCCGCGGTGCTCCTCACGCTCCTCGCGAACCGAATTCTGGCTATGAACCGCGACGAGGATCTGGCGTGGCGTCTGACCCGATCCGCCAAAATCGTCGCGCAATTGGAAAAGCCGATCGAGCGCGTGGCTCAGGTCGCCAGCCTCACCATCATCGATTCGCTCGACGAAATCAGCATTGACCTGCTGACAGAGTGGCTCGAAACCGGCAGGTCCAGCTTTGCCGGACACATCGAGAAGCAGTGGCGATTGCGAAGAGACAGCGGGATGTAAAGAAACAGAGATCAGTGATCAGGAGAAGCAGAGATCAGGGATCAGGGATCAGGAGAAGCGGAGATCAGAGATCTGGAGAAAGTGATCTGAGGAATGCGAGATTTGAGCTCACAGAAGCAGGATGAGGTCAGCAGATCAGGAGAGTCGTCGAGAACGAAGCAGGTTAGGAAGATCTGATCTCTGATCACTTGTCTCTGATCTTTATCTCCGATCACTTGTCTCTGATCTTTGTCTCCGACTAATCGACTAATCTACTGATCCATCGCCAGGGCCGAAGGCCGGAAAAGGGCCGACGAGAAACCCTCTTGAATGCTTCCTTGAATCCTACCGGGATAGAGGAAGGATAGCAGAAAATTCCAGAAGCAAGTGAAATTGTGGAATCGATGACCAGAAAACAGATCCTGATCCTCCTCGGCGCGACCGTTTTCATCGTGGCAATCGCCGCGACGACTGTGTGGATTCTGGTGCGCCGCATCAACCAGGCTGCCACCAACGCTGTCACCGCGAAAGAGGAAACCATCGACCTCGGCACGCTCGTGACGCGCGTTCGCGATCTCAATCGCCTCGAGACCGCCACGATGCGCGTGACCAGCGTCAGCACGATCAAGCAGACCTACGATCTCATCCCGAACGCGCTCGCCGGGGATGAGTTGACGCTCTACGCCGCGGGCGACGTCATCGCCGGCGTCGACCTCTCGTTCCTGAAGCAGGATGACGTCTATCGCGAGCCCGACGGCACGATCGTCGTCCGTCTCCCGCAGCCGCAACTCCTGGTCTCGCGCATCGACAACCGCACCTCGCACGTCATCGGCCGTAAGACGGGCGTCTTCCGCCGCGCCGACATCGGAATGGAAGGGCGTGCGCGGCAGTACGCCGAACAGAACATCCGCAACGAAGCGATCCACAAAGGCATCCTCCCCCTCGCGCAACAAAACGCCGAAGCGAGAGTCGCCGCCTTGCTGCACACGCTCGGCGCGACGAAGGTGCGGTTCGTGGGACACGAGGGAAGCGCGGGCGCGAGGTAAGGGATATCTGTGACGTTCATAGGGAAAGAAAAGTCGCCGCAATATTTTTGTATTGACAAAACTAAAATGCAGACCAACATTGATCTTCTGGAGATGACCTATGACTTCCACCATACGGTTACGAGGATCACCAAATGCTCGACCCGAATGCGACCAAAGTAACGATGCTGTTCCCCCTGGTTGGAAACGACGCCGAACCTTTTTCTGAAGAGACTTGGTCATGGTGGCTCGATAACATCGTTACGTTCGGGGCTTATCACGAACTCGCGACTCGTGGCACCTGGAGAGGTAACCCGGAACGACATCGGTGCGTCAAAATCATTATTACCGACGACGCTGAGCTTCAACGTTTGGAGGCTTTCCTGGTTGAGGCGCGCGAGGTATTTGGGCAGGAAGTGATGTACTTCGAAGCCGCACAAGTTCACTTCAAGCTCATCTAGCTCTCCGCCACGCGAACAGGACTGCGATCATGAATGAGATACCAAAACAAAGATTCCGGCTTGCAAATCGATCTGTCAGGTCTTGACAGTGAGCGAAAGAAGTTCTATCGCCTCGCAATCGAAAAATTCGAAGCGAACGTTGCCTGGCTCGAGTTCGAAGACTTCGCCTTTTCCTTCGGCTCTCCTGTTTTCAGAGCTTCGCGGAATCGTCGAGAGGTTCTCAGCGATCCTCTCTATCTAGCCTTGAAAGATATCTGGCTTCGTCTCGGCATCAAGCAGGGGCTTGTAGCGGCGTCAAAAGAGTCATTGACGCATGCCTGAGCGCGCGAAGGCCGGCCGGCCGATCCGCACATCGCGTCGCGTCGCGGTCACTTGGCGTCTTCCAATCAACCTGCTATTCCGTCTCGATGCAGTCGCGGAAATCGAAGGCGTCAAGACGACGGAGTGGGTCGAGCGAGCAATTCTCAACGCTCTCGACTCGCGGCCCGTGGCCGCACAACGGAAATAACGGCTCCTCCTCTATCGCCCGAAGATGATGAACGCCGTGCCGCAGAAGGCAACCGCGGCGGCGAGCAATGCGAGGGCCGCTGCTAATGGGTTCGTATTCGACGAGATTACGGCGATAGCGAGCGCGCCGACTCCGGTCAACAACGCGCCAGCAACGGCCAAACCACCGACGGTTGCGATGTTCAACGGCTTACTCATCGCGTGATTTTATACCATAATAATGCCGAGAGACGGTTTCACGCGGAGACGCGGAGACCGCGGAGAAAGACAATGGAACGACTCCGCGTCTCCGCGTCTCCGCGTCTCCGCGTCTCCGCGTGAACCGTCTCCCCTTTCAACTCGCAACAATCACGCTGCAACACGTCAGCGCGCCTTCCGCCTTCGCCAGCTCCGAGACATCAACGAGACGAACGGTCACTCCCACATCGCGAAGCCGCTGCGCGGTCAAAGGGAATGCAGCGGCACACAAAACGATGTCCCGTACTCGCAGCACATTCGAAGCGAACGGCTCCGAGGGATCGACAGTCCTCACGTTCATTCCTTCGAAGAGCGACGCATCGATCCAGTCGGGGTTCAGAAGCACACCGTCATCCGAAAACGCAGTCACGGCCGACTTGAGATGCAGGCATCCGCGCGGAGTCGCGGCGAGGACAGTGTAGCCAAACGGTGTGAGCGCGTCCGATAGTTGTCGGAAGCCGGCGTCGCTCGTTCGCGTCGACCGGCCGACGAAAACCGTTCGGCCGACGCGAAGTACATCGCCGCCGTCAAGAATCGCTGGCGGCTCCAAATACCGCAGCTCGCGATACTCGCGCAGCGCGGCCGCAACCGACTCCGTCTCCGGCCGTCGCGATGCAGCGCCTGGCCTCGTGATGATCGCCGCCTCATCGACCACGATCGCCGTGTCCTCCACGAACACCGAATCAGGCAGCCCATCCTCGGCGGGAAGCCGCACGATCGCGCAACCGGCCTTCGCGAGCGCCTCCTCGTACGCTTTGTGCTGTTTGCGCGCGAGGTCGAGATCGATCGGCGCGCGATCGAGATGCGTCAGCTCGCAGCGATTGATCGACGCTGGAACCTGTCGTGTAAACGCTACAAACATACGAGCTCGGAATTGGGGTCAGGTCGAAAGTGAAAGTGACAAAGTCCGTTAGTCATTCCTGCCACTCCTCAGGTTTCGTCACTTTCACTTTCGACCTGACCCCAATTCGGCCGCGATGCGGATGGCGAGCTTCAACGCCGCCGATTTGCTCATCGTCTCCTCGTACTCGCGCGCGGGATCGGAGTCGTAGACGATGCCGGCGCCGGCTTGCACGGAGGCGCGGCCGTTGGCGAGAACGATCGTGCGAATGGTGATGCAGCTGTCCATATTGCCGCTGAACCCGAAGTAGGCAACGGCGCCGCCGTACGGTCCGCGCCGCGTGGTCTCGTGCGCATCGATCAACTCCATCGCCCGAATCTTCGGAGCGCCGGTGAGCGTGCCGGCGGGAAAGCACGAGAGAAACAGATCGACGGGACTGCGGTCGTCGCGCAGCATTCCTTCAACGTTCGTAACGAGATGCATGACGTGGCTGTAGCGCTCGATGTGCGAGAAGTCGGAGACAGCCACCGATCCGCTGACGCAAACGCGCCCGAGGTCGTTGCGGCCCAGGTCGACGAGCATGAGGTGCTCGGCTTGCTCTTTCGGATCGGCGAGCAGCACGCGTTCAAGCTCCGTATCCTCCTCGGGCGTCGCGCCGCGTGGCCGCGTACCGGCGATCGGGCGCGTCTCCGCGCGCGGACCATCCACGCGGACGAGCATCTCCGGCGACGCACCGACCAGCGTGCACTCCGGCGTGCGCAGCAGGAACATGTACGGCGACGGATTGACTGAACGCAGCACGCGATACAGCGTCAGCGCTTCCGACTCCGCAAAGTCCGTGCTCCAGCTTTGCGAGAGGACGATCTGGAAGACCTCGCCCGCTGCGATTTCTTCTTTCGCGGCCAGCACGGCCGATTCGAAATCAGGGCGTGGGATGTTCGGCGTGAATGTGACGTCGCCGACGCTCTCCGGAAACTCGAGAAGATCGACGCGCGCGGCGCGTAGCCGCTCGATGGCGCGGTCGATGCGCGCGTTGGCTTCGTCGAACGACGCATGATCGTCGGAAGTGAAGAGATTGGCGATGACGTGCAGGCGCTGCTTGACGTGATCGAAGACGACGACGTTATCGAAGAAGAGAAGGCGCGCGTCAGGAATGCCGCTGTCGTTCGGATGCGAGTCGGGGATGCGCTCGCTCCAGCCGGCAACGCTGTAGCCGAAGAAGCCGACCGCACCGCCGAAGAACGGTGGAAAATTCTCTTCGCGATAGACGCGCAAGGGCCGCAACTCCTCGCGGAGAATGCGCGCGGGATCGGGCGTCGTGGCATCGAAGCGGAGACTGCGACGTCGATCGAAACCGACGAACGAGTAGCGGCCGACGTTCGCTCCCCGCTCGACGCTCTCAAAGAGAAACGCCTCGCCGTCACCGGACAGCGCGGCAAACACGGCCACCGGCGTGATGGCGTCGGCGCTCAGCTCGCGCGCCACGGGAACGATGTCGTAATCGTTGCGAAGATCATCCAGGTTCATTGACATGCCTCGATAAACAGCTCGCTTTGCCGCACGGCCTGCGCGCGGAGAAGATCGATTCCGGTGAAGGTTGCGCTCGACGCGCCGCCGTAGGCTGCTTCGGTGCCGCCGTAGGCCGATTCAATGATGGTACCGGCACTCGGCAGGTCAACAGCCACGTTTCGCGGCAACGTGTTGATGACAAGATCGCCGCGCCACGATGAGAGATCACCGAGCGGCCGCGCGCCGAGCTTGCCCGCCGTTCGATTGAAGACGATGGCGGCGATGCCCGCGCGGCGAAGCGCCACCAGCGCCGCGCGCGCCGTGCCTCCCGCACCGATGACGGCGGCGCTGCGCGCCGATACCTTGCCGATCAGCGCGGCGAAGCCGTCGACGTCCGTGTTGTCGGCGAGAATGCGCGCGCCAATGCGCACGAGTGTATTAACTGCACCGGCCTCGCGCGCATTCGGTGAGATCTCCGCACCGATGCGCTGCGCGAAGGCAAGCGCCTCTTCTTTGAACGGCGCGGTGACCGAGAGGCCTGTGGGAGCGAAACGATCGCCGCGCGCGAATGGCTCCGCGATGTCGAGAAATGAATCGGTCTCGAAGATCGAATACGCCGCGGCGATGCCACGCTCGCGGAAGATCGCGTTATGAATCGCTGGCGAGCCGCTCTGCGCGGCGGGATTGCCAACGATGGCAAAGATCTTCTCCGCGCGAAGCGCATCGCGATTCGCGCCGTAGATCGCTCGCGCCCGTTCCAGCGTGAGCTGCCCCGGTGCCGCGGAGCGAGCCTCATCGACACTGAGGAACTGCATCAACGATCCGAAGAACGGCGCGAGAATGCGCGCGTAAAGTCCGCGCGATCCCATGCCGATGATGGTCAGATCGTTCGATACGTCGAGCGGCGCCAGCAGCCGCGCGTTGTCCGCAAAATCGCGCGGCGTCGCCGCGATTTTCACGTGCGCGCAGCGCTCCGCGCACATCGCCCGCACAAGCGCTTCGACATCGGGCATGCCATCGTAATCGTGATGCGAGAGCACGATCCGCTCGCGATGCGCGTCCAGGATCGCACTCCCCCACTCAACGTCGACAAGATCGATCCCCGCTTCGATCGCCGCCTCGAGATCGACATGTCCGCCTCCGCGATTCGTGGCGATGACCGCTTTCGCCGTCGCCGCACGAACAGCTCGCCAATCGACCGCCCGTCCTCCGAAGCCGTCAACGCGCAGCTCTACTGCGTCGTGATCCGTATCCAGCGCGCGGATCACGTCGATCGCACGCTCAAGTGTAGGTTCGAGAATCGTTACGGCCAGTTTCATCAACAAAAAACCTCTTCCGTCATCGAGAAGAGGTTGGCTGAAACCGTCCTTGTTTTCGCGCCCCTTCCCACTCGCGGGGCGCACGCGCGCTGCCCGCTAGTTGCGAGAAAGCCACCACCAATTGCGCGACGCGTTCATCGTGCGCCGAGAGTAGCGGGGGAACGGAGGAGTGTCAACATCCGCGAAGATCTTGCCGGCTGTTTCGAAGTGTTCGATGAATGAGCCATCTGCTAAAGTAGTGTCGTCCTACTCCCCAAATTCATCGACGAGCACCGAAAGGCACGCGCATGTCTGAATCGACACTTAACGCCCCTTCGACCGTTGTCCGCCCGCAGCGCGGCTGGCTGATCGTCACGACGATCGGCGTCGCCCTCGCGTTTCTCGCAATGCTGACCATCGCCCTGGTGATGGTCGACAAGACACACTTCGGTTGGATGGTCGGAACCTGGTTTCTGGAAATCATCTCGGCCGGCATGCTCGTTGGCGGGTTCATCACTCTCGCCGGGGCAGCGTTCCTGCCGGAGCGAAAGACGTGGCGCGGGATTCTCGTGCTGGTATGGGGACTCATCGCCGTCACATCACCCGCGTTCGGCTTGATGTTTCTCGTCCCGTGGGGCGTTCTGGCGCTATCACTGCCGCTTATCGTCGCGATCCTGATGCGGTTTTTTCGCACGCGGCGAGAGGGATAGTTCGCTGCCTAGCGGTATCATGACGTCATGAAGCTGCACATCGTTCTCGAACCGAGTGATGAAGACGGTTACACCGCGTATGTGCCAACATTGCCGGGCTGCATCAGCGAAGGCAACTCGCGTGACGAGGCATTGTCCAATATGCGTGAGGCCATCGAGTTGTACCTCGAGCCGGTAGACGACGACTTCGCGGCCACCGAGGGACTCGAGATCGCCGAGCTTGTCGTGTGATCAAAGTTCCGTCGCTCAACTACAACTTCGTCGTCGCAGCGCTCCTCCAAACAGGAACCCATCCCGGCCGCTTCCATCCAATGTACCCTCCTCCCGATGCGTCCTCAACGCACAGAAGCGATCATCCTGCACACCTTCCCCGCTCGCGAGCGCGACAAGCTGGTCATCTTTCTCACGCCCGATCATGGCAAGGTGAAGGGATGGGCGTACGGCGCGCGGTCGATGCGCACGCGTTTCGGCGCGTCGCTCGAACCGCTGGCGAAGGTGCGCATCGGCTACATCGAGCGCGAGAACGACGAAGTGGTGCGGATCGAGTCGGTCGATCTGATCCGATCGCTGTTTCCGGCGCAGCAGAATCTCGCTGCCAGCGTCGCCGCGTCGTATCTCGCGGAAACGGTCGACACGTTCGCGCAGTCGGGCGATCCGGCAGAGTTGATCTATCGGCTGCTCGACCGTACAACCGAGGCGTTGCTGGCAGGCGCATCGCCACTGCACGTCGTGACGTACGCCGAAGTCTGGACACTGCGGCTGGCAGGAATCCTTCCCTCGCTGCGCAACTGCAACGTCTGCGACGAGCCACTGGAACGTCCGTTGCGCTTCGACCCGCGCGCGCATGGCTTCATCTGCGCGAATTGCGCGCCGCCCGATGCGCAAGTGATCGCGAACGATGTCTCCGCGGCCCTCGACGCGATCATGCGCACGCCCGTCGATCAAATTGCAGCGAGCAACCTGGCGCCCGGGGTTCTCTTCGAGATCCGATCACTCGCCGCCTTTTTCCGCCGCAACTTCCTCGGCCACGAGCTGAAGTCGTACGAGATTCTGAGCGGCGTGCTGCGGGCGTGATCCACCGCGACGAGCAGCCGTCGCGATGACAGTGTTTTCCCGGAGCGAGCGAACCAGCTTTTCCCACATCTCCTCACGACTCTCTCCAATCGAGCGCCTTCTCCCCTCGTGCTTTTCGAGGGGAGAAGGCGCTCGATTGGAAAGAGTCGCGTTAAGAGTTATGAGAAATGGCTAGAGCAGCATTCCCGCAATGGTCGCCGTCAGGAAGTTCGCCAGCGTTCCGGCGAGCATCGCGCGCAGACCGAGACGCGCCAGATCGCCGCGACGCGACGGAGCGAGCGAGCCGATGCCGCCGATCTGGATTGCGATCGACGAGAAGTTCGCGAAGCCGCACAGCGCGTAGGTCACGATCACGAAGCTGCGCGGGTCGAGACTCGATCCAACGCCAGGCTTGCCGAGGTTGACGAAAGCGACGAACTCGTTCAGCACCATGCGCGTGCCGAGGAGGTTGCCGACCGTGAGACTGTCTTTCCACGACACGCCCATCGCCCACGCGATCGGGCTGAAAACCCAGCCGAGAACGATGTCGAGACTCGCCGGAAACCAGAGAAGGTGACCGTGAACGAATCCGAAGACGCCGTTGACCAGCGCGACGAGCGCGATGAACGCGATCAGCATGCCGGCGACGTTCAGCGAAAGATGCAACCCTTCGATCGCGCCTCGTCCCGCGGCATCGATCACATTCACATCCTGCTTCGGCACGACGACTTCGACATCGGCGCCGGTGGCCGGCTTCTCCGTCTCGGGCACGATGATCTTGGCCATCATGATCGCGCCCGGCGCCGTCATGATTACAGCGGTCAGCAGATGAATGACGTCGACCTTCGCAACCAGAACGTAGGCGGCCATGATGCCGCCGGAAATGTGCGCCATGCCGGCGGTCATGATCGTCATCAACTCCGACATCGTCATCCCTTCGATGAACGGCCGGATCGTCAGCGGCGCTTCGGTCTGTCCCATAAAGATCGAGGCGGCGACGGATAGCGACTCCGCGCCCGAAGCGCCCATGAAGCGCGACATCAGCTTGGCGAAGAAACGGACGACGACCTGCATCGCGCCGAGGTAGTAGAGGATGGCGAAGATGGAGGCGATGAAGATGATCGTGGGAAGAACCTGGCAGGCAAAGACGAACCCGATGTTCTTGTTGGCAGGATCACCCAGCGGTCCGAAAACGAATTTCGATCCCTCAGCGGTGAAGCTGATGAGCTGCGTGACTACTTCCTTCAAGTTCTGGAAGAGGAACGCGAGCAGGTTGTAGGCGAGGAAGAGGACAGCGCTAACGATGAGGTAAACGCCCCAAACTCCGTTTCGCGCGCCGCCGGCTGCCATGCGCTTTGCGATCTGCACGACGATCACAGTCAGGGCAATGAAGATCAGCGAAGCAATCCACTGACTGATCGACGGCATGAAGCGGCCGAAGAGCGCTGCGATCTGCGTCCCCTTCAGCACGGCGATGGCCGTGAGAATTTGAAGCGTCAGTCCCCAGCCAACCGTCTTCCACCGGATTGCCCGCCGGTTGGTCGACAGCAAATACGCAATCGCAAGAATCCCTACGAAGCCGATCAGCGCAGAAAAACGCTCCATTCACCGCTCCCGTCGTTGCCGAATTTTGATAATGACCGCTTGGGTCCGGCATTATGCGTGATCTCGGGTGTGGTTGCGAGCGTTCTGCGAGGGCGGTTTGGTTTCGCTCGTGCCCTACGCAACCGCATGGCCGCAAAAAGTGCCTCAACCGCTTATACTCCGCGCTCCAAGTCCGTCCAGAAGAGGGAGCAATGATCGAATCCATTGACGAAGCTGTGCGCTTTGTTCGGAGTAAGTCGTCCATTCAGCCGCGCGTCGGCGTGATTCTCGGTTCAGGTCTCGGCGACGTCGTCGACGCACTCGATGTCGAGACCGCAATCCCCTACTCCGAGATCCCCGGTGCGCGCGCGTCGACGGTCGTCGGCCACCAGGGCCGCATGATCCTCGCGCACGTGAAGGACACGCCCGTGGTCGTGATGCAGGGACGCGTGCATTTCTATGAGGGCTACGAGATGGCGGAGGTGATGTTCCTCTCGCGCGTCATCGGACGGCTCGGCATCAAGCAGCTCATCGTCACCAATGCTGCGGGCGGGATCAATACGAAATACCAGGCCGGCGATCTGATGCTCATCTCCGATCACATCAACATGATGGGAATCAACCCTCTCCGCGGTCCGAACGTCGAAGCGCTTGGCGTACGCTTTCCCGACATGAGCGAGGCCTATCCGGAGTCGCTGCGCGACATCGCAAAAGAAGTCGCGCGCGAGCTCGGACAGTTGGTGCAGGAAGGCGTCTACCTCGCGCTGTCAGGTCCGACCTACGAGACGCCGGCGGAGATCCGCGCCTTCCGCACGCTCGGCGCCGATGCCGTCGGCATGTCGACGGTGCCCGAGGTCATCGCCATGTCGCAGATGCAGATTCCGGTGCTCGGAATCTCCTGCATCACCAACATGGCCGCAGGAATCCTGAAGCAGAAGCTGACGCATCAGGAAGTGATGGACACGACGGCGCGCGTGCAGAAGGATTTCACCGCGCTGGTGTTGGGGTGTTTGCAGAGGTTCAGTACATAACCCGGCTCGGACTTTCGCAGCGCTTGCCACGGATCATGATGACGGTTTCGGGGTCGGCTCCACAGACGGATCGAGGCTGAGCATCTCTGCGTTAGCGATGATTTGAGCCAACGTCGCACGCACCTCGTCCTTCTTTCCCGAAAGACTGTCGCAGATGGTGTTCGCGAGCAGAAAACGATTCATCCTTTCGAGGCAAACGTGGAAGGTTGCAAACTGCCGGGCGACCTTGAAGTAAAGATAGAAATTCACTGCCGAGATGAACTGGGTGAGGCCGCCGGCCCAAAGACTGATTCGCGCTGATTCGTCGATTGCGTGCGCTGACATCGAGTGCCAGGCCGCATACAGAAAGAACAGCATGCCGACGATTGCGGCACCGAGTGCTGACAGAAAGCTCAGTAACGCCTGTTTCCGCACATCCAGGTAGTAGATAAGGCTCAGCTTCTGAAGGATTGATGCAATGCCTTGAGTGCTCCCGGTATGGTGCTTTGCGATCTCGCTGCACTCGTTAAAAACGTCTCCCAGGAGCTGTTTCACCGGCTTCAGCGAGCGCCCCCAAAGGAACACCCACACACGCTCGAATAAGCCGCTCTGCGTTGAGTCGTTGGAGGTCATTCGTGCGACGTCGTCGTCGGACAATCCTTGGCGGGCGGATTCGGCGGCGGCTGCAGATTGTCGGTCATGTAGTTGTAGAACGTGTTGTTCGCATAGGAGTCATCCTTCGGCGTGGCCGCGCTCCAGATGCCATTACACGCTTCCTGACGGCACTCTCCACCAAACGTCATCAATGGATTGTAGGCCTACCACCTTACGTACGTCCATCAATGTTGTCAACGCTTCGCGAAGGAGGGCAGGCGTCTCGCCTGCGGCCGGCGGGCGTCTCGCCCGGCGGTAATCCGAGCGATCACAATCCGTAGTCGATGATTACGCCGAGGATTACGCCGAGGCGAGGACGCCTCGGCGCCGCGGGCGAGACGCCCGCACTCCTATGGCTTGAACGGATCCACAATCTTTGGGCCCGTAGCCAAATCGACCAGCGCACGGATCAACACGCGCGTTCCTTTCTGCAAATCAGCGATCGGGTTCTTCTCGTCGACATCGTGACCTGGGTACGGCTTGTCGGGAAACCACATGCCGAATGCGATCGCGTTGGGGAGGCGCTTTGCGTACGTGCCACCGCCGGAGATTTCGGGACGCGGATTCCTCACGCCCATCGCCGCGCCGTAGTCGGCGAGCAATCGCTTCACGATTTTTGACTTCGGATCGAATCCAAGCGGCTCATCGCCGTAGAAACCGGTGGCGACGAGCGACGCGCCCGTTCGTTTGTTGAAGTCGGCGACGAACGCCTCCATCTTCGTCTTCAACTGCGCACCGGTGCGCGGCGGAATCCGGCGGATGTTGATCGTCAGCGTCGCATTCTTCGCATCGTCGGCGTCCGGCTTGATCGTGGCCACGTTGACCGCGTAACGGCCCCAGAGCGGATCGCGGTCGGCGATCCCGAGTCCTGTTCCGTAAAGATCGGCGCCAGCAGAACGTGCGAATGTGAGCAGGTCATCGGCGCCGCCACTCGGCAGTTTGCCGGCCAATGCATGAGCCAAGGCGACCAGCGCGTTGCGTCCGCCTTCGAGGTTGACGCCCGCATGCGCTGAGTGACCGTATGCGACGATCCATAACGTGTCGCCAGTGGCCTGCGTTGCGATGCGCGTCTCCGGCGGACGCGGAGCAGACGTGACCGCGGCAATCACCGGCTCCCACTGCGCCGTTTCCGTTTTCCATCGCAACTTCACCTCGGCGCGCTCCGGAACGATGCTCGTGGCCAAACCGGCGGCGATCATCGAAACGCCATAGGGTTTTGAAACGCCTGGGCGCTCCACCAGCGGATCCGTCGTGACGGAAAGTGAGTTCCATGCTTTCTCGCCGATGATGACCGGAAACCCTGAGTCGAGAACGAGCGTGTAGTCCGGCGCCTGATGCGTTTTCAAGTACGTCGTCACGTCGGTGTTGTTCGACTCCTCATCGCTCCCGACGAGCAGCCGTACAGTATGCGTTCGCGCGATTCCGCTTTGTTCGAGCGCCTTCATCGCCAGCAACGCTTGTACGAGCGGCCCCTTGTCGTCCGCCGAGCCACGGCCGTAAACGAACTTGTCGTCGGCCGTTCCCGAAAACGGCGCGACCGACCACGCATCCGCATCGACCGGCTGTACGTCGCCGTGCACCATCAGGCCGAGGACAGGCGCGCCGGCGGGACCCGGCAACTCGATCTCGTCGACCAGTCCGGCATCGTGATACGTCAGTCCAAGGTCGTGCGCGGTTTTCGCCAGCCACTCTTTTTGCGCGGCGTGGCCATCGGCATCGAACTGCGTCGTCGGAAAGCGAAGCACTTCCGAAAGCATCGGCACGAGGCGCGCCGCGAAGTCGCGCTCGTAGACTTTCGTCACGTTGATGACGTTCGACTGCAATGCGGTTGCGAGAAGAAGTATGGCAAGAGGGTTCAGCATCCGGCGATTGTCCCGTAAAATCGTGCAAATCGTTCCCAATCGGAGGTAACTAATCGATGAAAACGTTCCTCAAGATCGTGGGTGGACTTGTCCTGCTCGTCATCGCCGTGCTCGCCGGAATCGTGATCTGGCTGTCCGTGCGCAAGCCGGAATCGCGTCCTCCCTCCGCGGAAAAAGTGCAGGGAACGACCGAGCAACTTCTTCGCGGTCAATACCTGGTCGAGCACGTCTCCGACTGCCTTGGGTGCCATTCGGATTACGTGAACAAGTTCGGATTTCCCGTCAAGCCCGGCACTGAAGGTCAGGGCGGATTCATCTTCGACAAGAACCTCGGATTTCCCGGCGTGGTCGCGGCTCAAAACATCACGCCCGATCCCGAGTTTGGACTGGGCAAGTGGACCGACGGCGAGATCATCCGCGCCATCCGCGAAGGAGTCGACCGCAATGGCGACGCGCTCTTCCCGATGATGCCGTACCAGCACCTGCGCAGCATGAGTGACGACGACGTGAAGGCGGTCGTCATCTACTTGCGCACGTTGAAACCAATTCACAAAGGCGTTCCGGCGAAGCACATCGACTTCCCCGTCAATCTCTTCGTCAAGTTCGCGCCGAAGCCGGTTGATGGCGTAGTCAACGCGCCCGATCCCAAAGACTCCGTCGCCTACGGAAAATACCTGGCGACAATCGGCGGCTGCTACGAATGTCACACGCCGCACGACGACCAGAACGCACTGATCGCTGAGAAAGCATTCTCTGGCGGTTGGGAGATGAAAGGCCCGTGGGGCCGCAACTTCACGGCGAATCTAACGCCCGCCGGCGCCTACATGTCGCATGCGACGCGCGACGAGTTCATCGGACGGATGCATGCATTCGCAGCGATGGACGCCAGCACCGCGCCCGATGCACCGCCCGGACGAAACACGATCATGCCCTGGCTCGCCTTCTCCCACATGACCGATCACGACCTCGGCGCAATCTACGATTATCTCAAGACCGTGAAGCCGATCGAGAACAAGGTGGTGACGTTCCCTGACGCGAAGTAGTTCGGAGTGACTGCGTAGGAAAACACCTCATCATCGTCAGCAGCAGAAGACTTGTTCCGAAGATGCCGATGAGCACCGGACGACCGATCCCACGCTCGATCAAGTCAACAGCCGCCGCCGCGCAGATCGCGATGAGCAATGCGAAGAGGTAGCGAACGCTAGCCGAGTCAATTCGAAGGATGCCGGCAAGAAGCAGTCAGCGTTCCTGCGACTGCGCCTCGCTGCGCCATCCACCGAGAATCATTGGCAACGGATGAAGCTCGCGCCGCAGCGGATCGAGCGCGAGTCCCAGTGCTTCGAGTGTGAACGCGCCGAGGAGGTTGCTGTCATCCGGCTCACCGAAGATCACGTCCGCGCCACCAATCCGGTCTTGATACCGAAAAAGGGCGACGCCCTTTCGCCTCGAGATTTTCCTTCCATCGGCGAGCCGAAAGTCCTGTGTCGCGATGGGCTTGATTCCTAATTCATCGAGAGTCGAAGAGGGCACCACGCTACGGACCGCGCCTGAATCGATTAGAAACTCCATCGGCCGCATATCTTCGGGATGAGCGACATTGCCCACTTCAATATTCAACACGGTCAATCCCATGGCGTGATTCTACCTCGGCTAACCCGGCGGCTTGTTCGTATCTGTTGGCGGAGGCGCTTCCGTCGTGGTCGCGCTCGGAGGCGGCTGATCGGAACGATCGCGATTTGGATCACGATTTGGTTCACGGTTTTGTTCACGATTTTGATCACGATTCGGATCGACGCGATCGCGGCGCGGCTCGACGGTGCTCGTCGCTGGCGGTGCTGCGGTGTCCGTCCTGAAGATGCCGCCGCCCAGTATGTTGTCTCCCGTTTCGGGCGCAAGCGGAGGGAGAGTCGGCATCGTCGTCGTCTCAGGCGAGACAGGCATCCCCATCCCGTCGAGCGTGATCGGGTTTCCGAACTGATCGAGCGCCGGCGCCGGCACTGCTTGCGGACTGTGAATCGGACAGAGGTTCATCGGCTGCGTCCCTGACTTGAACGCTACCGTAATGACGGAGCGCGGCGGACAGGTGGGAACGGCAAGCCCTCCGCTGGTCTCGTCGATCTGCGCCATGGCGATGCCATCGGGCGACGCGAAATCGACATTCGGCTGTCCGGCCGTCACCGCCTGCATGAAGCGCGTCCAGATCGGAACGGCGCCAGTGCCTCCCGAGAGTCCGGTCGGCTGGTTGTCGTCGAAGCCGAGCCATGTCAGCGTCAGCGTTTTCGGCGTGAATCCGACGAACCAGGCATCGCGCTTGTCGTTCGTCGTCCCGGTCTTTCCCGCCGCGACGAGCTTGAATCCCATCGAGCGTGCCGTGGCGGCCGTGCCGCGATCGACGACGCCCTTCATGACGTTGAGGAGGATGTACATGTCGCGCGCCGGAAACACCTGCACTGGCTGCAACTCATCGCCAGCCGAGAGCATGTGGTTGCGATCGTCGGTCACGAACTTGACGGTGTGCAACGGGACGCGCGATCCGACGCGCGCGATCGTAGCGTAGGCGTCGGCCATTTCGATCGGCGCGATGTCGACGGCGCCGAGGAGCATCGAGGGATTTTTTGCGTCGATGTCGGAAGTGACACCAAGCGTGTGCGCCGTCTTGACGATCGGCTCGAGGCCACACGCCAGTCCTATGCGCACCGAGGCAGAATTGAGCGACTGCTCCAATGCCTGCGCAACCGTCACGGTCTGGTGATACACATCTTCATAGTTGCGCGGCGACCAATCCTCGGAGAACTTGCGCTTGTAGACGAAGCGCGTGTCGCTCACCAGCGTCGCCGGCGTGATGTTCTGACTCGAGAGACTCGGCTCGAACGCCGTCGCGTAGACAAACGGTTTGACGAGCGATCCGATCTGCCGCTTGGCGTTGAGCGCGCGGTTGAACTGATTGATGTCGTAGTTGCGGCCGCCGATCAGCGCACGAATCTCGCCGGATGGCACATCGACGTTGATGAGCGCTCCCTGCAGCGGTTGATCCGGACGGCGCAGCCGCCGGCTGCCTTTCTCCAGCGCGGACAGTCCCGCCTCGATCGTGCGCGCCGCGGTGTCCTGCGCGTTCAAATCGATCGCTGTGTAAATCTGCAATCCCCTTCCCTTGACGTCTTTGATGCCGTAGTCGCGCGCCATCTCCTGTAGCACGCGATCAACGTAGTACGGGATCGACGACAGTCCGCTGCGCTGGCGGAATGGACGCGGCGGCAGCTTCGTGGCCATCGCCTGGTCGTACTCGGCCTGCGAAATCTTCTTCTGACTGAGCATCAACCCGAGAACGGTAGTGCGCCGCTGCATGGCGAGATCCGGGCGAACGAACGGCGAGT
Source organism: Thermoanaerobaculia bacterium (assembly GCA_034665065.1). Taxonomy (GTDB): domain Bacteria; phylum Acidobacteriota; class Thermoanaerobaculia; order Gp7-AA8; family Gp7-AA8; genus JADGNZ01. Next base: position 172,124 of record JAXDGL010000025.1, on the reverse strand, counting down.
AGTTGTTGGGACTGCGGATCAACCCGGCCAGCAGCGCGGATTCGGCGAGCGAAAGCTCGGAGACCGGTTTCCCGAAATAGAAACGCGCCGCCTCGCCGACGCCGAGGATGGAGATTGATCGATTGCGCCCGAGGTAGATGTCGTTGAGGTAGGCCTCGAGGATCTCTTTCTTTGAATACTTGGCGTCAAGGATGACGGCCATGAACCCTTCGGTGGTCTTGCGCTTGTACGTACGTTCGTTGGTCAGGTAATAGTTCTTGACGAGTTGCTGCGTCAGCGTCGATCCACCTTCGGCGATGCCGCCCGCGCGTATGTTGCGGAACAAAGCGCGGAAGAGACCGATCGGATCGACACCCGGATGATGCCAGAAGCGAACATCTTCCGTTGCCACGACCGCGTCCTGCAAGCTTTTCGGCACCTGGTCGAGCGTCACCGGCCGCCGGTTTTCGAGTTGGTCGCTGAGGATGGATGTGAGCAGCTCCGGCTCCAGCGCCGCGTTGTCGATCGGCGATGGCTGTCTCAATGAGACGACCGAGCTGATCGCGGCGCTCGTGAACACGATCCGCACCGGCTGCGACGGATACTCGCCGGTCGGATGCTTGAACGTCCGCGTGTAAACGTCGATCTGCGCGCTGCCGGGAACGTAGTCGCCAGCCTGCGAGAGCGCCGTGGTCTGGCGATAGCCAAGCCGTCCCAACTTCTCGACGAGATCGTCGGGGCCGAGGACAACGCCGGCCTTCAGCGGGGTGTAGTCGGTAAAGATCCGCGTCGGCAGCGAGAGACGGCGGATCTCGAACTTGCCAACGGATTGCTTGTAAACGTAGGCCGTGAGCGCAAGGACGAGGACAAGGATCGAGGCGACGGAGATCGAGATCACCTTGAAGACTGTGCGGCGTTGGGGAAAGCGAGCGGTAAATGTGGGCATGGTGTCGAATTCAGAGATCAGGAGTCAGTGATCAGTGATCAGTGTCAGTGATCAGTGATCAGAGATCAGGGTGCTGGGCCGCAGGTGTCTTCTGCGGATCCAAGCGGTTCGATAACAATCTTTGACCTCCAGCCCCTGATCACTGATCACTGATCTCTGATCACTGATTCTCTGATCACTGATTCTCTGACTCCTGATCACTTCTTCACCGAGCCAGAACTGCAAGGTTCCGTCCACCTCGCTTCGGATCGCGCCGGTAGGAGTGAAAGATCGAGCCGTCACAGCGGGTACAAAGGCCCGAATCGTGAATCTTTTCCCGCGCAAAGCCGCGCTCGATCAGCAGCGCGGCAGTGAGGCCGGCGACGTCGATGTGCGGCTTCTTTCCGCTGCGATCGATGAACGCGTCCGCATTCGCATAGAAGGAGCGGAAGTCGCCTGCGACCTCCTCCCCCACCTCAAAGCAGCACATGCGAATGGTCGGCCCGAGCCACGCCTGCGCCACCTTGGGATCGAACGGCGTCTCGCGCTCGAGAACGTCGATCGTCTCCCCAGCGATCCGCTGCACCGTGCCACGCCAACCCGAATGGATGTTGGCGATGACGCCATGCTCCATATCGGCGATCGCGACGGGCAGACAGTCGGCGCCTTTGATCGCCAGCGCTGTTCCGGCAGTCGCGGACCAGAGCCCATCGCACGCGTCACATTCGCGCCACGGCGAGGTCGCCGGCACGGCATTGACCACGTTCTTGCCGTGGACCTGCGAACACGTCGACAGCGTCGCTTCGACGCCGAAGCGCTGATGCACGAGCCGCATCAACTGCGTGGCAACGCTCTCGTTGAGCCGCCCATCAAAATCCGTTGTCGTATAAAACACCCCGAGCCTCGGCGGAAGCGCAGGAGGGACGACGATGCGCCCGATTCCGGTCTGTTCAACGTTCCAGTTCACGGCGGCGGATTGTACGCAATGCGATCGTTACGCAAAGCAAAACGTAGGTCGTACTCTCCGGTCCGACTTTTCCGTCGAACGCGGTCGGAGTCCGACTCTCCTTCGAAAGCTGTCGGACTGGAGAGTCCGACCTACGTATACCGCCGCGAAGCCGCGGAGCGGCGTAAGAATAAAGCCCACGGCGCCAGCTGTGGGTTAGCGGCGCCCGTTGGGCCAAGCCGCGGAGCGGCGAAAGAGCGAGCCTACGCCGTTCACCCACCTTCGCGTCGAAGCTCTCATTCAACCCACGCCGCGATCAGCGCTCCCAACTCCTCTTCCCTCCCGTTGAATCCGTGATCGGCGTCGCGCAGAACGACGAGCTCCGCGCGGTTGCTGACGTGTTGCGCGAGAATCGACACGCAGCGCGGGACGTCGCCGAAACAATACTCGTCGCGCTCGCCGTAGATGTAGAGCGACGGTTTGCGGATGGCTCGGATGTACTTGAAGAGCGGTCGGCGCGAAAGCCGGATGCCACGCATCGCTTCCATGAACGGAAAGACGTTGTAGTCGCCGCCCGGGTTGGCGACGTCGTAAAGCGAGCGCCAGCTCATCATCATCGGGCTCGCGCTCGCGGGCGCCAGCTCGTCGCCGCGCCGTGCTTTGATCATCGCACGCGACTTGATCAGCATCGCTTCGAAGCGCCGCTTGCCGAGTTGCTCGTAGAGCAGACCGGTGTCGTCGCCGCCCGCGACCAGAACGTAGCGTTTCGCGCGATTGCGCGGCTTGTAGTGATCGTAGACGGCGATCTTGTTCGCGCCGGTGGAGTGGCCGGCGAGGGTCAGATCGCGATACCCGCGGCGCCAGAGCTCGCGGATCGCGCCGTCGATGTCGGCGACGCAATCACGAATTCGCTCGAACGCGGAGCCGCCGAGGCTGCGGCCGGCGCGGCGGACGATGGAGGAACCGCGATTGTTGAATGGGAAGAAGGCGATGCCGCGATCGATGAACGAGCGCGCCAGCAGATTCGTGCGCCGCGATTCGAAGATCGACGCTCCGCCGGTTCCGTGCAGCCAGATGACCGCGCGTGTCGCCGCCCGCGCCGGCTCGTAGAGCAAACCGGCTAACGAGACATCGTCCTCCGTCTCGAACCTTACGAGACGGCAGGCTGGCTCGGCACGATCTGGCGCTGCACGGCGTCCCATCGCCACATCCTTTCACGCGTCAGGTGCGCCCCACCAAGCCAGAAGTTCGGGTTGTTGATCTCGACGAAGTCGACCGTCGCTTCCATCATGTTGCGCCCTGCCGGCGTCAGCGCGAAGAGCGCTTTCGGCGGGTTCGCTTTCTCCTCGCCGATGATCGTGATAACCGGCACCGCCGCGCTGGCGAGATGTTTGAGATGGCGCAGAAACTCGCCGTCGCCGAATCCGAAGCGCGGCGGCGACTGATCGAAGCGCGTGAAGAGCGAGACGAAATCGGCCGCGCCCGCGTCGATTCCTTCAACCGCACGCCTTTCGACCTCGCCCAATCCATTACGCGTCGACGGAAAGCGCGACGCGTGCAGCAATAGTCCGTCGCGCAGGAACGGGAACTCGGCGACATTCGCATCCAGGAAGAGATTGAGCGATGTCGGATCAGGCGAGGTGAATGCGCTCCATGCTAGCTTCGCCGCGCTGTTCATCGCCGGCGTCACCGCTGCGCGCGACTGAAAGAGATTGAAGAGATCCTCCTCCGACTGCGTGCCCAGCGGCTGCGGACACCAGATCAGCGAGAGCCGGCGCACTTTCGAGAGACGGGAGAAGAGGTAAAGAAGATGGACGAGGCAGAAGAGATCATGCTCGAACCAGAGGACGACCTCCTCTTCTTCGTGGGCGCGGTCGATGACGTTCTGCTGTTCCAGAAGATCGTTGCGCACGCGCAGGAGATGCTCGCCATATTGCTCGGAGAGAAACGCCGCCCGCGATTCCACCCACTCGTGCAGCGGAAGGTTAGGCTGCACCGGCCCGCCGACGAGCGACTCGCGAAAGGGAACATGACGGCCGGGAACGCCCGCCCGCCGCGCCAGCGACGCGGCCACGTCGCCATTGTGAAAGTGCATCATGCGCCGCGGATGATAGCTGCTGTTGGGGAATGGGGTGTGGAGGGTGGGGTGTGGGCGCGAGGCATCGGCTGCTCTCGGCCCGGAACCAATCGCGGCCGAGCCCGGCGTCGTAGAGCAGGCATTCCTGCCTGCTTCCGCCGGGCATTCCTGCCCGGCGGTGTTGGGAGCGTTCACCGCTGGTCTGGTACATCATCGATCGTGCGCTCCGCCGAAAGAAAGACCAAACGTCCGGCGCCTGGGCCTTGATGAGCACGCACGCTTGCGGATCATGCAAAAATGCGTTTCATGAAACGACTGCTGCTTCTGCTCGCACTGCTGGTTCCGTTCGCTGGGTACGCTGACGACAAGACGGCGCCTCACATCATGCTCGTCATGCACGGCGGCGCGGGCACGATCACGCGCGGCAGCATGACGCCGGAGATGGAGAAGCAGTATCGCGAGACGCTCGAACAGGCCTTGCGCACTGGCCAGGCTGTACTCATGAAAAACGGCACGAGCGTCGACGCAGTCGAAGCGAGCATCCGCGTCCTCGAAGACTCTCCCCTGTTCAACGCCGGCAAAGGGGCAGTCTTCACGCACGAAGGGAAGAACGAGCTCGACTCCGCGATCATGGAAGGGAATACGAAGAAGGCGGGCGCCGTCGCCGGCGTGACGATCATCCGCAATCCGATCTCGGCCGCCCGCGCGGTGATGGAGAAGTCGCCGCACGTGATGATGGTCGGCCGCGGCGCGGAGCTCTTCGCCACGAAGATGGGATTGGAGATCGTCGATCCCTCCTACTTTTGGACCGAGCGCCGCTGGAAAGGTCTGCAGCAGGAGTTGATCAAAGAACAGCAGCGCTTGGCGAGTCCTCATGCCGAGATCAAATCAGACGATGAGACAAGACACGGCACCGTCGGCGCGGTCGCGCTCGACGCCGAGGGCAATCTCGCCGCGGGAACGTCCACCGGCGGCACGACGAACAAGCAATACGGCCGCGTCGGCGACTCCCCGATCATCGGCGCCGGAACCTACGCCGACAACGACTCCGTCGCCGTCTCCTGCACCGGTACCGGCGAATTCTTCATCCGCTGGACGGTCGCCCACGACATTGCCGCGCTCTATCAGTACAAAGGACTGACCGTCGAGCAAGCCGGCAACGAAGTGATCCACAAGAAACTCGAAGCCGTAAAAGGCGACGGCGGCGCCATCATCCTCGACCGCAAAGGCAACTTCGCCATGCCCTTCAATAGCGAAGGGATGTATCGGGGTTGGATCGGGCCAGATGGAGTGCCGCATGTGTTGATCTATAAGGAGTAGTGAGGACACCAACGTGACGAAGCGTCAGACTGTTTCAAGCTTCGAAGAACTCGATGCACTTGACTTGACAATTGTCCGGTCGGCAACCGTGGCGGCGACAACTCTTGCCTCGCTTGTGCAGAATCATTCGCCGCTGACGCTCCTCAGCAAAGCAAAATTCGAGACGATCGGCTCCGATCCTCTTGCCAACCACCCTTTGAACCTAATCGAACAGATCAATCAGACCTTCACTTATCTCGCAAGCTTCGAAGCAGTGCGTTATCTACTTCGCCATCATTCGAAGCATGGCCCGTTTCACTTAAACCTGGGCAACGTGAAAGGACCTGACATCTACTCTTCTGACGGTCACGTGGTCGCAGAGGTCTTCGCCGCGGTCAAACCGTCGAATAACCGAAAACTCGAGAAAGACGTCAAGAAACTCTCTGTTGTTTCCGCACAATATCGCTATGTCTTCTATTCTTGCGCGTCGGAACGGGCAGGAGAAGTCGCTCCTTTGGTAGATTGCCCGGACGTCCGAATCATCTCGCTGGGATCCTGCGGGCCGGAGTAGTAGCGCCGAGTCCGCCCAACTCTGCGCTGCACCTGACCTGCGCGACGCGAGGGCTTGGGACTCGCGGCATGGGGTCAGGTCGAAAGTGAAAGTGCCGGCAAACACTTCGTCGCATCCTTTCGCAGAACGCGTGCCGGCACTTTCACTTTCGACCTGACCCCATGCCGCAGCCCTACGCCAGTGCCGCTGAAATCCCTGCCGCCCGCCCACTCGCCCAGGCCCATTGGAAGTTGAAGCCGCCGATTCGGCCGTCGACGTCGAGGATCTCGCCACACAAGTACAGTCCTGGACAGACGCGCGACTCCATCGTCGCCAGGTCGATCTCTTCCAACGGTACGCCTCCCGCCGTCACCTCGGCGTAGTCGAAGCCGCGGTCGCGGATCACGGGGAGCGTGAAATCGACGACATCGCGTACGATCGCGCGCCGTTCCTCTTTCGTCATACGCCCGAGGGGTGTGTCGGAGGCGAGTTGGGCGATGAGGCGCTCAGGCAGACGGCCACGCAACACGCTGAAGAACGTTGCGCGCGGATTGCGGCGGCCGGCATCGAGCAGCGCGGCTTCGAGCGAATCGAATGTCTCGCCGGGGAGAAAATTCGCGGCCAACGTCGCAGGCTGATTGGCGATCCAGTGGCGGCTGACATCCAGAACGACAGGTCCGCTGAGGCCGAAGTGCGTGAAGAGCATTGATCCGTGGTGACGTTGCAGCACGCGTCCGGTCGGCGATTTCACCGACAGCTCGGCATCGACGCTCGTTCCGCTGATCTGTGTGATCCAGTGTCCACGCTCAACGACCAGAGGAACGAGTGCAGGAAACGTCTTCGTTACGGTATGGCCGAGGGATCGGGCGAGGGCGTAGCTGGAACCGTCGCTCCCCGTTTTCGGCACTGAACGTCCGCCGGCGGCGAGAATGACGCGGTCCGCGCGAATGGATCCATTGATGAGGAAGCCGCTGGGGAATCCCGGCTCGATCGAGGTCACCGGCGTTCCGACCACAATCTCAGCATCGACAGAAACAGCCGCGCGCAGCAGTGCATCGACCACGTCGCGCGCGCGATTGCTCACCGGAAAAATCTTGCCTGTCTCTTCGCGTTTCAAGGGAACGCCGAGGTCTTCGAAGAAGGCGATGGTGGAAGCGACGTCGAATGTGCGAAGGACTTTGGCGATGCCGTTTTGCATCCCGTTGAAGTCCTTCGCAGTGACGACTTCATTCGTTACGTTGCAACGCCCGCCACCGGAAATGAGAATCTTCGCGCCGATCCGTTTCGCGCTGTCGATGGCGGCGATGCGCAGCGGCGCGCCTCGTTCGCGCGCGGCGCGCCCGGCAGCGATGGCCGCCATGAGCCCGGCGGCGCCCGCGCCGATGATTGCCAGGTCGTAGTTACTCACGCGAAGCCGCGAAGGCCGCGAAGACTCGGTGCCCTTCGCGTCTTCGCGGCTTCGCGTGAGCGGCTTCGCGTGATCGGCTTCGCGTGACAACACCGCAACACGATTCTACCGGCGAACCCATTACCATTCGCCCCATGCTTCGCAGAACGATCGCTCTTCTCGTCACGCTCCTCATCATCCCGGCTTCGCTCCTCGCGCAGAAGCCGCTCGACGCCGCGCAGATTCAGCTCGCGCTGCGCAAACTCACCGTCGTCGGCGGCGCGCTCTACGTCGCCGCCCATCCCGACGATGAGAACACCGCGCTCATCGCCTTTCTCGGCAACGAGCGGCTCTATCGCACGGGATATCTGGCCATGACGCGCGGCGACGGCGGCCAGAACCTTCTCGGCGACGAGAAGGGCGAGCTCCTCGGCGTCATTCGCACGCAGGAGTTGTTGGCAGCGCGCCGCACCGACGGCAGCGAGCAGTTCTTTACGCGAGCCATCGACTTCGGCTTTTCGAAAAATCCCGACGAGACGCTGGCGATCTGGGGACACGACACGATCCTCGCCGACGTCGTCTGGAACATCCGCCGCTTCCAGCCCGATGTGATCATCACCCGCTTCCCGACGACGGGCGAAGGCGGCCACGGACACCACACCGCCTCGGCGATTCTGGCTGGCGAAGCGTTCACTGCCGCGGGAGATCCGACAAAGTTTCCCGAGCAGTTGAAGTACGTCGGCGTCTGGCAGCCGCGCCGCCTTTTCTTCAACAAGTTCTCGTTCCAGCCGATCAAGCCCGACGATCCATCGATCGCCAAATCGCTGAAGCTCGACCTCGGCACCTTCAATCCCCTCCTCGGCCGCTCCTACACCGAGATCGCCGCCGACAGCCGCAGCATGCACAAGAGCCAGGGGTTCGGTGTCGCTGAACGCCGCGGCACATCGCCGAACTACTTCGATCAACTCGCCGGCGATCCCGCCACGAAGGACATGTTCGAAGGAATCGACACGACCTGGTCGCGCTATCCCGGCGGCGAGGTGGTGGGCAAGATTCTGCAGCAGGCATACGACACGTACGATCCGAAGGACCCGTCGAAGACGATCCCGCTTCTTCTTCAGGCCTACGACCGTCTCGCACTGCTCGGCGGAAGCGGCCCATGGTCATCGCATCCATGGCCCGGAGTGAAGCTGCGCGACCTGCAGAATGCGATCAAGGCCTGCGCGGGAATGTCGATCGACGTCGCTGCGGGCGATTCGTCCGTGACCGCAGGCGGAACGATTCCGATCAGCGTCTCCGTCGTCAATCGCTCAGACTATCCCTTCACATTGTCGATGGTCGCATCGCGTTACGCCGATCCGAGCAAAGGGATGAGCACACTGCTCACGAACAACATCCCGGTCAAGACGGACCTAAATATCAAGGTGCCGGCGGACTTTCCAATGTCCCAGCCCTACTGGCTTCAGAAGCCACCACTCAGGGGCTCATACACCGTCGATGAGCCAACCCTGATCGGCGTTCCCGAGAATCCGCCAGCGATCCCGATCATCGTCACGCTTACGGACAACGCCATGCACACAGTCATCCTGGAGTCACCGGCCATCTATCGCTGGACCGACGCGGTGCAGGGTGAGCGCACGCGGAGCGTCGACGTCGTTCCGCCAGTCACCGCGAACCTCGGATCGGGCGTTTACATTTTTCCCGACACGCAGCCGAAGCCGGTCACCGTCTGGCTTCGCAACTTCGGAGTAACCGGACCGGTGAGCGTGCGTCTCAAGTTCGTGCAATTCTCAGGTGGACCATCGGCTCCCGCCGGTGCGCAACAGGCCTGGAGATCCGACCCGATATCGACCGTCGTGACCTTCGCGAAGAAGGGCGAAGAGGCGCACGCGACGTTCATGGTCACGCCGGCGAAAGCGGAGATGACGATGTTCATGGCCGCCGAGGCGGAAACAACGGATGGAAAGAAAGTCGATGTGGGGCTGACCAATATTGAATACTCGCACATCCCCGCGCAGCGCATCTTCGGTGATGCTGTCGCCAAACTCGTACGCGTCGACATCAAGAAGCGCGGCGACCGCATCGGCTACATCATGGGCGCGGGAGACGATGTCCCCTCCGCGCTCCGTCAGGTCGGCTACGACGTCACGCTGCTGACGGATGACGATCTCGATCGCGGCGACTTCGCCAAGTACGACGCCATCGTCACCGGTGTGCGTGCCTACAACGCACGGCCGCGCATGCGCCTCGCGCATCCGAAGCTGATGGAATACGTCAAGAACGGCGGAACGCTTGTCGTGCAGTACAACAGCACGAATCCGCAGCCGCTGCTTGTCGATGTACCGGGTCCGTATCCGTTCAAGGTGACGACGGAGCGCGTGACGGTCGAAGAGGCGCCGGTGCGTTTCGTCCATCCCGAGTCGCCCCTTCTCAACACGCCGAACAAAATCACGCAGGCCGATTTTAACAACTGGGTGCAGGAGCGCGGTCTCAACTTCGTCAAGGATTGGGATCCGCAGTACCAGACGGTGCTCTCCAGCAACGATCCGAAAGAGCCGGAGAAAGAAGGGGGCGAGCTCTACGCGCACTACGGCAAAGGAACGTTCATCTACACGAGCTACGCCTGGTTCCGCCAACTACCCGCAGGTGTTCCGGGCGCGTACAAGATGTTCGTGAATCTCGTGTCGGCGAAATGAGTGATTCGCGGGGGTCGGGAGTCGGGGGTCGGGGGTCGGACAACAAGTCCGGCTCGATCGATTTTTCTCCGACACCCGACTCCCGACAAGCGACTCCCGCGGAACCCAACTGGCCCCTGCTCTACAGCGCCGTCCTCGCCGAGCTGGTCATCCTGATCATCCTCTTCTACACATTCACGAAAGCGTTCGCATGAGACCGATCGACTGGATCGTGCTGATCGGCACGCTCGCGACGATCGTCTCGTACGGCGTCTGGAAGGGGCGGCACAAGAAAAATCTCGACGGCTACCTCTTGGCCGGACGTCAACTGCAGTGGCCCACGATTGCGCTTTCGATCATGGCCACGCAGGCCAGCGCGATCACGTTTCTCTCGACTCCTGGTCAAGCGTATGCCGATGGCATGCGCTTCGTGCAGTTCTACCTCGGCCTGCCGATCGCGATGGTGTTGCTGGCCATCGTCGCAGTACCGATCTATCACCACATGAAGGTCTACACCGCATACGAGTATCTCGAGGGACGCTTCGGACCGAAGACGCGCGTCGTCACGGCGTCGCTCTTCCTCGCGCAACGCGGCGTGTCGACCGGACTCACGGTCTACGCGCCGGCCGTGATCGTCTCGCTGCTCCTCGGCTGGAACATTCACATCACGAACATCGGCATCGGCCTGCTGGTCATCGCCATCACCGTCGGCGGGACGAAAGCTGTGAGCCGGACGCATGTGCATCAACTGCTGATCGCACTCGGCGGGATGGTGGTCGCGCTGACGATTGCCATCCACGCGCTGCCGTCGGATATCAGCCTCACCGATGCGCTCCACGTCGCCGGCCGCATGGGACGGCTCAACGCCATCGACTTCTCGTTCGATCTGAAGACGCCCTACAACTTCTGGTCGGGGATCATCGGCGGAACGTTGCTGATGCTCTCGTACTTTGGCTGTGATCAGTCGCAGGTGCAGCGCTATCTGACCGGAGAAACGGTCCAGCAAAGCCGGCTCGGGCTTCTGATCAACGGGATGATCAAAGTGCCGATGCAGTTCTTCATTCTCTTCGTCGGAGCGATGGTGTTCGTCTTTTTTCAATTCACCGCGCCGCCGCTCTTCTTCAACAGCGCCGCGCGAAACAAGGTCGTCAAGACTCACTACGCGAGCCAATACGCCGCCCTTGAGCAGACGCACACAGAAACCTTCACTGCAAAGCGAACCGGAATGCGCGAGATGCTCGCGGCCATCCACGCGGGAGATAGCGCACACGCCGATGACGTTGCCGTTCGCGTGCGTGCGTTGCAGTCGCGCGACGCCGCGACACACAAGGCAGCCGCCGATCTCATCGCACGAGCCGATCCGATCGCCGACACGAACGACACGAACTACGTCTTCCTCAACTTCGTGATCGGCTACTTCCCGGCCGGCGTGGTCGGGCTCCTGCTCGCGGCGATCTTCTGCGCGGCGATGTCGGCAACGGCGTCAGGGCTGAATGCGCTCACGTCGACCAGCGTCGTCGACGTCTACCGCCGCTTCGTCTCCTGCGATGCCAGCGACCGCGATTGCGTGAGGATGTCGAAGATGCTGACGATTTTCTGGGGCCTCGTCTCGATCGGCGTCGGCGAGTTCGCGTCGCACGTCGGCTCGCTCATCGAAGCCGTGAACCGCTTCGGCTCCTTCTTCTACGGCACGATCCTCGGCGTCTTCGTGCTCGCCTTCTTCTTCCGCAAAGTCGGCGACATCGCCGCAGTCTCCGGCGCCGTCGTCGGGCAAATCGCCGTCGCCCTCTGCGCGATTTTCACGAACACCGCGTACCTCTGGTGGAACGTGGTCGGATGCGTGGTGGGAGTCCTCGCGGCGGTGGTGATTCAGACGATGATGCCGGCAAAGGACAAGGAAACCGCTGTCATCCTGAGCCTGCCGTAGGACACGAAGTGCCGGAGGACGGCGAAGGACCCCCATCTTTGTGCCGGCTTTTCTTGACCAGAACCCGCACCGAATTAGGGGGTCCTTCGACCGTCCTTCGCCGCGAAGCCTGCCGGTTGTAAGCGTTGCGTATGGCGCGGCTTCGGCGGCTCAGGATGACAAAATTACTTCTTCCACTCGTCGATCGATTTCTGAATCTCGCCGGCGAGCTCTTTGTCGTTCGGTCCCGCCAACTTGATCGCCGCCTCGGCGTCCGCGATTGCAGCGGCCTTGTTGCCGCTCTTCGCCTCGATGCGCGACTTCAGATAGAGATTCGAGATCGTCGCCTTCGCCTTCACCGACTGCTCGACCCATTTCATCGCCAGAGCGGTGTTGCCCGAGTCGAGCGCAAACGACGCCGCGCGCGCGGGCGTCTGAAAGTCCGTCGGCGCTGCTGCGGCGACCGCGGCGGTCGCCGAAGCCATGACTTGCGTCGTGGTGCTCGTTCCGATCGTGAAGGGAACCATCACATCAACCCAGCGCATCGCAACCACCGCGTTGTCCGCCGTCACCTCGGGGAACGTGAACGTGAAGAGCTCCGCGAATGGCCCCTTCTGCGGCTTCGCGGTCACGCGCAGCGCATCCTGTGCCTGATCGTACGTGAACGAGCCCCACTGTTTCGCGACCTTGTTGAAGATCAGCGTCCACGAATCCTTGCCGGGAATCGTGTGCAGCGAATACACGCCCTTCGGCAGCGCGTGTCCGTCGATCGTCACGCCTTCGCTGAACGTGATCTGCGTCGCTTCGTTCGCGCCGGTGCGCCAGACCTTGTCGTACGGAACGAGGCCGCCGAAGATCGTGCGCCCCTTCGCCACGGGACGGCTGTAGTCGATCGTGACGTCGGTGAGGCCGATAGTCTGCGTGATCACCTGATGCTGCGAAGGCCTCGGCGTCTTCAGTGCCGGCGCCGTTTGCTGCGCCACCATCGGCAGCGTGGCGGAGAGAAGAGAAAGACAAATCAGAAAGTGCTTGCGCATCAAAATGCTCCTTTCGGTTTGGTAACCGGAGCGAGATCGTAGCAAAATCGGGAGTCGCGGGTCGGATGTAGGGAGTCGTAGATTATTCTGCGTCTCCACGACACCCGACACCCGACAGCCGACACCCAAGGAGAATCCATGGTCGCCATCCGCTTTACTGGAAACTACGAAGACCTCTCGACGGACCGCGGTTACCAGTTCAAGTTCTATTGCGAGAAGTGCAACAACGGCTACATGTCGACATTCAAGACGTCGACGATGGGCACGCTCAGCTCCGCCGCGCGCGTAGCGGGGAACCTCTTCGGCGGCATCTTCGGCGGCGTGGCGGACAGCTCCTACGAGATCCAGCGCGCGGTCGGCGGTCCCGCGCACGACAGCGCACTCAAGGAGGCGGTCGACGAGATCTCCCCGATTTTCAAGCAGTGCACGCGCTGCGGCAATTGGGTTTGTGAGCCGATCTGCTGGAACAAGAAGGCCGGACTCTGCGAGAGCTGCGCACCCGACATGGACGAAGAGCTGGCCGCGGCGCAGGCCGAAGCGGCACGCGAGCAGGTGCAAACAAAAGCGCGCGAAGTCGACTGGACGAAGTCGCGCAAGATCGATCAGGTCTCCGGCGCGGTCTGCGGATCATGCGGCGCAAAGTCGCAGGGCGGCAAGTTCTGTCAGGAATGCGGAGCACCGTACGCCCTGAAGAAAACGTGTGCCTCCTGCGGACATGAGGCGGAGGGAACACCGAAGTTCTGTCCGGAATGTGGGGGGAAGTACTAAGTTCTCTTTGAAAAACCGTTTCACGCGGAGACGCGGAGGCAAGAGATCAGGGACTACAAGAGATCAGTGATCAGGGGCAACAACTTCTGATCTCTGTTCTCTAGTCTTCTGATCTCAGAACCTCTGATCACTGAATCTCTGATCACTGAATCCCTCCGCGTCCTCCGCGTCTCCGCGTGACAAGCCTTTATCGTCTCAACGCCAGCGAGACTTGAGATTCCAGAAAATCGCGAAACGAAACCCCCGCCTCCCGCAGTTGCTGCGGAACGAGTGAACTGGTCGTGAGGCCGGGAAGAGTGTTCAGCTCGAGAAAGTAAACTCCGTCGTCACTCGCGATCAGATCGCTGCGTGAATACCCCTCGCAGCCGAGTGCCGTGTGCGCGGTCAAGGCCATCTGCTGTGCCTCATCGCGCATGGCGTCGGGGATTTTCGCGGGACAAATCTCGCGGGTACCTTTGCCGAGGTATTTGCCTTCGTAATCGAAAGAAAAACCGGGATCGGTCTCGATCTCGATGACCGGAAGCGCAACCGGACCACTCTCGCCGTCGACGACGCCGACCGTCAGCTCGCGTCCGGCGACGAACTGCTCGAGGATGTAGGGAACGTTGAGCGATCGGATCGCGGCGATGATCGGAACGAGATCGGTATCGCGATCGACGAAGAACAATCCGCGCGACGATCCGCCCGCCACCGGCTTGAGCACGATCTTTTCGTAGCGTTTGAGCATCGCATCGATGCTGCCGTCGATGGCGCGCACATCGTCGACGACGCGCGACTCCGCGACGCGGACGCGCTCTTCGACCGCTTCCTTGGCGCGGCCCTTGTCGAACGCGATTGCGCTCGCCGTCGATCTGGAGCCAGTGAATGGAATCCGCCGCGCTTCCATCAGCCGCTGCACGCCGCCGTCTTCCCCTTCGCCGCCATGAAGCGCGAGGAGGATGACCGGATCATCGACCGGCAACGTATCGAGCGCCATATCGAGATCAGGCCAGATCGCCGGCCGCGACGGCTCGAAATCATTGATAAAAGGTTTCTCATGCGCGAGAAGCTCGTCGCGATTGACGTCATGTACCGCACCGTGCGGCGACCAGAACCACGCCAGCGGTTTTTCGAGGGTACGGACGATATTTTGGGCAGAGGCTACCGAGACGTGCCGCTCATCGCTGCGGCCGCCGAAGAGAACGATGACTGTCATTGCGTGTCCATTCTGCAAACGGCGTGCGTGGGTGTTCGCGGGAGTGGGGGTCGGGTTTTCGGCGATTACCTATTGGAAAAGACTTAGAACCGTTTCACGCGGAGACGCGGGGGACGCGGAGAAAGACCCCCGCTTGCCGCGCGAAATCGAAACCGTGCCGTCGAATATCACACTCGCGCAACGCGTTCCGCGATCGTATGCAGATGCGATCGGCGATTCTGATCCTCGCGCTTCTCCTCGGCACCACCGCCTCGGCCGCCGATCTGCGGGACGTCAAAGTCCCCGCGAAAATCAAAGAGGTCTTTCCACGCACCGCAAAGCTGCGCGTCGTGAACATCTGGGCGACGTGGTGCGTCCCCTGCGTCGCGGAGATGCCGGAGCTGCGCGCGGTGGCCGCGGCATTCGGTTCTGAAGTGTCGATGGCCGGCATTTCGATGGACGACATGATTCCCGGCGCGAAGCGAGAGAGCGTCGCCGCGTTTCTCGACCGTCAGAAAATCCGTTACACGAATGTTTACTACAAAGGCAACGCCGACGACCTCTCCAGCTACTACCATTTCGAAGGGGAAATCCCCGTGACGATCGCGTTCGATGCGGCGGGCCGCGAGGTGTGGCGGCATCAGGGCCCGATCAAGAGCACAACAACAATTGCCGAGCTGCGCAAGCTGCTCAGGAGGATGTGATGAAGAACATTGTCAGGTTCGCTGTTCCGCTTCTGCTTCTGATTTCTACCGTCGCGTGCATGAATGCCGAGGAGCTGTCGATCGGCGCGACGGCACCGAAGTTCTCGCTCGTCAATGCCGTCGACGGAAAGACCGTCGCGTTTCAGCCCGGCGACGGCAAGGTCTCCGTCGTCGTCTTCACGTGCAACCAGTGCCCGTACGCGAAAGCGTTCGAGCCGCGCATCATCGAGCTGGCGAAGCAGTACCAGGTGAAGGGAATCGCCTTCTACGCAATCGATTCGAATGACGAATCGCAGTACGCCGAGGAGTCGCTGGCGGAGATGAAGTCGCGGGCGGCAGCGAAGGGCTATCCCTATCCCTACCTCAAAGACGGCGACAGCACGATCGCGCATGCGTACGGCGCGCGCGTCACGCCGCACATCTACGTGATCGACGGCAAGGGCAAGCTCGTCTATCGCGGTTACGTCGACGACAGCGCCAAACCCGAAGAGCGCAAGACGACCGGCCTCGCCAACGCGCTCGACGAGCTGCTTGCAGGGAAGAGCGTGTCGAATCAGACCACGCGCGCGTTCGGCTGCACGATCAAGTTCAAGGCGTAGCACGAAGCTTCGGTTTGACGTAGGTCGGACTCTCCAGTCCGACTGCTCTCGCGGCTGGACTTCATTTGTACCGCGACAATGAGTCGGACTGGAGAGTCCGACCTACGTTTTTCTAGTCCGACGTCTCCTTCGGGTTCAGTACCGTAATCCGGCCGTCGGTCTTCGGCGCGATCGGTTGCGGCATCGCTTTGATCGCATCGATCAGCAGATCGCGGATCGGGCGCGTGTAGTCGATCTTTTTCTGTGCGTCGGGGATTTGCTTCATGACGACATCGAGTCCCTCGCCGCCGGTGACGAGGAAGTCGATCATCGCCACGCGGTAGGTTGCCTTCGGATCGAGCGGCTGTCCATCCGCGAGCGTGATCGCTGTCAGGCGATGACGCTGCGGCCCTGGTTTGTCCGCGTCGAGCGCTTCATCGAACGTGTAGCGGATACCGCTCGCCTGCAGGATTCCGCGGCCGCCGCCGATCGCCGTCATATCTACCATCTGACGGATTTGCGCGCCTGTCATCGTTACGATCGCCGGGAAATTGTCGAAGGGCGAGACATCGAACATGTTCGCGTAGAGGATCGTGCCGGCGGGCAAATCGGTGCGGATGCCGCCGGAGTTCATGACGGCGATGTCGGTCTTCATGTACGCGCGCATCGCATCGGTGAAGAGATCGCCGATCGCGGCCTCCCGGGAATAGGCGCGCTTGATCCTGTCCGTCGTTCGGATGCCGGTATCCTCATTCCGTTTCGCGGAGACCTGCTGCAGATACGGTTTGAACACGTCGCTCAATCCCGCCAGTTCGGTGACGGGAGCGCCTTCGAAAACGCGCGGCACGAGCGCGGCGCCGGCCGGTGCTTTCTTCGGATCGCATGTTTCGGTGTGATCGTAGACCTGCGCGCAGACCATCGTCAGCGGCGCCATCTCCGTCTTCGTCACCGCGTGGCTCGACGTGTCGATCGTCAAGTCCACCATCGAAAACTCGCGGCCGTACGGCGACGGCTGCAGCGTGGCCACGCCGTTGATGTAATGCCGCATCTGCGAATGCGTGTGGCCGGCGAAGTACGCGTCGATCGTTCCTTTCGGCAGCGCGTTGAGGAATCGCATCGCTTCCTGATCGTGCTCGCACGTCGATGTGTCCGCGGGATTCGTGTCGATGTTCTTGCAGCGTCCGCCCATGTGCGCGATCACGATGACGGCGTCGGCGCCGGCGGCGCGAAGCTCTTTCGCCGCACTGATCGCCGCAGGGATCGGATCGCCGAAACTCAACGCCGCCACGTTTGCGGACATCGTTACATTTGGCGTATCGGGAGTCGACAGTCCGATGATGCCGACCTTCGCGCCGCCCGCCGCGACCATCGTGTAGCGCTTCGCCCATGATGGCGTTTTGCCAGTCTCCTTCTCTGTCAGGTTCGCCGAAAGGAATGGGAACTTCGCATTCGCGGCGTTCTTCTTCAGCGCGCCGAGGGGATCCTGACCGGGAAGATGCGCGACGGAGTCGGGGCCAACCGGGCCGTAGTCGAACTCGTGATTGCCAACCGCGGCCGCGTTGTAGCCCACGGCGTTGTACCCTTTGATGACAGGCTCCCCTTCGAAGAGATTCGACTCGAGCGTCCCCTGGAACAGATCGCCGGAATCGACGACGATGACTTGTCTCGGATGTTTGCTGCGAAGATTTGCAACGTACCCGCCGAACATCGCCAGCCCGCCATATACCGGAGCATTGCGCAAATCATGATGCGAGTCATACCAGCCATGCCGATCGGTCGTTCCGACGATGATGACGTGAATTGGCTCCGCCGAAACATGCGGCGGCGGTGCAGGTTGTGGCGCAGGAGCGGTCGCGCAGGCGGTAAGGAAGAGAATGAGGAGAGAAAACCGTTTCATGGGACGCAAGTATAGGAGTGCGCTGTTTCTGCGCCTCGCGAAAAAACATCTGTCATCCTGAGTCGCCGCAGCCGCGCCTCCACGTTTTCGACCGGCAGGCTTCGCGGCGGAGGACGATCGAAGGACCCCCTGATTCTGCGCGAGGTTTTTTAATACTCTCCACCAGCGCAGAATTAAGTGGTCCTTCGACCGTCCTTCGCCGCCGAGCACGTACTGCGCGAGATCGAAGAATTGAGCGGGCGGCTTCGGCGGCTCAGGATGACAGACAGGTGTTCGTCATAAACAAACGCATGCTCTACCAGGCCCTCGCCATCGCCGTCGCTCTCTTCCACCTCGGCTTCATCCTCTTCGTCATCCTCGGCGGATTTCTCGCCCTTCGCTGGCCGGTGATGAAGTGGGTGCATCTGCCGGCGGCGGTTTGGGGAGCCATCATCGAGCTCGGCGGATTCCTTTGCCCGCTCACGAAGATCGAGAACGCCTTCCTGCGCAAAGCAGGCGCGGCTGGGTATGATGGCGGCTTCATCGCGCATTACATCTTCGCGGTGATCTACCCTCAGGGCCTTACACGCGCGATGGAATTCGCCATCGCCGCATTCGTCATCGCGGTCAACGCCGCGATCTATAGGAAAGTGTTTTTCTGAATGGTCTCTTTAGCGATCCCGCAACATCCGGTCTCAACGACCGACAAGCCTTTCTCCTCCCTCGGCCTCTCCGCGCCGATCCTCGACATCATCAACAAGATCGGGTTTCAGAATCCGACGCCGATCCAGGCCGAGGCGATTCCGCTGGCGCTCTCGGGAAAAGACGTCATCGGCCTCGCGCAGACTGGCTCGGGCAAGACGGCCGCGTTCTGCCTGCCGCTCGCTGAGCGCCTGACGCACGGCCGGGGGGTGCGCGGTCTCATTCTGTCGCCGACCCGCGAGATCGCGCTGCAGACGAAAGCGTTTCTCGATGTCTTCGGCGTCAATCACGAGCTCAAGACCGCATGTGTGATCGGCGGCGTGAAGATGCAGCCGCAGACTGATGCGCTGCGTAACGAGCCCGACATCATCGTCGCCACGCCGGGCCGCCTTCTCGATCACGTCCGGCAGCGGCACGTGAAGCTCGACGCGATCGAAGAGCTCGTTCTCGACGAAGCGGATCACATGCTCGACCTCGGCTTCCTCCCGCAGATGCGCGAGATCCTGCGCCTGCTCCCGCGCAATCGCCGCACGATGATGTTCTCGGCCACGATGCCCGACTCGATCGAGATGATCGCCAAAGACTTCATGCGCGATCCCGTGCGCATCGACATTACCCCCGTCGGCGGCGCGGCGGAAGGCATCACGCACCGCCTTTATCTCGTCAAAGAGGAAGACAAGCGGAACTGCCTGATCACGCTGCTCACCGAGGAGTTGGGAACAACGCTCGTGTTCGTGCGGAGGAAAATCGACGCCGAGTGGCTGTACCACATCCTCCAGCGGCGCGGACATCCGGTGTCGCGCATTCACGCCGACCGTTCGCAGGGACGCCGCGTCGAAGCGCTGGCTGGATTCCGCCAGGGGCAACATCGCATCCTTGTCGCCACCGACATCGCCGGCCGCGGCATCGACATCCCCGGCATCGAGCACGTCATCAACTTCGACATCCCCGAGAATGTCGACGACTACGTTCATCGCGCCGGCCGCACCGCTCGCGGCGCCGCCCTCGGCATCGTATCGACGATTGCGTCATGGCAGGACATCCCCATGGTCCGCCAGATCGAAGAAGTCCTCGGCGAGAAGATTCCGCGCTGCACCGCGCCGAATATCGAGCCGTGGGTGGAGACGGAAAAGCTCGCGGCGAGGTCGAGGAGACGTGTTTAGCTCATCATTCAAAGTGCGAGTAGAATATGTACGGAATGTCTGAAGATCGTTCAATCGTCGACTTCACTGTCGAGAAGCCCGGGCATGGAATCCAGCTTCTTGTCGAGGCCAGCAATACGCCCGCACCCTCTCCCGAGTGGGCGGCGCGTTTTCTGCACAATATCCTCGCAAACCGCGAAATACCGCCGACCGAGTATTTTCTACTAGCGCTGCAGGACCATTTGTATCTGTGGCGCCGTCCGACATCGGGCGCTGGGAATCCCGATTTTGAGGCCGACACCGCGACGGAGCTACGCCCTTATCTGTCGAGACTCAATCGCCCGCTCCATACACTCCACAAGAGCAGCTTCGAGCTACTGATTCAAGCTTGGTTGGGTGAGCTCGTCGACGGCACGCTGCCGGAATCAGAGTGGCTGGTGCGGTCCGGACTCGCCGACGCCGTTCGCGATGCCTCCATTCGACTGAATCTCGCCGCGTGATTGTCTACGTCGAAACAAACTTTCTCCTCGAGCTCGCCTACCTTCAGGAGAGATGCGATAGCTGCCAGTCGATCCTCGGTTACGCAAGAGCCCGAACGATCATGCTTGCATTGCCGGCTTTCTCTGCTGCGGAGGCACGATTCGCGTTGTATCGCCGCGCGTCGGAGCGTCAAGAGTTTCAGAAGTCGCTCCAGAAGCACATCCGTGAAATCTCGCGCTCGGAGACCTTCCGCGAGTTGAACAAACAATCGAAAGATCTCGTGACCGCCTTTGCATCGGGCAGCGAAGAAACGCGAGAAAGATTGGAAGCAGCGATCGAAGCTGTGGAAAAGGATGGCATCCTCATTCCTCTAACCAACGAAGTAATTCGCATGTCCCGTTTCCATGAACTCAGCTATTCGCTAAAACCAGAGGATGCTCTCGTTCTCGCTTCGGTAAGATCCCATGCCGAGAACAGTGCTGAACGGAAATGTTTCGTCAGCCAGGATTCCAAAGCGTTCAACAACCCCGCGGTTTTTGATGAGCTCTCTGGCGTTGGCTGCAAGTTCGTCTCGAACTTCACGGATGCAGTCGGCTACATCAGGAACGCCCTTCGCCCGGCCAATCCGACTTCATAACAACGAGGCCATCACCCCACCCTCTCCACTCCCTTCCTCTCATACATCGCCCGATCCGCGGCGCGGATCGCTTCGTCGAGTTGATGCGCGTCCGCGAATGCGGCGGCGCCCCAGGAGACGGTGAGCGTCGTGCCGCGCGGGGTCGTGATCGCGCGGTCGAGCGCGGCGAATCTCTGCATCACGAAATCGAGCGGTAGTTGCGGCATCACGATCAGGAACTCGTCGCCGCCCCAGCGGAAGACCAGATCGTCGGCGCGGACGCGGGCACGGATGGCGTTGGCGACGGCGCGGATCGCCTCGTCGCCGGCCGCGTGTCCCTCGGCGTCGTTGATGCGCTTGAGACGGTCGACGTCGACCATGACCACGGTGCCGCTCATCTCGCGGGGCATGGAGTGGAACGCGTGACGCGACAATGCGTCCGTGAGCGGATCGGTGTTCGCCTTGATGGCCAGTTGATCGCGCGCCACTTGTAGCGCCATGACGGCATCGGTCAGCTCGCGGCGTGCGCCCTCCGTTGCGAGGAGCACCATACTGAACCCGAGCAGCACCAACGCCAGAAGATCGGCGAGCGAGGAGGAGTCGAGATACGGGACCGTGATGCCGCGCCGCGACATCGCATAGAGCGGAACGTACGCCGCGTAGAGAATCGCAATCAGCGCGAGCGAGATCCGCATCAGTTGCCAGCCCACGGTTCGTTGCGTGATCCGTCCGACGATGACGAAGCAGACCGACACGACGATGCTGATGATGCCCGCTTCGATCATGAATAGCGCAGCGAAGTCGGGCGCTGCGACGACGATCAGAATCGCAGCGGCCAGTGCCAGCGGCGCGGCGTAGCCGAGGAGCTTGAAGGGAAAGGGATCGTCGACGAGATCGCGGCAGCCGGCGAAGAGGAGCGCAAGAAACACCCACTGCACGAGCAGGTACGCGAGCCACCACGGCCACGGCCGCGCGGTGGCGATGAAGATGCGCACCGCGGCGATGGCCAGGAACATCGCCACGAACGCCCACGCCCATCGCTGCACGTAACGCCATCCGAACGTTCGCGCGATCTGCCCCAGAACGAGCGCGAGCAGGAGGGTACCGATCGCCTGAAACGTCACGGCGACAGGAGAGAAATCGAGGACCGGCGCGGGCATGGGTTCTGAAAAGCGGAATGTTTAATGTTGAATGTTAAATGTTGAATGTTAAATACATACGTTCTTGAAAGCGGCTGGCCCTCCGCGCCAATCGTTCTCGCGAAAGATTCCATTCACCATTCACCATTCACATTCAACATTCAACATTGAACATTCAACATTCCGCTTTTCAAACCCTGGCAAATCTACTCATCACTCATTGTGAACCCAGTCACCCCGATCGGCACAACGCCTTCTTTCGGCGTACTGCCGCGCGAGCGGCTGGCCTCGATCTTCGTTTCACCCGCGGGAGCAACCGGCGTGACGCGCGTCGTCATCTGGGCGCGGGCGCTGGCAAGGTAGACCTTGACGCCTTTCTCCGCATAGATCCGCTCGATTTCCGCTTCGTCGGCGTCGATGACGATGTAATCATCGACGCGGCTGGAGTAGATGGCGAACTTTCCGTTCGCTTGTTTGTCAATGCGCCAGGACATTCGATCCAAGAGAGTAACGGATCAGGCCAGTTGCTGCTTGGTCATCGTTTCGAAACGAACAGGAGATTCACGATCGGCTAACCTAGGCCGATGCGGCTGCGACCTCGTTCTGATTTCGTTCTTGTCCTTGCGCTGGTGGTGGCCGCACAAGAACGCGCTCTACCCGTTCTGGGCCAGACGACGGCGCCCCCGGCCCGGCGCCGGGCCGCTCGGCCTCCTTCGTCACCCATCGTGTCGAAAACGGTCGTTCTGACACCGTTCAAGGACAACACGCTCTTTCAGACTTCCGACGGGTCCCTTTCCAACGGCGCGGGTATCCATCTCTTCGCCGGCACAACGGCGGGGTTTCAGCTTCGGCGAGCGCTCATCGCGTTTGATGTCGCTGCGGCGATTCCGCCGGGAAGCACGATCACGCACGTCACTCTCGTACTTCACGAGTCGCAAAGCGTCGCCGGCACGGAGCTGATGGAACTGCACCGCGTTACTGCCGATTGGGGTCAGGGTTCCTCGGACTCGGGAGCTGCGCGAGATGGTGGTGGAAGCCCACCACAGCCGGGAGACGCCACGTGGATTCACACGTTCTTCCCCGATCGGCGATGGACGACGCCTGGAGGTGATTTCGCTGCCGCGGCCGACTCTACCGTTGCCGCTGCGTTCGGCGATTTCACCTGGGGCTCATCGGCCACGATGACCGCGCGTGTACAGGACTGGCTCGATCATCCATCAACGAACTTTGGCTGGATCGTCATCGGGAACGAAGGAGAAACGAAGACGGCCAAGCGGTTCGATAGCCGTGAAGTCGTTCCGGCGTCGACGCGGCCAACGCTGACGATCGATTTCAACACTCGCCTGTAACCGAGCGGAATGGGAGGGCAACGGCGCGCTGCCCTCCCAGTTGATGATTGTCAATTCGCTGCGATGCCGCTATCCGGCTGCGCGATGACACAGATCGAATCGGCGGAAACGTTGTCGTTGACGGCCGCGTACGCAAAGACCGGCGCGCCCGCATCGAAGCTCAACGTCAGGTTGGCCGCGTTCGACAGATCGACGCCGGGGAAGTACGTTCCGATCGAGTTCTGCTGCTGCGACAAGGGCTGCAACACAATCGTGTTTTGTCCGACGAGCGTTCCAGCGCCGTCGCGCAGCTCGAGACGCACCGTCACCGTTCCCGATCCCGCCACGCCCGATGATCCCGAGCTCGGGTTGAAGAATCCGACATTGGTTCTGAATCCGCTGCTGAGATCTGCGTGGTTGGACAACTGCGGAAGGACTCCGCGGCGGAGAGCTGCCGCGCGATTCTGCGCCGGGACAAATTGTCCTAGTGTGCCCTTCCCGGTCGCACGAAGATCGGCATAAATGCGCGAGGTCACCGCCAGTTGTGTTGCGCTCGAGACACGCAGCGCACCGACGCTTCCGTTGACGTTGAGCAACGCCGATCCGCCGATGTCGTCGAGAACCGCCGTCCCTCGGGGCGCGAGATTGACGACCGTAGCGGCGGCCGCGGTGGCGCCACCGGTCAGGTACTCGATCAGCGCCGTCGCCGATGCGGTGTACGACGGATTGAAGACGCGCACGTCGGTGACGAATGTCTGACCGAGGCCGTTCGTCACGCGCCCTGCTACGGGAATGTCGTATTCGTTCGCCGGGACGAGTTGCCCGCGCATCTCGCCGCCACCGAACGCGGACGAGTGAATGTTCACGTAATAGCCGTTCGCGGTCGATGCGCTTCCCAGCGCGACGAGATCCGAGGCCAGAAAATTGCCGCTCTGCTGCGATGCGATCGTCGCCGATCCGTTCGTGCGGCCGCCGGGGATCGCAGTGGACGAGAGTGCGAAGTTAATGATCACTGGCCCAGACACCGTCGACGAGCCACGATGAATGTGCGACACAGTCGCGTTGCCGATTCCGCTGCCGTCGGCTTCCCAAGCGATGGTGTTGTTGACCAGATCGAGCGTCACGAGGGAGCTTCCGAACGAGGCGCTGGGGTTCGGCGGGACCTCGTTGGCAGGCCGCAACTCCGCGGCATAGTTGATCGGACCGCCACTCACATACGCGAGCTGGCCGCGAATTGCGCCGCCCGGGAACTGCGTCGTGTGGACGTTCACATAGAAGTTGGCTGGGTTCTGCAGCATCTCCTGCGCCGTAGTGGCGCTGATCGGCGTCGTCACAGTCATCGTGCCGTTGGTAAATACCCCGCCCTGTCCAATCAGATCAACGACCACAGCGCCGGCAACCCCCGCCACTTGTTTGTGAATGTGGAAGTTGTTGATCGCGGCGCCAAGGTTGGCGGCCGTGATCGTGACGGTGATGTTCGCACGCGTCGAGTCGAACGTCACCGTAGCGTTCCCGAAACCGGGAGTAGTCGTCGGCGGCACCTCCTGCGAACCGGTGAGTACCGCTCCAAGAGTCTGTCCGAGAGCAGTGGATGCGACGAGGGAAAGGACCGTGAGAGCGATGATGATGAGAATCCGGCGCATAAGTGGCCTCCTCGCCGGCCATCACACCACACGTGATCACGACTTTTCCAGCTTCTCGCTTGTATTAATGGAAGGCTAGAGAAACTGTCACCGGTTTGTGTAGCGAACGCCAAGCCGGGCCGTACGCGGTGTCGCAAGCGTAATCACCGGCGTGGCGCTGACTTCGACGCGCCGGTTCGCCGCGTTTTCTACGGCGAACATGACGTCGAGTCGAGGCGCGATCGGATACGACGCAAACAGATCGGCGACTGCGTAACTGCGCAGCGGAAGCTGATTCAGATCGTCGTCGAACTGCATCGACGACCAGCGTGCCTGCATCCCCACACTGCCGCGAATCGCATTGAACGCGAGCTGCATCGTGGCCGTGTTGCGAGGAACTTGCGGCAGCCGCTTGCCGGCGAGATCACCATTTATCACACGCGCATCGCAGAGCAGATATCCAGCGGAAAGCCGCCAGCCATGCGACAAACGCTGCTCCACATCAACCTCCGCTCCCCGCGACCGGCTGCTGCCGAGGTTGCGGCGCTGGCGCGTGATGAGCGCGGGAGTCGTCGACAGCGTGACGTTGGCGATCGTGTCGTCCGTCGTCATCGAGAACAGTGTTACGCGCAGCGGTCCACTCCGCGCACCAAGCTCGAATGCCGAAAGATGTTCGGCGCCGAGCGATTCATTCGCCAGCGTCTGCACATTGCCGACGCGGAAGTTGCGATAGAGCTCGTTGAGCGACGGCGCGCGGAAGGCGCGATACGCGGCCGCGGTGAGCGTGAGCCGATCGGAGGCGTGGATGAGAAGCGTGAGTCGAGGACTCCAGGCGTGGTCGCTGCGATCGGCGAGCTCCACGCCGTTGCGATCGGCATCGAAGTTGCGCCAGGAGTCGAAGCGGATACCGCCCGCCAGTGTGACGCGCGAGGACAACGTCGTCACATCCTCGATGTACGCGGCGCCATCGTTCTGCCGTCCGGAGACGCGCGACGGTGTGACTCGCCCGTTGACCGCGTATTGCAGCTCGTTGCTTGCGCCGCGCACCTGCCGCAGGTCGGCACCGGCGACGATGACGTTCCTGCCGACCGATGAGAACCACTGCACGGTCCCGCCGCGACCCGTCGACGGCACGCGCTGATCGACCGTGAGCCGCTCGCTGTTGCGGTCCGCCGCGATCGCGGAGAACGTCTGGTGATACTCCTGATCGGTGCCATACGCGCGCACAATCAGCGATCCGGAAGCGACGCGAAAATCAGAACCCGCCGCGATCGCGCGAATCTCCGTGTCATTGATCTGCAACGGTGTTCCGTTGCTGCGCGACTCGGCATAGTGCGAAAGGCGCATGAACGATCCGGCGCGGCGCAACGTGAAATCGATCGTCGAATCGCGTGTGCCGGCATCGATGTCGACCGCGCCTCGCTGCGACGGCTGCACGAGAATGTAGCCGTCCATCGTCAACCAGCCGGCGGCAAGGCTTCCGCTCCAATCGCCGCGGTTCATCGACGCGAACAGCGACGCGGTTCCTGTTCGCTCGCTGCCGCCGCTGGCATCGAATGCGACGTCATCAACAGCGGACCTGCGCCGGATGAATTGCACGACACCACCCATCGCACCACTGCCGTACAAATCCGAGGCCCCGCCACGCATGACTTCGACTTGCGCGATCGATTCACGCGGCACGCGATTCCAATAAACCCATCCGCCGAACGGATCGTTGAGTGGAATGCCATCATCGAGCACGAGCGCACGCGATGCGCCGCTGGCGCCGATCCCGCGCAGCGACACGCCCTGCGAAGTCGGATTTGCGCTGCGGCTGCCGGAGCGACGGAACAGCGTGAAGCCGGGAACTTGGCGCAATGCATCGTCCGTCGTCGCTGCCGCGGTCGTTGCCAGCGTTTCTCGGGAGATCACCACCACGCTCGCGGGCGCATCGCCCAGCCGCGACGGAGTATTCGTCGCCGTGACGACAATCGTATCCGCGGCTTTCGGCGTTTGCGGATCATCTGCCGCAAGAAAACACAACGCCAGGAGCGGAAGCATGGCCCGCGATTGTATGTGACGCTTGCCGGCACGATCCGATCCCCGTCACGCGTTCCGCGACACCGACCGCAATCAGTTCATTATCGAATCAACGCTGGAACGAGCAACGACGCCACCATCGCCGCCCCGACCAGCGCATACAGCATTCGGTAGCGTGTCTGCAGGCGGCTAATGCTCGCGTAGTGGAGACCCTCGCGGAGAGCTCTGCGCGACCAGTACAGCTGCACGGGATAGAGCAGCACGAGTGCCGCGAGCGAGTGCGGAAGGATTCCCTCGATCGCAAGCACGAGCAGGAGAATCTGGGCCAGCGCGAAGAAGGCCAGACTCGCCGCGAACGTGCGGCGCGGCCCGAAGATCACCGCATTGGTCTTGATGTCATTGACCGCGTCCCCGTCGTGATCGCGGATTTCCTGCGTGAGATGTCCGGCCACAAAGATCAGCGCGAAGAACGTGGCGATCGCGAGCCCGCGACGGTCGACACCCCCTCCCAACGAGTAGCCGAGGAGGAAGTGCAGGACTCCGCCGGCGAGATGGGTCGCCGAGTTGAGAAGAGGTCTCCCCTTCCAATGGAATCGGGGCAGAGAATAGAGCGCGCTTAAGGTGGCAATGCCCAACGCCAGAGCGAGTGTGATCGGTCCGAGACGGCTGAAAAGAAGGAGACTTACGATCAGAAAGCGCGCGGTCAGGCCTGCCATCTCCTTCGGCTCGACACCTCTTGCCGTGAACACGCGGGCCGACTTATTCGCGTCGGCGAGATCGTCCGTCAGGCCTGACCAGTCGTTGAGCATGAAGATGTGCGCCACCAGCAGGACGTTGGCGATCATCAGAATCGCCAGCGACGCGATGCTGTACATCCCAAAATGGCGCAGCGCGAACAACGCGCCGAGCAGCGGCGGGCCTTGCAGGACGAAGATGTCCTGCGGCCGCAGGCAGGAAAAATAACGAAGCGCTGCGGTCTTAGTTGGAGTTGGGACGAGTGTGGAGCTCATATTCCTTTTGCAGCCTTAACCAGAGTGCATAGCCCACGTCCTCGGACCAGTAATATCGGGAGACCGAGGCGGTGAGATCGTTGTGGTACAGCAGCGGCGGATTCGTTCGGATCAGTGCAAAGTCGTCCCGGGCGAGCTCGCGAAGAATCGCGCGGATGAGTGCGACGTCGGGCGTCGATGCTTCTGCGGTCATCAGACGCGCAACGGACAACCATCTCTGCTGTCCTTCCACGTCGCTGCGCATGCGCGACTCGGGCAGCTCCAACGCGCAGCCGGCTCGACGGAGATCGGGCAGTCGAAGGATCGGGATCAGCGGCGTCTTTCGGTAGTAGACCCAGATCCGATCTTCATCGACGAGGGGACGAAGAGCTTCACATAAGGCGCGGCCGGCGGCCGGCCGGACTTCGGATAGAAGCAGCAGCATGTGCATCTGGATGGCGATGTCGGCAGGATTCGGATCGTTGCCGGGATCGAGGCATTGGAATGCATCGCGTGGAGCGAGCCACGAGCGGTAAAGTCCCTCGCGCGTGCGATAGCGGTCGATGGTCGTCAGCGCAGTGGTGAGCAGGCTGCGGTTCTGATGAGGAGCGATCCGCCAAACGAGCGCGGTGTCGTCGGTATCTGGAGTAATGACGCAGCCGAGGGTGCCGATGCCGGGAGCGTCGGGAAGGCCGTGATAGCGCACCAGTCCGCCCGGCTCGATCTGGCTCGTGAGATGTCGCCGGGCGCGTCGCAGACTCTCTTGAAGACCGCTGGACGCGGGAAGAGGATTGAGCAAATCGACGAGTAGCGCGGTCAGAAAGGTGTTCATCTCCGGATGCGGTTCGTGAAAGCGCGTCGCGTTCGTATATTGAGTGAGCCAGTAACCTTGCGGCTGCTGATGCTCGCGCAGTCGTGCTGTCGCCTTCGCAAAGTCCACGCGGAGACCGTCATCCGCGGTCCCATCCGCAACGTTGGCCGGGCGTGACGCAGCAGCGTTTGGCGGAGAGCCGCTCGCTGGTGCCGCGAGGAGTGTCAACTCGCGCTCTGCCAGATAGTGTCCCTCCCCTTTCTCGCTGGCCCAGACCATGACCGACAAGTGGTGCACGCCGGGAGCGAGGCCCGCCGTGGAGATGGTCACACGCCAGCCGCAGGGGTTCGTCTCATGCAGTGCATCACGGACGTCGGGCCGATCGGTAAACGTACGGGAGCCCACCGGCTGACGCCTGTCGATGGTGACTGCAACCTGCCACGGAGTTGCATGGCCGACAAGCGTCCAGCCGGTGGCAGTAGCTTCCTGCCCCGCGTTGACCGCGGAGGTCGCGCGTCCTTCGGACTCGATCGCGTCGAAACTGCCGCGCACGGCCGCGAAGTCTGCCGGGACCCAACCTTGTTTCAGGGATGTGATGAAGGGCGCGTTCCGGCATTGCCACGCCGCGATCATGTCGTTCGTGTACAGATCGTGGTCCGCGGCGTAAATCGGCAGATCGATCGACCATGTGTACGAGAACGCGCCGATGGCCTCGATGGCGACGGAAACGATGACCGCGAGGAGGAAGAGCGCGCGTCCCACACCGCGGAGCGCCGTGACAATCGGCACGAGCATCCACATGAGGAGCGGTAGAAGATCGGTCATGTAGCGCGGTCCCCAGGAGAGGCCGCCTCGCCAATCGGTCTTGGCGTAGAGCAGGATCTGAACGGCGATTCCGGCGCCCATCGCCAAGGTGAGTGCGCGCTCGTCGCGGCCACGCGGCAGGTACCGCCAGGCCAGCAGCAGGAAGATGAGGAACGGTGAGAAAACGAGCAGTCCCCGAGTC
Source organism: Thermoanaerobaculia bacterium (assembly GCA_034665065.1). Lineage (GTDB taxonomy): Bacteria > Acidobacteriota > Thermoanaerobaculia > Gp7-AA8 > Gp7-AA8 > JADGNZ01. The sequence goes on along the minus strand of JAXDGL010000025.1, from coordinate 142,386 downwards.
GGGCTGACCAGCAGTCCGCCGATGCCAGGCAGCAAGGCGTGCGTGAAAAATTTCGTCTTACCGACGAGGCCATAACCGCCGGCGACATTTCCTACGACATTGAGGTTATAGAACAGCACCGCGACGATCGGCAGCGCCGCTGCGGCAACGAGGAGTGGCGCCAGTCGCCGGCCCGCCCAATAGAGTCCGTACGCGCCGAGTGCGGCGGCGAGAATGACATCCGGCGGACGGTTGCTCCCAATGAGCCCGAGCAGCAACCCCGCCGCAAACACCCGCGGCGCGGTGCTCGTGGCGGTGAGGAGCAGCAGCGCGCCGATCACCAGCACTTCGGCCACCCCGTGCGGCCACAGAGCTTGGCTGCTGATCACCCAAGTCGTGGTGCCAAAGGCATACGCCAGCGTGAGCAGCAGCGCGATCGCCGGCTTCGCCCGTCGCAGCAGCAGCAGGTAGAGCAACGAGGCGGAGAGCGCCGCCAGAAATGATGCGGAGAGTTTCTCCATGACCCTCGCCATGCGATCGAGCTGCGCGTCCGTCGAATGCTGCACGTACAGATAGGCAACCGCGGGAAGATAGAACGGCGCGATGAGCAACGGCGTCACCACCGGATACAGCGAGATGATGTGGCCGCCGGGCCGGCGCAGCATCCAGAACGCTCCATCGCCTCGTCCCTGCGCAGCGAACTTCGCGACCGGATCGAGAAACAGGGTGTGGTGCCGCACGATGGCGAACGGCAGGTAGCGCGCCGGGTACGTGTCGCCGGCAGTGATCGACCGCAGGTTGGCGTTGTAGACCAGCAGACAGAGAATCCCGAGGAGAATGCTTACCCGCACTCGGTCCCGGTAGTGGACGTCGGGGTCGGGCTGTGCGACAGGCGTAGAAAACTCACCAGGGGATGGGCTCATGGATTGCTCACTGCGGAAGGATTAGGACGTCACGCATCTTCTTAGGTGGGGACCCGGGACGCGCACGAAGACTACTACGGTCCGCGCAAAACCAGGGTCATGAAGGACATCCTGAAGGCGCAACTGACCTCATCTCGAATGGACAGCCACGCTTGCACGCAGTCAAATCCCGACACGAACCGACACCGCACCGCACTCGAGATGCAGCAGGTCATGGCTCACCGTCAGGTGCAGTGGCGAGTTAGACCGCGTCGGATAGCGCGGCATCCGGACGTCGAGTGCTCAGCCCGAACATGACGCCTCCTGCAAACGCGCCCGCAAACACCGACGCCGCGATGATGAAGGGCAGATGCGCTCCCTGCGCGAAGACGGACGTCACGCCGAGGGCGACGACGGCGAGGAAGGCGGCAACGACGTGACGCCAGACGCTCGCGACGGCCACAATCGGGACGCGCCTACGAACGGCAAGCAGAAATGCGATGAACCCGGCGACGATGAGAAGCGGCTCACCGACTGCCAGCCGCACAGACACCGAGCGAAGCGATTGCATGACATTTTGATGACGGATCAACGGCTCCGCCACGAGCGGAACGGCCATCAGAAAGACAATGGACGGAAGGAACCTGCCAAGTGCAGCCACGAGTACTTGTCGAGCGGTCATTCTTCCTCCAGGTTTTACGGCTTCATCCCCAAGTCAGCCGCAAAGTGTACCCTTCGCGGGATCCATGCAGCGGCACGAGTGATTTGCATCTCCGAATCCTTCCATGCCGTTCGAGCCCAAGCCGCTGACCCGATAGTAGCCAAATCGTGATCGCCTCGCTCGCCCGCCACCGGTGCAGCACCGCGTTAGATGTTCGCAAAGAACGCACCGAAGCCGAGTGCCAGGAAGATCGCTCCACCGGCCAGCGATAGCCATACGAGTGACGTGACACCACTCTCCAAAACGGCCTCTTGTGGGTCGGCCGGGTCATAGAAGACCGTAACCCGTGAGCCTATCGGAAATTTTTGGGTAGCACGCGCCGCCGGACCTGACCAGCTGAGTGACATGCCAGCGCCGAACTTGTAACGGGAGGCAACAAACTCACTACCGCCAACCTGGTACCTGTACGAGATTTCAGGCCGGTACGAGTAACCGCCCTCCGCATCTCGCGTTCGCTGCAGGTCAGAAACCAGGATCACACCCTCGGTTTGCAACCATCGGGAGCTGCTGATTGCCTGTACCAGTTCCCAAACGGACCAGGCCACAACCGCCGTACCGACGGCCAGTAAGACGATTCCGACGACGTGTTCGAATGTGACGTGCACTCTGGACCGGCCACCAGCAGATCCCAGGCTCACCTACTCGGATCCGCACGCGAAAGTGTATCGCAGCCGCCAACGCAGCATGCGTGTCTCTCGGAACATCGTCGTCGCCGACGAGTCCCAAGCGCGTTGCAATCCCGCGCAAGCGCCCATGGAACATGCTGCTCGATGCCCCAAGAACGAACCGCCAGCCCAGTGTCCGCCCGCCGCCTGCTGATCCGTCCAGGCGGACGGGCCGGCCGCTAGCTAGTGCGGCGCCGGCTCGAAAATCCGCGACAGGAATTCTTCCGAGTAATAGCCGAAGAGAAAGTCATCCACCATTGAGTCCGCCATCGCCTTGTCGTCGCGTTTCACTTCCGCTTTCGCACGCGCATAGGCCGGAGTTGCTTTGAACGACTCGAACTGCGAACGGCGAAATGTCTCGAACTCATTTTGATTGAGGTTGCGTGCTTCTCGCACTGCGCCGCTCACAACCGTCGCGACAAGATAGGACGAGTACGTCGATCCGTATCCCATGTGAACGTATTTGACGAGCGTCCCGGTCGGCACGATCAGGTGACCCGTAAACCACGTCGCAACCCGGGGTCCGGTCTCACCGAAGAGATTCTTCATCACAGACTTGAATTGCTTCTCCTCGGACACGCCGGAATCCATATACGCCGCTGTCGGAACGCGAACGTCTTTCAGAAATAGATGATCTTTCCCGAGGGACCAGGTCGCGATGTACCCGCGCCACAGGCCACTCGATACAACCTCCGGTTTCGGAAGAAGGTTCGGGTGCGTTTCGAGATATCCCGACAAAGGATTGGTGTGAACGGAATACGTCTTTCCGCCGTACTCCAGAATGTCCGGAGCCTGCGACGTGCCATACCCGCGGCTCGCGAAGAGTAGCCCGAAGATCACAATGGTGATGACTTGGAACCCGATGCCATTCTTTTTTCGCATGTCTGTGTGACGATTCTTCGCGACGCAGGTTGCCAAACGTCTGCAACAATAGCGGAATTCAGAACGAAGGCTGGCCACCAGGCTGATGTCGTCAGGCTGCCCGCTTTAGCAAGTGCGGCCGCCTGGCAGTTGCTCTGCCACCACCACCCATGCAAAAAGGTCCTTAAAGTCCGCAAAACAGGTGGCGCATATCCATCTCAATTCATCCGCCGTTGCGTAACCCGCGTGCAGAACGTCCGCATCGTCACCCTCGGCGAACTTATCCCAGCAGAATTCGCAGTGGTCGTGCTCCCAACCCTCGCGAAATGCTCGGTATGGCCGCCACTCCAGGACGACGCCTTTGAGATAGGTAAGTTGGTTTCTCAGCCGCCAATCATTTGGCTCTCGCATGGATGTCAGCCGCCTTACATCCCTAAAGTCACCGGCGCGGACGGCATGGTACCGGAGTCCGGATGCAGCATGCGGCGCGCCACGGCAAGTGCAGCGCCTCGTTACACGCCCGGTATCCAGCGACGAATCGCTTGCACAATCTGCCGCGCGCTACCTTCGGAAACGCCGGCGGCAAACCGAAATGTACGGTCTGCCGTCCGTATCTCCACGTGAGGATCCCATGAGGCGTCTCGGAACGCTCCGACCTGGACTGACCGGACGGAAGCGGTCCGTATGATGACCGTCTTGCGGAAGGGGCGGAGCCCTCTGCTGATGCGGATCTCCGCAGTCGTGACAATTACCGACTCGCGGGCCGAACGAATGACAGCCGTACCGACCAGCCCGACAACTGCAAGAAGAAGCCACAACGAATTTGCGGAACCGATGACACACGTTACGAAGGACAGGATCACGAAGAGAGCAAAGCCGGCGCTGAACGCCGAAGCGACGCGGGTGGGACCGCACTGAACCAGCGTGCTCCGTGCATCCTCGATGATTCGAACGCTGCGAATGGTGCGTTTCCCGGCGCGCTTCTCTGCCTCGCCGATGGGATCGCTGAGCCACAGGGAATCGAGCTTCATATGTCGTAGACAGCCGCAAGGGGTTCGAGCCGCGACACCAGAGTGTAGCGCAGCGAAGACGTAGCAGGTGGCCTTTCGTGCTCGGTGCAACGCCACGTTAGGCTTTCAATTCACGTAGGGTCCGCCGCTCAGAAGTAGACAAACCGGCGAAGGCGGTACTCCCTTGTCTCGGGATCGGGACGCTGCCCCTCGTATCCTGGAACCGTGACGCGAACCCGGTTGGGCGAGAGAACAGCCACGGTTCCATCAAACGCGGGATAAAAGCCCTCCAGTTCACGGACCAGCACAACGCCCGGGACGATGCGCAACTCATGCCGTACGGCAATGCCAAACGAGGTTGTCGCTCCTCCGTTGGTTCGATAGAGGGAGATGCGGCCGGGAAACACGGCCTCGGAGCGAACGAATTCGAAACCTGGGTTGGATCGATCGCGCAGCGAGTCGACCGCCTCCATGCCGATGAACGGTCCGCACGTGAGCGTGTAGAGCGTGAACGGCAGGAGCACACAGACCATCAAGACCCGATCCCATGCCGTCCGAACCGCTTTCATTAGCGAGACGGTGGCCAGCCATGGCAGCGTGAACGCAGTCAGGAGCGCCGGAGGATTGATCCACGCAGGCTCCAGGCGGACAACCGGATGCGACCAGTTTGCGAGCACGAGCACGAAAGCGGCCAGCAAGCCGATACCGATGACGAGCTCCCGATAGCGAAGGCGCGTCTCGGGAATGGGCTCGATCATATTCTTCTGCTCCATGCGTGGTGCAGCGCCAAGTTAGCCGCCCGGCGCTCTCCGGACTGCCGAATGAGCTCACGGTTTTGATACTACCCCTTCCCCGCCTCCTCATACTCCATCCTCAGATTCGCGCTTCCGTACAGCGTGTACACGAGGCCCAGCGGATTGTATTTTCCGAGCAGCGCGCGGCGCGCTTGTAGGAGTGCCAGACCGGCGGGCGCTCCGCCGAGGAATCGCGACAGGAACAGGTTCGCCATCTCCCCTGCCAGCAGTTCCCAGATCGTCACCTCGGTTCCGATCACGGCGGACGCTTTCCGTCCCTGAATGAAGCGCGTCACCAGATCGGAGGGCGCGGCGTCGGTGAAACCGGCGGTGCCGCAGCCGTTCATGAATACGAGCGGCGCGCCGGACCAGTCGCCGCCGTCGAAATCGACGCCGGTCAGCAATTCGCCGTCGGCCGCTTCCTTTCCGAAGTCGAGCGCTGACAGCAACGCCGGCGCATTCGGCTGTTTCTGCTCTCCTCGGCCATGACAGTAGAAATAGATGACCGCCGCCTGCGGATCACCGCCGAGGATCGCTTTGATTTTGCTGTAGCGATCGGGAACCGGATCGACGGCCAGCGACGCTTGCGGGTTCGCGTTGGCGATCGCAGCGCGAATCTCCTTTTCGTGATCGGAGAAAAAGGAGAGATGGCGATTCATCGCCACGAAGACCTTGGCCGGCGCGGTGACGCGGATCGATGACGCCGCCGCAACAGGCTTCCCGTTCGCCTTCACCTGTTGTGCCGGCGCTTCGATCTGATACTTGAAGCCCCAGAAGTTGCGCGCGCAGGCCACGGTCTCGGGACAGTAGATCGGCTCCCCTTTCTTCCGGCGCTCCGCGTTGTCCAGCGCGTTAATGAGGCAGCCGGGTGCCGTGCCGCAGACGCCGGGCGGCATCTTGCCATTCTGATCGGGGAGACCGCCCGGGCAGAAGCCCACGCTCACCGGCACCGGCAGCGCGGCGGGATCTGCCGGATTGTCGTAGTGCTCATGCTTTCGGTCGAACGTGCGGTCGTACATCAGCGACCACGGAATGACCTTCGTCAGATCGATGTGCGCGGTCTCGACGACGGACTTGTCGGCCTCCAGCTTGTCGCGAAGTCCCTCCCTGCATTTCTTGTCCTGAAAGAATGTCGCGTACGCCGCCCACCCCGCCTCGGCCAGATCGATCATCGCTCCTTCGAGATCGGCCGGCGTGCCCATGTTCTTCTGGTAGTAGCGGTACCTGCCGTTGTTGGTGACCGACGCTTTCTTCAGCGCGAGCCGGGCGTTTTCGACGAGCGTCGTGAATGAGCTGGCCACAGCAACGTCGAAGCAATCGTCGGCCTTCGCGGTGATCACGTCTTCGCCGGCGCTTTCGTTGGCGATGATCGTGAGCGAACGAGCGGGCAGCGCTTTCGGATCGGCGAGTGATGCGACGTTCGCGTACTCGAGACGCGATCCCCATACGAATCCGGCGGCATCATCGCTGCGATCCAGGCCGAGAACATCGGCGAGCGCGTTCGGAGCGGCCGGAACGCTGTCCAGGAGCAGCGCCATGCGAAACGACTGAATCAGATGATTGCGATAGTAGAGCGCAAAGCGAAGTCGGGCTACGCCAGGCATCGCAGTCTTCGCCTTCGGCTGCAGTGCAAAGGTCACAAAGTCGGTGGGCTCCGACTGCGAAAGCCAGAGCTGCTGCACGCACTCGCCGATCAGCTCGAAGTCGAGCGGCGTGACGCCGATCTCGATCGTGACGCCGCGCTGCTCGCGCGTCCAGCGGAAAACTTCTTCCAGGAGAGCTGTCGGACCGAACGACGTCGTCAGCTTGTCCTTCGGGCCGATCTGGATGCCGAGGTGAATGGTTTTGCCCGGAGTAAAGCGAGGACCACGCTGCGGAAGGTGGACCGGATCCTGACCATCGGCGATCTCGTAGAACGCGCTATTGATATGTCGCTCTGGCGTTGGGGACGGTGCGGCCGCGCGGCTGGCGCGAATCTGCGGCGACGCAGCATTGCGAAGCTCGCGCACGTCGCGCGAAAGCGGAATCGCTCCTTCGCTTTCATGATCGTCGAAGCGATAGTCCTTCATCTTCGCGGAGACTTTGTCGAGACCGGGAATATCGATCTTCGTAGCAGCCCTTCCGAAGACAGACGGCTTCGCCAGCTTACCGAAGCTACGCGCCAACTCGGGCACCACCACAATGGCGTTCTGATTCTTTAGACTGCGGAAGGGATCGGCGAGCTTTGGCATGCGATAGCCGGAATCGCCGAGATGTTTTTCGACGAGATCCGCGGCATCGATCAGTTGCCCTTCTTCGAGCGCACCGAAGTCGATCGTATCGTGGTCAGGCACGATACCCGCCGTCTGCATCGCATGGCGGATGGCCGCTTCCGTATCCACATCGCATTTCTGCTGCGTCAACTTGGTCTCGACCTCGATCTCCGGCTCCACCACTTCGCGAATTGCCTCGACGTTTTCAGGACGCGACAGCGCGTCGCCGATCGACGAAAAGCGCAGCGCATCCTCACGCCCTGCGCCCGCAAAAAGTGCGACATCGAACGTTGGCGGATACTTCATGCGGATGAAGTCGAGCGGCCGGTCGTGGACGAAGAAATCGTAGAAAGTCCGCGTGCCGGCCGCGCGATCCAGCAGCAGCACTGCCGGTCCACCGCGCGAGACAAGACGCTGCGCGAGACGGCGGAAAATCGGGGCGTATGTGAGATCGGCTTCGAGGATCACCAGGCGCGTCTGCCAGAGCGCCGTCATCGCCTCGAGCCAGGCCAGCGTGTAGACGCGGTGATTCTCCGGCGTCTCCTGACCCGGCTGATACGGCACGGCGCTCAACACGTCCTCGCCGGCGCTCCAGTCCCACGACCACTGCAGAATGTCGACCGTCGGCCAGTTCCGGTTGCGCACGAAATCCTCAGCGTGACGCGCCGACGCAACGCCGGTCTCCATCGTGGACGACCAATCGGCCCCGCGAAACGCTGCATGGAGATCGCCCGAAGCATGTGCTTGCGAATTGTCGACGACCTCGAGCACGCGCAGTGGAAACGTCAGCGGAATCTGCCGCGCGCGCGGCTGGACCTGCGAAACACGCACGACGACATCGGATGGCGTGAGCTGTGTGGGAAGCGACGCACGGACCGCCGGCTCCCACGGCAGCACGGCCAGCGCGGCGTCGCGAATATCGATCGTGATGCGGCGCAACGTCACGGGCGAGCCGCCGTAGCCTTCGATCGTTGGCGGCGGTAACGGCGTCGCACCCACGGCGTCGGCGATCGACGCCGCAAGCTGCCCCGCCAGCGTCGCAGTCTCCACTTCGACCGAGCGCGTGCCGATGCTGAGGCGCGTTTTGTCGCCCGACTTCGTGACGATCAGCGCGACGTCATTGCGCGTGTACGGCGTGGCGGACACAACTCACCACCTGTCCATCAAACCAGCCAGGCCATCGTAGGTGAACGTATGCAGTCCTGCCCCCCACAAGAACGCCGTGAAGTAAGCGAGCGGACCGCCCCAGGTCCAGTCGTCGGCCCAGAGAACTTTCACGCCGAGGATGATGGCGACGATCGCGATCAAGATGGTGGCGATCAGGCCGATGGCGATCTGACTCCTGCCGGTACGCGCAACCGCACCGCTGGCAAACGCCACGCGCGCGGAAGGGGCCCCGACCAACGCCTCGATGTTTTCGAGGCCGGAGCCGGCCGCAGACACTGTGTCTGCCGGCGCCGCCTTGCCTTGCGCGCCACCAGAGAGCGCATCGATGTAGTCGTTCTGCAGCTCGTTCATCTTCCGAACCGCGCCATCGAGCTTGCCCGCGGCGATTTCCGTCATCAACGCCGTTAGCCGCGTCTTCAATGCGCTGATCTTCGCGTTGCTCGATGCCGTGAACGCCACGTCGAGCGCGTGACCGCTCTCGTTTAGGTAAAGCGACATCGCCGCGCGCAGTGCCGCGATCGCTTCGTCGCCGCCGGGCGCGGAGGTGGCCTGGGTCAGCAGCTTTCCGATGTCGGCGGCAGTCTTCTTCCAGTCGCCCTTGTACTCCGGCGGAACATCCTGAATCGTCGCCTGCAAACTGGCCGCGCTCAGCTTCACATACTCGAGCCGCAACTTCTCGATGGCTGCCTCCGCGGCAGGAAGATCGATGAGCTTCGAATCGATCTCGTTGATGCGCGCCAGCAACGGCTGCAGATTCGGATCGCCCGCGATCGCGGTGCGAAGCACTTCCATCTTGGCGTGAATGTCTTTCGCAAACTCGTCGTCGACTTTGCCGCGCAATGCCGCCAGTGCCGTTACCTGCGCTGTAATCTGCTCACTCGTAGCACCGTTGTCGTCGAGGACCGTCTGCGCGTCGCCGATCGCCTTGCGCACCAATGCGACAGCGGCCGTCGGCAGTTTCGCCCCGTCGAATTCTGTGACGGCGCGTGCCCACCCGTGGAGCAGCGGCAACTTCGTCTCCCAGATGTCGAAGGCCGACGATCCGACGAGCCTTCCGGTGAGCGCCAGGCTGTCCCATCGCGACATCACCGCCTCTTCGAACCGCTTGACCTCTCCCAACACCACCGCGCTCCCTTTCGCATTGCGCCCGATTGACCGCACGTTGTCGAGGAGCACGGCGACGCGATTCTGCAGCGCCAGACGAGGGCGGACGATCTTCGTCAATATGCGCAGGAGCAGCGACACGAACGCGCCCGCCGCGATGAGCGCTGCCGCCCACCGCCACGACTCGCGCACGTAGATCGTGAACGGCGCCGACGTCGCCGGCGCCGCGCGTTGCGATCGCAACGAGATCGTGGCGATGTACTCGCCGGCATGGCTCAGTCCCGTGATCGTCCCCTGGACCTGCGTCCACGCCTCGGGATCGAGGTTCAACGACTTCGGATCAAGCGTGACGTTCGGTGCGGCGAACTTCACCTTCTCGCTCACTTTGCGGTCTACGTTGATCGACGATCTGACGCCGCGCAGAGGCACTCCGGCCGTCGACCGCACCGCGAAGGGAACCTCTCTCGATGTCTTCTCCCTCGGGTTCCATGGAGCATTGATGGCGATGCTGCTGATGGCCTCGATCGTCACCGGCGTCCTCGCAGCCTCGGCGCGCACGAACTTGATGGGAAGCGACTTCGGCGCGACACCGTCGGACATGAGCCACAGCGTCGTCGTGTACTCGCCCGCGATCGGCAGTCGAAGATCGATGCGTATGCTCTTCCGCTCGTTTGGACCGATGTTGCCGAGGTCGAGCGCGGCCGCGGGGTCGGACTCCTTCCCTTTCACCACAAGCCCCGTAGCGAACGCGCGCACATTCTTCGCCGGATCCTTCGCGGACGTGTTGAGCACCGTGATCGTCACCGTGGAGCTCGCAGTACTGAGCGACGCAAACTTCACATCGGCCGTCCCTTCCGCGAGCCCGAGGACGTTCGGCGGCGGCGCTGTGCTCGGAGCAGGAGGATCGGCAACCGCAACGACGGTTGGGAGAAGAAGGAGAAGGATCACGGCGCTGCCAAGCTTCCGCATGGGACAACCCCCTTCGCGAGATGTGTGTGTGCATCCATTGTAGGGGAAGGAGAACCGCCACGATTCGTAAACGTTGGCGCGCTGAGATCAAATCCATCTTTATGGATATCGTGAAGGCATGCTCAACTTCACCGGAGCCAAGCGCCACCGTTGATGCGCCGGCACCAGCTCAGTCGAGCGTCCTTCTACCCACGCGCTCCTGAGCGGGAGGTAATTGCTTAATGTGGATAGGCCAATGCGTCGCCGTACCTCTGGATGATCTGACGCAAATCTCAATCGACCGCCCTTCTCCCCCGCGCTTTTCAGCGGGGGAGAAGGTGCCGAAGGCGGATGAGGGGGCGCTGCCAGAAAACAGGATCGCTGATCTCACGAGAGACACTGGAGGCCATACCTGCCTTCACTTCACCCTCTTCCCATGCTTCATCACCAGATCGACACGCGAAAGGAAATCGATGTGCTCCAGCACGTCGCCCTTCACCGCGATGATGTCGGCGAACTTCCCAACGCTCACCGTCCCCACATCCTTCGACACTTTCATCAGGACCGACGGCCAGTAGGTCGCGCTGCGGATTGCGTCCATTGCCGGGATGCCGATCTTGCGCACCCAGACGTCGAGCTCATTCCACGTCGACTGCGAATGGAAGTTCATCGGGATGCCGCTGTCGGTGCCGACGAGAAGCACGACGCCTGCTTCGCGAAGCTGTTCGATCTTCCTCTTCAACGTCGGCCGGCGCTGCGGCGTGATCTGGTAGTACGGAAGCTGGCCGGGATGCTTCAGCGATTGACGGATGTCGTCGACGACTTCCTCCGGCAATCCGAGGTGCCAGGAATCGGAGTCGAGTGTCTCGGGATTGTCGCGGAGCAAATCGTAATTCCAGAGCCCTTCGACCGTCGGCGTCCAGAAGAGCGGACCGCGGCTCATGTTCGCGGTGCGCTCGCGCAACTTCTCGATGATGTCGGGCGGATACTCAGGCGCGGTGGCTAAGCCGGTATGCTCGAAGCAATCGGCCCCTGCCGCCAGTCCCCGCCGTATCTCCTCGGGGCGATGCGCATGCGCGACGACAGTCAGGCCATGTTTGTGCGCCTCGTCGACGATGGCCATCACCTCATCCATCGTCATCAGATCCTGATCGATCATCTTCACTTCGTTGACGCCAGCCTCGGCGATGCGGCGCACCTTCGCCCGCGCGTCGTCAGCGCCCTTCACGCCCCAGCGCGAGTCTTCTTCGCCCGGATACGGCTCGTGCTGGATGAATGGGCCGGAGACATACATCGTCGGCCCGGGAATCTCGCCGCGATTGATGGCGTCGCGAACGGCAATGATGTCGTCGAGCGGAGCGCCGAGGTCGCGCGCGCTCGTCACGCCGGCCATCAACAACTGCCGCGCCGACGCCGGCATGATCACCTTGCGATACATCGACGGATATTTCTTGAACCAGTGCGCGTAGTCGGCGTGCCCGTCGATCATGAGATGAACGTGCATGTCCCAAAGCCCCGGCAGCACGTCCATCCCCTCGGTCGAAATAACTTCCGTACCCTTCGGTATGGAAATTGACGCAACATCACCAACCGCCTCGATGCGATCGGCGCGGACGAGAATCACACTATTCGCGACCGGCGGCCCGCCGAAACCATCGATCAATCGCCCGCCGACGAGCGCCTTCAAGGGAGCATCGGCGGCGAACGCGGCGGATGCGCAAAGGGTTACGAGACACAGTAGAAAGCTGCGACGAAGAGAAGTCATTGGTACCTCACAATCGCAATCGATGGACATTCCCTTGGCGCAGGGACAAACCTCACTGCTGCGTCTCATCGTCAGGCGCGACATGAGGCTCGCTCCTGGACAAGACATCCTCGAGTGACTTCATCAATTCGCGACGAATGCGAATCCTGTACATCATCCACCAGATCATCACGCCCGTGAACGCGAACACGCCCGTGACGGAGACGACGATGAGGACAGCATCCGAAGATGACATGCGACGAGTTTACCGCCGGCCACGGGCGGAAGAGAATGCCGTTTCGTGCAGCCGCTGGTGCGCTAATCTCACCGCCTCGCGCAACTTCTTCGCGACCTGTTCCCGCGGCAGGAGTTTCGTCACGTAGCGGCCAGATGGATCCCGCTCTTCTGCTCCTATGAACGGAGGCAGTAATGACTGATGTTCGACGATTCACAGCGATGATCTACCGCGAGAATGACGGATCCGTCTCTCTCTGCCCCGAGCTGGGCTGTCGCCAGTCAGGGGATTCCGTTGAGGACGCGTCCGCCAACCTCCGCGAGGCCGTCGAGCTCTTCATCGAGGCTGCTGATCAGTCGAAAATCGCGGGAAGGTTTCGCCCGGAGATCGAGCCTAGTCGTTCTCCCACCGCGCGGTATTGATCTCCGCGACTCTTCCGCCGACGAATGTGATCGTCGCGTCCATCTTGCGGACGTAGTCGGTGATGTAGCTCCACTCTTCGATCGAGATCCCGTCGTAGCGCACGTGCATCCCGCGGCGCTCCGGAGGCTTTCCCATGATGCGCTGGACTTCGGCGAGAGTCTGGCCGACGCGCACCTTATCGATGCGGGCCTGATTCTCCTGCGCGGCGTGGAACGCGTATCGCGGGACGTACGTGCCGCACGCCGCGCACAGGAGTAGCGCTGCCAGAACGAATCTCGATCTCAGAACCAACCGTTGCCCGCCGGATTCGCCAATGCCCGATAAACACTGGCGTGGATCGCCTCGGTCAACCGGCCTGGCTGACTCGTGCGCACGACGACATAGCGCATCGGCAGCTCAGTCGGATGAAACTCGGAGTGATACGACAACCAGTCGCGGCTCGAAGCAACGGAGGCATCGACATCGGGCGCGAGCGCGACAAGATAGATCGTGTTCTCGTCGACATGCTGAATGCGTCCCGACTCGACGGCGTTCGACAGAAGTCTCTGCACATCGAGATCGCCGAGGTCGGTGCCGGCGTCGCGGATCTCGGTCGCGATCACGCGCATGCCAAACGTACGCACGCCGTACTTGCTCATCTCTTCGAATCCGGCGTCGCGATTGATGGCGCGCGCCTGAATCAGGACAGCTCGCTTCGATTGTTCGTTCCAGCCGCTACCAACGAAGATCACATGGATCGACGGATCTTCGACGACCGCGCCGCCATGGTAGAGCGCGTTGGCGAGAGCGTCGCCGCCGCGGTAGACGCGTACGAGCCCGCCGTCTTCATCGCGAATCATGTCCGCGGGATAGTGAACATCGTCGCCGGCATCGCGCTGCGCATCGATCGAAAGGATCGAAGGCTCATTGCCTCCCACGACTGCCGAGGCCCCGATGCTGATGTTGAGGACTGGATGAACTTCGATTCCATTAGGCGCAACGCCGGTCTGCCCATGAAGGAAATCCCAGAAGCCGATTCCTTTGATCGTGACCGGCGTCGATGTCGTCTTGAAGCTCGACGTCACGGTGAACCGCGCGTCGAATTGCCGGCGGGCGTTCGCAATGCCCGGACCGAAAGGACTTCCCCCCCCGACGCAATTCGGAGAAGGGATCTCGACGATCATCGTGCGTGCAGAAGAATCCTGAATCACGAGGTGATAGTCAGAATCACCTTCACGAACATATTTCGTGAGCGTGCCCGAGACCTGATACTGATTCGTCTCGCGCGGCGCGACGCGGCTGTTCGCCGGAAGCGATCCGGGAGCCGTTGACGATCGCATGTTGTAGATCGTCGTGGAAATGTAGGTGCCGAGGTTGATCGAGGGAGCCTGCGAGTCGGTGCCGGTCTTGATCGACCAACGCTCGACACCGCACTGCGCGTGAAGGGAAAGGGCTACGAGGGAGAGCGCCACCAGGGAGAGAATCCGGGTTGACCGCATGCGAGTCCTCCTTCTTCGTCACATCCAGAGAGCGAAGTGATTGTCGCCGAAGTCCCCACGTATTGATAGCCAAAATTGATGGGTTGGGAGCGCGTTGAGTCCCGGTCCCTGTGCAGTGTCGGAGCCGTCGCCTCGGCGAGCATGGTGAGAAGTCTGCGAAGAAATCATTTCGCGCGAAGCGCTTTGGAGTGCGCGTGGCGCCAGCCACCGCTTTGGGAGGGCGGGTGGTCACCGTTCAAGGCCAACTCTCGAAAGCGGTGGCTGGCGCCACCGCACTCCAAAGCGCTTCGCGCGAAACGGAGGCGAGACTTCTTCACAACATCGTGCGGATGAGTCGATCCCGATCGCGCGCGTTCTCGCGCTCGCGTGTCCTGCACTTGTTGTACTCGTCCACTGAGGCCGAAGAGCTCCTCAGAGCTTCGTAGACTAAAACAAAGGGGGGGACAAACTGTCCCCCTCCTTTGAGAGGTTTGCTCAGATCGAGATCGTGTTTGCGCACCTTCTTCCAGCGTCGGAAGGATTGGACGCATCGGTCTACACGCAATGATGTCGTTGTTCGCCGTCGTGCATCGCGCGGGCGGATCTCGCGCTTCTGAAAAAGCGCAACGCGAGCTTTGGAATCGTCGGGCGGCTGGTTCATGACAGAGAATCTTCGCTCATGACCGGTTCAGTTGTCCGATTCTCTCGGACAACTGGCGAACGTACGATTTTTTCGTACGGTTGGATTTTACAGAGCCCACCCTCCACATCGCGCATCATACGCGGCGCATGCTCGTACTTTTCCTCGCCAAACACGCGGCTGTTCTGGCGTTGCTGTTTCTCACAGCCTTGGGAGCAGGAACGTTTGCGGTGGGACCTCGCGAAGGGATCGGGTTGCGCTCGGCGCTCGGACTGGCGCTCTGCGGTCACGCCTGTTTTTTCCTGGCTGCCATCGGCCAGCTCCGCGCCGCGCCGCTCATCGCGTTGGCGGTGGTGGCGGTCGTTGGCGGCGCGTGGCGAGGTCGCAAGACCGCGCCGCTATCCTCAAGCGTGATTATCTTCGCCATCGGCATCGTGCCGCTTTTTGTGCTCGCGCTCTATCCGCCTCTGGCGTTCGACGAAACGATGTATCACATGCCCTTCGTCCGCTCGCTGGCACATGAGGGGGCGCTTCGGTTTCTGGCGGCGCTTCGATTTCCCGTCTTCCCGCAGATTCACGAGCTTCTTTGCGTTCCGGCGTTTCTTCTCGGCGGCGACGTGGCCACGCATCTCGTCGCGCTCGTGGAGGTGCTCCTCACCGCGGCGCTGCTCGTCGATTGGGCGCGGCGCCGCGAAACGCGCGCGGGCTGGCTGGCTGCGGCCATGTTTCTCGGCAGTCCGCTCGTTGTCTACCTCGCTACGATCACGTACGTCGACGCCGCCTTGACGCTCCTTGTGGCGGCGGGTTTCTATGCGCTCGACCGCAAGCGGTTCCTGCTGGCCGGTCTCTTTCTCGGCACCGCATGCAGTGTGAAATACCTCGGCGGATATTTTGCCGTGACAGCATTGATCATCATCCTGGCCAGCGCGCAAAATCGGTTGCGTGCCGCGGCGGTGTTCGCAGCCGCATGCGCCGCCGCCGCGCTGCCGACGACGGTCTGGATCATGCTCAATACCGGCAATCCGTTGTTCCCTTTTTTCAGCAAGGGCATCTACACTCTTTTGACGCCGCAGTTTTCAATCAGTGAACGATCGATTCGCATCGTGCGTACGGTGTGGGATGTCACGTTCGCCCGCGGGAGGGTTGGCCTCGAGCCTCCCATCACGCCGTGGCTCATCGCGATCATTGTTGTCGTCATGGCCGCCTCGGTTCGGGACTGGCGATCGCGGTGGATTCTCTTTTTCGGCAGCGTGTACATTGCCGCCACTTCGTTTCAGGTGCTCGACTCACGCTACTTCGTTCCACTCCTTCCGCTCGTTTGCGGCGTTGCGGCGGTCAGCATCGCTGCGCGCTGGCCGAGGGCGGTCACGCTGATCACGTGGCTGGCAATCGCTCCCGGCATTTTCTACGCCGGATACCGGATCTATCTGTTGGGACTGCCGCCCGCCACTCCGCAGGCTCGCAGTACTTTTCTCGCGAAGCGCGTGCCCGCATATCGCGCGCTCGCTCTCGCCGGCAACGAGCGGGGTTATGTATGCGGCGGCGAGCAGTTGCACGATTACGCGGGCGGCGAGCTCCTTGGAGATCACACCGGTCCGTTTTCTTATGAACGCGTCATTGGTGGTACCAACAGCAACACCGCGGCACTCGCCCAACGAATGAAAGGGATCGGCGCGCGCTACTACCTCGTCGTCAAATCAGTCTGCCCTCCGCTGCGGGCAACCGGCCGGATGACGCTGGCGTACGAGGATGCCGCAGCGCAACTCTGGCGCGTTCAGCCCTGATCGGCACGGTGCCGCTGATAGTCGCGGATCACATCCTCCGATTCTCCATCGCCCACGATCTCTCCATGCGAGAGCCAGATCGTGCGCCGGCAGAGCTTCAAGACCGCGTCGAGGTCGTGCGAAACGAGGACGACAGTCCTCCCGCCACGCGCGAACGATTGAATGCGCTCATCGCACCGCTCGCGGAAGCCGGCGTCGCCGACGGCGAGAATCTCATCGAGGAGTATCGTCTCCGCATCGACTGCTGTGGCGATCGAGAACGCCAGACGCGCCACCATGCCGGTGGAGTACGTCCGCAGCGGAGCGTCGGCAAACTCCTCGAGACCGGAGAACGCGATGATCGCATCCATCTTCGCGCGCATTTGCGCGCGTGTGCGGCCGAGGAGCGCACCGTTGAATTGGATGTTCTCGCGGCCCGAGAGCTCTGTCTCGAATCCGGTGCCGAGCTCCATCAACGGGACAATGTTGCCGCGGCTCACCGCCACACCTTCGGACGGCTGGATGATTCCTGCCGCGACTCGCAGCAGCGTCGACTTTCCCGCTCCGTTCGAGCCGATGATCCCGACCGACTCCCCCGCGCCGATCGCCAGCGTGACGCTGCGCAGACTATAAAAGTACGGTCGGCTGCGGCGCAGGCCGCGCACGGCAAGCTCTTTGATGCTGCGTATCTTTTCCGAGCGGTAGCACACGCTGACGGCCTTCATTTCGATGGCGTTCATCAGACGCGGCCCTCGAACTTCGGCGCGAACTTTCGAAAGATGAGCCATCCACCCACCAGCGAGATGACGGACAGAATCACAGCCGCAGCCAGTGCATGCGGTCCCGGTAACTGCCCGTAATAAATCGGCGCGCGAACGATCTCGATCAGATAACTGAGTGGATTTCGCTCGACGATCCAGCGATACGGCGCCGGTACGATCGACACCGGATAGATCACGGGCGTCATGTACAGAAGCGCCGGCAGCCCGGCCTGGACCATCTCGCGCACGTCTGCAAAAAACACCGACAGCGCCGTGAGCGCCAGCGAAATGCCGAACGTGAAGATGCCGACGATCAGCAGGCTCACCGGCACGAACAGCAGGGAAAGAAACAGCGGCGCATGAACGATCAGCATGATGACGATCAAGGCCACCATCGAGAGCACCAGGTTCACCATCCCTGAAAGAATCGCCGAGAGAGTGAAGATTGAGCGAGGCACACGCACGCGCTTCATCAACGGGCCGTTCCACGCCACGCTGGCCATCGAATTCGTGACCGTTTGTGCGAAGAAGTTCCAGGCGATGAATGCCGACAGAAAATAGGTCTCGTAGTGCGGAGTCTGAAACCGGAAGAGGTGTGAGAAGACGATCGTGAAGATCGCCATGAGAAGCAACGGATGCATCATCGTCCAGAGGAAGCCGAAGACGGAACGCTTATAGCGGATGGTGAGATCGCGATGGACGAGCTCAAATAGCAGGTTGGCGTGTCCGGCCAGATCCTGAATCTCGTCTGCGGCGCGAAGCGATGCTCCGGCCACATAGTGGCGTTCCTGATGCTGGACGATCACCGATGCCCTTCTACGCGAATGCCCGCCAGCATTCAAGCAATGAATGCATTGGCGGCGTCGACTTTCCCAGAGCCCGCCTCCCTACTCCGCAGCAGCGGATAGAATCGCGCGGGTGACGATCCCTCGCACGAAACCGTTGGATTGGTGCCGAGGGGCGGGGCGTGCGCCGGGGGCGAGGGCGGAACGCGTCGATGTAATCGTGCCGATCTACGGCGCTGCGGCCGATCTCGAACGATGCCTGATTAGCGTGATCGCGGCAACGGATCTCACGCGTCACGCCCTCATCCTGGTGATCGACGGACCGCAGGAGGATGCCGTCGAGTCGGTCGTGCGTTCGTTCGAATCGAGCACCGCGCAGATCCTCCGCAACGAACGGCGCTGCGGCTTCGTGGAGAGCGTGAATCGCGGGATGCGCGGGTCGACGCGCGACGTCGTCCTCCTCAACAGCGACACGATCGTCACGGCGGGCTGGCTCGATAAACTGATCGATGCCGCCGCGTCGCATGGCGATATCGGAACCGTCACGCCGCTCTCGAACAACGCAACGCTCTGCTCCGTCCCGCGGCCATTCGAGGAGAATCTGATCCCGAGCGGCTTCGACGCAGAATCGTTCGGCGCGCTCGTCGAGCGTGTTTCTGCGCGCGCGTATCCTCGGCTTCCGACCGGTGTCGGCGTCTGCTTCTACATTCGCCGCGCCCTGCTGGACGAGATCGGATTCTTCGACAGCGAGCGATTCGGACTCGGCTACGGCGAAGAGAACGACTTCTGCATGCGTGCGCTGGCGCATGGCTGGCTTCACGTCGCCGATGATGCGACGTTTATCGCGCACGCGGGTCATCGCAGTTTCGGCTCATCGAGTAGGGCCTTGCAGCGAAAGGCAGCGCGGACATTGAACCGGCTGCATCCAGCCTACATGTCCACCATCGCGCGCTTCATGAAGGAGGATCCGCTCGCGCCGGTACGGGAACGGATCACCAAAGCGCTTCACGATCATGCTCAAGACGTTTCACGTAGATCGGACTCTCAGTCCGACATCACGTCCCGTCGGACTGGAGAGTCCGACCTACGTAAGACTCGCGGGCCGCGCAAGATCGTCCATCTCGTTCACGGCTGGCCGCCGTTTCAGCATGCGGGCACGGAGCTCTACGCCTACTGGCTCGTGAAACAGCAGCGTCAGTGGCGCGATGTGTCGGTATTCACGCGGCTGGCGGATCCGACACGCGCGCAGGGCGAAGGCGTCGATCTCGCGGACGACGGCGTGCGCGTTCGCTTCGTGACGAACAACTTCGTGCAGCGGGATCCGTTCGCGCGCAATGCCTTGCGTGACCCGGTATTCGAGCGATCGTTCGAGCGCTTCATCCGCGAAGAGAAACCGCAACTGATTCATATCCATCATCTGGCCGGCCATGCATTCTCGCTGGCTCGGGTGGCGCGGCGTCTCGAGATTCCGATCGTCTATCAGATTCAGGACTGGTGGTCGTTGTGCGGGCGCGTCAATCTCTTCGACTTCGCTTGGCAGCGATGCAGCGGACCAGGTCTCGCCAAATGCGCGCGCTGCGCACCGATGACGGGCATCGCTCCGGCGCCGCTTTGGAACCGCGTGCTGCACCTCGCCAGGCGCGTCGCCGCGCGTAAGGCGCTCGCTGCCGCTGACGCCTTCGTGATGGGATCGCGATTCATTCACGACGACTACCTCCGCGCGAGGTTGCTGCCGGAGAGTGTCCCCGCATTCGTGCTGCCGTACGGCGTGGAGACGGCCGAACGAATCACGAGGATGCCACGGCGCCGTCCGCTGCGGTTCGGATTCGTCGGATCGATCCTTCCGCACAAAGGACTTCATGTTGCAGCCGAGGCATTTCGCGGGATCGATCGCGCGCAGGCGACGCTACATGCGTGGGGAGACGCGTCGGCCTCGCCTGCCTACGCGGAAGACGTTGGCGCGCTCGGCGGTGATGCGCTCACCATCGAAGGCACATTCGCGGAAGACGCAAAGTCCGCCATCTTCGACTCGATCGATGTGCTTCTCGTTCCGTCGATCGGATTGGAATCCTTCGGACTCGCGGCGCGCGAGGCGATGGCGCGCGGCATTCCGGTCGTGGCGTCGCGCGACGGTGCGCTGCTGGAGATGTTCGAGCCGGGCGTATGCGGCGATCTCTTCCCCTCGGGCGACGCCTCCGCTCTGCGAGCAATCATCCTCCGGCTGATCGATGCGCCGGAGATCATCGACGGCTGGTCGGCGCAGATCCCTGCGACGAAAAGCATCGAAGAACATGCCGAAGAAATCGAGACCGTCTACGAGACGGTGATGGCGCGGCGGCGATGATCCGAACGATCGCAAGCGTGGCCCGAGGAGAAGGCTTCGCCTCCGTTGCGCGACGGGGAGCCGAACGGATCGGTGAGGCGTGGCAACGTCAGCTCCGAATCGCGAGAGGGATGTTGACGCGGCCCGAGCGCGTCGCGATCCTGAACGTTCTCGCCACTTCGCCATCGTCCCGGCTCGGCGGGTTGCAGATCCAATTGAAGTCCAGACTGCGCGAAGAGCGGAAACTTCGTGAGGTGGCGCTCCTCCATCCGGGCGTTCTCGAGGTCTCGGCACGCGCATGGCGATCGTCCGCATTCGGCGTCCCCCTCGGCCAGGCGATCGCAAATGCGATGTCCCGCACCGCCGCACGCGCGATCGTGCTCGAAGGCACGGAAGGCGTTCCAATCGATCAGATCCTGCGGATCGATGATGTCGTCGTCGCCATTCACGACCTCTCACTCACGCACGATCCCTCGGCACAAGAATTTCTGCGGCATGTTCGCGCGATCATCTTTCCCTCAGCGTTTTTGCGTGATCATTATCGCGAGCAGTTCGAGCTCTCCGATCGCGTGGTGCACATCATCGAGCCGGGTATCGAAGTAGGTGCAATCCAGCACACGGACCGAAAGCGAAACCGCATCGCATTCGCCGGAAATGTACGCGCACACAAAGGCGGCCTGCTGCTCGCTGCGATTATCGAAGCGGTTCCGAGCGCGGAGTGGCACATCTTCGGAGGCGGCGATGAGAATCTCCTGCGTATGCTCCGGCATATGCCAAGCACGTTCGTACACGGCTACTACCGAGCGGGATCACTCCCCGCTCTTCTGGCGCGACACGAAATCGGTCTCGCGCTGCTACCTTCGGTCGTTCCGGAAAGCTACAGCCTGGCTTTATCCGAGTGCTGGCAGGCTGGCGTTCCTGTGGTGGCGTTCGATCACGGCGCGCACGCGGAGCGCATCCGCCGCGATGGTGGCGGCTGGCTTGCGCGGCTCGATGCGGGTGCCGCGGGAATCGCCGGCATCGTGCGCCGATGGATGTCGGACGAGCTGACGGCGACCATTCCCGTCATCACGAGAACGCCGCGCGATGCAGCAGAGGCGCACGTATCGCTCTATCGTTCCCTCGGGCTCCTCGATTAGCCGATGCGCATTCTTCAACTCACGCCGCGATTGAGTTTTCCGCCCAGCGACGGCGGCCGCGTCGTCATGCTGCAGATCGCAACGGCGTTGCAGCGCGCCGGGGCCGGCGTGCGCATCCTCTCGCTGAATCCGCGAAAACAGCATGCAAGCGTGGAGGCGGCACGACAGTTCCTCGATCCGATCCCGATCGACGCGGTGGACATCGACACCTCGGCGCACCTTCGTGCGGCACTGCGCAGTTTCCGGATCGGCGCGCCGCAGCTCGTGGCCCGCTTCTACTCACCGCATTTCGCGGCCACGCTGCGGTCGATCCTTCAGGCCGATGACGTCGACGTCGTGCAGATCGAGAGCCCCTTCCTGCTCCCCTACGTTCCCGCGATCCGCGAAGTGTCGAGCGGGACGGTCGTACTTCGATCACTCAACGTCGAATTCCGAATATGGGAACAGATGGCTGCGCGCGAAAAACACCTTCCGAAGCGCGCGATGTTACGCGCGGTCGCGCGTGCTCTTCGCCGATACGAGCTTCGCCAGCTCGACACCTGCGACGCACTCGTGACGATCACCGACGATGATGCGCGCGACTTTCGCGCGCTCGGTTGCACGCGTCCGATCTACGTGCTGCCCGGCGGCGTCGAGGCCGGCCTCGCCCATGATTCCGAGGAGGCGGGGCAGCGCGCAGGCGAGGAGCCACTGTCCATCGCACCGCGATCTGCCGGCTTTCTCGGCTCGCTCGACTATCGCCCCAATCAGGAAGCGGCGCTCTGGATCGCCGAGACCTTGCATCCGCGGCTCGATGCTTCGATTCACATCGCCGGAAGCAACGCTCCCGCATGGCTGCGCGAACGGCTGGAAACGAGTGGCGTGACATTCGACGGGAGAATCGCTGACGCCGGCGCGTTCATCCGATCGAGGGACGTGATGATTGCGCCGCTCTTCTCCGGCGGCGGCATGCGCATCAAGATTCTCGAAGCGATGGCGCAAGGCAAGCCCGTCGTGGCGACGACGATCGGAGCCGCGGGGATCGCCGTAACGCACGGAGAGAACATTCTTCTAGCCGATCATGCGGAGACATTCGCTGCCGCTGTATCCGGCTTGCTTCACAATCGGTCGCGGGCCGCGTCGATCGGCAACGCCGCGCGGCAGCTCGTTGCGTCACGCTACTCGACCGATGCGCTGGCCCGCGGTCTTCTCGCGTTCTACGACGAGTTGACGAAGAGCCGCGGCGTAAACAGCGGTCGTTGATCGCGACAAAAGCCGCGCCTCGCCGCGCAGAAACAGCGCACGAATGCTTCGCACCAGGATGCGAAGCACCACCGATCCGCACATGAGCAGACGCGCAGAAATCGCCCAGCCGCGGCTGTAATGCACGCGTCCCCACGACAGCAGATCGAGCCAGAGCAGCGCCGGATCGTGCGGAAGCTCTGCGACGTCGCGCGATTGCCGCAACGTCGCTCCGCCACCGTGTGTGACTCGTGCGTCCTCGATCACGCGAACATCCCAGCCATGCTCACGCGCACGGATGCAAAACTCCAGGTCCTGTGCATAAAAACGATACGTCTCATTGAACGGTCCAGCGTCCGACCAGACCTCGCGCCGAAACGCCATCGCCGCGCCACTCACCCACGCCACATCGCGCGCGACACCTGCACGCTTGCGTCGCGGCAGAACACCGGCGATTCCGCTGGCCATCACCGCCATCCACAACAGCGTCGGTTTCGGCCCACCGCTCCACTGCGGCGTCCTGTCCGCATCCATCAAGCGGGCTCCGGCGATGCCCAGGCGTTCATCCGCTTCGAATGCGGCGAGGAGAGCTGCGACCGCGACGTGGTCGATGAGCGCGTCGCTGTTCAGCAACAGAATGATCGTTCGCTTCGACGCTGCCACTCCTGCATTCGCGGCCGCACCGAAGCGGCGATTGATCTTCAGCCGCACGATGCGAACTTCGGGCAGCTCATCGCGAAGACGTTCGCTCGTCCCATCCGTCGATCCGTCATCAACGACGATGACTTCGCCACCCGCCGGCAATGAAGCGATCGCGGCGTGGCAACACTCCAGCGTCATCGCCGCCGTGTTGAACGTCGGAATGACGATCGACAGCGGAATCAAAGGCCGCTTCCGGAAAGTGATGCCGACACGCTCGACAGCAATAGCCGGAGATCGAGTTGGACGGACCAGTCGCACATGTATGTCAGATCGTAACGGAGCTTGACCTCGGGCCGGCTGTCGCGCTCGGCCGACACCTGCGCCAGTCCGGCCAGCCCCGGGCGTACCAGGCTTCGCAGCTCGAACTCGGGAAGTACACTGATGATCTGGGCGACGATTTCCGGCCTCTCCGGCCGCGGCCCAACGAGACTCATTTCTCCGGCGATGACGTTCAGCAATTGTGGCAGCTCATCGATGCGGTAGCGCCGGAGGATCCCCCCGACGCGCGTGACACCAATGCCGTCGACGTCGCCGGCGTGCGGTACGTGCATCGAGCGGAACTTCCACATCGGAAACGTCACGCCGCCGAGTCCCACACGCGGCTGGCGGATCAGAACCGGACCGCGGTCGTTGATCCAGATCGCGGCCGCTGCCAGCGCCGCGAACGGTGCAGCAATGATCGCCAGGGCGGTGCCGAGGACGATGTCCATGAATCGTTTGACGACGGCGCGCAGTCCATAACCACAACCGACCGCAATCTCGATCAACGGCTGATCACCGACCCATCCGAGCATCGACGACGTCAGCAACGCATCGGCATGCGAGGCCAGAAGAAGATATCCACGCGGTCCGCGGATCCGCAACAGCTCCAATCGTTCCCGCGGCGACGCCTCGGGATCGACATAGATCACTTCCTCGACCTCGCTGAGCCGTTCACGAACCGCTTGATCTTCGATGACGCCGATGTTCGCCACGCTCACCGAGTCATCGGGCGGTCCAACCCATCCGATCACGCGGATCCGCCGGTCGGCGGCCGCGGCAAGCCCCGTGAGCGCTGCACGTACGCGCGCGGCATCACCGGCCAGAATCGTGTCGCGCGGGCGAATGGGAAAGGCGATCCTGACAAGAAAGCGCCAGGCAGGAAACGCGAGCCACTCGATTGCCAGAACACCGATGAGGATCGTGCGGGGAAGCGGTTGTTCCACGAAAACGCCGCCGATCGTGATCAACGCCACCTGAATGACGAGTGCCGTCGGAATCAGCGGACGCTCGCGCGGAAGAATGCGCCGCCGGTAAAAACCGCTCAGGGTCAGCGCGACGAGGAACGATCCGGCAAAGAGCAGAACGGACGTGACGCCGGCCGTCATTTTTGTCGCGGGAAGAAGAGAGCGTGTAAAAAAGAGCGGTACCGTACGGCGAACATACACGGCAAACGCAAGCGCACCCCAGGCCAGCAGAAAATCGCCGGCGGCGACGGCAGCCACTCGCAAGAAGTTTTCTTTCGAGCGCGGGCGGATCATGCAGTCACCGCCTCTGCCGCACGCTGAACGCCTGCCACCTTCGCTAACTCTGCGAGAATCTGCGCGCGTGAGTAGTTCGCGACAACCGCGTGCCGCAACGCACTGGCCATCGTCGCTCTCTCATCGTCCTTCAACAGTGCCAGCGCCGTCGCCGCGAACGACTGTGCATCGTCTGCGAATTGGACAAACGGCACCAGCGGCGCGAGCCCGCGCAACGATTGCCTCGTCGCAACGATCGCACAACCCGCTTCGCCCGCCTCGACCACTTTGTTCAACTGGCCGCTGCCATGGCGCACAGGGATGATGGCGACGCAAACGGAGCGTGCCAGAACAGCCACGCTGTCGACAGGCGAGAGGAACGTGATCCCACTCCGTTCGGCAGCGCGCCTGATCGATCGCGGCGCATCGGCTCCGGCGATGACGCAGGAAACCGCGGGATTTCGTTCGAGGATTGCCGGCCAGATCTCGTCGATCAGCCAGCGCGCTGCGTCGGCATTCGCAAAATAGGCAAGGCGTCCCCAGAATCCGAAATCGAATTGGCGCGGCGCGCCGGGGTCGAGAGGTTCGACGCGGACGCCATTCGCGATCGCCACGGCGCGATCGCCAAAATCCGATAGCTCCTCATCATTGACGAGGATGATGCGATCGTAGGCATCCGCCACATCGTCCTCCGCACGAGCGAGCAGTCGCTCTTCCCTGCGCCAGAACCAGCGCGTCAGCAGCGATGCAGCATTGCCGCGCTCCTCGGCGTTCCGCCGAAGCGAGTCGACCGAGTCGAGAATCTTCATCCCATTGCCGAGTGATGCGCGCGCCCAAGGATCGACGCGGGAGAGAATCACGATCGTCACATCGAAATCGCCAAGACTTCGCCGCGCGCCGGCGATGGCCGAGTCCCAGTCAAACGCAGCAGTAAGAAGACTCTGGAACGGTAGTCCGCGGCGCAGAACCGCGAGCGCGCGTTGCATTCCTCGCCTTCGCGAGCGTGCAGCCGGGAAAAACTCGAAGGAGTTTTCTCGCGGCGGAAGCTCGCCCGCAGGAGCTACGAGCGCGACCTGCGCGTACGGAGTCAACGCCGAAAGCCAGCTCAGAACGCGCGTTCGATCGCCCGTGTACGCAGGCCACGGGAATCGCGAGGAGATCACCAGCACTCTCATGAGGATTGGACGAGTGGCCGCTTCGAAGGTCAGAAGGGCCGATTTCGCAGCTTACCAATTCGCGGGAGATGCCGTGTACGGAAAGCGTTCATTCCTACGCCACAATGTTTCCAGATGAATTGAGTCGGATCGTTCATCACACGATTGTGACAAGAGTCTCTGTCGCCCGTTCCATTCTCCTCGTCGAGCGCCAAAGATCCTGCTAAGAAAATCAATTTCTATGTGCGGATGATGAACAGTCGGAGGAGATCCAGCGCGGACTGTGTGGCGATGCGTTTGAAGAGCGATCGCTCCATCGGCCAGAACAGCTTGCGATGCTTGTCTGTGTTCGGCCCCGCAACGGCGATGTGCACGGTCCCCACCGGTTTCGTCTCCGTCCCTCCGCCCGGCCCGGCGATCCCCGTCACGCCGATGCCGTACGTTGTGCCGAATCGTTCGCGCGCGCCGCGCGCCAGAGCGATCGCGACCGGCTCCGATACTTCACCATGCTCGCGGATTAGTTCCGGATCGACCCGCACCAGATCAGTCTTCGCCGCCGCGGTGTAACAAACCGCACCGCCCATGAAGTATGCCGACGATCCGGCAACGTCGGTGATGCGCGAGGCAAGCAGACCACCAGTGCACGACTCCGCCGTCGAAACAGTCTCGCCGCGCGCGATCAGGATCCGGCCGACTACCGCTTCGAGCGTGTCTTCGTCAGCACCAAAAATCTTGTCGCCGAACAGCGTACGCAGCTCCGTTTCACGCGCTGCGATTGCCGCCAGCGCCTCGGCCTCCGCGCCATCGGCGGCGAGGTGCAACTCCGTCTGTCCCATCGTCGCCAGAATCGTCAGCGGCTCCGGATGCGCGGCGTAGTACGGTTTCAAGTTCTCTTCGACGCCCGACTCCGTCATCCCGGCAATCTTCAACACACGCCGGAAACGCGACTGCCCCGCCGTGATCGTTCCGAGCCACGGCACGAGATACGTCGCCACCATCCACTCCAGCTCGTGCGGGACTCCCGGAAAAACCCAGATGTGCTTTCCGTCTTTCTCGATGTGAAAACCCGGCGCCGTGCCGCGCTCGTTGGGCAGCATCGTCTGTCCGATGAAGACGTTCGCCTGCCGCTTGTTGACCTCAGGCATCACCCAGCCGCGCGCTGCGAAACGTTTTTCCAGGCGATCGACGATGTCCTCGTCAACCTCCATCTCCAGCCCCAGCGCCTCGGCCAGCGCATCGCGCGTCATGTCATCCTCGGTCGGCCCGAGTCCGCCGGAAGTCACCAGAATGGAGGAGTGATCGAGCGAGTGCCGGATCTCGTCGACCAACTCCGTCTGCCGGTCGCCGACGACCGTCTTGCGCACGACGCCGATCCCGAACGATTCGAACGCCGCGGTAACCTTGAGCGAGTTCGTGTCGACCCGCGTCGGCCCGAGCATCTCGGAGCCGATGGCGATGATGGAGACGGTTTGCGGCCGATCGTTCGCGCGATTCATGTTGGTGCAGCGTACAGAGACACCGAGCAAGCAAGCAACTACGCCAACGCGCCCGCGAGCTCTTCCTTCTCTTTGCTCAGCGACTCCCACTTTCCATACAGCAACTCCACCATCGCTTTGAGATCGGCGTTCTGCGACTGGATCTTCTTGCTGCGGTCGCCGTCGCGAAACACTTCCTCCGAGCAGAGCAGCAGATCGTTGCGTTCGCGCTCGCGCTCCGCCGACGCGATGCGCGACTCGAGGTCGGCAATCTCTTCGTCGATCTTGCGAATGCGCTTCTCGCGCTTCTTCTGTTCCGCGCGATCGATCTTCGGTTCAGGCGAGGTCGCCTGCGAAGCAACAGCAGTGCGCGCGGCAGGAGCGGGCCCGCCTGCAGCTTTTCTCGGCGTCTTCACCGGCGCCGCGGCGAGCGCACCTGTTCCCGTTTTCAACTTCTCCGCATACTCGCTGTAGTTTCCGTCGAACACTCCTGCGATCCCGTCATCGACCAGAATCAAATGCTCGACGACGCGATCGATGAAGTAGCGATCATGCGAAACGACGATCAGCGCGCCGGTGAAACGCTCCAGCGCTTCCTCCAACGCTTCGCGCGTGTAGACGTCGAGATGGTTCGTCGGTTCGTCGAGCAGCATGACGTTGCCGCCGCGATAGATGATCTTCGCCAGCGCCAACCGACCCTTCTCGCCGCCGGAGAGATCGCGCGTCTTCTTGAATACGTCGTCATCGAAGAACGAGAACTGCGCAAGGTAGCTGCGAACCTGCTCCTCGGTCTGCGAGTGATCGAGGTTCCACACCTCATCGATCACATTGCCTTCGGGATTGAGATCGCCGAGGGTCTGATCGTAGTAGCCGACCTGGACGTTGTGGCCGTAGTTGATGTTGCCGTCGAGCGGTGCGAGGCGTCCCGCGAACGTCTTGAGCAGCGTCGATTTTCCCGAGCCATTCGGACCGATGATCGCATAGCGCTCGCCGCGCCGGATCGTCATCGACAGATCGTGGACAATGGCCTTCGCGCCGTATCCGGCAGTAACGTGGTCGACGGTCAGCGCGACCGCGCCCGAGCGTGGACCCGCTTCC
Source organism: Thermoanaerobaculia bacterium (assembly GCA_034665065.1). GTDB lineage: Bacteria > Acidobacteriota > Thermoanaerobaculia > Gp7-AA8 > Gp7-AA8 > JADGNZ01. The sequence goes on along the minus strand of JAXDGL010000025.1, from coordinate 113,564 downwards.
AGCTTGAAGTTGGCCAGCGTCTCGTCCGTCTCCGGACGTTCCACTTCGTCCATCTTCTCCAGCATCTTGCGGCGCGACTTGGCCTGCTTCGTTTTCTGGCCGGCGAGATTGCGGCGGATGAAGTCCTTCGTTTTGTCGATCAGCTCCTGCTGCTGCTCATAGTCCGATGCCATCTTCTCCATCCGCTCGGTGCGGAGCTCGAGGAAGCGCTCGTAGTTGCCGGGATACTCGATCAACTTGCCGTGCGCGAGCTCAACGATCTTCTGCACCGTGCGATTGAGAAACGTCCGATCGTGCGAGATGAGGAGATAGCTCCCCTTGAACGATTGCAGAAACCCTTCGAGGAATTCGATTCCGGCGAGATCGAGATGGTTCGTCGGCTCATCGAGCAGCAGCAGATCGACGTCGGTGAGCAGCACACGCGCGAGCATGGCCCGGTTCTGCTGCCCGCCGCTGAAGGCCGCAATCGGACGTTCCCACTCGCTCTTCGCGAAGCCAACACCAGTCAACACGCGCTCCACTTCGGCGTGCAGCGTGTAGCCATCAGCGTGTTCGTAGTCGTGCTGCAACGTGGCGTACTTGCTGAGGAGCTTCTCGTGCTCGGCCGCGCTCTTCGTCAGGTCCGCGAGATCGTGCTCGATCGCGCGCATCTTTCGCTCGATCGCCAGGACGTCGGCGAACGCCGTCTCGACATAGTCGAAGAGCGACATCCCCGGCTCGGCGTCGAGATGCTGTCCGACATGCCCGATCGTCAGGCCCGACGCGCGCAGAACCTGACCGTGATCGGTATCTTCCTGTTTCAGCAGCAGCCGGAAAAGCGTCGTCTTCCCCGCGCCGTTGCGGCCGACGAGCCCGACTTTCTCCCCCGGATTGTGCTGCCACGTCGCCCCTTTGACGATGTCATGAGGGCCGTACGATTTTGCGATATTGTCGAAGCGATAGAGCATTGCGGAGCGGACAACGCATCCGCGGCTGCCTCCCTTCCACAAAGGGCGGCCGCCGCCGCGCCGCGTGACGTCGTAGGATAGCGGTGCATGCGATTGCTTGCCGCTGGCTGTTGTCTGCTGCTTATCGGAATCTCTGCAAACGCGGAGCGGCGACGAGCCGCGAATCCGGTCGGAACCTGGAACGCATCACTGACGCTCACCCGCCGCAATCCGCAAACGATCACATCCAACACGTTCTACTCCTCCGCCTCGCTGACCGCGCAATGGAGCGCGCGTTCATCGGGCGTCGATCACTATCTGCTCGTCGCGTCCGACACGGGCGGCGGTGCTCCACTAACGTACACCGCGAGCGCATCCTCCAACACCGCCACGCTCACGGCGCTCGCGTCAGGCACCGAATATCGGGTTGCGATCAAGGCCTGCGCCGATGGCGCGTGCTCCTCATCGATCGACGGCAACGCGATCACGATCACGACAGACGAAGAGTTCTGGCAGGTGCGCGGCACAGGCAACAGCTTCGCCACCGCATCGCACATCGTCGCCGACGGCAACACGAAAGCGTACGCGCTCTCGTGGGGCGCCGAGGCGGGAACGGGACTCAGCGGCAAAGCGCAGCTCTACTACGATCCTTCGACCGGAACCGAAAAGGGCGTCAAGATCGGGACATTGAACGCATCGGTCACGCCGATCACAGCGTCACCCGATTCCGTCGCGAGCTATACAGGCCTCTCCGGTTTCGGATTCCGACGAAATGACGTGGCCGGCCAGCAAGGCACCGGACCCGCCACCTTCCAGGTCGTCGCACTCAGTGCACGGCTCGGCGGAAACGTTCGCCTGTTCTACGAAGCATCGGACGCTGATGGTCACGCGCGCGTTCACTCCGTCGACAGCCGCGACGGATGGCTCGGCCGCGACTTTCACTCCGGGCCGGCAACGATCTGCCAGGAATCCGATCTCCTCCCGTCCGCTCCTTGTGCGGCGACACTGGCAGTCGGTGTCGCCGGCGATGGCAATGCGAAAGTCGATGCCGCGCGTCAACTCAAGGTCGGTCTTCCAACGCTCGATCGCTGGACCTGGGACGGCGAGCCCGGCACCTTCATGGTGGTGACGATCCACTACGGCACCGACAAGAGTTGCAGCAGCACCTTCTTCAACCTCGGCTACGCGATCTGGGACGGCACGCGCTGGAATCTGCAATACGGCGCGAACGGCTGCCCGAAAACGATTCCCGGCATTCAGGCGCCCATGCCTGTCCATGTCGGCGGCAATCGCTACAAGCTCTATTTCAATCACAACACAACCAACAACGGCGGCGTGAATCAGTTCAAACCAATGAAACTGCTCTACGCCGACGGCGCCACGACCGGCGATCCCGCTCTCGTCGACTTCGAGGATTGGGAATCGATCGCACGCGCCCGCCGCGTCAACTATTTATGGCCGTCGGGTGTTTTGCTCACCGACGAAGAGAAGAGCATGCTCGACGACTACCAGATCTGGATGCCCACGAATGATCCTTCCCTTCAAGTGATCTACACGAATATGAGCTGCCCCAACAACGCCTGCGGCCCGCCGTTCATCGGGATGGCAGTGCTGATGAATCCGTAGCGAGTTAGCAAAGCACCGATTTGGTTGGAGGATCAGCGAATAGCAACGCGCCACGTTTCGCGTCGATCTTCATTGATTGTGAACCCTTAACGATGACTCTGTTCGCACCGGACCTGGCGCTACGCGTTGCTGGCTCCCACACGTGCATTACCATTCGCGTGAAATCGATTCCGAAGGTGAAATCGGACTTTGTCGAGTTCGTTCGAGTTGTCGTGAGTGGCAACATCGACGAGGTGTCGCGCCGTTTGGCGGTCCGTCCCTCTTTTGCCATTGAGCCGGCTGCGGTTGGCGCTTCACGTCAGGACGCCACGGACTTCTTTTTCACGGAGATCGCTCACTATCTCTACGCTGGCGACACGGCGCTTCATATGGCTGCGGCTGCGTTCCGGTATCGGGTCGCCGAGATCCTCGTTGTGCATGGTGCGGATTGCTCCGCAAGGAATCGCCGCGGTGCTCAGCCTCTTCACTACGCGGCGGACGCCAACCATTGGGATCCGGCGTCGCAGGCTAAGACGATCGAGTATCTCCTGTCGGTCGGCGCGGACCCCAACGCGATCGATGCCAGCGGGGTGTCGCCTCTGCACCGGGCGGTGCGCACGCGGTCGTGCCCTGCGGTTCGCGCGCTGCTGGATGGCGGCGCGAGCCCGCGGGGAAGGAACAAGGCCGGCTCGACGCCGTTGCATCTCGCTGTGCAGACTACCGGTCGGGGAGAGAGCGGTTCCGAGCACGCACGCCAGCAGCAGACGGAGATCATCAAACTGCTGCTGGAGCGCGGCGCAAGCCCGGCCGACAAAGACGGAAAGGGCAAAACCGTGCGCCAGGCGGCAACGAGCGAGTGGATTCGAATGTTGCTGGTGGAAGGTAACAGCTAACGTCGCGCTGCACCGGAATTGGCGTGACCCCGCCTCTCGCGTGCGGTACGATTTCCCGATGAAACGACGCTATCTCGCTTTGACGATCGGTCTCGTGATTGCTTCCGCCGCGTACGCGCGTACCTCGCAGCAGGAACAGAACAAGGCTCTGATCCGCCGCCTGTTCGACGCGATCCGCCAGGGCGACCTCGCTGCATTCAACGCCATCTCCGACCCGGAATGCATCGTCCATACGGCGTCGGGCGCAACGCATAAAGGCGGCGGTCCGTTCAGCGACTTGAAAAGTGCCTGTCCCGTCTGCGTCGCCGTCAACCCACGCGAGATCACCATCGACCTGATCGTGGCCACAGACGATCTCGTCACAGTCCGCACCACCTTGCGCGGGACGCAGGTCGGTACCCTCGTGGGCGTCCCCCCAACGGGAAAGCAGTTCGTGGCGAGCTACATCAATATCTATCGCATCCAAAACGGGCGCATCGTCGAGAACTGGGTCGGCCTTGACCGGCTTTCGCTTGCGCAGCAACTCGGGATGAAACTGTGTCCTGAGGATGCTCCGAAGTAACCCTGAACTACGCGGATGTGTCCATCGCCAGACGGCGCATGCGGTCACCGCCACAGCGAGTCGTCGATCACACGTTGCGCTGACACAGCTTCTTCGAATTGCGCAAGCTCCTCGGGCGTCCACGTGGCGTAACGTGCTAAACGCTCGCGGCGAGCAACTCCGACAGCGTCACTCAGGATCTGGACAACCAAAGCATTGACGCTGCAGCCACGCTCACGGCTGAGGCGCAGGAGCTTGCCGCTGACCTCTTTGGATAGCCCCCGAATCGTCATCCGGCTGGACACGCAGGAATGATATCGGCGACTGCTCGAAGGCACCTAATCCGTCGAGCGTTTCCTCTCGCGTGATGTAATCGCACGCGATGCCCGGCTTTCGTAAGACGCTCGAGCGCGCGTTCCGGCGGCGCGTCGTCGTCAAAGACACTGCGGACGCAGTCGTTGCGTCGGGCACGAGCGCGCAGGCGGACGACGAGATCCTCGGTGCGCAGGCGGCGATCGCGCCGGCCGCGGGGACGATCGCCATCATGCTCGCCGGCGTCGCGGCGTTCCTCAACCTCTACGCGACGCAGCCGTTGCTGCCGATGTTCGCGCAGCTCTTTGCTGCATCGAAGGCAGCGGTCGGGATGACCGTCAGCGCGGCCACGATCGGCGTCGCGCTCTCCGCACCGTTCTGCGGACTTATCGCCGAACGCGTTGGCCGCAAGCGGGTCATCGTGCTCTCCACGCTGTTGCTCGCGGTTCCCACGCTTCTCGCCTCCGCCACGACCTCGCTCCCGATGCTGATTTTCTGGCGGTTTTTTCAGGGAATGGTGATGCCGGGGATCTTCGGCGTGGCCATCGCCTACATCGCCGAGGAGTGGACGCCGGGAACGGTGGCGCGAACGATGTCGCTTTACGTGAGCGCCACGGTCCTTGGCGGATTTCTCGGCCGCGTCATCATCGGCTACGCCGCCACGCATCGACTGATTCCCTCGATCGCTCCGAACTGGCGGCTCGGGTTCGTCATCATCGGCGCCTGCGATCTGCTCTTCGGCCTTGCCATCGCACGTTGGTTGCCGCGCGACCGCAAGCCCGCACTCACGCCGATACAAAACAGCAGCGGCGTGCTGCGGCATCTGCGCAATCCGCGGCTCCTGGCGACATACGCGGTCGGCTTCAACGTGCTCTTCTCGCTCGTGGCGGTGTTCACCTACATCACGTTTCATCTCGCGGCGCCGCCGTATCTGCTGACGCCCGCGCAACTCAGCTCGCTCTTCGTCGTCTATCTGGCAGGACTCATCGTCACGCCGCTTGCCGGAATCGGCATCGGCCGTTTCGGGTCGCGGCCTGTTCTCATCACTGCGGTGACCGCGTCGATGACCGGCGTATCGATGACGCTCTTCCATTCGATGCCTCTGATACTCGCCGGACTCGTGCTCTGTTCGTCGGGCGTGTTCGTTTGTCAGTCGGCGTCGACGAGCTACATCCAGACTGCGGCGGCGGCGGGAGGACGCGCATCGGCTGCCGGTCTGTACGTCGCCTTCTACTACACGGGTGGCAGCGTCGCCGGCGTGCTGCCGGGATACTTCTGGCGTTTCGGCGGATGGACGGCGTGCGTCGCGCTCGTGCTGGGCGTGCAGTTGGTGACGATCACGATTGCCGCGATCGGCTGGCGGGACTCATGATCGAAGTTTTCTTTATCGACATCCGCGTGCCGCGCGATGTGATCGATGCGCTGGCGGCGCTGCTCACGGACACCGAGCGTGCGCGCGCCAGCCGTTATCGATTCGACGACGATCGCCGGCGCTCGATCGTCGCGCGCGCGGCGACGCGCCGGATGATTGGCCGGGCGATCGGCAGCGATCCGCGAACGCTGACGATCGTCGAGGAGGAACATGGCAAGCCCGCGCTTCCTGGCCATGAGATTGAATTCAATGCCAGTCATTCGGGCGATCTCGTGGCGCTGACGCTTGCCGCGACGCCCGTCGGGATCGACATCGAGCGGCGGCGCGCATTGCACGCTCCGCTCACGCTGGCGCGCCGTTTTTTCTCGCCGGCGGAGTTTGCGTACGTCAGCACAGCGGCAGATCTCGCAAGCGCGTTCTTCCGCGTCTGGACCGCAAAGGAAGCGATCGTCAAGGCCAGCGGGAAGGGGATTGGCGCGAGCGATCTGCGCGGATTTACGGTGCCTTTCGGCGAACGGCGATGGGCGCACGTCACCGGCAACTGGAGCGTGATCTCGATCGATCCTCCCCTGCCCGACTATTACACCGCCGTTGCCGCAGCGGGCGACGTCGAGTCCGTCATTTCTCGGACGGTTGACGCAGCGTCGCTGGTGTGACGGTTTGTTCTACACTTGAACAGGTGGCGCGCAACATCGACGAACAGCGAAAGTATCAGCGGGTGACCGTCGTCCGTCCGCTGCAGGCACGGATTGGCGCGACGCGCGTTTTCGTCACGGAAGCATCGCTGAGCGGGTTGCGTATCGCGCATCAAGGCAACATCCCGGCTGAGGGCTCGGTCTGCAGCATCGCCTTCGAGTGGGATGGAGTCCCGATCACGCTGGAATGCCGCATCACGCGCAGCACGCTGTTCAAGATCGCCCGCAACGCGCGAGAGAAAAGCGTTTACCACGCCGGGATGGAGATCATCCGCGCCGGCGACGCGTCGATGAAGACGTTGCGCGAGATGATCACCAGCATCGTTGCCCGCGCGCTCGACGAGCAGAAGGCCAATGCTCGCGGCATCCCGCCGATCGCGGCGCAGACGTTTCAAACCGGCAAAGGAACGCTCTTCCTCCGTTACGAGCTGATCAACGGCGCGTGGCGCCACGCGGAGACGAAGAAACCGGAGCAGCCGATGAACGGATTCACGATCTCGGCCGAAGAAGACGACGAGCACATCGCGCTCCTTTGCGAAACGTTTGCGAACGCCGACGAAGAGGGCCGCAAGATGATCAAGATGTTGGCGGAGCTGAGCATCAGCAAGGCCGAGGGGATTCCGACGCGAAGATATTTTCCGTAGCGGCTCGAATCTTTGTATCCCGAGCCGCGGAACTTCGAGCGGCACGATGATTCTCGTTATTCGTCTCGATTCTGGAACGAGGAATGGTAAATGTTGAGTGTTAAGTGTTGAATGTTGAATGCATTGAGGATCGCGGACATTCAACATTCAACATTCAACATTCAACACTCAACATTTCAGACGCGCTCAGGTCAGTTGGGTTGCGGGGAACCCACGCTGCGCACTCTCTGACCTGAATGTCTCACTCCAACTCCCCCACCATCTCATCGACCACCGGCCACGTCGCGGCGCGCCAGTCGTCGCCCATCAACAATCCGGCTGATGCGAGATAGATGGCGACGTCGCGCGGCGGGAAGTTGTCGATCGCGCTCACCGCGGCCCGCACCTGCTCCGGCGACGGCGCGGCGTAGTCGTCGACCTCGATCGATCCGTTGACGTGCGGGATCTTCCACTGGTCGAGAAAGGCGGCGAGAAGCGCACTCTGCTCGTGCGTGTGATAGTGCATCAGCGCGGTATCGAGCGCCTGCTCGAACTCCGGCGCGGTGGCGCGGGAGGCGAAGAGATCCGCCTTCTTCTCGATCGGCAACTTGCGAATGGATTCTTCGCGGAAGTGCAACGTCTTGGCGAGCTGCGCAACGGCCAGCATCCTGGCGGTGTCGTCGCCGAAGCGCCAGAAAGCGACGAGGATGCGGCGGCGGCGGTCGGAGTCAGCAAGCTCTTTGAGGATTCTTCGTGCGGTCCACATGGGGTGCGGATCGTATAACGGGGGTCGGGGAAAGGGATGAAGGCTGAAGGATGAAGGATGAAGGATGAACAGAGTCACGAGGTAGTTGTTCATCCTTCATGCTTCATCCTTCATCTCTGATCCCCCCAACATCCCAACTTCCTCCGCGCGCAGCTCCCGCGTCTTCCCGGTGTCCAGCTCGCCGATGCGGATCGGTCCAATGGCGACGCGTACGAGCTCGATCACTCTTGCATCGAGCGCTTCGATCATCCGCCGCACCTGGCGGTTGCGTCCTTCCGTAATCGTGATCTCGATCGCGCTCTCGCCACTTCGTTCGCCCATGCGCTCGACAACCGCGGCGCGCGTCGGGCCGTCGGCCAGCTCGATGCCGCGCCGCAAGAGGTCGAGCTCCTCATCGCGCAGAGGACGCGACGTCTTCACGAGGTACGTCTTCGGGATGTGGTACTCGGGATTCATCATCCGCTCAGCGAACTGCGTGTCGTTCGTCAGGATGAGCAGGCCGCTCGTGTCGAGATCGAGGCGTCCAACGGGAAAGAGGTAGCGATCGCGGTCGGGGAGTAGATCGTAAATCGTCGGGCGCCGCTGCGGATCGGAATACGTCGTCAGATAGCCCGTCGGTTTGTGAAGAAGAAGATAGGTTCGCTGCTCGCTGCGCAACGGTTCGCCGTCGAATTCGATCGCGTCGCGTTCGAGGTCGACCCAGGCATCGGGATCGCGCACGACTTTCCCATTGACACGAACCCGCCCAACGCCGACCCACGTGCGCGCTTCACGCCGCGATCCGATCCCAGCCTTCGAGAGGACGCGCTCCAGCGTTTTGAGAGGACGATCGCCGGGCGGAGGTTTGTTGATGTGCATGTGAAGTGAGGTTAATGATGAATCATGTCGCTGTCATCCTGAGCCGCCGCAGCCGCCGCATTCACGCTGGTCACGCAACCGCCACGCATCGGCGGCGAAGGACAGTCGAAGGACCCCCTACTTCTCGGGTGGGGAGGTGGAAGAACCTTGGCACGAAAGCTGGGGGTCCTTCGACCGTCCTCCGCCGCTAAGCCTGCCAGTTGTCAGTCCAGCGTGAAGGCGCGGCTGCGGCGGCTCAGGATGACAGTTTTTCTAACCCTCGTGCAATTAACCATTCAACATTGAACATTCAACATTTACAATCAAGAAAATCGATGAAGCGTTTCCTCGCAATCTTCGTTCTCCTCGCCGCGGCAACCGCCTCCGCGGACGAGTACCGCGCCTACTGGGTCGACACTTTCCGCACACCCTTTGCCACCGCGACCGACGTTACGCGCATCGTCGACGCGGCCGTCGACAGCAACGCCAACGCGCTCTTCGTGCAGGTGCGGCGGCGCGGCGACGCCTGGTACCTCGACGCCGCGGAGCCGCTCGCGGAAACGCTCGACGGCACTTTCGATCCACTCCGCGCTCTGCTCGACGCCGCGCACGCGAGGGGCATTCAAGTCCACGCCTTCGTGATCGTCGGCGCGGTCTATCGCGGCGATCCCGCAGTCGATCCGCTGCCACGCGATCCGCATCATGTCTTTCTCCAACACGTCTGGGACGCGAGAACGCACAAACTCATTCGCGGCCCCCGCCAATGGGCGACGCGCACGAGCAAAGGGCGTCTCCGCTTCGAGTCCGACTACTACCTCGACCTCGGCCATCCCGACGCAGCGGCATACACAGCCGAGGTGTTGCTGCATCTCGTAAGGGCATACGACATCGACGGACTGCACCTCGACCGCGTCCGCTACCCGGAGTCGCCGCGCGGCGATGTCGGATACAACGAAACGAGCGTGGCGCGTTTTCGCGCGCGCTATGGACGCGCGCCGCGCGCGAAGGATCCGCTCTGGAACGACTGGCGCCGCGAGCAAGTCACGAACTTCGTGCGCCGGGTATCGCTGGGAGCAAAAGCGATTCGCCCATCGATCACGATCTCCGCGGCACTGATCTCGTGGGGAACGGGCCCGCGCGCCAACGGCGGCTTCCGAAATACCGACGCGTATCGCATCGCCTTTCAGGATTGGGAGTCGTGGCTGCGCGAAGGGATCATCGATGCCGGAAGCCCCATGCTCTACAAACGCGAGCATGTGGCAGCCGAGAAAAAACAGTTCGACGACTGGCTGCAGTTTCTCGTGACCACGGCACATGCCAACGGACGCGCAGCGCTTCCCGGCATCGGCGCGTACCTCAACTCCATCGAAGGAACCTTGCGCCAGGCGCGCCGCGCGCGTGCCGCCAATGCCGACGGCATCATCTTTTTCGCCATGGGCGACACGAAACCGTGGTCGATTCTCGCCAACAGCACGAACGATGCGGTTCGCCACAATCCCTACGCGCTGCCGGTGGCCGGCGTCTTCACACCGAAGCGACCGAATGAAGAGTTCTTTCTGGCGCTGCGAAAGAACAAAGGAACGGACGGGCACACCGCATTCGAGAGAACGGAGAGCGAATCGCCGCTCTTCGCAATGACTCTTCCCGCGCCGCGCAGGGCAGAGGATCCGAATGGCGCAGTAATGGGCTATGCGAGCGGCGACGGCACGGTGGTGACGATCCAATCACTGGTCACGCGCGAAACCAGGACAACGCGAAGCGACGGCAGCGGCTTCTTCGGCATGCTCGCCCTTCCTCCGGGCGAATATCGTGTCGCGGCCGGCGTGGCATCATCGACCGTCAACGTCGACGCGGGGAAAGTGTCGATCTGGAGCGAATACAATCCCGCACGATGAATGAGCTCGATCCCGCGGTGCAACGCGAGCTTGACGTGCTGCACATTCCGCACGAGGTTCTGGCCTGTAACCCCGAGTGGGCCGACACCGACGTCTTCTGCGCGAACTACGGCATCCCTCGCGAGAACGCGGCGAACACGATTCTCATCGCACTCAAGACCGAGCCGCGCAGCTACGTTGCCTGCCTCGTCACCGCGTCGACAAAACTCGATGTGAATCACAAAGTGAGCAAGCTGACCGGCATCCGGCGAATGTCCTTCGCGTCCGCAGACGAGACCGCGGCGTTGACAGGTCAACTGATCGGAGGCGTCACGGTGTTCGGCCTGCCCGACGGCGTGCCGCTCTACGTCGACGAAGAGGTCATGAAGCGCGACTACATCGTGGTCGGAGGCGGCAACCGTTCGACGAAGATCAAGCTCGCGCCGGATCATCTGCGAAAACTGTCTCGCGCGATCGTTGCCGAGATTGCCGTCCCGCGCACGGCGTAGCCATCCAAAACGCCCCGGAAATCGTAGATCAACGAAAAGGAGGAGTGTATGAAAATCCGTTTCCTGGTCCTGGGTCTCTGTCTCGTCACGGTGGCCGCGTTCGGCCAGACCAATCCGAAGAAGAAGGAACTGCAACCGTTCGCCGGCAGCTGGCAGTGCACCGGCACCACATTCGCTTCGCCATGGGCACCCGAGCATTCCACCAAAGCCAGCGTCACCGGCGCCTGGATCCTCGGCGGCCAATGGATGGAAGTGCATTACTGGGAAGCAAAAACCGCAAAGAACGCACATCCGGTCGACGTTCGCATCTTCTACGGTTACGACGAGCAGCTCAAGGCACTCGTCGGTGGGTCCGTCGACAACACGGGGGCCTACTCCACGCAACAATCAACCGGATGGCAAGGCGACAAGCTCGTCTTCTCCGGCCCGATGCACGGCGGCGGCGCGACGATGACCACGCGCGACACCTACACGAAAGTCGGCGACAACGAGGTGCGCCACATGGGTGAGCTGGAAGAGAAGGGCGTCTGGAAGAAGCTCGATCAGGAAGTCTGCAAGAAGAAGTGACGCCAGGAGCCGGTCCGCGCAAGCGGCCCGGCTCTTCACTGCAACGAGGCTCGCCGGTGATCACCGCATCAACTGTTAGAATCGCCGCATGGCTCTCGCTCCCCGGCAAACGAAGTTCCTCATCGTCTTCGCGGTCCTGCTCATCAGCTTCTACGCGCTCATCACCATCGGCTGGGTGGACACGCATGTCGTGTTGCCCTTCACGGGAGCCCTTGCCCAGGTCTCCGGCGCGGTGCTGAACCTCTTCGGCGAAGGCGTGAAGGTCGGCGGCACGATCATCTCCGGCGCAAAGTTCGCGGTCGATATCCGCGGCGGTTGCAATGGACTGGAGGCGGTCGTCTTCGTATGCGCGGCCATGCTGGCCTTTCACGCTCCGATGAAGAAGCGCATCATCGGTGCTGCCGCGGCGGCAATCACCCTCGAAGCCCTCAACGTCATCCGCATCGTTACGCTCTATCTGCTCGGCGTCTACCATCGCAAGGTTTTCGAGATGTTTCATCTCGCCGTCTGGCAAACGCTGATGTTCGGCGCGGCCGTTCTGCTTTTCCTCATCTGGACTTCGAAAGTCGCGCCGCGGAATGCTCCTGCGAGTCTGTAGGTTCCTCGCTGGTCTCGCGCTCGGCGTCGCGATCTGGTGGGCGGCCACGCCGCTGTACAACCACGTGCTCGCTCCCGTCAGCCAGACTCTTCTGCACGCTGACCGGCGGCTCGGCGATCTCGTGCTGGTCCCGCAGGAGCGCGGCGTCTTCGTTACGTCAGCGACGCCGATGCCGACCGCGAACATTCCGGCCGATCAACTGACGTACAACATCATCCTGCTGCTGGCGCTCTTCGCATCGAATGAACGCTCATGGAGTCTGGCCAATCTTCGCGGACTGGCCATCGCGCTGGCGATCGTCTTCATCTCGCACTGCGTCAGCCTCGTGATCTCGATCGAGTCGACCTATGCCGTGCGTCAAGGAGCGTGGAGCGAGGCGCACTACGGCAACACCGCAGCGAACTTCTGGCTCATGACGGAGCTCGTCTTCCGGATCGTCGGGATGTTCGGCGTCGTTTTCGCGTCGTGGTGGGGACTAAGTCACTCGAAGAGCGTGTCGACGTAAGCGGCAGGATCGAACGGAATCAGATCGTCCGCACTCTCGCCGACGCCGACGAATTTCACCGGGATGTCGAACTGGCGCATGATCGAGAGGATCACGCCTCCCTTCGCCGTGCCGTCGAGTTTCGTGACGACCATCCCCGTCACCTGCGCCGCTTCGAGGAACGCGGCAGCCTGACTGACGCCGTTCTGACCAGTGGTGCCGTCGAGCACGAGAAGCGTCTCGTGCGGCGCGCCCGGTAACTCTTTCTCGATGACGCGGCGAACTTTCGAGAGCTCCTGCATCAGATGCGACTTGTTGTGAAGACGTCCGGCCGTGTCGATGAGAACGACGTCGGTGCCGCGCGCTTTCGCCGCCGTGACTGTATCGTGCGCCACCGCACCCGGATCGGAGCCAGCCTTGTGCTTGACCATCTCCACGCCGATCCGTCCCGCCCACATCTGAAGCTGCTCGATGGCCGCGGCGCGGAACGTGTCGGCGGCGCCGAGGATGACGCTCTTGCCTTCGCTCTTGAAGCGGGAAGCGAGTTTGGCGATCGTGGTCGTTTTCCCGGTTCCATTCACGCCGACGACGAGGATCACGAACGGTTTCGCACGCGCGGTGTCGATCGTCGAGATCTCACGCTGCGGGATGAGAGCGCGTGCTTCTTCGCGCAGCACCGCGGTAAAGCGATCCATCGACGTGATGCGCTCTGCGCGGACGCGTTGCTCGATGCGATCGACGAGCGACATCGTCAGCTCCGCACCGATATCGGCACCGAGAAGTCCCTCTTCGAGCCGGTCGATCGCCGATTTGTCGATCGGAAGGTCGGGAGTCAGCGACTCCTTCACCTTCTCGATGATCTCGGTGTGGGTCATGAAGAGCCCACGTTTCAGTTTGTCGAAAAACGATTTCCCAGGTTCGGCCATAGGGCGCGCATTGTAGCCGCGGCGTCAACGGACGGAACGCTGGCGTCCTCGCCGGCTGGCCGGACGCCCGTCCTCGGCGCCCTCCACTTCCTAACGAATTAGTGCCGCGACGCGCGGCCTCGCGACGGTGCAGGCACGACCGCCGCCTTCTCGTCGTCGTAATCGACCTCGACCAGCAGATACGTCACGCCGCTGACGCCGGAGAGCGAATACTTACCGCCTTGGTTCATCAGCAACGTACGTCCCCAATTCGGTTCGCTGTCGCCCGCTTCTTCGCGGAACGCAAACGCGTAGACGCCGCGCGCGAGCTTCGGTCCGGCGACGTTGCCGAGGGATAAGGTGAGCGGTGAGGTCTCGGGCTCGAGCGCTGGCACCTCGTTCAATGCTGCGGAACCAACCGTCGGACGCACGCGCCGCACGACGAATGAGAGTCCGGTCGTTGCCAGAGCCGGCATGCGGAACGACAACTGTCCGCTCGGCGCATTGCCGGTGGCAGACCAGAACGTGTAGCGAGGATAGTTCCCTGACTGTCGTCCGGTGATCGGGAAGTAGGCGTCGATGCCAATTCCTCCCGGCGCATCCATATATTGCTTGGCGCGCGATCCACCGACAACACTGATCCGCGCCCCACGGTTGATGAACGTCGGATCAGGACTGAGGATCGAGCTGGCGTCGCCCATCGTTACCGTGAAGCCATCCATCGGCAACGAGGGTGCGTAGCCAATGCTGAGGAGCGGCACGACGCCAGAGCTGCTTGCAGCAAATAAGTTCCGTTCGCTGAGGGCGACGCCAACGGCAGCGACGGATGCAATTTTGAGAAATTGACGGCGATGGACTACAGGCAGCATCATTAGTGGACTTCCTGCTTAATGGTATTAAGTCGTGCATTTTCTGTTAGTTACGACAAACACGACTTAGGCAGGCGGATGCTACCACGTTTCGGCGAAGAGGTTATTGCAATTTCCTTAATTGCAGGTTAACTGGCCGTTGACCGGTCCGTCGATGACGACGAACGCCCCGTTATTTGCTGCGGTCAGCGCCGCGGTGACTGCCTTCGCGTCCGCGGCCGCAGCGACTCCGATCACGCGAACGGACGCGCTGCTTCCTGCGCTCACATGCACCGCCACCCCCTCCGGCGCGGTGAAATGGTTCGCGCTGATCTCGGCGCAAACCGTTGCCCGCATCTGTCCGCCGACATCGACCCATGCGTGTTCGCGTACCGCCGGCGCGGCAAACTGGCTGCCGCGAACCGTCAGCATGAGCCGCGACGCATCCTTCGCAACCGCGTCAATGACTCCACGCCCGAAGTGCTGCAACGTCGTATCGACGACCGACAGCGCCAGCGAGCCGTTCTCGCCCGACGAAACATCGATCGCGGATCCGATGCTGTCGCGCAGATCGGAGTAGCGGATGTCGATGCTGAGCTTCCCCGCCCCTAGCGCCTCCACCTCGATCAACTGTTTCGCCACCTCGGGACGCACCGGCGCGGCGAGTTTGCAACGATCGAGTACGAGATGCCCATCATTGAATCGCTGCTCGACGAGCATCTCGCTGCCGGCGTTGTCGGCAAACGACGACGCGGTGAACGTGATCGTTCCGCCGATCTCCTGCAGCAGCACACCGCTCTCGAACGTCTCGTCGCCGGAGTGATGAACGTCGAGTCCGGAGAACGCAACGTTGCGAAGGTTGTTCGCGTTGATCCCCATCGCGCCGCCGCCGTCGACGACGATGTTCTCGAACGTCGAATCGGTGAGGTGGCGCAGGTAGAGCGCCGCGCGGCAAACGGCCGTCGAGCTCACGTCGAAACCACCCGCGCAGCGAACGCCTTTCGCCGGCATGTTCACGCCGCTGTCGGTGAGCGTGACGCCGGCGATGCGAATGTTGCTCGTCTGCGCGATGCGGATGCCGTTGCTGCGCGCGTGAAGAATCGCTCCTCCCGATCCGATCTTCCCGTCGATTCCGGTGATGGTGACGTGACCATGCACGCGGTCGATGACGATTCCTTCGTCGAGCTGGCCCGGCGCAACGCCTTGTGCCGAGACCGACTCGAACGAGAGCTCGACGCCGGAGTCGCGCACATCGAGCGCCGCGGCGTTCGTCGTGCTGAGCGTCGACGTTCCGCCGAGCGTCACCTTCCCGACGTTGCCGGCGACGAACCCGCGCCGCCGTCCGCGAACAGTCACGACGTCGTCGAACACGACCGGCGAGCTTTTCTCGATATCGCGCAGAACGAGCGCGTCATCACTCGCGTCGGCCACGCGGAACTTCGTGCCGCGCCGGAACGTGATCGCGCCCAGGCGATGTCCGATGATCCGCAGCGCGGTCGTGAATTCGCCGGAGAACGCGCAGCGCTCGACGACGATCTCTCCCTCGCCGCCAGCGATGCCGAGTCCACTCCCCTGCTGCGCGGCGTCGATCGCCCCGCCGGTGATCGTCACCTTGCCATGGTGCTCCTGCAGGTAGATGGCGAAACCGCCCAGCGACGGCTTGAAGAACACATCGCGGACGGTCAGCGCCCCGAACGCACCCACTCCGATGATACCTGGCAGACGCTCCGCAACGATCGTGCAACCGGCGATGACGTTGTCGCCGTTCGTGGTGATCGTGCCGCGGATCTCGGGTCCCGGCCCGTGCATCGCTGGAACGTCCGCGCCCGGCTCGACATGAAAGTCCGTGCGGAGAGCGTTGAGTCCGAACGCAGAGCCGATCAGCAGTTGGCCCTTCTTCAAAACGACGCTGTCCGTGTACGGCGCTCCCGATTCCGCCACGTAGATGACGTCGCCGAATCCGCTTCCGCTCGCGCCCATCGCCAGCGTTGCAAACGGCGATTGCTGTGTTCCCTGCCCCGGCGCAGGGGCGCGGTTATCGACGAAGATCACGCGCGCCATGGCCGCGTTCGCGAACAGAAGCACGATCGTGGCGATGATCGCAGCGAGGGTCTTGCGCGTCAGCGTCAACGTCATCAGTGCCGGGCCGTTCCCTGCTCGCGTCCCGCGATCGATTGCTTGACCATCTTCTCGTCGATCGTCAGCACGCGCGATCCGGCGTCGGCGGGATCAAACTCGAGATTGCCGATCACGCGGCGGAACGTCTCGCGCAAGGCGCGTGCGCCGAGCCTTTTCTGGCGCGCGGCATCCCAGGCAATCGCGATCAGCGCGCCGCGCGTAATCTGCAGATCGACGCCGAAACGCTGGAAGTACGCGCGCGACGTGCGGAAGATCGACGCCTCCGGCTCGACGAAGATGCGCGCCAGATCGGACTCGCCGAGGTCGTTGAGGACGACGATCGACTCGAAGCGGGAGACAAACTGCGGAGTCATGCCGTATCGGAACAGATCGTCGTACTTCAAGTAGTCCCGCAGATGAAACGGCAGCTCTTCGCGGACCTCGCCCGACGCCGAAACGACCACGACCGGCTTCATCGGAGCGACATCCTGTCCGATCGTGGCCCGGCGATAGACCGCTTCGTACAGCTCTTCGAATGCGCCGCCGACAATGAAAAGAATGTTCGACGAGTTCACGGCGAAACGCATCCCGTCGGTATCGAACTCGACGTTCTCGTTCTCCATCAGCGTGAGAAGCGCTTCCTGCGCGATGATCCCGCGAACGTTCGGCTGCCCGCTGACCTGCGCCCGGATCTTGTCGACTTCGTCGATGAAGACGATGCCATGCTCGACGGAGCGGAGAAGATCGCTCATCGGCGCCGTCGCTCCGAGAACTCTTCTGGCATTCGCAAGCAACCGCCCCAGCACCGCCTTCCCGTATCCCTGATGCTCCTCGGCCAGCACGTTCGCATTGATGCGAATGACGTTCGCCGATTCGCGAAGCTCGGAGCGGCTGGCAAGGAATTGCTCGACCGCGCGCATGAGCGTCGTCTTGCCCGATCCCGAATTGCCGATCAGCAGCATGTTCGGCGCGGGATGACCGACGAGGTGCTTGACCATCGCCACGGAGAGCTCGCGAATGGCCTCATCCTGACCGACAACGGTCTTGCTCAGCTCTTCGAAGACCTCGCGGGGGCGGAGTGGGAAGGCGTCCATAGTCAGGCTTGGATGGCGCTCGGGTGCACGAAGAATAGCACTCCGTCACGCTTCAAACCGTACGCAGAACGCTCCTCTTGTTCCCCTTTTCGCGATACATCGCTTCGTCGGCCGCCCGCAACGCGCTCTCTGCTTCGCCGTGAATCGGCAGGTACGCGTGGCCGGCTGAAAACCGGATGGGAGGACCATCGGCGCGCTCGAACTTCAACCGTTCCCGCATGCGCTCGACGCGATCGAGAACCTGCGCAGGCTGCGTCGCCGGTGCTACCACCACGAATTCGTCGCCGGCGTAGCGGATCACACGGTCTTCGGGACGAAAGCTCGCCACGAGCACGCGGGCAAAGCGCTCCAAACACCTGTCACCGGCCTGATGTCCGTACGAATCATTGATCTTCTTGAAGTCGTTGAGATCGAAGAAGAGGATCGTCGCTCCCGTCGTGAGCGCTTCCTGCAAAACGGAAGGGAGGGCGCGGCGGTTTGCGAGCCCGGTGAGCGAGTCGCGATCGACCAGCTCCTGCAGAACCTCCTGCGCAGCCGCAAGGTTGCGGTTCGATTGCGTCAGCTCGTGCTGGATCGTGCGGTAGAGAACGAGCACACAGCCGAGTGCGATCACCCACTCCACTCCGGTATCGAACGATGAGTACGACGCGAGAAACAGCCCTAGTGCGGAATCGGAGACAAAACGCGTGAGGAGGACGTGGCCATGTGCCAGCGTCTCGATCACGGCCAGGAGGCTACGGATCGTCAGACCGGCCGCCAGCCAGCCTGCACCTGCGATGCGTTCCCGAACGACCAGAACAGCTCCAACACCGAGGACGAGCGCAATGACCACCGACTCGGAGACGCCGATCCGATCGATGGTGTCAGCCAGAAACGCGGCGGCGATCGAGTAGGTCACAACGGCAGCGAGGACGACACGCGCTGTCATTACGCTTGGACGCAGCCGTACGAATCGCCACGCGCCCGCGGTCAGGAGAACGACGAATAGTGTCTTCGTAAAGAAGTAGCCACCGCGAAGGACGATGAATGCGATCTCGGAGCTCGGTTGAAAGACCCAGAAGATCGTCGTAACGATCAGCGCACCGAGGTTGGCCAGCCATGCGCCGACCCACGGGCGCAACTCCACGCGACGGATCGACCGCGCCAGCACCAGGAAGAACACGGCGATCATCAGCGCCGATGCGATTTGTGCCGTCGTGCTCCAACGCCAGAGGAGAAGCTCCATCGCTGGCAATTGTAGAGAGCGGGATGAACGACGGTGTCAGCAACCGGCAACAGAAGGCCTTTTTCGGCCGCCGCGCGTCACTTGCCGCGAAGGGGATCATTCACCGAATCGACCCGGCCCGGTCGAAACCCGTCCGTTCGCCCGGCCGCGAGTTATCATTCCGGAATACGTGCGTCTGTGGTCCCTCCATCCTCAGTATCTCGACGCCAAAGGTCTGGTGGCGCTCTGGCGCGAGGCACTCCTGGCGCAAGCGGTTCTCACCGGTCAGACCCGCGGCTATACGCGGCATCCTCAACTCGATCGTTTTCGCGAGCACGATTCGATCGATCCGCGCAGTCTGATCGCCAGCTATCTCCGAGAAGTCGCCGAGGAGGCGGCCAGGCGCGGTTATCGCTTCGACGCGGCGAAGATCGAAAGCGTGCACGCCGCCGGCTCGATCCCGGTGACCCGCGGTCAACTTCGCTTCGAGTGGCAGCACCTGCAGGCGAAGCTGCTTACCCGAGACCCGCAGCGTTATGAGAGACAGGTCAGAATTCTCCTGCCGCGGCCTCACCCGCTGTTCGCGGCCGGGGAAGGACCGGTCGCTCCCTGGGAACGCAACGCCAAGTCGGAGAATAGGAGCAAGCGATGATTTCTGAGTTTCGTGGATTTCTGACGAAGACCAACGCACTCGCGCTTGCGATCGGCGTGATCATCGGGGCCGCCGTTGGCAACGTGGTCTCCGCGCTCGTCGCCGACATCCTGATGCCGATCGTCGGTCTGGCGCTTCCGGCCGGCGACTGGCGCGCGGCGAAGATCGTTCTCAGTAAGGGGCTCGACGCGAATGGAAAAATCACGGAGAACGCGATTCTCTACGGCCACTTCGCCGGGATGGTCATCGACTTCGTAATCATCTCGTTCGTCGTCTTCCTCATCGTGCGAACGCTTGTGAAGCCGGCACCAACGCCGTCCGCGCCGATGAAAACGTGTCCGGAATGTCTGGAGATGATTCCGGCGGGTGCGCGCCGATGCCGGGCCTGCACGGCCGCGGTCGCGTGACGATTCGGATCACTTGAGTCGCTGCGCGAAGAGCCACTGCCACATCTCCGCGTCGCCATACGCGCGATCCCAGGCGTTGTGCCCGACACCTGCGTATTCGTGGTAGTGGACATCCGCCCCTTCTGCGCGCAGGAGCTCGACCATGCGACGCGATTCATCGACGGGAATCACTGGATCGGCGTCGCCGTGGCAGATCCAGATCGGATGGGACCGGATCACATGCGCGGTGAATGCGTACGGATCGGCGGCATCACGATTGAGCGGCGATTGCTGCACGGCCGTCGTCGTCGGATGCGGCAGCAGACCACCGCAGACGATCACCAGCGCCGCGAACGTGTGTGGATGTGCGAGCGCCAGATGATAGGTCCCGTAACCGCCCATCGAAAGACCGGTGAGATAGACGCGCTCCCGATCGCCATGAAACTCGTTGATCGCAGCATTGAGCGCCGCCATCGCCGCATCTGCCGGCTCACCGAGCCATCGCGTCTCGATCGGCGCCTGCGGAAAGACGACGATCGCCGGAACGCGTTCAGGATTGGCGCGAATCGCTGCAGCAGCACCGATCTGCGTCGAGCGCAACCCGTCGCTCCCCCGCTCGCCCGATCCGTGCAAGAACAAAATCACCGGCCAGCGCTTCGAAGAATCGTACGCGCGCGGAACGTAGACGGAGTACGGATAGGTGTGACCGCCAACAACGACGGATCGAAGAAGAAAGCCTGTTTCATGCGGAGCCATCGTGCGGCAGGACATCGCTGCGATCAGAATAATGAGTGAGAGGCGTTCCCAGCGAGCGCGCAAAGCCCGCAAATGATACGACGCGCTCGCGGTCCTTTGGATGGGGACCTTGATCACGAGGACCCAACATCGAGAGACTTGTGTCAGATCATCAACAAGAGCGCCCGCCCTTCCCTCCAAAGAATGACAGTCGCGGTTTCGTCACCGCGAGTTTCGCGCGACGCGGCCCTTCCTGAGTTAGCCTCCAGCGATCCGATGTCCGCAGAACAGCGCAAGTCTCCAATCGCGATTCTCGTCCCCGGCGCGGCCGTCATCGGCTCGCTCGATATCGCCTACGCGATCATCTTCTCCGCATTTCGAGGATTCGGACCGATTCGCGTGTTGCAAAGCGTCGCTGCAGGCTTGCTCGGGCGCTCTTCCTTTGAAGGTGGACTCCCGACTGCGATTCTCGGCCTGGCGCTCCACTACAGCATCGCCACAACCATCCTGATCGTCTATTGGCTGGCGAGCGGGTATGTGCCGGCATTGACGAAACATCCCATCCTCTGCGGTGCGATCTACGGACTCGGCGTCTACTTCTTCATGAACTACATCGTCATCCCACTCTCCCATGCCAACCGCCCGCGCTTCTTCATCGTGCTGTTCATCTGCAATCTCATCGTGCATGCCTTTCTGATCGGCGTTCCGGCGGCGCTCTTCACGCGCGCGGCGCGCAACGCCCGCTAACGCGCGCGTGGTACCCTCGGCGACAACCAATCGATCCGAATCGGAGCACCCATGCACACTGCCGCGATCGCCGCAATCGTCGTCGTTGCGTTCCTCCATCTCGTCTTTCTGGTGCTGGAGATGTTCCTCTGGGCCACGCCGCGCGGACGGCGCATCTTCGCTCTGACACCGGAGCTCGCGGAAGGATCGAAAAAGCTGGCTGCGAATCAGGGGCTATACAACGGATTCCTGGCCGTCGGTTTGCTCTGGGGCGCATTCTGCCCATTCGCAGGCAACGATGCCTTCCGCGTCCGGCTCTTCTTCCTCGGCTGCGTCATCGTGGCCGGACTGTTCGGCGGATTGACGACGAAACGCTCGATTCTCTACATGCAGGCACTGCCGGGCATCATCGCCGCGGTACTGGTTTGGATGGCGCGATGATCATGGATCTCGACGGCGTCATCAAAGAGATGTACGACTCGATCTGCTTCGAGGAAGGGCAGCGTCCCGACTGGTCACGGCAGACCGCGATCTTCGCCCGCGGAGCGCGCATGGTGCGCGTCACCGACGACGGCGTGTTCGAGTTCGACCCGGAGTCGTATCGCATCAATCTCGAGGCGATGATCGACTCCGGCGCGATGCCGAGCTTCTGGGAACGAGAGATCTGGCGCGAGACGAGACAGTTCGGTGAAGTCGCACACGTGCTCAGCGCCTACGAGACGCGCCGCACACGCGACGGCGAGATCAGGAACCGCGGCGTGAATAGCATCCAACTCTTCCAGCGCGACGGCCAGTGGTGGATCAGTGCGATGCTCTGGCGGCGGGACGGAAAAACGATCCGGATTCCCGAGGCGCGGGAGTGAGGGCCATGTTCTGACCTCAGCCTGGCTCGAAGCTTGTAGACGAGTCTGACATGAACTGGCTCGTACTTCTCGGCATCGCAGTCGTCATCGTGGCAGTGGCCGCGGTTACCGGCATCAAACCCAAAGGAACGCGGCACGTGGCGCACTCGCGCATGATGGGGATGGGGCGGATCGCGCTGATCATCATCGCGGTGATCGTCGCCTACGTCGCGTATCGCGCGCACGGCTGATTCTCTCCGCGTCCCCCGCGTCTCCGCGTGAAACGGTTTTCCCGTTTTTCAGAGCGCGCCAAGCACCTCGTATTCGCTCTGCACCAACCCACTCGGAAAGTCGCGCGTGCGGACGTGGCGCAACTTCACATCGTGCGGCAGGCTGCCGAAGAGCGAGATCCCCTCGCCGATCAGCACCGGAACACGCGTGATCACCAGCCGCTGGATCTGCCCCGCGCGAAGAAAACGCTGAATCGTGTCGCCGCCGTCGACGTAGAGGTTGTGCGTGCCGCTTGCAGCAAGCCGCGCCACGATCTCCGCCGGCTCTCCGCTCATCTGCTCGACATTGCCGTTCTTCACCACGGATAAGTCGATCGGATTGCTGCTCAATACTACGACCCGCTTCTTGCCATAAAACCATTCGCCGAAACTGAGCGCCGTCTCGAAGGTCTTCCGCCCGAACACCATCGCATCGACGCTGGCGAAGAGCTCTTCGAATCCATGCGGCTCACCACCATCGGCGGGCAGAAAATCGAAGGAACCATCGAGCCGCGCGATGAAGCCATCAACACTCGCTCCGACAAAGACAGTCGCGGTCATGGCCCTATTGATACACCGTTCCCGCTCGCACTTCCAGCACCAATCCCGTGAAAGCGAGGGTTCTGATCAGCGCCGCCGTCAAGTCTCAGTCTCGAGCAGAGAGACTTTCCTCTGCGCCCCATCGAGCGAAGTGTCGTTCAATTCGCATGCGCGCCTGGCTTGATTCTCCGCCACGTCGCGACGAAAGGACTGATGGTCGCCTGCATGAGAAATCCCTCAGGCTCGGGGCCGATCCCTGTGGCCGGATACTCATTCGGCGCGGGGGCGTAGTAGGTGCCAAACATCCGATCGATGAAGGGAAAAAACGTGGCGAAGTTTTTGTCGCGATGCTCCGGCTCGACGGAATGATGAATTCGATGCCACTGCGGCCCCGCGACGAGCGACGTGAGAGGGCCGAAGCCCAGCCGGACATTCGCATGATTCACGAAGCCCCACACGCGAAACATGAGAACTCCAGCGATGAAATGCGGCGCGTGGCCACCGAACAAAAGGAGCATCGGCGCGTAGGCAACCGCGAACACGAGGTAATTGAGAAATTGATGACGTCCCGCTGTACTCGAATTCAAGGCTGTGTCGCTGTGGTGAAACTTGTGCGTCTCCCACAGAATAGGCCAGCGGTGCTGGGCTCGATGAACCCAGTATTGCCAGACATCCCACGCGATGGCGAAACAGACGCTGAACGCCACCTCGGCGATCGTCAAACGTCCGAAGACTCCCGCCACAAGACCACCGCCATCGGTCAGCCGGATGATCGCGCCGTTCCACGGCGTCAGAATCACCTTCAACAGCCCTACGCAGGCGAGGCCGAACGGGATATACGCATAGTTCGCCACCCGATCGCGAAAGCGCTGACTCGCTTCCGCCGGGCGAATCCGCTCGAAGGCGTAGAACACAACCGCAAGGAAGAATATAGAGAGAAGGCTTTCAGCGTAGCGTTGGAGGAGGGCGTTCATAGGGGGCCTTCAATATAATATCAGTCGATTCGGCTGATGGTGACCAGGACCGTACGTAGGTCGGACTCTCCAGTCCGACGGCCGGTGCATCCGATACGTCAAGAGGAGTCGGACTGGAGAGTCCAACCTACGTATCCCGCGCCAAGACACCCACGTTGATCGCTGAGCAACAGGCGGGCACCATCAAGATCTCGCCTCGACCTTGATCACCTGTCCGCGTCCGATGCTCTCGAGTGCGCGAAGCAACCGCGGGACGATGGGCTTGAGTTCGGGCATGCGGTTGCGAACCGCAAGAACGATCACCGCAATACCGATGGCCTGCAAGTTCTGTTGAAACTCGAGGCTTCTGTCTGCGGTGACGAGTACTTCGAAGCCTGCCCGCACCGCCGCGCGAAGAAGAACGCCGTTCCGAAGACCGAGCCACCGCTGCGCCCGAACCGTTGAGACATCGTGGCCGGACAGTTCCGCTGCGAACTGCCGTGGCAGCGATTCATCAACGAGAATGCGCAACGCCAGCCACCGCCTCGCGAGCAATCTCGAGTGCGGCCACCGCCTGCTCGCGCGTCACCGAGGGGAAGGAATCGAGGAACACCTCCAGTGAATCGCCTGCTTCGAGATACTGGAACAGACTTCGCGCCGGAACGCGGGTGCCGACGAACACTGGTTCGCCGCCCATGATGTCGGGGTCGCTGTGGACAACTTGAGTAGGCGTTGCCATCGCGTTGATTCTACTCCCGAGATGCTTGATTTCGCGCGAAGCGCTTTGGACTGCGGTAGCGCCAGCCTACCGCTTTTGAAACCGCAGCCAAACGCAGCCCTTCTTTTGAACAGAAGCCTCTCAACGAGGTCGCTCTTAGAAAGCGGCAGCTGGCGCTGCCGCAGTCCAAAGCGCTTCGCGCGAAATCAGATCGAGATCTGTTGTGCCCTCACGCCGCGACATGAACGACGACGCTCACCGCCGTTGAAGTGGGCGGCGGAATGGTTCGCCGGCCTCGTGTAAGCTTTCCACGTGAAGCTCGATCACTTCGCGAATGAGCTGCAGCGTTTCCTCGCGCGTCTCGCCCACGGCAACGCACCCGGGAAGATCCGGCACGTACGCGCCAAAGCCGGTTTCACTCCGCTCCACGACGACAACATATTCAGCGTTCATCGTTTCAGCCCTGCCTTAGAAACTCTTCTGTGGAATGCTGAGATCGAGCCGAAAGGATGCTAGATTCACTCGGTGTTATTTGCTCGTCCCCCAGCGGAAATCGCAGTTCCTGCAATCGGTCGCTTGCTTGACGGCATCTTACTCGCGCCACTCTTTCGAAAGTACGCAGTCCCGCCACCGGAAATCATGCACTACACCTCGACTGAGGCGTTCACGTCAATACTTGCGTCAGGCAATTTACGAATGTCGCATTTTCGACACTTGAACGATTCAACCGAGATGCTTCACGGCCGACGGATCGTGAATGAGTTGCTCAAGGCAGAAGTCGACCGTCATGACAACCTTTCGGGTTTTTTTGACTACTGCCGTTTCGCATTTAACGAGCAAGACGACACGGCCATCCAGTATTTCGTGTCATCGTTCAGCGAACTAGATGACGACCATGAGCTTTGGCGCCGCTATGGCAGAGGCAAGAGCGTGGTAATGCGGTTCGCCACGCATCGCATGGGAGCCGATCCTGCCGAGCCGTTTACATATTACATGGCAAGGGTCACTTACTCCCCGAGGGAGCAGTCTCAGCTTCTTTCGCCGTTAATCTATGGTGCGAGAATGGTTGTAGCGAGCTACGTCCGCGAATACGGCTACGACCTGCGCGACGACCTCGCCATACAGGCAGCCGCGGCAAAACTCTGTTCCCATCTGAACCATCACTCTATTTCACTCAAAGATGAGACTTGGAGCGTCGAGCATGAGTGGCGAGCGGTTTTCTCTCTCCTGGGAAATGATCCCGCTGAGCGAAAGAATCGAGTGAAACTTCGTGACGACGGTCGCCCTTATGTAGACGTATCCATCCGAAGCGTCGAACCTGATGATGTCCATATGCCGCTCCTTAGCGTGACGCTATCGGCGTGCACGGCGAAAGATGACATTCGAGACAAGCTAAGCGAATATGGATATCAAAACGTCGAGGTCAAGCAAACGCTAACCCTCGCTGAGTGACAGAGCCAGTCTTTCCTCTTGTCGAATTCGCCTTACCTGCCCCGACTACGCCCTGCTCGCTCGCCACTCTGTCCACTGCTCGTCGATCGATGATGTGAACTCGCGCTTGGGAGTCCAGGCGAGTTTCTTGCGGGTGGCAGTGCTCGATACGCGCTGGTCGATGTTGAGGGCGTCGGCGAAGGGGCCGTATTGCTCCAGTGCTTTCTCGATGGGGATCGTTTCGATGATCGAGCCCTGGGCGACGCCGAGGGCGCAGCCGAGGAGGGTGTCGTTGGTGTCGTCGACCGCGTGGAAGATGCCGGTCGCTTTTTGCTCGACGATGCGCACGTAGCAGTCGGCCAGATCATGGAGATCGACCATCGCCCACTGGTTGTTGCCGTCGCCGACGAGATAGACGGGCTTCTTGTTCTCGGAGGCTTCGAACCAGCCCGCGCAGAGACTCTGGCGTCCGCCGTAAACGCAGCCGGGGCGGAGAACGGCGCTGCGTCCTGTCGCCAGCGCGGCCTGTTCCTGCTCCGGACGCCATGCAACGATCGGCAGCGGATTGACCGGGCTCGACTCGTCGACGATCTCGTTGTTCGTGTTGCCGAAGACCCAGACGCCCGAGGTGTAGACGAGGTGGCCGGGATGCGCGGTGAATACATCGAGTGCCGTGCGATTGAGCGCCGCGGCTTCGGGGCCATGATCCTGCGCGATGTGCACGAACGCGTCGAAGCTGCCGAGTGAATCGGAGAGCGACGGCAGCGATGCGAGATCGCCGGCCATGATGACGACGCCCTGATCGAGCAGAGGCTTCGCATCCGTTTGCGGACGCACGAGCGCGGTCACGTCGTGCTCGCGCTTGCGAAGCGCAGACACGACCTCAGTCCCGATGTATCCGGTGGCGCCGGTGACGAAGACGCGCACTACTTCTTCTTCTCCATGGCGCGCTTGAACGCCAGCGCCATCGCGCTCTCGCCCGCTTCGTTGTCGCCGCGCTCTTCCGCGAACTTCACGTACTCATCGCGCTCGGCCGCTGCTTTGGCTGCTTCGTGCGAAAGGGAGATGCGTTTGCGCTGCGTGTCGATGCTCATGATGCGCACAGCGAGCTTCTCGCCCGCTTCATGGGCGCGCGACGGATCGGCGCCGGGAGCGACATTGATCTCGGAGTTCGGAATGAGGCCGGTAAGTCCGGGCTCGATCTGCACGAAGATGCCGGGAGCGCCGCCGTGATCGACAGTGCCTTCGACGACTTTGCCGGCGGGATAACGCTGTGCGGCGCCTTCCCACGGATCCTGCGTCGCCACTTCGCGCAAGGAGAGCGAGAGGCGTTTCTTGGAGGGGTCGACTTCGCGAACCCATCCGGTGACATTGGTGCCGATGGCCACTTCCGCGCCGCCCTGCTTCACGCCGAAGGGAAGCTGCGAGTAGTGAACGAGTCCGTCGATGCCCGGCTCGACTTCGACGAAGAGACCGAAGTCGGTAGTGCGGACGATGCGGCCGCTGAACTGCGTGCCAGCGGGATAGCGGTCAGCGACGTCGCTCCAGGGATCCGGCTCCTGATCTTTCATCGACAGCGAGATGCGCTTGCCGTCGCTCTCGATCTTGATGACCTTGACGCGGACTTCCTGACCGACGGCGACGACTTCGTTCGGATCGGTGACGCGGCGGCGGCTCATCTCGGAGACGTGCAGAAGACCGTCGATGCCGCCGAGGTCGACGAATGCGCCGAAGGGGGTGATGGTTTTGATCGTGCCGGTGAGCTCCGCGCCGGGAACGATGTTGCGGCGCGTCTCTTCGGCGCGCGATGCGTTTGCTTCCTTCAGCAGCGCGGCGCGGGAGACGACGATGCGGCGGCCGTCATCGGAAAGCTCGGTGACGCGGAACTCGTACGACTGGCCGATGAACTGGTCGGCGTTGTCGATCTTGCCGAGCGAGATCTGCGAGAGCGGGCAGAATGCGCGCAGGCCGCCGATGTTCACGTCGAAGCCGCCTTTGTTGCGGGCAGCGACTTTTCCTTCGACGGGTAAACGGTTCTCATACATCTGACGGAGCAGATCGAGAGAAGCCTTTCCCTTGGCGAGCTTGCGGGAGATGCGGATCTCGGGAGAGGTCTTGATGACCGTTCCCTCCACGTCGTCGCCGACGTCGAGCCCATCGAGCTCGTTTGCGGCCATCACGGCTTCGGATGGTCCGCCGTAGGAGACGAACGCGTCGTCGCCGGAAATGGAGACGATCTGTCCTTTGAGCATCTCGCCCTGCTCAGGGGTTTTGAAATTCAAGCTTGCTTCGAACGCCTCAGCGAACGTTGCTTCGGCGGTTTCTCTCGACTGGGTCATGGATGGTAAAGCCTTTCAGTAGGAATGGATCTCAGGTCTCGGAGATCGGTTGGGCAGCGTATCTTACTCGAAAATTGGAAGCGCTGGCGATGGAGGAACGCCCGCGGCGTTTCATCTCTTCCGTGCAACGATTTTTCCTTGCATCGCAGCGCGAAAAAATATTTTCACCACCCACTTGCCGAACGCGAAACGCGAGCCTAGATTGGTGTTCCCTGACACGCCGGATGCTTCATCGCAGATGGTAACGGCGCGCCGGGTGGTTCCGGGACGCGATGGGTCCAGGAGCTGCTGCGGGGATGCCACTTTGCGGCTGTCAACGCGCAGCAAGCGGTTGCGACGGGCAAAGAACGTCGGAGCCAAGTCGGTTCGAATGCCCCCTGGTGGCTGTTAACGGATCGAGAATGGGCTCGCGAGATCAGGGATCGCGGGCCTTTATTTTTTTGTGCGGCAGTGAGCAGAGACACGAGATCAGTGATCAGGAAAACTGCTGATCTTGTCAGGATCTGACTTCTAACGATGCCCAGCTCTCTGAATGATGTCCCGCTCCATGATCCTGATTTCATGTCCTGATCTCTAATCTCTCTATCTCTGATCACTGATCACACGTTACTCGCCCGCCCCGCAGACGAATCAACCCTCTGCTACGATCCCTCCTCATGACAACACGCGTGTATCTCGTCCGCCACGGCGCTACCGAGCTGACCGCTGAGGATCGCTTCGCCGGCGCCATTGACGTCAACCTCTCCGATGAAGGACGCGAGCAGGCGCGCCGCCTCGGCCATCGTCTCGAGACCGAGCCGATCAGCGCCGCCTTCGCCAGTCCGATGGTGCGAACGATGGACACCGCCAATCTCATCGTCGAGTCGCATGGCCTTCCGATCACGCCGGTCGACGGCATTCGCGAAATCTCGCATGGACGTTGGGAGCGGAAAACGCGCGCCGAGGTGGAAGCGGAGTTCCCTGACGAGTACGCGCGATACGAGACCGATCCGTTCTCGTTTGCGCCGACCGAAGGCGAAAGCGGATTGCAGGTTACCGCGCGCGCACTCCCTGCGCTGCTCACGATCGTCGAGCAGCATCAGGATCAGCGCATCCTCGTGGTCTCGCACAAAGCCACCATCCGCCTCCTGCTCAGCTCCCTCCTCGGATTCGATCCGCGCAAATACCGCGACCGTCTCGATCAAAGTCCATGTGCGCTGAACATCCTCGACTTCAACGACGTCACGTCGCCGCGGCTCACGCTCTTCAACGACACATCGCATTACGCCGGCGATGTGCCTGAGGTGCCGAAGAATCGGCTGTCGAAGACGTGGAAGTAATTCACGATTGACAATGGACAATTGACAACGAAAGCGGTCGATCGCCGTCCGCTATCAATTGTCCGTTGTCAATTGTCAATTACTTGACCGTGAACATCGCTCGCGCGAGCAACGGATCGTTCGCGTAGTAAATCTTCAGGTTCTGTCCCTTGTCATTGACGGTGAGCGACTGCAACTTCCAGACGCCGCGCGCGGAATTGGCGTGCAGGCGAATCGAGCCGACGTACGTCGTTGCGTCCCGCTGCTGGAGCGAGAAGAACGTGCCGCTCGAGTTTCCGCCCGGACCGACGATCTGTCCGCTCACTCCGCCAACGCCGCAATTGTCGTCCGATACCTGCGCGGTGATCTCGATGACCGGCTCGTCGCGGCTCATCACGATCTCGGTGCGGCTCAGCGCGATCGCGGAAAGAACCGGCGGCTGGCTGTCGCAACTGTCGCCGGTGATGTTAAGCCGGACGGCCTGCACGGCCGGATTGTCCTGTCGGACGGTCGCGAAGTTGTTGGCGTTGTCCTGAAGTTGAACTTGCTCGAGCGTCCAGTCGCCGCAGTCGAGACACTGCGGGGGAAAGACGTCGCACTCCCACAGATTGTTCGATCCGGTGTGGCAGCCGACGCCGAAGCGCGCCAGCTTCGAAGGGCTAAGAAAAACAGCAGCGACGAGATGGACGCCTGACTTTTCATCCTGCGCATCGACGTAGAGCGTGTTGTGCTCGCCCGCGCGCATCGCACCGCGCTCGAGCCAGACGTTGCGCAAATTCGGCGGAGTCGAATCGGATGCCGACGAGATCACTTTCAGCACGGCCGTGGGCGGAAGCGATCCCTGCGCCGCGCTGAGCGTGACCGAATTCGTCGCCAGGTCGCTCATCGTCAGGAAGGTGATCTTCCAGAGACCTTCCTCCGCTTTCTCCGGAATGTGGATCCGGCTCACGTAGCGCATCGATTCGCCTTCGCGTTGTTGCGCGAATCCTTGCACCGCTTTGCCGTTCGGACTGGTGAGCGTGCCGGAAATGCCGCGGATGCCGGAGAGATCGTCGGTGGCGGTGATGACGAGCGTCGTGTCGCCGCCATCCTGCACCTGCGGCGGATCGAAGTTGATCGAGAGGAGCTGCGGCGGTACGGTGTCGGAGCTCGGATCGCGAGGATCGAGCGTCCCCGTCGCCGGCTTCGATCCTGGTTGCTGCTGACTCGACGCGCCGGCGGACGCCGACGAGCCCGCGCCGCGGAATGCGTTCGGTGCAGGCTGCGGCCTCGCCACGGGAACTTGTGGCTTCACGTTCGGCGGTGCAGGCGTCGGTTTGACGACAGGTTGCGCCGGCGCCGCAACGGGCGCGTCGGTCTTCGGAGCACCGAGGGCGAGAAGCTCGCGGAAGCGCTGCGCACGAGCGGACGATGCGGCCGGCGATCCCGCGGACGATGACGAAGAGGCGACGGCCGCAGCCGTCGTGGTGGAAGCAGACGTCCCATCGCTCGCGATCACGTCACCGTTCCGGCTCGATCTGCGCGCGGCGCTGACTGACGACGTCGCGTCACTCTCGCCTTCCGGCTGTCCCACCGTTCGCGTCGTGTACGAACGCACGCGCACGACGAGCGCCGCCGCGAACGCGACCGTCAGGAGCGTGAGAAACACTGAGAGAAACGATATCTGGACTCGCCGGCGCACGAAGAACCTTCAGTTCACAACGCCCGGAACAGCGAGAGTGAAGGGCGCGATTTCCGCACGGAAGGTTTCTCCGCCCGCCGGGCGCATGATGTAGCAGCCCTGCATCGAGCCCATCGACGTTCGCAGCGGACAGAAGCTCGTGTACTCGAAGGACTCACCCGGAGCCAG
This sequence comes from Thermoanaerobaculia bacterium, assembly GCA_034665065.1. Classification (GTDB taxonomy): domain Bacteria; phylum Acidobacteriota; class Thermoanaerobaculia; order Gp7-AA8; family Gp7-AA8; genus JADGNZ01. The sequence continues at coordinate 82,055 of JAXDGL010000025.1, read as the reverse complement.
CAGCGGCTGCTCGCCGACCACTCCCGCTCCTTCGACCCGCTCGACGTTGCCATCGGAGTCGGTGATGATCCATTCCCTGCTGATGAGCTGCGCCGTCTCGCTTCCGACATTCGAGATTACGACGTGGTACGCGAAAAAATAGTAACTCTCCTGCGGGTCGCTACGTTCTTCCACGTAGATGCTTTCAACCTGGATGCGGATACCGCGCGTTGTCGTGTCGCTCATGTTGTGGTTGGTGGGTTGCAGGGTGCCCCGTTACGTGTGGAAGCCGCGAACAGTGAGGACTTTATCATTCGTCGAATCGGGCACCGGAGATGACGGCGACAATGAGCCGCATGCGATCGAAGAAACCAGCCGGCCCGACTACCAACTCATGCGCAATTCATTTCTCCTGATCGCCGCCCTCGCCTGCGGCACCGCATCGGCCCAGATCGTTGGCCCCATGCCGGTCGTCGCCGCGCCGCCCGCGGAGCTATCGACGATCGTCATCCCGATTCACGCCTCGCTCGCTCCCCTTCTTCCGCAGCTCGAATCGCAAGTGCCGAAGAGCCTTGCCAGGACCGACGCATATGAGCTCGATCCGCAGAAACAGTTCGGGATGAAGTATCGCGTCGTCCGCGATCCGATCGTGCTCAACGTCATCGGCAGCGGGATTCACGCAACGACAACGATTCACTTCGCGCTGGAAGGCTGCCGCCGGACGCAGAAGCCGTTCTCGCGCGAGACCGTGATGTGGCCCTGTCTTTCGTGCGGCTTCGGCGAGCCGATGCGCGACGCATGGATCTCGCTGGCGTCGCATCTCGACTGGGATACGAACTGGCGGCTTCGCTCCCGGACGCAGGCGATGCCGGTCGACTACTCCTCCAACCGCTGTCAGGTCACGTTCGCGAACATCGACATCACCGACTCGAAGATTGCGCCGATCGTGAAGGAGCAGCTGCGGCTGGCGCTCAAGACGATCGATGCGAACACGCCAAAGCTGACGAACATCCGTCCCGCGGCGAATCAAGTCTGGTCGTCATTGCAGTCTCCCGTAGCGATCGCGCCGCGCACGTGGCTCGTCATGGAGCCTTCCGACATCTCCCTCGGGCCGATCGCAGGCGCGGGGCTCTCGATCAGCAGCACATTGACGTTGCGCACCCGCACGCGCGTCGTCGGCGGCGAGAAGCCGGCCGTCGCGGTCAAGCCACTGCCTGCGCTGCGACGCTCGCCGGCGGCAGCGAGCGGCATCCGCATCCCGTTCGACGTCGAGCTGCCATACGAAGAAGCGAGCCGGCTGATGACCGAGAACTTCGGGAAGCGTAAGTACGAAGGCGTGGCCGTCGACGCGATTCATATCAGTCAGGCTTCCGGCGATCGCGTGACGATCGAGCTGCTCGTCGACTATCGCCTGTCGCGGATCCGCCACTACAACGGGCCGGTGTATCTCGAAGGAACACCGGTCTTCGATGCGGCGACCGGCACGATCTCACTGCAGGATCTTCAATACACGCTCGAGTCGCGGCGAAAGAATCTTTTCGTCAGGATCGCCGACCGGTTCGCGCACGACACGCTTCGCGCCCAGCTCGCAAAGTCGGCGCACTGGCCGGTTGCGCCACAGATCGACGCCATCCGCAACGAGATTGCGCGAGGGATGACGCGCGCGCTTGCGCCGGGAATCATGATGCGCGGACGTGTCGATGCGATCGAGCTGCACGGCATTGCGCATGACGCAAACGGAATCGTCGTTCACGCGCTGGCGACGGGAAACGCGGACGTGGACATCAACGCGTTCCGGTAGAACTTCTCCGCGGCGCGATGAGCTCCGGAAAATGCGCCGCGCGCCTCATCGGCGCGGGCGCATTCGGAGTTGTGCGCTCAGAATCACCTCGGGCGTGGAGCCCGCGGTGTTACTCCGCGATGACGATGCTGGCCCACGGCATCTTGCGAACGGCGATGACCTTCTCATCGACCGCGTCCTGCGTTGCCGTGGCGCCGAGGACTCGCTGGATGTACTGCACTTCAGGAGAAACGAGAGGGCGCTGACTCAGGCGAGCCGCCGCCTTCCGGATGTTGCTCTCTGAGACAGTGACTTTCGCAGCGCGTTTCGGTTTCAAAACGTTCGTCATGGGTACTTGCTCCTTTTAGTGTTGAACGGCGGGGGCGGGCTTCGGCGCGTCCTTCTTGGAGCGCGCCTCGTTGACCACGACTGCCTGACCATTGACGCTGGTTCCGTCAAGACCCTTGATCGTGGCCTGACCTTCTGCGTCGCTGGCGAACTCGACGAAAGCAAAGCCTTTCGACAGTCCGGTGACGCGATCGTTCACGACCTCGGCAGACGTCGGCGCACCGAACGGTTTGACGAGCTCGCCGAGCTTCGCGTCATCGATATCCTTGGGGAGATTTCCGAAATAGACCTTCATTGAGATTGGCTCCTGGCCGTCCCGCCGACGCGCTTCGCGCAGAGAAACGGCGATTTGCTAAGAAGATTGTGATTCAGAAGCGCTGACTCAGCTCAGGCGGCCTGAAGGATGAGGAAGGTTCCTCAAGAGTCCAAACCATACACTATTTGTGCGAATAAGTCTACTGGCCGCGAATCTCCGCGAAGAACGCTTCACTGGAAACCGGGCGTCCGAGAAACTTCTCAACGAGATCGCGCGCTGGCTCTTCACTTCCACGGGCCAGAATCGACTCACGAAATCGCCGGCCGGTCTCCGCATTCATCACATCGGGTCCAAACGCGGAGATGAGATCGAGCGCGATGACTTTTGCCCACATGTATCCGTAGTATCCAGCCGCGTATCCGCTGGCAATGTGATCGAACGTACCGGGAAACGAAGCGCCTTCGATCGTGCCCATCGGCGTGGCGCGTTCCATTTGTTGCCAGAGTTGAAGGGACGGGCTGTCGGCTGTCCGCTGTCGGCTGTCGGGTGCTGGATTTGCGCCGGCTGCTGATCCTGGGTCTGACAGAGAGCGGGATGCAGTCGCTCCAACTTGTGACTCCCGATTCCCGACACCCGACAGCCGAGAGCCGACAGCCTCCCCCGCCAACGCCATATCAAAGCTCGCATACAAAAGCTGCCGGCCGTAGTCGATACCGGAACCGAATTTTTTCGCTTCGCGGATGCGCTGTACGAGCGACTCGTCGAGCAGCGGGCAACTGGTGCAGTGGTCGCGCATCAGAACGAGACTCTCCATCCTGCTCGCCCACTCTTCGTACATCTGCGACGGTGCTTCGACGAAGTCGCGCTCGACGCTCGTGCCGGAATGCTGGTTGTACTCGGTGCGCGAGAGCACGCCGTGCATCACGTGCCCGAACTCGTGCAGCAGCGTCTCCACTTCGTTGTGCGTCAGCCCATCCCGGTTGCAATTCGTGACGAGAACGCTGATCGGCTGACGGCCGGCACGACGCGATACGCCGCGGACGGGCCAGGCCGCCGCATGTTTGTATTTGTCTTCGCGCGGATAGAGATCGAGATAGATGCCGCCGATCCGCTCGCCGCTATCCGCATCCTCGACGTCGTAGTAGAGAACATCGCCGTGCCAGACGGGCACCGTCGCCGGTCGGAATCGGATGCCGTACAGACGCTCCGTGATGTCGAGCATCCAATGTACGCTCGGGATCGTCGGGAAATACTCGCGCAATGCTTCCTGATCGACCGCATAGCGTTTCTCGCGCAATCGCTCACGGTAGTAGACGACGTCCCATCGTTTGATCGCGACGCTCTCGATCGGAAGGCCGGTGAGCTCCGCTTTCACTTCGGCCAATTGCCTTAGATCGTTCTCCTCGGCCTCGACGACCACGCTCTTCACCTCGTCGAGAAAACGTTCGACTGTCTCGGGGTTCCCGACCATGCGCCGTTTCGTCACGTAATGGGCGTAGCTGGGAGCATCGTACAGATCCGCGATCTCTTTTCGCAGCGCCACGATCTCGTCGAGAATCTCGAGATTGCGCGGCGTGCCGCGGTTCGTGTTGGCGATGTAATAGCGCTCCCTCGCCTCTTCGTTCGATCCATTGGCCATGAAGGGCATGAAGTCGGGATAGTCAAAGCCGAGAACGACGTTTCCTTCCGCGTCGCGCGGAACGCGATCGAGGTACGACTGCGGCAGTCCAGCGCACTCGTCGAGCGTGAAGTGAAGCAGCGTCTTGTTCTCGCGAATGTTCTTGCCGAAGTCCTGGGCCAGTTCGGTCAGCCGCTCCGAAATCGCTTTGAAGCGGTCGCGCCTCTCCCGGGGCAGCGCGACGCCGCTGTCCTCGAACGCTTCGAGCAGGTCCTTCTTCAATTGCTTCTGCGCCGCAGTTCGCGGCGCGACGCGCCGCACTCGCTCGTAAAGCTGCTCGTTCTGGAAAAGCTCGGTCATGAAGACCGACTCTTCGATCAACGCGTGGTCGCCGGCATCGCGTACATCGGCATCCGGATGAACGGAGTTGAGGAGCGAGATCGGGCCGTAGGCGTCCTCGAGAATCATCGAGATGCGGTCCCACGCTTCCAGGACCGACTCCGGAGTGATCGCTTCCAGCGGCAGGCTCTGGATCACCGCAAGATCGCGGCGCGCGGCTGCGAGAGCATTCGCGGCAGCAACGGAGAGCTCCGCAGCATCGTAGATCGGAATCGTCGGTCGGAAGACTTCTGTCTTTGTCTCGCTCATCGAAAGGAGGCGCATTCTAGCCGAGCGAAACATGCTCTACGCAAATCGCGTACAAGGTTGCATGCGCCCACTCATTACCGTGCTGTTGGCATCGATCACCGTTTCACTTTTCGCGCAGACTCCGCTCCTCGACCAGGGCCGCGCGGCCATGGCCCGAGGCGATGCCGAGACGGCGGCCGGCTTGTTCGAGAAGGCGGTCGCGCAGAATCCGAAGTCGGGCGACGCGCACTACTTGCTCGGCAGCGCCTACGGATCGATGGCCCGGTCCGCAAGCATTTTCAGTCAGGCATCGCTCGCCTCGAAGACGCGCGACGAATTCGAAAAAGCGGTCGCGCTCGATCCCAATCATCTCGACGCCCGCCAGGGACTCATCCAGTTCTACACGATGGCCCCGGGATTCATGGGAGGAAGCTTCGACAAGGCATTTGCTCAGGTCGCGGAGATCCGGAAACGCAATCCGCTCATGGCGCACAGTTCGGCGGGGTTCATTTATGCATTTCAAAAGAAAATCGACGAGGCGCGAAACGAATACGCCGCCGAAGTGAAGGAGAATCCAAAATCCCCCCGCGCTCACCTCGACCTCGGGTCCTTCTACCTCAGCCAGAAAAACTACAAGGGCGCGAGCGACGAATACGAAATGGCCATGACGCTCGACCGCTCGTTCATGCCTGCTTACTTCCGCGCCGGGCAGCTCGCCGCCGTCAGCAACATGAACCTCGCGCATGGCGAGGAGTTGCTGCGGAAGTACCTCGCCTACACGCCGAAGCACGATGAGCCGCCGCTCGCGCGCGCCCACTACTGGCTCGGCCAGATCTTCGAGAAACAAGGGAAGAAACCGGAAGCACGAGCGAGCTACACGATGTCGCTCAAACTCAATCCGAGCCAGAAGGATGTCGCCGAAGCGCTAAAGCGCGTGTCGTAGTTTGAGATCTCGAAGATCGTCGGATAATTGACGCGTGCCCGAGTTGCCGGACGTCACGGTCTACGTCGAGTCGATCGTCAGCCGCATCGTCGATCAGCCTCTCGTCAAGCTTCGCCTCGGCAACCCGTTCGTATTACGCACCGTCGATCCGGCGCCGTCGGACCTTGGCGGCAAACGCGTCACAAGCGTACGGCGCATGGGCAAACGGATCGTGATCGGCCTGGAAGACGACTTCTTCGTCGTCATCCATCTGATGATCGCCGGCCGTTTCAAGTGGCTGCCGTCTGGAGCAAAGTTGCCGGGAAAACTTGGGCTGGCCGCGTTCGATTTTCCTAACGGAACGCTGCTGTTGACCGAGGCGGGATCGAAGCGCCGGGCGTCGATTCACATCGTGCGCGGCGAGGAAGGAGCACGTGCGCACGATCCGGGCGGGATCGAGCCGCTCGACATCACGCTCGACGATTTCCGCGCCGCGCTCACGCGCGAACGGCACACACTCAAACGAACCCTCACCGATCCGCACGTCTTCAGCGGCATCGGCAATGCGTACTCGGATGAGATCCTTCATCGCGCGCGGCTCTCGCCGGTGCAGATGACGACGAATCTTTCCGACGACGAGATCGCGCGGCTCTACGACGCCACGCGCAACACGCTCATCGATTGGACGGAACGTCTGCGCGCCGAGGCCGCCGTCAAGTTCCCGGAGAAGGTGACCGCGTTCCGCCCTGACTTCGCGGTTCACGGCCGATACGGCAAACCATGTCCCGATTGCGGCAGCCCGGTGCAGCACATCGTCTACTCCGAGAACGAGACGAACTACTGCGCGCGCTGCCAGACCGGCGGCAAACTCCTCGCCGACCGGGCCCTCTCCCGCCTGCTGCACAGCGACTGGCCGAAGTCGATCGATGAGTTGTGAGTTGGCGTGGCAGAGTGGCAACCGTTGCCACGCAGGGACGTCCGAGAAGGTGGCCCAATGGCTAACACGACTTGCTACCGCCGTACCATTTACCATGCCGCGCAAGCTTGCGCCTCAAGGCGCGCGGGGACCAAGAATCATTCCCACCTACCGATACACTAGATCTGGCTGGGCGCGATCGGACGAGCGACCCCGAGGTTTCCTGATAGCAGTGCACGATAATTCTCCGATAGTGGGACCCGATCGGAGAACCTTCCTCGCGTCACTAAGCCTTACGCGTCGCCTTCATCACCACTTTATTACTTGATAACCTCGCCAGTGCCCGTAATGTGAAACCGCAACTGCTGTTCGAAGCTACTGCGTTCGTATCTCACGCCATTGCAAGTAATGTCGTCGAGGCGCAGCGTTACAATCCAATGCCCCCGCTTCGTTGGGATGCCCTTGATGTTATCGCCTGCCTCCAAAGCGAGGCCATCAGGTAACTTTCCTGAAACTATTGTTGTTCGCCCTCTCCAGTCACCCGGCACGCATCGCGCTCGCGGACCGTCGACGTCCACCGGGTGACCCATTTCGCCGCTAATATCGTCCCGTCCATAATTCCATTGTGTCGAGAATCCATAAAACCCAGGCTCAGGTGCAGGGCGCGGCTTGTCCTTGAAGCCATTGAACACGCTTGGCTGTCCTCGGGCCGCCAGAACAATGTCATCGCACCCTGCAAACCAGACCATCACCATCATACACACACACGTAACGACGACCAATCGAAGTGTCACGGCGCCTCCCTTTCTTTGTCGGTAATTAGAGCATTCGTCTGCTTGTTGTCACTAATTGAAACATTTGCCTGCGGTCGCCGCGCCTACTTCCTCTCCCGACGTTCTTCTTCGCCACGCTTAAGAAAGATCGACTCGATATGTCCCATCCCGACGGAGCCAACCTCGACTGCATGATACGATTGCGCAATCATCCCATTGGCTTCATCGATCGCCGCCTTCAGTGAATCCCGGGCGACCGAGTCGCTGATTCGTTCGAGCGCCACTTCCGCTTTTGACAGGTACTCTGTGGCCTCGATAAATGCCGGCAGACGTTCAGCTGTTAATCTAGCAACAGCCTTCTCAGTCGTTTTCCCAGCAATCTCGCCTCCGAGTTCGATGCAGATTTGCGTCAGCGCGGCGTTTCGGGCTTCCGGCGAAAACATCGCGTCCCATGCGATTCGCTTGCCGCTGTTGCCGAGTTTGGGATCGAGAATGGCTTGTGCGGCGCGAACCAGCTCGATGTGGGCGTTTTCAGAAATAGGCCTTTGCTCTTTAATCGCCCGCACAACGGCTGTGAAATCCCGTCTTGTTGCATCATCCTTCAGGTATCGGAGCGCCTTTTCGTAAGTATCGCTCTGCTTCACTAGATAAACGTCGGCGCCGTTTTCGGCATCAATAAAGGTCTTGCCAACGACAAACACGAGTTTAGTCGGGGTCAGGCTGAGCGGATGCTTCTCAATCCGCCCAAGCACATCAATCACTGCGACACCTACTTCCGTGCCAAGGATGATATTCTTGCTCATATGATCCTCTGGCGCGATTTGTCCGAAGGTGATGGCAGCGTCCTCTGCTGGAATCGGCGGCGGAACCTTGATGCCCCTAATTCCGCGAACGATAGCGGCGATTTGTGAGGTTTCCAGCGCCTTTCTCTCTTGATCCTGCGCTTGCCGCGTTTGCTCCTGTATGGCCGCGTCCCGATCGGCCCGCTCTCTTCTGGCCAACTCGTTGCCGGCTTCGACCTGAGCCCGCCTTAGATTACTACCGGCGGCATCATTGTCGGGGTTGTAATCCAAGGCTGTTTGAAAGTGTTTTATGGCGGCGCTCCAGTCTCTCCTCTTGAAACTGTCAACGCCCTTGTCATTTTCGTCGTCCGACGCTTCTTGCAAATCCTTAGCTTCCAAGTTCTCCTTTGTCGGAGAACCGCTCGCAGTGTCGCCATTGTTTGCGTTTGCACCGTGTTGTGGAGTGGTGGGATGAGAACAATTCACCCCAAGTTGAGCGCAGGCGCTTTGTCCGCGGGCGAGAACTGGAAACAACAGAGCGACGGAGAGAAAGATCGAGAATCGATTCATGGTTGTTCCTGTTCTGTGGTCATTACCGCAAGACCGCCGACTACTAAGCCACCGCAGCGATGCCTTGCCAGCGTAAAAGCCGACGATAGCAACACATAGCAAGTGCGGCCACTTGATCGCGCCGACGAGGCGATATTCAACACCTGTTCGCAGAGTCCTGCATCGAGTAACGAACCTGTCCTTTTACTGCAACGCACAGCTCTGGCCTCCCCGCCGCGCACTTTTCCGAGGATCTGGCCTATCCGCGGTTCGGCGCGCATTCCAAGCGCGCGAAGACAGCGGCCCGAAGGATGCCTGGCCGTAGTTACCCCATTAATAGGTCCCCGCGCACAGATCCGCCACATACAATCGGAAATTGTGATCCGCTAAAGGCCAACGAGCCGCCGAGAGTTCCAAAGTCGGTGATTTAGCTTCGTCAGGCGTCGGGCAGGTGAGGTTTTCTTGCACGTACGTGGGCGGAGGATTCCCAAACCGGGTGACCCGAGGCGATGGCGTGGTTCCTAGCGGGTGTTACTGGACCACGCTCAGGCGGCGATGAGAGCCGGAACGTCCTCGCGGCTAACCGGCGGGAGGGACAGGTAACCTCGAGACCTCGGAGACCCGAATCCCGCCACCGCGGGAGACGTTCTAACCTTCGCCATCCTCCGGCGTCTATCCCTCCAGACCGATGGATGCTTCTCTCGCCGTAGACTTGCCAGGGACCGTGTCGAACCCTCCGACCATGCCACAGACGCGATCGAGCGATGACGACCTTCGCCTGGCGCGCGCTTGTGCCGACGGCAGCTCGGAGGTCTTCGCGACGATCTACGCAGCCCACAGCGACCGCATGAAATCGATCGCTTACAACCACCTCGGCAACATCTCGGATGCCGAGGATGCGGTGCAGGAGACGTTTCTCAAGGTGCACCGGGCGGCGGCGAGCTACAACGGCGAGGCGGCCTTTACCACGTGGCTCTACCGCATCCTCATCAATACCTGCTACGACCTGCTGCGAAAGCGTAGCCGGCGGATCAGGGAAACGCCGATTGATGACGTCGCCGGCAACCGCGCCGCGCACGCGGTCGATGACGTCAACCGCATGGCGCTGCGCAAGCTCCTCAACGAATTGCCTGAGCAACGCCGCACAGTCTTCGCGCTCTTCGAGATCGAAGGGCTGAGCCACGCCGAGATCGCCGCAATTCTCGACATCACCGAAGGAAACTCGAAATGGATTCTCTTCTCGACGAAGAAGCAGTTGCAGGAGAAGTGGAAGGGTGGGCCGTGACGCAGAGATCAGGGACACCAGTGATCAGTGATCAGGGACACCAGTGATCAGAGATCAGGACATTTGGAATCATCACTAATAACCGACGTTGATTACCATAAATGATAATAACAAGCGATTACGGTAACCGACCACCGACAACTGACAACCAACAACCGACCACCGACAACTGACAACCGACAACTGATAACGCGCCGAAGGCGCAATACACGCCATGAAAACCACCTGCAATCAACTCGACGATCTCCTTCTCGAAGACGACCCTATCTCGATCGAAGCCGCCGCGCTGCATGCGCAGTCGTGCGATGCCTGCATGGAGAAACTGGCGAGCTGGAACGACATCTCCGCTACCGCCCGCGACCTGCAGATGACCTGGACCAACGACATGCTGTGGCCGCGGATCGATCGCGCGATTCGCGATGAGAACCGGAAGAAGCGGACGCGCGTGTGGCAGGTCGCCGCCGCCGTTCTCCTGCTCGCTGCCCTCGGCGCCGCCGCCTGGATCGCGCAGCGCCGCGTGCACTCATCGGACTTCGACAACGCCATCCTGAAAGTCGCGGCCATCGACGAAGTGGAGCGCGCCGAGCAGGCGCATATCGCGGCTATCAATCATCTCGAATCGGTCACAGCGCCGCGACTCGATCAACCGACGACGCCGCTGCTCGTCAGCTACAAGGAAAAACTGATGATGCTCGACGACGCCATCGCCGAGTGTCAGGGCGCCATCAACAGGAACCGCCAGAACGCCTATCTCCGCACGCAACTGCTGACGATGTACTCCGAGAAACAGCGGACGCTGCAGGACGTCATCCGGGAGGAAAACCATGCTACGAATCAGTAAGCTGTTCGCCGCCGCGCTGCTCTTGATTGCAACGCCGGTGCTCTGCGCCGACCGTTACGAGCGCACATTCAACAGGACGCAGACCTACGAAGGCGGGCGTATCTCGATCGATCACTCGTTCGGCGCCGTCGCCGTTCACGCGGGCGCGGTCAACAACGTCGTCGTTCACGCGCTCATCCGCGCATCGGACGCCGAGCTCGGAAATGCCATCACGGTCTCCGTATCGAAGTCGTCATCGGGTGGCATCGCCATCAAGACCGATTATCCGGAAAGTGTCTTTCACCGGATTCACAACTCGAGCTCCTACTCGGTCGATCTCGACGTGACAATGCCCGCAACCGCGCCGCTGCTGCTTCACAACCGCTTCGGCAGCGCGAACGTCACAGGCCTTCACGCTGGATCCGAAATCATCAACGCGCAGGGACCGGTGGTGCTGCGCGATGCCCGCGGCACGCAACGGGTGGAATGCTCGTTCGCGTCGGTGCTCGTCGAGCGCAGCGCGGGCGACACGACGGTGCAGAATGCCAATGGATCCGTGCGCGTCGTCAACGTCGACGGCTCGCTCCATGTCACGAACCGATTCGGATCGGTGACCGTGAACGATGCGCACAACGTCACGATTCACAACGGCAACGGCTCGGTCGAACTGACCGGAGTCGCCGGCAGCGCCACCATCGTCAACTCCTTCGACAAAGTGATCGTCGCCAACGTCTCGGGCGATCTCGATCTGAACAATCAGAATGGCCGTGTCGACGTGCGCGACATCAAAGGCCGTGCGACGATCAGGAACACGTTCGGCGCGACGACGTTCGCCAACATCGGACGCGAAATCTCGGTGACGTCGAACAACGGCAGCATCGAAGGCTCCCACGCCGGCGGCGGCGCGACGCTTACCGGCAGTTTCGACGCAATCACGGTTCGCGACATCAGCGGTCCCGCCCGCATCAAGAACGCGAATGGCAACGTGACGGCCACCGACATTCGCGGCAACGTCGACATCGATACGAAGTTCGGCCTGGCACGCGTCGAACTGGTGAAAGGCTCGCTGGCGGTCGACAACGCAAACGGCGGCGTGACCGCGACCGACGTCTCCGGCGGCGTCCGCATTCGCACCAGCTTCGCCCCCGTACTTCTCAAGACGATCGCCGGACCGGTCATCGTGGAGGATGCGAATGGATCGATCGCCGTCGCCGATCTGCGCGGCGCGTGTGCTGACATCAGCCTGAAGACGAGCTTCGCCTCGATCAAGCTCGACATCCCGCACAACAACGGGTATCAGGTCGATGCCCGCACAAGCTTCGGCTCCATCACCACGGAGGTGCCAGTGACGGTGACGTCGAAGTCGGAGAATGCGCTGCGAGGAACGATCGGCAACGGAGCCTGCCGCATGAAGCTCGAGACCGCGAACGGCGGCATCAACATCCAATGACCGGAAGTCTGCGCTCCGGGGACTTCGCTGCGCTCCTCTTGACGGAGCATTAGGCAACCAACGCCGCCGGCCGTGCCGGCTCGGTATGATCGCCGCGTGCTGAAGCGAATCTACCGGCGCTTCTTTCCGCGGCGATCACACCCGCTGCTCGATCAGCCGATGACGTTTGCAGGCCGCGACGCGGAATTCGCGGATGCCTATCAGCGCGCAATCGCGGCGGATGCAGACGCCAGCCTTCCCTTCCTGCGCGAGCGTTATCGCGAAGGGATTCGCTGGCGGAACGTGCTCGATGGCTTGCTGCCATCGTCGTCGTCAGCGCTCCGTGTCCTCGATGCCGGATCGGGAAATGGTGCGGTTGCCCTGGCGATGACGGCAACCGGCCGTCACGTTGCCGTGGGCGCGGATCTCCTCTTGAATGACACCGCACGCCGTCTTTTTCGCGGAACCTCGGCATACGCGATCGCCGCATCCGGCGCGGCTCTCCCATTCGCGAACGACACCTTTGATGCGGTACTTTGCCTCGAAACGATCGAACACATCCCGACAGATGGCCTGCATCACTTTGCAAATGAGCTGACGCGCGTTCTCCGTCCCGGTGGGATCATTCTTCTTACGACACCGCCGCGGCTACGATTTCTGGTGGCGCGCGATCCTCATTTCGGGATCCGCGGCCTGCTTCTCATGCCGCCCGCAATGCAGCGACGTATTGCGGCGAAGCGTGGATTTGGAGAGTCGTATCACTACGTCGGACGGATCTTCACGTCATCAGCCGCGATCGCCCGACTCTTCCCTGCCTGCACGATGGAGGTCCTCAGCCGCTCGCGAGCACCAAAACGCATCGCCTGGGACGCTCTCGTGCTCAAGAAAAAAGCGCCGCTGCGAACAGCGGCGCTTTCGTAGTCATCGGTGAATGGAGGTTTAGTCGAGCTTGATCGACTTCTTGTTCTTGGCGCGGCGCGACTGATCCTTGGCCTTGTACTCGTCGAGGCAGGAGTCTTTGTCGACCATCGCGCATCCGAGGTATTCGGAGATCTCCTGGATGATGGCGCGGATCGCTTTTCCGGTCGGCGTCTTCTCGTAGTTGGAGAGATTTCCGCCGAAGCCGCCGCGATAGACGCTGACCCCGACACCGCCGCCGGTGGAGCGGGCTTCAACCGTGCGAGTCACTACGACCTCACTGCTCGTCGTGTCGACGACACGAAGATCGACGGCGATGTACGCCTCTTCCTGTTTGCCGCCAAGCCCGATGCCGCGGAAGCTCAGGCCGCCGCCAGTCTCGCGCGTCTTTGAGTCGAATGCCGTGACGGTGGCGATGACGACATACTGCGCGCCGGTGATCTGCCCAAGCTTGGCGCCGGTCGACTTCTTGACACGGCCGGAGTTGGCGAGATCCTGTTCATCGAGCACGGCGCCGATCTTGTGGCGCTCAACCAGCTTGAACTTCTCGGTAGCAGCGAGCTCGTTGCTTAACATGCCCGCCAAGTCACTGCCAACATCGGACGACCACCAACCGGCGGATGTGTCGTTTCGGAACTCGGCCACGGCGAGAACCGGTTTCGCGGCAAAGGCCGACGAGACGAATAACGTGAGGACGGCAATCGCGAACAGAACTTTGCGCATCATTTTCTCCTGTGATTTTGTGGAGCGAACTGTACCGCAATTTCCCGCAGGGCGCGTGATGGGGCTCACGCGGGTGCCGGTTGTCGGTTGTCGGTTGTCGGTTGTCGGTTGTCGGTTGTCGGTTGTCGGTTGTCGGTTGTCGGTTGTCGGTTGTCGGTTGTGAAGTTCCTTCCGCCAAGACGCTATTCCGAGAACTGTGGCGATCGAGGCCTATTTGAAGACCAAGGAAGAACGTGTGCTGCTCCGACTTCCGACTCCCGATCAACGACTCCCAAAAAAAGGGAGCCGGAGCGATTCGCTCCGACTCCCGAAAAACGATCACCGGAAAAAAATCAGTATCTGCCGCCGTCAACGTTCTCGAGACGGATCGCTTCGAAGACGCCGGCGCGCGTCCAGTCGCCGGAGATCTCGGCGTAGTCGCCCGGGCGCAGGCTTTCCAGCCGGCGGTCGCGGATGACAGCCGTCACGAAGCTCCCTGAGGTCTCGTCGCGAAGGACCAGGGTCCCGCGGCGATAGTCGACGGTCTCCACGACGCCACGCAGCAGCCCACCGGTGCTGTACGCGCCGCCGTAACCGTAGCCATCGTTGTAGTAGTCATACGCCTCGACGTAGCCGAGCGGATCGTAGTAACCGCCGAAGTTCAGCGAGAGACCGACGCGCAGGTGAGGAAAGAGGTGAATGCGAGCTTCAGGAATCCAGACCGGATAGCGGCCGCCATCGACCCAGATGCGATATCCGCCCGTTTCATGAAGGAAGCGGCTGATGCGACCGCCGATCGAGTAGCTGTGGCGGCCGCGGTTATCGTACGACGGCCGGTTGTTGCGATATCCGCCACGCGACCGGTCATTGCCCCCATTCCGATAGCTTTCGGATGAGTATCCACGATTGTTGCGGTAGGTCTCCGAGCCACGGTTGTTCCGGTAGCTCTCCGCACCGCGGTTGTTCCGGTAGCTCTCCGAACTGCGGTTGTTGCGGTAGGTCTCCGCCGGCGCATACCCACGATTGTTGCGATAGCTCTCCGCAGAGCCACGGTTGTTGCGGTAGGTTTCCGCCGATCCGGAGCCTCGATTGTTGCGGGAGTTGTCGGGCTGCGTGTACCCACCGTTGTTGTTCCGATAGGTATTGTTCTCCGAGCGGTTGCCGCCGTTGTTGCGATAGCTGTCGGCCTGCCGGTTGCTGTCACCGCTGCGATTCGACCGCGAGCTTCCATGGTCGCTGCTGTCGTTCGATCGCTCGACGCGCTCGCGGCCATGATGGTCGCCTGTCGCATCGGAGTGACGCGATTCCGCAAAAGCGGACGTTCCGACGAGCGACGCGACCGCCACCGCGCCCGCCATGCTTACTGCTAACTTTCTCATGCTGCTCATGTTATCTCCTTTGGACCGATGACTGCTGGGCCGTAGTATCGCAATCTGTCTGCCAGAATCCGCAGTGCATCTACAGACGAACACGGAACCGCAGCAGCATAATGGGTCATGGCCAACACGCTCCCTCCGCTGCCGCTGACCGAATGGAAGCCGACATGCGACACGCTGCACATGTGGACGCAGATCGTCGGGAAGCTTCGTCTCGCGCTTGCGCCCCGAACGAACCACTGGTGGGAAGTGCCGCTGTACGTGAGCGCACGTGGACTGACGACGTCCGCGATCCCGTACGGTCATGACGTGTTCGACTGCGAATTCGATTTCGTCGACCATCACCTACTGATCCGCGCCAGCAGCGGACGCACCGCGCGCGTCGCGCTCGAACCGCGCTCGGTCGCTGATTTTTATCGCGAGACGATGGCGCGCCTTCATGAGTGCGGCATTGATGTGGACATCTGGCCTGTACCATCCGAAGTCGACAACCCCATTCCATTCACCGACGATCACGAGCACGCGTCGTATGACCGCGATGCGGTCGAGCGCTTCTGGCGCGTTCTCATGTTCTCCGATCGCGTGCTGAACCGCTTCCGCGCATCATTCATCGGCAAGAGCAGCCCGGTCCATTTTTTCTGGGGAAGCTTCGACATGGCGGTGACGCGCTTCTCCGGCCGGCGTGCGCCGGAAAATCCGACCGCCGATCCGATCACGCGCGAGGCGTACTCGCACGAGGTGAGCAGTTGCGGCTGGTGGCCGGGCGGCGGCGCGTTCGAAGCGCCGGCCTTCTACGCCTACGCTGCGCCGCAGCCCGAGGGCTTCAAAAACGCACACGTCGAACCCGGAGAGGCGTTCTACAGCGACGCCTTCTCCGAATTCGTCCTCCCCTACGACGCCGTTCGCGCCGCGACAGATCCCGAGGCGTCGCTCCTACGCTTCTGCGAGACAACGTACGTCGCCGCCGCAGACGCGGGAGGTTGGGATCGGGCAGCGCTCGAGCGGGGCAAGTAGGAAACGTTATCCCGGCGGCAGTGAGCCCTTGATCTCGACCGTGTCAAGAATGTGGATGATGGCATTCTTCAGACGTATCAGAAAATCAAGCGGTGAACGCCCATCGCGAGCTGCTGCCATTGCAGGAGCAGCAGCTGACAGTGAAGCGACAAGAGTCAGGCCGAGTACGTACCGATGAATTTGATTCCGCATATGTCCTCCTCGATCGTTGGACGGACGAATAAGTCGCCTTCCAGATACGAGGTGACACGAACGGCGGAATCCTGAGTCCTTTTATTGAATCTGCTGAAATTCTTCGTGCGGATGAGTCGGTAGCCGCTCCAGAAACGTACGAACATGCCGGACGGCCTCGGGAGTCGCGACGCCCTGAGCAACCGCTTCCGCCAGGTACGCCAGTGCCTTCTTCGCACTTCGCAACATTCCTTCGGACGAGAACGTCACGGAAATCGACCGGCAAAGTTGGGGGACGCGCTCTGTGTTTCCCACAACCAGAAGACCGGCGACGAGGTCGAGCGTCGCCAGAGCAGCGTCGTTTACCATCCCCAACTGAAATAGCTGGATTCGAGATGCTTCAAGTCCCGACAACGCTTCGTCGTAGGCGCCGTTCTCGAGTTTCAGGGCGGCGATCGCCCACGATACTCGTGCGTGCTCGGTAGGAAGGTCGAGATGCTGGAGTAGTTGGAGCGCTTTGATGTAGAGATCATTCGCGCTCTCGTAATCATGAAGCCGCGTGTAGCAGTTTGCAGCGTTTGCAAGCGCACGGCAGAGCAGCTCACTCTCATCTTCTGCCCGTGCTTCGCGGGCTACGAGTTCCATCAGCCGGGCTGATTCCACATCTCGATCCGCACAATAGTAGCCAAGCCCTTCAGCCATCAGCGCCGCGAGGTATCGCCTGGTGTCGCCATATTCGTAAAACGTCTGCGCCGCGATTCGCGCCGTCGCGATTGCTTCCTCGAAACGCTCCATCTGGCAGTACACCGTCGCCCGCACGTACGACACGATGGCCAGATCGAAGGGCTCCGGGCGCTCGCAGGCGCGGAACGATTTCTCCGCCTCGTCGAGCGCTGTCTCCGCTTCGCGGAAGCGGCCGAGGTAGCGAAGGGCGTTTGCGCGTTCTTTAAACGCTGTCCCCCTGCACCAGGCCGAGGCCGCGCTGGCTGCCTCTTCCAGTTTCGCTGAGATCGCGAGCGCCGTGTCGGCGATCATCAATCCGAACTGCGGTTGGTGCTCGTGGGTTCGATTCGCAACCGTGCAAAGAAGGCGGATGACCGCAAGCGTGAAGAATCGAGGATCGTTATCGATGCCAGCCTCACGAAATCGAATCGGCGAATCGACCAGCGGCATCACGAGCTGGCGAGCGTAGGCATCCTCTTGCGCAACCGCTCGCGCCTTGGCCAGCAGTTCCGGCGGCGCCGCGCGGCGGGCGGACATCGCATCCGCCAACTCCCAGGGCAACGGGTCGCGAAGGGCCTCATCGAACGATTCGATGAGATCGAGGGCCTCACGGCACTCCGGGCATCCTGCGAGGTGCTCCTCGACGGCACGCGCGTCGTTGACCGCATCGCGGCGCAGGGCATAATCCGAAAGCTGATCTTCTGTGTAGTGGCTCATGATCGTGAATGGGTGATGGTCTGAAAAATCTTGCGTGCCCGTTTGCGGCACGAGGAAAGCAATTGCCAGATGTAGGCCGGAGAGGTCTCGAGCTTCAGAGCGATGGCTTCCGCGCTCTCGTCCCGCAGGTAGTAGCGCCGCAGCGTTTCGCTGCATTTGCCGCCCAGCCGCGTCAACGTGGAAGCGAGACTCAGGCGAAGTGCCCAGCGCTCCAGTTTGGCTGCCTCGTCGTCATTCGGCGTCAGCTCGTGATGCGGAAGGAGCGGCGTTTCATGCTCCCGTTTGCGCCAGTAGTGTTTGCAGGCGTTGTTGATCGATCCGATGAGGAACGCTTTCGGATCGAGCGCATCCGGCTGGCGCTCCAGAAACGACGCGAAGATGTCGTGAACAAGCGCCTCGGCGTCGGAGGGACAGATCCGATACCGGTACTGTGCGATCGAGCGCAACAGCCCCTCATGCTCGCGATAGAGCACGTCCAGCGACTGACTCGCTGATGATTCGGAGTAATAGTTCCCCACAATCGCCCAGCGCAAGTGTGCGCGGTTTCTGCGTCCTCCGGAGACAAAATCTGTCTGCGGCCATCTGCCGTTTGCCAACCGACGGCGGCGGCTCCGGCATTTCGGCCGTGATTCCTCCCTGCCAGACGGCATGCCAGCACCGGACCTGACTCCGGCCGTCTGGAAGCGCTGCATGGCACCGTTCCCGGCCCGGTTACTCATCGCCGATTCGATATCTCCTGTCTAGGAGTGACGGAAAGGCGGCAGTCCCTACCCTCCTAGCCAAAAAAAACTTATCAGCAATCTATGGGAGTCTGTCTTTTTGCCCCTATTTCATTGGATTCACGAGCTCGCGGCTTGCTGGCCAGGCGAGAAAACCGAGGCGAGCAGCGGACTTGAGCGGCGAGCGTCTGTACAAGCGCGAACGCCGGGGGCAGGAGCGTGGGAGGAGCGGTGCAGCACGATGAGAAATCCCCTTCTTTGAGAAGAGGACAATCCTCCCGTGCTTGCTCGCTCCCAAACCCCACTCCCCACACCCCACCCCCTACTTTCTCAATCCCCCCTCGTACTCCGGCTTCGGCA
Organism: Thermoanaerobaculia bacterium; assembly: GCA_034665065.1. GTDB lineage: Bacteria > Acidobacteriota > Thermoanaerobaculia > Gp7-AA8 > Gp7-AA8 > JADGNZ01. The sequence continues at coordinate 63,271 of JAXDGL010000025.1, read as the reverse complement.
CGCCCATCACCCAATGATCGAACCAGCCGACGATGTGCTGGAGGCGCTCGATGCGGTGCCACGGTTTGCCGCTGCGTGAGAGCTCGTGCGATTCGTCGGGGAAGCGCACCATCACCGTCGGGATGTGGCGGTACTTGAGCGCGCGGAACATCATCTCGCCGCCCGACATCGGCGGTGTGCGCCAGTCGGCTTCGCCGAGGATGAGCATCAATGGCGTTTTGACGCGGTCGATGTAGGTGATCGGCGAGCGCGCCACGAAATCCTTCGGATCTTCCCACGGTGCTTTGCGGAACCAGGTCGGCTGGTACAGCGTGAAGTCGGCGACGTACCAGAATGTCGACCAGTCGGCGATGTCACGCTGCGAGACGGCCGCGGCGAAGCGATCGGTCTGCGTGACGACCCAGTTCGTGAGGAGCCCGCCGCCGCTTCCGCCGGTCACGCACAACTTCTTCGTATCGATGAAGCCGCGCGCGATCACGGCGTCGACTCCCGCCATCAGATCTTTAAAGTCGTCGCCGGGATAGTGATACTGGATGATGTTGCCGAAGTCTTGCCCGTACGACGTCGAGCCACGCGGATTCGGATAGACGACGACGTAGCCCTTCGCCGCCATCCACTGAAACTCGTGATCGAACGTGTAGCCGTACGCCGAATGCGGGCCGCCATGAATGTTGAGAATCAGCGGGTACTTTTTCGCCGGATCGAAGTCGGGCGGCTTCTGAATCCACGTCTCGATCTTCTTTCCGTCGAAACTCTTGTACCAGATCTCCTCGGGCTCGGTGAGCGTGACGTCGCGCATCAGCTTCTCGTTGACGTTCGTAAGACGCGTCATCGCTCCGTCGTTTGCGACGAGATAGAGATCGCCGATCATCGTTGGTGTCGAGATGAGCGCGACCGTTTTGCCACCGCGGATCGAGTAGCTCTGGATGTCGTGATTGCCGCTCGTCCACGGCGTCATGCGCGCCGACGTCGCATCGATGCGCTTGAAGTTGACGCGGCCCTCTTCCGCGCTGACGATGACGATCGCTTTGCCGTCGTCGCTCCAGACCGGCCGGCCTCCCCCACCTCCAGCGCGCGGTGCGCGTTGATCACCGCCGACCCCGGAGAGGACGTCGTAGTCGTACGACGCGGTGAGATTGCGCGGAGTTGATCCGGCGCTCGTTGATGTCAGCCAGAGATCGGGCTGATCGTACGAGTGCACTGGATTGTTGATCTCGCCGCCAAATGCGATCCACTTGCCGTCGGGACTGACGGCGTACGAGCCGATCGGACCGTCGATGTCGGCGATTTTCTTCATCTCGCCGCCGCTCGCGGGGATGGCGTAGAGGTCGGTGTCGCGGCGATCGAAGTACGACTCGAGGACGCGATTGGAGGTGAAGAAGATCTGCAAACCGTCGGGACTCCAGGTGATGTCACGCTCATCGAATTCGCCGGTGGTGAGCTGCTTCGCTTTCGGTAGGGCGTCGTCGCTGCCGAGGGACTCAGGAACGTCGATCGACCAGATGTGCGTTGCGCGCGAGGCATCGCGGTAGCCTGCACCGTTGGCTCGGTACGTGGCCTGATTGATCACGCGCACGTCGCTCTCGTGCTCGTCCTCTTTCTTCTTCTCGTCCTTCTTGTCTTCTTTCTTGTCGAGATCGTCCGTCTTCGTCGTGGCCGTGAACGCGATCGTGTTCGATGACGGCGACCAGGCCAACGAATCGACCGCTTTCGTCAGCGCGGTCAGAACGTGCGGCTCTCCCCCGTCGAAGCGAAGCAGCCAAACCTGCGCCGGTTGTGGCTTGCCGTCCTTGTCGATCGAGCGGGTAAAGGCGAGAAACTTGCCGTCGCGCGACCAGCGCGGCGAACCATCGCGAGGACCGTTCGTAATCCGCCGGGGCTCGGCTCCCGGTCGCGTCGCCACCGCCCAGATCGCGGTGTTGTACGTGTCCTTCTTCTCATCGACCGTGATGCGGACGAATGCCGCTTGCGATCCGTCCGGCGAGAGTTGAGGATCGCCGATCCAGTTGAACTTGAAGAGATCCTTTTCCGTGATGTTGCGGGCATAAGCGGTAGCGGCGAGCAGAAGAAGCAGCAGCGCAAGCAAGCGTTTCATGAAGGGGATTGTAGTGAAGTTCGTTGTGTCCAAAGCAAAACCAAAACCGTTTCACGCGGAGACGCGGAGGTTTTTCTCCGCATCTCCGCGTCTCCGCGCGAAACGGTTTCCTGAGTTACGGCGCCTGCAGCGCAAAAACAAGCAGCCCCGCCACCGCCACACCGGCGATCGTCGCGAAGATCAGCGCGCCGCGCGTTCGCGCGTGGACCTGCGGGAGCAGATCGCTGGCGCCGAGGTAGAGGAGGAAGCCGGCAAAGAACGAGAGCTGATATGCGAGCACGCGCGGCGCGATGTTCAGCACTCCCGCAAGCAACGCTCCGAGCACCGGGGCGAGCGCATCGATTCCCAGCAGCGCGCCGGTTCGCCACCGGCTGTTGCGCGTGGCCAGCATGAAGGTCACGGTGTTCAATCCGTCGGCAAAATCATGCGCGACGACAGCGAGCAGTACGACGAGTCCGACCTGCGTCCCCGCCTTGAATCCGACGCCGATCGCAAGGCCGTCGAGGAAACTGTGAAACGAGAGTCCGATCGCGCCGACGAGGCCGACGTTGTGATGATGGCCCGGCGCATCGTGCTGCTTCTCGCCGTGGATGATCGTCAGCTTCTCGAGGAGGAAGATGGCCAGAAAGCCCATAATCAGCGTCATCATCAACGCGCGGATGTCGATCGCATGTTGCTGCGCCAGCGTGGCCACTTCCGGAACGAGATCGAGGAACGCGACGCCGATCAGCAAGCCCGACGAGAACGCCATGATGTACAGCAAATAGCGTTGATAGCGGAACGCGAACGCGCCTCCGGCAAGCGTCATGGCGAAGGCCGCGAGTGCGTAGAGTGCGCTCATCGCGCGGAGTCTATCGCGACGGTGAGTGCTGTCATGCTCGATGACGGCGCCGGGCGGCAAGAAGGTATCGTTGGGATTCCAGGTGCTGCGCACCTTCATCCCTCGCGAAAAGGAAATCGTGTGAACCGTCATCTTCTCGTTACCCTTCTTCTGCTCACTGCTGCATGCAAGCGGGAAGTCTCGACGACGACGCCGCTCCCCGGTGATCCGCTCCGAGGAAAGCAGATCATCGCGCAGTACGGCTGCACGTCGTGTCACGTCATCCCCGGCGTCGATGGGCCGCGCGGCGAAGTCGGTCCATCGCTCGAGCATGTGGCGATCCGCCCGCTGCTCGCTGCCAAGCTGCCGAACAATCCGCAGAACATGATGCAGTACCTCCAGAACCCGCAGCTCCCTGACCCGCAGAACGTCATGCCCAACCTCGGCATCAAACCGGACGAAGCGCACGACATCGCCGCCTATCTTTACACCCTGAAATGACGACGCCGCAGATGCGGCTGGCATCAAGTCCGCAAACCGCAGAGTCAGCTACATGACGTACTACGTGGAGAAGCAACTCGCTTTCGGCCCGATCCGTTTCGGCGTCTCGACGCGGCGGCCGCTCGACGCGATCGACAGCGATCTCACGCTGAGCTCCGGGGCGAAGGGCGAATTCATCCGCCGCCGCACCGACGGCTTCTTCTTCGGCGACACGGAGCGCGTCGTAGGACCGGCACTTCCGAAGGCGGCCAGCGTGAGCCAGACTCCGTTCTTCGAGTCGCTCAAACCGGACGGTACGCCGCGCGGCTACGGATTCGCCGCGCTCATGGGATTCGGATTGCTTCTCGTCCTGCTCGGTCTGACAGTTCTCATTCGCAAAGGCGCTCAAGGTTGGATCGAGATCATCCTCGGCCTCATCTTCATCGCCATTCCGATCACCATGACGGCGCAGAAACGCGCGCAGATTCGTGCTCGCGAGGAACGGGAGCGCGAGGAGCGCGAGGCCGCCGAGACGCGTAATCAGCAACTCCTCTCCTGGTACACCAAAGCGCTCGAACACCTGCTCGTCGATCGAAGTGAGGCCGGGCTGGTCGCATTGCGCGGCGAACGTGAGTCGCTCGATCTTGCCTACGACATCTGGGCTCCCGCCGCGCGGCGGGTATTGCTCCAGATTGGCTTCGAAGAGATTTCGAGCCGCGGAATCGCCGCCTCCGCCGCGATCTCGCAGCTACTGAGCGACGCAGGCGATGCCGCCGGACTCAACTCCGACGACATTCAGCGAGCGAAACGCGATCTCTACGCCACGATCGTCTGGCACCTTCTCGCCGACGACCGTCTCGGCACGGCGCAGGAAGGCGAAGTCCGCACGCTGCGCGAAGGACTCGGGCTCACCGAAGACGATGTGCCCGCGGAGACGAACGCCATCGAGCAGTTCCGAAGCCTTCGCGCTGTCACCGGCGGCACGCCGCGTGCGCAGACGACGATTCCGCTGGCGTTTCAGGAGTACGGCATCCACCAGGCGCCTCTCGACACCGGCATGCTCGTGATCACGAATCGCCGCCTCATCGCCGACGAGCGCAAACGCACCGAGCTGACGATGCCGAAAGTGTTCGAGGTCGTCGTCGACGCAGACGAAAACACGATCACGATCAAGTCCGATCAGAAGAAACCGATGCAGCTACGGACAAGCAATCCGATCTTCACGGCGGGAATGATCGATCTCGCCGCCTCACTGAACGAGCGCCCCAAAGGCTTCGCGTAAGTTTCTCTTCCATCTGCGAACATCTGCGTCATCTCCGGATGAAAGCCTTTCCGCAGATTTCGCAGATGTTCGCAGATCGAGTGCGAAACTTCGGCCTAATGCACCAACTCCCGCACCGGCGCGCGCGTCGCCCCGGGATACGGCACATCCCCTTTGACCGCGTGCCAGAGAATGCGGTTCAACGTGTCGTCGTCGACGGCATCGGGCCGCGAGAAGTCGAGCATTGCCGACTGCTTTGCCGCCTCGCTGGGCGGATTCTTCTCATTCAGATCGACGCCAGGCTTGATCGCGTCGTAGGGCTTGAGGTCGGGCGCATCCGCATAGATTCCGCGAAGCCGCCGGCCGTAGTGGTCGAACTGCGAAAGCGAATCGAGGCCGAGGATTTCCTCCATCGTCGCCAGAAGATCGGTTGTGTTGACGAAGCGATGCACGAGACCGGACTTGTTCCACGCGGAGATCATCAGCATGACCGATCGATGCGAGTCGACGTGATCCGGTCCGCTCTGCGCGTCGTCTTCCACGACGAAGATTGCGGTGTCGCGCCAGAACTTCGAATGCGAGACAGCATCGACGATGCGGCCCAGCGCCAGGTCGTTGTCCGCAACGAACGCACGCGGAGTCGGTTTGTCGGCCGCGGCACCGCGCGTGTGATCGTTCGGCAGACGGACGATCTCCAACGCCGGGAGTGAGGATCGCTCCGCGTATTGCCGGAACTCAGCCAGCCACGCATCGGCGCGCGTCTGATCGGTGATCTCCATATTGAACGGGGGATAGTCAGGAGCCGTCGTCTCGCGCAGTCCGCGGCGAAGTCCGACGAACTTCTTGCCGGTGATTTCCCGCAGGTCATCGCCGTTCGCAACGAACTCGCCGTAGTTGCGCAGCGAGATTTTCTTTCGAAGCGCAAGATCCCAAAGGTATCCGTTCGCCGGCGCGTTGACGTCGTCATCATCATCGACGAGTCGCCCGCGGTTCGTCCCTTCGTAGTCATAGCCCCGGCCGCGCGAGCTGTACTCGGATGGAGTCGTCTTCTCGAGGTAATCCGTTCCGTACGCCGCCGTGGACCAGTTGTGTCCCTGCGCGCTCACTTCGGCGTTGACGAAGAACCGGTCGAAGAGACCGAAGCGCCGCGCCAGCGCATGGTGATTCGGCGTCACGTCCTCACCGAAATAGAGCAGCGACGGATCGCCGTCCCCTTCCTTCATATCGCCGAAGATTTGATCGTACGTCCGGTTCTCTTTGATGATGTAGATCACGTGCTTGAACGGCGGAACGTTCCGCGCGCCGCGGGTCGTGTCCCATCCATTCGCGCGCGCAACGCGCTTCGCCTGCACCCGCAATTCCGATCGAGGCATGTTCGCCGCGAACGACAGCAGCGAACCCTCGATCTGCCCGAGGGTGTACTCGCGCGAATCCTTCGGGAGGGGCAGCGGAAATCTCCGGTTGGGACCCGATCCATGTCCTTTCGCGCTGATCACGAGAAGATCGTCGCCGTCGATCGCCAGCGCTGCCGGATACCACTCCACCGGCACGCGCCCCAGAAGGTTCCGTGTCACGAGATCGAACACCGCGACGGCATTGTTGTCCGCCTCGGCCACGAACAACCGGCCGCCGTCGCGCGAAATCGCCAGCGCGTTCGGCGTGCTTCCTTCTTTCGGCCCGGCCGGCGGCGCATCAGTCAACGTATTGACCACTTTCCGCAAGGTCGTGTCGATGACGCGAATCGAGTCCGTGCTCGCCGACGTCACGTAGAGGCGCGATCCGCGAAGGAGCATCGCCGAGGGATGACGTCCGGCGACGATGCGGCCGTTGCTGCGCAGACTGCCATCGTGACCGGCTCGGAGGACGTCCACTGTATCGTCGCCCCACGCGGAAACGTAGACATCGTCGCTGGCACCGGCAACGACCGCGTATGGATAGCGATCAGTGCGCAGTCGCTGGATGACCCGGCGATGCTCGAGGTCGACCACGGCAATCGTATCGGCCAGGTTCTCGGCAACATAGAGAAAGCGGCCATCGTGCGAAACCGCGATTCCCGCCGGATACTGCGTGCCGTTGTACGACCGCGGCTTCTCATTCGGCTTCGGCTTCGGTTTTTCGACGAGCTCGATCTTGCCGTCGGCGATTGCTTTCGCGCCGTCCCAGCGATAGACGAAGATCGTGTCGTCGTTGCCGCCGCTGGCGTAGAGCATCTTTCCATCCGGGGCGAAGGTCAGTCCGATGAAGGCCGCCGGCTGCGGCAACGTCTGCAAAACGGCGCCCGATGCCCGATCGACAATCTGTACTCCCTGCTCGCGCCATCCGCAGAGGAGAAGCGCCAGACGATCGCCACCCGGCGCCACAACCATCGCCAGCGGAAAATTGCCTACGCTGTGAGCAGCAGAAACAGGATCGAGAGTTGCTCCGGTCGGAAGTCTCCGCGGCTCGGCGGCGACCATTCCCTGACCGGCGATCGACAAACACACGACGACTAACAGGCAACGAATACGCATGCGGGAGATGATACCGGCATGAACACTCCGATGCCCGCACTTTTCATTTCGCACGGCGCGCCGTCGATCGCGATCGAGACCGACGACTTCACGCGCGCGATAAGCGCGTACGGCGCGACGCTCGCGGGCGCACGCGCCATCGCCATCGTCTCCGCACATTGGCAGGCGCGCGAGGTCCGCGTGAATGCGGTCGCGCGCCCGGAGACCATTTACGACTTCGGCGGCTTCTCCGAGGATCTCTATCGCATCCGCTACGAAGCACCCGGCGATCCTGCACTCGCCCGCGAGATCGCCACCCTCCTCGGCGGCGCTGCGCTCGAAGAAGCGCGCGGATGGGATCACGGACTCTGGGTACCGCTGCGCATCGCGCTGCCAGGCGCGAACGTTCCGATCGTCGAGATCGCGCAGCCATTCCCGACGACGCCCGACGAGTTGATGACGATCGGACGCGCACTGTCGCCGTTGCGCGATCGCGGCGTGGCAATCATCGGCAGCGGCGGCATCGTCCACAATCTCCGCGCCATCCACCTCGCCGACAAGAACGCGCCGGTTGATGATTGGGCGCGAGAATTCGACACCTGGGTCGCGCAGCGGCTCGAAGAGCGCGACTTCGCAACGCTGACGCGCTACCTCGATCTCGCTCCGAACGCCGCGATGGCCGTCCCCACACCGGAACATTTCGAACCGATCTTCGTCACAGCCGGCGCCGCCCGCGACACCGACACGCTGACGACGATCTACGAAGGCTTCCACTACGGCAATCTGTCAATGCGAACGTTCGCGTTTACCTGAGGAAATCGTAGAAACGATCCGCAGATGACGCAGATGAGTTGGTAAGGCATCTGCGTCATCTGCGCATGATCATCGTCTTCACGTTTTCCGATAGACTGCCGCGCCATGTGGAAAGCATTCTCCGCGATCTTCGTCTCCGTCTTCCTCGCCGAGATCGGCGACAAGACCCAACTGGCCACGATGCTCTTCGCCGCGGAAGCACAGAACAAGAAGTGGGTCGTCTTCGCCGCCAGCGCCTCGGCGCTCGTGCTGGCGTCGGCGATCGGCGTTCTGGTCGGCGCGCAGTTGGAGCGCTTTGTGAAGCCGTCGACGTTGAAACTCGTCGCTGGAGCAGGATTCATCATCATCGGCATCTGGACGATGATTTCCCGCGGTTGAGCGCAATAAGCTGCGGGCCTCTTCCGTTCCGCACGTGGCGTGGTATCTTCCGCACCCTTCGAGCACGGCTCGGGAGGTTTTGTTCGTTGAGGTTACGGGCCCGTAGCTCAGTGGTAGAGCAGTTGGCTTTTAACCAATTGGTCGTAGGTTCGATCCCTACCGGGCTCACCAGTCCGCCCACCGTAAGTCCCCATCGTCTAGAGGCCTAGGACAGCGCCCTTTCACGGCGCCAACACGGGTTCGAATCCCGTTGGGGACGCCAGGCGTACAATTCCCAATCATGAGCCGAGACGAGATCATCGAGACCTTGCGCGGCGTCCGCGAAGAGCTTCGCCGCGACTACGGCGTCGAATCGATTGCTCTGTTTGGATCCGCGGCGCGCGGGGACGCCGGTCCCTTGAGCGACATCGATATTCTCGTCGATATGCCGCGCCCAATCTCGCTCTTTCGCCTCGTGTCCCTGCAACTCCGGCTTCAAGAGATTCTTAACGCACCGAAGGTCGATGTCGTGATGCGTGACGCAATCTTCCCGAGACTCCGCGAACGGATTCTGGCCGAGGCACTTCGTGTTGCCTGAGCGGGAGTGGACCTTCCGCATTCAGCACATTCTCGCGGCAATCGAAAGATCGAGCGCAACGCCGCGGACATGACATTCGAGCAGTTCGCCGAGGATGAACGGACGATCGACGCGGTCATTCGAAACTTCCTGGTGATTGGCGAAGCGACGTGGCATGTGCCTGATGACGTCCGTGCTTCGACTCCTGACATTCCCTGGAGGCTGATGGAAGGCATGCGGCACGTGCTCGTATACGACTATGACACCGTGAAACTCGACACGGTCTGCAAATGGTGAGTGAAGATCTCCCTCCTCTCGTCGCGGGCCTGAGTCGCCTGATTACCTAGAATAGGACGGCGCCTTTCACGGCGCCCACACGCGTTCGCTCGTTGGCGACGCTAAACCTAACTGCGCTTGAATTGTTTTCAGTAAGTTACTGAACCGAAGCTCCGTGGCCCGGGACGACTCCCGCTGGTCTTCACCAAATCTCTCTCCGAACGCATTCCTCAGTCGTTCGTCGGCGACTTTACTCCGTCGTAACGCGGCAAGCCCACGGGTGGCGGCTTGTAGCCTTCGAAGTGCTCTTCGATCTTTTCCGCGGATGGGCGTCTTCCGAAAAAGTACCAGTAGATCTTGTTGAACGAGCGGACGTTTACAAATTTCACCAGATTCGGCTCGGGCGAGAATGATGCAATTGTGACGTCGTATGCGTCCAGCGGCACATAGCGCCCCCTTTCCTCCGGAGTCCGGAACTGACCCGCTTCGGGCGCGTAATCGGTCAGCGTGCTGAGAAGGTTGCCCAAGAGGTCTCCGAAGACGGCGAACGGTGCGAAGAGACGCCTCACTGGCCGGATGACATAGAAGAAGCCGCCGGGGGCGAGGTCGAATGAGCGGCGTTCATCGGTGGCGGACATGTTCGGCAGCGCGTTGCGCACGCGGTCCGGCAGCTTTAGGTACTGATTGATCGCCGCGTCGGTCTGGCGCTGCTTCTCCCGTTTCAGTTCCTGTTCTGCAGCGGACAGTCTCGCGCTCTTGGCACGTTCTGCCTCGCGGTACCGCTTGTAGCAGTCGTCTTCCTGAAACCCGGCATTCTCATTGCGATCCACGCCATCGGCAAGACCGATCCCGAATACCTGCGGATGCTGCGTGCCGAGGTTGGGATTGTCGTCCTCATAATCAAAAGCATGCATCGGAATATTGGCCAGCATCCCCCCATCGACAAAGAATCCTTTGTACCGATAGTTGTATGCGAGATCAGCATTGGAGTCGAGATTCACTTCGGCGGCGATGAACGTCGGCTTGAACAGAGCCGGAATCGACATCGACAGGCAAACAGCATCAACGACAGGAAAATCCGGCGTGGCGTCGACCGAGAAGGGCAAGCTTGCCTTGGTCGTGATGTTCGTTCCCATGAAGACGACCTTCGCTCCCGTGATTCGGTGCAGGTCGCGAAATGTCAGATGGGAGGGGTTGCGACGCTTGATGGAGTCGTCCGTGAATGTGTGCGGCAGACTCCGCCCTATGAAATTCGACGGTTTCAGATACACGGTCGTAAGATACCGGACGTAATCGCGGACGGCGTTGCCCGAAAGGAGGCCGCGGTCGTATAGAAGCGAGTGCACCAGATCCGGCCAGAGCGCCTTCTGCCCAAGCAGTCCCTCGATTCCCTCCGTGTCGAGACTCTTCAGGAAACCGGGGTTCAGGTATTTGGAGGCCTGCTGCACGGCCAATCGTGCGAATGGGTATGCGATCGTGTATACAGCCTGGTTCTGGCGGCCGGCTGCAAGGGCGGCGAGGTAGGTATCAACGAAGGACGCCGATCGGCTCTCGGATACCACCAGCGGAAAGAGATCCTTGACGGTGCTGTTCCCTTTCTGCAACTGTCTGCTGCGTCGCACAGTGAGCTTGTCGACGGCGTAGCCCGAGACGTTGCGGTTCCCAGCTATGTCGAAATAAACGCTCTTGAAAAGACCGGGCTGCGGTTTCTCAAAGAAAATGTTGAACACAGGCGTGAGACCCGGCTTTCGAATCGGATCCGCACGAAGGGGATCGTAATCGACCGTGCTTTCCATCTCTTCCTCGATTTGCTCAACGGTCATGCCGATGGCCAGCATGTACGTGACGATCGAGCCTGCCGACGCGCCGGCCATGCCTTTGAGCCTGCTCGCCGCGTTCAGCGGAAGGAGCGGCGGCGGGTTGCCCGGCAGCTTCGCGTCGGACAACACGCGCAGCGCGCCGAGGTAACAAGTGCCCTTTCCCCCGCCGCCTTCCAGCGCGAGGTAACGGATGTCGCCCAGTCTAATGCGGCTCATCGCTACCAACTCGCGCTCCTACAGGTCCGCCGGGACCTTGTCCTGCACATACACGAGCGGCGTTGGAACCACCGTCGTCCACGGGTCGCCCTGTAGTGTGCCGTCCGTCAGGTCCTCCGACTCTTTGATGGCGATGGCGATCTCCTGGAACATTGGATCGCCGTACAACGGGATGTCTCCACCACTCCAGATATCTTGCGTTTGATAGAAGTACAGGAACGCATCAGTCATGTGCGCGGCGACCGGAATGTCGACGACGACATAGCCGGCGCTAATCGCGTTCTCGAAGAACGGATCGACGTCCTGCAACCTGCGCAAAGAGCACCACTGATCGCGCTTACCGAAATCGTAAGGGAGGAAGTCATAAGTGATGTTTTTCAATTCGAGCAGGCTCAGGAAAAACGTCACCCATGGGAGTTCGTCGTTGGCGTCTTTGAAATCCGGCTCGGGAATGGGCATCGACCCCGGCACAGGCAATCCGTCCGCACCACATTTGTATCCAAACTTCATCGAATCGAAGCCGCGATAGTAGAACGGCGGATAAAGCGCGCCGAGGATGAACTTTTGTAATTCCTGCTCGACCAGCAGCTTGTTCGCCAGCGGATTGCGTCCCTCAATCGCGATTCCCGCGATGCTCACCTGCGATTCGTAAGCAGACTTTTTCCGGTTGTAGGCTTCCATGATGGCGGTGTACGTCTCGATCTTCCATTTGGTCATGGCCTGCGCCGTCGGAATGCACGTGATCACGAAATTGATCGCGTATTCCTCGATATGGCCGCGGAACGTGGTCACGATTTTTCCCTGCTCGTCATCCAGAACGAGATTCGCGCCGTTCTGGCTGAAGTACGCCTTGCCGAGAAACCCGTCGAGATACCGGCCGCCGCCAGGTGAATACAGAACGGTCACCCGCGCCGACACGGCCTTATAGCCCTCAGGGATGTCGATCGACGCCGTCGCGGCGACCCAGGCCTTGCTCGGCCAGTCGTTGGCCACGCCATGAGAGACGACGATATTCGCGGGAGGCGGCTTAACGCCCTGCGCGTCGTACAACGCGGCCCAAACTGCGTAGCTGCTCGCGTCGACCGACTCGAACGACGTGAGACTGCCAAGGACGACGTCGTTCAGTTCGGACGGCGCGATCGGCTTCTCCAGCGTCGAATTCTCCGACGACAGCGTGGCCAAGCAGTGCAGCAGGAACGCCATCGGCTGCTGCATCGCAAAGCGGAGCATCAGCCGTTTCCCGACGCGGACGAGCTGGTTCTCATACTCCTTGTTGATGGCAAAGTAGAAGCCGGTGAAGCTTGGCTTGCCGACGTTGTCGATCTCGAAGGAGTTCCTTCGCTCCGTCTCCCGGATGCGCATAATGGAACGGCGCTCCTGTATTTTGTCCTGAATCCGTCTGACGGCCTTGGTCATGACCTCCTTTGCGTTTTGGATCGCCACCTGCGACGCCTCGCTCGACGCGGATGCGCTCGAGGCGCTGACGCTACCGGAGAGCGAGACCGGGCCGTAGGTCGCCGACATCGTCACGCCCACCGTTGCCTTGTGCTCTTCTTCGGTCTGCCGCGAGACCTCGCTCGAGAACTCGAACTGATCGTGGCTGGTTGTCACCTTCTCGTCGAAGGTTTCGTGGCTGGTGATGGTCTCCTGCATCTCTTCGACGCGATTCAGTTCGCGGAACGCGACGGTGCGCTTGGTCTGGCCGAGGACCGGCTCTGTGTGGACCAGCTCTTCACCAATGTAGCGTTTCAGATGCTGCTGGACGCGATAGGCGAAGCCGGTCCCGAGAAGGCGCACTTGTGGTTTCTCCCCGTGCTTGCGCGCCAACTGCCGGAGCAGCTCGCAATGACACAGCTTCTGCTCTTCGCCGCAAATGATCTCCGCGAAGGCCGCCGGATTCGCTTCGACGATGACGCTGCCGATCTGAATGACCGGAACGGTGGCGCGGGGGCGACCAACAGCGCCGTGAATCGCGAAGAGGCGTTCATCGATTGCCTGATGGGCGATAGACACGTCGACGTTTTCGGTGTCGACGCCAATGCGTACGAGCGCTTCCGCAGTCGCCGGCGACAGCTGTTTGAACTCGCCGGTCAAGACGGAGGCGTTCGAGGCTGAACGGTATTTCTCGTATTCGAGATCCCAATCAACGGCCGGTGTGGTGCGCGCCCCGGCGCGCGTTGCGTCGCTGGATGCGGGACCATTCGCTGGTAGCACGCGCGCCGCTGGATCATCTTCGCGCCCGAACCTGTTGACGAATTGCTCTTTCGACAAGACGGTCGTTCTTGTGCGAGTCCGCTGCGCCTCATAAGCGCGATCGAGTTCTGCTTTCGCAGCACGCAGTGTGCTCACCTCGTTCGAGACCGCCGCGAAGTCCGGTCGGTCCATCTGTGTTGAAGGAACGGGCTGCGCCTGCAGATCGAGATAGCCAGGGACTGGCCACGAGCCATGTTCCGGTGGCGGCAATTCGAGGGCGATCGACACAGCGCCGCGCTTCCAGAAGCGCGTGATGTTCTCCACGCGCCAACCCTCGTGCACCGGCTGGTCGGGCGCGCAGTGTTGCGGCTGCGGCTTCTTGTGCTTACACGGTGGCTGCATTGGCCAGCCTCTGTTTAGTCCCATTCTGATCCAGACGACCTTCAGAAATCGATGAGCGGTCTCGACGACCAAGGGATGTTCGTTCAGCACGAGGTTCGCCAACATCGAGTCGCCGATAGATGCGAGGTCGGCGTGCATCTCGCCGAGGGCGCCGAGGGCCGTAAGAGCGCAGTCGACGTCGCCCCTATCGAGCCACACTGCAATACTCTCGACCTCGGGATGCGATCGTGTCAACGCTCGGCCGTCGGTCGTGAGCCCTCGATCCGCGATCGCCCGCCGTGCCGCCTCCTTCATCGCTTCGAGCAGTTTTCCCTTGGCGCGAAGATCCTGCAACTCGTGCAGCAAGGCGCTGGCGCCGCACACCTCCTGCAGCGCCGGGTAGAACTGTGTCCACGTCTGCCTAGGTACTGTTTCAAAACCGCCGACGACGAGTTGTGGATACAGTTCGAGCATGGCGCCCTCCACTAGAGGAGTGTCGGTTCGCCCTCCAATCCCTACCCTCCACACATGCGGAAGGACGTCGGACTCGACGCAGAAATCTATGTCCGGCATCGATCGGATGAACATACAGCGGTGTTGGGACCGATACGTGAGCGACTGCCGAAGCGACGACAGTTATTTGAGATTATCACACGACTCTGTTGCTTCCAGACGGGAACCTTCTTTCTCTTCGTATCCGCAAGGCCGCCTATGAATACAAGCATGACGGCCGCTTCATGAGGCTGAAAGCCGAGATCGATGAAGATGTTGCCGCTGCTTTTCGTGTTGGACTTTACGCGTAGTTTTCTTCATGAATGGACTCCGATCAACCGGTATCGCCGTTTCGCCACTTCGATGTCGAGGCGGGAAGTCTTTGGTGTCTTCTTTGGAACGCGTGAAGAACGTAGACGGCCTCGTCGAATCTCGCCACGTAGATCACCCGAAACATTCCTGCCCGGTCGCGCACACGAATCTCGTGCAGGCCGGGACCCACATCCGGCATCGGCTTGAAATCCGATGGCTCTCGTCCAACCTGCACCATGAACAACTCGTATCCGGCAGCCCGCCGCGCCGACTCGGGAAAAGCAGCGATCATCGCGAGGACTTCCCGCGACTATGCTCCCCCGCTATCGAGCCATCCCGAGTTCGCGTATACTCTTCCTTACCGCCATCCTTCGATTAAGACGCGGACCATTCCCGACGTTCGAGAGCTGTCGACGATCGGGTCCGTCATGATCCGGATCGCGGACGAACACCCATCAACCTTTGAAAGGATGGCCAATCGTGCCCGACCAATCAGACGTGTTTGTCTTCGCATATCCCAATACGTTCAGTGTTCTTCCGGGCGAGTCGCTGAAGCTTCACGTGTCGGCCTCCACGCCCACCATCCGCATCCGTATCTACAATTTGACCGACTGGGCTTCGTTCGGAGCGTGGCGTGTTGACCATCCCAGGCTCGAGCGCGCGAACGTTCCGATCCATTACTCCAAATTCGGACCGGATAATGCCGTCGCGAACAAGTTCGCAGCGAGCGGCACGGAGGACTGGAAGTGGCCGCAGAACGTCGACGTGCCGATTCCGGCCGACTGGGAATCCGGCATTTACATCGCCGAATTCACGGCGATAAAAGGCAATAATGCTGCGCCTGCAGAGCCACCGTCACAGACGTGGGTCGAGTTCGTCGTTCGCAATCCAGCGTCCGCGCCTGGCAATCGGATCCTCTACAAGTTTGTCCTCAACACGATCAACGCCTACAGCCTCGGGGTTCACCCATTCCGACAGACTGCGGCCGGAAATCCGGCCGATTTCAATAACGACTTCTACGTGAACCCTGTCAAGAGCGTCCGCAGCGCGCTCCCCGCTGGCTTCAAGGTCACGATGCGGCGTCCGGTGTCGCAGTTTGCGTGGAACGCGAAGTCGATCACGTATGACTATCCGCTCGTGAGATGGATTGAGGCGCAAGGGTACGAAGCCGACTATTGCACCGACGTCGATATTCACCTCGACTCGACTCTCAAGCTGTTGTCGAAATACCCGATGGTCGTCAGTCCCGGACACGACGAATACTGGAGCAAGGAAATGCGCGACAACCTGGTCAAGTACAGAGACCGAGGAGGGAACATCGCGTTCCTCAGCGGCAATACGTGCTGCTGGTGCGTTCATTACACCGACATCGTCGCGGGCCTTCCCACCGCGTTCGTTTGCGACAAAGGACCGCTCCCGCAATACGATACGGATGGCCCCGACGCGTTCTGGAAGATCGATGCGACGCGTAGAGAGAACGGCTTGCTTGGCGCGGCGACGCGTAATTGCGCGATCCGCGGCGACGATCCTCCGTACAATCCCAATGGGCCGTTCGCGATCACCAATCCGAGGAGTCCGGGATATCGTGTGCAGAACTCCGAACATTGGTTGCTTAAGGGCACAGGCCTGAACAACCACGACGTCATCGGAGTCAACAACCTGCACTCCTCGGACGGCGCCGGGATCATCGAGAATTTGATCGGATATGAAGGCAACGGCGCGCGAATCACTCTTGATGAAAATGGTGACGGCGTCCTCTCGTTCACCGATGGCATCCCTTCGAACTTTGTGCTCCTCGGCGTCGGCCAGACAATGCCCGTCACATCGGTACGTACACCACCGCCCGAGCCCAGCGAGAAGTGGAGAGGGTTTCAGAGGGAAGATTCACCGTCGTCACCGGGACACGATCGAGTCTCCGGCGTCTATGCAGCGACGCTTGGCCATTACGCGTCGTATGGCCAGGTCTTTGCCGGCTCGACGATTCATTACGCGACCGTTCTCAACGCCTGGGACGCTGACGAGAGCGCGCGCGGCATTCCGGCCGAGTGGGCGGATGGACTGCCGATCGATGAGGACGGGCATCCGATCATGGGGAATCCTCATCTCCACCGGATTACGCGAAATGTGTTCGACGCCTTTCTCGTGCGTCGTAGAAACGCAGCCCTTGTAAGCGACGTTACTGGCGACGGAAAGCCCGATATGCTGATGCAGGCTGACGCCA
Source organism: Thermoanaerobaculia bacterium (assembly GCA_034665065.1). Taxonomy (GTDB): domain Bacteria; phylum Acidobacteriota; class Thermoanaerobaculia; order Gp7-AA8; family Gp7-AA8; genus JADGNZ01. The sequence continues at coordinate 46,468 of JAXDGL010000025.1, read as the reverse complement.
GCGGTGAGCTCAGTTTCTGGCTGACTGACGGTTCAAAGCGGACCGCGAGCGGATCGATTCTCGTTCCGGCGGGGGATGGACTTTCCTCGTCGTCCGCGCTCGTCGGCATCGCCAGTCTCACAGGCGTCAAGAAGATCGATCTGATGATCCAGCATGGGAGCGACCGCCATCTGGAGTGTTGGACGCTGCAGCATTCGCCTGGCGACAACAGCATCAGGAGGGTCACCCGCACGCGTATCGCCGCAGACGACGAGCCGGGCGATACGTTGAAGGCGGTGGCCTTCACCGACCTCGACGGCAACGGCGCGCCGGACGTTCTGTTCCAGAATCAGGAGGACGGATCGTTGTGGTACTGGTTCCTCGACTCGACGCGGCGGCGCGCGAAAGGCCCGCTGGTCCCCGAGTGGGTTCCGGGAGACCTGAGTTGGGAAGTCGTGGCCGCCATCGATCTGAATGGCGATGGGCGAACGGACCTCCTCTTTCAAAACCAGCAAGACGGTTCGCTGTACTTTTGGATCCTGGACGGAGTCAATCGCTCCGGCTTCGGCGAGTTTGTGTCGCCGGCGACGCCGCAGTCACGGGTCGTCGGATGTGCGAGGTTCAAGGGAAAGCCGTCGATCCTGTTTCAGGACACCGGTACCGGTGTGTTGTCAACGGCTGCGATTCTGCCAAACCAAACATGCGGTCCGATCGTATCGTTCGCGGGCGGCGCCACGCCGTGGTTTCTCTAGAAAGCCCGAAGGAAGGTCGGGTCACGAGCTCCGTTTGGCCGGAGCCGTGACCTCGCCTCAACTCCTCGCTTCGCGCAAGCAGGCAACTACACGGATCCAAGGCACTCCGTTGCGGCAAAACGGCTCCGCTGGGCAGTTTCGCCTCAATTCACGTACCCCACTCACATTGTGTTGTTTGAGATTCATCGGACGCTGGACGGTGGCCGCGGCGCGTCCTGGTGAGACTCCAGGCGAAGCGGGATTAAAAACAAGGAGCAGCTCGTGCGGGCCGAGCTGCTCCGGGTGCCGCGAGATTCGTTGTTTAGAAGAACGCCGAGCCGACCCACGTCCCCCACGTGTTCACTGCTGAGGCGAACTCGCTGTAGAAGAAGATCCGGTTTGCGGTCGTGGGATCGGCGGAGATGCCGTTGTAATCGCCCCAGCGGTTGCGGTTGCTGCCGTCCTTCCTGACATAGTTGGCGACGCCTGCCTTGAGGAGCGCGCTCGGCTGGAGTGTGCCGAGGGGATCGGTCGATTTGCGGCCGGTGAAATAGCAGGAGCCGAACTCATTGGGGCTGCAGCGGGAAAAGACCATCGTCATGTTGCCGTTGTTGTCGGGGCAGCAGGCCGGATAGAAGAAGAAGATTCCGGCCGCGCCATAGACGCCTTCCTGCACGAGCGCGGGAATCGCGGCGCGAATCTGGAACCAGTGAATGGCCGCCTGACTCGATGCGCCGCCCCAGTTGCGCGTCGTCGTCAGCGCGCACCACACCGAGTCGCCGCGGAAGACTGCGTGCAGGACGCGAACGTCGCCCGTGTTGAGAGGATCGTTGTTCCCCTTCTGCGCGGCATTGGGCGGCAATGAGTAATTCGACGTCGCCACGGTCGTGCGCGTCAGGGTGAACGTCGCTCCGGATGGAACGACGCGCCAAACCGTAAGGAAGTTGCCGCTCGGAAATGCGGAGTTGACCAGGTACTCGACTTGCGGCGCGCCGAACGTGTGACACGGCTGGACCGTAAACGCCGTGGTGTTGTTCTGATTCTTCATATTGACGAAGTCGAAGAACTTCGCCACGCCTCCGGAATAGGGACCGGCCTTCGGAACGACGCGAATCTTCGCGTATTGGAAGCCGCCGCCGAATGCGAACTGGTTCGACGTTATGTAGAGCGCGTTGTTGTCGACTCCCAACGCCGGAAAATCGGCCCAATTGTTGGTTGCCACCGGCCCGTCCACCATCGCATCCAATGCGTAGTTGCGCCAGAGGCCCATCGGATCCGCGGTCGCAGAGACCGACAGGAGATACAGCGATTTCTTCGGCTGCTGGGATACCGCCACCGCCAACAAGACCCATCGTCCCGCGTGCTGATCCCATAAGAGCTTGGGATCGAAGATCGTCAACCCCTGGACCAAGTTGCTGAACCAGACGGTGAGCGTGCGCTGCATGAGCGCCGCACCGCCGGCCTTCGGATAGACGGCCACGGACGAGTTGACCGACAACACGACGTGATTGGGCCCAGCGGCCATCGTGCAATCGGGCGGAATCCAGCCGGTGAATGGGATTCCCCCGAAATTCGTCGACGGGTTCGGCGCTGCTGACGGCGCGGGCGGCGCCCCTTCCATCGCCATGACCGGCATGGCCGACACTTCCTGCTTCGCACCGTGGTCTTTGACTTGCGTGGCGCTTCCCTTCGCGAGTTTGACCTTGTGCGCGTTGTCTTTGAGTTTGTCGAAGGTCTTCAGGGGAATCGGATACCGGGTCGTCGTATACGGACGCGGCTCCTTGACTTCGACGAGACCCGCCGCCAGCGCCGCGACCGATTGTTGGCTGGGATCGAACTCCTTCGCCTTTCCGGCTTTTCCCGACAGAGCCTTTCCTGCGGCATTAGCCTTGGCTTTGGCTTTCTTCGGAGCTGTCTTCGTTGATTTCGTCACGGCTTTCTTCGAGGATTTCTTCGCTGCGGCCATAGACTCCTCCTTAATGCCTGCTTACCTTCAACGTTCTTTTCTGTTTGGACGGACCTCGTGCGTTTTTTTCTCGGCTGACGACGGCGCCTTGCCGGCCGCCTCTTTCATCCGCTCGTACTCTTCGTCGGAGACCGGAACGCCGGGAGCGGGTGCCGATCGCGTCGTGCCCGGCGATGGCTCGTCATCCTCTTCCAGATCCTTCGGGTCAAACGCGCGGCCGCTCTCCCCTGCGCCATGTTTCGGTTTGCTCACGACTGATCTCCTCTGACGTGCCTCGTCACCACCCGTGCTGTCGAAACGATGGGCGCAATTGTACACCCCTCCACCCTGACTGCTAAATTTTCGTATTCCGCTCCCGGTGGCCTCTCTCCGCGCCTCCGCGTCTCCGCGTGAAACATTCCCCCGAAAAACGGCGGTTATCGCCCCACGGAGCGCCGTCTCCCCGCACCGTATTGCGTGACGACGAACGGCTGTCCGGCGATGGTGATGCTCCCCGAGCGCGGATTGGCACTCGCGTTCGCACTGATCACGTAGCTCGCCCCGCTTGCGTTCGCGCTCACGGTGATCCATGAGTCCGTCGTCGATGCCGTGAACGTGCAGCCGGGGTCGGCGAACACGCTCACGCTCCCCGAAGCGCCACTGGCAACCGGTTTTGCACTTGTTGCGGACAACGTATAGCTGCAGCTTCCGTCGAGTGTCGTATTCGCGCGCGCACGCCCCGAGGTCTCCCGCCAGAACCGGCTCTGCCAGCGGAAGAGGAGATTCTGCAGTTGCTGTAATTGCGAATCGCTGATGCTCTCGCCCTGACGCTTCACCACAAACGCCGGCACGCGAAAGAGCTTTTGCTGACCAGCGACATACGCAGGCGTCCGCGTCCCGTTGGCGGCGATGATCTGATCGATCGTGATCTGGCTCGTCACGCCGTTTTGAATGAACGTAATCGGCGTCACCTCCGCAGGCGACGCCAGCCCCATGAAATACATCTCCACACGGCTGAAACCGAACCGCGGCGCCGCCAGTTGGTACACACCATTGGGACTGCCGCCCATTACAGAGATCGTCGGCACGCCGGACTCACTGTCTCCGAACATACTGGCGTTCGCCAATCCATTATTGGGATGCGCACCGCCGAAACACGGCACGCCGGCATCGCGCCACGGGCCTTTCACAACCCCATCGGTGTCCTTGTAATCCGCATAGAACGCACACTCGTGACCCAACTCGTGGGTGAGCGCCACCTGCGTCGTCGATTCGTATCCGAGGGATTCGCTGACGGAGGAAAACTCGGCGCCGTAATGACAGTCGCATTCCGTCCGCGCCGGGATCTGGCCAACACCGGTCACACTCTTCTGACGTGGATAGGTGCCGGCGTAATTCGTATGTTTCAGTCCGTCGTCGTAGGTCGTCGGGAAGAATCGGAACGAGTCGGGATTCTGTCCGCGGCTGACTAGATAGGCGGCGATCGACTCGCGAATGCGGTCGGTGTCCCATACATCGGGCGTGTAATGAAAAATCTCGGCGGGAAGGTCCAACGAGGTGCCGACCGACGTGGGAAGGAACGATTGCCGGACCGAGAAATTCAGTGCGGTCGTCTGTGTGATCGTCCGTTCCAGTGCTCCTGCGCCGCCGAACCGCTGAATCTTGATCGCCCACGTGTTCGGACCCGACGTCGACAAATACGGCGCCAGGCTCGTCGCCGGAACACGAAAAGAAAGCGTATCGCCGTTCAGCTTTGTCTCCCACGAATTGATTTGCGCGTCCGGGAAGCCGGGAATCCTGGCCGACAACGCCACGACAAATGGCGACCGCGTCGAATTCACTTCCAACCCAATGACATCGACGCCATTGAGCACGAGCGTATAGCGGAACGATTCGCCGCTTGCCGGTGTCGGTACTGGCGCTTTGACCGTGAGCGTTATCCCGGCGATGATTCCGCCATAGTCGTCAAATGTCGCATTCGCCGCCTGTAAATGCAGTGGAATGTCCACGTTCGAGGTTGCCGCCGCGCTCTGATGCGTCGCGGTCTCCGTTCCGGTGCTGAAGCCGACCAGACCGTCGGGCACGGGAAGCGTTTGATACGAGAGTTGAATCTCCCCCGTGTCGGTAAATAGCTCTGCCTGGAATGTGCATGGTGTGGCCGAGTGACGGCTCAAGACGTTCTGCCACGTAATGACGACCGATCCCGGTTTGTTCCGGGCAATGACGCGCGCCGTATTGGGGTAATAGAAAAGCTCATACCAGACCGCGACCATTGGAATGCGAAACATATTGCTGACGACGGTCGGGTCGTAATTGACCTGCGTCGTGTCGGCGTCGCCAAACGCGATCGCTCCCCATGTGGAGATACTCAGTTTCGTATATTGCTTCCCGGCGAAGGTAAATGGCGCAGGCAGCGTGTAGTGAGGAGCAATATAGTTCGCATCGAGATATCCAACGATCGGCCGTTTGCCGCCGTCGAAGAGAATGACGCCGGCCGATGGATCGTCGAACTGATACGCGACCTTGCGCACGGCGAACGTGTTATTCGCGGTCGGGGTCGCGCGCCAGGTTCCCTGCCCCTGGATCGGCGACGGGATTCCCGGCCAGATCGATTTGCCATCGTCCTCGACGATGCCGATGCCGCGCGAGACGGAGAAGCTGCTCACCGGTAGCGGCGTCGCCTCGGCGTGCGGCGTGCGCTGCGAGCTCGCTCGCAGATTCGGCTCGGGCGCCGGCGCTATGACGTCGACCGATTGCGCAACGAGGTTGACGGTCTCCGGAGACAGAAGAAGAGCCGCGACGAGGACAAAGGCTGCCCGGATGCCAGGACGCATACGATTCCTCCTGAGAGAGGAGGCGACAATAACATGTGATGGGGTCCAGTCGGACTCGATGTGAGGAAGACGCCCCGCCCCTCTCCGCGTTTCCCGCACCTCCGCGTGAAACCGTCTCCCCGGAAAAACGCTATCCTCAAGAACAAATGCGCTTTCTCAGTCAGCTCTTCGACAACAACCGCACCTGGGCCGCCGAGATGACGCGGCAGGACCCCGAGTTCTTCCGCCGTCTGGCCGGACAGCAGGCGCCGCGCTATCTCTGGATCGGATGCTCCGACAGCCGCGTTCCGGCGAACCAGATCGTCGGCCTTCTCCCGGGCGAGATGTTCGTCCACCGCAACGTTGCCAACGTCGTCGTGCACACCGATCTGAATTGCCTCTCGACGATTCACTTCGCCGTCGAGGCACTGAAGGTCGAGCACATCATCGTCTGCGGCCACTACGGTTGCGGCGGCGTGCTCGCGGCACTGCGCGACGCCAAGCTCGGCCTCATCGACAACTGGCTGCGGCACGTTCAGGACGTTCGCTCGAAACACCAGATCGAGCTCGACTCACTCCCCGATCACGCCCGGCAGCAGCGTCTCTGTGAGCTGAACGTCATCGAACAGGCGATCAATGTCAGCAAGACCACCGTCGTCCGCGATGCCTGGTCGCGCGGCCAGTCCTTAGCCATCCACAGTTGGGTCTACGACCTCCGCGACGGCCTTCTCCGCGACCTAGGCATGTGCATCACAAGCGAGAAGGAAATCCCCGCGCACACTCGCGAAAAATGACTACAGCAGCCGCGCTTCGAGCGCCTTCAGCACCGCCCGCGTTCGATCGCGCACGCCAAACTTCGCGAGAATGCTCGACACCTGATTCTTGATCGTCCCCTCGGCGGTACCGAGCGCGTGGGCGATCTCTTTGTTGCTGTAGCCGCCGGCCATGAGGCGCACGACTTCCAGTTCACGCGCCGTCAACTCCTCGGCGGGCTCGCGATCCGAAGGCGGAGGACCGACGGCGCTGAGCAAACGCTGCGTAATCGCCGGCTGAAACACGGTTCCGCCCGCGGCGATGGCGCGGATCGCGCTCATGAGTTGTTGATAGGAAATGTCTTTGAGGAGGAATCCGCGCGCGCCGGCGCGGATGGCGTCGAGAACGACGGACGTATCATCGAAGGTCGTCAGCACCAGCGTTGGCGGGAGCGCGTTTTCCGCGGCAAGCTCGCGCAGAACATCGAGCCCGCTCTTCTTCGGCATCCGCACATCGAGCAGAAGGACGTCGACATCGGCCGACGGAACGCGCTCGATCGTCTCCGCACCATCCTCGGCTTCGCCGGCGATGACGATCTCCTCATCCATCTCCAACAACGTTCGAATGCCCTGCCGGATGAGGAGCTGATCGTCGGCGATGAAGACGCGGATCACAGCGCGCTCCGCGCCGGAAGAAACGCGGTGAGCGCGAAACCACGTCCGGGATCGCTTTCGATCGTCAACGCGCCGCCGGCGTTTTCGATGCGCTCACGCATGCCGCGCAAGCCGAAACCATCGCGCGATCCACCACGCCCACGGCCGTCATCGCGTGCGCGCACTTCGAATCCTTCATCATTTCGATGCACGGTAATCCATAGGTTCTCCGCGCCGGAGTGCCGCGCAGCGTTCGTCACCACTTCCTGCACGCAGCGCAGGATCACCAGGCCCTGCTCGGGATCTTCGACGCGCAGCGACGGGTCGGCGTCGAGTTGGACGCGAGGACGCGGCAGGTCGGCCACCAGCGTGCGAAGCGCGCGCCCGAGGTCGAGACAATCGTCGGCGTTCTTTTCGGCGACGATCGAGCGCACGTCGGCGAGCAACGTTCGCGCGAGCGACTGCGCCTTCGCGACGTCGCCATGCGCGGCGCCGTCCGTGCGCACGAGCGCGGCCTCGAGGTTGAGCGTCAGCGCGGTGAGGTGATGGCCGAGGGCGTCGTGCAACTCGCCGGCGATACGGAGTCGTTCCGCAAGGCGGCCACCGTCCGCGACGAGATCCTGCATCGCGCGAAGTTGTGCGTTCGTGCGCATCTGCCGATCGAGAATCTCGAACGTGAAGTACGCAAGGATCTGAAAGCCGAAATACGGCGGCACGAGCAGCCACGCCGATCGTGGATTCCAGTGGAACGCCACGGCTCCGCCGAGGAGAAGGGTCTGCGCGACGATCCAGATCAGTCCTTTCTTGCGATCGATCAGCGATGGGAGCCGCATCGCGATCAAAACCAGTAGCGTTCCTTCGAATCCATCGCAAAGGAGCAGCACCATCACGACGACGCAAAGCGCTTCCATGGCCAGAAACGAGCGCCGCGGCCTGCGAAGATCGGCGATGAAAAGCGCGCCGAAGAGCACGAACGCCACGGCCCATCGCGGCATCGTTCCCGGCACGTTCGCTCCCTGGATGATGACCGGCAAGCCGACCATCAGCCAGGCCGTCAGACCAGCGACGCCGAGGATGCGCGTGTGCGGCATCGCGAGAGAATGACACAGCGGCGCGAGCGCGTGAATAGGCCGGAAGTCACACGCCGCTGCATGTCCCGAGCGGCACATGCGTGAATCGATCGGTGCGCGTACGTTGTGCAGCGGAGGATTTCATCATGCGCATGGCCGGACTCGTTCTCTTCATCATCGTCGTCGCGCTTCCGTTAGCGGCTGACGACGCCGCCGATTTTCTGAAAGCCGTCGCGGGAGGCGACGCCGCGACGGTAACGTCGATGCTCGCGCGCGATCCCTCGCTGGCAAACGCCCGCAGTCCGAAAGGAACCGACGCCGTCACGATGGCGCTGTTCGCGAACAACGGCGAAGGCTTCACCGATCCGGCAAAGAACGAAATCCTGCAAGCAATCGTGCCGCATGCGAAACTCGACGTCTTCGAGACGGCTGCATTGGGAACGGCATCGCAACTCGACGCGATGCTCACCAATCCTGCCTCGCTCACGAGCCGCACCGCTTTCGGCTGGACGCTGCTGCACATGGCGGCATTCGGAGGGAACGCTGCGACGACCGAGTTGCTCATCAGGAAGGGAGCGGCGATCGAGGTGCGCGCCGCGTCGAAGTTCCGCAACACGCCACTGCAAACAGCGTTGTTGAGCGGCCAGTACGCGACTGCGAAGATTCTTCTCGATCACGGTGCCGATGCGTTGGTCCGACAATCGAAAGGCTTCACCCCTCTGCACGAAGCAGCAATCCTCGGGCGCAATGATCTCGTCCAACTTCTCCTCGATCACGGGGCGGAGATCAACTCGGTTGCGGACAACGGAGAGACTCCATTGGCAGAGGCGATGCGCGGAAAACACGATGAGTTGGCCGCGTGGATGAAGACAAAGGGCGCGGTGCTCGGCGTGCAACCGGATGATGAGGTATTGAAGAAGTAGCGAAACGGAACGTCAAGTTTAAAGACCGCCTCGTGTCATCCTGAGGCGCCGAAGGACGGTCGAAGGATCTCAAATTTCGAAAATCGCGTTGTCCTGGCGCAAGCGAATGTGTATCAAGCCACACGCCTCGCATTTTGAGATCCTTCGTCGTCCTCCGCCGCCACTTCACGTAGCGTGAGAGCGATCGTCCACGAATGGCGGCTCCGGCTGTCTCAGGATGACACGAACGGATGAGACTATGGATGACCGATCCATTAGGAATGACAGGGCAATCTCACACGACCATAGTCATCATCATTGCGGCGGCGGCCCGCACGGGGTGTTGTTCGTTAGTGCCACTGGAGTCACCGTGACGGTTGATCCATTCACTGTGACTTGGAGGTAGTGGTAGTACGCGCCCGGACGGCCTTTGTCGGGGCAGCCGGAGAGCGGCGCGCCTCCGCCGCCGGTGACGACAAATCCAGTCTTACTGGAGGTGCCGGCAACCGCCTGGTAGAAGCGGTGATCGTGCGAGGCGAAAACGTAGACCACGTTCGGATTGGTCAACGAGTTGACGTAGTTGACGAAGGCCATGATCTTCCTGCCATACGGCGTGCCCTTGTCCGCCGGGTCGGGGCGCATGGCATGCGAGTTGTCATCCTGCGTCGGGCGGTGCATGAAGAGGAAGACGTTGGTCGCTTGCGGCAACGCGGCGATCCTGGCCTGCACGAGCGAAAGCTGCGTCGTGCTGACATACCCGTTGTAGCAGCCGCTCGGCTGCGAGCTCTTACCCGGAATCTCCTCGGTGTTGATGCCGATGAAGACGGAGTTCCCGTACTGGAACCAGCCGTACGCTTGCGCGGAAACGGCACTCGTGTAGTCGTCGAGCAGTTTGGTGTTGTCGGCGGCAGCGTCGTGGCAGGGGCTGCTCCCCTTTTTGTCCAGCTCATGGTTCCCCGGAACGTTGAACACCGGCACGCCGAGCTTGGCGAACCATGGCAGCACGAGCGGATACTGCACTTTCGCGTCGGACGATTTCTTGCCCTTGATGATGTCGCCGCCCCAGAGCACGAATGCGGCCGGCGTCGTCTTCATGGCGTTCTGCATCGCCGGGATCAACGCTTCGAATGCCGGCGAGGGGTCGTTGCCGGAGTCGGGACGGTTGTCGCCGGCGACGTAGAACGTAAACTGCGCGGGATTGGCCGGAGTGCCGAGGGACCCGGTGCCGGACACTGGTGGAAGTGACGGGAGGGCGGCGGTGGCGGCGGCGAAGAAAAGTGCGGTAAGCATGCTTGGGAGAGTCGCGAAAGCGGCAGATCCCTACCCCTGCGATGATCGCGTTAAAAGAAAAACGGTTCTAGAACCGGAATCCGAGCGACACCCTAACCGTCCGCGGCACCTGATACGCGAGATTGTTCAGTGGCTGACCGAAATTCGTCGCTAATTGATAGTTCGCGCCCATCGCCGTACACGTTGCCGCGGACGCGCCGGTCGGACATTGCACCGGACTCTGCTTCGCTGGATCAAACGGGAAGAACGTCGCCGACGTTGCCGCAGTCGTCACCGTGGTGCTGAGCCGCTGCGGATCGAAGGTCGACGCGTTGTTGAACGCGTTGAGCAGATCGCCCTGCGCGAACAGCTCGACCGCTGCGATGTGGACGCTGTAGCGCAGCGCGAGATCAGTCGCGCGAATCGACTCCGTCCGTAACTCTCCTCGCCCGCTGAAGTAATAGAAACCGTTTGGAACCGATGCGTAGCCGAGGTTGGCGGGAGCGCCGTTGTAGCGGGTGAGGTTGATCGCGCCGGCGATTGAATAGGGCAATCCTGATTCGTAGCTCTGCATCAGCGTCGCTTCGAGCGAGCCCGCAGGAAGCGGCAGACGATAACCAGCCCACGCGCGGACCCGATGCCGCTGATCGCCGGCGAGATAGCCGGTCGGCGACACGCGGCTGTAGTTGAAGTACTCGGGATAGAAGAGCGCCGAATCGGTGTTCGCCACTGCCCCCGTCGTCGCGCTCTCGCCATCGTCGTTTCCGCGTAGCGTCGACCAGGTGTAATGCGTGCCGAAATCGAAGCGAGCCGGCGCCCAGCGCGCCTGCATTTGTACCCCGCGGTACTGGCGCTTGAGATTGTCGCTGTTGCGGATGAGCGAGAGATCGACAGGGATTCCCAGCGGCGTGTTGGCTTTCTTCGTCGCCGTCGTCACGCTCGCGGCGTAGAAGTCGCGCCAGTCGCGATGAACGTAATCGGCGCGAACGAATCCGCTCCTGCCGATCTGCGCTCCATACCCCGCCGTGATCTCGCGCACGGACGGCGACGCCAGCGTGCCGTCGAAATAGGTCGTGTAGCCGGGAATGCTGCGCGAACCGTTCGCGCGAAGATTCGCCGCCGTGCGGTTTGCCGTGCCGCCTTGCGTGGTGTTGAAGTAATCGAAGATGCGGCGAATCGCTTCGTCCATTGGCACGGTCAGCGACGTGTTGTTGATGGACGGGCCGCGATAGGCGAAGTCGATCGCCGCGGCGTTTCCGGCAGACTGATTCGACGAGGCGATGCTGTCGGCGATGCGCGACGCGTACTCGCCGTACGAGACACTGAACCGATGACGCCCGTCGCCACGAAGGTCGTACTGCGCCGAGAGCCGCGGCGAGAGCTTCGCATCATTCGAGCTTACGACGCCGTCGGAATCGACAGCGTGATTACGATCGTAGCGAACGCCTACGTTCACGGATAAATGTGAGCTTACGCTCCACGAGTCGTTCACGAAGGCGGAATCCATCCGCAGATCGTTCTCGCTGGCCGGAGTCAGAATCGGCGTCCAGCGGATGAACGTGCCGCCGCCGTTCGCATTCGACGGCGTGATCACGGGATAGATCACTCCGTTGGTGTACTGCGCCTTCGTCACGAAGATCGAGAAGTCGCTGCCCGACTGATGATTGTTCGCATAACGGCTCTCTGAAAATCGATCGACGCCGGCAACGAGATCGTGACTGCCGAACGACTTCGCATCGAAGAAGTCGTGGACCTCGAGCAGCACGTCGTCGTTGTTGCGGCGCTCGGCATCGCAGATCTCGCAGAGCGATGGCGCGTGGAAGCGCGTGTTGTTGTTGCTGCGGTCGAGGAGCACCGTTCCTGCGATCAGATCGGTCGTCGGCGCGCCGGTGCGGTCGGAGAACTTGCGCGCGGAGTAGTGACCTTCGACGAGCAGGTTCGAGGCAGCCATCCCGTTGTAGTGGACCGCGAGCAGCGACTCGGGATCGGTGCGCGTAGTCAGACTGGCGGCATCGTAGAGATTCGCGGAGAAGCGCGCGTTCGTCCCTTTCGTGTTGACTCCGAACCACGAGGCGGCCAGCGTTTGCCGCGCACCGATCTGGGACGTCAGTTTTACCTCGTATCTCTTCTGATCGTTCCCCTCGGCATAACTGATCGCAGGCGACGCGGGCGAGATCGGATTCGCGGTCGACGCCGGAATGGAGACCAACTGCCGCGACGTGTCGTTCTTCGCCCATCGTCCCGCGCCGAAGAACCAGAGCCGGTCGCGAATCACGGAACCGCCGAGCGTCCCTTCGCCGACGTGATTGAGATTGTTCTCGCGCGTCTCCAGCGCCGGCGATTGCGCCGCCCACGACGGATTGCTGAGCGAATCGCGGATCGATCCGGCGAGCTGATTGCCGCCCGACTTCGTGATCGTGTTGACCACGCCGCCGCTGAACCGCCCGTATTGCGCGGAGATCGCGCCCGTGAGCACCGTCGTCTCCTGGATGGCGTCCTCGACATACATCGGCCGCATCTGTCCGCGCGTCTGCTCCGTGACCACCACCCCGTTGACGAGCACGAGGTTGTCGTATCCCGGCCCGCCGGAGATGTAGAGCTCTCCGTTGGCGAGCGTGTTGCCGTTGACGCCCGGCGCAAACTGTGCGGTGGCGAGCTGATTGCGCTGAATGGGAAGGCGCTCGATGAAGGGCAGCGTCATGTTCGTGGAGACCTGCGGAGTCTCGATCACCGAAGGAGGTTTGGCGGTGACGATCATGTAGTTGTCCGTCACCGTCGCCGGCCTCAACACTCCGTCAACGCGCGACGTCTGCGAAAGCCGGAGCGAGGCCTGCTGATGCAATGTCTCCATCCCGGCGAAGATCATCGAGACCGAGTAGTCGCCCGGCGGCAGCGCAGGAAAACTGTACGCGCCACTTTCGCCGGTGATTGTCTCGCGCGTCCCCTGCAGTGAGGGCGAGGAGATCGTGACGATGACTCCGGGCAACGGCTTGCTGTCGGCCGAAACAACGCCGCCGAGCGATGCGCTCATCTGCGCCAAGAGCGAAACAGCGAAGAAGGAAAGGGCACAAACCAGCGCCGCGACAGCTCTCTTCATTTTCGATCGTCTCCCGATGGATTGAAGGATGGATCGATGATAGCGCGTTCCTTGCGAGACAACCCTTTTTGATCACGCGGAGACGCGGAGGGCGCGGAGAAACTACGGCGCGAAGAGCTCGGAAAGCGTTGCGAGAGTGTCGCGCTGGGCCGTGGGCGAAATCGTCCCGATGCGCTTGACCAGCCGGACCTTGTCGATCGTGCGGATCTGGTCGATCACGATCTGCGCTTTCCTGCCGCCAAACGTACACGCAACTCGTGTCGGATACGTCTGGCCCGCTGTGGTCATCGGCGCAACAATCACCGTGCGTACATAGCGATTCATTTCGTTCGGAGAAACGATCACGCACGGACGCGTTTTCCGAATCTCACTTCCGATGGTGGGGTCGAGGTTGACGAGATAAACCTCGAAGCGCCTCACTACCGCTACCACTCCCACTCCTCATCATCGAACGACGTCGGCCTGGGCTTGTCGAGTAGCCGATCGTCACCTCTTGCAGCCATGCTCCGAAAACCCTCTTCCCATCCCTCTCGCGGAGATCGGGCCGGGCGGATCACGATTCCTCCCGCCTCGGCCTCGATCTGAACATCGGCGGGCATCCCGGTCTGTTCGAGAAGAGCCTTCGGAATCCGAACACCTCGCGAATTTCCGATCTGGATGATCCGGGCTTTCATAATCACAATGTAATTACATTCGCTGGGAGCTGTCAAGAACGGATCGCGCCTACTCCGGGCAATACGTCCCGAACCCGCTCGCCCGTTCCCTTCGCTCGAGCGGCGAGACGAATTGCGGGAGGACGCCGAGCTTCACCAGTTGCGGGCGGAACTCGTAGCGGATGCGCACCGATGCAAGCGGCGTCGGGTCGAGGTCGATGTTCACGCTCGTGATCTCGTGCTCGGCGCGGTCCCCCATTCCTGTGGCAGCGTAGTCGTCGGCGGTGTTGTGACGTTGTGCCTTCGCGGACGGTGCGGCGGATCCGGCGGCCAGCGGCGGCGGGGGCGGAGGCGAAGGCATCGACTGAGCTCTGCCGCCCTCCTCCGCGTTGGACCGCTCGTCGCGCATCGAGTGACGATAGAGCTCCGCTTCGTGCGGCCGCTCGCGGAAGTAGACCGCTTCGATGACGCCGAGGTTCTCGGTCTGGCCGAGGCGGGCACCGTAGGAATGGCGCTCGCCGGTGAAGTAGAAGTTGCGCGCGTCGCGGTCGCTCACCTGCCAGCCGGAGATCACCGTCGACTCGTACGGCTCCAGCACCCACTTCGACGCGCTGCGGGCGTCGGTATGCTTCGCATCGATCGTGTTCAGGCCGTCGACCGAGAGCGCTACGGCGACGCGATACGGCGTCGGATTGGTGATGCGCAGACTGTAGCGCGCGCCGCGGACGGCTTCGATGTAGACGTTGCCGGCATGGCGGTACTCCGACCGCGTCACGTCATCGACGAGTACGTTGACGGCGAATCCGTTCGTGCGCGCGGCGAAGGCGGCTGTGGCGAAAAGGGCCAGGGCGAGAATCATGATCCGGTGTTTCATGGAATCCTCCGTTATCGGTTGTGAGACACGGGTTGTTTGAAAAAGAAAACCGTTTCACGCGGAATGGCGCAAAAACGCGCCGTTGTTGCAGAATGACGCCTCACAGAACCCAACCGGAGGAAACCCCTTGAAAAAACAGTGGATAACGTGCCTGTTCCTCGCCGCGTTCGCGGCCGCTTCCTTCGCCGCGCCGGCGACGCCCAAGAAAGCAACAGCACCAGCGAAAGCGGGCGCTGAGAAAATCACATCGGTCGAAGGAATCACGGAGTACGACCTTGCCAACGGCATGCGCGTGCTCCTCTTTCCCGATCAGACCAAACCGACAGTGGTCATCAACCTCACGTATCTCGTCGGCTCACGTCACGAGAGCTACGGCGAGACCGGGATGGCGCACCTGCTCGAGCACATGATGTTCAAGGGGACGCCCGATCATAAAAACATCCCGCAGGCGCTCAAAGAGCATGGCGCGATCTACAACGCCTCCACCTGGTACGACCGGACGAACTACTTCGAGATCCTGCCGGCCACCGACGAGAACGTGAAGTTCGCGCTGGCGCTCGAAGCCGACCGTATGCAGCACTCGTTCATCGCCCGTAAGGACCTCGACTCGGAGATGACCGTCGTCCGCAACGAGTTCGAGGCGGGTGAGAACGATCCGGCGAGCGTCCTGGAAGAGCGCGTGCTCTCCACGGCGTACCTCTGGCACAACTACGGACACTCGACCATCGGATCGCGCGCCGACATCGAGCGCGTTCCCATCACTCGTCTTCAGGCCTTCTGGCGCAAGTACTACCAGCCGGACAACGTCGTCCTGCTCGTCGCCGGAAAGTTCGACGAAGCAAAAACGCTCGCTGAGATCGAGAAGATTTACGGCTCGATTCCGCGCCCGGCGCGCAAGCTCGAAGAGCCTTACACAGCCGAGCCCGCGCAGGATGGCGAGCGCGCCGTGACGCTGCGGCGCGTCGGCGACGTGCAGGAACTGATCGTCGCCTATCACGTGCCGTCGGAGTCGCATCCTGATTCCGCACCAACGCAGGTTCTGACCCGGCTTCTAACCGACACACCGTCCGGCCGCCTCTACAAGGCCCTGGTGGAAACGAAAAAGGCCACCGCGCTCTCCGGTTTTATCCCCGGGCTGCACGATCCTGGTTTCGTAGTGCTCGCAGCAGACGTGCGGCAGGAGCAGTCGCTCGACGAGGCACGGCAGATTTTCCTCAAGACGATCGACGACTTGAAAGCAGCGCCGCCGACGAAAGAAGAAGTCGATCGCGCGCGCACCGGGATGTTGAAGAACATCGATATGACGCTCAACGCTGCGGATCGCGTCGGTCTGGCGATGAGCGAGTCGATCGCCGCCGGCGACTGGCGGCTCTTCTTCCTCAACCGAGACCGCATCCGCAAAGTCACGCCCGAGGATGTGCAGCGCGTCGCCAGCACGTACTTCGTACCGTCGAACCGCACCGTCGGTGAGTTCATCCCCGACAAGAAGCCGGTTCGCGCCGAGGTTCCGGCAGCGCCCGACGTGGCTGAACTCCTGAAGACATACAAAGGCGACGCAGCGATCGCGGCGGGTGAAGCGTTCGATCCTTCGCCCGCGAACATCGATTCGCGCACGACACGAACGACGCTGCCCGGCGGACTGAAGATCGCGCTTCTGCCGAAGAAGACCCGCGGATCGACAGTAAATGTTTCCGGCACGCTGCACTTCGGCGATGAGAAGAGCCTGATGAACAAATCAGCGGCGGGAGTGGCCACGGCCGACATGTTGATGCGCGGCACGAGCAAGCACACGCGTCAGCAGCTCAAGGATGAATTCGACAAGCTCAAGGCGCGCGTCGGCATCTTCGGCGGCGACACGCAGCTCACCGTTAGTGTCGAGACGACTCGCGAGAATCTTCCGGCAGTGCTCTCACTCGTCGGAGAAGTGCTGCGCGATCCAGTCTTCCCGGCATCGGAATTCAGCCAGTGGAAGCAGGAGCAGCTTGCGTCCGCAGAGCAGCGCCGCAGCGATCCGCAATCGGTTGGCTCGACCGAGTTCCAGCGTCGCATGAATCCGTATCCGAAGGGCGACGTTCGCTATATATCGACCACCGAGGAAGACATCGCGGACGTCAATGCACTCACGCTCGACGAGGTGAGAGACTTCTATGCGAAGTTCTACGGCGCCTCGAACGCCGAGATCGCGCTCGTGGGTGATTTCGATCCGAAGACAGTAACGGCGCAACTGACCGACATCGCCGGTTCGTGGAAGAACGCGACGCCGTTCGTTCGCGTGCCTCGCATCCATCACGACATCGCGCCCGACAACAAGTCGCTGGAAACGCCCGACAAGGCCAACGCGATTTTCCTGGCCGGCATCAATCTCCCCCTCCGCGACGATGACTCCGACTATCCCGCCCTCGTCCTCGGCAACTACATCCTCGGCGGAGGCACGCTCTACTCACGCCTCGGCAATCGCATCCGTCAGAAGGAGGGTCTGAGCTACGGCGTCGGATCGAATGTACAAGCCAGCGCGTTCGATCAGGCCGGCAGCTTCACCACCTTCGCCATCTATGCGCCACAGAACGCTGCGAAGCTCGAGACGGCGTTCAAGGAGGAAGTGGACAAGGCAGTGAAAGAAGGCTTCACCGCGGCCGAGATCGCAGAAGCAAAGAAGGGCCTGTTGGAAAGCCGCAAGCTGCAGCGCGCGCAGGACGCCGGACTCTCGCGAACACTGGCCACGGAGCTCTTCACGAACCGCACGCTTGCCTGGGACGCGGCAATGGATAAGAAGATTTCCGATCTGACGGTGGAGCAGGTTAACGCCGCAGTCAGAAAGTGGATCGATCCGTCGAAGATCGTCATCGTGAAGGCGGGCGATTTCGCGAAGGCGGCTGCTGGTCCGAAGTCGTAAAGAGAACGGTCACGCGGAGGCGCCTTCGCGTTCTTCGCGTCTTCGCGTGACCCGGGTTTTCTCCGTGCGCCCCGCGCCTCCGCGTGACAAACTACGTCGCGACATAGCGGAGGCACACATGCGTCTACGAACTCACCTGATCTTCGCAGTTGCTCTCTTCACGATCGCGCCGGCACTACCGGCGGCGCAGCCATCGCGCGACGACACGCGCGAAAGCCTCCGCAAATTGCTCGAAACGGCCGGGAAGCGCGCGGACGTGAACGTCGCATTTCGCCAGAGCGAAAAGCAGCCGTACAACTTCGTAGGGAGCATGACCGCCAATCTGAAGAATGCCCAGTCGCTCGAGATCGTCATCAGCGTCACGCCAAGCGACACGATCGGCTTCCGCGTCTATCCGCACTACAAAGGCGGCTACATCAACGTCAAGAAAGCCGAAGACGGCCCCGGTCTGATGCACGAGATGCTGCGGTTCGGCGACCGCAATTTCCTCTTCTGGGGTACCGACTCGACGGACGATATTTTCTGCGGCTACACCGTGACGATGGAATCGGGCTTCCCCGAAGAAGCAATCGTGATCGTCCTGCGCAGCATCCGCAGCACCGATGCATTCACCGGCGAACTACGCCCATTCATCGACGGGTCAGCGGCGGTGAAGTAAGCATTGAGATGGGGGCTCCGTAGCTCTGGAGACGGAGGCGAGCGAACATGAGTCACTCACGGCGCAAGACGCCCATTCGCGGCGTGACCACTTCGGAATCGGAAAAGTCCGACAAAGTGCAGGCGCATCGTCGCATCCGCCGGCGCATCCACGCCGTGATTTCCTCCCCACCCGATGCCGAGGTTCTGCCGCACGATCGGGAGATGAGTAACCCGTGGCTCATGGCCAAAGACGGCAAGCAGCGCTTCGACCGCAAGCGAGACCGAGCCTTGCTCAGAAAGTGAGGAATCGATCATCACAAACGAGGGTCAAGGAATGTGCGGGGGCATCGTTCCTCCTCGGTGAATCGCTCTCGTTCCCACCGGACGAGACCAGCGCCAGTGGCCGTTGATTCGTGCGCGCAAGCGCGCTTCTATTCGCTCTGAAAGCTCCGGCGCCGTTTAGAATGCCGTCAGGAAACCATGATGGCAAACAACGAAACGAACAACAGCGATCTGACTCACGCCGAAATCCTCTGGAAGTCGGCGGACGCACTGCGAGGCCAGATCGATGCAGCCGAGTACAAGCACGTTGTCCTCGGGTTACTCTTTCTGAAGTACATCTCTGATTCGTTCGAGTCGCGCCACGAGCAGTTGAAGACAGAGCTCGAGGCAGACGGGATCAGCGGCGTGCAGTTAGAGAGGCTGCTCGAAAACCGCGACGAATACACGGCGGAACGGGTCTTCTGGGTGCCACCCGAGGCGCGTTGGACGAATCTGCAGAACCAGGCGACGCGAAGCGACATCGCGATGTTGATCGACGACGCCATCCTCGCGGTCGAGCGCGACAATCCCAATCTGAAGAACAAGCTGCCGCGGGACTACGCACGCCGCGGCATCGCTCCCGAAAAGATGAAGGTGTTGATCGATCTCATCTCGAACATCGGGTTCAAAAGCGATCGCACCAAGGCACGCGACAGCCTCGGCCGCGTCTACGAGTACTTCCTCAACAAATTCGCGCAGGCCGAGGGGAAACTGGGCGGTGAGTTCTTCACGCCGCGCTCGATCGTCCGGCTGCTGGTCGAAATGCTGGAGCCGTACGAAGGACGCGTGTATGACCCCTGCTGCGGATCAGCCGGGATGTTCGTGCAGTCGGAGCGCTTCGTTGAAGCACATGGCGGACAGAAGACCGACATCTCCATCTTCGGTCAGGAGTCGAACCCGACGACCTGGCGGCTTGCGCACATGAACCTTGCCATTCACGGCATCGAAGCGAACCTCGGCTCGCAGCCTGGCGACACGTTTCTTCGCGACCTGCATCCCGATCTCAGAGCCGACTACATCCTCGCCAATCCGCCATTCAATATCTCCGACTGGTCCGGCAAACTCCTCGCGGATGATGTGCGTTGGCGGTACGGCACGCCGCCTGCCGGCAACGCCAACTACGCCTGGATTCAGCACTTCATTCACCATCTCGCGCCACCCAATGGACATGGAGGCGGCGTGGCCGGCTTCGTCATGGCCAACGGCTCGCTCTCGTCGGGCTCCGGAGGCGAAGGGGAGATTCGCCGGAAGATCGTCGAGGACGATCTGGTCGACGCCATTGTGGCGTTGCCCGCGCAACTCTTTCTCACCACCGGCATCCCTGCCTGCCTCTGGTTCCTCACGCGTGACAAGAGCGGACGAAATCTCAAGAACGGCGGACGCGATCGCCGTGGCGAAACACTCTTCATCGATGCCAGAAAACTCGGCGCCATGGAGACTCGCACACTGCGCGTGCTTACGGGCGGAGGCGACGGCGAGTCGATGCTTGCGGACGGGATGGGCGATCCCAATTTTGATTCCGACCTCGGGCGTATCGTCTATGCGTTCCGGCAGTGGCGCGGCGAGTCCGCGCCCGACTGGTGGAACGAAGCGCAGCACGGAGCGTGGTCCTATCGAGACATCCCCGGGTTCTGCAAGAGTGAAGCGATCGAGGGGATCGCTAAGCACGGCTTCGTACTTACCCCAGGCCGCTATGTGGGCGCCGAAGAGCACGAGGACGACGGTGAGCCGTTTGCGGAGAAGTACGCGCGGCTGTTGGCGGAGTTGGAGGCGTGCTTCAAGGAGGGGGAGCGGGTGACTGCGCTTGTGCGGGAACGATTGGGCGAGGTTGACTCCGATGAGTGAATGGCGCCACTCCACGTGGGGGGAAGAGATCTCCCTAGAATATGGAAAGGCGCTCCGGGACTACACCGATGTGGCTGGGGACTTCCGTGTTTTTGGTACCAACGGACCGATTGGCTGGACTGCCAAACCCCTTGCTGACGGCCCAGGAGTGATTCTCGGCCGGAAGGGCGCATATCGAGGGGTTCATTATTCGCCCGACCCATTCTTTGTAATCGATACTGCGTACTACGTTGTCCCCAAAGGAGATTTTGAAATGCGGTGGCTGTATTACGCCATCATTCACTATCAACTTGGACAGATCGATGACGGCTCACCTATCCCTTCCACAACGCGGGCGGCTGTGTATCCGCGCGAGATCGTCGTCCCACCACCAGAAGAACAGCGAGCCATCGCCGGAGTGCTCGGCGCGCTAGATGACAAGATCGAGCAGAACCGGCGGACAGCGCAAGCGCTGGAGAGGCTGGCACGGGCAATCTTTCAAGCGTGGTTCGTGAACTTTGAGCCCGTGAAGGCCAAGGCTGCTGGCGCGATCTCTTTCCCCTCCATGCCTCAACCCGCATTCGACGCCCTACCCACTCGCTTCGTCGATTCCGACGTCGGCCCGGTGCCGGAGGGTTGGGTGCTTACGACCATTGGAGGTCTCGCGAGCCGGGTGGCAATGGGCCCCTTTGGTTCCGATATCAAAACAGATAACTTCGTTGCCGACGGCGTTCCCATCATTCGCGGTGGAAACCTTAAAGATGGCTTCGTCGACGAAGATTTTGTCTACCTATCTGAAGCCAAGGCCGATCAACTCGCAAACTCCAATGCATTCCCAGGCGACATCGTCATTACGCATCGTGGCACGCTTGGACAGGTTGGCTTGATTCCTTCAAAGTCGCGGCATCGCCGCTATGTTGTTTCGCAAAGCCAGATGCTCATCCGTCCAAGCGCTGCATTGCCTTCGCATTTTCTCTACCTCTTCCTAACCTCTGCGCGAGGACAACACGAGCTGCTTGTAAATAAGAGCCAGACTGGAGTTCCTGCAATATCTCGACCGACAACGAGCGTCAAAGCGATACGCATGACCGTGCCAGATCCGCTCCCGTTGGTACAATTCGAAGCGACTGTTGCCACTCTCTTCGATTGTCGAGACGCAATTGACATCGAATCCCGTAAGCTCGCCGAGATGCGCGACTATCTTTTACCCAAACTCTTGAGCGGTAGCGTGCGAGTGGAGGCCGCCCATGGCTGACGCCTCTATGCTGCAAACGCGCTTCCAAATGGTTGGCGCTCGAGCAGCTGTGCTTGAAGGTCCTATCGCCGAAGCAATCGAGCAGCAGATCCACGCCATCGAGAACGCATTGATAAGCGTGCCCGATTTCGCCTTCGACCTCTCCAAAACCTTGGTCGAGTCAGTCTGCAAGACAGTGCTCGCCGATGTCGGACAGCAGGCCGACCCCAACTGGGACGCTCCGAAGCTCTTAAAGGAGACAACCAGTCGACTGTCGCTGCTGCCGCGCAACCATCCTGACCCGGCGAAGGCGCGCGATTCCGTAGAGAAGACGATCCGTGGAATGCTCCAAACCATACAGGGGCTGTGCGAGCTTCGCAACAGCTACGGTATGGCCTCCCACGGGCGTGATAACTTCGCTGCAAGGCTCGACTTGCGTCACGCCACGCTGGCTGCCCAGGCGGCGGACACCATCGTGTCGTTTCTTTACCGAGTTCATCGCGACGCTCTTATGCAAACACCCGGTGCCCGCGTTTACTATGAGGACCATCCCGCCTTCAACGAGTCATTCGATCGGGATAACGAGATGATCAGGTTAGGCGACCTCGAACTTCAACCGAGCCGCGTACTATTCCACGCCGACAGGGAGGTGTACAAGGCCGCATTAACCGAATACATCGCCGAACAAAGTGGGACTGGCAAAGCCAACCCGCAGGAGGCTGAATGACGACGTCCTCGCCCACTGAACAACTCGTCGAGGACGTTGCCGCAGTCTATTTCGGTGCGATCCGGGGAACGATCAAGCGCGGCGTCGAGATCGACGATGCAGGTGAGCGCACCGATCCGACGCGAGCCATCTTGTCCGGAAGGCTCAGCGCAGCGCTCCATCGGCTCAACCCAGCCCTCACACACGACAGCATTGAGGATGTAGCACGCATCATTTCGCGGCCGCCGCACCCGACGCTGATCGAGAACAATCGTTGGTTCCACTCGCTACTCACAGAGGGCGTCGAGATCGAGTACCGCGATGGATCCGCGGGCGAGACACGCGGCGGCCGTGCGCGGCTGGTCGACTTCGAGAGTCCGTCCGCGAACGACCTGCTGGTAGTGCGGCAACTCACGGTCGCCGGCCCGTCGGGGAAAACGATCCGGCCCGACTTGACGGTGTTCCTCAACGGCATCCCGATCGCGCTCATCGAATTGAAGGACCCTGCTGACGCGGAGGCCGATCTCGGGAAGGCGATTGCTCAATTCGAGCGGTACATGAAGACCGCGCCAGACGTCTTCGTATCGAATGTGATCCTCGTGGCATCGGATGGTCTGTTGACGCGAGTCGGCTCGATTACGAGCGACCGCGAACGATTCATGCCGTGGCGTCCGCTCAGCGACGAAGGGGGCGCTCCGACGCTGGAGGCGCTGATTCGCGGATTGTTCGAGCCGAGGGCGCTCACCGACTACCTGCGATCCTGCGTCCTCTTCGAGGAAGACGAGCGCGGCGCGATCGCCAAGAAAATCGCGGGCTATCACCAGTTCCGCGCTTTGCGGAAAGCGCGCGCGAGCGTGTTGCAACATCTCAAACCACCGTCGGGCACCGGTGACGGACGCGGCGGCGTCATCTGGCACACGCAGGGCTCCGGCAAGTCGCTGACGATGCTCATGCTGGCAGGAGCGCTCATTCGCGAGCCTCGCATGACGAACCCGACGATCGTCATGATCACCGATCGCAACGATCTCGACGATCAGCTCTTTGACACGTTTGCCGGAGGACGAGCGCTGCTTCGGCAAGACCCCGTGCAGGCGGAGAATCGCGATCACTTGAAGAAACTGCTCGACCGCGCCTCAGGTGGTGTGGTTTTCGCCACGATTCAGAAATTTGCGGAAGAGCATGGAGAGATCTCGAAGCGTTCGAACATCGTGGTTATGGCTGACGAAGCGCATCGTGGCCAGTACGGCTTCGTCGAAGGCGGTGCGCGCTGGATGCGCGATGCGCTGCCAAATGCAACCTTTGTCGGATTCACCGGCACGCCGCTGGAGCGCGACGACAAAAACACGATCCACGTTTTCGGCGACTATGCGGACGTCTACGACATTCGCCAGGCAGTCGAAGATGGCGCGACGAAGCCGCTCTACTACGAATCGCGCATCATCAAGCTGACGGTCGACGAAGAGGGTGCCTCGGAAGCCGAAGGGGAGCTCGAAGCCGTCGCCGCAAGCGGCGAGGCGGGAAGGGCGATTGCCGACCGGCTGCGCGTTCCCGCCGAAGCTCTGGTTGGAGCGCCGGACAGGATCGAGCGCCTGGCCGCCTTCATTGTGCACCATTGGGATCAACGTCGTGCGGCGATGGAAGGAAAGGCGATGGTCGTAACGATGACCCGCGACATCGCCGCACGGCTCTACGACGCGATCAAGTCGCTACGCCCGGAGTGGCATGACCCCGACGATGAGCGCGGCGCAATGAAGGTGGTCGTCTCAAGTGACGAGGGTGACGAGGAGCCATTACGGAGCCACCTGCGGAGCAAAGCAGCTCGCAAACGTCTCGCCGAACGATTCAAGAATCCAGCCGACGACCTGCGCCTTGTCATCGTCTGCGACATGTGGCTGACGGGGTTCGATTGTCCGCCTGCACACACGATGTACCTCGACAAGCCGCTGGCCGGTCACAACCTCATGCAGGCCATCGCCCGCGTCAACCGCGTCTATGGAGAAAAGCCCGGAGGCTTGATCGTCGACATGCTCGGTCTCGCCGATGAACTGGCTGATGCGCTTGCGACTTACACGAGCGCGGGCGGCACAGGAAAAGCCGTAAGGGAGGTGCAGGACGAAGCGGTTCCGGCAATGCTCGCGGCGTTCGAGAAGCTTCGCGCGTTCTTTCACGACTCGACGTACGAAATCGCCCTGGACGCCGAACCTAGGGACGTCCTCGGCGTCTATGTCGACGCGATCGACTATGTTTTTGCGCAAAACGACGGTTGGAACCGGCTCCGGGTTCTCGTGAAAGAGCTGGCTTCTGCATTTGCCCTAGCAGTGCCGCGGCCTGAGACGAAGGAAGTCGCGCGCTACCTGGCATTCTTTCAGCGCGTCGTCGCCATGATTCAGAAGCGGCTCCGCCAGGAGACTTCGGACGGCGGGGAACCGAGGCGCGGCGACATCGATCGCGCGGTGCGCCAGATCATCGGCAGCGCGGTGGCTGCCGACGAAGTCATCGACCTGTTTGCTGCGGCTGGCCTTGGCGAAGCTCGTCTCGAAATCCTCTCGGACGAATTCCTATCGCGCGTCGCCGCGCTGGAGCAGAAGAATCTGGCGCTCGAGACATTGCGCAAACTGCTAACGGACCAGATTCGCGTTACCGAGCGAACAAACATCGTCCAGAGCAAGAAGTTTCGTGTTGCTCTCGAAGACGCAATGTTGCGTTACACGAACAAGGCAATCACCACCGCTGAGATGATCACACGGTTACTTGATCTCGCTCGCGAGCTGCGCGTCGCACAACGGCATGGCGAGGAGTTGGGACTCAGCGTCGAAGAGACAGCCTTCTACGACGCTCTGGCCGAGAACGGATCTGCAAAGGAAGTCATGAAGTCCGACACGCTGCGTTTGATGGCCCGACAACTCGCGGACACGGTTCGCAAAATGCCCAAGCTCGATTGGACGCAACGGGAGTCCGTCAAGGCAGACCTTCGACGCAACGTTCGGCGTCTCCTGGCGAAGTATGGCTATCCGCCCGACTTGGCCGAGGATGCAACGCAGCTTGTACTCAAGCAGGCGGAGCTTTCGACCGAATCCTCGGCTTGACATAAAGAAGCGATAGATCGAGCTCTTCCGCTTGCTACGCGCCGCCGGGACGGCGGCGCTCCGACGCGCTCCGCGCCGAAACGAACTACGTTTCTACAACGGGAGCCAGTACGACACTTTCACCAGCAGCACGTCGTGCGATGGTTCGTGCGGGATGGCTCGGAAGTCGCGGCGGAAGCTGAAGTCGCCCAGGGGGACGACGTCGGCGCGGTTCTCGTTCCAAACTACGTACAACGCCGACCCGGGACGGAACTCCCAACGGACCACTGCACTGCCGCGAACGCTGCGGAAGTTGAAGTCGGGATTGCGAACGACGCCGGTGAACGCTGCGTAGTCGCGCGTTCGCGCTGCCACGAGCGAGTGGAAGTCGTGATAGTCGCCCGCGGCCACGAACGGTTGCAGGTAGAGCTGGAACGAGAGATGTGAGCTGAGCGTCCAGTCGGCGCGTGTGCCAATCTCGAACGAATGCTGTTCCAGATCGCCGAACACGTAGCGCTTCCCGAATGTAGCCGTGGCCGAGGCGTCGCGAAAGACGGTGACGTAGGCCGTGTGATCGTGGGCTCGCCTGTAGGCGGGGCTGACGGTGAATTGCAGATTCGGCATCGGAAGAGCGGAGAGATCGATGCTGAACGAGTGCGTGTACGAACCGTCGCCGGAACGGTCGGCGTGACCGTTGAGCCCCAGCGTGTACGGCTTGCGCGAGTCGCTGGAAATGTTGACGTCGCCACTCCATCCGCCCGCTGTTGCCGCGAGCGGCCCGCCGCGCGTCAGACGGTCGGAAAGAGCGTCCGTGTTCAGGAAGAGCGAACCGTGCAGGTTCCAGTAATTCGTAAGCGTGGCCTGCGAGTCGACGAAGGCGCCACGCTCGAGCGTGTTGCCATCGAAATTCTGGTTCTGCCAGACGCCGAACCACACAAACCGGTCGCGCACGTGCGCCGTCGGACTCTGATTCACATACTGCATCAGCGCGTGCGACGAGATGATGTCGGTCCGCTGCATGAAGCCGGTGTCGTTCGTCTCGAAGCCGGGCGAGAACGCCTGCACCTGCACGATCGGACGCCACAAGCCCGTCGTCTTCGAAAGCATCGCTCTTCCACCCCATCCGCTGAGCGACGTACGCGTCGGATCAAAATGCTCTCCCTCCGAATCCGGACGCTGGTAGTAGCGCGATGACGATTTCTGCGCGCGCGCGATGGCCTCCGCGCTTCCTGTCACGCGCGATCCGACTGCCGAACCTTCCAGCACCCACGATTTCTTCTGGAAGCTGGTGTAGCCGTCGACGCCTCCGCTCACGGCATCGCTGCGCAACGATGGGGTGAGCTTGTCGGGCAGATCACGGTTCACCGACGTGAGCATGAATCCGAGCCGCGATCCGTCGCCGATCTCTTTCGTGCCGCGCGAGATGAAATAGTTCGTGAGCGGCTCGACCGTCTGCGTTCCGGAGACCACTCCGCTGACGTAGCGCGCCTGCTCCGCGGCCGTGAGCGCGTCGAGGACGCCGATGGACCAGCCGCCCGGCAGCTTGCCGGTCAGCTTGGCGGCGCCCAGGATGGTGGTTTCGGAGGGAGAGTCGACGAAATCGGCGTCGGGCGATCCTTGCGGTGCCCGGCCAATGCGCCGCGTATAGAAAAGGCTCGGCGGGAACGTGAAGTTGAAATGGCTCGGCGCCGGCGTGTCACCGAAGCGGAAGATGTTCAGCCCTTCCGTGAAGAACGGCCGCTTCTCCGGATAAAACGTCTCGAACTGGCTGAGGTTGACGACGGCCGGATCGACTTCTACCTGGCCGAAGTCGGGATTGATCGTGCCGGTCAGCGTGAGGCTCGACGTCAGCGCGTACTTCACGTCGAGACCGCCGTCGACTTTGTAATCGTGGCTCTTGAGCAGCGGATTCTTAGGGTCAGGGTGCGAGAGGATGTCAGATCGCGTCACCGCATACGGAACGACTTCCAAAGGCCGTCCGCGATGAATCCCTTCCAGTCCGTCGATGCCGGCAAAGTGCGAGACGAATCCGGTCTCCCCTTTCTTCGTGTTGACGATGCGCACCCACTCGTTGTTGCGCACGGTTCGCCGCGTGATGTTCAGCCCCACACATGCACCGGCTTGTCCGGAAACCGCAACTGCGAAAACGGGATCCTGACCTCGGCCACCCAGCCATCGGGAACGATCTTCACCGCCGAGTCCCAGACACCGTCCCAGCTTCCGTCCTCGCCGATGTCGTTGTATAGGACCGTGTCGGCTTGCACGTTGGCGGGCGTGACCGTGAACGCATTTCCCGAAAGGCGGTCGTGCTGCGGATCGATATTGATCGAAATGAAATCGCTCTGCGGCGAAAAGTTGTCGCGGCGAAAGATCACCTTCGTCGGCGACTTAGGATCGGTCATCTTCGCGCCGAAGTAGATGGCGTGATCGTCGTACACGATGCGAATGCTGGTCGGCATCGTCGGCGCCTTGCCGTCGTCGGGATCGTGCTGGGTGAAATCGGTGAACTCGGGCGCGCTCTGCCAGGCGGCGTCGGATAGATCGCCGTCGACGACCGGGCTTTTCACCGCGCGGACCGCGTGCAACACCGGATGCTCCGGCCAGCTCGCGGCGAAACCCGCGCTCGCGAAGCCGAAGGCAAGGAGGAGGATTAGGATCGGGCGTTTATGCATGTGCGTGCGAAGGATACGGGATCGGAGCTGTCAGGTTATGCGCCGCTCCGCAACGGGCTGGCGACGGAACGGTCACGAGATGCGGCAGGCCTCGTGCAAGACGGATCCGCGAGGAGATTCTTCGATGAAACGTACGACTGTCGTGCTCATCGCCGCGATCCTGCTCCTGACCATCGCGCTGGTCGCCGCGCAACCGAAAACCTATCAAGTCACCGGCATCGTGAAGTCGGTCACCGCCGACATGATCACCGTCGACAAGAGCGGCGAGATGTTCCAGATCGCGAAAAACGCCGGCACGAAAGTGACGGGCGATCTGAAAGCGGGAGTGAAGGTCACAGTCGAGTATCGAATGACCGCGGCGTCGGTGGAGGTGAAGAAATAGGCACTACCTACGCTTTCGGCGCAGGAGCGGGTCGCGGCGCAGGAGGGGGTCGTATCTGGAAAATTAACTTAGCGGCTAAAAAGACGCGCGAAGGCAGCACGTTAAGTTAACTTTCCAGATGCGACCCCAAACTCTTCCAGCGACGTTGAGATTCACTGGTACGAAGCACATGGCATCGGCAAAAAAGAGCTCAAGTTCAAGAAGCCGCTCCACGTCTAAGCACGCGGATGCATCGTCGAGGCGCGCCGTGAAGTCCGGCGCGCACTTCGCCATCTGTGTGCGCAACGATGACTATCCTGCGTCGATCGAGCTGCGAAAGTTGCGCAGGAGGGGGTCGTATCTGGAAAATTAACTTAGCGGCTAAAAAGACGCGCGAAGGCAGCACGTTAAGTTAACTTTCCAGATGCGACCCCAAACTCTACCAGCCGGCGCGAAGAGAACGAAGTAGCCGCAGGAGGGGGTCGTATCTGGAAAATTAACTTAGCGGCTAAAAAGACGCGCGAAGGCAGCACGTTAAGTTAACTTTCCAGATGCGACCCCAAACTCTTCCCTCAGATGCGACCCCAAACTCTTCCCTATTTCGTTCGCATCAGTCTCCCGGAAACGGTGGAGAAGCAACTGCGGAAGATCGCGTGAATCTCACTTCGGCAATCGGTCGATTTAGAGAACCGGTCACTACAGAGGCACCGAGTTCACAGGAATCTCCGTGTCTTGCGCTTTACAAAGCTGACCGGCGCGAAGAGAACGAAAAAGACGACGTAGAAGAGCGCGCACCGACTCATGGCAGGCATTCCGCACCGCTCACCCGCAGATGTCAACAATTGATACAGTTCCCGGCATGCCGGACACACCCACCTTCGATTCTCTCGGCCTTTCCGCTCCGCTCCTCGAAACGCTCCTCCAACTCGGGTACGAAGCACCGACGCCCATCCAGGCGCGCACGATTCCTGCGCTGCTCGCTGGCCGCGACCTCATCGGCCAAGCGCAGACGGGCACCGGCAAAACCGCCGCGTTCTCGCTGCCGCTGCTCCAACAGCTCGATCTGAGCAACCGCAACACGCAGGCGCTCGTCCTCGCACCGACGCGCGAGCTGGCGGTGCAGGTCTCCGAGGCGATGCACTCGTACGCGAAAAAACTGGATGGCGTGACGGTGCTTCCCGTGTACGGAGGCGCGCCGATCTTCGGTCAGATGAAACATCTCCAGCGCGGCGCGCATGTCGTCGTCGGCACGCCGGGCCGGCTCATCGATCACCTCGACCGCGGCACGCTCAGTCTCGATCACGTGCGAATGGTCGTGCTCGACGAGGCGGACGAGATGCTGAAGATGGGATTCATCGACGAGGTGGAGCGGATGCTCTCGCTCGTTCCGAAACCGCGGCAGGTGGCGCTCTTCTCGGCGACGATGCCCGAGCCGATCGCACGTATCGCCCAGAAGCACCTCAGCAATCCCGCGCGCGTCGAGATCGAGCATCACACCATCGCCGGACCCGACATCGAGCAGCGCTTTCTCAATCTCGCCGAAGGGCAGAAGCTCGAAGTGCTGACGCAGATTCTCGAGCTGGAAGAGGCCGACGCGGTCCTGATCTTCCGCCGCACGAAAAACGGCGCTGCGGAACTGGCCGAAAAACTCGGCGGACGCGGATTCGTCGCTGAAGCGATGCATGGCGACATGAAGCAGGCCGAGCGTGAGAGCGTCATCCGGCGCTTGCGTGCGGGAAAAATCGAGATCGTCGTCGCCACCGACGTCGCCGCGCGCGGACTCGATGTCGAGCAGATCACCCACGTCATCAACTACGACATCCCCAACGATGTGGAGGCGTACGTCCATCGCATCGGACGCACGGGCCGCGCAGGCCGCAGCGGTGTGGCCACGCTCTTCATCACGCCGCGCGAACGCCGCATGATGCGCGAGATCGAGAAGTTCACCGGCACCCAGATCAAGCCGATGAAGATGCCGTCGCGCGCCGATGTCGCCGCGCGGCGCATCGCCGTCTTCAAGGAGTCGCTGCGCAAGGAGCTGGCCGCGGGCGATCTCGATCTCTACGTCGAAGTGGTCACGCAGCTTGCGGAAGAAGGTCCGTTCGACATGGCCGACGTCGCCGCGGCCGCATCGCGCATCGCGCACGGAACGCGCGCCGTCGCAGCGCCGGGCGAAGCGGTGCGGGAAACACGCGAGACACCGCGCGATGCAAAGCGCGCCTCCTCATCCGAGTCCGCGCCGCCATTATCCGACTCCGACGATGACGATGCCAAGATCCGTCTCTCCATGGCCCTCGGCAAACGCGACGGCATTCGTCCCGCCGATGTCGTCGGCTCGATCGCGAACGAAGCCGGGATTCCCGGAAGCGACATCGGCCCGATCGAGATCCGCGACGACATCACCTACGTGACGATTCCTGCGCGGCATCGCGAGGTCGTCCTTGCCAAGCTCGGCGCAGCCCGTTTCCGCGGCAAGGCGGTGAGCCTGCGCGTCGCCGGCGGTGAATCCGCATCGCGCGAACGTCCTCGCTACGATCGCGAGCGCCCGTCGGGACGACCGTCACGTCCGCCTGCGGCCGGGCGTTTTAAGCGCGACGATCGCGATGCGCTGCCAGCCGCGCGCGATGCCCGTCCACCGGCTGCGCGCTATCAGCGTGACGATCGCGACGAGCGTCCGCGGTCGAGCAAACCGTTCCGCCCCGGAGCCGGAACGACGCCCTACTCCGATCGCCCCCGCGCCGGAAAACCGTTCGCGCCAAAAGGAAAACCATTCGCCGGAAAACCATACGCGGCGAGTAACAAACCGTACGCATCGAAAGGAAAATCGTACGCGGCGAGCGACAAACCGTACGCGTCAAAAGGAAAGCCGTACGCGGCGAGCGATAAGCCTTACGCGTCGAAGGGAAAACCATTCGCTGCGAAGGCGAAGCCGTTCGTCTCGAAGGGCAAGCCGCGCAAAGGATAGGAACACGCCCCCGCGCCAGCGATGAAGGATTAACACAACCCTTCCCGTTCGAGCGCCCTTCTCCCCCACGCTTTTTGTGGGGAAGAAGGTGCCGAAGGCGGATGAGGGGGCACTCTCAACGACCGGAGCGCGTCAGTGCTTCGCGTCGAGCCCGCAGCAGCGCTCGTACACAGGAAACGCCGGCCGTACCGGCTCCGCGCGCGGATGTTGCGCGATCTCCTGCATCAGCGCCGCCACCGCTTTCTCGATCTGCGTGTCATGTCCCTTGCGCCATTCCGCCGGATCGAGCTCGACTTCGATGTCCGGCGCGACGCCGGCGTTCTCCACTTCCCAGTTGCCGTGCAGTCCGTAGACCGCGGCGTCGGGTGCCGTGTACGTGCCCCCGTCCATCAGCCGCGGACCTTGTTGTGAGGAGACGAGGCCGCCCCACGTGCGCGTGCCGACGAGCGGCCCAACCTTCATCATCTTGAAGTACCACGGCATGGCGTCGCCGCCGCTTCCAGACATGCTGTTGATGAGCATCGCCTTCGGCCCGTAGATCGCGCCCGCAGGTACCGGCACATCTTTCTCCGCGTAACGGAAACGGATCGCGCTGAGCTGCGGACGGGTGAGCGTGTTCACGACGTAGTCGGCGAGCAGTCCGCCTTGATTAAAGCGCTCGTCGATCACCGCCCCTTGCTTCCCCGTCTGCACGAAGAAGTCGCGATTGAAACTGCGGTATCCAGCGCCGCCTGTGTTGGGGATGTAGACGTAGGCGAGTTTTCCGCCGCTGAGTTGATCGACCTTGCGGCGGTTGTCCTCGATCCACGCGCGCATGCGCAGCGCCGACTCGCTCGGCACCGGAACGACGATGACTTCGCGCGCGTCGGAGCCGTCGGCCTTCGATCCGACTTTGATCGCGATCTGCTTCCCTGCCGTGTTCTCGAACGGCGCATAGACATTCTCATTCGAACGAATCTCGCGTCCGCCGACAGCGATTAGATACTCGCCCGCTTTCACGTTCACGCCCGGTTGCGTGAGCGGCGCCTGCAGCTCCGGATTCCAGTTCTCGCCGCTATAAACGCGCGCGAAGCGATACCGGCCGCTGTCGACGACGTAGTCGCAGCCGAGGAGACCGCCGGGGACGGATTTGGTTTCGAGCATGTCGCCGCCGCGGATGAACATGTGTCCGATGGTCAACTGGTTGAGCATCTCGCGGAAGAGGTAGCTGAGATCCGCGCGATTCGCGACCGCGTCGAGGTAGGGCTCGTAGAGTTTCTTCGCCGCATCGAGGTCGAGGCCGTGATGCTGGGCGTCATAGAAATGATCGCGCTCGCCCAGCCAGGCATCGCGGAACATCTGCCGCCATTCCGCGCGCGGATCGATATGGATTTGAATCCCGCCGAGCTTCAGCGCGCCATCACCCGCTTTCGGCTCGTCGGCCGATGACGCGATCGCCCAGTCCTTCTTGCGCTGATAGAGAACCTTCTCGCCGTTGGCCGACACCTCGAATGCGTTCACGCCGGAGAGGAAGTCCTTCACCTTGCGCTTTTCGAGATCGAAGCGGCGGACGTTGATGCCCTCGTCATCGCTGCCGAAGAACGACGGCGGCGCGATCGAGACGAACACGATGCCCTCCTTGCCGGCGTCGAGCCCCTGCACGTTCCCGTTCGGAATCGGCAGAGCGATGATCCGCTGGCCGATGCCGTCGAAGTCGATGCGCACGTCGACCTTCTTCTTGTCGGCGTCTTTCTTGTCAGTGTCCTTCGCATCGCCCTCTTTTCTCTCGGCATCCTTCTTCTCCGGCTCTTTCTTCTCGGCCGTCTTGTCGTCTTTCTTCACATCGCTCTTCGCATCTTTCTTGTCGGCATCGGCCTTCTCTTCATCACTCTCCGGAGCGATCGGCGACGGCAGGTCGTTGCGAAGGACGACTGCGTAGACGTTGCGCGTGGCCACGCTGTCGACGCCCGACAGATCGGCCCAGCTCAGACCGCGGCCGATGTCGGTGCTGGCCGCGAGGTACAGATACTTGCCGCCGCGATCGAACACCGGATAGACGACGTCGCTGAGTCCGTCGGTGATCTGCGTCGACTTTTTCATCTCGATCGAATAGACGAAGACGGCGCGAACAAGATTCGGCAGGTAGCGCGCATAGGTGATCCAGCGGCTGTCGGGCGACCAGCGCGGCTCGAGCACCGAGCCGGTGAAGCCGACCGGATTCGTGTCGACCTTCACGCGCGCGCCCGACGCCACGTCGACGTACCAGACGTTCAGGCGCCGGTCGGTGTAGGCGATCTTCGTGCTGTCGGGCGACCAGACCGGCGCGAAGTAGAACGTCGCGGGCGCGCCGAGGTCGATGCGGCGGCCGGGATGATCGCCGCGCTGATCGCGGATCACCAGCGCGTACTCGCCCGACTCCTCCGAAAAATAGGCGATCGATTTGCCGTCGGGCGACCACGACGGATCGCGCTCCATCACGCCCACAGAGTTCGTCAGATTGCGCGCGTCTCCCTTCTCGACGGGCACGGTGATGATCTCGCCGCGCGCTTCGAAGACCGCACGCGCGCCGCTGGGCGAGATCCGTCCGTTGCGAATCGATTCCGCCGCCGGCGCGTAGCGGGCGCGCAGGCCGAGAAAGTCGCCGCGAACCTGGATCGGCACTTCCTCTGACGCCTTCGTCTTCGGATCGAGCAGAAAAATCGTCCCGAACTTCTCGTAGACGATCGCATCGGGTCCCGCCGACATCGCCTTGATGTCCAGCCCTTCATTCTTCACCACCTCGGACACCGCCTTGCTGCGCGTGTCGTACGCGAAGATCGACGTCGTACCCGTGCGGCTGCCGCGATCGGAGATGAAATAGATCGTGTCGCCCATCCATGCCGGCGCATGATCGTTCGATCCGGGATGCGGCACGCGCTCGATCGTCGAGTCCGACATCCGCGCGATCCATATCTGCCCCGTCTGTCCGCCATGCATGCGCTTCCAGTCCGGCTGCCACTGCGAGATCGGCTGATAGGCGATGTGCGAATCGTCCGGCGAGAAGGAGCCCTCATCCGCGTGCGGCAGCGGCACCTGCTCCGGCAATCCGCCATCGAGCCCGATCGTGTAGAGCTGACCATATGTGCGTCCGCTCTGACGCGCCGAACGAAAAAGAACGCGCTGGGCGTCGTTGGTCCATCCCACGACCTGATCGGCGCCCGGATGGAATGTCAGCCGCCGCGGCTCTCCCCCCTCGACCGGCACAATGTAGACATCCGTGTTTCCGTCGTACTCGCCGGTAAACGCGATCGTCTTCCCATCAGGCGAAAAGCGCGGATCGCTCTCCACCCCCGCGTACGTCGTCACCCGCTCAGCCACCCCGCCGTCACGCGACACCGTCCAGATGTCCCCCGCATACGCAAACGCGATCCGCGTCCTGCTGAGCGTCGGATTCTGATAGAGCGTATGCGAAGCAGCGAAGGATGAAACGGCAGCAAAGAGTGCGACTGCAAACACAACTTTTTTCATGAACCCTCTTTCTTTTTCGAGATGGCGAGCCGGGAAGTATAGGAGCTGCAACCTCCAATACGCCGAATCCGCTCGATGGTTGACGACGCACGATTCATTTCGCGCGAAGCGCTTTGGAGTGCGGTGGCGCCAGCCACCGCTTTCGAATCGCGTGCTCACATCGAAGTCAGAAATTCTAGCCATTCGTGGGATGCCACGCCTTGAAAGCGGTGGCTGGTGCCACCGCACTCCAAAGCGCTTCGCGCGAAATCATGGCTTGCTGGTGACATAATCAGCACACACGTTTCAGTCTGAGCCTGCACGAAGAGTTGTCCGCGAGATCCCTTGCGGCGCACGGCTTGTCAGATGGATCGCCGGAGGGCCGTATGGAGTCGGATCAGGATGATCTCGCCACGCTCCGCCGCGGCGACAACCAGCCCAACCGGGCAGGTTCCGA
The DNA here is from genome assembly GCA_034665065.1 of Thermoanaerobaculia bacterium. GTDB lineage: Bacteria > Acidobacteriota > Thermoanaerobaculia > Gp7-AA8 > Gp7-AA8 > JADGNZ01. The sequence continues at coordinate 11,127 of JAXDGL010000025.1, read as the reverse complement.
TGCATTGATCGGCTCCACGATCGCCCAGTACCACATCACTGGGCGCCTCGGCAGCGGCGGCATGGGCGTTGTTTATCGCGCCGAGGATTCACGGCTGGGACGAACGGTGGCGCTGAAATTCCTGTCGCCGGAACTGACGCGCGATCCCGAAGCAAAGTTGCGTTTCGAGCGCGAGGCGCGCGCCGCTTCGAAACTCGATCATCCGAACATCTGCACGATTCACGAATTTGGCGAGACCGGCGACGGCCAGATGTTTCTGGCCATGTCGTGTTACGACGGCGAATCGCTCGCACAGAAAGCCGCGCGCGGACCGATGGGGCTTGACGAAGCCATCCCGATCATTGAACAGATCGCACGCGGCCTCGGCAACGCGCATTCCGCGGGAATCGTGCATCGCGACATCAAGCCGGCCAATGTGATGATGACTACTGACGGCATCGCGAAGATCCTCGACTTCGGCCTTGCGAAGCTGACCGCCGGCGCGAGCATCACTCGATCGCACGCCACCCTCGGCACCGCTGCATACATGGCGCCGGAGCAGATCCGAGGAGAGCACGTCGGACCGCAAGCCGACATCTGGGCACTGGGCATCGTTGCCTTCGAGTTGCTGACCGGCACGCGCCCATTTCGCGGCGAGTATCAGGAGTCGCTCGTCTACTCGATCCTCAACGACCAGCCTCCGAGCGTGCCCGATCACCCCGATGTCAATCGCATCATCCAGCGGATGCTGCAAAAAGATCCGCGGCAGCGGTACCAGACGGTCGACGAAGTGCTCCGCGATCTGAACGCGATCGAGACGTCAGCCTCGACGTCGTCTCATCGCGAGTTTCAACCGGCGTCTAGACGGACGCTGTGGATCGCCGCGACTGTATTCATCATCATCCTCGGCAGCGTCTCTGTCTGGATCTGGTCGTTCTGGCAGCACGAGAAGGAGCTCCGATGGGCTCGCGAAACCGCATTGCCACAGATTCAATCGCTGGCCGACGCGGAGAAGTACGACTCCGCGGTCGCACTAGCCGGCCAGGTCGAGGGATTGATTCCGGGCGATCCCGTTCTCGCGAAAGTCTGGCCAAAGATCACAACGTTCGTGACGATACAGACAACACCGTCGGGCGCCGAGGTTTCTTATACCGACTACGGTCAAAGCAAGCCGTGGCGCGCGATCGGACGCACACCAGTTACCAAGGCGAGAATTCCCCGAGGAGTCCATTATCGTTTTCGCTTCGAGAAGCCGGGATTCCAATCCGTATGGCGGCTCTTTCCTTCGGGTTTCAGCATGTCGGACACCGCCGAGATTACCGTACCCCTCGACAACGTTGGATCGATCCCATCGCGGATGGTGCGTGTTCCCGACAGCGACTACACGCTCCGGCTCGTGGGCGCGCCACCGGTTCGCCTCGATGACTACCTGATCGACCAGTACGAAGTCACCAATGCCGACTACAAGCGCTTCGTCGATGCGGGTGCATATCGAAAAGCGGAGTACTGGAAAGAGCCCTTCGTTCGAGATGGGCGCAACGTGCCTTGGCAGGACGCGGTCGCATCCTTTCAAGACAGTTCCGGCCGGCCCGGACCTGCGACATGGGAGGGAGGAACGTTTCCTAAGGGACACGATCAATATCCGGTGGGTGGCGTGAGCTGGTACGAGGCCGCGGCGTTCGCGCAATTCGCTGGAAAGAGTCTACCGACGATCTATCACTGGGAGCAGCCGGCGCAGATCGTTGCAGCGAGTCTGGTGGTCCCTCGCAGCAATTTCGGCACCGGCCCCATGCCTGTGGGGTCCAACGACGCGATGTCCGGCTTCGGAACATTCGACATGTCCGGCAACGTCAAAGAATGGTGCGCTAACGAAGCCGAAGGGAATCAACACTACATCCTCGGCGGCGGATGGGGCGAAGCGGACTACATGGCCGTCGACCGCGACGTGCAATCGCCATGGCAGCGAAGGCCACAATACGGATTCCGCTGTATGAAGCAGTTGAGCAGACCATCCGCAATGGCCGCACGACCGATTCCGGCCGAGAACGTGCGCGACCATTTGCAAGAGAAACCGGTATCGGACGAGTTGTTTCGTGCGTATGAGCGTCAATACACCTATGACAAGTCGCCGCTGAACGCCACGGCGGAAAACGTCGATCGCTCTCCCGATGATTGGACGGTACAGAAGGTCTCAATGGACGCGGCATATGGCAATGAGCGCCTGACGGCGTACCTCTACCTGCCAAAGCGCGCCTCTCCTCCTTTTCAAGTGATCGTCTATTTCCCGGGCGGCTTCGTCATCCACGTCAAGAAGTTCGTTGAGCGCTGGAATGGCATGCCCGACTACGTCATGCGGGACCGCGCGTTTCTCTTTCCAGTTTACAAAGGAACATTTGAGCGCAATGACGCACTGAAATCGGACACGCCTGACAACACGCCGTTTTACCGGGATCACATGATTGCCTGGTACCGGGACATGGCGCGATCGATCGACTATCTCGAGACGCGCAAAGACATTGATACGACGAAGCTCGCGTACCTCGGTCTGAGTTGGGGCGCTGAGCGCGGGCCCGTTCTCGTGGCACTGGAACACCGTTTCCGGGCAGCGATCTTCATTGGAGGCGGATTCGACAGCAAAAAAGCGTTTCCCGAAACAGATCAAGTCAATTTCGCGCCGAGGGTAACGATCCCGGTGCTGATGCTCAATGGAAGATATGACCCCTTCTTTCCCGAGCTGACTTCGCAGAATACGATGTTCGACCTCCTTGGCACACCTGCGAGCAACAAGCGTCACATCGTTTATCTATCGGGGCACAATCCGCCGCGCCCGGAAATGATTCGCGAAACGCTGGCCTGGCTCGATCGCTACCTCGGCAACGTGCGATGAAGACCTTTCGGTCGCGCATCCGGAATGGGGACGGCGACAAGTTGTACGATCGCTACGTCGCGCGTCGTTGCCTTTGAATTGCTTCGAACAGCTCGGCGGCCATCTCCTCATACTCGATGCCGGGCCGTTTGATTCCGCCGAACCACCGAAAGAATTCCTCGCGCAATACCGGGACAATCTCCTCGGCGGACGTTACATCGATAACGCGAGGCAGGATCGTTCCCACTTCGGGCTCATATTCGTCAGGGTTGACCTCGAAATTGATTCCCGCGGGGTCGAGGCGGAAGAGGATCTCCGCGAACGACGCGAACAGCGCTGCGTACTTGATCTTCAGCTCAGAGCGGCGACGCTTCTCTTCTTCCTGATTTGTCTTCGGTAATTCGCCGCTCGGAGGTGTGAATGGGTTCATGGGCCTAGTTGGCAAATGGGCCCCCGCCACCGTCAACGCCGTGGAGTGTCTCGCTAACTTCGATGTTCCAAGAAACGAGCACGACGGCGACGACGAACGTTCCTAACGCAACGAGTGACAAGACGAGCCAGTTTCGCGATGGTTTGCGTTTGACAAGGAGAAGGACGTTCGCGAGTGCCATCGGCGTGAGGAAGCACACCAATTCGTGAAGAATGTCGAAGGCCACCCCGAAGTGTCCTCGTGCGCCGAGCAGGCCCCACTTCCTGATGATCAAGAATTCCAGGGAACCTGCGACGAGAACCAGGAAGGACGAAGCGAGGATCGTGCGCCGAATGCTGGCCCATAGCGGAGCCAGAAACGAAACGACTAAGACGTAAGATCCGCTCACAAGTGCGGCGATTGGCAATGCGAGAACCATCCCGCAGGATTCCATATCCTTGATCAACCCGCCCAACGCTGCGCTGCACCGGACTTCGAGCCGACCCGCATCCTCATCCCTTCGGTGGCGGTGGTGGCGGAGGTGGCGGCATCGCTGCGGATGATCCTCCCAGCTCCGGATAGCTCTCGATCGGTGCCCATCCGGCAGCGCCGGGATGCCATGCGGTTGTCGTCGATGCCACCTGTCCGTTGGCGATCATCGCGCGCAATGCATCGTCCGTGTAGGGGCCGTACGTCTTGCCTTCGATCGCCAGTGACCAGCGCGGCGCGGCGGACGGCGCAGTCGGTGGCGGCGGCGGTGCGGCGCTTCCCTGCGGAGGCGGCGGCGCGGACATCGCGTTGCCCATCATGTTACCGATGGCGATGCCGGCACCGAGTCCCGCGCCTGCTCCGGCCAGACCGCCCGGATTTGCGGCGGCGACTTTGATCGCATCCGCAGTCTGGAGCTGGGCGTACTGGTTCAGGTGATCGCCGAGGACGCCGATGCGCGAACGCTGGTCGATGGCAGCTTCGACTTCTTCCGGCAGCGAGATGTTCTCCACGAAGAATCTGGCCAGGTCGAGACCGAAGCTCGCGAACTCCGGTCCGATCTTCTGGATCGCTACCGCCGACAGCTCGTCATAGTTCGACGACATGTCGAGCGCGGAGATTTTCGACTCGGCGATCGCGTCGGACAGCTTCGACACGATCGTCGACTTGAGCTGGCCGAGGATGTCCTCGGTGACCGTGAGGCCCTGCGTGCCGACAATCGTCGAGAAGAAGATCGCGGCGTCCTTGATGCGCATGGCGTAGGAGCCGAACGCGCGCAGACGGATCATGCCGAACTCCGCGTCGCGCATCATGACCGGATTCACGGTGCCCCACTTCAGGTCCGTGAACATCTTCGTGTTGAAAAAATAAACCTCGGCCTTGAACGGCGACTGGAAGCCGTACTTCCAGCCTCGCAGCGTGGTGAGGATCGGGATGTTCGCCGTGCTCAGAACGTGACGCCCCGGCGTAAAGACGTCCGCGGCCTTCCCTTCGTTCACAAAGACTGCAACCTGGTTCTCGCGCACGACGAGCTGCGCCCCCATCTTGATTTCCTGGTTGTAGACCGGGAAGCGATAGACCATCGTGTCGGTCGTATCGTCGAGCCACTCGATGATCTCGATGAACTGCGAGCCGATCTGGTTTTTGATGTTGTCGAGCAATCCCATGGGCTGATGCCTCCGTGTCGACGCGAGTTTACTACCGGCGGTTGTGTGTTTCGCGCGTCATGCATTCATACGCAGACGCTTGGTCATCGTTGCAAAAGATAACGGCTTGTCATCCTGAGGCGCCGAAGGACACGAAGTGCCGAAGGACGCTCGAAGGACCCCCTGATTTCTCGCGTCATTCGATAATCCAAAATTTCCTTTTCCAACGAGGGGGTCCTTCGGCGTCCTCCGGCACTCCGTGTCCTTCGGCAGCCTCAGGATGACAGCGATCCCCTCACCCTCTATACGCCTCATCCTGCTCAATCCTCGACAGAATCCAATCGAACGCTCCCGACGTCAGCTTTCCGCCGCAGTAACTGCAGATGCCTGTTGCACCGACCGCGACCGGCGCGCCACAGTTCGGACAGACCGACGGTCCGCCCTTCGCGGTGGCGATCGTGCGGATGAACGTCCAGTACTCGCTCCACCGCCGTTCGCTAGACTTCGATCCGGCGACCACCTTCCCGCTCTTGTCGTCGGTGTGATCCTTCCCCTGCGCAAAGATGCGCACGGTGATCGACTCGTAGAACGCATCCGATCCAATCTTCGCGCGATCGATGCGCGTCACCTGATAGTCGTCGACGATGTTGCGCAAGCCTTGCTTGATGTACGCATCGATCCAATAGCGATGCATTTGGAACAGATTCTCGGTCTCGATCGGACGGACGCTCTCCCACTTCAGCGAGCTCCACGCGGACTGCAGAAGATTCGCGGTCTTCCGCACTGTTTGCTCGAACGCGTCCCAACGGAAGTCGGGATGACTCGCTTCGAACGCCGCCCATTTCTCGCCGAGGCCCGGCTGCACGACTGTCGGCAACGACGTCCCCACCTCGGGCACGTCGGCGGTGAGAATCGGCCCGCGATCTTCGCGGCTGATCAATGCAATCGAGCGGACAAACCACTGGAACGTTCCGTCGGTGATCTTCGCGCCGCAGTAATCGCACGAGCCGTCGGTCCGCGTACGGAGCGCGCCACCACAGCGCGGACAGTGATCGGCCTTCGCGCGTTGCGGCGTCGGCGAAAGCGTGTCGCGATTCCGCTCGAAGATCCACTGCTCTTTCAGATACAAGCTCTGCTCCCCGGTCTCCGTCACCTCGGTCAGATTGCTTTCGTACGTCACCGGAATGCACACGACCGGCGAATCGAGCCCCTGCACGCCGGCGATCGTGAGTGATCCGACGATGACGTCGCGCACTTCGCGAAGCGTGGCGCGATTGCGCGCCTTGAGCGCCGCGCGCGCCTCCGCGCTCAGGTACGGCGCGTATTGATCGAGCTTCCCTTCGCCGCGGGCGTGATGCGCGCGCGCGTAGAGCGAGTAGCAGAAGTCGGTCAGCGTGATCTCGGAAAAGTTCGGATCGAAGCGCCGCAATGCGGTCACCGGCCGCGCGTCAGCCGTGTTCGCACCGAGTTGCAGCACCGGCTTCGCGTCGCTCGTCCCCGCCTTCTTTCGGAAGTGACGCCACACCAGGATGATGACGATGATGTCGAGAGGAATCCCGATCGCCGGGTATTCGAACGTCAGGTAAAGAAGGACGCGGAAGACGAGATAGATCAGCCCTCCGCCGTCGCTGTCGCCTGATGAGCCGCCGGAATACGAGCCACCACCGCCGACGCGCGCGAAGACCGCGAACGCGAAGAGAACCGTCGCCGCGAGGAGGAACGACCTCAGCGCCAACAATTGGAGATGCCGTCGCGAAATCTTTCTCATTCGATGACGAAGCGAGGAGCGTCGGGCAATTCGTCGCGGTTGTCGTTGCCGCCGGGCAGACATGCGCAGAGCACCGGCGCGAGGCTCTTGATCAGTTCGCGCAACGTCAGCAGATTCGCGATGCGGCTCGCGCGCGCCGACGCGACCAGCCGGTTCCACTGCTCCGGCTCGACGGCCTTGAGCACGCCGCGGTCCTCGACGATCTCGAACTGCCGCTCCAGCAGCGAAAGATAGACCAGCAGGCCGCTCGCCTTCTCGGTGTACGTGACGCCGCGCTCGACGAACACGGCGCGCGCCGTCGTCTGCACGCGGCTCGTTCGTTCGCGCTGCGACGTCATCAGACGGCGGATGAAATCACTGCGTTGCGCGATGCCGATCCCGATCACGTACAGAATGGCTACGTCGATCGCCACCCACGGCGTTTGAAACGGCCACGGAGAAAAGAGCAGGACGAGCAATCCCGCAAACGCAAGCGCCGCCGCGAAGCGCGCATCAGCGATCGCGTACGATCCCGATCGCGCGCGCACTTCCACCACCACCTCCGCGCACGAGCGCATCTCCAGCTCCCGCACCGCCTCGGTCAGAGAATTCGTGATCGCAGGATCGAGCTGTTTGGACATGGAAAGCGCTAGAGAAATCAGCGCAAGCCTGTCATTTCGAATCGGCGAAACCGCGGGCGGCGGGGGTTGGGTGGAGCGGTGAAGCACGATGAGAAATCCCCCGCCTCGAAGCGCATAGTCACAACCGTGGGGTCAGGCCGAAAGTGAAAGTGACGCAACCAAAGTCACGCCGGATTTCACGATTCCGATCCGTCACTTTCACTTCCGGACGACCCCACTTCGGCTACAGCCCCTCGACGACCACCATGTTCGCCCGGGCGCACTCATCGCGAACCTTCTTCGCCGCCGCATACTCCGGCGAATCCCGCCAAGCCTTCGCCTGCGCGACGGACTCGAACTCCAGCACCACCAGCCGCCCCGGCTGCCACGGGCCGTCGAGCACTTCACTCTGCCCGCCGCGCACGAGATACCGCCCGCCATACCGAGCGATCGCCTCCGAGGCCAGACGTTTGTAGTCCTCGTAACGAACGGGATCGAGCACTTCCATATCAACAATGATCAGTGCAGACATGGAGTGATGATCGCACGAGTGACGAAGAACCGGGGGTCTGAGCCGGCACCGCCAGGAACCCTGCGATATGATTCCCCTTTCAAAACTTGGAGGTTCCTCATGCGTCGCGTGTTCGCCGTCTGGATCTTGGTGTCTATCGCAAGTTCTCTTTCCCTCAGCGCACAAGACGTTCTGATGGGCGGGGTAGCCTCCCCACGATCGCTCGCGCAAGTCATTTTCGGCGCTACGATCACGATCGTGGATGTGGCGCGGCCGGCGAATGCAGCGGGAAGCCTCACCCACGCCTTAGTGCGTACCCTCGGCGGCTGTTCGCAGACCTTCCGGCTCAAGTTCATTCGCCCGTCGGGAACGAACCTGAACGTCTACGCGGATCGAGGGCCGTTCGGCACCGTCAACTTCGTGCCATTGACCGACGTCGCGCTCAGTCCTCCTGTCACCGTCCAGCGAGGCGATTTGCTTGGGCTCACCTTCCTCGGCCCCTCTGGATGCATACTTCCGCGGTTCAACTCCTCCTCGCGCGAAGTACTGATCCGCGTGAACGGGGATCCGGCCGTCGGCACGAATCTGACCGGGATCTCTTATGAGTTTGGCCAGACAATCGATGCCCGCGCGACGACGAGCATTTCGGTTGTGGGTGCCATCATTCCCGCCGCCGGAGCCGCCACCGGCGTCGGCAACTCGCAGTTCAAGACCGACGTGCAACTCTCGAACAACTCCTTCGATAACGAGATAGGAAAACTCGTGTATCACAAGGCGCAAACGCCGGGAACGAGCAGCGATCCGTTTCTCGCCTTCAACGTTCCCGCCAGATCCACGGTCCTGTTCAGCGACGTGGTCGGAAAGATGGGACTGAGTGGTGTGGGATCGATCGATCTGGTGCAGACGGTAGGGGATCTGCCCGTGGCGAGCGTTCGTGTTTACACCGACGGCGGTGTCAACGGAACGTCCGGCTTTACGGAAGAAGTGTTCCCACCCGATCTGGCTCTTCGAGAGTACGATTACGTCGTACTTCAATCGCCGGCCGATCCCGTGAAGTTCCGCATGAACGTGGGCATACGCACTCTGGCCGAGGGGGCGACGATCCAGATCAACGGCGGCACGCCGAAGAGCTATCCCGCAACCTATTTCGAGCAGGTAGGCCTGGCTGCATTCCTCGCCAATGGCGCGGCCACGACCGACGCTTTCACGAGTATCCTGGTGACGGCTGGTCGAATATTCATCTATGCGTCGACGACTGACAATACGACCAACGACAGCGCCATCAAGTTTCTAACGCCATCGAACAACCAGTGACCTTCGAGCGATGGTGACGGCGGCAGGACCTTCACATTTAACCTGAGGCTATGCCTCCCACATCGCGGAACCAGCGAGACCGCTGTCATTTCGAATCGGCGCAACCGCGGGGGCGGCGGGTGGGGTGAGCGGTGGAGCGCGATGAAAAATCCCCTGCCTCGGAGCGAGCAACCGTGGGGTCAGGCCGAAAGTGAAAGTGACGGAGCCAAAGTAACGCCGGAAATCACGATTCCGATCCGTCACTTCCACTTCCGGACTGACCCCACTTCCGCACCTCTAACGATTCGCTGCACTCGGACGACACCACCAATCAACACCATGGTTCGAGCTGACGTAAGGGGTCAGGTCGAAAGTGAAAGTGACGCATCGCGGCTGCGGATCCCGGACCGCTCGTCGTGCGTCACTTTCACTTTCGGCCTGACCCCTTCCATGCCGGCGACACTCCCTCCCCTCACTCCCTCACCACCTGATTCCTTCCGCCATTTTTTGCGGCGTAGAGTCGCCGGTCGGCGGCGGCGAGGAGGGCCTCGGGGGTCTGGCCGTCCGCTGGGAATGAGGCGAGGCCGATGCTGATCGTCAGCGGCTCGCGCTCTCCTTCGATCTCGAGCACCTCTTTCTCCACTGCGGCGCGGAAGGCTTCGATTCGCGCGATGGCGTTTGCGGCGGAGGCGCGGGGCAGCATGATCGCAAACTCCTCTCCTCCATAGCGCGCTGGCGCATCCTCGGGCCGGAACGAGTCGCGCATCAAGCGGGCGAAGCGGCGCAGCACCGTGTCGCCTGCGGCGTGGCCCCAGCGGTCGTTGATCTTCTTGAAGTGATCGAGATCGGCCATCGCGATCACGAGCGCCTCACCTCGATCGCGCGCACGAGCGATCTCCATCTCCAGGCGCTGCTCGTAGAAGCGGCGGCTGTACAGACCGGTGAGCCGATCCTGGATGGCCTCGCGCCAGTTTTCGCGGGCGCGGATGACGATCGTGGTGCTCAGCGCCGAGGCGATGATGAGGAGCAGCAAGCGTCCGATCTGTGCGTCCCAACTGAACGCGCCGTACCACTCATCGCGCATCGCGAGGGCGTGATCGACATGCACGGCGTACTGCAGAACAGCCCAGTACTGAAGCGTCGCCGCCGCGCCCGCGGCCACGCAGAGACGCGGATCGTGACGCAGACACGTCGCGGCCAGCGCCAGGAAGTAGACGGTGTATTGCACGAGGCTGTTGGTCGCCGTCAGCGGGTGGCCCGCGGCGAGGAATCCGATGAGGCCGAGTGTGACGAAGGCGACGTCGACCTGCGTGCTGACCCAGCCGAGGGGACGCGGCGGACGTTCGCGCCAGGCGAGGCGGTAGATGACCATCGCGAAGAAGAGCGCGAGAAGAGCGCAGCTGAGGCCGATCCAGTTGTCCGTGAGCTCCGGCGCGACGATGACGGATTTGAGCGGGATGAGTACGATGAGCGCGACCGCGACGACGCGCACGAGCGCCGCCAACCGTTCGCCGTCGCGCGAGAACTCGCGTGTGGCTGGATCGGGCGCGTCGACGACGCTCTGAACGATCCGCCGCAAACGGGAAGGCATGGAGCATTGTAGGTCCGTGAAGGCGCGAAGCCGCGAAAGCAGTGGGGTCAGGCCTTCGGTTCTTGCTCTCTCCTCGCCCCAGCGACTGTCATTTCGAATCGGCGGAACCGCGGCGCGCAAGGGTGGGTGTGAACGGTGGAGCACGATGAGAAATCCCCCGCCCACGAAGCGCGATCGGCGAAAATAGCAAGAAGTAGCAGGTGTCAGGCCTTCGGTTCTTGCTCGCTCCTCGCCCGACGCGACTGTCATTTCGAATCGGCGGAACCGCGGGGCGGAAGGGTGGGCGTGAGCGGTGAAGCACGATGAGAAATCCCCCGCCCACGAAGCGCGATCGGCGAAAGTAGCAGGTGTCAGGCCTTCGGTTCTTGCTCTCTCCTCGCCCCACGCGACTGTCATTTCGAATCGGCGGTACCGCGGGGCGGAAGGGTGGGCGTGAACGGCGAAGCGCGATGTGAAAAAACCCCCGCCCACGACGCG
>JAXDGL010000024.1:0-21674 GCA_034665065.1 Thermoanaerobaculia bacterium | reverse complement strand
CGTCCTTCACCCTGCGATCGGCAGGGGGTCCTTCGCCGTCCTTCACCCTGCGATCGGCAGGGGGTCCTTCGCCGTCCTTCACCCTGCGATCGGCAGGGGGTCCTTCGCCGTCCTTCACCCCTCCGGGGTTTCGGCGGCTCAGGATGACAGGCACACCCAGCTGCCGCGCAAGATCGCGGTACTCCTGCTCGCGCTCCCACCACGCCTCCCCTGCCACGAGAAGAATGGGCTCGGTATGCAACTCCCGCCACGCGCGAAGCGCGATATCGAGTCCTTTGAACGGACGGACGTGGCCGAAAAACAGCGCGACGTTCGCGGCGGCCTCGATACCGAGCGTCACACGCGCGTTTGCCCGCGACGGAATCGCGCCTCCCAACTCGTGAACCGGGAGAAACGTCTTGACGACGCGGCGTCCGCCCGATCGCTTCCATCCCTCTTCCGCTTCCGGGCCTGCATGAACGACGAGCGCGTCCGCGCGGCGCAACACGCGATTCGTCAGCCAGCGTTTCCACGCCGCCGGCTCCTTGTCGCCGACGTTGTGGCACTGCAGAATCACGCGCGAGCGGCGGCGCATCATCGCGATCATCACCAGATACGCCGGCGCGAAGAGCCACACCCACCAGACAAAGATCACGTTGTCGTATTGACGCAGGCGCCATCCCGTTCGCAACCACGTCAATGGATTGATGACATCGATGATGAATGCGGCATCGGCGCGCGGCAATGTCGGATCGACATCATCACCGCCGGGATAGAGGCGCTTTGGAAACTGCCGCGAAAAGGACAGCACCTCGACCTCATGACTCCTGCGCAACTCCTCGGCCAGTCGCGTCGTGCAATAGGCGATGCCGGCGCGAAAGGGAAAGACGGGGCCGACGATGGCGACGTTCACGGGGCGCATGGTAACGGGTTGATCACGCGATGCCGCGAAGACGCGAATGTGGCTATGACTTTTCTTCGCGTCTTCGCGTCTTCGCGTCTTCGCGTGAGTCCTAAGCCGCGCTCAAAAAGTTCACGACCGTCGACGCAAAGTACGCGCCCCACGTGCGCACATCGAACACGAGCGAGGACGACATGAAGCAGGAGTGCGTGCAGTGGCACTCCTTCGCTTTGATCGACGCGCGCTGCGCATCAGCGGCCGGCGAGAACCAGAGCTTGCCGAAGTCGTAGCCCGTGTCGCGCACGTTGCCGACGGCGTCGCGGAGCTCGCACATCCGCACCTCGCCGCGCGCGTCGAGCACGCCCGAGATCCGGCCGGCGTGACACGGCTTGACCTGCGTCTCCTGCTCGAGGATCTCCAGTTCCAGCCGCCGCGTGTAGATCTTCACGAACTTGAGGAAGCTGTCGTAGTGGTCGTACGTGTTCCAGTACGCCTCGAGCTTCGGCAGCAGCTCGCGGTACTTGTCGGTCGAGATCGGCTGGATGTTCTTGTCGGGTTGATCGCCGCGCAGCATCTCGAACGAATGAAACGAGATGTCGGGAAAGTCGCGGCGGACGGCGACGAACAGTTCATCGAGATCATCCGCGTTGTAGCTGCACAGGCAGGTGTGTACGTTCACCGTGAGATTGCCGTACTTCTCTTTCAGCGGCATTAGCGCGGCGTACGTCTTCTTCGCGCGCTCGTAGTTGTTCGGAACACCACGGATCCAGTCGTGCTTCTCGCCGACGTGGTCGATCGAAAGGTTGACGACGATCTGCGTGTCGGGGCAACGCTGCAGCGCCGACTCGGTCGATCGCGCCGTCAGCTCGCTGGCGATGGCGCCCGTCGGAATCGTGATCTGCTTGACGTGATTCTGCTCCGCGAGCATCGCGCAGACATCCGGCAGATCGCGGCGCAGAAACGGCTCACCGCCGCTCATCACGACGAAGAGCAGGTCGCCGAGGGACGAGAAGGTCTTCTGCAACTCCTCGAACGAAAGCTCGTGCTCTTTGTTCTTACGGAGCTGCTCCCAGTTGAAGCAGGTGCGGCAGAACGAATTGCAGTCGTAGGTCAGCCCGAGGATCATGTAGACGGGCTTCATGCCTCGCTTGTCGACGAGGTAACGGAGGTACTGCAGTTTGTCGGTAAACTTCATGCTCTGACGCGCTCAACCACGGCGCGGCGCTGCGTAATCCTTACTTCGGCTTTGCAGACCAACCACTGGCGTCGAAGAAGAGCGTGACTCTTCGTCCGTTCGCGGTATCGAGCTCGATCTGATCGACTGTCTTGCCCTCGCAGGTGATGCGCGACTGCGACGCCTTGGTGGCACCAGGATAGTTCTCGGCGATCCAGGCGGTTTCCTTCGCCGCCCCGTCCGCCTCGGTGGTGGCCTCCACCGGCACGGCGCTTCTGCATGACAGGCCGCGCGAAGGAATCGGAATCAGACCCGGTCGCATCGGACGTGTCGCCGCCGGCGCCTCGGGCTCGGCAGGCTTGACGACGGTCGTCGCGGCCTGAGGCGCCGGAGCGGCGGCAGTTGGTGGCGTTTTCGAAGCGCATGCGGCGATGAGGAGAAGTACGGCGGGCAGAAGTCGATTGAGATTGCGCATGCATAAATCCTAATACGGATTATTCATAGAGACAGACGAAAGCATCCTACGTTGTCATTCCGAACCGGCGGAACCGCGGGGGCGGAAGGGCGGTGGGAGCGGTGGAGCGCGTAGAGGAATCCCCTGACGATCGGACTGGACTGCTTCAAAGCGGGGGATTTCTCATCGAGCTACACCGCTCCACCCAGCCGGCCACCCCCGCGGTTCCGCCGATTCGAAATGACAGGCGCCACCGCATGAATAATCCGCTAACGCAGCCGCGCGCGAATTGCGCCCCACACGATCCCCGCAAAGTACGTGGCGTGATGCGCAGCGAAGGCGAAGGGCAACACGATCCAGTCTCGCTTCGGCAACCGCGTGGTGCGCGCGCCGAGGATGAGGGTGAAGATGAAGTACGGGAGGATGGCGACAGGTGCGGCGAGAATGGCAATCGTTCCGATTCCGAGAAAAGCCCAGAGCTTCCGGCTCTTCGCATACGGCGCGGATCCGCGCGCCAGCATCTCGCCGGTCTTGACCCGATAACGCCAGCGCTGACGGAGGTAAGGACCCGGGAAGGGACGGCGGCGATGAAACACACGCACTCCGGAGTGGTAGACGACGGCGGGCATCAGTGACGCGATGAGCGCGGTGTCTTCGCCGATGTATCCGATCGACACATCGAATCCGCGAAATGCGCTCCGCCGCACGAAGAGATTCACGAGCGCCACGTCGCTGGCGTTCTTCACAGGAAAGACGCCCGGCGGATTCTCATGACAGATCAGACCGCTGCCGATGTACGGCGTGGCCAGGAGCGTTTCGGAGATGAGCTCGGCGCGTGTCGATTCGCGCGGCGCCGGGTCGGGGCCTCCAAGGACCGCGATCGCCGGATTGGCGTCGAGGCAGGCGACGGCGGTTGCCAGCCATCCGTCATCGGCCGCCGCATCATCGTCGATGAAGGCAAGAATCTCTCCTCGCGCCTCGGAAACTGCTCGATTTCTTCGAGTTGCGGGATTACGATCCGGCTCGATGACGTTTCGTACCGCGGTCCCGGCCTCTATCGTCAGTGGCTCCGCGGAGACCAGAATCAACTCGAAAGGAAACGGAGCCGTCTGACGCAGCACCGACTCGATCGCGCGTTCCGCGTCGCCGCCGATTCGCTCCACAGGCATGATGACGGAAACTTTGATCGCAGCGGACATTCGTGAGTGAGTAGATTAGTGGATTTGCAGATCAGTTGATCACGACCACGAAGCATGCACATTCACCTCTAATCAACTGATCGACTAATCTACTGATCCACCACACACACCGCATGAAGCTTATCGTTCAAATCCCTGCATTCAACGAAGAAGCGACGATCGCACAGACGCTTCGCGACATCCCGAAGAAAGTCGACGGCGTCACCTCGATCGAAACGCTCGTCGTCGATGACGGCTCGTCCGACAACACCGCCGCGGCCGCGCGCAAAGCGGGAGCGACGCACGTCGTCCAGCTCAAGAGCCATCGCGGTCTCTCCTCTGCCTTTCTCGCCGGCATCGACGCCTGTCTCCGCCTCGGCGCCGACATCATCGTCAACACCGACGCCGACAACCAGTACGCCGGAAGCGACATCGCCAAACTCGTCGCACCGATCGTGCGCGGCAGCGCGGACGTCGTCATCGGCGATCGCGAGGTGTCGAAGTCGCCGCACATGTCGGCGTTCAAGCGGCTGCTGCAGCGCATCGGCAGCAGGACGGTCGGCCTGGCGTCGGGTCTTCGCGTCGGCGACGTCACCAGCGGTTTCCGCGCCTTCTCGCGCGACGCCGCGTCGCAGATCAACGTCTTCAATCCGTTCACCTACACGCTCGAAACCATCATCCAGGCCGGCAACCGCAACCTCGGCGTCGTGTCGGTTCCGGTGCGCACGAACGCGCCGACGCGCCCTTCGCGTCTCTATCGCGGCATCGGAACGTACCTGCGAAAATCTGCCGCGACGATCTTTCGCATTTACACGATCTACAAGCCGCTCAAGACGTTTTTCACCATTGGCGCGCTGCTCCTGCTCGCCGGAACGGTGCTCGGCACACGTTTCGTCTGGCACTTCGCGCACGGCGATCGCGGCGGTCATATCCAGTCGCTCATTCTGGCAGCGGTGTTTCTCATCATTGGCTTCCAAACGCTGTTGATAGGACTGGTCGCCGATCTGATCTCCGTCAATCGCCGCCTGTCCGAAGAAGTCCTCGTGCGCCTCAAGCGCGCCGACGCGCCCCCCGCAGTCGAGCGCCGTCCCCAACCAACCGCTGCACGCGACTCGCGGCCCGCACGCCCCCAGCCGCAACCACAGCAACGCCGCGAGCGCCCCACCCCTGCGCCCGAAGCAAAAACCGCCGCGACGCAATGGGTATGGCTGCTCGATGAGGACAAGCTCGACGATCGCAGCGTGAAAGCAGCCGAGCCAACGGCCGACTTCGATTTCGATGATGAAGCGGAAGTGGTCGTAGAACCTACTGCCGTGTCTTCTAGCCCTCGCCGTCGCCGCCGCCGTCGTGGAGGAGCGAGACCGAAGCCGGATGCGTAGCGCTCTTCATTTCTCTGAAGGACGAGAGAACGCACCGGTTGGTGGTCTGCAGCGTGAGTAGTAGAATCGCAGAGTGACTTGGCCGCCGGAAGATGCTTCGCGCGTGATTGCAGACGCGTATGCGTTGCGGGGAAGTAAGGGCAGTGAGTTGCTCTTGCGTATGGGCGGTTTCGATCTCTGGCGAGGCAATCTCTCGGAGATGCGCGGCGACTCGGAGAACAGCACCGCATCCGCTTCAAGAGAGTCTGCGGACACAGACCGATTTCTTCAGACACTGGCAATCAGCCGTGCCTTCGACAACCTCCCTCCGAAGTGTGAGGCAGCGATTCGGCTTGCCTGCGTGGACGGTCGCGACATAAGCCACGTGACAAACAAGCTGAATGTAGTTCCGAACTGCGTGCGCCGATTGCTTCTGATCGCTGAGGATCAATATCGTGAGCTCATCGCGTTGTCTGACGTAGCGGCTGGCGAAGTTGCACAAAATCCTTACCACTCCGCCGCCGGCGGCAGGTAACGGAAAGCAAATGATTCTCGTTGATACCAGCGCATGGATCGAGATTCTCCGGGGCCGGCGACGCGAGACCTTCGCCTCGGTGGCACCCAACTCCGAGATTGTCACGTGCCTGCCCGTCATCCAGGAAGTGCTGCAAGGCTTTGATAACATCGCGGTGCAACGTGCGGCACGCGCGGCGCTGGATGCTATCCCGACGATCGAGGAGCCGCTTACCCGGTCGGTTTTCGAGGAAGCGATACGGCTTTTTCTTGCCGCACGACGTGTCGGCCTAACCGTTCGCTCCGGAGTGGACTGCCTGATCGCAGCCTGTGCCATTCGTAACGACGCGATGTTGCTTCACGTTGACCGCGACTTCGAAAAACTTAGTCAGGTATCGTCGCTAAAAGCTCTAAACCTATCGGCTTGAGATTAAGGAATTCACAGACTAGGACACTCACGCGTACACGCTGACAAACCGCGACGTCACGGCCGCGGCCATGCTCAGCGCGAACGGCACGTGAATGAGCGGGTGGATGGCGTTGTAGGTGTGGCCCGCGTTGGCGATTACGACGCGTGTGGCATCGCGCGAATACGCCTCGATCTCGAGTGATTCCGCGACCGGCACGCTCTCGTCGCGGGCACCGTGGATGACGAGAATCGGTGTCTCGATCTGCGTCGCGCATTTCAGGATATCGAGCCGTTCGCGGTTCGCTTCGATGTCGTCGAGCATCCGCGTCGACATCTTCATGATCTGTTTCGTGCGCGTGTTCTCCGCTTCGAGATAACCGACGCGCCGCCACATCGACTTCGTCGCATCATCCCAACGATCGGTGCGCGCGATCGCACTCCACGTCACAATGCCGGAGAGGTTGGTAACCCCGCCGGCAGCCAGCAACGCGACGCCGCCGCCACGCGAGTGTCCAACGAGGAACGTGGGCGCATCGACGCGCTCCTGACAAAACCGCACGACCTTCTGCAGGTCGGCGATCTGTCCCGAGTACGTGTCGTCTGCAAAGAGATCGAGACGATCGAAGATCTCTGGATACTCCCCGATTCCGCTGCGCGACATGTTGAAACGGCAGACCGCGAACTTGTCATTGCAGAGCATCTCGGCCAGCCAGGGAAAAAATCCCCAGTCCATGAACCCTTTGAATCCATGAACGATGACGACGAGCGCTTTCGCGCCCGCGGGCACTTCAAGATCGCCGCGGATCGGAAGTCCTTCGTCAGAGAGGATGGTGAAGTGCATGGTCAATTTCGGCGGGCGCTCACTTCGCTGTCATTCTGAGACTGCGGAAGGACACGAAGTGCCGGAGGACGTCGAAGAATCCGATGTGCCGCGTGGTTTTGCGAAATGCTGATTCAAGTAGGGGGTCCTTCGACCGTCCTTCGGCACTTCGTGTCCTTCGGCGGCTCAGGATGACAGTCTCATCACACATTGAACCGAAACAGAATGACGTCGCCATCCTGCACGACGTAGTCCTTTCCTTCGCTGCGCATCTTTCCTGCCGCTTTCGCGCCCGGCTCGCCGCCGAGGGTGACGTAGTCGTTGTAGGAAATGGTTTCGGCGCGGATGAAACCACGCTCAAAATCGCTGTGAATTTTCCCGGCGGCTTGCGGACCCTTCGAGCCCTTGTTGATCGTCCAGGCGCGTGCTTCTTTCGGTCCGGCAGTGAAGAATGTCTCGAGGTCTAGCAGCTTGTACGCGGCGCGAATGAGCGCACTCAAGCCTGACTCTTCGAGTCCCATCTCGTTAAGAAAATCAGCGCGCTCCGTGGGAGGCAACTGCGAGATCTGCGCCTCGAGCTCGCCGCAGATGACGACGATCTCTCCCTTTTTCTGCGCGGCCACCGCGCGCACTTTCTGCAGCAGCGGTGTCTCTTTGCCGAGGTCGGACTCGGTGACGTTGGCGACATAGAGAACCGGCTTGAGCGTAATGAGGTTCAGCTCGCGCAGCGACTCGCGCCCCTCGTCGCTGAAGTCGACCGCACGCAACGGCGTTCCCGAATCGATCGCGGCCTTCGCTTTCTCCAGCGCTTCGGCCTGCGCGACATACTCCTTCTGTCCGACGCGCGCGAGGCGTGCGACGCGATCGAGTTTCTTGCTGACCGCATCGAGATCGGCGAGCAGGAGCTCGGTCTCGATCACTTCGATATCACGCTCGGGATCGACGGAGCCTTCGACATGCACGACGTTCGGGTCGTCGAAGCAGCGGACGACGTGGAGGATGGCGTCGGTCTCGCGGATGTTGGCCAGGAACTGATTGCCCAGTCCCTCCCCTTTCGACGCGCCGCGCACGAGGCCGGCGATGTCGACGACGCGAAGATCGGTATAGATCGTCTGCTTGCTCTGCGCGAGCTCGGCCAGCTTGTCGAGACGCGGATCGACGACGGGCACGATGCCAACATTCGGCTCGATCGTGCAGAAAGGATAGTTCGCGCTCTGTGCTCCCGCCGCGGTGAGCGCGTTGAAGATCGTCGACTTACCGACGTTCGGCAACCCGACGATTCCGACTGAAAGACCCATGTGTGTGTTTGCTCCTCTGATGCAACCTGCCGCGGCGTGAACGGATGGGGCGGGCGGGCGATTCCGGCGTGTTCGGTGTTCGAACCCGAATGTTGAATGTTCAGTGTTGAATGTTGAGTGTTGAATGGAGAACCCGGGAGAGCGACTCAATCAAGCAATCACATTCACCATTCACACTCAACATTCAACATTCAACATTCCGCTTTTCTCGAACGTGATAAGCTCAAGAAACCTACACCATCCTCGCCGCCCACTCCGCCGCCCCGAGCAGTCCGACCTTCGGATTCGTGATCAGGTTCACGGGAATCTCGGCCAGGATGTGCTGGAAACGCCCTTTGCGCAGAAAGGCGTTCATGAAGCGTCCGTCGGTGAACTGCTCGATGTTCTTCGCCGCGACGCCGCCGGCGAGATAGACCCCACCGCGCGCCAGCAACCGTAGCGCCATGTTCCCTGCTTCTGCACCATATATATCAACGAAAATTGCGAATGTTTTTATCGCGATTGCGTCGCCATTCGCGAGCGCCCTGGCGATCTCCACCGGCAGCGACTCGTCGTAAGGACGGTCGTTCCCGGTCAGGAAATTCTGGATATTGACCAGTCCCATCCCGGAGAGCAAACGCTCCCAGCTCACATGTCCGTACTTCGCGTGCAGTTCGAGGAAGAGGCGCGCTTGCTCGTCATCCTGCGGCGCGAAATCGGCGTGGCCACCCTCCGACGGGACGACGTTCCACTTGCTCCCTTCATGAATGAGATTGGCCTGACCGAGTCCTGTGCCCGCGCCAAGGATGGCGATCGGCGCGAAGTTGACGCGCTTGCCGGCGTTGAGAACGAGAAAATCGCCCGGCGCGAGGATGGGGACGCCGAGGGCAACGGCGAAGAAATCGTTGATGAGTGAGACGCGTCCGATCGAGAACTTCTTCGCCAGCGCCGTCGCGTCCATCTTCCACGTCAAATTCGTCACCTCGGCGCGATCCCCGAACACGGGACCAGCGACCGCAAAGCAGGCCGCCTCGACCGGTCCGGCAACATGTTCGCTGCAAAACGCGCGGAGCATGTCATCGAACGTCGCGTAGGCGCTGCTCTCATAGCGCTGCTCCGCCGACACGATCCGCCCCGCCTGCGATACGTCGACAAGCTGCAGCAGAACCTTCGTACCGCCGATATCACCAGCAACGATTTTCATGGCGGCATTCTATGGGACTGCGTCACCGAAACGCTTTCATCCTGAGCCGCCGGAGCCGCGCCTCAACGCTGCTCTGACAACCAGCATGCATCGCGGCGAAGGACGGTCGAAGGACCCCCCGATTCTGTGCGCTCGGGTCGTGGAAAGGCGTGCACATGGGCGGGTGATCCTTCGATCGTCCTTCGCCGCTGGTGCCCTCCAGTTGTTAATGCGGCGTGAAGGCGCGGCTCGGCGACTCAGGATGACAGCGATCATCTCCCGATCGCCGGGGCGCACTCCCACTCCCCGCACCCATAAGAACCTACATCACCTCGTCCGCGCTCGTGCCGTAGATCGCCGGGAGCGGAACGTCGAGCATGCGCAGGTAGACGGAGAGTTGTCCGCGGTGGTGGTAGGAGTGATTCATCAGGATCGTGCGGATGATCACGATCTTGCGCGTCTCGTTAAGCACTTTCCCTTCGCGCGAGAGCGTGAACGGCGCTTTGATCGTCTCATCGTCCATCGCCGCGATCATCGACATGGCATCGCCGAGGTTCTTGCGAAACGAGCCGACGAAATCGGGATTCTCTGGCAGTTGCGCCGGTCCGGCGTTACTCACTTCGAAGTTCGATGCGCTGAGCACGCGCAGCGCGATCGCGGGGATCGACGTAACGTGCCACGCCAGCCGCCCGAGCGACATCGACTTCGCGTGCGGTGTCCACGCCAGTTGATCCATCGGCACGCGCTCAAGCATCCGCACCGTCGACTTCCCTTCCTGCTCCATCTCCGCAACCAACGCCTTGGCGAGTGCCATCCGTACGTCCTCCGAACTGATCATACGGTTCAGAAGTGCGATCCGATGTACGGCGGATTCATTTCTCGCGCCGCGCCAACAAGGGTGCCGAAGAGGAGACGGCTACTTCTCCTCCAGCATCCTCCGCACCATCACCAGTTGCCCGAGGTGGTAGGTGTTGTGGTCGGCGATGAGGAGGAGTTGGGCCAGCCAGTTCGCACTGCTGTGCGGGATCTTGGTGAAGAGATCGAATGACTGGTCCTTGACGATCGAGACCAGTGTCTCGCGATCGGCGCGAAACTTCGCCACGCTCTCGTCCCACGCCGATTCGGTCGGCGGGGCCGGAGTGGCAGGCCAGTAGCCACCCGGAAACTCGGGCGAGACGTGCGATGCGTCGCCACGCGAATACTCGAGAATGTCCGACTGCGCGATGCGCATGTGCTCGAGCAGTTCCCACGCCGAGTGCGGCGCTCCGTTGGGACGCTTTCCGCGTGCATCGACCGGCACGTCATCGAGCGCGGAGTCGATGTCCTGATGCGCGTCGCCGCTGACGACAAACGCCGCGATCTGTTCGCGCAGGGCGGTGGGTGTATTCATGATCGATTCCTCCCGGTCATGAATTCTAGTCCGCGGATGGGTCCGCGCGTCATGTAATAATCCGCCGTCCTTCTTCACCCTCCATGACTATCAGTAGTGGCACGAAGCTCGGCTCGTACGAGATCGTCTCCCGCATCGGAGCGGGTGGGATGGGAGAGGTGTGGCGCGCTAAGGACGCGAAGATCGGCCGCGACGTTGCCATCAAGGTTCTTCCCGCTTCCCTCGTCGCTGACGCCGACCGACTGCAGCGATTCGAACAGGAAGCGCGCGCCGCGGGAACGCTCAATCATCCGAATCTCGTGACGATCTACGAGCTCGGCACACACGACGGCGCGCCGTTCATCGCCATGGAGTTGCTCGAAGGCGAGACGCTGCGCGACAGGCTCGATCGCGGCGCGATTCCGCCGCGCAAGTCGATCGAATACGCGGTGCAGATCGCCAACGGTCTCGCCGCCGCGCACGAGAAAGGGGTCGTGCATCGCGACCTCAAGCCGGAAAACATCTTCGTGATGCCGGACGGCCGGATCAAGATTCTCGACTTCGGTCTGGCCAAGCTCACGGCTCCGGCCGATGTCCCTGAAGATCAGACGGCGAAGCGCGGCACCGCGCCCGGAACGGTGATGGGGACGGCCGGCTACATGTCGCCCGAGCAGGTCCTTGCGCTCGACATCGATCACCGCTCCGACATCTTCTCCTTCGGCGCGATCCTCTACGAGATGCTTTCCGGTCATCGCGCCTTCAAACGCGATTCGTCGGTCGAAACGATGAACGCGATCCTGAAAGAGGACCCGCCGGAGTTGAGCATCACGGGTGCACACGTCTCGCCTGCGATCGATCGGATCATCCGCCGCTGTCTGGAGAAGAATGCCGCTGCGCGATTTCAGAATGCGCGCGATCTCTCGTTTGCACTCGACGGCTTGTCGGGTACATCGGCCTCGCAGGCGCTCGCCGGAACTGCCGCGACGCGGTCACCGCGGCGATCGATCCTCATTGCATCCGCCGGCGCCGCTCTCCTCGGCCTGATGACTGCGCTCTTCTTTTTCGGCCGATGGTCGCGCCCGGAGGCCGCGCAGCCGACGATGCGACAGCTCACCTTCGGCAACGGCACCGTGCGCTCGGCGCGATTCGCGCCCGATGGACAGACCATTGTGTACGGCGCCGCGTGGGATGGCAGGCCGTTAAAGTTGTTTCAGCGCCGTCTCGACGGTTCCGAATCGGTCCCACTCGAATTTCCTGACGGGGATGTCCTGTCGGTTTCGAGCAAGGGCGAGCTGGCGATCTCTCTCGGCCGCAAGTTTCGAAACTGGCTGACCAGTGGAACGCTGGCGAAAGCGCCCTTGCTCGGCAGCTCGTATCGCAAAGTACTCGACGGCGTCAGCTGGTCCGATTGGCATCCGTCCGGCGACGGACTTCTGATCGTACGCCGCGCGAACAACGAAGATCGCCTCGAGTATCCCATCGGGAAAATTCTGTATCGCACAACTGGCTACATCTCGTATCCCCGCTTCTCCGCGGCGGGCGATCGCATTGCGTTCCTCGATCATCCCGCGTATGGCGACAACCGCGGCAACGTATCCGTGATCACGCTTGCAGGAAAGAAGAGCGACCTCGTCCTTGATTGGTCAGGTCTGGAAGGACTGGCGTGGTCGGCAAAGGCGAATGAAATCTGGTTCTCTGGCGCCCAGACCAACGGCAGTTGGGCGATCTACGCGATCGGCATCGGCGGAGGGACACCGCGGGCGGTTTGGCGAACGCCGTCGAATCTCATTCTCCACGATGTCGACCGGCATGGCCGCGCGCTCGTGGCCAGCGCCACATTGACCAGCATCGTTCGCGGGATGGGCCGCGGCGAGCAGCATGATCGTGATTTGTCGCTGGGCTGGTCCGCTGCCCGCGACGTCTCCCCTGACGGAAAGAACGCCGCCGTCGTTGTCTACGGTGGCGATGCCAGCCTCTATTACGACCTCTATGTTGACTCGTTGGCCGGTGGCCCTGCGACGCGGTTGGGTGAAGGAGAACCGATCCAGTTCTCGTCCGATGGGAAATGGGTCCTGGCGATGATTCTGAGCGCGCCGCCCCGGATTGTTCTCTACGGCACGGAGTCGGAGTCGAGCAAAACAATCAATGTTGCGGGACTGGACGTCAGCGCGTGTGCCCTCTTCCCCGATAGTCAAAGAATCCTTCTGCTCGTCCCTAACGGAGCCAGGATCGATTCCTATGTGCAGGACATCGCCTCGGGCGCCCGGACACGACTCCCTCTCCAACACCAGGGCGCGGGGAACCCGCTCATTTCGCCCGATGGACTCAAGATCATGTTCATCGGCCGGGCGATCAAGTCATCCATCTACACGATCGCGGGCGAGCATGTTCGCGATGTCGAGGCGCCGAACTATGCACTGGCCTGGACCTCCGACTCAAAAGGTGTTTTTGTGTATTCGCCGGCGGAACTGCCAATCAAGGTGCAGAAGCTCGACCTGGCCACAGGAACGGTCACGCCGTGGAAGGAGATTGCAATGCCCGATCTCGCCGGCGCAAGTAACGCTCCCGATCTGGTCATGAACCAAGCGGGCGACGCGTACGCCTACAGCGTTTTTAGAATGATGACCGACCTCTTCATCGTCGACGGTCTTCGCTGATCAGGGGGCCACATGAACACGAATGGATTGCGCCACACATCGATCACCGTGGTCCTTCTTGCCATGCTCACGACGTGCGCACTCGCGTCCGAGCCAGTCGACTGCTTCTACGCGGCACGTGTCGCGAAGAAAGACTCGCAAGGCGGCATTGCGCGTCATGCGCGTTGCTTAGTCGTGCAGCGCGACAGCAGCATTCGCATCCTGCCGCCTCATCTTCGCGCGCTCGACTTCGATTCGAACGGACTGGCCACGCTCGTGATCGAGAAAGGCCGCTGGTTCTACGTCAAACGCAACGGCAGGTCGATCGAGGTCCTTCCGTTCGACAACGGCGCCGACTACTTTGTCGAAGGTTTGGTTCGCGGTCGTCGCAACGGAAAGATCGCATTCTTCGATCACGCATTCCGCATGGTCATCCAGCCGAGGTACGACTTTGCCTGGCCGTTTGAGGAGGGCTTGGCCGAGGTTTGTTCGGGATGCCGGGAAGTCGCTGAGGGAGAGCATCGCACGATGACCGGCGGCGTGTGGGGCTATATCGACCGCCGCGGACATGAAGTCGTCGAGGTGAAGTTCACTCGCGACGAAGCGGCGCGGCGGAGAGCGCAACGCCGCCCCTAGAAGCCGATCCACGCGATGAACGAACCGGTCGGCGAGACTCCGATCGGATTTTTCGGAACGAATCGTTCCCCCCTCTTGACACCAGTTCGTAACAGGGATTAGCGTTCCATCCTTCAGACGAAAAATCGAAAACCTGAGTGGAGGGAACTTCATGCTTGACGCTCGTCGCCCGCTTGCGCCCCGCCTCATCGCTCTCCTGGTTTGCATCTGCACTCTCTCGTCGCTCCCCCTCATGGCCCAGACGGTCACCGGCACCATCCAAGGAACCGTCACCGATCGATCGGGCGCCGCAATGCCCGGCGTGACGATCACCATCAAGAATGAAGAGACCGGACTGGAACGAATCGCCGTCACCACGGCGAACGGCTTCTTCAACGCCCCGTTCCTGCAGATCGGCCGCTACGACATCACCGCGGAGCTCTCCGGCTTCGGCGTCCAGAAACACCAGAACGTACGCGTCGATCTCAACAACACCGCGGTGCAGGACTTCGTCCTCGATCCGGAGATGAAGGAGACGGTGACCGTATCGGCGGACGCTCCTCGCATCGACGTCAGCGATGGCGAAGTGAAACAGACCATGCGGGAAGCGGAGATCGCCAATCTTCCCGTCCCCGATCAAACGAATTTTCTGCGACTGGCTTCGCTCTTCACCGGGTTCCAGGAGAACCCGACCAGCGGACAGGACAACCCTGCTCTCTCGTCAGGCTCCTCAGTGAACTTCAACGGTGCCGGCACGCGTGGCGCGACGTTCCAGATCAACGGCGTCAACAACGACGACTCGTCGGAAAACCAACACCGGCAGAACGTGCCGGTGGCGACGATCAAATCGTTCCAGGTGCTGACGAACAGCTTCAGCGCCGAGTTCGGGCGCGGCTACGGCGCGGTCGTTCTCGTGCAGACGAAGCAGGGAACGAACAACGTCCAGGGCGAGATCTACGGCTACGGCCAGGACAACCGCTACGTCGCTCGCGATGCCACGCAGGTGAGCCTCGACCACGGCCAGCACTATCGCCGCCAGTCGGGTGCGACTCTCGGCTTCCCCATCATTCAGGACAAGCTCTTCGCATTCCTCAACTTCGATCAGGTCCAGAACAAGGGTCAGGTCCTCGTCACGCGCGGCGTCTTCCTGCCGTCTGATCTCGATCCCGCGAAACGTCTGACGCTCGGGAACGATACGCCGGCGAATCGCGCGTGGCAGGACGCGATCATCGCCCGCTTCCCGAAATCGGCCCCGAACGCGACGAGTGTCGCCTCGCGCGCGTATCAGGGATTCCAGACGAGCAATCTTCCCGCACGCGATGCGTCGCTACGTCTCGACTTTAACGCCACGGTCAACAACACATTCACCGGCCGCTATCAGCGAAGCCATCAGGAGAACCATCCCGGTGAGCTGATCATCGGCGAAGAAGCGGGACAGGTGAATCATCAGTCGAACTTCGGCCTGACCTGGACGAACATCCTCACCTCGAACACCGTGCAGGAAGGCCGCTTCGGCATCGGCACGCGCGAGGTTGCGTGGACGATCACCGACGGCAACACCACGCCGGTCGTGCGCATGTCAGGCGGCACCGGCATCACCTTCACCATCCTCGGCAACGCCGGCGCGTTTCCGATCATCCGCAATCAACGCGACAACCAGTTCGTCTACAACATCTCCACGGCGCGCTGGATACGCCACACGCTGAAGGTCGGCACCGACCTGCGCAAGTCCGCGCTCAACGACCGCGCCGAAAACTTCAATCGCGGTTTCTGGTCCTTCGCGGCAACCTGCCAGGGCGTCAACTACGGCACAGCGATCGCCGCATTCTGGGCAGGATGCGTGAACAGCTACACGCAGTCGTTCGGTCCTGCGTATCTGCAGCATGAGTTGAAAGAAGAAAATTTCTACGCACAGGATGACTGGCGCCCCACCGACAACCTGGTGCTGAATCTCGGTGCGCGCTACGAACATGTCGGTGCACCGAAGGAACGGAACAACCTCATCAACTACGGTTACGGCGCCAGCAGCTACGCCGATCCCCGTCTCGGATTCGCGTACACGCCGAACTGGGAACGCAATCACTTCCTGCACGCGCTGACCGGCGGCAACGGCAAGTTCTCGATTCGCGGCGGCTTCGGCATTTTCCACGGACGCGTTTTCCAGTCCGTCTTCTCGCAGGGTGGCGCGAGCATCCGCTACAACCCACCCAACGCAATCACCAGGGCGCAGTCCTCGACGAACCTGTCGGATCCACTCAACGGCTTTGTCTTCGTCCCCGGACAGGCCACCGGCCGAATCTCCGTTACGTTCGCCAGCCCCGACCTCAAGATGCCGGAAACGCGGCAGTGGAACCTGACGCTCGAGCGGCAGGCGTTCTGGAATTCACGCTTCCGCGCGAGCTACATCGGCACGCTCGGCAAGAATCTGCTGCAGTACCGCTGGGACAATGTTCCCGTCGCGCCGGCAGCTCCGGGAACGGCTGGTGCGGCATGGGTCGTCGCAGCCGATTGGCGTTGCGCGGGAACGGGAACTGTCGCTGGAATCGCGAAGAACGCGACCTGCCCGAACAACGTGCCGATCGCGGACAACGAAGTCAGCCTGCGCGTTCCTCGCACCAACGAGCGCCGTCCGGACGCGCGTTACAGCGACGTCCGGGTCGTCGACAACTTCGCGATGAGCTGGTATCACGCAGGACAGCTCGAATGGGAGACGGGTCAATACCACGGCCTCGCCAGCCGGATGACGTACACGTACGGCAAAGCGCTCGACACCGGAGCCGAAACGACTGATCAGGGCCGCGGCGATGTCGGTGCATTCCCGCAGCGTCCCGGCACACTCACCTACGCGAAGGGCTATTCGCGCTTCGACGTTCGCCACCGCTTCACGATGAGCGCCAGCTACGCGCTTCCGTGGCTGAAGAACCGCAACGACATTCTCTCCTCCGTTCTCGGCGGATGGACACTCTCAACAGCCGTACGCCTCGCATCGGGCACGCCCTTCACCATCGTCGACAGCGGCGCGCCCGACATCCTCTTCCTCGGCAGCACCACCCAGCCGTTCCGTCCCGTCTGCATCGACAAGAATCACTGCAGCGGAACGGTTGCCGGTCCATCCGACAGCGGCAACCTGCCGGCCAGCGCGTTCCGGCACGCGGTCTATGGCGACACGCTCGAGAGTTTCGTCGGCCGCAATACGTATCGCGCTGACGGTCAGCAGAATGTGGATGTCGGCGTGTACAAAGGGTTCCAACTGCAGCGGAATACGAACTTCATCATCCGCCTCGACATCTTCAACGTCTTCAATCACACGACGTGGTGGTACCCGCAGAACGATTTCAACGCGCCGGCGACGTTGGGCGTCGTGAACTCCACGCTGTACGGCAACACGAATGGAGGCGGACCGAATGCCTCCGGCGTGCCGAGGACCTTCCAGCTCGGATTCCGCCTGGTCTACTAGTCGCTCGCTGAACGATCATCAAGGGCCGCCGTCGCAGGCGGCCCTTTTTTTTGCTGGTCACAGCGCGACATCGCCACTTTCCAAATGGGGTCAGGTCCACTTTGGAAAGTGGAATTGCCAAGCAAATCAGCTAGTGGCGAATTACTTTCCAAAGTGGACCTGACCCCATTTGGAAAGTGCCCCCGGCCCTACGGCCCCACATCGCCCGGCGGAAATCCGAAGCTGATGCGGATGGCAGCGTACTCGGGATGAATCGCTCCTTCGCGCGTGCGGATGATGAGCGGCGGATCGATCCATGGTTTGCGGCCGGGCGGAAGGTCTTCGGCACGCATCGCGGCGAAGAGGGAGATCATCGGCGGCTTCCCTTCTTTGAAGATGACTTCGCGCCGGCGGAGAAGAACCAGGCCGTTGGCCTTTAACGCATCTTCAGCGAAGGCAATGCCGGCATCTTCGCCGGCGTGTCGCGTTTCGCCCTCGTCGCGAGGTGCCAATGGGGTCAGGTCTGAAGTTGGAAGTGACGGATTCGCACTCGTGGTTCCAGGCGCGAGGATTCTTCCGTCACTTCCAACTTCAGACCTGACCCCATTTGCGGCTCTGCGCTTCGTGCCCTTCGAGCCCGCGGCGTTGCGTTTGTTCGCGAAGACGAAGACGAACATGCCGCCGGGCGCGAGGATGCGCGCGGCTGCAGCGGCGTAATCAGCGACCGTACCGCGCACTTCGATCCGCGCCGGCACGGCCTGCGGATGCGCAGCCTCGGTCGCATCGGTCGTCGGCCAGTAGGGCGGCGATCCGGTAACGAGATCGAACGGCTTCTCGTTCGCCAGGATCGTCTCGTCGCGTAGATCGCCGAGGTAAGTGGTGAAACGCGAGTCGAGTCCGTTGTAGCGGAGGCTCTTGCGCGCCAGTCGTAATGACATCTCCTGCGCTTCGACCGTGCAGAACGTCGCGCCAGGGAGCTTCCAGGCGGAGAGCAGCGCCACCGAGCTGATACCGGAGCCGAGGTCGGCGGCGCGATCGACGCGCGGAGCCCATTGCGTGGCGTACCAGGCGGTCAGGAAATCGTCGGTCGAATAGCGATGCCCCCGTTCATACTGAAAGATGCGAAAATAGCCGCAGAGGAAGTCGAGCGATTCGCCCGGCTCCACCTCCACGCCGCGCGGAGGAACAGGCCCAGGCCGTCGCCATCCGCGGTATCGATCTTCGTCGTTCGCAATCAAGGAAACCATCGTCGCATCAACTCGTATCACAGAAATCGCTCGATCCTCGCGTACCGGGGAAGGTCTGCCCGAAACGCGCAGAAAGAAATCGCAACATCACCACGAGAACCAAGGAGGCATCATTTGAAGGAAGCAGCTCGAAGACTGTCCACATCCATCTTCCTGCTCCTGACGATCACGGCGACCCTGCATGCGCAGGATCTCGCCTCGTTCGAGAAGCGCACCACGGTGCGCAAGCTCGACAACGGTTTGACCGTGATCGTCATGGAGCGCCCCGAAGCACCCGTCTTTTCGTTCACGACCATCGTGAACACCGGCTCGGCGCAGGAAGTGCCGGGGATCACCGGCCTCGCGCACATGTTCGAGCACATGGCGTTCAAGGGCACTGACAAGGTCGGCACGTCGAACTATGCGTCGGAGTCTGCGGCGCTTGCAAAGGTCGAGGACGCATACGCCGCGTACGACCGCGCCCGACGCGATCCCGTCAACCAGGACGCGGCGAAGATCGCGGAGCTCGACAAAACGTGGAAGGCGGCCATCGACGACGCGCAGAAGTACGTCGTGCCGAATGAGTTCAGCAAGATCGTCGACCGCGCCGGCGCCGTCGGCGTGAACGCCGGCACCAATACCGATTCGACGGTCTACTTCTATTCGCTGCCATCCAACCGCGTGGAGCTGTGGGCCTACCTCGACTCCGAGCGCTTCCTCCACCCGGTCTTCCGCGAGTTCTACAAAGAGCGCGAGGTCGTTCACGAAGAGCGGCGCATGCGCACCGAGAGCAGCCCGGTCGGCCGCCTCATCGAACAGGCCCTGGCCAGCGCCTTCACCGCGCATCCGTATGGACAGCCGGTGGTCGGCTGGCCCTCGGATCTGGAGAGCTTCTCCGCCACCGACGCCGCCGCCTTCTACAAGAAGTACTACGTTCCATCCAACATGGTCGTAGCGCTCGTCGGCGACGTGAAGGCCGCCGAGGTCATGCCGATCATGGAGAAGTACTTCGGAAGGCTTCCGAAGGCGCCCGCGCCCGAACCGCTGCGCACGGTCGAGCCGAAACAGACCGCGGAGCGCACCGTCACCGTGCGCGAGCAGTCGCAGCCGTTCTACTTCGAGGCCTATCACCGCCCGGCGGAGATCGATCCCGATTCCGCCACCTTCGACGCCATCGAGATGCTGCTGTCGGAAGGGCGCACCTCGCGCCTCTACCGCTCGCTCGTCCGCGACAAGAAGCTGGCCGCCGCGGCCGCCGGCTTCAACGGCTTTCCCGGAAACAAGTACCCGACTCTCTTCGCCTTCCTGGCGATCCCGACCGCCGGCCACACCGCCAGCGAGATGGCGGATCCCATTCACGTGGAGATCGAGCGTCTGAAATCGGAGGACGTCTCGGCCGACGAGCTGCAATCGATCAAGACCCGGGCGAAGGCGCAGCTGCTTCGCCAGCTCGACAGCAACTCCGGCTTGGCCCAGCAGCTGGCCACATACCAGACCGTCTTCGGCGACTGGCGCGAGCTGTTTCATGAAGTCGAGAGGATCGATAAGGTCACGCCGTCGGACATCCGCCGCGTCGCCAACGCCACGTTCATGCCGACCAACCGCACCACGGCCATGATCGAGTCGGCGAAGAAGGCCCCCGCCCCGGCGCCGAAGGGAGACACGAAATGACATCGCTTCGCATCCATGCGATCGCGGCCGCGATGGCGCTCCTGTCGCTTCCGGCCTTTGCTCAGGTTTCCGATTACCACGACATCAAGACTCCCCCTCTGCACCAGATGCAGCTGCCGCAGCCGAAGCGCGTCCAGCTCGCCAACGGCATGGTGATTTTCCTGATGGAAGATCACGAGCTCCCGCTCATCCGCGGCGGCGCGCGCATCCGCGGTGGTGCCCGCGACGTGGCCGCGGACAAGACCGGCCTCGCCGGCATCATGGCCGCGTCCTGGCGCACCGGTGGAACGCCGTCAAAGACCGGCGACGAGCTCGATGACTTCCTCGAAGCACGCGCCGCGCGCGTCGAGACCGGCGCCAGCGACGAATCCACGAACGTCAACATGTCCGTGCTCAAAGGCGACTTCGACACGGTCCTCCCCATCTTCGTCGACGTCCTCGAGCACCCGGCCTTCCGTCAGGACAAGGTCGATCTGGCCAAGACCCAGTCCACCACGACGATCTCGCGCCGCAACGACGATCCGAAAGGCATCGCCGACCGCGAGATGGTCAAGCTCGGCTACGGCGCCGACTCGCCCTACGCGCGCGTGACCGAGTATTCGACGGTCAACGCCATCACCCGCGACGATCTCGTGGCCTTCCACAACAAGTACGTCCATCCGAACAACATCATCCTCAGCTTCTCCGGCGACTTCGATGCCGCGGCCATGGAGAAGAAGCTGCGCTCCGCCTTCGACTCATGGGCCAAAGGTCCGCAAGCTCCCACCGCGGCGCCTTCTGTCGGCACAGCGGCCAAGGCCGGCGTTTACTACGTCGCCAAAGACGATGTGACCCAGAGCAACATCTACGTCGTCCACGGCGGCACCGGCGTGCTGCGCAAGGACCCCGACTTCTACGCCGTGCAGGTGATGAACGAGATCCTCAGCGGAGGTTTCTCCGGACGCCTGATGAACGACATCCGCACGCAGCGCGGCCTCGCCTACGGCGTCGGCGGCGGCGTCGACACGAATTTCGATCGTGCGGGACTCTTCCACATCTGGATGGGAACCAAGAGCGGCTCGACCGTCGAAGCGGTCAACGCGCTGCGCACCGACCTGAGCGATCTTCAAACGAAGCCGTTCACCGCCGACGAGCTGGCGCAGGCGAAGGAAGCGATCCTCAACGCCTACGTCTTCACCGCCGACTCCAAAGCCAAGATCCTCGGCCAGCGGGTGAACCTCGAGTTCTACGGCTACCCCGCGGATTACTACCAGCAGTACCCGGCCAAGTTGCAGGCCGTCACCGCCGACGATGTCGTGCGCGTGGCGAAAAAGTACGTCTCGCCGGCGCAGACCTCGGTGCTCGTCGTCGGCAAGGAGAAGGATTTCGACAAGCCTCTCTCCACGCTGGGCGCCGTGACCCCGATCGACATCACCATCCCCGAACCAGGCGCCAAGCCGGCAGCAGCCGGCGCAGGTGCCGCAGCCGCTCCGGCC
>JAXDGL010000023.1:0-18457 GCA_034665065.1 Thermoanaerobaculia bacterium | reverse complement strand
TGCAGTCGATTCGCCTCGATCCACCGCGCCGCTGTCTCTTCCCGCTTTTCGCTCATGCCCGATGGTACGGTCTTTCCACGTTTTCCACAGCACGCGCGATTTCTTCACAGCCTCTCAGGATGACAGCGCTCGCAGTATTCTTCCGAGATCTCCATGCCCCCCACCTTCTTCGCCACCCCCGCCGCGTTCCGCAAATGGCTCGCGACCCATCACGACAAGGAGACGGAGTTGCTCGTCGGGTTCTACAAGAAAGACTCCGGACGTCCGTCGATCACCTGGCCGGAGTCCGTCGATCAAGCGCTGTGCTTTGGCTGGATCGACGGCGTGCGGCGGCGCATCGATGATGTCAGCTACAGCATTCGCTTCACGCCGCGGAAAGCGGTCAGCAACTGGAGCGCGATCAACATCGCACGCGTGGCCGAGCTGACGAAGCTCGGGCAGATGCACGACGCCGGATTGCGCGCGTTCGAGCGCAGACGCGAAGACAAGTCGGCGATCTATGCCTACGAAAACGCCGTCCGCACGCTTGCGCCGGATGATGAGAAACGCTTTCGCGCAAACAAGAAGGCCTGGGCGTTCTTCTCAACGCAGGCTCCGTCGTATCAGCGCGTGGCCATCTACTGGGTCACGAGCGCGAAGCGTGAAGAGACGCGGCAGCGCCGCCTGGCCACGCTGATCGACGACTCCACGAGCCACCGCCGCCTCGGGATCGCGACGCTGAAGGCGAAAAACGATCATGCGTCGTGAGCTGATTTGATTTTTCGCGCGAAGCGCTTTGGACTGCGGTGGCGCCAGCCACCGCTTTGAATCACGGGCAGATACCCGAAGTCGCTTGGGACGAGGCCTCTGGCCTGCGCGACGCCATCATCCACGACATCACCGAGGTCGACCTGCCACTCGTATGGGATGTCGTGAAAACGAAAGTTGGCACTGGCAAACCAGATCAGCGAATTACCTTCGCCAACGCGCTGAGTAACG
The DNA here is from genome assembly GCA_034665065.1 of Thermoanaerobaculia bacterium. Lineage (GTDB taxonomy): Bacteria > Acidobacteriota > Thermoanaerobaculia > Gp7-AA8 > Gp7-AA8 > JADGNZ01. The sequence goes on along the minus strand of JAXDGL010000023.1, from coordinate 17,479 downwards.
ATCCTGTCATTCCGAGCCCGGCGGAACCGCGGGGGCGGACGGGAGGGTGGGAGCGGTGTAGCACGGCGAGGAATCCCCCGCCTACGAAGCGACGATGCACGTTCACCGATCAGCGAACCGGCGAATCGCACCCAGATCCAGCTCCGAAGACACCGACACATCCGCCTTCAGCACCTTCTTCATCTGCTCCAGCGCATGCCGGTTCTCCTCCTCGGTGTTCGACACCACGCAGTCCGCGGGCACGATCACGTTGAAGTCGCGCATGTACGCATCATTCGCGCTGAAGAGGATGCAGATGTTCCCAGCCACGCCGGTGAGGATGAGCGTTTTGGCGCCGAGGTAGGTGAGGAGCGTGTCGAGGGTGGTGGCGAAGAAGGCGGAGTGCTTCGGCTTGAGCACGAAGTAGTCATCGTCCTCCGGCTGAAGGATTCGCGCCACCTCCTCGCCGCGCACGCCATCCTCCAGACAATGTTCGACGACACGCCGGAAGTCCGACTTCCATCGCCCGAAGTTGTCATTGACATAGATCGCCGGAATCCCCGCATCCTTCGCCCGCCGCTTCAGCGCCGCGATCCGCCGCGCCATCGGCACCGCCGCCTCAACCAACCCCTCCGCCCCCTCAAACTCCATGTCATTGATGACATCGATCAGCAGCAACGCCACCTCGCAACTCTCCGGAACGCTGCCATGAAGATCATCATTATTCGCAGGCATGCGCTCCAGAAGAGCACGCCCCACGCCAGCCTCCTTCGCGCTCTTCGCGGCTTCGCGTGAGATGCCACGTCATCGGCAACGCCGCTCCGCCAACACCTCGGCCCTCAAAACTCGATGTCATTGATCACACGGATCAGCAGTACAAGGCACTTGCGCCCCGTTACCGCCCTTGCGGCACGACTTCATTCCCGACGATAATGCGCACTCTTTCCAGCAAAAAACCAAGAGAATCAAGTGCAGCACCGGCGGCAGAAGGTCGCGCGAACAAAGCGCAGCGGCATTCCACCAGCGGGGTTGTTCGGGCAACTCAGAGTGTGGACGAAATGCATCATTGCACTGCTTCTTTTCTTCGTGCACGGTCAGGCCTGCGCCTTTTCGATCCTCGGACATCGCATCGTCGCGATGCGCGTATTGCAGGCGGCCCAGGGTAATCCTTCGGCGTATCCGCCTTTTCTCTCCAGAATCTCCCACGACAAAACGCTGACGGCATACTATCTTGGCGGCACTGAAGCGCCCGATTTCGGGGCCTTATGCCAGATTCAGAAGCCGAACATTCAATATAGCACGCACTATAACCATCCCGCTTTATGGATTAAGCTCCTGTTCGAGAACGCGTGCGATGACAACGAGCTGGCCTATGCCTGGGGCTGGGTAGTCCACGAAGCTGCGGATCTTCAAATCCATCCGTGGATGGATGCGAATGGTCTCAATTTTTGCGAAGTCGGCCCTCTGCACGCGGTATTCGAATTTGGTATCGACGCCTCGGTTGGTGCGGGACTCGCGGAATGCAAGCCCTATAACACGCCGAGCGCTTCGATTCAGTCGGACCGGCTCTTGAAGCAGGTCCACCAGCAGGTTTCCGCCGCCGCCCTCCACTCGGCCACCTATGACGACTACATTAGGAGCGTCAACCAGAGATGTACGAGCTGCAGAGTTGAGGCCGTTGACCCAAATTCGCCTGTCCAAACCGGTGAGTTCGATTATTTCAGCGTTGGAATGTCTTCATTCTCATTGGACGCATTTGCAGTCTATGAGATGGCAAAGGGCGAGGAACTCGTTCGCAAACCTGGAGTGATGGACGCAATCAAGGCGATCGGCGATACGACAACGTCCCCGACCGTGCGCGCGATCGCGACTGCGCTGATTGACTCCTTGGAGTCCGCAAATGCGGCGTCCTGCACGACCATCGGGCCTACTGCAGCGTCGGAGGTCGGTCAGTTCTACGACGTGGACAGCGAGAAGATGCGAAAAACACTTCTTGCTGCGGCCCGACATGACTGGAAGCAACTCGACCACAACTTTGACACCAACGTCCAGGTGAACGATCCTGCTCTCGCGGCAAGCTCCACTGCCGCCGCGCTCCAGATTGCACTCGTGCTCGACTCCTCCGGATCGATGCACGAAAACGATCCGAACGATTTACGAAAACGCGCGGCAGAGTTGCTGATCGACCGGGCACCCGACGACACACGCTTCACCATCGTCCGCTTCGATCAGCGGTTCTCTGTTCTGGCAGACCGGGATGTCGACCATGATCGTCTTCGACAGGCCATTGGCGCAGTGGGAGCGGACGGTGGAACGCTCATCTGCCAAGCTGTGAACGGCACGCTCGACGTGCTCGCTGGCGCCGGGTGTGGACCGAAGGCGATCGTTCTTCTAACGGATGGCAAATCGCAGGATAACTGCGATGCCGCCGGCTTTGCCAAGTACGGTGTTCCTATCTACACCGTCGGCTTGTCGGATGAGGCGAACGGCGCAATGCTGCAAGCGATCGCAGCGGCTACCGGAGGCTCGTACGTGCATGCGCGCACCGCCACTGACGTGCAGGGAGTCTTCGACATTGTCGCCTCCCAGGCCACGGGCCAATCGTCGGTCGCAGACTTCACGGGCACCGCGAAATCGGGCATGACTTCGGATTTTCATTTCATCCTCGATGCCACGATTCAGGCGCTGTCCGTTCTTCTGACTTGGCCCGGCAGCGATCTCGATCTCGTTCTCATCTCTCCGTCAGGGAATCGCCTGGCGGCCAAGGAGGCTGGACGAAGCGCCGGGACATACGAGTTGCTGCGGGTCGATCGACCAGCCCCAGGGACGTGGACGGCAATCGTGAAGAGCATCGATGTTGCGTCCTCGGGTGAGCCTTTTCGGCTTCGAGCCTCGGCGGTCACGCCTGTGCGCATTGCGCTCGAGCCGGCGATCTCGCTTGGCGCTGCCATGAAAGCGACACTTGACGGCTTCCCATCCGTGGGGCAACCACGCCTGAACGTTCGCGTCCAGCGGCCTGATGGCCGTGTTGCGGACCTAGAGGTTGCGCAAGACGGCCACGCATATCTCGCGACGTACGCGCACACCGACGTTCCGGGAGCCTACACGTTCGCATGGTCCGCCTCCGTTGGAGACGTGAGCCGGTTCGCCACGCGATCCGTATTCGTCGGCGCGCCTAATGCTCAGGGCGGGAGCGTTCAAAGCGTCGAAGGTCAGTACGTTCGTTGGAATCGCGGCTCCCTGTACGGCCTGCGCACAGGCCTCGAGGTAAGGATCGTTCACAATGGTGAACAGATCGCAACCGGCCATGTCATCGACGTACGTCTCGATGACTCGGACATCGAGCTCGACACTGTCAGCGGCCTCAATGATGTCGTGGCCGGCGACACGGTCGAAGTGGAAATGAGCAGTTGGACTGGTGACTCCCAGCCATGAACGCGACTGACACTCCGGCTGCTGCTCGCTGTGCCGCGTCCTTCGTTCTTCTGATAGCACTATTGACTGGCACCGCGAAGGCAGGTGACGAACACATTCTAAGAACCGATCCGCCCGTTGCCGGCGCGTCGGTCTTCGTCGACGGCGAACCTGCGGGCACGACAGACTCTAACGGAAACGTCGTTGTTTCCGGAACGCCTGGCTCGCATGAGATTCGCGTCGAATATCAGGGTCGGATATTCAAAACCCCCAAAACGTTCGACCCGGAGATAACCGAGCTGGAGCCTTTCCCAATCGGGGAAGTAACAATGGTCACGGAGACGCAACCCCCGGTAGTCGCTGGCAGCGGCGGGACCGCGACTGACGGCACCGGAAGTGGGGCTGCAACAGGAGGAGGTCAGCACACAGTAGTCACACCGCCACCGAAACAGGAAGTTACCGATTGGTGGCTCATCGGGCTAGTGGCACTGCTGGTGGCGAGCGTCGTCCTCCTCGTCATTGTCACGCTCCGCGACCGTCGCAAGACGCTGCTGCGCCCACCACCAAGCGGCGTGATGTTGCCAATCGCGGAACAAACGGTGGGGCACTTCGACCGTTACCGGCTGACCGGCACACTCGGCAGCGGCGGCGTAGGGACGATTTACCGGGCCTTCGATCTCGTCGACAAGACTGACCTCGCACTGAAGGTGCTCGATTCCCGCTGGCTGGGCGATCCGGACATGGTGCGCAAGTTCTTGCTCGAGGGACAGACGCTCCAGGCCATCAGGGAGCGCGACGCGAACGCGCGGGTCGTGAAGTGTTTCCGTTATGGGCGCGAGCATGACTCGATCGTTGGCCGGCCGTTCATCGCGCTCGAGTTGATCGAGGGTGAGACCTTGCAGAGCCGCCTGGCCCGTGAGCCGATCCTCGACGAACTCACGTCGACCGCGGTCGGGCATCAAATCGCCACGGCCCTGGTCTCGGTGCACGGCGCCGGTGTCGTGCATCGCGATCTTACTCCCGACAACATCTTCCTTCGAAAGGGAGATCTAGTCGTCAGTGGCCGCCGCTTCACCTCCGTTCCGATGGTGGTTTTGATCGACTTTGGCATTGCCCGGCAGGAGCTCATGTCGCGGATGACCATGGATGGAAGCATCGCCGGAAAGCCGCACTTCATGTCACCCGAGCAATGCCGCGGTCTCGACGTAGACGCGCGCAGCGATCTCTATTCGCTGGGGATCATCTTGTTCCTCATGGCCGCCGGGCGCTTGCCGTTTGCCGGGCGCGATCCGTTCGACGTCATGCGGGCGCAGCAAACGGAGGATGCCCCTCGATTGCCCACGGATGCCAACGCCCGGTACGCCGAATTGTGTGCGCGGCTGCTAAGAAAAAATCGTGATTCACGTCCCGAGTCCGCAACGGTTGCTGCAGCGGAACTGGCTGAACTTCTCGTATCGCTCGACGATGCCAGTTCGCTCAATGTCGTGTCATTTCTTAAAAGGAGATTGTCGTCATGAAAAAGACCGTTCGTACCGTTAGTGTCCTTCTGGTGCTCGTCTTGTGCGCGGCTGCCGCGCTGGCCCAAGCTCAACCGCTGCAGACAACGCCTATCTCAAAAATAAAGGCGAATAGGGCGGCGTACTTACATGAAAAGGTCCGAATCGAGGGGTTCGTCAGGCAATTCGTCGTTGTCGGCACGAAGTCGACTTCGGTTTATTACCTCCAAGACGACTTTGGATCGTTCATTAAGGTCCGCACCGTTCAGCCACTGCCCACTGTCAACAAGCGGTATGCGATCGAAGGTCCGTTAGACATAGATCCGAAAACGAAGGACCTCTTCGTCAGCGAATATGCCCGATCCGAGCAGTCCTCTGCGCCCGTCGAACCACCGGTCGCTACGCCGTCGGTCGTCGTGCCGCCTCCGGTGGACGCTGCAACTGCCCTCGCAGCAGCGAAGCGCCTTGATGAACAGCGGCAGCTTGACGCTGCGAACGAAGCAAGGCTCATCGAGGAACAGCGGCGACGAACGCTGACCTACGCCGCGATCGGCGGCGCCGCCGCGATTATTCTCGCGCTCGGGCTGTTCCTTGCACTCCGTTCGCGGTCCAGCGACGCATCGTCGACGGCCGACTACAGTCTCGCCTCGGCAACTCGTGTCGAGCCGCCGCCAGCGCCGGAACAAGTAATCGAAGGAAAGACGATCAAGCTGCACGCACCGCCCCCGAACACCGTGAAGCTCCTCCCCGGCTGGTTCGAGGTGGTGAGCGGCGACGATGTCGTCAAACAGATTCGCTTCTACAAGCTGGGTGGCGAACATGGCGCGGAGACGACCTTCGGCCGCGCGTCGGGACGGCCATACGCGCATATTCAGCTCAAGGCGCAGACTGTTTCCTCTCGCCAGGCCAAGGTGACCTTCTTCGACGGGTCAGCACAACTGACGAACTTCGCCTCCAATGACAGCAATCCGACGAAGTTCAATGGCCGCGACCTGGCCGTGAACGAGAGTGTCCCGTTGAGCGAAAGCGATCGCGTCGAAATGGGAGAGGTTGCGCTTCTTTTCCACCAGGCGCCGTCGGCAGCGACGCTCGTCCGGTGACTTGATGGAGATTGGCCGGCGCTCTTCGCGACAGGCCAGCTGTTCGACCCGAGGACGCCGCACGGTCAATGAGGATCGCGCGGCGTTGCTCGTATTGCGCAGCGGCACGCGTGTCGTTGCCGTCGCAGACGGGATGGGCGGAGCCGTCGCCGGCGACATCGCCAGCGAGGCCGCGATGCGCGCATTCCTCGGCGCGATTCGCGCGTTCGCTGCGCAAGACGCGAGTGCCTCGATTTGCGCGGCTTTTGAAGCTGCAGACGCTGCGGTTCGCGGCGCCATGACTGCCGGCCGCGAGGGGATGGGTACCACCCTCGTCGCCGCGGTGGCCAGCGGCACCGACATGTGGATTGGCAACGTCGGCGATTCGCGCGCTGTCCTCGTGTTGCCGGACGAGATCGTTCGTCTTTCGACCGAGCATAGCTTTGTAAGCGAGGAGTTGCGCAGCGGCAGAATGACTGAGATCGAGGCGCTACGCAGTCCGGAGCGCCACGTCCTTTCCCGAGCACTCGGAGACGGTGACGCACGACCCGATGTCGTGCATTACTCGTTGCGCCATCATCCGAACGCGACGCGAGCACTCTTGCTGGTCGGAAGCGATGGCCTGTTCAATTTCGTCGGTGAGACTGAGTTGCTGGAGATTTCGACGGAGGAGCACCGGGCGTCGGGCGTAGTCGAACAGCTCGTCCGGCGTGCCATTGAGAACGGCAGTGACGACAACGTCTCCGCCGCTGTGCTCGTCCTCGATTTGCGCCCGAACCGCTCGCGAGGTGCGCTGCGGTGGGCGGCTGTGCTGGCCCTTCTTGCCATGGCGACCGCCGCCTATTCAACGCGGTGCGATATCCTCCACAGGAATACCGCGTTGCGCGGCGCACCGCCGCGATCGTCTTTGATTGAGGGACACATTCACAAGTGAAGATACGAGGCTGGCAGTATGTGACGAATCAGGTTCGCATCGTCAAATCAAGGACGGTGGGCGCCGGCGACACCTCTGCGCTCACGATGATTCGAACAAAGGCACCGTCCGAGACGGCCGGCCGCGCAAACAGCAGGAACCAATTGGGCAAATCTTGAATCGTCGAACCGGAACCGCGGCATTGCTCCTGGCGTCAAGCTTCAGCCTCGTCTACCGCGCGGCGCAAGCACAGCACGTCGTTTCCGTCAGCGGCGAACGGGTGGTTCTTTCAGCAGGCTGCGAGGCTGGGGTCAGCAAGGGAATGACCGGCAAGTTCTGTGTTCCGGAGAGCGTTGGAGGCCGGACTGTCGAGAACTGCTTCGCGCTTTTCAGGATTGCGTCCGTCTCGGCGGATCAGTCCGTCGCACGCATTACCAAGGGCGGACGAGACCTTCATGCCGGGGTTCAGGCGAGGTTCGATGGCAAACTCTCGGGAACATGCCCGAAGCCGCCCCCGCCGCCAAGTACCAGCGTGTTGGCCGCTAGAGCGTTGAAAGAGGCCGATCGAGCATTTGATGACCGCGACTATCGCGGCGCACTTGAACGATACGAGAATTACCTTCGCATCTTTCCGCAGGAAGATGGCGCCGACAAGGCGGCGGAGCGCAAAGAAGTCTGTCAATCGAAGCTCGCCGTACCCGTCGTTTCGTCGACTGTGCCGGCAAACGGAACCTACGGCGCCGGAAAGACGCTCGATTACACCGTCACCTTCAATGTTCCGGTCATCGTAAAGGGAACTCCGTTTGTCCCGCTGTCGCTGAACACAGGCGGTCAAGTAAAGGCGTTATATCTCTCCGGTTCGGGTTCGGCAACACTGCTGTTCCAGTACCCGGTTGCAACAGGAAATGCAGATGCAGACGGAGTAACTACCGGCGCCACGATCTCGCTCAACGGCGGCACGATCAAAGATATTGTCGGGATCAACGCCCAGACGTCGGTTCCGTTTGCCTCGACCGCAGGTGTCCTCGTCGACACGATCTCGCCAATTGTGCTCAACGCGGCCGCGCTGGCGACGAAGGCAGAAGAACTCTTCGGCGCGGGCAAGCTGGCCGAGGCGCGCGATGCAGCCGTCGAAGCGCTCAAGTTAGACGCGACGAACACCCGGGCTCAGTCGATGCTGGCGTCAATCCGCGCGAAGTCTGTGTCGCGCTTCAATGCCCTGACAGATGTTGCAGTCTCCTCTGACGGAATCGGCTATGTCGCCGATTCGGGCAACAATACGATCCGCCGCATTGCGGACAGTGCCACGACCACAATCGCCGGCGCCGCGGGCCAGTACGGTTCCGTCGATGGACACGCGGATCGCGCACGCTTCAATGATCCGACCGGCGTAGCCGTTGCCGCGGACGGGTCGATTTACGTTGCCGATCAGTACAACGCCACTGTTCGCCGCCTGAGCCTGGACGGCACAGTGACGACAATTGCGGGGCGATCGGGACTGACTGGCGTAACTGAGGGGGTGGCTGCGGCCGCACGGCTCTCCGCTCCGCGGCGGCTCGCCGTTGCCGCTGATGGCTCCGTGTACATCGCCGACGCAGGCAATCACGCCATCCGACGCATCTCGGCTGATCGCGTCGTCGATACGATCGCGACCGTGAACGCTCCCGATCGAATGGACCCAGCCGCAGTCGCGATCGACTCGGCTGGGAATGTGCTGATCGCCGATTCATGGAGTCATGTCGTGCGACGGATCGGTTCGGACCACCGGGTTTCCGTCCTCGCGGGTGTCCCTGGCTCCAGCGGAAGCGCAGATGGCCCTGTCGGTAACGCCCGATTCAATGCTCCCGAAGGAATCGCGGTGGATCGGAATGGAAATGTCTACGTGTCCGACTCAGGCAATCACACAATTCGGAAGATTGCCAACGGCAAAGTGACGACAGTTGCCGGAGGCGCCGGTCTCCCTGGCGCCATCGACGGCCCCGGTACAAACTCGCGGCTCAATCACCCTGCGGGAATTGCCTTTGACGCTCAGGGACGTTTGTGGGTTGCCGACAGCGGAAATCATACAGTGCGTGTACTAACGGACGGCTTCCTTATGACGGTGGCCGGACGGGCCACCGTCATCGGCAGTGCAGATGGAGCCAACTAGCAGTTTCAGCCGACGGAGTGAAATAAATGCGTGGACACGACCACAATAGCAAGAAAGGCGTAGAGGCTCGCGTGCGGTCAGCGTCGCACCTAGGCTGGCTTCTGACGATCCTCCTATCGGCAGGCTTGCACGGACAGACGAAATGTCCGGCCCTGCCTGAGGGGACAGTTTGTGAGAGCTATCACTATCACGTGCTCGTCTGGCAACCGTACCCGCAGACGTATCAAGAGGTCGTGGGCACACGACGATTCGTTTCTCGCGAAGCGTGTGAGAAGGGAAGAGCGAACGCCGCCAAGGAGAGTCAGTCGGTCGCCGACTACATGAAGGCATCGAAAGCCGACACTTCGATGCAAGCCAACCGCCTCGGCGATTGCCACTGTGACCGCACGACGGACCCTTCGAGCGGCGTCTTTCTCGATACGAAGGCCAGAATGAACCAACTGCGGGTCGAGCAGGAGTCGGCCTGGACGATCCGGGAGCGGCTTCTGGGGAGCGAGCTTCCCACGGCGGGCGAATACATCCGATTACTCTTTGGCAGAGAACCCCGGCTCGACCGCATCTTCCGGGAGACCGTGCCGGAGCGTTTGCCGCAGATTGCCGTCCGTCCCCCGTCGGGGGCTCTGCGCGACACGAAGAAAGGAGGGCAAAGCGAGCCGCCACCTACGAATCTAACACTCGCCGCAATCCCACCGTCGGGTAGCGGGGCGACGTTGCCTACCTCGACTACTGGCGTGACGCTCGCCTTGGACGCGGTATCCACTTCGTCCGATCCACATGAAGAGTTCGCAACGGCCGCCGAATTCGGGCGACGCTTCTTCGAAGCCGGAAACTTCGCCGCGTCGCTAACGTGGTTCGAGAAAGCCGATTCGCTCGTTCGGGATCAGCCGACGGTCCTGTACAACACCGCGCTCGTCCTGGTGAAGCTACAGCGGTACGACGATGCGCAAAGACGAATCGAGCGTTGTATCGCTCTCAGTCCTCCGGCCAACGAGCTTCAGGCGGTGAAGGCGCTTCAACTCGAAGTGAAGTTCCTTATCGAGTTTGGACGGGTGAAAGTGGAGGAAGATAAGTACAAGACGCTATTCAGCCGGGCCAAGTCTCTGTACGAAAAAAGCCAGAGGCGCGAAGCGCTCGAAGCCTTCCGGCAGGCGGAACAGATCTATTCCGATGACCCGGCGCTCTATTGGAACGACGGGGTTATCTATGAAGAGGATGGGGCGTTCGAAGACGCACGTCGCTCATACAACCGATACTTGCAGTTGGATCCGTCCGCGGGGCCGCAGCTTCAGTCACACATCATCGATCTCGATCGCGAGATCGGCGACATGCGCACGAAGCTCATGTGTCCAATATGCGGCGCGAAGCTTGCGGCCGGGGCACGGTGGTGTCATCACTGCTGGCATGGTCCATATGACGTTACCAATGCGGCGTGGAATGCCCGCGCCTGTGACTTGCACGCCGTCGTAACACGAGCGTTGCAGGACGTGAATGGGAAAACGCGTATTTCGGAGCCGCAGTCGTGTCTCTTCGGCAGTCGTTCGCTCCACGATTTTCTTCAGTACAGTCCAGCCATACAAACGGCAGCGCGCGACGCCCGTACTGCCGAAGGGTGGAGCTTTACAGAGGGGCTACTCCAATCGAGGCGCAGTGCGGCTGGCGATGAACTGACGATGCGGCAGGGAGAGTATCTGCAAGCCGTTGTGAGCTTGCCGATAGGCGAGGTGTTCGCGTACAAAGGGCATAAGACGGGCGATGGAATATGGCTGCTCGACGCGCAACCATATTCTACGGGGGACCAGCTCTTTTTCGTCATGCGTTCGTTCGACACCGATGGTCGCGTGCTGCGGGAGGAAGTGAGCTATGACAGCACCGTCTGGAGGCACGCCGTGTCTTATGTCGCTACTTACACTTACGATGGTGAATTGCTGGTCGGCGCGCAAATCAAAGGCGGCTATGACGGATACAGGGTCGAAGGGATGCCGCAGGTCCGTTGGGAAGCTGCAATGACCCGTAAGTTCGATTCAAATGCTCGCCTGCTGCGCGAGGAGTTAGCTGTCACGTCATTCCAAAAGACGTATATGGCTAAACCCCAAGGCAAGATCAGCGATGAGGTGCGGCGCGTCTATCAAAACTTGAAGACGCATCGCCCGATTGACATTCGAGCGACGGGCGACGTGTGCGGCGCTGCCGCGCCTCACATCGACGAGGCAATCGATCTTCGGCCTCTGTTCGTAGTCTCGCCAGCGATCGCCGTGCGCCTTTCACCCGGGGATGCCCGCCTTGTGGTCGACTACGCGTACGCGGAAAAGTAGTGCTACAAGAGATCTAAGGCAGTGAATAAACTCTTGCGCGACGTCAAGCGCGGTCCGTCGAATTGGCGGTGTCTCTGTCTGTGCGCCCCTTCTACCCCACCCCTCCCTCCTCCACCCGCACCGTCCCCGCATCCGCATCCAGCGTCGCTCTTGCTCCGATCGGCAGGACGAGTTTTTGTTCGATGTGGCCGAAGGAGAGGCCGGAGATTGATGGGATGGGGAGACTGCCGAAGCGGTCGCGGAGGATTTCTTCTAGGCTGAAGCTTTGGCCTTTGGGGGCGCAGTCGCTGCAGCGGCCGAAGATAACTCCCGCGCACTTGTCGAACATGCCGCCGAGGGAGAGGGTGGTGAGCATGCGGTCGATGCGGTAGGGCTCTTCGTGGACGTCTTCGAGGAAGACGATCGCGCCCGACGTGTCGGGTTGGTAGGGGGTTCCCATCAGCGTGGCGATCATTGTCAGGTTGCCGCCGATGAGCGGGCCGGTCGCTTTGCCGGGGGCGATCTTGATGATGCGGTTCGTTCGGTCGACGAGCTCGTTTGGTTTCTTTGATGGTATGGGGAGGAGGCCGATCGGGTCGCTGCTCATCACGGCTTTGCGGAAGTTGTCGAGCGTGAAGGGATCGAAGGTCGAGCCGCCGACGGGGCCGTGAAAGGTGATGAGGCCTGTTTTCTTGTGGACTGCGTTCAGGAGCGCGGTGATGTCGCTGTAGCCGATGAGGACTTTCGGCTTGCGTCGGATGAGGTCGTAGTCGAGGTAGGGGAGGACTCGTGGCGAGCCCCAGCCGCCGGTGTAGCAGACGACGGCGCTTACTTGATCATCCGCGAACATCTGATTGATGTCGTCGGCGCGGTCGCGATCGTGGCCGGCGAAGTAGCCCCATTTGTCGAAGGCATGTTTGCCGATGACGACTTTGAAGCCGATCGCTTCCATCTGCTCTTTGGCGAACTGGATCTCGTCGGATTCGAACGCGGCGGTGGCGGGGAGGACTAAGCCCACAGTGTCGCCTGGGCTTAGCTTCTTCGGCTTAATGGTCGGCGTTATTGCAGCGTTCGCGCTCTTCGTGGCTGTGATCGCGGCGGCGGTGACGGTGAGTTTGGCGAAGTCGCGGCGGGTGAGCATGGGGAATTGTTACGCGAAGACGCGAAGGCGCGAAGAAAAGATTGTCACGCGGAGACGCGGAGAGAGCGTCGATCAGGGCAATGCCAATTGCAACTGAATGGCTCTGCCCACTTGATCGAGATCCGAGGATCCAAGAGTGCCAATTCGCGACTGGAGGCGGCGTTTGCTGACCGTCGTAAGCTGATCTGCCATTGCCTTGCGCTGCTCGCCGTTCAACGTCACGTATGCCTCGCTCGGATACAGGCGCGCGACGTTGCTCGTTAGTGGAACAACCTGGACGCGATTGAGGTGTTCGTTGGAAACGTCGTTGCTGACGATGACGGCAGGGCGGCGCTTCTGAATCTCTCCGCCCACCGACGGATCAAAGTCGATCCACCAGACCTCACCGCGCTTCATCAGCAACATCGCCGCAGGTGTTCTCAACCCACTCGTGAGCCTCGGACTCCCTCGCTTCATCGGCTGCCATGAGCCGGTAGCTTTCCGTAAGATCGGCATGGATTATATGAGGGCGCACGAGGTCTTCGATGAACTGGCTGATGTGTTCCGGGCCAATGACCTGCTGCAACCCTTCGTAAACTCGTTCGTCGACGCTGATCGTCAGTTTTCGGCTCATGGTGAATCTAGTCCTCGCGCATGATGTTCCGCGCGATGTACGGCGTCAAGTCGCTGATTTGGAAGCTTGTCTGCATGAGGAAGCGCCGATGGGTTGGTCTTCATCTGCGTTGATCTGCGACATCTGCGGATAACCCTTCGGGCCCCTCATCCGCCCTTCGGCCACCCTTCGACTCCGCCTCGCTGCGCTCGGCGTCGCTCAGGGCAGGCTCTTCTCCCCATCAAAAGGCGATGGGGAGAAGGGGCTCGATTCAAGTTTAGTCGCGTTCGAAGAAGTTGCGATCTGCTTCCGCTGGCGCTGTCGCGCCGGACGCGCCGCCGTTGGCGGCTTCCCACTTCTCGCGAGTGAGCGGCGTGATTGGGTCGAGTTTCTTTTTGGTCAGTGCGCTGTTGATGGCGGGCAGCTCTTTGCCGATCCAGTTGTCGAAGTCCTGGACGACGTCCTTCAGCTCGTGCGCCAGCGCGTCGGCGCGATCGGTGCTCATCTGGCTAGGGCGGCCTTCGTAGAACGCGACGTTGCCATAGAGGTCTGTCAGGTTCTCGCGGAGGCGTTCTTCGCCGGTGATCATGCCGCCTTCTTTTGTGGCGACGATCTTGCGGCGCAGCGTGTCGACGTCGTTCGATGCGGACTTCAGGCGTTTCGCCAGCGCGTCGGTGGCGGGGAGTTTCGATGCGCGATCATCGAGCGCGGTGCGGACACTGTTGATGCGATCGACGGCGTAGGTCATCTCGCCGAGTTGCGCGTAAATCTTGTTGGAGAGATCCCACTGCGCTTTGCGGTCGGCATCGGTATGCGATGTTCGCGGATCGGGGACGAGGACGAGCGGCGTCGTGTAGACGTTCTTGTCTTTCGTCATCTTCACCGAGTACGTGCCGGGAAGGACGCGCGGTCCGCTCGACGCGGAGAACGCGGCAGTCGCTGCTGTCGGAACCTTCGGCGCGGGCAAACGCATCGCCCAGGAGACGCGATTCAGTCCGCGGCGTTTGCTGCTCGGGATCGTGCCGACCTTCTTTCCGCTCGCGTCCATCACGTCGATCGAGAGGTCGCCGAAGATGTGGCGCGTGCGCTGGTAGTACGTGACGATCGCGCCGCCGGGCGGATTCTGTCCGACATACGCGGCGTCGCCGTTCACCCATCCGCCCTGCGCGCCCAACGTCTGCACGACCGGATGGCTCTGCATGAACACCACATCCTTCGCCAGCACCTCGGGCGTCAGCGCGCGAAGCGGCGTGATGTCGTCGACGATCCAGATGCCGCGGCCGTGCGTGGCGATGACGAGATCGTTGTCGCGCGGATGGATGGTCAGATCGCGCACCGCGACATTCGGCATGTCGCCACCTTTGTACTGCGCCCACTGCTTGCCGCCGTCGAGCGAGATCCAGAGACCGAGCTCTGTGCCAACGAAGAGCAGATTGGAGTTGACGAGATCTTCTTTGACGACGTGCGCGAAGCCCTGCACCGGAGCATCGCTGCCGATGATCGACGTCCATGTTTTGCCGAAGTCGGTGGTCTTGTACGCGTACGGCTTCATGTCGCCGAACGTGTGCAGGTCGAAGGTCGCGTACGCGGTGCCTTCATCGAAATGCCCCGGCTCGACCGACGACACCCACGCCGCTTTTGGCAGGCCGGCGATGTTGGCGACGACGTTTGTCCAGGTCTTGCCGGCGTCGCGTGTGACCTGCACGTTGCCGTCGTCGGTGCCCACCCAGATCACGTTGCTGTTCTTCGGCGACTCGGCGATGGCATAAATCGTCGTGTGCATTTCGGCCGAGGAGTTGTCGACGGTGACGCCGCCAGATTGTTCTTGTTTCTGTTTCTCGGGATCGTTCGTCGTCAGATCGGGAGAGATGCGGTCCCAGGTCTGGCCGTGATCGTTGGAGCGGAATAGGAACTGCGAGCCGATGTAAAGCGTGCCCTTCGGCGAAACGTGAATGGGCGTGTTCCAGTTGAAGCGAAGTTTGCCTTCTTTGTACTGCGGCAGCGGCTTGATCGGACGCGTCTCATGCGTTTTCCGATTGACTCGCCCGATCTCGCCACCCTGCGCCTCGGCGTAGATGTAGGTCGGATCGCTCGGATCGGCGAACATCCAGAATCCATCGCCACCGTAGAAGTTTTCCCAGCGGCTGCTGGTGATGCCGCCCGGATACTGCGAGTCGCCGACCCACGAGCTGTTGTCCTGCAGGCCGCCGTACACGTGGTAGGGCTGATCCATGTCGACGCTGACATGGTAGAACTGCGAGACGGGCAGGTTGTCGGCCTTCCACCAGCGATTGCCGCCGTCGTACGAGTACCAGAGGCCACCATCGTCGCCGGCGATCAGGTTGTCGGTGTTGTTCGGATCGATCCAGACGTCGTGCCAGTCGCCGTGACCGCCGCCGCCGACGCCGCTGAAGCTTTTGCCGCCGTCGTTCGATGCGATGAGTCCACCGCCGGCTTTGTAAACCTTGTTCGCATCCTTCGGATCGACGAGAAGATTGGCGAAGTAGAACGGACGCCAGATCATCATCTGACTACGATCGCGTGCCTGCCACGTCTTCCCGCCATCCTCGGAGCGATAGAGCCCGTTTTTCGGCGGCGCGGCTTCGACGAGCGCGTAGACGACGTTGGAGTTGGATGGCGCGACGGTGACCGCGACGCGGCCCCACGGTTTCGTCGGGAGACCTGCGGCGGATTTGTCATCGAGCGACTGCCACGTTGCGCCGCCGTCGGTCGATTTGAAAAGACCGCTGCCACTGACGGCGTCGGGTCCGTCGCCGCCGGAGCGGAAGGTCCACCCTTTGCGGCGGAAGTCCCACATGCCGGCGTAGAGAGTTTTCGGATTGCTGCGATCGAGCGAGAGCATCGAGCAGCCGGTGGAGAGGTTCGCGCCTTTCAGAACTTTCGTCCACGACTTGCCGCCGTCGGTGGTCTTGTAGACGCCGCGGTCGTCGCTGTCGCTCCAGAGTTTTCCGGGGACGCAGACGTAGACGGTGTTGGTGTCGCTCGGATCGATCTGAATCTTGGCGATGCGCTCGGAGTTCGGCAGACCGACGTTCGTCCAGTTGTCGCCGCCGTCGGTCGATTTGTAGACGCCGTTGCCGTACGAGACGGAGTTGCGCGTCCACGCCTCGCCGCTGCCGGCCCAGATCGTTTTCGGATTCTTCGGATCGATGGCGATGGCGCCGATCGATTGCGTGGCCTGCTTGTCGAAGACGGGCTTGAAGGTCGTGCCGCCGTTGACCGACTTCCAAACGCCGCCGCTGGCCGCGCCAACGTAGACCGTAAGGCGATTGCCTTCGTGCACTGCGTCGAGTGCGGCGATGCGTCCGCTCATCGCCGCGGAGCCGATGTTGCGCGCGCCGAGTCCGGAGATGGTTTCGGAGTCAACTTTGACGGGAGTCGTGGGCGCTGCGGGTGCCGGAGCTGAGGCTGGCGTTTGCGCCGATGCGGTCGTCGTTGGCGTTGGAGCGGGAGCTGGAGTTGCTGCGACGCTCACTGCGCCCGGCGTTCCCGGCCGAACGAATAAGGCATCCACCATCGGAACGTTTGCTTCGATCTTCGCGTAGGTCACCTTCTGGCGATTTGGATTTCCCTTCACACCGTTCTCGATCGAGAACGGCAGGTACCAGCCGTTGACGTCTTTGTAGTCGCCGAGGATGGTTTCGTATTCGCGCTCGGCACCGCGGACCATGCGGCGCGTCTCGATCTTGATCGGGACGTTCGTCGAGCTGTCGATGAAGTAGTTGCGCACGTCGCCGGCCGGCGTCGTCACTTTGATTTTGTACGCTTCGGAGCCTTCGACGGTCTCGGTTCCCATCAGCTCGACTTTGTTGCCCTTCGCCGCGTAGTTCACGAGCGGGCCGTCGAGGTCGGAGTCTTCGATGATCGACTTCAGCTCTTCTTCGCTGAGCGACTCGGCGTCCTTCTTTCCTTCGAAGGGATCGATCTTCCAGCCGTTCTTGCCGTCGTAGGCGTTGACGGCGGTCATACCCTGGATAGAAAACTCCTGGCGGACGCGATTGGGCCGGGCGTTCTGCTCGAGCACCTGCGCTTCGAATCCGCCGCCGCCGGTGAATTTTCCCGTGCGGCGGAGCGAAGTGACCGCGTTGATGCGATCCATCCCACCGACTGTTTTGATGTATTTGGCGATGACGTCGTCCGCTGTCTGAGCGAACGCATTGACCGCCACCAGGAACACGATTCCGATTCCGAACAAGCCTCGGCGCATGCAGCTCTCCTTATTGTTGGTGCTACGGGGAAGAATTGTTGCGAGGATCATACGTCGGAGGGGCGGGAGGGGTTGCAGGGGCGACTGTCATCCTGAGTCGCCGAAGGACACGAAGTGCCGAAGGACGATCGAAGGACCCCCTGCTTCGATGCGACGGTTTCTAAAGCGGCTCGCACAAAGTAGGGGGTCCTTCGATC
>JAXDGL010000022.1:0-90311 GCA_034665065.1 Thermoanaerobaculia bacterium | reverse complement strand
ACAACGCCGGCACGAACGCCGCTAATGGCGCTGGCCTTCTGAATACGGGAAACTTCTCGACCAATCGCACTGTGAACATGGAGATCAATGGCTCCTCGCCCGGGAGCGGGTACGACCAGATCAACGTGACAGGAACTGTGACACTGTCTGGAACCCTTAATCTCGCCATGAGCGGCAGTTTCGTTCCGACCCAGGGCCAGGTCTACACACTGATCGACAACGACGGAGCTGACCCGGTGAGTGGCACCTTCAGCGGGCTGCCGGAAAATACCGTCATCACCATTAACGGTTATCAGTTGCGGCTCAGCTACGCCGGCGGCACAGGAAATGACGTCACGCTCACCTCCCTCAATGGAAAGACGCCCTCGACGACGTCGATGACATCGTCGGCCAATCCTTCAGTGCCAGGCCAGCAGGTAACGTTCACGGCAGTGGTCACGAGCGGTGCTACCGGGACCGTTACGTTCAAAGACGGCCTGACGACGATTGGCACCGGCACCCTTTCGTCCGGAAACGCCACCTACAGCACGTCATCGCTATCCTACGGCAGCCATTCCATCACCGCCGAGTATCCCGGCGACCCGAATTTCGGCGGCAGTACTTCGTCTGCGGTCCTTCAGGTCGTCAACACACCGCCGTCCGTCAACGCCAGTCCCATCGGGGTAACCGCCGGATCTCCCGCCGTGTCGATGACGATCGCCACAGTCGCTGATGCCGACCAGCCAGCCGGAACGCTCCTCGTCAGCACGTCTTCCATACCGGCCGGTATTGTCATCAACAGTCTGAGCAATAGCAGCGGTACAGTGACCGCAACCGTCGGTGCTTCCTGTACGGCCGCCACCGGCCCCAACAACGTCACCATCTCGGTGCAGGACAGCACCGGCGCAATGTCAAGCACGACGCTGACCGTGAATGTTGCTGCCAATCCGGCACCGACGCTCGGCAATTACGCCGACACCTCACTTAGCGCAGGTGGATCGACATCGGTCACGCCATCGCAACCTCCCGCTGACAACGGCACGGTCACCGTGACCGCCGCCGCCTCGCCGGGCTTCACAGGCTCCGTCAGCGCAGACTCGGCGACCGGCGTCGTGTCGATCAGCAACGCCAACTCGGGCTCGTACATGATCACCGTGACGGCAACGGACAACTGCGGCGCGACAGACGTCAAGACCTTCGGTCTGTTCGTCGCTTCGGCCGACGTCGAGATCGGGAAGACAGTCGACCATTCGTCCCCCGCCGTCGGACAGGAAGTCGTATTCACCATCACCGCGACCAATCACGGGCCGTCCGATGCAACGGGACTGCATGTGACCGATGCGTTGCCCGCCGGGTTGCTCTATCTCACGTCGACACCATCGTCAGGAACGACCTTCGATTCGAATTCGGGGCTGTGGAATATCGGCGCGCTGGCAAACGGCGCGTCGGCAACTCTCGATATCCATGCCACGGTCATGCAGACAGGATCGATCACCAACACCGCAGCAATCACCGCGCAGAACGAGTCCGATCCGACTGGAGCAAACAACACGCACAGCGCGACGATCAACGGGCAACCGGCCGCCGACATCGTGATCCAGAAGAGTGTCGATCACGCCCAACCCCTCATCGGATCGTCGGTCACCTTCACTGTCACCGCCGCCAACAACGGACCGAACGATGCCACGGGCGTGCAGGTGACCGATGCGCTCCCCTCAGGCCTCAGCTTCGTCTCCGCGACGCCGCAATCCGGAACGACCTACGACAGCACGAGCGGACTCTGGGACATCGGCCCGCTCGCCAAAAACACTTCGCGCACACTGACCGTCAACGCCTCGGTGAGCCAGACCGGATCGATTACGAACACCGCCACCAAAACGCACGGCAATGAATTCGATCCAAATACGTCGAACGATTCCGCGACCGCCAGTATCAATGCGGGAGCGTCCTCCGATATCGCGGTGTCGAAGATCGCCGCCCACGACAATGCCTTCGTCGGCACCGACGTGAATTTCACGGTCACTGCCACCAACGGCGGACCCAGCGACGCTACCGGCGTACAAATTACCGACCTTCTGCCCGCGGGACTCGGGTTCGTGAGCGCCACCCCTTCGTCCGGGACCACCTACGACCACACCAGCGGCCTCTGGAACATCGGTGCGCTTGCGAATGGCGCGTCGAAGGTCCTTCTGATGACGGCCACCGTCACGCAGAGCGGTGCAATCGTAAACTCGGCGGCCCGAAGCAACTCCGATCAGCCTGACGTGAATGCCGCGAACGACTCCGCCAGCGCTACGGTGAATGCGTCTTTCTCGGCCGACGTATCGGTCGCGAAGTCGGTGAGCAACGCCACGCCAACGGTTGGGCAGAACGTCAGCTTCACCATCACCGTAACCAATCACGGCCCGAGTCCGGCGACATCGGTGGCCGTTACCGACCAGCTTCCTGCAGCGCTGTCCTACGTCACTTCGGTAGCGTCGGCCGGCTCCTACGATTCGACCTCTGGCATCTGGTCCATCGGATCACTCGCGAACAGCGCATCGGCGACGTTGCAGATCACGACGGCTGTTCTCAACGAGGGCTCCATCACCAACACCGCCACGAAGAGCGGCGAGATCGAAGACGACCCGAACGGAAACAATGACAGCAGCAGCGTGACCTTGAACGCCGCTCCGCGGGCTGCGACGCATTTCGGGGTAACCATCCCGGCCAGCGTCACAGCCGATTCCTCGTTCAGCATGACCGTCACCGCACTCGACGAGAACAACAACGCGGTTCCAAGCTACGCGGGGACCGTCCACTTCACATCGTCGTCGGCGGGCACGCTGCCGTCCGACTACACGTTCGTCGCCGGCGACAACGGCGCGCACACGTTCAGCGTTACGCTCACTTCGACTGGATCGCAGTCGGTCACGGCGACCGACACCGTCACGGCGTCGATCAGCGGGAGCGCGAACACAACCGTGATTCCTCCTCCCGCCACGCACTTCAGCGTCTCTGCTCCTGCCAGCACCACGAGCGGCGTCGCCTTCAACGTCATCGTCACAGCGCTCGACGCCTCCAATGCGACAGTGCCGAGCTACACCGGCACGGCGCACTTCACTTCCGGCTCCGGTGGCACGTTGCCGTCCGACTACACCTTCATCGCCGGCGACAACGGAGCACACACGTTCAGCGTGACGCTGACATCGACGGGATCGCAATCGATCACGGCGACAGACACGATCAACGGATCCATCACAGGCAGCGCAAGTACGAACGTCGCGCCGCCGCCCGCGACGCACTTCAGTGTCTCCGTGCCAGCGAACACGACGAAGGGTGTTGCGTTCAACGTTCTGGTCACAGCACTCGACGCATCGAATGCGGCGGTGCCGGGTTACACGGGCACCATTCATTTCACATCTTCGTCAGCCGGCACGCTGCCGTCTGACTACACCTTCACCGCAGGCGACAGCGGGGCGCATACGTTCAGCGTCACGCTCACGACGACAGGCGCGCAATCGGTCATCGCAAGCGACGGCTCGATCACCGGAAGCGCGAACACAACCGTGAATCCGCCGCCCGCCACGCACTTCAGTGTCTCAGTGCCAGCGAATACCACGAGCGGAACAGCGTTCAACCTCATCGTCACGGCGCTTGACGTGTCGAATGTGACTGTGCCGAGTTACAGGGGAGCCATCCACTTTACTTCGACTGCCGCCGGTGCACTGCCGTCCGATTACGCCTTCGTCGCCGGCGACAACGGCGCGCACACCTTCAGCGTCACGCTCACGTCGACTGGATCGCAGTCGGTCACCGCGACCGACACCATCACGGCAACGATCACCGGCAGTGCGTCTACGACCGTCGCCCCGCCGCCAGCAACGCACTACAACCTGACCGCGCCGCAAAACTACATTCCAGGCAACCCGTTCAACGTAACCGTCACTGCGCTCGATGCGGCAAACGTCACAGCCGCGTCCTACGCCGGCACTGTTCACTTCACGACATCGGCTGGCTCCTCGACGCTGCCGTCCGACTACACATTCGTCGCTGGCGACGGAGGCACGCACACATTCAGCGTGACGCTCAACGACAGTGGTGCGCAGACAGTCACCGCCACCGATACGCAAGCCGCATCGATCAACGGCTCCACATCGGCGACAGGTAGTTGCCCGCCTGTCGCGGCGCCGGCTGCTTCGAACAGCGGTCCGGCATGCGTGGGAGGAACGGTCAATCTCTTCGTCTCGGGCAGTGGCGCCACATACTCATGGACCGGGCCCGGTGGCTTCGTCTCGACGCTGCAGAATCCCACCGGCATTACGCAGCCGGGCACGTACACCGTGAACGTCACGACTTCCGGTGCCTGCGGCGGCAGCGTTGCGGTCTCGACAAACGTTGTCTTCAATCCGCTCCCGGCCGCAGCGATCGCTACCAGTGGAACTGTCTGCATGCTTTCGTCGGGAAACACCGCCGAGGTTCCGAGCGCCGGCGCGGGCGCCCTGTACGCATGGTCAATTGCGAACGGCACCATTACCGGCGGCATTGGTACACCAGGCATTGTCTTTTCGGCGGGAACCAACGGAGCCGTGCATCTGTCCGTGACGGTGACGACAGCAAGCGGCTGCAGCGCATCCGCAACAGCCGACGTGGCCATCACGCTCGGTCCGACGATCACGATTCCCGCGACAATCAGCTCATGCGGTCCCGCCACCATGACCGTTCCCTACACCCTCACGGGACACGGTCCGTGGACGGTGCGGTGGTCGGACGGAGTGACGCAGCAGGTGAGCGCATCGGCTGCATCGCGCACGGTCAATGCCACGAGCTCGTTCACTCTGAGGGTTAGCAGCGTGAGCGATCTCAGTTGCACAACCGGCACAACAGGAGCCGCAACATTCATCGAAGTGAATAGCCCGCCAGTCATTCAAACGCAGCCCAGCGGTCAGATCGTCGCCCCGGGCACCAACGCCACATTCACCGTTGCCGCCAGTGGCCAGAACCTCCACTACCAATGGTTCGTTCATCACGCAAGCGGTGCGACTGTTCTCGTCGGGACGGACTCGTCGTCATACACAACCAATCCCGAGGGGAACGCTACGTGGTTCGTGCGCATCAACAATGCGTGCAGCAGCGTCGACTCCGATTCCGTGACGGCGACAGTGACCACGCCGCGGCATCACGCCGCTCATTAATCGCAACGAACGAGTGCCGGCGCTCGACGAAAGAGCGCCGGCTTTCGCGATTGCGGGCCGGATCTTGCTTTACAATCAATCGAGATGCCCGCAAAGCGTGAGAAGGAATTCAACACCGCCTGTCAGGAAGAGGTCTACCGGCAGGTCAAGTCGTATCTCGATGAACTCGTCGACGAGCATTTCGATGATGCCGAGCATTGCGATTTCTATTTGAAGTATGGCTCCACGGTGCTGGAGATATCCATCGATCCGTATCAGGAAGATGATGCGGTCATCGAAGTGCTGGCGTTCTGCGTCCAGGGCATCGAACCATCCTTCGAACTGATGCAGGAGCTGCTCCGCGTCAATGCCGAAGTCCCCCTCGGCGCCTTCAGCCTCCTCGGCGAGAGCGTCTTTTTCTCCCACTCATTTCTCGGCCGCCGCTTGCGGCCCGAGCAGCTCATCGCGTCGCTCGACATCGTTGCCAATGTTTCCGACGAGTACGACGAAAAGCTTGTTGCAAGCTACGGCGGCGAGACGGCGATCGATTGTCTTCGCAGCGGCGGCGTCCGCTCACCGGTTCAGTTCGCCGCACGAAAGGCGGAGAGTAATTGAACGGAGCGGCATACGCCTTGCTCCTTCATGGTGAGATGACCACGCGCCGGGCAAATGCATTCGCGATCGTTCTGTTGAGCTGCGCGGCCTTGATCCGTTGCACCGGCGGACAGGAAAGCAAAGCCGCGGAAGAGCAGGCTCCGCGAAGAAACAGCATCGCGACGGCTTCGAATGCTCCCACGGCAGAGACTCCGCAGGTCGACGCCAGAGCAGCGCTCCGATCGATCAGCAACGCGATCCCGATCTACGCGGGCGCCCGATATCGCGATGACCTCACGCGCCGCGACACCGTGACGATCAAGAATCAGTACGGCGCGAACGCCGAGGTTTACACGCTGGCGACGGACGACTCGTTCCCGCAGGTCTATCACTACTACACGACCTACCTCGCCCAGTTCCGCGCCTTCCCCACGCAGTCGCCGTACCCGGCCACGCAGCAATGGCGGACCCTCGAGGTGCAGCTCAACCAGGCCATGCAGGATCCGTTCATTCCGGGCGATATGCTCAAGCCGGGCGATCGTCAGGTGATGCTGCAAGTCGCTGAGACCGAGGCCGAGCCGAAGACCGTGATCCGCTACGTCATCACGCCGAAGCCGGTCGAATCTGCGCAGGTGCAGATGCCGAAGCCCGCTCCTTCAACAAACGCGTTCGATCGGGAGTAGTTCGTGAGAACGGCTGCTGTCCGGGCCTGAGGTTGACGACGATGTATCCGTGGCGCCGCATCGTGATCCCCACCGATTTTTCCACGGCCGCGGAATGGTCGTTCGATTCGGCAGTGCAGATTGCCGGGGCGACCGGAGCGGAGCTGGTCATCCTGCATGTCCGGGCGACTCGTCCGTCAAATCCTGATGAGCTACGGTTTCCCGCCGATGATTCGCTCTACGCATTCGCGGAGCAGCACGAGCTGGAGAAGCTTCGGGACCACGCGCGCCGCGCGAACGCAAACATTTCCACGCGGCTGGTGATCCAGCGCGCTCCCGACCCCGGCGCCGCCATCTGCCGTACGGCTCTCGCCGAAGACGCCGACCTGGTCGTCATCTCCACCCATGCACGGCATCACGTGGCCCATCTGTTGATCGGATCGACGACGCTCAACGTGCTCGCGGGCGCCGCGGTGCCGGTCCTGGCGATTCGTTACGGCATCCGCAGCCGGAGGGGCTTCCGGCGAATCATCGTTCCCGTCCATCTCAAACAACGTTCGACCGCAGCGGCAGCGCTGGCGGCGTCGATTGCCCGCCGGGAAAACTCAGAGGTCCATCTCGTCATCGTCTGCGACGAGCCCGAACGGGCTGCTGCGCAGAACCTCCTCTCCGAGATGACCGCCGAGATGTTCGAAGGTACGCAGGTCCGCTCGATCGTATTGAAGGGAAAGGACATCGAGGCGGAAGTGGTGCGCTACACACGCAGCGCCGACGCGGACGGCCTCTTCCTCAATACAGGCGCCTACGAGATCAGCACGCTGAAACAGGACATCATCCGACAAGCCGGGACGCCGGTCATGCTCGTACCTCCCCCGGGCTCAGCTCCCGCCTGAAACGCTCCCAGGAAGGCTCTAGTACCTCATCGAAAAAAATTTTTTCGGGGATGGGTAGGGATTTGGGCTGCTGGTGGCTCTCCTCTATAGCAGCACACCTATGAGACTGACCTCGATAAAAAGAAGTGTCGCCGGCGCGGAGCCGGCGACAGAGACCATTGTCCTCTCGAAACGACATGCTTCGTTCCTGGCGAAGATGTCGAGCGAAATCAACCCAGCGATGCCCAAGGCGTTCGGATGGCCGCAAGCGATCCGCACGATCCTCGACCGGATTGAGCAAAGCAATATCGATCTCACCGCTGCCAGCAGTGAGTACGAAATCGCTCGGCTCGCTGCAGGCGAGTTACGGGCGAAGAACCGGAGGCGGCCAGCGCCAAGTGCCTAACGCGAGCTAGGTTTCTTTGGCGTCTTCATCGGCGCGCCCGTCAGAAGCTCGACGAGCGTTCCGATCGAATCCGCCTCAGAAAGATCGACTCCGCTCTGGAACGCGGCTTCGATCAGACCACGGATGATCTCCGCACGACTGATCGCTTTGCCATGCCGCAGCCGGATGTCGATCGCCAGACGATCGAGATACGCTACGTGCCGGTCCAGAAGGACGACGGTAATCTTTGCCCACGGCTCTGTATGAACGATTGGTCTACCTCGGTTGCTTTTAGCTGGTGTCACACGCTCTCCTTTTTTATGTTCATGGTTGTATGAACATTTTAATAGGAACAGTTTAGGCTGTTCCCGTTCCCAAGTCCATCACTATTGAATGACTGAAGCGATTAAGGCGACGATTCTACCGCGAAGGGGAGTCGCACAGAAATCTTACGCGCACTTGTGTCCCAAAACCAGTGAAAAGCTGCTTAAACCTCGCTTAATCCCAGCTTCAACTCATGGCCCGCCTGTCGAACGCCCGCAGTCCGAGCGCCATGAAAATCACCGTGAGGACGACCAGTGCGCCCAGAATGAGCACGAGCGGCATGTGCGGAACCCCCGGCGTCAGAGCCGCTCGCATCCCTTCAGACACGTAAACGAGTGGATTGATCAGCACCACCCACTTCATCACCGGAACGTGCGAAAGCCCCGTCCAGGGGTAGTAGGTACAGCCGAACATGATCATCGGCGCCACGATCACGCTGAACATCAGGCCGATCTGCTGCGGCGCGATCCCAGTGCCGAGGTAGAGTCCCATCGCCGAGAAGGCGGCGCCGCCGAGGATGGTAACGGCGAGCAGGAGAGGAACGTTGCGGAAGCTGAGACCGGGAATCGGCCCCATGATCAGACGCGCCACCGGCAAAACGAAGAGCGCCGCGATGATTCCCTGCAACACGCCGGCGACGACTTTCTCCACCGCCACGAGCTGAATCGGGACGGGAGCCAGCAACCGGTCCTCAATCTCCTTCGTGAATCCGAAGTCCTGCATCATCGGCAAGGCAACGGACTGGATCGCCGATAGCGTCAGGCTCAGTGCGACGACTCCTGGCAGCATCGTGGTCGAGTAGCCACTCGGGATCAGCCCCATCCGCGGCAAAACGAACCCGAAGACGATGACGAAGAGAATCGGCTGCAGCGCCGTGCGAATCAGAAAGTAGGGCAACTCCCGCCGCGCCACCGTGAGATCGCGCAGCAGAATCGCCACGAAGACCCGCCCGGGCGAAACCGAATCGTCTGATGCACTCGCGGTCATGTCAGCTTCCTTCCCGTCAGCGAAATGAAGAGAGTCTCCAGGCTCGGCCTGGAAAGCTGGATGTCGCGCACGATCCGTCCGTGCGCCTCGCCTGCATTGATGAGCGACGGGATCAACTCGCCTCCCCGTTTGCTGAAGACGCGCAGAATCGGCCCGCGCGCCTCCGCCTTCGATACCCCCTCCATCGCCTGCACCACCTCCGCCGCAACCGACGCGTCTCCGTCGAACGTCACCTCCACGAGCGTGTCGCCGGGAGCCTTCGCTTTGAGTGCGGCCGGCGTATCGAGCGCGAGCAGCTTCCCCTGATCGATGATCGCCAGCCGGTCGCAGAGCTGATCCGCCTCCTCCATGTAGTGCGTCGACATCACGATCGTTCTCCCCTGGCCATGCAGTTCGCGCAGGATCTCCCACAACGACAAACGGGCCTGCGGATCGAGACCAACGGTCGGCTCATCGAGAAAGACGACGCGCGGATCGTGCGTCAGCGCCCGCGCGATCATCAGCCGCTGCTGCTGCCCTCCCGAAAGCTGATCGACCTTCGCGTGCATCTTTTCGGCGATTCCCAGCCGCTCCAGCAATTGCTCTCCACGCCGCCCCGCCTCGGCGCGCCCGATGCCGAAGTACGTCGCGTGAAAAACGAGGTTCTCGATCACCGAGAGACTGCGGTCCGGATTGGGACGCTGCGGCACGACACCGATGCGCCGGCGTACCGCGGCGGGATCGGCCGCGACATTCGCACCGGAAACGAACGCCTCGCCTGCCGTGATCCGTACGCGCGTCGTCAGAATGCCGATGAGCGTCGTCTTTCCCGCGCCATTCGGACCAAGAACACCGAAGAACTCCCCGTCGGCTACCGTGAGATCGAGGGAGTCGATCGCCACGATCTCGCCGGCTGGTGGTGTCGCAGGCGCCGGCGCGCCTCGCCGTTTCTTAACGGCGGGTGCCGGATAGATTTTTCGGAGACCACGAGTCTCAATGGCGTTCATGGATTGGTGTCGGGTGTCGGCGACAAATTTCCTGAGCAGGAAGCATATTCCGTCTCATTCGAGATTCGACACTCGACATCAACCCTCCGCAGCTCCGCGTCCTCCGCGTCTCCGCGTGACAATGCTTTTCGTTTTCCGAGACGACTCCCGAAACCGACAACGCGAAGCTACTTCCCTACCATCAACTTTTCGATCTCCTCGATCCGCCGCGGTGATCCTGTCGAAAGAAGCTTCGCGCCGCTCTCCGTGATCAGCACATTGTCTTCGATGCGCACGCCGATTCCCTTGTAGCGATCGAGCGCTTTGGCGATCGACGCCTGCTCCTCCTTCGGCAACTTCGCGTAGACCGGACTGGCCAGCACGTCGTCTTTGCGGACGTAGATTCCCGGCTCGACGGCGAAGACCATGTTCGGCTCGATGAGGCGATCGCGGTCGGTCACGTCGTGCGTATCGAGTCCGATGTGATGCCCGGGCGCGTGGCGGAAGTAGAGGAACACCTGGCGCGGCTCATTCTTCGTGATCAGTCCGAGCTTGAGCAGCTCGCGGCCGATGACGGCGATGGCAGCGTGGTCGGCGTCGCGAAAATGTCCGCCTGGATGCAGTGCTGCGATCGCCGCATCCTGCGCATCGAGGACCGCGGAGTAGATCGCGCGCTGATCAGCGGAGAATTTTCCGCTGGCCGGATACGTGCGCGTGACGTCGGCGGAGTAGCCGAGGTATTCGGCGCCGAGGTCGGTGAGAAAAAGGGCGGAGCGATCGACGGGCGCGTTGTTCGCCATGTAATGCAGCGTCGTCGCGTTGGCACCCGAGGCGGCGATCGATGGAAACGCCCAGCAGCACGTTCCCTGATCCTTGTAGGTAAAGTCGATGACGGCGTCGACCTGATTCTCGCTCATTGCGCTCAGCACGCGCTTCATCGCCGCTCTCTGCGCTAATTCAGTGATGTCGATCGCGCGCTGAATCACCGCGATCTCCGCCGCGCTTTTCACCTCGCGCATCCACATCAGCAACGGTTGCGCATCGCGAAACTGGAGCGACACGTAGCGGTCGCGCATTTCTCTGACGAACTGCTGCTCCTCGGTGAGCGGCGCGTTGGGTGCGAAGAGTCGCGTCTCGTTCACCGTCCAGAGAACCGCGGCCCCCGCGGCCGTGGCGTCGGCGAAATGCGGCATCGCCCGCGGCGGAATGCGCTCCGCCTGATCCGGCTGCGGCCACGTTCCCCCATTAAGCGCGGAGATGAGCAATCCGCGCCATCGTCCCGCCGACTCCACTCGCTTGATCCCGCTGATCTTCGTGATCTCGTCATGCGCCGGGATCCGTCCCGTCCACACCTCCTGCTGCGGATTGCGATCGCGGACGAAGAGCACCTCCGCAAAATCAGGATCGCCCGGAACCATCACGAGCGTCGTCTCCTCCTCGGCGATGCCGGTGAGATAGAGCAGTGCGTCGCTCTGACGGAACGGCCATTCCTGATCGCCGCTGCGGATCTGCTGCTTCGGCGAGAAGACGACGAGCATGCCGTTCGCACCGATCTCCTTCGCCACCCGCGCGCGCCGTGCTGCGTATTCGGTGGCGTCGATGCGGGGGGCGCTGCTTTGCGCAAAAGCGCCGGGAATCGAAAGAATGATGATGATCGCCGCCGCCGCGATTAGCTTTCTCATGTGCACCTCGGAAAAGCAGGGATAAGGACCGGGACGAGGGATTAGTAGATCAGAAATCAGTGGAGTAGTGGCCGCCGTCGACGCAGTCAGCCCGGATTATTCGTGCGGTGCGCGACTGTCATTTCGAATCGGCGGAACCGCGGGGGTGGCCGGGTGGGTGGGAGCGGTGTAGCGCGATGAGAAATCCCCTGCCTACGAAGCGAGTACGTTCCGATCGTCAGGGGATTCCTCTCCGTGCTCCACCGCTCCCACCGCCCTTCCGCCCCCGCGGTTCCACCGTTTCGGAATGACAACGCGTGACGCCTTCGTCTGTCCTCATGGCCGTTGTCTTCGAACTAACTTCCACCTTCTACTTTTACCATAGCGCCAATGAACTATCTCGCGCATCTGTTTCTGGCAAAGAGCGATGCGGAATCGCTGATCGGGAACCTGGCTGGCGATTTCGTCAAAGGACGAATCTCGGAGTCGCTCGCGCCGGGCATCGCGGACGGAATCCGTCACCATCGCCGCGTCGATGCCTTCACCGATTCTCATCCCTCGGTCGCTGCCTTCCGGCGCGTGCTCATTCCCGAGCATGGGCATTACGCGCGTGTCATCGCCGACGTGTTCTTCGATCACTTTCTGGCGACTGATTTCGATCGCTACGCGAGCGAGTCACTCGACACATTTCTGACGCGCACCTATGCGTCAATCGATCCACATACAGATGCGTTGCCCGGCAATCTACGCCTCGTCTATCCGCGAATGCGCGACGAAGGATGGCTCCCTTCCTATCGCTCGATCGATGGAATCGGTCAGGCTCTGCGGGGAATCTCGTATCGCCTGTCGCGCCGTCCCAACCTGGCAACCGCGACGCAATTCCTCTCCGATCCGCAGATGCGCGACGAGCTCGCACGGCTGTTTCACGAATTCTTCCCGGATGTGATTGCGATCTCGCGGGGGTCGTGAGTCGAAGCGATGACGACAACGCGCCCGCTCCGACACCGACTCCCGAAAACCGACACCCCGCGTACAATCAACTCGTGAACGAAAAAAGCATCCAGGAAACGTGGGCTCCGCAGAATCGCTGCTTCGGCTGCGGACCTGCGAATGACAAGGGACTGCGCATCCGATCGTTTCGCGACGGCGATGACTTCCTCTGCGACTGGACTCCGGAGCCGCATCATGCCGCGTTCGACAACGTCCTGAACGGCGGCATCACCGGCGCGCTGCTCGACTGCCACAGCAACTGGGCCGCGACGATCATGCTGATGGAGAAGAACGGCAGCGACTCCCCTCCCTGCACCGTCACTTCCGATTTTCACGTCACACTGCAACGTCCCACGCCGATGAACACACCGCTTCACATCCGCGCGCATGTTGTCGAATCAGCGAGCGGCCGCGCCATCGTCGAGGCGACGATCGAAGCCAACGGAAAAATCACGGCCACGTGCCGCGGAACGTTCGTGGCGGTGAAGGAAGGACATCCGGCGTATCACCGGTGGTGAGGTATCTGAAGACGAATGTTCAATGATGAATGTTGAGTGTTGAATGTTGAATGGATCGACTCAGAACGAGTCACTTCCGATCATCACTCTTTACATTCAACATTAACCATTCAACATTAAACATTCAACATTCGCTGTTGTCCCGATGACAGCGAGCCTCTGACACACCGATGAACGAAGAAAAAAACCGCCTCACCGGCGATCCGCACACCATCGCCCGCTGGCGCAAGTGGGGACCGTACCTCGCCGACCGCGCATGGGGCACGGTCCGCGAGGATTACAGCGCCAACGGCGACGCCTGGTCGTACTTCCCTCACGATCTCGCGCGCTCCAAAGCATTTCGCTGGGGCGAAGACGGCATCGCAGGCTTCTGCGACCGCTACCAGATCCTCTGCTGGTCGCTTACGGTGTGGAACGAGCGCGATCCGATCCTCAAGGAGCGTCTCTTCGGGCTCGTCCCCGGCGAAGCCAATCACGGCGAGGATGTGAAGGAGTGCTACTTCCACGTCGACGCCGTCCCCAGCCACGCCTATCAGCGCTTTCTCTACAAGTATCCGCAGCGCGCGTTTCCATATGGTCAACTGATTGATGAAAATCGCAGACGCGGTGGCCATGATCCCGAGTTCGAGCTGATCGACACCGGCGTCTTCGATGACAGTCGATATTTCGATGTCGTCATCGAAGTGGCCAAGGAAGACGCCGACTCGCTGGCCATCCGCGTCACCGCGCACAACCGCGGTCCCGATCGCGCGCCGATCCATCTCATCCCGCAGCTCTGGTTCCGCAATACCTGGAGTTGGAGCGGCGAGCCGGTGGCAGAACCCACGATCGCGGCCCGCGATGTCGCCGGCAACCCGGCCGTCATCGCGGACGACACGCACACCCCCGCGCTGGCCGGCTTGCTCCACAACGCGCACGTCGGTCCGCACACGCTGGAGTTTCCCGCCGGTACGCAGCTCCTCTTCACCGACAACGAGACCAACGGTCCGCGCGTCTGGGGTCCCGGCGCGCAGTCGCGCAGCCGCTATGTGAAGGACGCGTTTCACCGCCGCATCGTCAACGGCGAGCATGACGCAGTGAATCCGGCGCGAACGGGAACGAAGGCGTGTGGATGGCTGCGCGTCGAGATCGAGCCGGGCGCGTCGCACACGATGTCGATGCGGCTGCGGCCAGGTGATGCGGAACACGACAACGCCACGCTCGAACAATCGGTCGATCGCATCGTCGATCTTCGGCGCGCCGAGGCCGATGAATTCTACGAGAGTATCCACCCGAAGCGAGCGACCGCCGAAGAGCGCAACGTGCAGCGCCAGGCATTCGCCGGATTGCTCTGGTCGAAGCAGAGCTATCTGCTCGACGTCGATATCTGGCTCGACGGCGATGATCCCAATCTCCCTCCTCCGCAGGAACGGCAGCATGGGCGCAACGCGCGATGGCGCCATCTCAACTCGATGCGCATCCTCTCGATGCCGGACAAGTGGGAGTACCCATGGTTCGCAGCGTGGGATCTCGCCTTCCACACGGTCGTCCTCGCGCTCATCGATGCGCATTTCGCAAAAGAACAACTCTGGCTCATGTTGTTCGAGCAGTTCCAGCATCCGAATGGACAGATTCCCGCGTACGAGTGGGAGTTCTCCGATCTCAACCCTCCTGTGCACGCCTGGGCCGTCTGGCGCGTCTACAACATGGACCGCATCCGCAACGGCGCCGACCGCCCGTTTCTCGAGAAGTGCTTTCACAAGTTGATGCTCAACTTCACCTGGTGGGTGAACAAGGTCGACCGCGAAGGCAACAACGTTTTCGAAGGCGGCTTCCTCGGCCTCGACAACATCACCGTCTTCGACCGCAGCGAGACGCTTCCCGGCGGAGCGTCGCTGGAACAGAGCGACGCCACCGGCTGGATGGGGATGTTCTCGCTCGTCATGATGCGCATGGCCCTCGAGCTGTCGGAAGACAATCCCGCGTACGAAGGGCTGGCCACGAAATTCTTCGAGCACTATGTCTACATCGGTGCGGCCATGAAGATGATGCGCGGCGACCGCACGCTGTGGGATGACGCCGACGGTTTCTTTTACGACCTGCTGCGCTTTCCCGACGGAAGGAACGTCCCCTTCCGCGTCCGCTCGCTCGTCGGACTGATTCCGCTTTACGCCGTAGAGCGCCTGGAACGGAAGTGGATCGAGCCGTTCGCCGTCTTCCGCGAGAACTTCGATTGGTTCATGAAGCATCGCCGCGACATCGTCGATTACTGCGTGACGACCGTGCATCACGGCGGCGAGACGACGCACGTTCTCGCCGTCGTCGACCAGAATCAGCTCCAGCATCTCCTGGCGCGCGTTGCCGATTCATCGGAGTTCCTGTCGGACTACGGGCTGCGCAGTCTGAGCAAAGCGCATCAGGAAAATCCCTTCACGTTCGGCAACGCGTCGGTGACGTACGAGCCAGCCGAGGCGTCGACGAAACTCAAAGGGGGAAACAGCAACTGGCGCGGACCCATCTGGTTCCCGACGACGTTCCTGATGATCGAGACGCTGCGGAAACTGGAGAAAGCGTACAGCGGCAACGTCCGTGTGGCGTTGCGCAACGGATCGAACGGCGTTGCCGATCCAACGCCGCACAACGATCCCGAGACGCCCTTCGCCGACATGCGCGCCGACGAAGCGATCGGAGCGGGAGCCACCCGCCCGCGCCGCCGCGGCATGACGCTGACGAACGTTCCCGTCCCGCCGCCGGAGAACACGACGACGCTGACGGGTCTGGCCGCCGATCTCGCCAAGCGGATGACGAGCATCTTCATCCCCGACGCCGACGGCTATCGTCCCGCGCACGGCCCGCGCGGCTCGCGTCAGGCCGAGCTCTTCGCGCACGACCCGCACTGGAAGGATCTGATCTGGTTCTTCGAATACTTCAACGGCGACACCGGCGCCGGCCTCGGCGCATCGCACCAAACCGGATGGACCGCGCTGGTGGCGAGCCTGATCGACGAGTGGAGTGTGTGATTTCGATAGAGTTGACGAATGCGACGAGCCCGCCCCGAAGAACTGAACGAAGACGCGAAACTGATTGCGCTTCTTCGCCTATCGAAAGCTCGCTTCGAAGAATTGTTTCCCGTCGTGATGTCTGACACCGACCCCCTTTCGGCTGCGGAGCCATCGATCGGTGGACTTGTTCAACTCGACAGCGGACCGTATGTCGTCGTCTACGGCAAGGCGTCAGGTGAAGCCGAAGTCTCGTTGCCAGTGAGCGCGCCAATGCCGCGCCAGTGGAAGGCGTTCCTGCGCGAGGTTCCGCTGGCCGCAAGAGAAATCGTCTGGACATCCGACAGAATCAAACCGCGTCATACTGCTGGACCCTCGCCCCGAAGGCCAGAAACAAAGCTCAAGGCTTCCGTCCTCAAGCGATCGAAGCCATCGTCGCATTGATGATCAGCGCCACGTTTCGGGATCGACGGGGGCATCGAAGTCGTCTGCAATCACGACATCACCCCTGTCTTGACCAAGCACCCGGTTCTTCGCTGGCTTCTTCTTGATCGCCACGATCTTCGCAACGGGCTTGCCCCTGCGGGCAATGATTACCTCTTCACCCTCTTCAACCTTCGCGAGCAAGCGCAAGAATTGGACCTTCGCTTCACCGATGTTGACTTGAATCATGATGCAACGAGTAGTTTAGCGCCACGGCGCACAATCGGTGGTCGGACTTCTTCCGACAGGCAAGCGGCGCGCGATTAGTGCGTCGCGTCGACTACTGCTCGAGTTAGGTAGGCTTCCGAGACGACGGCAAGGCGTAAACCGCCGGGACACAACACGCCCCTCCAGTGGGTCCATAAGTCATCGTTGTAGTACGGCGCCGATGACGCCATCATTTTCGCCGCGGGTAATCGAAGGCGATACTACGCTCGTAACTGATATTGGCGATGGCGCGGAAGTCCCGACGGTTGGCGTACCGGGAGCAACAGTCTTGGCGTCGCCGATCTGTCCAGCCAATAGCGTTTGGACCAATCGCTGCTGTGCGTCGGCAGCCCGGGCGGCGGCGAGCGCGTTAAGGTCGGTGCTGCCCGGAAGTCTTGAGGACGGAATTTTTTCGCCAGTAATTGACGACCTTGTCGAAGGTATGCGAGTAGATTGGTCGTCAAAGCCGATATACGCATAGCCAGTAATCGTAACGCTGTCTCCGGAAGCGATCACGGCATACGCGAACGCATTCCAGTCAGGATCTCTATATGGCGCAAAGCTCTTGTTCCGAAGGTATTCCAAGGTGGTCTGCGTAGGCGCCTGTAACCTCGCCGCTTGCCTCTGGACTACGGGCGACTGCGACGCGCTAACGGTGATTACATGAGAGTCTCCGATACTGCTCTTCACCGGAGCAGTCGCGTGTTGCTGAACGACATGGACCAGCTCATGAGCTAATAAGCGTCGCCCCTGTGTGGTTAGCGGTTCATATTTGCCAGAACCGAACACGATGTCGCTGCCGATAGTGTAAGCATCGGCGCTGAGAGCGAACGCAGCGTTAGCCGCGCGGTCGTCGTGGTGCACCCGCACCGCACTGAAATCATGACCGAAACGTGACCCGAAGAAGAGGCGTTCTCTAATAGAGAGTGGTTCTCCTTTACCAGGAACTAGGCCGCCATCAGGTCCAAATTCAGAGGAATCGCCGCGCTTCGATTGGAGAGAAGGAGGCGCTGTGCCTGCAGTCACTACGCGATCTGGATCATCGATTGTATTCTCATCAAGCGCGGCCGTTCGCACGACGCGCTCCGCAATTCGGTCGGCATCCTGCTCATAAACGTCGTTGCGCCCGCCAATCTTCGACTTTGCTTGTACTGGTGTCATCGCCTCGCCAGCGGTTACTGGAATGCGGCTGAAATCGTGACCGCTGAGAATCGTTACGATTCGATGAGATACGAAGGCGGCGTCCCGCTGATCGCTCAAGGCAGCCGACGTGCCGCAAGTTTGCGTCGTTTTCGGACACCGCTGCAGGTAACTATGCATCTGCTCACCTCAAACTCGCATACTCGCGCCTGAAATACTAAGGCACGTGGGATGGCATGTCACGTTCCTCGTAACCGAAGCTCGTTCGTCCCTAACTCATTTTGGCTCTTAGAACAGCCGCGCCACGAGAAACCCCACCGCCGTCTCCACGCGCAGAATCCGCTCCCCGATCGTCACTGGCGTGCATCCCGCGCCCACCAGCGACGCGATCTCGGCGTCGATGAATCCTCCCTCGGGGCCGATGACCAGCGTGACCGGTTCGCGCAGGTCGCGCGGACACGCTTCGTTCGCGCGAGGGTGCGCGACGAGCGCGCGCGTTCCGCGTGCGAGCGCGGGCAATTCGTCTTCGACGAATTCGCGAAAAAAGCGGCGCGTCTCGATCGACGGCAGGATTGTGTCGCGCGCCTGCTCGAGGCCGAGGATCGATTGATGGCGAAGGTTTTCTTCGGAGAGACGCGGCGACTTCCAGTAGCTCTTCTCCACGCGCCAGGCGTTGAACAGGATGATGCGTTTGATTCCGAGCGACGATGCGCTGGCGATGACGCGGTTGAGAACCTTTGGCCGCGGAAGCGCGAGGACGAGTGTGAGAGGCAGTGCCAGCGGCGGATCGCGATCGAGCACGACGTCCATCTCGATCGCATCGCGATCGAGATGCGCAATCGTCCCGATTCCGATACGCCCGTTCGCAGCGCCAACGGTCAGCGCTTCTCCCACCTTCGCGCGATGAACGCTCGTCACATGCTCGAGCCGGCGGCCGGACAAGCGCACGCGCGTAGGCGTGACGAAGTCGTCGTCAAATAGAAGGATGAGGTTCACGGCGGTTGCAACGATAATCCCTCCGCATGTCGATGCAGCCTGACAAGCGGTGGGAAGCGTTCGCGGCGCGCGAGCCGTACTTCGCCGTCTTCACCGATCCGAAGCTTCTCCGCGCCAACCGGACGCCGGGCGACGAGCACGACTTCTTCGACAGCGGCGAACTACTGGCCGACTCGATGTTCTACACGATCCGCCATCGCGTCGCAGGCAATTTCGCGCCGGAGTCGATCCTCGAATTCGGTTGCGGCCCGGGCCGGCTGGCCCTTCCGTTCGCGCGACGCGCCGGCTCGGTCACAGCCGTCGACCGTTCGCCGGCGATGCTCGATGCCGCACGGCACGAAGCGGCGAAGCAATCCATCGTCAACGTCGATTTCCGACCGGCCGAGGGATTCTTCGACAAGGCCCGCAAGTTCGACTTCGTCAGTTGCTATCTCGTGTTCCAGCGCATGCGTCCGGCGAGAGGTCTCGCGCTTTTCCGCGACCTGCTCGGATGCATCGGTTCGGGCGGCATCGGCGCGTTTCAATTTCTCTATCGCAGCACAGCCTCGCCGCTCATCGCGCTGACGCGCCGTGTTCGCGAGCGGATGCCGGTGATCAACGGAATCGCCAATCTCGCGCGCCACAAATCGTTTGGCGAGCCGCTGATTCCCAGCTACACCTACGAGCTCGACGATGTCTTTCGCATCCTCGACGACGCCGGTTTCAGCGCCGGGCATGTCGCGTTCGAGCGAAGCGAAGGGCTGACGTCGGCCATCGTCTACGTACAAGCTCCGCGCTCATTCACTTCCGTCGAGTCGGACTTTCAGCCATCCCTCACCGACCCTGCCGGCGACTCGATCATCGACGTGCGCGACCTCATCGCCCGAACGTCGATCGACGATCTCAATCGAACGGCCGAGGAGTATTTCGCGTCGCTGACGCAGTGGGAGCATCACCTCGCCAAGCCCTTCAGCAAAGCGGACGAGACGCCGCCGATTCTGATGAACGTGGCCACGCTGCTTCAAGGGTTACGGCTGTCGCCCGGCACGACCGTTCTGGAGTTCGGCGCAGGAACAGGATGGCTGTCGCGATTCCTCACGCAGCTCGGCTGCCGCGTCATCCTGCTCGACGTCTCGGTGACAGCGCTGAAGATCGCGCGCAACTTGTACGAACGGCAACCGCCGATCGGCGAGCGGCCGGAGCCGCAATTTCTCGAATTCGATGGACGGCACATCAATCTCGATGACGCCAGCGTCGAGCGGATCATCTGTTTCGACGCCTTCCATCACTCGCCGAATCCCGACGCCATGATTCGTGAGTTCGGCCGCGTGTTGAAACCGGGCGGGATCGCCGCGTTCGCCGAGCCCGGTCCGCGCCACTCGCGCACGCCGCTCTCGCAGTACGAGATGCGAACGTACGGGGTGATCGAGAACGACGTCGACATCCACGCCATCTGGCGAACGGCTCAGGCTTCCGGATTTCGCGATCTGAAAATGATCGTCTTTCACGGCGCGCCGTTCCATCTTTCTCTCGACGAGTTCGAAGATCTGCTCGCCGGCGGCAATACCTGCGCGGCGTGGTTGTCCGAAACGCGCGCGTTTCTGCGCAACGTGCGCAGCTTCTTCCTGTATCGCGAGGGCTCGGAGCGGATCGACAGCCGCAGCGTGGCCGGCCTCGCATCGGAAGTCGCTGCGACGTTGGTGACCTCGCCTGTACACGCCGGCCAATCGATCGCGATCGACGCCACGGTCACGAATCGCGGCACCGCAACATGGCTTGCTTCAAACGAGCCCGTTGGCGGCGTCGCCCTCGGCGTCCATCTCTACGATCGAGCCGGAAAACTTCTCAAACTCGATCTCCATTGGCAACGACTGACCGATCCTCCGCGCGAGATCGCACCCGGCGAAACGGTGAATGTACGCATGGACATCCCGGGCCTCGACGCCGGCGGCTATCTGTTCGAGATCGACTGCGTGGCCCAGGGCGTGACGTGGTTCGCGCAGATCGGATCGCAGCCGGCGCGGATCGCACTTGACGTCGTTCCGCCCGTTGTATGATGCGCCGCAATGAACATCGAGACCCGCAAACAAGGTGATGTCGTCATCGTCGATTTCGAAGGCCGGCTGGCCGTCGGCGTCGGCGACGACCTGCTTCCCCGCCTCATCGAACAGCTCCTCAGCGAAGGCAACCGCAAGATCCTTCTCAATCTGTCAGAAATGGATTACATCGACAGCAACGGCCTGGGCGAGTTGGTCCAGAGCCTCAAAGTCTCCGGCCGGCATGGCGCGTCGCTCCGTCTCCTCAAACCGCAGGACCGCGTCAAAAAGACGCTGAAGCTCACCAATCTTCTGCCGATGTTCAGCGTGTACGACACCGAGGATGACGCGCTCAAAGCGTTTGACGCGTAGAATCTGATTTACAGACGGCATTCTTGCGAGTATACTTTCCGCCTTCAAGGAGAGTCATGAACGCCTTCCTCACCTCGGTCCGCGCTGCCTGCGTTACTTCCCGATCGCGATGGGCACAGCCTGCGGCAGCATTACACTCTGCGATTGATTGCCGTTGATCACCTGCGCGTACCAGGCATCCGGCTTTCCCGCGCCGGCATGATCCTGCAGATACCGCGCGAGTTTGTAGACGTCTTCCTGCGCCATGCGAATGCATCCGTGCGAGGCCGCGGAGCCGAGCGAGTCCTCGGCATCCGTTCCGTGGATGTAGTAGTCGGGCTCCTGGAAAAAGATCTTCACGATCTTCATGGGATTCTTCGGATCGCCCGGCCCGGCCGCCTGCTTTCCCTTCGCCCACTTGGCGTCAGGCGGATGCCAGGCGGGATTCCAAACGATGTGCTTGACGGTGAACTGTCCCATCGGCGTCGGCTTGGCTCGTGTACCGACAGCCACGGAGTAGCGGCGCACTTCGGTGCCGCCGATGCGAACGACGAGAATCTTTTTCTGCGTCGACACCGCCATCGTCAGCGGACCGCTGATGACGTCGTCGGCATACGAGGGAAACGTGATCGCGGCGAGAAGGAGGGAGAGAAGAATTCGGACCCGGTTCATTACGCGCCGATAGTGCATGTTCCGTGTCAATCCTTACTCGCCGCTTGCGATTCTTGCGCTGCTCTTCCGCTCGGCCACTGCCGGATTCGCG
The DNA here is from genome assembly GCA_034665065.1 of Thermoanaerobaculia bacterium. Classification (GTDB taxonomy): domain Bacteria; phylum Acidobacteriota; class Thermoanaerobaculia; order Gp7-AA8; family Gp7-AA8; genus JADGNZ01. The sequence continues at coordinate 68,288 of JAXDGL010000022.1, read as the reverse complement.
GCAGTGCTCCTGGCGCTTCGCAGCTTTCGGAAGAGAGCCCAATACACGCTCACAGAGCGTTCCACGATCCATAGCGGAGCGGAGAGACAGGCGCGAAGCGGGAAGAATGGTGACGCTCCCATGCGTCCGCGGATCGCCAGAACCATCGCCGCGCATGCGACCGCGCCCGCGTAACCACCGGCCAGCCGCGCGCCGCCGAGAATCGACAGCAACGCCATCGTCGGAAGGAGCGCGAAGAAGAAAGCGCTCTTGACCGGCAGTGCGAAGTCGTCATCGGCCTGACGCGGCCGGTCACGAAACCACTCGCCGAGGATTGGGGGCAATCGGCGGACGAAGACGTCGCAGGCACTGAAGACATCCGCGCCTTGCGACGCCAGCCGGCGCACGGGATCGTCACCGTTCGTGCACGCTGCATCGATCGTTCGCAAGCCGCGCACCGACCACTTGCGCATGCCGAAGGTCACGCCATGATCGGGAAGCGGGTCGACGCCGCGATGAACGAGCATCCGTCCCGCTTCGATGCCGCTCCACCACGGAAGCGGCGCGAAGTAGTCCTGCGGCTCCACGACTTCATGATGGTCGAGCAGCGCGCAGATCTGGCCGATCGCCTGATCGTCGTAGCGGACATTTTGATCGGCGACGATGACTTTGTCGCAGTTGGAGAAATCGATGGCGGCACGAATCGGATCGATCGCGCCGGAAAAGCTGCGGTGACACGGACGGGCCGCAACATGGCGGCCGACCCAGCGCAGACTTTTTCCGTTCTCATCAAAGGTCTCTTCCGGCGATCCGTCGACGACGACCACGTCGCAGCCGGCAACACCGATGTCGGATAGATAGGAAGTGAGCTCTCGATGTTCGCCCGGAAGCTCCCGATCGCCGTCGATCACGATCAAGTACGTGCACCGGAGATCCTGCGGATTGCGGCGTCTCATGGCAGCGGAGAAAAGCGATTCGTGTGCCATGAGTGGGTATCGTTTGTCGGGAGTCGGGAGTCGGGAGTCGGAGAAAAGGCCGGGCTAGAACGACGAGCCGTGATTTCATCTCCGACACCCGACCCCCGACCCCCGACTCACGCCCCCCACCTTGGCACCCCACTTGCCGAGCGCATCCGCATGGTCCGCGGCACTCGCAGTGAATCGACAGTACGTGTCTGGCCGGGAACGCCGTATCCCTTAGGTGCGACCTACGACGGATCGGGAACGAACTTTTCTCTCTTTACTGAACCAGCCACGCGCGTCGAGCTTTGTTTCTTCGATGACGAAGGCAGACAGAACTGCGTCGATTTGCCGGAGATGACCGGCTTCATCTGGCACGGCTACGTCCCGAACATCAGCCCCGGACAACGTTATGGATATCGCGTGCACGGTCCGTGGGATCCGAGCGCGGGCCAGCGCTGCAATCCATCGAAGCTCTTGCTTGATCCCTATGGCAAAGCGGTCGAAGGCGACGTTCGCTGGAACGAAGCTGTCTTCGGACACTTCTTCGACAATCCCGATGTTCGCAACAACGCCGACTCCGCGCCGTTCATGCCGCGGTCGGTGGTGACGAATCCCTTTTTCGACTGGGCCAGCGATCGCTATCCGCGTACGCCGTGGCACGAGACGATCATCTACGAGCTTCACGTCAAAGGCTTCACGCAACGCCATCCGGAGATCCCCGAGAAACTTCGCGGCACGTACGCCGGCCTCGCCCACCCTGCCGCCATCGCCCACCTCAAGACCCTCGGCGTCACCGCGGTCGAGCTTCTTCCGGTTCATCAGTTCATTCACGACTCGTTGCTCATCGAGCGCGGCCTGCGCAATTACTGGGGCTACAACTCGATCAGCTATCTCGCCGCGCACAACGACTACTCATCGAGCGGCGCGACCGGACAGCAGGTGCAGGAATTCAAACAGCTCGTCAGGACGCTGCACGCGGAAGGGATCGAAGTGATTCTCGACGTCGTCTACAACCACACGGCTGAGGGCAATCACATGGGGCCGATGCTGTCGATGAAGGGCATCGACAACGCCGCCTACTACCGCCTGATGCCGGACGATCCGCGCTACTACATGGACTACACCGGCACGGGCAACACTCTGAACATGCGGCATCCGCACGTGCTGCAACTGATCATGGACTCGCTGCGCTACTGGCATCTGGAGATGCACGTCGACGGATTCCGATTCGATCTGGCGTCGACCCTCGCCCGCGAGCTGCACGACGTCGATCGCCTCAGCGCCTTCTTCGACATCATTCAGCAGGATCCCGTTCTCTCGCAGGTGAAGCTCATCGCCGAACCGTGGGACGTCGGCGAAGGCGGCTATCAGATCGGCAATTTCCCTCCGCTCTGGTCGGAGTGGAACGGGCGCTACCGCGATTCCGTCCGCGATTACTGGCGCGGCACCGATCAGATCCTCGGCGAGTTCGCCAACCGCCTGACCGGCAGCTCCGATCTCTACGCCTGGACCGGCCGCCGTCCCTACGCGTCGATCAACTTCATCACCGCGCACGACGGCTTCACGCTCCGCGATCTCGTCTCGTACAACGAGAAGCACAACGAGGCGAATGGCGAGAATAGCAACGACGGCGCGGACGACAACCGCGCATGGAACTGCGGCGCCGAGGGCCCGACGGATGACGAAGCGATCAACACGCTGCGCGCGCGCCAGCAGCGGAACTTTCTGACGACGCTGGTGCTGTCCGTCGGCGTGCCGATGATCCGCGGTGGCGATGAGCTCGGACAGACGCAGGGCGGCAACAACAACGCCTACTGCCAGGACAACGAAGTCTCATGGATCGATTGGGAGCACGTCGACGACGGCCTCTTCGCGTTCGTAGCGCGTCTGATTGCGTTCCGCCGCGAGCATCCCGTCTTCCAACGCCGCCGCTGGTTTTACGGACGACCGCTGCGCGGCGCCGACGTCAGCGACATCGGCTGGTTCAAGCCCGACGGCGGCGAGATGTCCGACGACGACTGGCAGAGCGCGTTCGCCCGAAGCGTCGGCGTCTTCCTCAGCGGTGAAGGAATCCCCGCACCCGACCAGCGCGGCGAGCCGATCGTCGACGACAGCTTCTACATCCTCTTCAACGCCCACTACGAGCCGATGCCGTTCCGTCTCCCCACCGGCCCCTGGGGCGATCGCTGGGAGCCCGTCATCGACACGAACCAACCCGTCCCCAACCTCCGCGAGCACCGAGAACTGCAAGCCGGCGAAGAAGTGATCGTCGAAGCGTACGCAATGATGGTGCTGCGAAGAGTGGAGTGAGGGCCAGCAGACCCGGACTCCCTGTCGGACGGGAAGTCGATTGAGAATGTCACAGTAAGAATTCGCTACCGACGCGGCGACTCAACGCCGGTAGCGCTTCATCCAGGTTTCGAGACGTGCGCCCTTGGGGGAATTCAATCAGAAGTGTCAAAGCCTTCGATCCGCGGGATGGGTGCGTGTATTTTTGCCCCACGGCATGCTGTTCCGCGGCAACGCCGAGGGCGATATCCCGCCACTCCGTTTCTGCACAAAGATCCCAACGCGGAACCGAATCTCTCGCGATTGAACCATCCAGAGCACTACCTTGATCGCTGCTCTTATTCGCGAAATGACGCAGCTCCACAATAGGAGTCTGCAGCGAATGGCCTCGGAAACCGCTCCTGCGCCGGAGTCCAACTGAAAAAGCCGCCGCAGCGATCTTTCACGGCGCAGGCATCACATTCTGGCGCGTAGTCATTCTTCCAGTCGGAAATCGCCCGGACGGCAAACGGCCATAGCGCGCGATCAAGATGGCAGAGTTGTTGGTTATAGAGTGCGACCGGAATTCCTGCAAGTGCGAGCGTCTCGACCGCGAGCGATAGCGCGTCGTGCGCCAACCCGTCATCAACAGCGAGCACCGAAGCGTTCGCCTGCGCAAAGCCGATCGGTTCCAAGCCCATGATCGCTACCTGGGCGACGAATGGAAGATTCCGAGCGACGAACGCCGCCAGTCGAGGTAGATGACGATACGTGAGACCGTGTAGTACGAACCTTATCTCGATTCTGACACCGTTGAGATCGAGGTTGCGCATGCCGGCGAGCGTCTCGTCGTATGCGCCGCGGGCCTGGACAATGAAGTCGTGCTCCCAATCGAGAGAGGAGTAAAGCGGAATGCCTAACATGAGATCAGGGTGCGCGATGTCAGCGACAGCGCGAGCAAACGAACGATAGAAGAACAGCCGGCCGTTGGTCAGAACGTGAAGGGAGGTCGCTGGCAAGTGGTCGTTCACCCTCCGGATGATGCGCAGAAAGTCCTCGCCAAAGAGCGTCGGCTCGCCGCCTGTCATGCCCAACTCGGCAGTGGACGGATCCATGAGGTCGATGAGCTGCAGGATCTCTCCAACCCGGCGTCGGTCGTCGATGGCTTTCGGTGGCTGCGAACACATCACACAGTAGCTGTTGCATTGGTCCGTCACGAAAATCGAGTTGTGCGGCGAACTACGTCGGTAGAGCACGCGCACGAATCCGTCTGGCCGGACAGCAATCACATCGCCGTCGGAGAGGTAATGGAGATCAGGAACGTCGTAAACAACCGCTTGCGGACCCCGCCGGATGCTACGGATCATCGGCGCGACGATCGTTCCGGGTACGGTGTCGGGAGGCAGCGTCATTCCGCTCCATAGAACGGCTTCCGGATTGGCGGCTTGCGGAGCGCCGGTCCGAAGTTTGAGCAAACAGGGTTCGGAGACACCGTGCACTTTCGCGCGGGCTTGCAGTTTCACGCGCACTCCTCCCGAAGCAGCTCGCGGTACGGCTTGTTCGCGACCCAAGACGCAAAAATCCGGCGGGCAGACGGATCGTCTTCGTGGCGCTCCAGGAGATGACGGATGATGAACGCGTTCTTTCGATGGAAATCACTGGTCGGCCGATGGCCGACCATGTCGTGCTGGGTGGCGTAGTGGAACGTGGGATCGCCGCCGCAATAGGTTTGGAGCGCGCAGTCGCTGCAGCCGGGAAGGGATTCGATAATAGATGCTTCGGCAAGCGCTCGTATCGTCTTGCCGCCGAAGATCTCCTGGTACGAGTCCGTGTGAACATTGCCGAGCCGATGCGAGCAGTCTCCCATCTCCGTGAGCATCCGCGATTCATCCGAAGGGTACACGTCGCCATCGTAGTTGTAGACAACGGCCCCGATGCCAGCGCCGCTGGGGCTCTGAAGATCGACGTAGTAGCTCGGAAACGGCGTGAGGATTTTCGTGAGAAGGATCTGCGCGTAGGTCTCGACGAAAAACGTGCCGGCGCGGTTAATCGCAAGAATCTGATCCATCGTCTCGACATAGAACGCGAGAAACTCCTCCACCGTGTAGCCGATGCGGCGCGCGGTCCTGATCGCGAAGCCGTACGGGCTGAGCGATCGCAAGAAGATCTCGTGAAATCCGAGGCGAGCGTACTCCTGCACAATGTCCGGGCCTCGCGCCAGGCTTGCGCGCGTAGTCGTCATGATCGCGGATACACGGTCATGACCGAGAACGGCGCGGGCCTTCGTGAGGTTCCGGAGCATTGCTTCGTAACTGTCGTTGCCGGGACGCGGCCGATTGACGTTGTGCAGATCAGCTGGCCCATCGAGCGAAGTCGAGAGCGCGACTCTGTGGTCGGCTAAAAACCGGAGCATGTCCTCGTCGAGAAGCGCGAGGTTGGTCGCGACGACAAATTGGACATTCCGTTCTGCTAATGCCGCGCGGGCCTCCGCCCCCAGAACGACCTGGACGATCCGCTCAAAGTTAAGAAGCGGTTCGCCGCCCTGGAATTCGATCTTCAGATCTTTCGCTGGCGACCGGAAGACTAGGTCCAGCGCGCGTTCGGCGGTCGCTGCCGACATGTCGAATTGCGTGCGGTCGGTGCTAACGCGCGACACCTGGCAGTAGTGGCAAGAGTGCTCGCACCGGAGGCTCACCACGAACAAATGAAGTTTCGTAAAGCCATCCAGGAACGACTTCTTGGTGCGGTATTTGGTGGTGAGAAGCTCGATCGTTGTCTGGGGATCGGTGTCGTAGAGAAAATGTTTCGACTTCAGATCCGCGTAGACTTCACTCGTCGAAGAGAGCGAATGGCCGACGAAGTCGGAGAACGTTTCCAAGGATAGGAAAAGGTGCTCACCGACCTCGTTTACGGCGAGGACGCGGTTGCGGAGTCGCTCAAAGCGGAACGGCAGGAACTCGTACCGTCGCTGAGGTACGAACGCGTCGAGCGCCTCGAACCGGCCGGTCATCGCGGCGTAACGCTGGCGCGCGAGATGCCGCGGGGATCAGATTCGAAGTCAGAGTCCGCCTCCGAATGATCGAGGAGATCAGCCTCGATGAACGCCTGTGCGACGATGAGATCGCGAATCATCTTTGTCTCCAAGGCGATATCTCGGCGCAGTCGATGATCCAGGAGGGCGTTGGTGAACTCTCCAATCAAAACTGCGAGATCCGTGTCGCCTCGCTTGCAAACAAGGGTCACTGTCGCGCGCTGGCCGTCCGCCGCCGGGTCGGTGTGAATGAACAACCGGTCGGTGAAATCGTAGGCTGTGCGCACGATGACCTCGGTTGGATAGCTGACGAGCGAGAGATCGAGCGTGGCAATACCATCCACGGAGATCTTCGCCCAAGGCGGCACTGGGCTACTCATGCTCGCCGTACTCGAAGTTGTCGAAGATCGCATTGCCAGGAGCCGCGACCGGAATGCGCGTACCTGCCGAGAGAACGGCGCGCATTGCCGTGACAGGAACTTCCACGGCCTCCGAGCAAAGGGTAGCCCAGCGGATGCCATCCGGACTCGATTGCCAAGCAATCACGCCGAGTGAGGCGTCGTGCGTCACCCGGAGGTGCCGATGGCTAACCGAGTTGAAAACCACTGTGTGAGCGCGCTTCACCGCGCGCACATGGGCTTCGCAGTAGAGGTTCTCACCGCGCGTACGGAACCCGTACCAGTTCTCTGCGTCTAGCGCCGCGGCGAAGATCGTCTCCGCTCCTTGCGACGCGGCCCGGACCAACTCCACCTGGACGGAGGAGTTGGTGAGATTAAGTGGTTCAGTAGAGTATCCGTTGAAGTGGTGGCCCGAATGGCTGGCGCGCGGCGCGATCTCAAGATGCTCGTTTGATCGGAGCACCGTTACGAGACCATCTGGCGTATCGAGCGGCGTACTGATTCGCCACCGCCTCGGCGCAACGACGTTTTCGTCGAACGAGTCACGCCATCCGGTTTCTTGTAGGCGAGCCGGTGGAGGCTGAACAACCGGAGGCGGTGGCTGAGGAGCCGGGCGGGGAGCAGGCGGTGGTGGCGAATAGCCGGTGCTTCCCGAGTAGTGGGAAGCATGTGACGCATGTGATGCATGTGACGCATGCGATCGATGCTGAGCTAAGCGAAGGGCTGCGCCTTGCGTTCGTTTTAGAATGTACTTGCCAGAATACTTCCGAAAGCCTCTTGCGGAGATGCTGGGCTCGGGCACGAGCGGCTCGCGGGCTTCCGCTGCCGGAGTGTTCGCGAGGGAGACGAGGCCCGCAGTTAGCGCAACGTGCCTAGAGGCGCGGAGCGCAAACTCCTTCAGGTAATCAAACATAGTCTTTTCGTGAGGCATCAGAACTCTCCGCACTAAAAAGCAGATTCAAAATGCGCTGACGAACGAGCCTTCATACTTCAGTAAGCGTCAGCGTACGCTCGTCAGACACCGTTGTCACAAACGGTATGAGCCGATTCCATCTTCGATTCATTCGAAGGGAAGAGTCAGGCGTGCTTCGAGGGAGCCAGGAGCGAGAAGCGGACAGGGTCAGCCTTTCTGTTCTGTCATCGGTTGGTGCATGTTGGTGCAGATCGGTGTAGGATGAGTCATGGCCCAGCCACAGAAGAGCGTCCGCCAGAGCGTTAGTCTCCCATCGACCATCGCACGGCGTGTTCAGGCGCTTGCGAAGCGCCGCCGCACCAGCGCGAACCGCGTCATCGTCGATTTGATCGAAAGCGGTCTCGCGGCGAAAGAACGCGAGAAGATCGAATTCTTCGACCTGGCCGAGCGGCTGGCCCACTCCTCCGACCGCACAGAGCAGAAGCGCCTCAAAGAAGAACTGGCGCGCATGACCTTCGGGGAACCATAGGAATCGTGGCGCGGATTCAATGGACCGACCTTCCACCGGCGTTGCCTGATCATCTGTTCGACCGCGACCGCGATCGCAAGATCACCGTCGAAGACCTCTACCAACTCAAACTCTGGCGGGAGTCAGCCCCGGACGCGCCGGAGGGACAGTGGGTCAAAGACTTCGGCTCCTTCAAGATTTGTGATGAAGGAAAATACCCGAAGACCTTTCTGCTTCGAGGTTAGCCTGCGAAGGGCAGAAGCTATGATCTCGGGAAGGGGCCGCTGAAGATCGGGGGCATCAGACTTTCCTGCGACCGTCCCTGGATAAGCCGTGAAGTGCTCACGCCGGAAAGATGCGAACCATTTCTCTTCGCGTCTTCGCGTCTTCGCGTGACCATCATGAGTGCACCTTAAGCAAGTCTCCGCGTCTCCGCGTGATCGGCCCTCCTCCAACGCCTGATCTGCGCGACGAATGTTATGATCCCCGCTCGCACATCCATCTCTTCCCGATAGGAACTCACATGACCGCATCCCTCCGGCGGGCGCTCGGCTGCGCCGCATTCATTGTTGCCACACTGTCTTGCACGCTTTCTCTTGCCGCGCAGTCATCCCTCGATGGTCCGCCATTCAGCGCGGACCCGAAGTCGTTGCTCGCCGATGCGCGCAAGGTGGACGCCAAGGACTTCAACATCGTCTATCTGCTCGATGAAGCGACGATCACGTTCGAGTCCGATGGCCGTGTGAAATCGGTCCTGCGGCAGATCGACTACATCGCCACCGCGGACGGCGTCGACGGTGCCGGCACCGCGAGCGCGTCATGGGCTCCGTGGTACGACGAGAAACCGACGATTGCCGCGCGCGTGATCACGAAGGACGGCGTGGTTCACACGCTCGATCCGAAAGCGATCACCGAGGCAACGGCGGACAAAGAGCCGGACATGTTCAGCGACCAGCGCGTCGTGCGGGCGCCGCTGCCGGGCGTGGCCGAGGGCGCGATCATCGAAAAAGTCATCACGCTGGAAGGACGGAGTCCGATTGCAGGCGCAGGCAAGTATGGCCTTTTCCTGTTCGGATCGAGCGTGCCATTCGAGCGGCAGCGGCTGGTCCTCGATACAGCCGCTTCCGTCGTGCCCCGCATCGTGAACAAAGCGGGGTTCGAGCCGCGCACGACCGAGCAGAACGGCCGCAAGCGCATCGTTTTCGAGAAGGGCCACACCGATGCGTTCGATGACGACGAGCAATATCTTCCTGCCGACGAGTTGACGCTGCCCTACGTCGCCTATGCCACGGGAACGTCGTGGCATGACATCGCCAGAAACTACTCCGCGATCGTCGACAAACAGATCGCTGTCGATGGCGATCTGAAGAGCATCGTCACGAGCGCGGTAGGAACGGCAACGGACCGCGCAGCGATCATCGCCAAGCTGCTGGACATGATCGAGAAGGATGTCCGCTACGCCGGCGTCGAAGTCGGCGACGGCTCGATCGTTCCGCGGCCGCCGAAGAGCGTGCTCCAGAAAAAGTATGGCGATTGCAAAGACAAAGCGACGCTGCTCGTGGCGTTGCTGCGTACCGCCGGCATTCCTGCGCACGTGGCGCTGCTCGACGCCGGCTACGGCTTCGACACGGTCGCTGAATTACCGGGCGCGGACCATTTCAATCACGCCATCGTCGCCGTCGATGCCGTGGGTGATGCTCCGATTCTCTGGATCGATCCGACCGACGAGTTCGCCCGGCCGGGCCAGTTGCCGGCGGAAGATCAAGGACGGATGGCGTTGATTGCGACAGAAGAAACAGCCGCTCTGACCCGCACACCCGAGGCGTCCTCGTCGGCGAATCGGTACATCCAGACGCGAACGTTCACGCTGCCTGAAGAAGGGAAGGCGCACGTTACGGAAGTCTCCGAAGGAACGTGGGCGGAAGACGCGACGCTTCGCCGCAACTGCGCCACCACCGCGAAAAAAGAGTACCGCGAGTCGCTGGAAAAATCGGCGGCCAGTTACTACGTCGCGCCAAAGCTCGACAGCTACGAGGCGGGCGAGCCCCACGACTTCGCCAAACCGTTCCACCTTACGCTTCAGGTGTCAAAATCAAAAAGCGGGATCGTCACGTCGGGAAACGCCGACGTCTTGATTCCGACGTACGACATCGTCTCGATGCTTCCGTCGTTCTTACGCAACTACGAAGAAAAAACAACGGAAGCGAAGGCCGCCAAGCCGGAGAAGCCCCGGCATCATGACTTCCTCATTCCGCTTCCCTCGACGCAGGAATGGCGGTACCGGATCATCCCGGCGCCCGGATTCGTGGCGCGCACCCTGCCTCATAACGAGACGACGAAACTAGGAACGAACACGCTGACGACCGAGTACGCGGCGGACCACGAAGGCGCCGTTGTCGCGACCCTCGTATTCGACAGCGGGAAGCGCCGTCTCACGCCGAGCGAGCTCGAGGAAACACGTGTGGCGGTGAGCAAGCTCGCGCGCAGCGAAGGCGTTCACATTGGATTCGAAGCGATCGGTCAGACCAAGCTGAACGCCGGCGACATCGGCGCCGCGCTTGCCGAGTTCCGAAAGCTCGCGGTTCTTCATCCGAAGGAGGCACAACACCACATCGAGCTCGCCCGCGCGCTTCTCGCCGGGGCCTCGGCGGAGCAGCGCGCGACGAGGCGAAGCGCGCCGTGACGATCGAGCCGTCGAATGCAAAAGCCTACGCCTTCCTGGCCACGGCGCTCGAAAGCGATCTGTTCGGCCGTCACATGCGCCGCGGATGCGACGTTCCCGGCGCCGTCGCCGCGCTGCGCAAAGCAAAAGCGCTCGATCCGACCGACGCGGCATTGCGAGCCCGGCTGGCCGACCTCCTCACGTATGACGATCGACCATTCAAGTTCAGCCGCAATGCGCACCTCGATGAGTCCATCGATGAGTACAAGTCCCTGCTCAAGGACCTCGGGAAGGACGCGGCTGGCTACGAACCTCCTCTCATGCTCGCTCTCAGCCACGCCGGCCGATGGAACGAAGTCAAAGAAATGGCGAAGAAAGAGACTGACCCGCAGCAGCGCGATCTCTTTCACATCATCTCGGTGGTGGCGACGGAGGGCACGGCCGCCGGCTTGAAAGAGCTGTCTGCGTTCGACGACGCAACACGGCAGAACTACGGAGCTGCCGTGGCCCGGACGATGATGTCCTTGCGCCGCTACAGTGATGCCGCTGACATGTTCGAGGCCGCATCGAAGGGATCGGCGCAGGCGTCGCAAATGCTGGCCATCGAGCAGGTGCTGCGCAAAACGCAACCGTACGAAAAAACGATTGACGACGGGTCGTTCAAGTCGTTGCTCGTGAAGACGATGGTTGCCGTGTTCTCGAACGATTGGAAATTGTTCAGCACACTCGTCGTGCCGGAGCTCGACAGAAAGTCGATGGCCGACCGGGAGCTTTCGCTTCACGCGATGCTGGGCGACAACGAAACCAATCCGGACGTGATCATCGACCTTTTCTGTGGCGGCGTGGAGCTGCAGCAGGATGGCAACGACGAGGTCGGATACCGGCTGCGCCTTCGCTCGAATTTCGGCGCTGCCACGGCCAGCCACCTGTCCTACTTTCTTCAGCGGCGTGACGGAAAATACCTGATTGCGGCGATGAGCATGACGCCCGATACGATCGGCCGCGCTGCACTGAAACTAGCGAACGACGGCAAGATCGAAGCGGCGCGGATCTGGCTGAACTGGGCGCGCGAATCGATCAGCGTGGGAGGGGGCGACGATCCGCTGGCAGGGCCGGCATTCCCGCGGCTCTGGCAGAAAGAGAAGCCGAAGGCATCGCTCGATGAGATCAAGCTCGCCGCGGCCTCGCTCATGGTCGGGGAAACGTATGCCAGTGAAAGCGCTCCCCTTCTCGCCACCTTACGCGATAGCGCGCCCACCGATGACGCGCGCGCGGCAGTCGACATGGTGCTGATCGCCGCGTACGCGCGGCTTCGAGACTATGAGAAGTTGGTACCGATCGCGGAACGCCTGTCGAAAGCTCATCCCGACTCGGGATCCGCATTCACATCGTGGGCGCGCGGGCTCATGATGATCGATCAGAACGCCGCGGCGGAAATGATCGCCAAGGAGCGGCTGGCACGCCTGCCGAAAGATGCGGACGCGATGCGGGCGCTGGCGCGCATTTGCGCGAAGCGAGGCGACTACGCCGGCGCGGTGAGTTGGTCGAGACGCACCGTCGACGAGATCACACCGACTCTCGAGGACTACAACGAAACCGCCTGGCTGACCCTCTTTCTTGGCAAGGACCTCGATCGCGGCGTCGACGACGCACGGCGCGCCACCGCCGACGATGCTCGCGCCACGTACGCCAGCCTGAACACCCTGGCCGCGCTCTATGCGGAGATTGGAAAGAGCGTCGAGTCCCGCCAGGCACTCCTCAAGGCAATGGACAGGCGTGGCTCCGACGAGCCAGGCAGCGATGACTGGTTCGTACTCGGCCGCATCGCCGAAAACTACGGCGTCCGCGACGTCGCTCTCTCCTCGTACAACCATGTAGAAAAGGGTGCGCTGACCGGAACCAGCGGATGGGAGCTCACACAGAAACGCATCGCCGCGATGGGGAGCAAGTAGCGGAAACGAAGGTTTCGCCGTCAAGGCAGGGATGGCTGCGCCTGGTCTCGAAATCAGGGAAGCCTGCTACTCTTCCGCGAAACGCCGGAGGCCCTAACCGCGTCTCACCATCGACATGAACCGAAAAACTATTCTGCAGACCGCGGCGCTCATCGTTGCCGGAATCGTTCTGGCGCTCGTCGCCAATGCCTTCGCGTCGCGCGATCGGAAGATGGCGCTGATCGGGTCGTATCCGAACGCGCTGAAAGTGCCGCCGCGTGAGATCGCAGCGACGACTCCGCCAGCCACTACGACCACGAGCCCCTCAGTCTCCACGATCGCGCCCGCCACGGTGACTACGGCAGCGCCGTCGACAGCGACTGCGGCGATCGAGACCGTCGGGCTCAATCCCGCCGCGAAGAACCCGGCCACGAGCAGCGCGGGCAGCACGGCCGGCGTCACGCCGGTCACATCGACGGCGGCAAAGAATCCGGCCATCCCGCCATCAGCCTCTGCTCCCACTCCCCACCCCCCACTCCCCACTCCCCAGCAAGACGATCCGCAGAAGCGCTTCCCTCCGCATCCCGACAAGCCATACATCGAGATCGCGTTCGCTGATGTGAAGTGGCTGCACGATCACAACGTCCTCTTCCTCGATGCACGCCGCACCTCGGTCTTCGAACAGGGTCACATCAGTGGCGCGCGGACCTACTCGGTGTGGGAGTCCGACATCGACGACAAGGTGAACAAGCTCTTCGAAGAGCGGAGCGATCCGCAAGCGCAAGCCCTGCCGATCGTCATCTACTGCAGCGGAGGCGACTGCGAAGACTCGCACATGCTGGCGCACAAGCTGTGGGGCATTCAATTCAACGACGTCTACGTCTACAAAGACGGCTTCCCCGACTGGCAGCAACGCGGCGGAGCGGTCCACACGGGAGCCAAACCGTGAAGCGATTTCTGACCAGCCCCTGGCTCACCGTCCGCGTGCAGATTGCGCTCGGCGCGATCTTCGTGATCGCTGCCTGGCCGAAGATCGCCGATCCGCCCTCATTCGCGCACATGATCTACAACTACCGGCTCGTACCGGGCTCGCTGATCAATTTCAGCGCGCTGGTGATGCCGTGGATCGAGATGCTTGCCGGCCTCGCCCTCATCCTCGGCGTCTGGAAATCCGCGGCGCGAAACGTCGTCGGCGCGATGCTGGTGATCTTCATCATCGCCATCTCGATCAACCTCAGCCGCGATAACGCCATCGACTGCGGCTGCTTCAACGTCTCCGACCGCGGCAAGTCCCACGAGCAACGCATCTTCGACATGAAAGCCGACATCGCCCGCGACCTCGGCATGCTACTCCTGGTAGGACAGCTCTGGTACGCGGCGAAGCGCGAAGAGAATGGACAATTGACAACTGACAATGGACAACGTTAGCGATGGCTAATGCCGTCCTGGAGAAATCGTTCGCCTTCGCCGTCAGGATCGTCAACTTGTACAAGCATTTATCGACGACCAGGCACGAGTTCGTTCTATCCAAACAGTTGCTTCGCTCGGGGACGGCGATTGGAGCAATGATTCGCGAAGCCGAGCAGGCCGAAAGCAAAGCGGACTTTGTCCACAAGATGGCGATTGCGCTCAAGGAGGCCAACGAGAGTGAGTATTGGCTACTTCTGCTTCAGAGAACTGACTATCTACCGGATGTGCAGTTCGCTTCACTCCATCAAGACAACCTCGAACTTCTCCGACTCTTGACAAGCATCATCAAAACATCAAAGAAAATCAAAAGAACAGCGCCATCCACCAGCAGTGAACCGGGATGAACGGCGCTGTCCATTGTCAACTGTCAATTATCCATTAGCAAAAACTACTTCTCCGTGCCGTCGCAGTCGCCGAGGTATTTGCCGGAGTAGGTGGCGGACATGTCGCGGTCTCCCGCCTTCATTTGCAGGGAGCCTTCGTAGGTATCGCCGTGATAGGTCACCGTGCCGGTTCCGGTCATGCCCGACTTCTCGCACTTCATCTTCCAGGTCATCGTGCTGCCATCGACCTTCACGTCGGTATAGACGCAACCGCCGCGCTTGTCGCCGGACTTCGGGATGAGGTTCTCGGCATTCTCCGCCTCTTCCTTCGTAACACAGTGGACGAAGGTTTGGGCCGGCATCTTCATCGGCATTCCGGGCATCTCCATCTGCATCGTGCCCTGCCACTTGCCGGCTTTCGCCAGGTGAGCGGCTGAGAGAGGGAGTGCGAGCGCACAGAGAGTCAGCGACAACACAAGATTGCGAAGTTTCATAGGGAGTCCTCCGTTGGATTTCGGAGGAGTATACGTCAGAGCTTCTTCACGCCGCGGCCGCGGACGGACGACTCGATGCGCAACGCGCCCGTTAGCGCAGCGGTCTCATTGCCGCTCTTGACCATCACGACCAGCGACCCAGCGGGAGTTGATCCATCGATCTGATACGTCGCGCTGACGTAGTTCGCCGCCCACTTGAAATCGGAAATGCGGTGAAAACCGGGATTGGGAACGTCGAACGTCGTCATGCCACTAGTGAAGCCGTCGCCGCCGACACCGAGCGTGATCGTGGTACCGGCGTGCAACATCGCAGGCATCGCTTGGAGCGACACGCTGTCCGAGCCAGCGGGCCACGCGCCGATCCACTTCGGATTCAGAAGAACGGAGCCGGAGCCATTCACGTTGATGTTGCCGTAGAGATGTCCGCTCTCGACGCGGAGCGCTCCTCCGCCTGCGTACTGCGTGGGGAACGACTTGACCTTCGCGCTCTGCCAGTATCCCGCAAGGTTCTGCACGTTCACCGGTCCATCGAGCGGCTCCGCGTAGATGCGGTACGTTCCATCCGGGATGCCGGGCAGGGTGAAGTTGCCGCTCTTGTCGGAGAGCGCCGTCGCCACCGGTTCGCCGCGTTCGTTCACAGCAACGACCTGCGCCGCGAAAATGCCACCATCGTCACCGTAGACGCGCCCTTCGAGCGTGCCGCCGGCAGCCGGCCGCAACTTCGCGTACGCCGACGAAATCGCGACGCGGTCATCGCTGTCGAGTCCAGCCGCGCTACCGGTTCCGACGTACGGATACATCACCGACGAGAGCACTGCGGAATGATCGAGCCCGAGGATGTGACCCATTTCGTGCTCGACGAGTTGCTGCACGTTGTAGCCGCCGGAAACGGCCATCGGATCGATCTGCATGTCGGCCTCGACGATGCGTCCGCTGTCGTCGTACCAGTTCGTGGTCAGAGCGATGAATTTCTGACCGGAGAAAAGATCGTCGGCCATCGAGACCGTATTGCGGCCATCCTTGCCGGCGTTCGCACCGTCAACAGTGCCGAGCGATTGAAAGCCGAGATTGGTATCAGGAACCGATGACCAATCTTTCCCCGCCTTGTCCAGCATCGCCTCGGCCTGAGGAATGGCCTGCACCACGCGACGGTCGATCGCGTATCGGATCGGGAAGGAACCGTCGGGCCATGCGACTGGAACGAGCGCGCCGTTGCTGTAGTACGTGAGGCGTGCTGCGCCGAAGGCGGGCGCTGCGAGAGTGCCCACGAGAGCGAGAAGAAGCAGGTTGCGATGTGGGGTCATGGCTGAGCCGCTGAACTGCAACGGAAGTGCCATTGTAAATGTTATTTGGCGTTCTTCATAGGTTTATTTTTGGGGAACGGTTTCACGCGGAGACGCGGAGGACGCGGAGAGACTCAAGGCGGTTAGAGAATCGCGATCAAATCGATCTCGACCAAACCTCCTTTCGGCAATTGAGCGACACCGACGGTGCTGCGGGCGGGTTTCGTCTCGCCGAAGTACGACGCATAAATCTCGTTGAGCGTGATGAAGTTTGCCAGGTCGGTGAGGTAGACGGTGGCTTTCACGACATTGTCGAAGCCGGCGCCGGCCGCAGCCAGCACGGCCTCGAGATTCTCGAATACGCGTTTCGCCTGAGCCGCGAAATCTCCTTCGACCAGATTCCCGGTTGCGGGGTCGAGTGCGATCTGGCCCGACGTGTAGAGAACATTGCCTACCTTGACCGCCTGCGAATACGGCCCGATCGCCTTCGGGGCGTCGTTCGTTGCGATGATGTCCATGCTTACTCCTCCTGACCCGCGTGAAAATAGGGCGTGCCAGTATAATCGCGGCACTTTTCACGGAGCACACAAGACGCATGGCAACGTACCTCGGCAACGCATCGCTCTCGTCAGCGGTGAAGGATCGCGTTCTCTCGACGTTCCAACAGGCCGTCGCGCTCTACAAGGACGGCCGCATCGAAGAGGTCGTGCAGGGCTGCGGCCTCATCCTGCGCATGGATCCGATGTTCGATCCAGCGAAGAAGCTGCTGGAGAAAGCAAAGAATCCGAGCGCGCCGATCGATGTCGATTCTCTGATACCCGCTGAATCGTCATCCGATGCGTTGCGCGAGGCGCGCGCGGCGTTGGCTGCCCGCGACTTCCAGCGAGCGAGTGATCTGACGGCCGCAGTGCTGCGAAGTGATTTCACCAACGAAGAAGCACGCGCCCTCAACGACTCCGCGCGCGAGCGAATGGAAGCGGCGCCGTTCGTCGATCAGTTCATCCGCAAGGCGGAGTCGTTCCGGCAGCAGGGCAATGTGAACGCAGCGCGCGCGGAGCTCGAGAAAGCACGAGCCCTTGACGGCGATCATCCGTCGATCCGTGAGATGTTCGCCTCGCTGGCATCGCCTGCGACGTCCACTCCGGCATCGTCGTTCAATTCCGGCGGCAGTCCCTCCTTCGTCGTCGATGCACCGCCGCCGGCTGCGCCCGCGCGCGGCGCCGCGCAGGCCGCCGACTTCGGATTCACGTTCGAAGAGGACAAAGCCGCCGCTCCGGATCTGTCGTTCGACGCGTTCTCGTTCGATGCACCTGCTCCGCCGGCGACAGCCGCGCCGCCTCCGGCGTCACCGTTTGGAAGCGGCGGGTTTTCATTCGATGCGCCGGTTCAGGGATCGGGCGGATTTGATTTCTCAACCGCACCCGTCGCACCCGAAGGTGACGATCAAAGAAAAGTCCGTCAATACCTCGCGGATGGTGATCGCGCCGCGGCGGCAGGCGATTATCAGCAAGCCATCGATCTCTGGTCGCGCATTTTTCTGATCGATGTTACAAACGATGAAGCGTCCCAACGGATCGAGGACGCCAAAGCAAAGCGCCGCGAGATCGAAAGCAAGGTGGACGCGCTTGTTTCCGCGGGCGAGCTCGCGTACGGCCGCGACAACGCCGCCGCACGCGCAAAGTTCAACGAGGCCTTGCTTCTCGATCCCGGCAACCTGACAGCACACGATTACCTCGAGCGGATCGCCAGCGCCACGCCGGAACGAGACGCCGGCGGATTCGAGGCGCCGCAACAGCCCATCGCCTCGGGCCGCGACCTATTCGAAGACGACATCGCATTGGGCGGATCGTACGAAGTGCTCAAGCCGCCGGATGCTACTCCTCCAGCCACGAAACCGGTCAAAGCCAAAGCGCAGGCCGCGCCGTCGAAGACGAAACGCGGCGGGTCGATGGGCATCATCGCCACGATCGCCGTCGTGCTGCTCGTCGCTGCCGGCGGCTGGTACGCCTGGTCGAAGTACATGGCCAAGCCCGCCTATGATCCATCCGCCACTCAGGCAACCTTCCACCAGGCAGACGCGCTTGCGAAACGTGGCCGCTTCGATGAGGCCATCGCCAAGCTACAGGATGTGAAGCCGGCCGATCCGCAGCACGACAAGGCGCTGGAGATGATCGCCGACCTGCAGCACAAAAAGGCCCAGGCGGCTGAGATGATCAATGGCCGTCCCGCCGCGCTGGTCTATGAAGAAAACATCGCCGCCGGCCGCGCCGCCTACGACGCCCACGACTACGACACAGCCAAGAAAGCGTTCGACACCGCGGCACGAATCAAACCGCTGCCCGCGGATGTGAAACCGATTTACGACGCGGCAGCACAACAGTCGGCCAGACTCGAGGGAGCGAGGTCATTGTTCGCCGACCAGAAGTATCAGGAGACGATTGCGACGCTCGATCCGCTGCTTCAGGCCGACCCGCAGAACCAGTCGATTCGCCGCATGCTCGTCGGCGCACACTTCAATCTCGCCGCCGCGGCTCTTCAGGAAGAGCGCGTTCCCGATGCCATTCGCGAGCTCGACGAAGTTCTGAAGAACGATCCGAACGACGTGATGGCGAAACGGAGCCGGGAGCTGGCGGAACGCTATTCCGGTCAGCCGAAAGACCTTCTGTACAAAATTTACGTAAAATACCTGCCGCTGCGTAACGTGACATAGGCGCGCGCCGCGGATACGAAGTCCGTAGCCTCGATGCCGTGATCGGGAGGGTGTGATGCGATTCGATGAGATCGAGCTGCAGCCGGGGACGTTTGATACGGATGGCGAAGCCCCTCCCCGTTACCGCTCCACGGCCGCGTCGTTTCTGCGGCAGGTAGCGGCACTCCTCACCGACCTTTCGCTCTTCGCCGCGCTGGGCCTGGCGCTCACGCCGCTCCTGCCATCGTCGATGAGCGCCGTCTCGATCGCATCGCTGACCGGATTCCTCATCATCGTCGCCTTCTACTACTTCGCCGGCATGCGCGCGTTGTGGGGTCGAACGATCGGTGGCGCGATCTTCGATGTACGCACCGCGAGAACGAAGCGCGTCGCGCGTTGACCGGCTCTGCACCGCGCTACTGGTTTTTCTCCGGAGCGACGCGCATGGAAGCGATCCGGTTTTGCCCGTCGAAGGCCAGACGCACGATCATCGGCTGCTTTTCGAACGACGCGTACAACTCGATGATCCGGTAGGGACTCTGGAACGACTGACGGACTTCCCGTACCGATTGGTACGCACCAAAGGCGGCGAGAAGCTTCTGATGCAGATCGGCGAGGGCGGCAGGCGGCAACTGACCGCGCATCGTGTCGTCGAAGTGTGCCCCTGTTTGATCGTAGCGGCCACTCATGAGATTCGTGATGAGCTCGCGCGCACTGGCCTCGAGCGCAGGCTCGACCGGCGGCGGAAGAATCGGATTCATGTAGACGGCGCTGATCCGATCACGGACATCGAACACCACACGCACCGAGACCAGCGATTTCTCGAATTTCGATACCAGCTCGATCGCGCGCGAACCGTCGATGGTCCTGCGATTCGCAGAAGTGACCGACTGGAATAGACCTGCATTCCGATCGAGATCAGCCTTCACATCCGCCAGATACTTCGGCGTGATCTGCGGTCGCAGAGCGTCATTGAACTCGGCCGCCGCGGCGTCGAACTGACCGTTGACGAAGTTGGCGAGCATCGCCCGCGCCGATTGCTCGATCGGCGACTGCAGCTTCAGTCCCGGTCTGATGGCAAAAACTGCGGTAAGCAGTAGAGAAGCGAGAATTTTCACGCGGCCGATGCTAACAGCGCTTCCTCAGCCGTAATTGCTTCGCTTGTTCTCACGACAGGCTCGCGCGCGAATCCTTCGCGCTGGCCTTCCCCGCTTCGATCCAGGCCACTCTGGTGATGAGGGAGCCGAGGAGCGCCGAGGCAGCGGCGGCACGGCGGGCGCGCTTCGAACGAATGCCGAAGAGGCGAAGCACGAGTGGCAGCGGTCCGGAGAAAAAACCGCCGATGCGAATCGTCGTGCCGGTTCCGCCATGGCGCAGCGGCTCGGATTCGATCGCATCGTCCGACTCGATCTCCGCGCCCGTTGACGTTTCGACGATCGCCGCGGCGAGGCCGAGCACATTCAACGCAGTCTCATCGTGGCCTCGCAGCTCGACGAGCGCCGTCGCGGAGGCCAGCGCCGACGCGGCGAAGTGGATCGGAAGCGTGCGCGCGTGCGCGGCCCAGACGGGAATCGCCGTCGCACCGAGGAGCACGCCGGTATACGTGGCCATGCCAAGACCGGAAAGGGCCGCGACGAATGCAGCCACGTCGCCGGCGCGTCGAAGCCCAACCACCTCACCGATCACGGCCGCAGCCGAAGCCGACCCGAATAGCGACAGCGTCCACGCACCGACCGACATCGGTGATTGCGGCTTGAAGACACGGAGCATGTTGAGGAAGCGCTCGGGCCGGCCGAGGTCGAGAACGAGAAGAGGGCCGGACGCGGCGGCACCGATTGCCGCGATCCATCGCGCGTCGCGCACGAGCGCGCGAGACGCACCGGCCATTTGTGCCGTGAGCGCGATGGCTGACGACGCGCCCGCTGCGCCTCCCACGAAAAAGTAGAGCGGCACTTCCCACGTCCAGACCGGCGCTTTGACGAGGGGTAGTCCGTAGTAGCCGTTTTGCGCATTCGCTTCCGGGAACGGCGCACCGGCGGGACGTACTCCTTTTGCGTCGAGCCGCCCAAGCGCGGCCTGCTCGCGAATCTCTTCGAGCCGTTTCTCGGTAGCTTGATCCGGTATTCGCGGCGATCTCATCGTGCACCTCGGCGGCAGGACGCCGCCGGGCCAGCCGGCGGGACGCCAGCGTTCCGATCGCTAGTGCGGCTACCACCGAGAGAAAATGCAAGGAATGACGCGGCGAGCATCGCACCGGCGGCGACCGCGGCCGCGCTCCACGATTGTTTCAGTAAGCGCGTCGGCGACTCCGGATGCAGCGGCAGGTTGTACGCGCGCGGATCGCCGCGAACGATGAAGAACGCGTGCGTCCCGCCGACGCTGGTCTCTTTCGGATTCCAAATCGTGGCGTCGTTCATCCCGGCGGCATGAAGTTGCGCGATTCTGCGATCGGCGGCAACTTCGAGCGCGTCGAGCTTGCCGAAGAGAATCGATCCGGTCGGACACGCTTTCGCACACGCAGGTTCGGCTCCCGCCTTCTGCCGGTCATAGCAGAACGTGCACTTGAAGGCGCGGCCATCGTCGGGACGGCGATCGATCACGCCGAACGGACAGGACACAACGCAATAGCCGCAGCCGTTGCAGATGTCCGGCTGAACGAACACGCTGCCGAATTCGGTGCGCACGATCGAGCCGGTCGGACACGCTTCGAGGCAGCCAGCGTTCCCGCAGTGCTTGCAGACGTCAGACGAGAACTCCCACGTCATCCGCTCCGCAGCATTGCCGCCGCATCCTGCCTGCGGCTCGCGCTCGACGAACTTCACATGACGGTAGGTCGAGTGTCCAAGCGCAAGCGTGTTGTCGTACGAGAGTCCGCTCCACACGAAGCCGTCATCGGGAACATCGTTCCACTCTTTGCAGGCGACTTCGCAGGCCTTGCAGCCGATGCAAAGCGTGGAATCGGTGAGGAAGCCGGTGACGGCCATCGAAAAAGAGCTTATCGCATTCGTGAGGACCGGAGACGCGGCTGCTCGACAGTGCGGAGAAAAACGCGGCCGGACACGCCGAGGTTTTCATCAACGGTCGCGCTACGCGCGTACGCGATGATGAATCGCGCCGGACCATCGGCCAGAAAATCGGAAACAACTGTCTTGAATGTCAGATCGATTACCCCGCTCACCCGGCCATCGAGGGACGAGAGAATGAGAGCTGTCTGCGTCAGCAATGCGAATCCTCCCGGCGTGGGACGCGCCCGCAAGCCGTAAACGTAGTGTTGCCACGATAAAACCGTATACGAACCGATCGCAGCGCCTTGCTCATCGAGCAACACCTGGCGAAACTCGTTCGCAACGAGCGTATCGCCTGACGCCAACCACGTAACGAGCGTCCGGTTCCCATTGACCGCAACTGCTGGCGCCCCCAGTCGCCATGTTGCCGATTCGTCGAGAAGTACTGGTTCCGACGGTTGCCATGCATCGGGCCCGGACGCAGCAAGGCGCGACGTCATGATGCGATTCCCACCGCCCGCTCCCGACCAAACGATCGCGAACCCCTTGCTGGTCGCGGCAACCGCGATCTCCATCGGTGCATTCGGCAGACCGTCGATCGAGCCCGTCCGGATCATTCGGCCGGTGACATCAATGACAGCAAAGGCGATGTAATTCTGATGAATCACCGAAGCGACCAGGAACTCGGAACCGCGGGCCGCCAATGCCACGGCCGTGGAGCCGGGCGAGACGTCAATCGGTGCCGAACTGACGCCGCTCGCGTCATCGATAACCACTCCGAGTTTCTGCGCGCTAATAGGCACGCTGGTAGAGTTAAGCTCGTTCCACACGACAAGCGTGTGGCCGTTCGCGATCGCGATCTGAGGAGCGTACTGGTCGTTCATCGTGGGGACGACTAGGCGATCAGGAAGTGGTGCGCCACTGGAGTCAAGTCCGCCGATGCGAATCTGGTGGCGGTTCGTTACCGAATCGGTCTCGCTCCACACCGCAGCGATTCCACCATCCGGCCGCCGCTCGATTGCCGGCGCATTCTGCGTCGCTGCCGACTCGGAGATGAGTCTCCCCTCACTGCTCGCATGTGGCAACGCCCACATCGGAGTGACATCAATGCGCACTTCATCGATACCACTCGTCCGGTCACACCATGCAAGCAGGAACGTCGCGGCAGAAACGCCGATCGCCGGGTCATGTTGAAGGTTCGCGTTCTCATCCGAGCAAACAGGTTGAGACGCGATATCGAGGCGCTGCGTGCAAACGCGCGTTGTGGAGCTCACCGGGTCATGCGGATACTCGACCCACGACGCGATGATGGCGCCGTTAGCTGCTGCAACCCGCAAGGACGCAGTCTTCGATGCCGTCAGCGTCGTAGGAGAAAAATCACCAGTCACACGGGCCGCCTTGAGAAGCGAAGTGTCATTCCAAAGCAGTTCGTAACTGTCGTAGACCGAAGTGAGTGACGCGGCCGCTCCCGGCCCGATATCGCGCGCAACGCCCGCCTCGCCTGTTGCCGAGATAGGAAGCAGACGAACCGTGGGCAAGCCGGCGCCGGAGTCCGCAGGAAACAGACTGGCGAGGAGAAACCCTTTTCCATTCGAGGTCACGCTTGCAGGCCGTCCGACCGCGAATTGAATCAGGCGAATGTGCAGATCGGAACTCACCAGCGCGGCACCGCTGGCGAACCCGCTCCAACAGACCAGATATTCGGCGCCATCCCAGGCGACGGACGTAGCGCTCGTGTCAGAGTGCGACGACATTGATACGACGACCGGCACCTGGTCGATCGGCGTTCCATCTTCGGAAACGCGCATCATGTATGCAACTGGAAGCGGTAGAAACCCTCCGAATCGCGACCGGTCGCCGAACACGAGGAGGTACTCGCGTCCATTCCACGCGATCGACGGTGTGCTGCCTTCGGCGATCACCCTGGATGCGGCCCGCAGCGGGCGACCGGATTCATCGAGCGCGCGGATCGCAATCGTGCCCGAGGGATAGAGCCGCATCCCCTCCTCCTCCCAAGCCACAAGGTATCCGTGTCCGCTGCTGGCGACGGCGGTGCCGGAGCGAAAACTCGTCGTGCTCGATGGACCAAAGCGCGGAGGAGCAAGCGGAATCTCCGCGCCGGCCTTCGCGGCGCCGGCTCCGATGAGAGCAATCAGGAGAAGGGAAACGAACAGGGGCAACCGGGGCAGGGGCATGCATCGGATACGGCCATCATCAACGATCCGTTTACTTCATTCGGCGAAACCGAACTCGACTTGCTCGCTTTTGCGAACGCTGCACGTCAGCGCCTTCGATTCCATGATGCGCACGTTCGGCTCCTCGGAAATCGCGATGAGATCGTTGACGACATCGCCGCGCACGAGGCCGCGTCCACCCCAGTGATACGGCAATCCGACCTGATGTACGCGCTTCCCTTGCACGTCGAGTGAAGGCATGCGCGCGGTGACGAGTGCGCGCGCCTCGATCTCGCCGCGCGCCGTGGCAACGATGACGCAGTCGCCGTTGCTGACGCCGATCTCGCTCGCCAGCTCCGGCGAGATTTCGGCGAAGAGCTCGGGCTGCAACTCCGCGAGATGCGCGAGCGTGCGCGACATCCCGCCCGCGGTGTGATGCTCGGTCAGGCGATACGTCGTCAGAACGTATGGGTAGCGATCGTCGGGCGAGGTCGCATAGGCGTTGTCGGCGCGCTCCTTCCGATCTGCGGCGGGATTCGTGAGTTGATCGGGATAGATCGCGTTACCGAGATTCGATTCCAGCGGCTCGTAGTGCGCAGGTAACGGACCATCCTTCAATCCTGATGGGACGAACAACCATCCCGCGCCGTCGGGATGCATGATGAACGGCGCGTCACCGCGCAGCGCGGCGTCGCCACCTTTTTCCGGATCGCCGGTGAAGTCGGGATGCTTCGTCTTCGTGAAGTCGGCGATGTCATCGCCGGCCCACTCTCCTTTCGCCTCATCCCACCAGACAAGTTTCTTCCGTTCGCTCCACGGCGTTCCGTCGGGTGCGGCCGAGGCGCGGTTGTAGAGAATGCGCCGGTCCATCGGCCAGGCGTAGCCCCAGCCATGCGCGTACTTGCCTTTCGCCTCGCGTCCGTTCGCTTTGTTCTCGCCGTCGTAAACGCCGGAGTAGATCCAACAGCCACACGCGGTACTGCCGTCGGCTTTAAGCTCGCTGAAGTTCTTGATGTTCGAACGATGAACGCTGAAGGATGAACGATGAACAGCGTCCGCCTGAGAGTCGCGTTCCTGTTCATCCTTCATCCTTCCGCCTTCATCCTTCCACCCATGTATCTCGCGCAGGACCGCATCCGCACTCGGCTCGTCGATCCCTCCTTCGGCCGGGTAATCCCACGTCAACGCACGCAAGCCCGTATCGCGCGGCGCATCGGTCGCCTTCTCTTTCAGCAGGCGCCCGAGGTGATAGATGAAGTGCAACTCGCTGCGCGCGTCGCCGGGAGGTTCGATCGCCTTTTCGCGCCACTGCAGGAGACGCTGCGTGTTAGTGAACGTTCCCTCTTTTTCGACGTGCGACGCGGCGGGAAAGAGGAACACTTCGGTATCGATCTCCTCCGTTCGCAACTCCCCGTTCGCGATTTCCGGCGAGTCGAGCCAGAACGTCGCCGTCTCGATCTCGACGAGATCGCGTACGACGAGCCATTTCAGCTTCGACATCGCACGACGCTCGAGCCGCGCGTTCGGCGCGCCGACAGCGGGGTTCTGCCCCATGACGAAGAGCCCTTCCAGCTTGCCATCGGCCATATCGAGCCAGTAGCCGAAGTGCGAATGATCGCCGGTCAGCCGCGGCAGCCATTCGAATCCGAAGTCGTTCTCCTTCGTCGCCGCGTCGCCGTAATACGCCTTCAGCAGCGACACCATGTACTTGTCGATGTTGTTCCACCATCCCGCCGGCGACTTATGCGTTTTGATCCACGCTGCCAGATTGGTGTCGTCGTCCGCGCTGTGCATCGGCATCGGCAGATAGCCCGGCAGGATGTCGTAGAGCGTTGGGATGTCGGTCGATCCCTGAATCGATGCGTGTCCGCGCAGCGCCATGATGCCGCCACCCGGCCGCCCGATGTTGCCAAGCAACAGTTGCAGGATGGACGCGGCGCGAATGATCTGCACGCCGGACGAGTGCTGCGTCCAGCCGACGGCGTAGCAGATCGCGCCGGTCTTCTCACGGCCTGACGCGCTCGTGAAAATATCGGCGACTTCGAGAAAGCGCTCACGCGGAATCCCGCAGTTCTGCTCCACCATCTCCGGCGTGTAGCGCGCGAAGTGGCGCTTGAGCACCTGAAACACGCAGCGCGGATGCTGCAGCGTCGGATCGCGGTGCGGATGATGAAGATTCTGCGCTTCGCCGCCTCGGTCTTTCCCGTGACCGCCGCGATCCTCCCCCATCCCTGCCTGCTGGCCGGACGATTTCGTCTCCGCTCCTTCGTAAAGCCAGCTCTCGGCGTTGTAAGTCTTCTTCTCCGGATCCCATCCGCTGAAAAGACCGCCGAGGTCCTCGGTATCGCGAAAATCATCGCGCAGAATCGTCGCGGCATTCGTGTACGGGATCACGTAGTCGCGGAAGTAGCGCTCGTTCGTCAGCGTGTAGTTGATCATCGCGCCGAGAAAAACGATGTCGCTTCCGGCGCGGAGCGGCAACCAGTAATCGGCCATGGCCGAGGTGCGATTGAAGCGTGGATCGACGTGGATGATCGTCGCGCCGTTCTTCTCCCGCGCTTCGATGACCCACTGGAATCCGACGGGATGGTTCTCCGCCATCGACGAGCCCATGATCAGGATGGCATCGGCGTTGGCGAGATCCTGCTGCGCGGTCGTCGCACCGCCTCGTCCCAGCGAAGTCCCCAGACCGGGGACGGTGGAGCTATGTCATATCCTGGCCTGGTTGCTTACGCAGACCATGCCCAGACCTCCTGTGAAAAGTTTCTTGATGAGGTAGTTCTCTTCGTTGTCGAGCGTCGCGCCGCCGAGGTGGGCCATGCCGGTGCATTGCATGACGGGCTTGCCGTCGAGCGTTTCGGTGAACGTGCGATTGCGAGTCTCCCACATCCGATCGGCGACCATGCGCATGGCCCGATCGAGCGGAATCTCGGTCCAACTACGCGAGCGTGGCGCGCGATACTTCACTTTCGTAGCGCGGCCTTCGTGCGTAACGAGCTGATACGAAGCCGAGCCTTTCGGGCAGAGATGGCCGCGCGAGATGGGCGATTCCGGATCGCCTTCGATCGAGACGACCTTCCCCTGGCGATGGTAAACAAGTTGACCACATCCCACGCCGCAGTACGGACAGATCGATCGCGCCACATCGGCACCTTCGTTCTTCGGCCGCAACGCATGCGTCGTGTCGGACATCGACTCGACGCCGGTGCCGTCGGCGCCAGTTTTCAGCTGGCGGATAAGAGGCCACTGCAGCAGGAGCTCGGCGAGCATGGGGGAAGTGTACGCAAAAATACTAAGGATGAAGGCGGAAGGATGAAGGATGAACAAAAACGGAGTGTCGTGACCCACGCCGTCCTTCAGTTCTTTGAGTTGGTTGACCGTTCATACTTCATCCTTCATCCTTCATCCTTCTCACATGCAGACCCGCATCGTCCCGATTCAACGCAACGGCATCGAGACGACCGACGCCGTCGTCGTCGAGGAGCCACTCGAGATTCGTGTCGGGGAGAAAGCGGTCTCCGTCACGTTGCGCACGCCCGGCGCCGATTTCGACCTCGCGGCCGGTTTTCTTTTCACGGAAGCGATCCTCACCAACCGCGACGACATCGAATCGATGCGTCACTGGGGCTCGCCGAACGTCGTTCGCGTCGCGCTGCGCGACGGCGTGACGGTCGATCTGCAACGGCTGCAACGGCACTTCTACGCGACGTCGTCGTGCGGCGTCTGCGGAAAGGCATCGATCGATGCGCTGCGCGTCGCCGTCGCGCCGATCGAAGACGACATCCGCGTCGCGTCAGCGCTGCTGATGACGTTTCCCGACATTCTTCGCAGTCATCAGACCGCATTCGACGTCACCGGCGCGATTCACGGTGCCGCGATATTCACGCGCGAAGGCGAGCTTCTGCGCGTGCGCGAGGACATCGGCCGGCACAACGCCGTCGACAAAGTGATCGGCTCTCTTTTTCTCGACGGAACGCACGCAGACATCCTCGTCGTCAGTGGCCGCACGTCATTTGAGATCGTGCAAAAGTGCGCCACGGCGCGGATTCCGATCCTCGCCGCGGTCGGCGCTCCATCCTCGCTCGCGATCGAGCTGGCCCGAGAATTCGGCATCACCCTCCTCGGTTTCGTGCGCGGCGATCGAGCCAACGTCTACGCCGGGGAAAGTCGGCTGTCATCCTGAGCCGCCGCAGCCGCGCCCTCGCTCTCCGTTGACAACTGGCAGACATCAGCGGCGGAGGACGGTCGAAGGACCCCGTAATTCATTGCGAGGTTCAAAAGGCGCACCGCTAACCTGCAGAGAATCAGGGGGTCCTTCGACCTTCGACCGTCCTTCGCCGCCGAGCACGCGCCGCGCGAAGTAAAGAGTTGAGCAGGCGGCTTCGGCGGCTCAGGATGACAGCGAGTGGATTACGGCGCGAACATGCACCCGGCGGTGTCCGCCCTACAAGAACCGCGGGTACTTCCGGCATCGCTTCGTGAAGATCAAGTCGGGGTCGTATCTGGAAATGTACTTAACCGTTACACCTGTGGCCTCGCGGGAGAGTGGAGGATAGCAACGTTAAGGTAGTTTTCCAGTAGACCCCAGTACGACCTCTCGCAAGCTTTCGCAAACGGCCCTGGCGCTCACCGAGACCGCAAGTAATTACACACCGCCAACGCGCCCGCGGCCTCCACCTCTGCTTGACCGTCGGGATCGTCGCATTGTGTGATGAGCGTGTAGCGGTAAGCGGTCGCACATTCCCCCCGCTTCGCGAGCCCAATAGCTTCACGCATCAGACAAGATGAACCTCCTCCGAAGAGGACACATTCAGGGATCGGATATCGCTTCGGACACGCCGGGGCTGCGGTGTTGCTTATGGCATGGATGATCTTAGACGTGGCTCGATCTGACGGAAGAGGGGATAAGGGAACCGGCGACGGCGTTGGAGGTGAACCCGTGTTGCACGCGATGCATGTTAGCAATAGCAAGGTGGGCCAACTCAAGCTAACGGTGAAAGTCCCCCGGTCAAAAGCTCGTGGTTCTCGGTTGCGTCCATTCAAGGCGTTCATACCTAGGAGAGACTTCGAAGCGTCAATTCCCTACCCGTCCGAGCCGCGCGGATAAGTCGGGGTCATATCTCGAGTGTACTTAACCGTTGCATTACTGCCCTCGCCCGAAATGACGATTGCAACGTTAAGGTAATTTTCCAGATACGACCCCATTACTCCGTCTCAGGATGACACGAACGGGGTTTGCGCTCACCTGTTCGTGCTGTCAGGGGCATCCGATTTCACAGCGCCACCGCCTCGGCGAGCACGTCATCTTTGATGATCTCGTGCAGCCACGATGGCGCAACGACGTCGACGTGACGCCCCAGCAGCTCTTCCAAATCGGCGATCAAGCCGCCCGGGAAACACGGCGGTGTCTCCCCGCCGATCTCGATCAGAAAATCGACGTCGCTATCGGGTCCGGCGTCGCCGGGGCACTGAGCCGAAGACGCGGATGCGGCTGACCCCATGCTTCGCAGCGATTCGCAGGATGTCCTCACGCTTGCTGGCGAGGATTTCGTCGATTCCCATTGTTTCTTGTACGGCGACAACGCGTCGCCGGAATGGATCGATGCGATGAGGCATGTGAAGCGGAAGTCCGTTGCTGCGTCCCTAGCGCTGTCATCCTGAGCCGCCGAAGCCGCCGCCTTCACGCTACTTGTACAACCGGTGCACATCGGCGGCGGAGGACGGTCGAAGGACCCCCTAATTCTGTGCCTCGTGCATCCACCGCACATCCGGCATATGGGCGGGGGATCCTTCGACCGTCCTTCGCCGCCGAGCATACGCAGCGCGAGAGTGGAGAGTGGAGCGGGCGGCTCGGCGGCTCAGGATGACAGCGCTGATGCGCGCCGCGTTTGAGCGGTGCGGTCTACAAGAACCGCGGGTACTTCCGCGGCATCGCTTCGTGCAGCAGGTCGTACACGCACTCGAAGATCGTCTCGCGGTTTGGCTTTGACCAGTAGTCGCCGTCGGAGCCGTAGGCCGGGCGATGCTCTTTGGCGGCGAGGGTTCGGGGCTCTGAGTCGAGGTAGTCGTAGCCGCGGTCGCGCTCGAGGACGTTTTGCATCATGAAGGCCGTGGTGCCGCCGGGGACGTCTTCGTCGATGAAGACCACGCGATTCGTTTTCTTCAGCGACTCGACGATTACGCCGCGGACATCGAATGGCAAGAGCGTCTGCACGTCGATCACTTCCGCGTCGATGCCGTTCTGTGCGAGCAGGTCCGCGGTCTCCATCACGATACGCAACGTCGCGCCGTAGCTGACGAGCGTCACGTCTGTCCCTTTCCTCATGACCTCGGGGACGCCGAGGGGAAGGGTGAAGTCGGCGATGTTGGAGGGGAGCTTTTCTTTCAGGCGGTATCCGTTGAGCACTTCGACCACGAGACCTGGGTCGTCGGATCGGAGCAGCGTGTTGTAGAAACCGGCGGCCTGCGTCATGTTGCGCGGGACGCAGACGCGCATGCCGCGCACGAGGTTGATGATCGCCGACATCGGCGAGCCGGAGTGCCAGATTCCTTCGAGACGATGACCGCGCGTACGGATGATCACCGGCGCTTTCTGCCCGCCGCGCGTGCGCCAGCGCGTCGTGGCCAGATCGTCGGACAGAATCTGAATCGCGTAGAGGATGTAGTCGAGGTACTGAATCTCCGCGATCGGCCGTAGTCCGCGCAAGGCCATGCCGATGGCCTGGCCGACGATCGTGCACTCGCGAATGCCGGTGTCGGAGACGCGATAGAGACCGTATTTTTCCTGGAGGCCGAGGCAGCCTTGATTGACGTCGCCGAGCTTGCCGACGTCCTCGCCCATCGCCACGAGGTTCGGATAGCGCTCCATCGCCGCGTCGAAGCAGGCGTTGATGATCTCCGATCCGTTCTTCTCCGGCGCGTCGTCGCCATACTCCGCCTTCACCTCTGCGATGTTCAGCGCTGCTTCGACGCCGCTGCTGTACAACTCGTCGTCGTAGAGGGCGGAGATGGCGAACTCGCGGTCGCGGCGCCATTCGGTGGTGCGATTCCCGATCTCCTCGTGACCTGCGATTCCGCCGCGCGACGCGATGAGTGCACTGGTGAGCGCACGCATGAAGTCGCGGCGATAGGGCGCCTGATTGCGCTCCAGCTCCGACTTGATCGCGTCCAGCTCACTGCGATCAGGCGCGATCGATGACAGCTCGTCGATGAATCCAAGGACGGTTTTCACATCCGCATCGATCGGTGCGCGATAGGCATCCCACGCGCGCCGCTGCGCTTCGCGCACGAGGCGGAGATCATCTTTCTCCATGCCGTCGAGCTCATCGCCCGACGCAATCCCCTGCCCGATCATCCACTCGCGCATTTTGCGAATGCAGTCGAATTCGTTCTCCCAATCCAAACGCTCTTTCGTCTTGTAGCGCTCGTGCGAACCGGATGTCGAATGGCCTTGCGGCTGCGTCATCTCGTCGACGTGAATGATCGCCGGCACGTGCTCCATCCGCACGATCGACGCGGCGGCGATGAACGTCTCGCAAAGCGCCGGGTAATCCCAGCCGTGCACGATGTAGATGTCGTATCCCTGCTTCTTTTTCGGATCGCGCTGAAAGCCTTTGAGCAGTTCCGAGATGTGACCCTTCGTCATCTGGAACTCATTCGGCACCGAGATGCCGAAGTTGTCGTCCCAGATCGAGAGGAGCATCGGCACCTGCAGCACGCCCGCCGCGTTGATCGACTCCCAGAACATCCCCTCGGCGCAACTGGCGTTGCCGATCGTGCCCCACGCGATCTCGTCGCCGTTGCGCGAGAACTGCGTCATCGCCTTCAGCTCGTCGAGCTCGCGATAGAGCTTCGATGCATACGCCAGCCCGACGAGACGCGGCATCTGCGAGCCAGTCGGCGAGACATCGGCGGACGTGTTGTACGCGTCCGTCTGACTGCGGAACGAGCCGTCGGCGTTCAGTATCCGCGAGCCGAAGTGGCAGTTCATCGAACGGCCGGCCGACCAGGGATCGTGCTCCGTGTCGGCATGCGCATAAAGCTGCGCGAAAAACTCGTCGAGCGTGCCGATGCCCGAGGCGAAGACGAAGGTCTGATCGCGATAGTAGCCGCTGCGCCAGTCGCCCTTGCGGAACGCGCGCGCCATGGCCAGTTGCGCGACTTCTTTTCCGTCGCCGAAGATGCCGAACTTTGCCTTGCCGGTCAGAACTTCACGCCGGCCGATGAGGCTGGCCTGCCGCGAGCGCCACGCGATGCGGTAGTCCTCGATGATGCTCTCGCGCGTGAATTGCGTTCGGAGGGTTTCGGTCTGATCAGGTGTAGACATAGACGTTCGAATCGTAGCACCTCAGCGCCGCGGAACCAGCCGTCCGTCAACCCGCACCTGATGAAAACGGCCCACACTTATGATCGAGCGCCTTCTCCCCTCGGGCTTCTTCGAGGGGAGAAGGTGCTCGATTGGACGAGTGGTGCGGACAACCTCGCAAGTCAGGCAAGCCCTCTACCGTTTCACCAGCAGCCCGTTGCCTGGATCGATGCGGAGTTTTGCGTCGGGAAAGTCGCCGATCTCGATGCCGCGGGTTGGGTCGTGCAGCGGCTTCATGGCGTAGTCGATTCGCACGGGCTTCGGGGCCGTGCGCGCGAAGCGATAGAGATTGCGATAGCTGCGCTGAAAACGTTCGTACCGAACGTATGTGCCCGTGGCGCCGATGAGAAGTGGGATGGCGAGAATTGCGACCGCCCACCAGCGCCGGTCGAGCGCGAAGACGAAGAGGGTCAGCGTCACCGGGATGAAGTAGAGGCGCGGCGCGAACATCAGATAGTGGATCAGCGCGTCGCCCTGGTAGTACGCGAACATCTCCAGATAGATGACGATCGCCGCGCCGGCGAATGCGGCAAACGCGGCCTTCGCGCGCCAGCCGCGCATGGCCAGGATCGAAAATAGAAAAACGATATAACCGAGAATCGTCGGCGCGCCCCAGAGAGTCTCGCGCCAGTAACTCTCGGCCAGGCCCGCGGCGGTGGGGAGCAGCATGCCGAGGCGGAATTGGTGCGTATCAGCGGCGGAGCCGAATGGAACCACCAGGCTGCGAAGCACGAAATAGAGGATACCGAGGGCGAGAGTCGGAATCGCCACTCGCACCGCATCGCGAGACTTGATCCGATCGATGGCGAAGAGAAGCAGGAGCAGCGGCAACGCCATCACGGCGGTCTCTTTGAAGAAGAAGGCAAAGCCGAAAACGAAGCCGGCTTCGACGAACCAGCGCCGCGTGATCAGCACGAGACCGCAGGCCATGAGGAGGAGAACCGAGGCGTCAAAGATGTTGGCGAACCAGCCCGCGACGATGATCGAGCCGGCGGAGAAGAGGGTGGCAAAGACGAAGAGGAAGTCGCGCCGCGCGTCGCGCTCAGCCCAGGTGTTCAGCGCGCGCACGATAAGAGCGACCGCGCCGATGATCATCAACATGTTAACGATTCGCAGCAGCGGCCAGGCGATGTGGAACGGCAGCGCATGGATCGTCAGCGCCGCGAAAATCGTCGGGATCGGACGCCAGAACGGCAGCGGCGTCTTCAGGATCATGGCGATGAGCTGGCCGGCGCTGACGTGCGCGTCGCCGAAGACGACGAGCGCGTTGGTCTCATCCCAGACATCGGCGATGAAGAGGCGCGCCATCGCAGCGATCCAGAGGAGAACGATCGCGTAGGTGGCGATGCGCCAGCGTTTGTCGGTGTCCATGGTCTGCACTTTATCGCGATGATCGGCGGCGGGACGCCGCCGGGCCAGCCGGCGAGACGCCAGCGTTCCGCTGTGCGTGGGCGAGGTCATGGCCATCCGGCGAAGCGCGGAGAGGAATATCCCGCCGCCGTAAAAAGTCGCTTACCGATCCAACTCGTTCACCGCGACGTCGAGCATTTCCTTCACCTGTCCCGCGTCGGGGCTTTCGCAGTAGATGCGAATGATCGGTTCGGTGCCCGACTTGCGGAAGAGGATCCACGATCCGTCATCGAAATTGAGTTTCACGCCGTCTTTCTCTTCGAGCGACGCGAAACGACTGGGGAAGGCGTCATTCAGTTCGCCGGCGCGGACGCGATCGATCAGGCGCGCGCAGACATCCATCGGACGGCTGACGTCGCGGCGGTCGTAGTGCAGCGCGCCGAATTCTTCTTCCATCGACGCGACGAGCTCCGACAACGGCTTGCCATGATGGGCCACGCACTCGGCGACGAGCAGGCCGGAGAGAATCCCGTCGCGTTCGGGGAGGAAATGACCGAAGCCGATGCCACCGCTCTCTTCGCCGCCGATGAGAATGTCGCGCGTCAGCATCAGATCGGCCACGTACTTGAAGCCGATCGCCGTCTCGTGCATCACGACGCCGAGTGAGCGGGCCACGTTTTCGATAAGCCGCGACGTCGAGAACGTCTTGACGATCTCGCCTTTCATCTTTTTCTCGCGGATGAGATAGAGCGCCAGCAGCGCGATGATCTTCTGCGGCGAGACGAAGTCGCCCATCTCGTCGAGGATGCCGAGGCGATCGGCGTCGCCGTCGTTGCAGATGGCGAGATCGAAGGGTGCGGTCATCGCTGGTCGGGGGCCGGGAGTCGGAGAAACGCCGAGCATCTCCGCAGCTTTCTGTTCAATCTCTGGAGTCAGCGGCTCGCGCCAAAGCCGAATTACCTGGGCCGATGCCCGCACGTTCTCCGGGATCGGCTCCGGATTTACGCCGCCGAACGATGGATTGATCTCGCCGCGAATCGTGTCGACCGGAAATCCGAGAATGCGCGATGGCAGGCCGGACGAGACGCCGTAAATCGGATCGTGAAGGATCTTCAGCCCGCTCATCGCCTTCACGTCGAGCTGTGCTCGCAGCGCGGCGATGTAGTCTTCGAGCAGATCCGATTCTTCGATCGATCCCCCATCGCGCTTCGAGGACTGACCAAGCGCTCCTGCGATCGCGGCGTACATCTCCGGCAACGCCGAGCCGCCGTACCACGCTTTGAATTTCAGTCCGTTGTACTTCGCGGGATTGTGACTGGCGGTGACGACGACGCCGCCGAGGAGCTTGCGTCGCCAGGACGTGAAGGAGATGGTTTGGGAAGGCGTCGGCGCCTTCGACAGGACGACGCGAAAACCGGCGTCGCGCAACGTCTCCGCCACGAGCACGGCGAATTCGCGCGATAAAAAACGGCGATCGAATCCGACGACGAGCGCATTGCGATCGATATCAGGAGGAGGCGCGAGCGTCCGCGCCGCGACCGCAATCGCCTCGCTGACGCGGCGCACGTTGTCGAACGTGAAGCCGTCCGCGATCACCGCGCGCCAACCATCGGTACCGAACGTGATTTCCTGAGACATGCGGCGCATTCTGCCACGCTCGAGCGATCACCCGGCACAAGAGCTACTGCTGTTTGAAGATTCCGCCGGAAAGCACGTGTGGGGACGCAGTGCTCGAAGCGGGCGCGTGCGCGACGACGACGCCGCTGCCGTCGCCGACGATCGTTGTGCCGTGCCCATTCGCTGTGCCGCGGGACGGTGCGACGACGGCCGGAGCCGTCGTGAAACTCGTCGACGATGTCGTCGTCCGAACCTCGTTGCTCGGCGCCATGAGCAGTTGTTCGCGGACCGCCGGCGCGACGAGCATCGGATCGGTGGAGGCCTGATCGGTGACCGATCCTTCCTCCACCACGCTCACGTTGCGCGTCAGGTCGTGATTCGGCTTCCCCGCTTGTGTACCAAACAGCCGGCCGTATTCGTCTGCCCTCTTCTGTCCTCTCGCCGAGTAAATCGCGATCGACGCGAGAACGATCGCGATGCTGAGCATCGTGATGGCGCAGTTGCGGATCGTGAGAATACGGCGCCGCTGCCGGCGGTCGCGAACCGGGACGATGATCAGCGGTTTGCGGAGTTCGGGCATTGATACTGGATCAATGCGAGCGGTGTGCCGGGGATGCGAGCTCGACAACAAAACCGTTTTCACGCGGAGACGCGGAGGGCGCGGAGAAAGACCTCTCCGCGTCTCCGCGTCTCCGCGTGAAACGGTTCTAACTCACACCCGCACAAAACGCGCTACTCTTCCTCCATGTCAGGACTCAGCTTTCAGAACGTTGCCAAGCGCTACGGCAGCGTCTCCGTCATCGAGAATCTCAACCTCGACGTTCACGACCACGAGCTGATGGTGCTCGTCGGCCCTTCCGGTTGCGGGAAGTCGACTGCGCTTCGGATGATCGCCGGGCTCGAGGACGTCAGCGAAGGAACGATCTCGATCGGCGGGCGCGTCGTGAACGACCTGGCTCCGAAGGACCGCGACATTGCCATGGTCTTTCAGAGCTACGCGCTCTATCCCCACATGACCGTGCGCGAGAACCTCGAGTTCGGTCTGCGCATGCGCAAGGTTCCGTCCGATGAACGGGCCCGCCGCGTCGCCAATGCCGCGGAGATTCTCGGCATGTCGCAACTTCTCGAGCGCAAGCCAAAGGATCTCTCCGGCGGGCAGCGCCAACGCGTCGCGGTAGGCCGCGCCATCGTTCGCCAACCGTCGGTCTTTCTCTTCGATGAGCCACTCTCGAATCTCGACGCGAAACTGCGCGTACAAACACGCGCTGAGATCACCAAGCTCCAGGCCACCCTCGGCACCACTTCCGTCTACGTCACGCACGATCAGGTCGAAGCGATGACGATGGGCCATCGCATCACCGTGATGCGCGACGGAAAGATCCAGCAGGTCGGCACGCCGCGCGAGGTATACGAGAGCCCGGCGAACTCGTTCGTCGCGCAATTCATCGGAACGCCGCCGATGAATCTGATCGCGGCAACGGTGAACGTGGGTTCGTTGCAATCATCATCATTCACGTTGCCGCTTCCGCTGAAGTTTCGCGGAAGCTCCGCGCTCGAAGGCCGCCGCGTCATCGTCGGAATCCGCCCCGAGCATCTGCATCGAGCCACGAGCGACGACGCGCCGATCCGCGCTGCAGTCGACGTCGTCGAACCGGTCGGTCACGAGACGATCGTCTACGCCAACACAGGAGGCGAGCGCATCGTCGCGATCTTCAAGCCCACCGAAACGCCGCGCGCCGGTGAGACGATCGCAATGAACGCCGACATCGAATCGCTTCATCTCTTTGACGCGGAGACGCAGGATCGTTTGGGCTGACGCTCCTCCGGGCTGGCAGCGAAAAATGGATGCCGGTAGACTGGCCGCGGTCTCGACCACGATGAAAGCAGGGAAACCAACGCAGCAGCGATTCTGTCTGCTCCTCGTCAAGCCGTCTCACTACGACGACGACGGGTACGTCATCCAGTGGTTCCGCTCTGCGATCCCCTCGAACTCACTGGCCGCACTTTACGGCCTTGCGCGCGACTGCGCGGAGCGCAACGTCCTCGGCGACGACGTCGTTCTCGACATCGAGGCGATCGACGAAACCAACGACCGCGTCCGTCCCGACAAGCTCGCGGCGACGATCGAGCGCGCCGGCAGCGGCATGGTCATGCTCGTCGGCGTGCAGTCGAATCAGTTCCCGCGCGCGCTCGACATCGCCCGTCCGCTGCGCGCGCGCGGCATTGCCGTCGTCATCGGAGGCTTCCACGTCTCCGGCACAATCAGCATGTTGAACGGTGTCGACGACGGCATGAAAGAGGCGCGTGCGATGGGCGTCTCGCTCTTCGCAGGCGAGGCCGAGGGACGGTTGGACGAGGTGCTGCGCGACGCTGCGGCGGGCGCGCTCAAACCTCTGTACAACTACATGAACGATCTTCCCAACATCGAGGGAACGCCGATTCCGCTCATCACCGCGCTTAAAGCGTGGCGCACGGCAGGCGGTGTGACGAGTTTCGACGCCGGACGCGGCTGCCCGTTCCAGTGCTCGTTCTGTACGATCATCAATGTGCAGGGGCGCAAGTCGCGCCGCCGCTCCGCCGATGACATCGAACAGATCATCCGAGCCAACGCCGCGCAGGGACTGCACAGCTTCTTCATCACCGACGACAACTTCGCGCGCAATACCCATTGGGAAGCGATCATCGACCGGATGATCCATCTTCGCGAAAACGAAGGGATCAAGATCCACTGCATCATCCAGGTCGACACGCTTTGTCACCGCATCCCGAACTTCATCGAGAAGTGCGCGCGCGCGGGTGTGCGCCGCGTCTTCATCGGACTCGAGAACATCAATCCTGACAGCCTCGTCGGAGCAAAAAAGCGCCAGAACAAGATCACCGAATACCGCAAGATGCTCCTGGCCTGGAAGGCCGCCCGCGTCATCACCTACGCCGGCTACATCCTCGGATTTCCCAACGACACGCCGGAGTCGATCGTCCGCGACATCGAGATCATCAAGAAAGAGCTGCCGGTCGACGTTCTGGAGTTTTTCTTCCTAACTCCCCTGCCCGGATCGGAAGACCACCAGGTGCTCGTGCGAAAAGGAATCCACGTCGATCCCGATCTCAACAAGTACGATCTCAACCACGTCACGACGGCGCATCCGCGGATGCCGGCAGCGGAGTGGGAGCGCGCGTATCGGCTGGCGTGGGAGACCTACTACACGAAGGAGCACATCGAGACGGTTCTTCGCCGGCTGGTGGCGACGCGCGGCCGCGCACACAACGCGATCACGCTGATGGCCTGGTTCCGCGGATCGATCGGCATCGAAGGCGTCCACCCACTCGAAGCCGGCGGCTTGCGCTACAAGTTCCGCAACGACCGCCGCCCCGGCTTTCCGCGCGTTCCGGCATGGCGTTTCTATCCAATGTTCATCGCCGAGACGATCGGAAAATTCACGCGCTGGGCGTCACTCTTTCTCGAACTGCGGCGCATCCTCGTTCGCATCAAACGCGATCCGCAGCGCATGAAGTACACCGACCTCGCCCTGACCCCGGTGACCGACGAAGAGATGGATACACTCGAACTGTTCCACCACACCGAAGCCGCCGAAGCGTTCACCGCGCAGGTGCGAGGTCCTGAAAAAGCGCGCGCGACCGCGGCGTCGTAACGCTCCGTCGGTGGGACGCCGCCATACGCCGGCGCTCCGCGCCAGAGTCGCCGTAGCCTCGCGCCGGAGGCGCGAAAAGAGTTAGCCGGTGGCAAGCGATGAGTCCTCCGCCCCGCGAGGGGCGCGCATTCGCCTACACGATCGAGAGAGTCACGGCGATGTGGAACGATTTCGCGATGATCTGCCAATGCTGTACAACTCGATCTGATTTTACGGCGTGTGCCGCTCTTCCGCCCTGCCGGGGCGGCCTGCGAGAAACGCGTTTTTTCGGTGGCTGCGCTCGTTCCTCGCTTGCCACCGGCTAACCTCTTTTCGCGCCTCCGGCGCGTTGTCTTTCGCTAATCCGCCGCCGCTTACTCGGAAACCGTGAAGGGCTGCTCGATCTCAATATCGACTTTACCGTTCACATCTCGCACCCTTGCCTTGACCAAGTACTTGCCGTTGGGATCGTTCGGTTCGATACGGATGCCAAGCGATCCCTCGCTAACCTGGACGATGCCCTTTGGTGCGGCCGGCCCGTTTTTCCACGCAGGAACGTCCTTCTGCGAGCCGTACTCCGAACCGTCCGGCTTGAGCACCGTGAAATCGACCCGGATGTCGCACTTGCTTTCAACCGCTCTGCAACCGGTAAAGAGAATGACGGCCGTGATCGGTTTCCCGCGGCGCGCTACGTCCGTGATTTTGATCGTCGGTGTTTCCGGCTTGAGCCATTCGGCGTAGAAGGCCTCTGCGTCATTCGTTAGAAGAAGCATCGCGCCGAAATCGCCCTTTCCGCGACGCCATGGTTCGTCGGGGACCTGGCGATCACCTGACCACCACTGCGCGTGGGCGGGCACTGAAATGAGAACGATGAGAAGAAATGCGACAGCAGTGCCCTGTTTCATCGGCGAGTCTCCTCGTTGGGCCAACCCACAGTTAACTCGCGGTAACCCAAAACAGATTTGCATCACTCCAACCCCCGGGCTGCCCGCCTTGCGGCGGACAGCCCGTCATCAACTCTTTACTGTGCTGGTACGAATGTTGGGTCTTGTGTCTTCTGATCGATCACTGATCCGTAGGCGGTGACCTTGCCTTGTCCGTCGATCACGCGGACGCTGATGCGGGCGTTGTAGGTGTTGCCGAGGCCGAGGCTGCTGATGATTGCAAACTGGCGGTACTCGAATGCGCCGAGCGGAATCTGCACCTTCGGCGCGACCTTCGAGTCGGGAAGGATCACGGTTACTTCGGCCGTCACGGCTTTGCCGGTGACTTCGGCGATGCCGAGGTTCGTGCGATAGCGCGGGGAGTCCTCCATCTGCAGAAGCTGCAGCGAGCGTTCGTTGAAACCGACGGCGTCGGCGGTCGTCACTGCTTGAACGAACTGGCCGAGTGTACCGGTTGATGTCTGATCGTACGTGCGCGCGGTGACGACGAGTGGGACGGAGACCGCGGTCGTGACGTGCAGCGCGCCGCCGGTGTTCGTGAGATTGAACGTGGAGTGAACGATGTCGTCGAGCGCTTTTACCTCGCCCGGCTGAATCGTGACGTCGTTCGACACGCTCGCCGACGGATTGCCGGTCGGGTAAAGCGTGAGCGTCGTCGTCTGCGGCGTGAGGCTTCCGTTGAAGATGCGCACGTCGCTGCGCCACGGAGCCGCGGTGTCGAGACTGGCGACGCCGGGGATGACGAAGCGATTCGCGCCGGTGCCGCCGAGCGGAACGCCCGAGACGAGGAGCGGATCGGTGGTGCGGCTGTCGATCACCGACGCGTACGCCGTCACCTTTCCGTCGCCGCCGGTGGCCTGCACTTCGATGTGACCATTCGTCAGAGTGATGCCCTTGTCTGCGAGGAACGAGTTGAGCTGGACCTGTTCGCCCGCCGCGATGTTCACCGGGAAATCGAGGATGCGCGACCCGGCACCGTTGAATACGCTGACGAGCACCGCGGCCGGCTTGCCTGTCGCTTCCACGAGGCCGAGGTTCGTGCGGAACGTGTCGGTCTGCGCGATCTGCTGCAACGTCAGGATTGATGATGAATTCGGCGCCTTGCTGATGAAGTTTGCCAGCGGCACCGCAGGAATGAACTGACCGAGCGTGCCGAGCGCCGAGGCGTTGAACGTTCGGCTCGATGCGACGGTCGACTTCGTCAGGCTCACGTCGGGTTTGCCGAACGGGTCGAGAGGCTGCACGGTGAGCACGCCGTTGGAGGAATCATTCTGCGCGCCGACGCCGAACCAGTTGCGGACGATGTCGTCGAGCGCGGTTGTTGCTCCGGGATCGATGCTGAGCGTGGTCTGCTTGACTGCCTGCGACGTTGCGCTGCCGGCGCTGAACGACAACTGCACTTTCTTCGACAACGCCGTGATGTTGGCGATGCGAATGTCGCTCTGCCACTGCGATCCGAGGCCGGCCAAGTGACCGACCGACGGGATGATGACCGCAGTCGACGCCGGTGCCGTGAGCGCTCCCGGACTGACCGGCGAGGTGAGACTGATCGACACGGGGATGGACGTCTTCGGAGCCACGTCGAGAGCCGTCTTGCCGCTGACACCGCCCGATCCGAAGACGATGATGACCGTTCCCGTCCACGTTCCGTCGGACAACGTGCTCGGGTCCGCCGAGATCGTGAACGTCACACCTTCGGGCGGCATGATTCCGTTTGTCGGTGTGACCGCAAGCCACGGCTTATCGACGGTGGCGAAGAAGGAGGTCGTCACGTTAGGCAATCCGTCGACGTGAATCGGGAACGTGACCGGCGTCTTGCTGCCGCTCGGTACGGGAACGTTGATGTTGGTCGTCCCGAGCGGAGGCACAGGGAGAATGACGATCGTAGCTGTGGGGGAGAACGCGCCGGGATTCTGACTGCACGGACCGATCGCGCGAACCCGGTAGAAGAACGGCGTCGGGATGATGACGTTCTTCGTGTACGACTGCCCGGTTCCGGCGATGCTGATCGATGCCGGATTACTGAAGGCGGCGTCGGCCGATTCCTGCACTTCGTAGGTAACGGCTCCATCGACCGCAGGCCACGCGACCGAGTAGGGCTGACCGGTCGTGGTCGCGGCGACCACGCTGGGTACCGTGGCCCCAACGCTGTTGCAAACGGTGAAAGGAATCGACGCGCTGCTGACGGGCTGGCAGCTCGATTGCGGGCTGACGGCGACAAGGACGCTCCATGTGTAGTCGCCGTTCGCGAGAATCTGCGTCACTGAATTCGAAGTCGTCGGAATCTTCAGCGTGGTCGTTGCGGTGTTGATCGTAACGACATAGCTGCTTGCATCCGACGAGCGAGCCCATGAGAACGTCACCGGCGACGAGACGATGCTATTGGCAAGCGGCGCGGTCGGATTCGGCGGTTGCGGGCACGCCGAGGGAAGGACCGACGCGCTGGAAGCGCTGCTGTTGTTGCTGCTGGCTGGATCGGCGATCGAACTGCTGACCGATGCCGTATTGGTCACCGTACTGCCCGATGTCGCGCTGACCCGATACCGGCTGCTGACGGACAGCGATGCTCCCGGCGCGAGCGTACCTGCAGTGCAGGGGAATGAGGAGCACGCACCGCTGGCCGAAACGAAGGAGAGGCCTGACGGCGTGGGATCGGAGATGACGACGTTGGTGGCCGCGCTCGGACCGTTGTTGGTTACGGTGATGCTGTAGTCGGCGAACCCTTCGGAGTTGACTTGCGCGGGTCCGCTCTTGGTGATCCCAAGGTCGGCGGATCCGGAAGACGCGATCGTGGTGACGGCGGTCGAGGAGTTGTTCGCCGTGTTCGTTTCAGACGACGATGTGCTGGCTGTGGCTGTGTTGGTGATGGGTCCGCCGGAGTAGTTGGACGGAACGTTGTAGACCGCCGTAATCGTCACGTTGGCGCCGCTGGCCAGCGTACCGAGGGCGCAGGGGAAGGCGTTGCAGCCGCCGCCGCTGACGGAGACGGGGGTGAGTCCCGGCGGCGTCGGATCGTTGACGAAGGTGTTGGCCGCCGCGAGCGCGCCGGAATTGGTCACGGTAATGGTGTACGAAATATTCGAGCCTACGACGATGGAGGCGGGCCCGCTCTTTGTGATCCCAAGATCGGCTTGGGCCACGACCGTGGTCGACACCGTGGAAGAGTTGTTGCCCGAGTTAGGATCGCTGGCCGAGGTGACGCTGGCCGTATTGGTGATCGGCGACGCGCCGGCGTAGTTTGCGGGGAGGTTGTAGACGGCGGTGATCGTCACCGGCGGTCCGACCGCGAGCGCGCCGATCGTGCAGGGGAAGGACGAGCAGCCGCCGCCGCTCGCCGAAACGAAGGAGAGACCGGGCGGCGTCGGATCGGAGACGACGACACCGCTCGCGCCCGAGGGCCCGAAGTTCGAGACGGTGATCGTGTAGGTGAGATTCGAACCGGGGCTCGCGCTGGCCGGTCCGCTATTGCTGATCGACACGTCGGCCGATGCGCCAACGGTGGTAGTCGCGCTCCCGCTGCTGTTCGCGGAGTTGGGATCGTTCACCGCGGACGACGCGGTCGCGGTGTTGGTGATGGCGCCACCGGAGTAGTTTGGCGGCACGCCGTAGGTCGACGTAATCGTCGCGCTCTGTCCGGAAGCGAGCGTGCCGAGGCTGCATGGGTACGGTGTCGCGCACGCGCC
Organism: Thermoanaerobaculia bacterium; assembly: GCA_034665065.1. Taxonomy (GTDB): domain Bacteria; phylum Acidobacteriota; class Thermoanaerobaculia; order Gp7-AA8; family Gp7-AA8; genus JADGNZ01. Next base: position 24,610 of record JAXDGL010000022.1, on the reverse strand, counting down.
GCTGTTCGAGACGAAGGCAATGCCGACCGGCGTCGGATCGCTGACGACCACACTGGTCGCTGGCGAGGGGCCGTTGTTCGTGACGACAACGGTGTACGTAATGTTCTGACCGGGATTGGTTGATGACGGACCGCTCTTCGTCACGAGGAGATCGGCCTGCGCGCCGACGTTCGTCGAGAATCCGACGGAGTTGTTGGCGCTCGTGCCGCTCGGTTCCGGTGTCGTCGCCGATACCAAGGCAGTGTTCGTGACGGTGCCACTGAACGACGGTGACGTGCTGAACGTCGAGGTGATCGTCACGCTCTGGCCGGAAGTCAGTGTGCCGAGGTTGCAGGGGAAGACCGTCGTGCATGCGCCGCTGTTGGAGACGAACGTGAGATTGGCGGGCGTCGGATCATCGACCTGCACGCCCGTGGCTGTGGACGGGCCGTTGTTGGTGACGACGATCGTGTAGACGATGTTCTGTCCCGCGACAACACCGCTCGGGCCGGTTTTGGTGATGGCCATGTCTGCGCGAGCGACGACGGTCGTATTCACGCTCTTGCTGTTGTTGGATGGACTCGGATCGCTCGTGGCTGAGGAGACGGTCACGCTGTCGCTGATCGGACCGCCGGTTACAGGAGCGTTCATCGAGAACGTCAGCATCGGCATGGTCGAGACGGGAACGGGACCGGCCATCGTGCAGGTGATCGTGCCGCTGACGACGCCTCCACAGGACCAGCCGCCGGAACCCGAACCGCTGGCGCTGGTGACGCCGGCGGGAAGTGTATTGACGACGGTGACTGTCCCGCTCACCGGGTCAGGACCATTTTGCTTCACCTGAATCGTGTAGCTGAGCGCCGCGCCGGCGTCAACGGTGGCTGGACCAGTGAGACCATCGGCGTCGAGGTCGGCGGATTGCGGCGTGACGACGGCGGTGAGAACGAGGCCGGTTCCGGTGACATAACTCTTTGTGAACGATCCGTGGCCCGACGCCCATGTTGGGAAATCGAGGTTCGAAAAGTCGCTGCCCGGAACGGGGGTAAACGTAAAGGGAGTAAAGGTTGCGTTGTTCGCCGGCTGATAGCCGCCGAGTAGCGTGACCTTAAGAGTGCCGCCGGGCAAGATCGTTGATCCGTTCACCGCGAGAACGTCATAGCTCGAGGACGCTATCTCGATGTCAAGCGAAGCGCCTGCACCCTGCGTGTAATCACCGGTAACCGTGATGGTGCCGGTGCTGGACGCGCCGCCCGGGGCGACATCGCCGCCGCTGTTGTTGAGGTTACCGGTGATCGTGCCGGCGCCATTGAGGACGCCGCCGTTCAGGTCGAGCGTTCCCACTTGGATGCTGCCCAAGCCGAGGGTCGTTGAACTGGGCGTCAAGGGCAGACCACTGTTTTCCTGGTCATAAGAACCGAGGAAGTGGAGGATTCCGCTGAGAGCATGAACGCCTCCTTCATTGTAAAAATCGGGACCGAAATCGGTCGTGCCGCCGGCGCCTGATTTGTTCATCGTGGCGTAGTTGTCGATCTCATTTGGGCATCCACACGCCGCCTTGGGCTTGAACGATGTGGCGCGGGCGCGGTGCGTGAATACGCGTCCGCTGCGCGTCTTTGAAACCGCACGCGAACGCCCGGCGGCCCGGGTCTTCTTGAGGTCGAGGAGGACAACGGACGTCGTGCTGGCAATCTGTGCGTCTGTCTGAATATCGAATAGCCCGGTGTTAATGATTGCAGCACTGTCTTTCAGTTCGAGATAGCCGGAGCCGAACAGGAGCGGGCGAATGGGAACGCGTCGGGCGCCTGGGGTCGCGTCGGTGTAGTAGAGGTTCCCTTCGTTCTCAATCACCGTCGTCTGCAATGTCGTGATTGCGTTCGCGGCAATGGTTAGCGACGCGCCCGGGTCTACAAGGAACGTCCAGTCGTCGGACGTGATCGTTCCCGCCGACCAGGTTCCGGTGCCGCCAAGCTCGAAATCGTCATGCAACGTAAGCGTACCGGCGTCGTCGAAGAGGAAGTCCTGCGTATACGCGAATTGGTCGAACGTCACTGCTGCGTTCGCAATGGATGTCTGCCCGCCGATATCATAGTAACCGTCGATCTCAGTGACGCTCTCCGCGTAGAAGGCGATGTTGCCGTTGCCCGAGATGCCTCCGCCCCCGTTGACCAGGGTGTTTGTGGCTGAGAACGCGATCGTGGTATCGGAATAATAAGGAATGAAAGCGCCTGTATGCGTGCCGTTGCCGCTAATGACCAGCGTGCCGTCCAACACCATGACCAGAGCCTCGTTCGTCATCGGAGCGGCAATGGTCGATATGCCGGTGCTCGTATCCTTCACGAATTGGCCCGACTGGAACACACCGACGTTCGTCGTCGGCGAGCCGAAGATTGAGCCGTCTGCGTTGATTTCGGTGGCCCCATAGGTGTTGAACTGCGCGCTTCCGGTGAGCGTCAGCGGCAAATTCCCTGAGCCCGGATTGACCGCATAGACGATAAACCCATAGTTGTTGAAGACGCGATCGGTCAGAGTCATCGCTCCGTAGATTCCGGAGAGGATACCTGTGGCGTGGCCGGCAAGCTCGGCGCCGCCATTCCCGGCAATCGTCCCTCCATCCCAGTAGAACGCTTTGCCGATGGAGAGGAATCCTGGTCCATCCAAAACACCAGCCGAGAGCGAAAAAATATCGGGCGTGGTGACGCCGCCGATCGTGAGCGTCGCGCCAGAAACCTGGAGCTGGCCCGGCCCCGAGATGACACCGTTCGGCGTCATCGTGTACGTGCCGATGTTGAAGTTGATCGTGGCGCCGGAGCCGATCGTGTACGGTCCATTCCCATTGCCGCCGCCGTAGAGGATGAGCGTCCCGTTGGAGGCGCGCACTTCGCCGCCGAGCGTTGTGTCCACCTGGTTTTGGATCGAGGTCGACGAACCACCCGTCGTCTCCACGATGCCGGAGTTGGTGATGGTTCCGCTACCAGCGACGACCGCGTCGACCAGATTGAGTCTTCCGCCGCCCTGGATCGTAAGCGGCGCGTTTACGCTCAGCGTGCCGCCGTTGATCCTCAGAATCGCACCGTTCCCGATCGTGCTCGGGCCGGGACCGTTCAACGTCAGCGACGTACCGGGCCCGATGTCGACCACACAACCGCTACAGGAGAGATTGAGCGTGTCGATGGTGATGTTGGCGCTGGCGCTGGTGTTGTCGAGGAAGATCGTCGTCGGCGATCCGCTCGTCACGGAGGCGCTGTCGCCGGCGGCGCAGCCCGGATAACCGCCGGGAGGATTCCAGAGACCGGAAGTCTGCGTCCAATTCGCGCTGGCAGGGGCGCTCCCAGTAACGGTGTACGCAGCCGGCCCGCATGCGGCCAGCGCTACCGCCGCCCCTCCGAGGAGCGCGACGATCGCAACAGTCAGCGAGGCTGCGATCATCGCGACGCGACGCCACTGCAGGGAGTTTATCGAGTACCGCTGAACAGCTGATTCATTCGCCATGAATGGGCTCCTGCGGCGAGACGCTCCCGCACCGAAAACAGCGCTCACGCACAGCGCGGGGCCAGGTCGGGCAGTTGTCTCGCGGGTTATCTGGACGAGTGATTATGCCGAATAACGCTGGAACTGTCACCCTGATTGCTCGTTTGAGGCGTCGCCGCGCCGTCGATACGAATCATCCCTTCACGCTTCCCACCATCAACCCCGCGATGTAGTAGCGCTGCAGGACGAGGAAGAGAATCAGCACTGGTAGCACCGTCACCACCGACCCCGCCATCATCAGCTCAACGTCGAGAACGTGCTCGCCGAGGAGGTTGGCGAGAGCGACCGGCAACGTGTGGTGCGACTGATTGGAGAGAATGATCAGCGGCCACATGAAGTCGTTCCACGTCGACATGAACATGAACGTCGCCAGCGTGGCCAGGATCGGCCGCGCCAGCGGCATGACCACCGACCAATAGATCCTCCACTCGCTCGCGCCGTCGATCCGTGCCGCTTCGAGCAGTTCCTGTGGCACCGCGAGCATGAACTGGCGGATCAGAAAAATGCCGAACACCGTCACCATCGACGGGATGATCACGCCCCAATACGTGTTCACGAGGTGCAGCGTCTTCATCAGCAGAAACAGCGGCAGCATCCCCACCTGCGGCGGCACGATGATCGCGATCAGCAGCAGACCGAAGAGCCGGTCGCGCCCACCGAACCGCAACTTCGCAAACGCATAGCCGGCCATCGAGCCGAAGAGCACCGACGAGATCGTGACCATGCCCGCGACGATGGCACTGCTCAGAAAAGCGCGGCCGATGTTGAGATGCAGAAAGAGCTGCCGGTACTGATCGAGCGTTGCCGCATGCGGCACCAGGTGCGGCGGAAACGTCGTCGATTCCCCATTCGACATGAACGACGCGGAGATCATCCACAAGAGCGGAAAAAGCGTGAGCAGACCGCCGCCAATGAGCAACGAGTGCAATACGAGCGATTGCGTCCGCCTGCTCACTGCTTCTCCCGTAAACGCATTTGAATCAACGTCGCTGCTCCGATAATCAGGAACAGCACGAATGCCACCGCCGCGGCGTAACCCATCCGCCAGAATTTGAAGCCCTGCTCATACATCATCATGACGATCGTCATCGTCTTGTTGAGCGGACCTCCCTTGGTCATCACATACGGCTCGGCGAAAATCTGAAATTGTCCGATTGCCACGACCACGCCGACGAACAGAAATGTCGGCCCGAGCATCGGCATGGTGACGTGCCGGAATTGCTTCCACATTCCTGCCCCATCCAATCGCGCCGCTTCATACAGCTCCTCCGGCACATTCTGCAGGCCGGCGATGAAGATGATCATCGTGTAGCCGAAGCCTTTCCAGACGCCGAGGAGGATGATGGCCGGCATGGCCCAGTGAGGATCGCCGAGCCAGTCGGGCTGCGGTAGATGCAATGCACCGAGAGCGAGATTAATAAGGCCGAAGCGCGGATGGTAGAGGTACTTGAAAACGACCGAGACCGCCACCAGCGTCGTGACCACCGGCGCGAAGTACACAGTGCGAAAGAACGCCTTCCACCGCGTCAGCTTGGCATTGACGAGCAGTGCTGCGAAAAGTGAGACGGCAACCGTCAAAGGCCCGCCGACGAGCGCGAAATAGAGTGTATTTACAAAGGCAGTCCAGAAAATCGGATTGCCGATGAGGTCGCGGTAATTACGAAGCGCGACGAAGCGCAGATTGTGAATGTCGCCGATCGAGTAAAGGTCAAAGTCGGTGACGCTGAGGGCAAATCCGGCGATGACCGGCGCAAAGAAAAATACCGACAACAGCACGATGGCCGGCGACAGGAAAAGAAACGCGGCACGTGCCTCGGGGTTTTTCATGGTGTCGACCAGGGACGAGGGGCGAGGGACGAGGGAGGCAGGGACGCGAGAGGGGCGAAGGACAGGCTGTCATCCTGAGTCGCCGAAGCCGCCGCAATGCTTCGTGAGCTTGCTCTTCGGCGTAAGCCGGCGGCGGAGGACGATCGAAGGACCCCCTGCGTATATGCGATCGTTTTTTTCCACCACCCGCCGGCATATGGGGAGGGGGTCCTTCGACCGTCCTCCGCCGCGATCCCTGCCGGTTGTGAGAGCAGCGTCGAGGCGCGGCTGCGGCGGCTCAGGATGACAGTGCTTTTGCGCTGATCCCTGATGGTCTCCGCGCTCCCCCTCGTCCCTCGTCCCTCATCCCTCGTCCCTGCTCTCGCTCCTGCTGTCGTGCCTGCCCGTCCCAACATCCACCGTCTTTTTTCCAACAGCGCATCCGCGCGCACATCGAGCTCGCGCAAGGCAACCGCCGGAGATACCGCGCCGCGCGCGGCCGCCTCGCCGCGATCGTAAATCGCGGACGCAATCTGCTCCCACTCGGGAACTTTCGGGATCGGCGCGACCCGCTCCAATTGCGCGCGAAACGCGGCAAACTGCGGATCTTTCGCAAGCAGCGGCGACTCCCATGCGGTCCGCCGCGCGGGCAGATCGCCGACCAGTTGGAAGAAGCGAACCTGTTGGGCCGGCTCGGAGAGGAACTCGATCAGCTTCCGCGCAGCCGCTTTGTGCTGCGAGGCGCGGAACACGACGAGACTGCAGCCGCCGGCCATCGAAATCCCCATCGGCTCGCGCGGATCGCTCGCCGGCAGTGGCGCCGTCGCCCATTTATCCTGCATGTGGCGCGGTACCCGCAGCCGGAACGCGAAGACATTCCACGGTCCGGAGATGTACATCGCAAAATCCCCTTCGGCGAACTGCTGATAGAGGTTTGCGATCTCGCTATTACTCACGGCGGGAGCCCAGCCTCGGCGAAACGTATCGACATAGAAGGCAAATGCATTCGCAAATTCGGGTTGGGAGAATGCGCCGCGTGTGCCGTCAGGGGTCAGCAGCAATGAGTGATTGGAGAGCGCCAGCATGGTGATCGGCTCGTACTCATTGGTTGGCAGCAGAATCGCCCAGCGGCATTTCTTCTGATCGTGAATCCTCTGCATGGCCGTCCGCCATTCATCCCATGTGCGCGGGCCATGCGGAAAACCGACAGCAGCCAAAACGTCACTGCGATAAAAAAGAACGCGGGTGTCGACGTACCACGGGATGCCATAGAGCGTGGTACCGACGACGTTCGTCGCCCAAATGCCCGGGAAGTAATCATCCTGTTTCACGCTCTTCGACGACGCCACAAACGGCCCCAAGTCGTCGAGTGCGTTGAGTGCGGCAAACTCCGGCATCCATGTATTGCCCATCTGCGCGACATCAGGCATGGCCTCGCCTACGAACGCGGTAACGAGCTTCTCGTGCGCCGCAGAAAAAGGGATCTGCTGCACGACGACATGAATGTCCGGATTGCGCCGCTCGAACTCGGGGATGAGTCCCGCTACCGCCTCCCCTTCACTGCCGAGAGCCCAGAACTCGATACGTTCGCGATGATCGGCGGGATGCGATGAGCAAGCAAACAGTATTAGGCCTGCCAGTAACGCTGTCATCCTGAGACTGCCGGAGGACACGAAGTGCCGGAGGACGTCGAAGGACCCCCTCCCTACCTGCACGTGGGCGGGGGGTCCTTCGACCGTCCTTCGGCACTGCGTGTCCTCCGGCGGCTCAGGATGACAGCGGGTTCGCACCGAGCCCTTCATCTTCACTCTTCATCTTCACACTTCTCACTTCTCACTTCTCTAACCATCCGCCCGTAAACCCCGCTCGCTTCAGTCCGCGGATCACATGCGCGTTCTTGCGCATCGTTTTCCATACAAGCTCGCTGCGATAATTCTCGATCATCGCCACGATCGGCCCTTCGTCGATGCCGAGATAATCGACGTCAAACCAGCCCATGGCGGGATCGACGCGGCCGTGTTTCAATTTCTCTGTCGTTCGTAATGTTGGATTGAAGGCGTCGAGAAAACCGTATTGCGCATAGAGATTCGCGCCATAATGTGTCGACATCTCGCGAATGGCCGGGATGGAAAACTCTGGCGTGAAGACGATCGATGACGCCGCGGCGGTCGGCGTAATCGTCCCGTCGTCACGAACGTCATTCTCTGCGACGCCGCGCGCGGTGTACGAGTGAAACGCACGCGATTTTCCGTCGATCGTCACCGTAGCATCCATCGGGCCGTCGCATGCGGACAATCCCCAAATGTGATCGCCGTAATCGCGCCAGCCGTCCGGGTTTGCAACCGCGTACGCATGCTGCGCCAGGGACGCCCGACGCGAATTCTCGAACCAGTCGATGCCGTGCGCCGCGATCACCGGCTCGGTGATGCCTCGAAAATCGATCCATACCTCACTGTATTGATGTCCAAAGAGCGGCGCGAATTGGACAAACGGCTCTCCATTGGGTGAGCCCCATACGTCCGTCGAGTGATACGTAGCCCATGCCGACGGCTCGACCGGGTGTGTCGGCGATCCCAATGCGAGGATCACGAGAATCATCGCCTCGTTGTAGCCGCGCCAGTCGTAGGTATGAAATCCAGACTCAGGAGTCCATCCCATACTGACCGCATGCGGCCGCACTTCCTCCCATGTCCACTCCACGCGCTCGTACAACGTTTCCGCCGCATTCCGAATCTCGATCTCCGTTGGATTATCGCGATCGAAATACGATTGCGCGAACAGCGCTCCGGCGACGAGCAGCGTCGTATCGATCGTCGACAGCTCGATATGTCCGCCGTCATTTGGCAGAAATCGCTCCCCCGTTTTCATATCGAGAAAGTGGTAATAGAAACCGTGAAAGCCGGAGACGCCGCTCGGCTCCGGTCCCTGCTTCATTGCCAATAGCGAACGAAGTGTAGCCAGTGTCCTTTGTGCCGCCGCCTCGCGCGTCACATAACCGCGCTCGGCGCCAATGCCATACGCAGTGAGACCGAATCCGACCGCGGCAATACTCGAGAACGACGGTGTCGGCCATCGATCGGGAATCAGTTGCGTGTTCGGGTCGGCGAGATCCCAGAAAAACTTAAAACTCCGCTTCTCGACGTCGTCGAGAAGCGCCGTATCCGCAGGATTGGTCACAACAGCGCGATGCCGCACCGGCGCGTTGGCGCAGGAGGCGAACAACGAGCACAGCGCTAGAACAGACGCGAGCTTGCGCATGGAGAGGACTGTCGCCAATGAAGTGTGGGAGTCGGGCTCACAAGAGAAGGAGGACGCGGGCAACATGCGCTCTACCACTCCCCACCCCGACTCCCCACGACCTACGCTAGAAATTCACCTTTAGCCCTACCTGCTCACGCCGTCCGAGAGAAACGACACAATTCGGGTTCCCGAGGGTCGTACGATCGTTGTTGTCTCCGACGAAATCGTTCAGGCAGCCATAGTTCGTGAAATTGAACGCGTTGAAGACCTCCGCAATGAGGCTGACGCTGGTGCGGGAAAACGTCTTGAAGTCTTTCTGCAGCCGGAAATCGACGTCGCGAAATCCGAAGCCACCGCTCTTGGGAGGATAGACGGCTCCGTTCTTGACACCGGTCTGGAGACGGCCGGCCAGACTGAAGCCCTTCGAGAAGTCGGTGATCGGGGTGGCGCCGCCACTGCTGAGAGTCACGTTGGTGCTGAAGCGCATATCCCACGGCAGTCCGAAGATACCGGTGGCGCTGAAGTGGTTCGGCTCCGAGCCTGGCACGGGGTGCTTCGCATAGGCTGCGGCCGAAGGCAGATCGAGGCTGAACAGATCGTTGCCGTTCTGCATCGTCTTCGCGTGCGTATAGATGAAGCGAGCGCCCCATCCACCCTGCCCTCCGGAGAACGGACGGTCGAGCGTGAGGCTCTCTGCGTCGTACCAGAAACTCTTGCCGACCGGGTCATTGATGATGACGGCGTTGTAGCCGGGCGCGAACGCGCCACAGCAGGTGCCGGATGCAGCGACGTAGGTGATGCCACGCTTGGCGCGCACCGCGTTGTAGCTGGCCGATCCCAGCCATTCGCCGAAGGCATGACGGAATCCGACGTTGTACTGCGTCGAATAGGGCGGCTTCGTATTGTTACTGAGCAGATAGATCTCAGGGTGAGCCGCGCCTTGTGCGATCAGGCCCTGCAGACCTGCCGGAGTGAGATAGGAATCCTGCCACTTGATCGTACCGGGACGGCCAGTCGACGAAAACGAGAAGCGATAGACCGGGAACTGCAGGCGGAAGCGCTCGTCGAGAGTGGAGTTCAGGAACAGCCGATCGTAAAACTTGCCCCAACCGCCGAAGATGACCGACTTGCTGTCGCCATTGAGGTCGTATGCGAAGCCGAGCCGCGGCTGGAAGGCGCTCTTGAACGGTTTGCGCTCGCTGCCGGTGGAGAAGTACTCATCCGGAATGGAGATCGTTCGTCCGTCGAACTGGAAGGTCTTGCCTTTCAATGCCGCGACGATATTCGCCGGAGTCACGTAATTCTCATCGAGCATATGTGACTCGTAATCCCAGCGCAGTCCCAGGTTCACGGTCAGATTGTTATTGACGGTCCAGTTGTCCTGACCGTAGATTCCGTACTCACTGTTGCTGATATTGAGTTTCGGATTACCGATTCCGTAATCGACCTCGAAGGGTTGCGCGAAGGTATTCCCGTTGGCCGGTTCGTCGATGTATTTGTAAAGCGGGTTTCCGTTCAAACTCTTGTCGATCTTGTACTTCATGTAATCGGCGTTGCCGCCGATCTGGAAATTGTGCGTTCCGTGCATGTCCCATGCGCCGAAGTTGTAGTTGTCCCGCAGCTCGACACGGCGCTGGTCGAATTTCTGAAGCGTGCTGTTCCCACCTGTGCGGATGATGGTCTGAAAGCCCGGCGCGAAATAGAGCTTGCCGACGAGATCAGGATTGCGCGGCGTCGGATTCCAACCGTATTTCTGGATACTGATGCTGGCTTCGTTCAACGCACTGGAATTGTTCCACTGATCGCGCAAGGTGCCGCCATAGACCCAGTTACGATAGTCGGTGGCGGACTCGAAGCTCGTCGTACCGCCAAAGTCCCGGCTCTCGTGCTCGCGCCGGTAATTGGCGCTGAAATCGACGAGCTGGTTCTTGGCCGGCATCCAGCTCAATTTGCCGAAACCAAGGGTGGATTTGAAGGGGCTGTCGAAACTACCGGTATATTGCGAGAACTGCGACTTGTACGCGGGAATCGTGACGGCCACGGGAGTCGTCGCAGCTTCATCGTCGCCCTCATACGTCACGAAGAAGTGCAACTGATCCTTGATGATCGGACCGCCGAGACTGAGACCTGGTTGAATCCGGTGGTAGGACGTATTCGTCGTGACCGTCGAGTACTGGAAGTTCTTCTTCGTGGCGGAAACCCATTGTTTCGGCTGGTAGTAGAGGAAGGCCTGGCCACTGAAGTTGTTGCCGCCCGATTTCGTCACCGCGGTGATGATGGCGCTTGATGCGTGGTCGTATTGTGCGCTGTAGTTCTGGGTGATAACCCGGAACTCCTGGACCGCGCTCTGCGGAAACGGATTGCCACGGCTGGAGTCCTGACCGACCGAACCACCCTGCAGGATGTCGTTTTTTGTACTGACGCCGTCGATGAAGATGTTCGTCTGCTCGGCATCCTGCGCGTCGCCAGAGAAGGTCTTTCGGAATGGGTCCTTCGAAAGACGGATTCCGGGTGCCAGCGCCGCGAAGTTGAGAAAGTTTCGATCGTCCTGCGGAAGATTCTCGATCTGATGCGTTGTAACGTTCGTGGCGACTTCGCTGGTGCGAGTCTCGACCGCCTGATTGCCGACGACCGTGATCGACTCTTTTAATACGGGAGTGCTGGAGACGACGAAATCCGCGACCAGCGACTGGCCGACGAGTACGGTGACAACCTGCGTCTTCGGCTCGAACGACGGCGCCGCGACGACGATGTTGTACGTGCCCGGCTGCAGGCCGGACAGCGAATAGGTCCCATCGCTTCGCGAGGTCACCGTCTTGACGAAGCCCGTCGAGACCCCGACAGCATTGATCTCCGCATTCGCAATCGGGGCGCCGGCGTCATTCGTGACTTTCCCACGAAGCACTGCCGTCGTCGATGTTTGCGCAACCATGGTCGTCGCGGCAATCAACAAGGCCACTCCAACCAACACAACCAGGATTCGTCTCATGACAACTCTCCTTTTTTCCGGCCACTCTTCTGAATACGTTCCGCACGATGCGGCTGCGTCTTTTTTGGCGTTCCTTGTGTTGCTCCGGCGCACGTACCGCGTACCACGAGCGTTGTGGCCACGCGCTCGCGCCGCGTCTTGTGAGCGACGGGATTGTTGATGACATCGAGGAGAAGGGAGAAGGCGCGGCGGCCAAGCTCGGCGATGTCGACACGCATCGTCGTCAGCGGCGGCGCCACATAGCGCGCGATCGGAATGTCGTCGAATCCGACGACCGTCATCGACTCCGGCACGCGGATTCCGGCCGCGGCAAAGGCAGCAAGGAGTCCGACGGCCATCGAGTCATTGGCGGCGAAGACGGCCGTCGGCTTGAGCGCGGCCTCACAGATCTTCTGCCCCGCCGCGAATCCCGACTCCTCGGTGAATGCGCCCTGGTGCTCGAGCGCCCGCACCGACGCCGCCGGGAGGCTTCGCATGGAGTGGCGGTAACCGCGCAACCGCTCGCGCGCGTCCGCATTGTGCGCAGGCCCACAGACGAACGCGATGCGCTCGTGCCCGAGGGCGTGGAGGTGATGCATCATGGCGCGGGCGCCGCCGAAATTGTCGATACTGATCGTGTCGCCATTTCCGCTTGCGGCGTTCAGCAGAACGATCGGAAGCTCCCTGACGCGAAGCTCCTCGATCGGCGCCAGCGTCACGTCGGGAGCCATGATCATCAGCCCGTCGACGCGCCCGCGCATCGTCTCGACGACTTCGAGCATTTCACCCGGCTCGCTGTGCGATCCTGAAACGAGGATGTGATAGCCCGCGCGCCGCGCGGCCAGATCGATGCCGCGGATGACTTCCGAGAAGAACTCGCCATGAACGTCGGGCAGAACAATGCCGATGGTCTGGCTGCGGCGGATGCTCAGCGCGCGCGCAGCGACGTTCGGAACATAGCGCAGAAACTTGGCCGCGGCCCGCACATCGCGCGATGTCTCTTCGCGCACGACAGCGATGCCATTGAGCACGCGCGAGACCGTGGCTACGGAGACGCCGGCGCGCGCCGCGACGTCATGAATCGTCGCCGCCACCGCGTGGTGGAGGCGTCTCGGTTTGCGCGCGGACGTTGGAATCGGCATGAGTAGTGGATGCACGGATTCGAAGGGATGAACGCGTGTGGCAACGACCCGGAGCGAACGACCTGGACCCTGCATTCTGCCGTTTTGAATACGGCCGGAGACAGCGGTCCTGTAAACGTTTACATTCTGCGGTACGCTACTCACAATTCGCAGTGCTGTCAATGAGGAGAAATGATGACCGATGTCCGCTTTCCTGCTGAGTTCGTCTGGGGCTCCGCCACCGCGGCGTATCAGATCGAAGGCGCCTCACAAGAAGACGGCGCCGGACCCAGCATCTGGGACCGCTTCAGCCACACACCGGGTCTCATGACGAACGGCGACACCGGCGACATCGCCTGCGATCACTATCATCGTTACCTCGACGACGTCGCCATCATGCGCGACCTCGGTATGCAGGCTTACCGGTTCAGCATCTCCTGGAGCCGCGTGTTACCCGACGGCACCGGCCGCGTGAATCAAAAGGGGTTGGATTTTTATCGCCGCCTCGTCGACGCATTGCGCGACGCCGGCATCCGACCGATGGCCACGCTTTATCACTGGGACCTCCCCGCCGCGCTCGACGACCGCGGCGGCTGGCTCAATCGCGACGTCGCGGAGTGGTTCGCCGAATACGCTGCGGTTGCGTACCAAGCGCTCGACGACACTGTGGAATGGTGGGCGACTCTCAATGAGCCATGGGTCGTCACCGACGGAGGCTACTTACACGGCGCACTCGCGCCCGGCCATAGCAATCTCTTCGAAGCGCCGATCGCGACACACAATCTGATGCGCGCCCACGGACGGGCGGTGCAGGTCTATCGCGCGGAAGGAAAACATCAGATTGGCCTGGTCGTGAATCTCGAGCCCAAGTATCCGTTCTCACAGAGCGAGGAAGATCTCGCCGCCAATCGCCGCGCCGATGCCTATATGAACCGTCAGTATCTCGATCCGGCGTTCAAAGGCTCTTATCCCAAAGAGATGAAAGAGATGTTCGGCGCGGCATGGCCCGATTTCCCGTCCGCCGATTTCGATCTCATCAAGCAGCCGCTCGATTTCGTCGGGATCAACTATTACTTACGCGCCGTCACGAAGGCCGATCCGTCGAATCCGATCGAGCGTGCCACGCGCGTTCGCCAGACCGGCGCGATCTATACAGAGACCGGATGGGAAGTTTATCCTCCTGCCCTCACTGCGGTGCTTCTGTGGTTCAAAGAGAATTATGGACCAACGCCAGTCTACATCACCGAAAACGGCGCTGCGTTTTACGATCCGCCAACGGCAATTGACGGCGCCGTTAATGATCCGCTGCGCATTCATTACTTGCGAGAACACATCCGCTCCGTCCATCGCGCCATCGAGCAGGGCGTTGACGTCCGCGGCTACTTCGTCTGGTCGCTGCTCGACAATCTGGAATGGAGCCACGGCTACACGAAGCGCTTCGGCATCGTCCACGTCGACTTCCAAACGCTCAAACGGACATTGAAAGAGAGTGCAAAGTTTTATCGAGAGGTCGTCAGAACGGGCGGGGCGGCGGCGATCGACATCCTTTAGAAACGAAGATGCCCGCTTAGTTAGTGAGGCGAGCCGGACCGTTTCCTGCGACTGATGGACATGTGCGGAGATTCCTCTCGAACTGCGCTTGACAGCTTGCCAGTAAGCCGCTATCTTACCGCCTATGAAAACCACTATTTCCTCAAAGGGCCAAATCGTTCTACCCGCCGCGTTTCGCGTGCAAGACGACATCGAGCCTGGCGAGGAATTCATCGTCGAGCGGATCGACCGCGGCGAATACCGTTTGGTGCGACGTGCACCAAAGCCGAATGATGGTGTGCTCGACTGGTTGCTCGCCTGCCCGGAAAAGGGGTTCTTCGTTCCCATTGAATCCGAATCGACTGATACGCTGTGAGATTTCTCGTTGACGCAAATGTGCTGAGCGAGCCCACGAAGCCGGCTCCGAACCAACGGGTTGTCGACTGGCTGCGAAGAAATGAGAGAGAAATCGCTGTCGATCCGATCATTCTGGGAGAAGTTCGTTTCGGCATCCTCCTTCTTCCAATAGGAATTCGCAGACGACGGCTCGAAAAATGGTTCGACGCCGGCGTTCAGCACATCCTATGCTTGCCCTGGGAGGCAGAGTGCGGGTTGCGATGGGCGAAGCTGCTGGCTGCTCTTCGAACTTCCGGTCGGGCAATGCCCATCAAGGACAGCCAGATCGCAACGACTGCTCTCGTCTACGATCTGGTCGTCGCTACGCGTAACCGAAACGATTTTGCGAAGGCTGGAGTCGAGATCGTGAACCCTTTCAGCGACTAATTCGCCGCCAATCGATTGCGCTCGTCCGTTGACCAAAGAACTCCCCGGAGCGATATTTTCTACTTGATGCAAAGGAGAACGCCGATGGCCGCAAAGAAGAAGATGTCCAAGGGAAAAAAAGCAGCAGCGAAAACCAGCTCGAAGAAAGCACCCGCAAAGAAGTCAGCGAAGAAACCACCCGCAAAATCGGCGCGCACAACGAAAAATGACGCCAGCCTTCGCCTCACTTCCGCCGGTCCCAGCTTCACTGTCAACGACATCGAAAAGAGTCTGGCCTGGTATCGCGACGTCCTCGGCTTCAAAGTCGGCGAGCGCTGGGAGATGGACGGAGTCTTGCGCGGCGTCGAACTGACCGCCGGCAACGTGCTCTTCATGATCGCGCAGGACGATTGGAAGAAAGGACGCGACCGCGTCAAGGGCGAAGGTGTCCGCCTCTATTGCGAAAGCGCTCAGGACGTGGACAAGATCGCCGCGCGCATCAAGGCCGCTGACGGAAAGATCGCGCAGGAGCCGAAGGATCAGCCATGGGGCTACCGCGATCTGGCCGTCGACGATCCTGACGGATTCAAGATCACGATCGGTACTGCGCTAAAGAAGAAGAAGAAGAAGAAGAAGAAGAAGTAAGAGTCCGGGAGAACGAGCGCCGCAGGCCGCGGTTGCGACGCACACGCAGCCAGCAGGATGAAGAGCCCGCGGCTCGCGGCAACGCGTAGTCGAATTACGCGGCTCATCCCCAAATTGTAGGACAGGCTCGCGACGAAACCCGCGTGCGCAACTCTTGCACTACCGCGCACGATGAAACTCCTCCTCTACTCCGACTTCGTCTGACCCTTCTGTTATCTCGCGGAGAGAAGCAGTCTGGTCAGGCTGCTCGAAGAATTCGAACTCGATCTCGACTGGCGCGGCTTCGAGCTGCATCCGGAAACGCCACCGGGTGGCATGCGTCTCGACGAGTATTTTCCGGCGGCACGCGTCGCGCAGATGGCGGAGCATATGAAGGCGTTCGCGAAGCAATTCGGCGTCGACGACTTCCGGCAACGCGATTACATCCCGAATACGCGCCGCGCGTTGGCGCTGGCCGAGGTGGCGCGGGATGAGCGGCGGCTGGACGAGTACCGGTCGCGCGCGATGGAAGCGCACTGGCGCGACGGCATGAACCTCGAGGACGACGACGATCTGCGCACGATCGCACGCGATGCCGGGCTGTCAGATGACGCGGTCGAACGTTCGAAGAATGATCCACGCTATCTCGCACGCGTCGACGCCATCCGCGAAGAAGCCGGCCGCATCGGCGTGCAGGGCATCCCGACGTTCGTCATCGGCCGCATCGGATTGAGCGGATGCCAGCCGTACGATGCATTCCTTTCGTTTGCAACCGAAGCCGGCGCGAAGAGGAGAATGCCGCAGTAGATGATCATTCGCAGCGTTCGTACGCACATCGCGCAGGCCACACAGCTCGCGCAGAATCGTCCGTCGTATGCGGCAGGCGTGCGCGCCGCGATCGCCACGGTTGTTCCCATCGTCGCCGGCGCGAGTCTCGGATGGCACGAAGCACTCTGGATGGGATTGGCGGGATTCAATGTCGTGCTGGCCGATCGCGGCGGATCGGTGCGACAGCGGCTCGATGCCATGCTCTCCGCCACGATCTATGGTGCGATTGCCGCCGTCGCCGGCGCGCTCGCGGCGCGCAATGTCGTGCTGGCCGTCGCCGGAATCACGATTTGTGCTCTGGCCGCGGGAATGGCGCGGACGTATGGTGCGATCGCAACGACGACCGGCGTCATCTCGGTCGCAACGTATGCAGTCTCCGTTTCGATCGCGGCGCCGAACATGGCCGCTGCGTTCGCGCGCGGTGGCGGCATTCTCGCCGGCAGCGCGTTCGCGATCGCGCTGGCGTTGCTGCTCTGGCCGATGCGGATCTACCGTCCGGTGCGCATCGCCGTCGCGCGCGCCTACCGCGCTCTGGCCGCGTCGAGCGGCGATACGCGTGCCGCGATCGATGAAGCGCGCATGGCGCTGGCGGCACTGCGGCGCGGACTGAATATGGAGACGCCGCGCGGCGAGCGGCTGCTCATCCTGGTGGAAACCGCCGACCACCTTGTCAACGAAACTGCGCGCGATCGCGCCACGCTCGAAGCGATCGCTCAAGCAGTCGAGAGTGAGCGAAACGATGCGCTCCCGGATGCCGCATCACTCGACGGTATTTTGCGCGACGCCGTGATCGCCGCGCGCGAGATGAACGGCGAGACGCCGCGGGCGAGCGATCTCGCTCCACGATTCAAACAGCGCTACGTCGATCCCATCCGCGGCAATCTCGTCTGGAGCTCGGTCGTGCTGCGCCACGCGTTGCGCGTCGCCGTCGCCGCGGGCGTCGCGCAGGCGATCGCCTACGCCTTCCACATCGACCGCGGCTACTGGATGACGCTCAGCGTCATCATCATTCTGCAGCCCTACACGTCAGCGACATTCCAGAAAGGCCTGCAGCGAACCATCGGGACGATCGCCGGAGGATTCGTCGCTGCCGCACTCCTCGCGCTCGTTCATTCGCCGTTGCAGATGACCATCCTCATCTTCGCCGGCGCGGCACTGACCGTTGCGCTCCTGCCGGTGAACTACGGTTTGTATTCGCTCTTCCTGACACCGACCTTCATCCTGCTGGCCGAGCTCAATGCCGTCGATCGCCATCTCATCTGGCTGCGCGTGAACAACACGCTTCTCGGGGCCGCGATCGCCTATGCCGCCGCCTGGATTCTCTGGCCCGCCTCGGAGCGCGGACGCGTTCGCGATGATCTCGCCGCCGCGCTCCGCGCCCTCGGCGATTACGCGCGCTGCGCCGGCGAGTGCGATGACGAGCACGCGGCGGCATCGCGGCGCGACGCGATCGTGGCCCTGCAAAATAGCGAGGTCTCGCTGCAACGGCTTCTCGCTGATTCCGGCGGCCATGAAACGACAGAGCCGCTCATGTCCGTTCTCACCTATGCGAAGCGCACCGCGCTCGCGCTTTCCGCGCTCACCGCCAGCGCCTCCGATCGGCTGCGACTCGGCCCGCTCATGCGACACGCATCGGACGTTCTTCTCGACATCGCGTCATCGATCGAGCGCGGCGAAGCTCCGCCAAGTCTACGCGATGACGAAAGCGCGGGTGCGTTCGACGGCGCGGACCGGCTGCTGGATCCGATCGCCGCGCTGCATCGCTCCGTGACACGCCTGGCCGAGGGCGGCTGAGCATCGCTCACACGCGGCGCTTGCGAGTCTTCTTCTCTGGCTTGGCGTCGACGAACTTGTGCGCCCAGTCGGTGATGGCATCGACGACGGGCACCAGCGCGCGTCCCTTCTTCGTCAGCGCGTACTCGACGCGCACCGGCGTGTCGGGCACGACGGTCCGCTCGATGACGCCTGCCGCTTCCAGCTCCTGCAGCCGCTCGCTGAGCATGCGGTCGGTCATCTCCGGGATGGCATCGCGGATTTCCGCGAAGCGGGCACGCGAGCGCAGCAACACGAAAATGATGGCCCCGCTCCATCGCCGGCCGATCAGCTCGATGGCTTCGTGAAACTGCGCGCAGACCCCCAATTCGGGCGTGGAAACCGCTTTCATGACACCGATGAGAATACGCCCGGTACCCTTGGAATTTCAAAGCGGCATCTCAACATATAGGTGCTATTGAAAGTATAGTCACTAACGAAAGGATGGCAATTATGGATCAGGCATTTCTCATTCTCAGGCTCGTATTCGGACTCACGATGGCTGCTCACGGCAGTCAGAAACTCTTCGGCTGGTTCGGCGGCTACGGCCTCACCGGCACCGGAGGATTCCTCGAAGGACTCGGCTTCCGCCCGGGCAAAGCATTCGCCTTCGCAGCAGGCGCATCCGAGTTTCTCGGCGGTCTTCTGATCGCGATCGGACTCCTCGGCCCTGTCGGTCCCGCACTCGTCCTCGCCACGATGGTCGTCGCCGCGGTGACGGTCCATATCCACAACGGCCTGCTGGCCACGTCCAACGGCATCGAGCTTCCGCTTCTCTACGCCGCCGCGGCAGTCGCCATCGCCATCAGCGGATCGAGCTACTTCACCGCCGACGCGCTCCTCGGCATCGCGTTCAGCCCGCTCATCAACTGGGGCGTCCTCTTCGCCGGTCTCGCAGGCGGCCTGGCCAACCTCGCGCTTCGCCACGCGCCCGCGGCGAAGGAGGCCTGATCGCGCAAGCCTCTCCCCATCAGCATTGAGGCCGCGCGGCGGATCACTCGAGGGTGAGCCGCGCGGTCTGTCATTTCGAATCGGCGGAACCGCGGGGCGGGATGGGTGGGTGGGAGCGGTGGAGCACGATGAGAAATCCCCCGCTTCGAAGGAAGGGGATTCCTCGACCGCGCTTCACCGCTCCCACCGCCCTTCCGCCACCGCGGTTTCGCCGGCTCGGAATGACAGATCGCGCCGCCTGTCATTTCGAATCGGGAACCGCGGGGCGGGCTGGGTGGGCGGGAGCGGTGGAGCACGATGAGAAATCCCCCGCTTCCTGCCGTTTGTCATTTCGAATCGGCGGAACCGCGGGGCAGGCTGGGTGGGTGGGAGCGGTGGAGCACGATGAGAAATCCCCCGCTTCGAAGGGAGGGGATTCCTCGACGGCGCTTGACTCCCCCGTCGGCCTGAGTCGTGCGCTGCCCGCATGGGATGGCCGCGAACCCGGAAACCATGACACGATTCACATCCGAAACAGGAGAACGTCATGCTTGATCCGAAAACGACCGCCGTTGTCCTCATCGAATATCAGAACGACTTCACGTCCGACGGCGGAACGCTGCACGGCGCCGTCAAGCCGGTGATGGAGAGCACGAACATGCTCGCCAACACGGTCGAGACCGTGAATAAAGCGCGCGAAATGGGAGCCACGATCGTCCACGCGCCGATCACATTCGTCGAAGGCTACGGCGAGCTGACGTCCGAGCCCTACGGGATCCTCAAGGGCGTCGTCGATTCCAACTCGTTCATCAAAGGCACGTGGGGCGCCGCAATCGTCGACGATCTCAAGCCCGCACCGCAGGACATCGTCATCGAAGGCAAGCGCGGCCTCGACGGCTTCGCCAGCACGAACCTCGACTTCATCCTCCGCAGCCGCGGCATCACCACCATTGCCCTCGGCGGTTTCCTAACCAACTGCTGCGTCGAGTCGACGATGCGCACCGGCTACGAGCGCGGCTACAACGTCATCACGCTGAAAGACTGCACGGCAACGCTGAGCGAGGAAGAACAGCGCCTCGCCGTCGAGAAAAACTACCCGATGTTCTCGCATCCGATGCAGCACGACGAATTCCTCGGCGAGCTGTCGGGCGAGCGGAATGCCGAGACGAAGACGCGAGGGTATTCGGCGTAGCAGGACATCGGCGTCGAGACGACGCCGGGCCAGCCGGCGGAACGCCAGCGTTCCAGGTGATCGATATGAAAGCGATTCGCGTTACTGAGACTGGCGGACCGGAAGTACTCCAGTACACCGACGTTGATGTGCCCCAGCCGGGCGCGGGCGAAGTGCTCGTGCGCATCGAAGCGATCGGCGTCAATTTCATCGACGTCTACCACCGCACCGGGTTGTACAAGATGCCGCTGCCGTTCACGCCGGGCTCCGAGGCGGCGGGGATCGTGGAGAAAGTCGGCTCGGCCGTCGAAACGGTGAAGAAGGGCGATCGCGTTGCGTATGCGATGGTGCGCGGAGCCTGCGCCGAGTACGCGATCGCGCCGGCGCAAATGCTCGTACCGTTGCCACACAACATCGACGCGAAAACGGCGGCCACGGCCATGCTGCAAGGGATGACCGCGCATTACCTGGCGACGAGCGTTCATCCGATCGCGGCGGGCGAGACGGTGCTGATCCAGGCGGCGGCTGGCGGCGTCGGCGCGCTGCTGGTGCAGCTCGCGAAGATGCTGGGTGCGCGCGTTTTCGGCACGGCGTCAACGGCGCATCTCGACATCGCGCGCGATGCAGGATGCGACCTCGTGATCGACTACACGAAGGATGATTTCGAATCGATCGTGATGTCGGAGACCGACGGCAAGGGATGCAACGCCGTCTACGACTCCGTAGGCAAGACGACGTTCGACAAGAGCCTGAACTGCTGCGGTCTGCGCGCGACGCTCGGTCTCTTCGGGCAATCGAGCGGCGTCGTGCCGCCATTCGATCCCAGCCGCCTGGCGAAGAACGGTGTCTTCCTCACGCGGCCCACCCTCGGCCACTACATTCATACCCGCGAAGAGCTGCTCGGTCGTGCCCGCGATTTGTTCGAATGGATCGGATCGGGACGATTGAAGCTGCGCATCGACCGCGAAGTGCCGTTACGCGACGTTGGCGAGGCGCATCGCGCGCTCGAAGCGCGTGAGACGACAGGAAAAGTGCTGCTGATTCCGTAGCGAGGATTGTTCACGCGCCTGGCTGTCATTTCGAATCGGCGGAACCGCGGGGCGGCGGGTGGGGTGAGCGGTGGAGCACGATGAGAAATCCCCTGCCCACGAAGCGGGAATCACGATGCGCAGCGGATTCCTCTTCGATCGCGCTGGTCGTCATTGCAGCGCTGCGTGATAGCATTCAACCGGTCCGCATCATGAACATTCTGACGTCGCTCTTCAGCGTTCGATCGGTCGCCGCGGGGATGCTTCTCGCCTTCGCGGCGGTGCTGCTCATCATCCTCGTCATCTCGTTTCGCTCGCGCTCCGTCGTCTTCTGCCAGTACCTGCAGACGATGACGGGCATCAAGCTGAAGCCGTATCAGGTGGCGAAGGTTTTCCGCGAGCGCGGTCCCGACGGTGTGCGCGAGTTCTTTCTCGATCTCATCATCAAGGAAGATCTCAAGCAGGGACCGCTGGTGATTCCACCCGATGACGCCCGCGGACATTAAGCCGGAGATTCCGTTCGAGACGCTCGCGTCGGTAGACATCCGCGTGGGGACGATCGAGTCGGTTCACGACGTGGCCGAATCGGCGAAGCTCGTGCGGCTCGTCGTCAATTTCGGCGATCACACGCGTAATATTCTTTCCGGGATCAAGAAAGAACGGCCGGATGTGCAGGCGATCGTTGGGAAGCAGGCGCTGTTCGTCGTGAATCTTGCGCCGCGCAAAATGGCGGGCGAGATGTCCGAGGGTATGCTGTTCGATGTCGGATTCGCGGATGGCGTCGAGCCGGCGCTTGTCAGTCCGGAACGGCCGGTTCCGAACGGAACGCGCGCGGGCTAGGCACATGCACTCGCGCGCCACGGAGCTGATCGAGACGCTGAACCTCGTCCCGCATCCCGAAGGTGGGTACTACCGCCAGGTGTACAAGTCAGAGCGTTCGGTGAAGCCGGACGATGACCGCCATGTCCGCAGCGCGCTCACCGCGATCTACTTCCTGCTACCGAAAGGTGAGAAGAGCCGATGGCACCGCGTTCGATCGGATGAGATCTGGACGCATCTCGAAGGCTCACCGGTCACGCTGCATCTGCTCGACGGAACGAACGCATCATCCGTCATCGTCGATCGCATACACGTCGTGCCCGCGAACGTGTGGCAAGCCGCACAGCCAACCGGCGATTACGCACTCGTGGCCTGCTTCGTCGCCCCCGGTTTCGAGTTTGCCGATTTCTCGATGATGAACGACGAGGGAGAAGTCGCAGCGCGTTTGCCTCAAGAGCTGCAGCGACTCCTGTAGGAGTGCGGGCGTCTCGCCCGCGGGCAGTCGGGCGTCTCGCCCGAGTGCCAAGCATCGACAAACAAATCCCCTGCGACACTCGCGCCCGGGTCGTGCAACCTCCCTCCCGGTACGTTCCCTGTCTTCATTCACGGGGCGAGACGCCCCGTGAACCGCGGGCGAGACGCCCGCACTCCTTACGCGGACGCGATGATCTCGCGAAGCGCGCCTTGATCATCCGCCTCCATCGCCGCCTCGGCGCGCAAGCTCACATCATCGCGGAAGATCGTGGCCACAGCGGTGATGCGTTCGCCGTCGTGGTACGCGGCGACGACATTGCGATCAGCAAATGAGCCACGAATCTCGATGCGATCCCAACGCGCGGCGTGGCCGACGTAGGAGATCGTGACGTCGTAGTGAACGCTCCAGAAAAATGGGACCGCGTCGAAAGTTTCGCGCGCGCCGAGGATGTTGCGGGCAGCGGTTTGGCCCTGGCGCTGCGCGACGACCCAGTGCTCGACGCGCAACCGTTCGCCGGAATGAGGGTCGGGCCATGACGCGATATCTCCCGCCGCCCAGATTTCTGGAGCCGAGGTGGCGAGAAACTCATCGACGACCACTCCGTGATCCACAGCAATCCCCGACTCTTCAGCCAACACGATCGACGGACGAACGCCAGCACCGATGACGACGAGATCGGCGTCGATTCGCGTGCCGTTCTTGAGCGTGACGCCGCTCTCATCGATCGATTCCGCGGTCTGCTGTAGATGAAAGACGACGCCATGCTCTTCGTGAAGCGCACGAACAAACTGGCCGATCTCTTTTCCCATGACGCGCTCGAGTGGCACTTCGCCCGGCGCGATGACGGAGACCGCGACGCCCCGAGTGCGCAGCGACGCGGCAACCTCGAGCCCGATGAAACTCGCACCCATCACGACCGCGTGTTTCGCCGTCGCTGCACGCTCGATGATGGCGCGGCTGTCGCGCAGCGTGCGGAGGTAAAAGACGTGCGGCAGATCCGCGCCGGCGATCGGCAAGCGGATGGGATCGGCGCCGGTGGCGAGAAGCAGCGCATCGTACGCGAGCGTCTCACCACTCTCGAGAGTCAGGCGCTTCGCAGTCTTGTCGATCGCCGTGACGCGCGTTCCGAGTTTGAGGTCGATCCGGTTTTCAGCGTAGAACTCGCCGGTGGGATGCAGCGGAATCCACTCTTCCGGAGCGGTGCCGGCCAGGTAGTCCTTCGACACATTCGGCCGGTCGTACGGAGCGGATGGATCAGCGGAAACGATCGTGATCGAGGCGTTGTACCCATCGCGGCGCAACGTCTCCGCCGCATAGTCTCCCGCTGCGCCACCTCCGACGATGACGACGGACGCCGGACCGCCGCTGACTTCCTTCGGCGACTGAGGTTCGTTCTTCTCGCGAACGATGATCCGCTCACCATCGCGCTCCACGCGCCACGAAGCGACGGGAGCGAGTGCCGGTGGCCGCAGCAACTCACCGCGACGCAATCCGAAACATGCGTGATGCCACGGACAGCGCACGGTGTCGCCAACGATCAGCCCATCGATCAACGGCCCGCCGTAATGCGTGCAGGTACTGCCGATGGCAAAGACCTCATCGCCGTGCTGAACGACCAGCACGCCCTCCCCTGCCACTTGTCCGACAAGCATGCCGGAATCGGGGATGTCAGAAAGAAGGATGCCGCGCGAAAGATCAGGTCCCGTTAGTTCTTGTTGGCCGCCCATGAGGGAAGTTTAAGACGGAAGTGATTCATCTGCCATCACCGGCCTCTCGATCAGAATCTCTTCGCGACTCGCACCACTCGCCACCAACGTTGTTGCCGCGAGGTCGCCGGTAACATTCAACACCGTCGAGAATGTATCGGGGATGGCGTCGACGGCGATGAGGATGCCGATGCCTTCGATGGGGAGACCGATGGCGAGAAACAGTGGCGCGAGCATGATGAACGCACCGCGCGGAATGCCGGGGACTGCGAAGGCCAGGAAC
>JAXDGL010000021.1:0-201672 GCA_034665065.1 Thermoanaerobaculia bacterium | reverse complement strand
CCCCCCCCCCCCCCCCCCCCCCCCCCGCCCCGCGGTTCCGCCGTTTCGGAATGACAACACCACGAGCTGAGCTGATCAAGGTTCGTATCAAAACACGAAAGGCACAGCGCGTGGCTGTGCCTTTCGTTTCTGAATCGAATTGTGGATTACTTCGCGGCCAGCCTCGTCGGCTTCGACGGTGCTGCCATGGCAACCGCCGGCTCGCCGCCTTCGATCACCGTCAGTTCCGGCGTGCCGATGCCGAGGGAACGGCGGACTTTGGCTTCGATCTCGTTGGAGAGGTCGGGGTTCTCTTTGATGAAGAGCTTGGCGTTCTCGCGGCCCTGGCCGAGGCGGACGTCGCCGTAGGAGAACCAGGAGCCGGATTTGTCGATGATCTTGTTCTCGATTCCGATGTCGAGCAGTTCACCGGTCTTCGAGATGCCTTCGCCGTAACCTACATCGAACTCCGCCTGGCGGAACGGTGCGGCGCACTTGTTCTTGACCACCTTCACCTTCACGCGCGAGCCGACCACTTCCTCACCTTCCTTGATCTGGTTGGTGCGGCGGATGTCGATACGGATCGATGAGTAGAACTTGAGGGCCCGGCCGCCGGTGGTGGTCTCGGGATTGCCGAACATCACACCAATTTTCTCACGAATTTGGTTGATGAAAATCAGTGACGTTTTAGACTTCGAAACAATGGCTGTTAATTTGCGCAGAGCTTGTGACATTAAACGGGCATGTAATCCCATATGAGAATCGCCCATCTCTCCTTCGAGCTCCGCGCGCGGAACGAGGGCGGCGACGGAGTCGATGACGATCACGTCGATCGCTCCGCTTCGCACCAGCACTTCGACAATCTCCAACGCCTGTTCGCCGCTGTCCGGCTGCGAGACGAGGAGGTTGTCGATGTCGACGCCGAGCTTCTTGGCGTATTCAGCGTCGAGGGCGTGCTCGGCGTCGACGAACGCTGCCAGGCCGCCAGCCTTCTGCGCTTCGGCGATGACGTGCAGCGAGAGAGTGGTCTTACCCGATGATTCCGGGCCGAACACTTCGATGATCCGGCCGCGCGGGACGCCGCCGACGCCGAGCGCCGCGTCGACGCCGATGGATCCGGTGGAGATCGCGCTGATCGGCACGAATTCTTTTGCGCCGAGGCGCATGATCGAGCCCTTGCCGAACTGGCGCTCGATCTGCGTCAGAGCCGTTTCGGCCGCTTTCAATTTGTCTGTTGGAACGATGGCCATAGCTGGCTACTCCTTCGATTCGAATCGGTGGATGGAAAGGTAGTGACGCGTGCTCGGATCGCCGGCATTCGTGTGGTGCAGCGAGTGTACGACGGCATTTTTTGAACCGTCAAGAAACTCTACTAATGGTGGGATTTTGAGGGGAAAGAGGGTAGTTTTGGCCAACCTTTACTCGTTTGCTTCGAGCTATGGTCCGCTGGAACTATATTTCTCCTCGTGGAGTACGAATGGGATCCAGAGAAGGATGAACTGAATCAACGCAAACACGGCGTTTCGTTCGCAGAAGCATTAACCGTGTTCCTGGATTCGTTCCATGCTACGGTGCTCGATGATCGATATGACGCCGACGAATTTCGGTTCCGAACTGTCGGGTATACTTCAGACTATCGGCTTGTCATCGTAGTGCACGCTGACCGAGCAGACCGAATCCGGATCATCTCGGCTCGTGAAGTGACTAACGCAGAGCGTCGCCAATATGAGCAATAAACCTGATCAAATCGACGAAAGCGATATTCCGGAGACCGATTTCAGCGACGCTGTTCGCGGAAAGTATTACAGGCGTGCTATCGCTGCTACCAACCTTGTGCTGCTGGAGCCAGACGTAGCGAAGGTCTTCCGCGATTCAGCCGTTGTGAGTCAGGCGTTGCGCGAGTATCTCCAGGAGCATGGCGGTCCGCCATCAGTGAAGCGGGCCGGCTGACTTCTGCTCCGGCGAGGATGACAACTTCTCCATCGCTTTCCGGATCTTCTTCAGATCATCGACGAACTGCGCCATCTCTGCGTGCCTCGCATCGTCACCTCGGGCGCGAAGGATTGACGAGGGATGCACGGTGGCGGTGACGAGGGGCGCGAGGTTCGAGGGAATCGGTAATGCGCGTTGCGCGGTGACACGGAACTTCGGACCGAGGAGGGCTTGCGCTGCGGTGGAACCGAGGCAGACGATCGCCAGCGGCTTGATGACCGCAATCTCCGCTTCGAGCCAAGGCCGGCACGCGGTGATCTCGGCAGCATTCGGCTTCTTGTGGATGCGCCTCTTGCCGCGCGGTTCCCACTTGAAGTGCTTGACGACATTCGTGACGTAGATCTTCTCGCGATTGATTCCAGCTTCCGCCAGTGCTTTGTCGAGCAGAGCACCTGCCGGCCCCACGAACGGATGTCCGTTGAGGTCTTCCTTATCGCCCGGCTGCTCGCCGACCAGCATCACGGTCGAGCGTTGTTTGCCTTCGCCGAAAACGGTCTGCGTGGCGTTCTCCCATAGGTGACAGGCCTTGCAAGTTGCGGCGGCGGCCTGCAGCTTCGCAATCGTCGGCCGCGGCGGGATCAGCGGCGCAGCGGTCTCAGTTGCCTTCACGACTCCGGCGAGAGTGCAATCGACGATCCCACCCAGGTGAACTGCTTGTTGAAATCGACGCCGAGCATCTTGCCGCGGGAGAGGCGCACGAGGTTCTGGGCGAGAATGGGTTTCGCTTCATCGTCGGGCCGCAGAAACATCATTCGGATCTCGATCTTCACGCCGCCGCCGTCTGCAGCGAGCAGCGCCGGTTCGTATTCGATCTTCTCCTGCACGCACCAGGCATGGCGATCGTTAGCCGGAATCGCCGCGAGATCGGCAGCAGTCGGCTCGACATTGACGCCACCACCGGCGAACGAAAAGAGCGGTTTGAGGACGTAGCGTGTTGCGAAATCATCAGGCACTCTCTGCAGATCGGAGACGAAGGTTGCGCGCGGGACTGATGGATGATCGAGAAATGGGAGCGAGTACTTCGACCAGGCCCAATACCAGTTCGGATGCGGCGCCCATTCGACATCGAGCTCTTCGCGATAGTCGAACGGCAGCTCGATGTTCTTGTTGATCAACTCATCGAAGACGACGCGGTTGTAGATGCGGCGCACGCGCTTGTTGCCCCGAAAGAGTTGCTTGCCGCGCTTCGTGAGCGTGCGGGGATCGACGGCATCGACGCCTGTGATGAGCTTCGTCGCCGCAAAATCAGGATACGTCTTCTGCCTCGGCGGATCGATATCCATAAGGATCACCTCAGCCGGATCGTGGCCGTTGGTGATCGTGCGCTTCGCAAGCCCGATGAACGACTCTCGATCGAGTCCCGAGAACCAGCACGACCATTCGCGATCGAGGCCGTCCATCGGCCGCATCGTGTCGCGCCAGACATCGCGCTGCGTGACCTGAAGACAAGTCAGCGACGGAAATCCCTGCAACTCGATCAGCTTCGGCACGAGCACGCCGTTCTCACGCACGACGGCAAAGTCGACTTGCGTGAACGTCGGCAGGCTGTCCATCCCCGGCGTGTCCCATCGCGACGGAATGGCGCGCTTCATTTCCGCCAGTCGCGAAGAATCGGAGAGCTGTCCGACGATCGCCTGCGCTGCGTCGATGATCTTCCCCTTGAAGTCGTCGGGCAGAAATACCGGCGATTCGGCGAGCCGGAACTCGAACGTGCAGTCGAGCCGGCGTTCGAGCTCGCGCTGATACCACTCGTAGCGCTCGTTCGTGATCTGCGCGTTGAACGTCTGTCGGAATCGTGGATCCATCGCCGGTCACCCTGCGTGCGCCACGGCAACGCCCACTCGGTCGTGAACCACGCTGCGCAGATGGGCGCGCAACGGCCCGAGGAGTGTGTACTCCGAGGTCAGTTGACTGTCGCGCTCATAGCGGCTGAACAGATCGCGTAGCGTGATAGCCCGCTCCTGGTACCACGGCTCGGACACCTCGCCGTGCGCGCGCTTTTCTTCGAGCACGGCCATGATGTGCTCGCGGTCGATGATCTCGGGATGATGATTGACGCCGAGGATGCGCGGGGTTCCGTCCGCAGAGCGCGCAAACTCGATCATCGTCACGCCGTCGCCGCTCTCGTTCTCGCGGGCGATGATGTTTCCAACTCGCGACTGCTCGGCGATGAGATCGAAGAGCCGGTTGTCGACGACCCGAAAGTGACGGCCATCGTCGAGAAGGCGCGCGAACTGGCCGAACCAGGGATGCGACGCCGCACTCTCCGTCAACACGTTCTCCGGCATCCCGCTGCTCTTCTCGGCGCGAAGCTCGACGCGCGCAGCACCCGACCAGCGGCACATCAGGCCGAAGCTGTGGCAAACGCCGAGAAGCATCGCGGATTTGTGCGCGGCGATGGAATCGTAGAGGCGGAAGAGCGGCGCTTCCCACGCCGCGCTTTCGACGATGCCCTGGCTCGATTCACTCACGCCGTCGTTCATCCGCGGATCGAGATGCCCTGGTCCGCCGGTGCCGACAAAGAGCTGGAATCGTCCGTTCGGTGATTGCGGCAGTTTCATCGTCCGGCGAACATCGTACGAGAGGACGCGCACTTTTGCGCCTGCGGCGACGAGCGCGTCGCGCAGCGGCTCCGCTGCTTCGCGTACGGCGTGGACGAGCGAGTCGTGACCGACGTTCGGCCACGCGTGGTTCATGTCGAGGATGGCGACGTCGATGCGATCGCGGCCGGCATGCGGTTCGGAATCGGTGATTCGAACGTACTCGAAGAAATCGGAGGACTCGTGGATGTCGCGGCGGGTCAGGTCGCGATTCTGGTGGCGTCGTTCATTCATCAGGCGGTGCCGTGCTCCGTTTCGCTGATGATGTAGTCGACGACGGCTTTGAGATCGTTCGTCTCCTCGAAAACTTTCAACTGACGGTCAGCACCCGTTCCGTTTGCAACGATCGTGCGTGCGTAGTACACGGCCTCGCGCGAGCCGAGGTCATCGACGACGTCATCGACGAAGGCGAGGAGCTCTTCGAGCAGATCGGCGTACGGCACTTCTTCCGCACGGCCGAAGTCGATCAACTTGCCATGCACGCCGAATCGCGCTGCCCGCGCCTTGTTTTCGTTCAGCAGCATGCGCCGGTAGACGCGCCACCCCATGTTGCGCTTGTAGAGCGACCAGAGTTTGTAGGTGATGGCCTGGAAGAGCGCGGCGATGCAGATCGTCTCGTCGATCCGGAGCGGAACGTCGCAGATGCGGTACTCGAGCGTCGGGAAGAATGGGTGCGGCCGGACGTCCCACCAGATCTTCTTGGCGTTGTCCATACACTTCGTCCGGATGAGCAGTTGTACGTATTCTTCGTATTCGCTTGCGGAGCGAAACGTGTCGGGGATTCCGGTCCGCGGAAAGCGCTCGAAGACTTTGGCGCGGTAACTCCTCCATCCCGTGTTCTGGCCGCACCAGAACGGCGAGTTGACGGAGAGCGCGAAGACATGCGGCAGAAAATAGCGCGCGGCATTCATCACCTGAATGCGCGTTTCGGGATCTTCCACTGCGACATGAACGTGCAGTCCGAAGATCAGGTTCGCGCGCGCGACCATCTGTAGGTCATACACGATCTGGTCGTATCGCTCGTTGGACGTGATCGGCACGCTGTTCCAGTGCGAGATGGGGTGCGTGCCCGATGCGGCGATGCGCAAGCCACTCTCGCGCGTCAGGTTGATGATCTCGCGCCGCAACCGCGTCACTTCGCGCCGGGCATGATTCACGTCGGTGCAGATCGGCGTGCCGACCTCGATCACCGCCTCGTGCATCTCGCGCTTGATCTCGTCCTTGAGCCGCTTCTCGCCCTCCGCGAACATCTCGGAGATGTGTGACCGCAATTGACGCGTTTCCGGATCGACAACCTGAAAC
This sequence comes from Thermoanaerobaculia bacterium, assembly GCA_034665065.1. Lineage (GTDB taxonomy): Bacteria > Acidobacteriota > Thermoanaerobaculia > Gp7-AA8 > Gp7-AA8 > JADGNZ01. The sequence continues at coordinate 195,799 of JAXDGL010000021.1, read as the reverse complement.
TCCTCTTCGATTCCGAGCGTGAACGAAGGTTCTGGAGGCATGAGAGAAGGATATCAGTTCGTTAGCAGCTGGTGGTCAGCGGCAAGCGGTCAGGTCAGGTGAGCTGACGGTTCGATGTCAACGTGACGTCTCGACGCAACGAGCGCGAGTGTCAGGCAAATGACGATGGCGATGGAAAGGACAAGCGGCACGACGAAGAAGTAGCGCCACGTGACAAACACATTCGCCGCGTATGACGCCAGTAGGACAACGACGAACGGCCGGGCGGCGGCAGCCTGAGTTTTGGCGAGCGTGGCAAGCAACCAGAGAAGGATTGCCTGCGCAAACAGGTAGACGCTGATGCTGACACCAAAGCCGTAGTAGAAATCCCAATAGGACCGGCTCGATCCCGCCACGTCAAAGCGTACGGACTTCATCGCGTCGACGACCGACGCGGCGCTACGCTCTTCCGTTGGCGTCCAGGGGCCGCCCATGGTGTGCCCCAACGCGAAGAGTACGGCGAGAACCGCGGCGATGCGCAGCAGCAACGTTGTCTTCACGCTAGATCGCCTGCCCCACCGGCTTGCTCGTGTTCAGCGTCGACGGCCAGGTTCCCGTCAGCTCCAGCTTGCGTCCGCTCATCACGATCTCGATCAGCGCGTCGGCCATGTTGCTCACGACCCACTCGAAGTTTTCCTGACCGACCGAGGCCACATCGGCGTCGGGCGCGCAGTTCATGAAGTCGATCGCGTAGGGGATGCCGTCGCGCACCGCGAATTCCACGGTGTTCATGTCGTAGCCGAGCGCTTCACAGAGTGCGATGGCGTCGCGCCTGATCCGCGCTTCGAACGCCGGCTCCATCGGAGGAGGATTTTTCACGTAGCGCAGGTGGTGCGGCTGTTTGGGATCGTAGTGCATGATGTGAACGCGGCTCCGGCCGATGACGTAGCAGCGGTAGTAGCGGTCGAACTCGATCGCTTCCTGCGCCATCATCGTCAGGTCGCGCGTCTGGTCGTACGCGGCGAAAAACTCCTGCTGGTTGTCGCACTTGTAAACGTCTTTCCAGCCGCCGCCGTAGGCCGGCTTCATGAAGATGGGGAAGCCGAGGTAGGAGAAGACCTCGTCCCAATTGACCCATTTCATATTGCGGAACGACTTCGCCTCGGTGCTCGGCGGATAGTCTTTGTGCGGCAGCAGGACTGTGCGCGGCACGGCGACGTCGACCGACTTGGCGACGAGGTTGTCGAAGAACTTGTCGTCGGCGGACCACCAGATCGGGTTGTTGACGATCTTGACGCCCGAGGCGGCGGCGCACTTGAGGTAGGTGCGATAGAAGGGGATCTCGTGGCTGATGCGGTCGAGGATGAGGTCGTAGGGGAAGACGCCGTCGTCTTTGAGATACGACAGCTCCGCGGGCATGGCTTCGACTTCGTCTCCGCCACGCTTGTTGATGGCGTCGATCAACGCCCAGGGAAAGGTGTCTTCCATGCCGAACACGAGTGCAATGCGCTTTTTGGTCATCGAAATCTCCGGGCGGCGGATCGTATAGAATCGGCGGCCCGGCGGCAAATGCGGCAGGAAAGACGAAATGTTGAATGTTGAGTGTCGAATGTTAAATGTTGAATGTTAAATGTTGAACTATAAATATCTACCAAAACCATCCATTTAACATTCAACATTTAACACTCAACATTTAACATTCGCTTTTTACGTACACGTAAATTGATTCTTTAGGACAATCCTTTTTATGTACCGAGAACACGTCTTCTGGCACAGCTCCTCCCTCGGCCGCGACATGGAATTTGCCTGGTACGGCAAGTTCGGCCGCCCGGTCATGCTTTTCCCGACATCGGCCGGACGCTACTCGGAGAATGAAGACCGCGGCATGCCGGAGTCGCTGGCCGACAAGGTCGATGCCGGCGAGATCCAGCTCATCCTCGTCGACACTGTCAACAGCGAGAGCTGGTACAACCGTCACGTCCATCCCGCGGTGCGCGCCGCGCGTCACGCGCAATACGACGCGTATTTGCGGCACGAGCTCGTACCCTACATCTTCAATCGCGCGCAGCGTGGCGATCTGGCCGTATACGGTGCCAGCTTCGGCGCCTACCACGCCGCGAACTTCGCCGCTCGCTATCCCGATGTCGTAAGCAAGGCCATCTGTTTCTCCGGCATCTACGACATTCACGACCAGCTTGACGGCTACTGGGATGAAAACTGCTACTTTAATTGTCCTATCTCGTATATCCCCAACATGGATGGTGAGTGGGTGGGCAAACTCTCGCGCATCGACTGGATCATCGCCACCGGGGAGTACGACACGATCGTCGACAAGAACCGGGAGTTCTCGTCGATTCTCTGGTCGAAAGGAATTCCGAATCACCTCGAGATCTGGGGAGGCGTCTTCGGCCACGACTGGCCATGGTGGCGCGAGAATCTCCGCCGGTTTCTTTAAGGCAGAACCAACGTAGCAAAGCTCCGGGAGGCACACGATGCGCCGATTCGCAGTCGTCGTTGCTGTGTACGCGTTCGCAGTTTCTGGTTGGGCACAGGTCGTTCCCGATCAGTCGATGCGGATCGAGATGAGCGACGGTACGGTGACGACTCTCGCGCCGCAGTTCGAGCCTGCCGGCGGAGTGATCGTCGAATTCGCCGCGCCGCCCGCGGTGCTCAATGCGGGCAAGAGCGCGATCGACTATCGCGCAACGTTCAGTCGATTCCGCAACGACCTCGCCACGATCGTCAACGCCGGACGCGCAGGCAAAAGCGCCCTCGCGACGCCGGAGATTCGCCGCGAATACTTTGTCGTCTTCAACGGAGTGGCGCTCGAAGGCGCCTCCGCCGGCGTGATCGCGCAGATTCGCGCGCTGCCGTATGTCAAGCGCGTGGAAGCCGACCGCGCCGTCCATGCCTGCGCCAACAGCGCGAACATCACCATCATCGGCGCGGACAAAGTCTGGTCCACGCTCGGCTCACGCGGCAAGGGCGTAACGGTTGCGATCATCGATACCGGCATCGACTACATGCACCCGGCACTCGGCGGCGGATTCGGCCCGGGATTCAAAGTCATCGGCGGCTGGGATTTCGTCAACAACGATGCCGACCCGTTCGACGACGCCGGTCACGGCACGCACGTCGCTGGTATCGTCGCGGGCGACTCGGCGACGATCACCGGAGTCGCTCCCGATGTGAATCTCGTCGCCTACAAAGTTCTCGGCGCGAACGGCGGCGGCACCGACTCCAATGTGATCGCTGCCATCGAGCGCGCGGCCGATCCAAACAGCGACGGCAACACGAGTGATCACGTCGACGTAGCGAACCTCAGCCTCGGCGGCGGAGGCAATCCCGACGATCCGCCCTCGGTGGCGATCGACAACGCCACGGCGGCCGGCGTGACCTTCGCCATTGCGGCCGGCAACTCAGGCAACAGCTTTCACACGATCGGCAGTCCCGGCACGGCGCGCAGCGCGATCACGGTCGGCGCCAGCGATCTGAGCGACGCTATCACCAGCTTCTCCTCGCGCGGTCCGAACACGAAAAACCTCTTCATCAAGCCCGACGTCGTCGCGCCGGGATCGGGAATCGTGTCGTCGTTTCCCGGCAACCGCTATGTTCCGCTGAGCGGGACGTCGATGGCGGCGCCGCACGTCGCGGGCGCGGCTGCGCTTCTCAAGTCGCTTCACCACGACTGGACTCCTCTGCAGATCAAGCAGGCGCTGATGAACAACGCCAAGCTCCTGGCCGAAGAGATCATGGCGGAAGGCGCGGGGCGGATCGATGTTTTCGCGGCAGCCAATGGCAGCCTTGTCGTCGATCCTCCGTCGCTCAGTCTGGCGCTTGCACCGACCGACAACAACTGGACCGCCACGCGCACGCTGCACCTCACGAACCGCGGCACGAAGTCGCTGTCGTACGCGACAAAGGCGAACGTCACCTTCGGCGAAGTGGTGACGCCGTCACCTGCAACCGTGACGATTCCGGCCGGCGGCTCCGCGGACATTACGGTCAACTTTGCGATCGACAACACGCAGGTGCGAACGAGCACGAGCTCGTTTACGGGCGGCGGGCAGATCGTGCTGACGAATACGACGACGCCGTCCGACGTAAGGAACATCCAGTTCGCATTCACCAAGGCGGCGCGCGTGACGACGCATTTCGATCGAGCCTTTCCCGCCGCGGTCTGGATCAGCGCCGATCACAACACCCTCGCCGCCAACGCCTTCATCGACGAGAACACCTCGGAGTCGCTGATGCTCCCTGGTAAATGGGACATGCTCATCTGGACCCAGGAAGGGAATTCGAGCGTCGGGACGACTGCGGCAGACTTCATCGCACGCGAAGGAGTCACACTCGCCGGCGACACGACGTTGTCACTCACGGCGGCCGACATCCCATACAAGATCAAGCTCAACGGACGGCGTGAGACGGGGCAGCCGCTGAGCGGTGGCGCTGGTTACCTGACGGACGGCCGGATCCTCCTGGGAGGGACATCGGGCATCACTGCACTATCTTTCCCCTGGACGACGCTTTCTTCGGTAAACGTCTCCGATCTGTCGTCGCAAAAGTCGCTGTTGTTCTATGAGGCACTGCTCGACAGCACCAACAACAACTACTACATGATTCAGCATCCGCCGCTGGCAGGAGTGTCGGCCGATGTGACGTTGAGCACTGGTGGATCTTCGCTTCGCGGTGGGCTGGTGCAGATCGCGGTCCCTCCGGCGTCGATCGCCGATCGCCGACTGATCGCCTTTGCCAGCACGACGTCCGGAACATCCGGCCTGCCGAACGTGACCGGAATCGTCGACGCTCCTGTCGTCAACGCGCACGTGTTCGTCTCGCCGGACGTTCATCCCAGCTACACCTATGGTTTCGTCTTCAGCGCGATTACCGACGGCGTCACGCAGTACACGACGCCACTTCTTCGTGTCCGCGACGACAAGCTCGTGAGCCTCGGCGCTGCCGGACTTCTTCCCTGGACCTACAGCGGCTCCACCTACGAATTCGGCCTCGGGCCGCGCTTCCCGACCACGCTCTTCACGCCGAGTGGTGTGCCTGGTCTGACGAAGAAAGCCACACTCACGACCGAGATGATTGGGCCGCTGGGCGAGATTCGCATCGCCGATCGCACGAACACGGTCATTTCGCTGACGAATACGGGCGGCACGCCGGTCTCGTCGGAGGGGAACTTCTCCACGTTCGATCTAACTGCAGCAGGCGCCTACAAGATCGACGTGACCAATCGCGGAACGCTCTATCCCGGCGTGAGCAAGACAACGGGTGTGTCGATGATGCTCGACTCGTCACGAACGGATTACATCCCACCATCGCTGACGACGATGATGTTGCTCGACGGAAGCGGCGTGCTCGCGCCACGTCTCGCGCCTCACGGAACGGGATCGCTCCTCTTTTCCGCTGCCGACTACAGCGTGCCTGCCGGCGGCAGCCGTATTTACCAGCCGATTCGCGGCGACGCGACGGCAGTGTCGTATCGCTACAGCGGCGAGACCGCCTGGCGCGCTCTGACGGCGACGCAGGTGACGGAAGACTCCACGAGCGGCGCGGGGATTCTCTATCGCGTCGATCTGGGTAGCGTTGCGAACATCGACCGCGCCCTCGTCGACCTGAAATTCGATCTCGCCGACGCCGCGGGCAACACGACGACCGTAACGATGACGCCCGCGTTCTCCGTCGGCCCCGAGGTGGCGCAGAGACATCGCGCGGAACGGTAGTAGCAACCTGGCAGGGTTGACCTCCGTTTGGCAAACATCGCAGTGACACAAGCCGCCGCGAACGGCGGCTTGCTTCATCGTCGGGCGAGCGCGCATGGCGATATGCGTCGGAGCGGCCAAGCGCGGGGCCAGTGCGCATGGAAACATGCGCCGGAGGCGCCAAGCGCGGGGCGAGTGCGCATGGAAACATGCGCCGGAGGGCGCCAAACGACGGTAGCCGGTGGCAAGCGAGGAACGAGCGCCGCCACCGGATCGTGAGCGGTCAGGGACAACCGCCCCGGCAGGGGCGGCAGAAAGGACCGTGAGCTTCGGTATTTGCCTCGTCGTTGACCACATCATCAGGCAGAAGGCAATGTGATGCGCCACTCAAGAATAGTCACGTGCATTGATGACGAATCCCGCACGCGCATTGCACATGGCAAGGAACTCGCCGAAAAACAGGAATCCATCTGTGGCGAAGCGCTCTGCCGCCCCTGCCGGGGCGGATGTGCAACAAACGCGTTACCGGTGGCGGCGCTCGTTCCTCGCTTGCCACCGGCTACCGTCTTTCGCGCCTCCGGCGCATCTACCGTCGTTCGCGCCTCCGGCGGATTCGCTCCTCCTCGCGGAGAATGCAAGCCGCCGCGAACGGCGGCTTGCCTCATCGTCAAACTACGTTTAGCGCGTGCCGGCGTGCCCGTGTGACTGCGACTTCGCGACCCACGTGCGGAACGTCTCGCCGGAGACGCTGCCGGAGATCGCGACCGAGTTGTCGGTTCGGGTCACCGTGAATTTGCGCAGCACGGCGACAAGATCGGGATTCTGATCCGCGACCGCGAGGCGCATCGCGGAGAGCGCGCCGCGCAGCGTGTCTTCGACGAGGCCGAGGGTCTCGGAGTCGGTCGAGAGGCCGAGGGCGCTGAGCTTCAGGGAGTCGCCGGTGTCGGTCGCCCAGATGGCAACGGTCGACACATTCTTCAATGCGGCGCCGAGTGCTTGCGACTGCACGCTTTGGCCGCCCAACTTCGGCGCGCCGGTGATTCGTTGTGCGCGCGGCACATCGACGACCAGGAACGCGGTCGCATGCGGGTCGACCCGGGCCATGTCGCGCCCGAGGCCACTCGTGGTCGCGAAGGTTGTTCCACCGCTGGCGCGGCTTGCCAGCGCCTCGATCACCGCGGCTTCGCTGCCGATGAGCGCGAGGTGCGAGTCAGGAAACGCCACGACGCCGGTGTGGTCGGAGCTCTTCTGAGGGAGAACGTAGTAGATGCCTTTGGCCGACGTCTTTTTTACAGCGCCGCGCGCAACGAGTGCCGCTGAAAGACGCTCGACGTTGAAACGGCCGTCCGCTGCGATGAGAAAGTCCGCTGCGCTGCCGAGAGCGGTGCGCGGCGACGTAGCGAAGACGATGACGTCGACGTCTTTCGCCGGCTGCAGGCCTGCATCGGTCAGAAACTTCTGCGCATCACCGTCGCTGCTGATGTTCGCGGTCTGCGCGAAGAGTGCAGCGGAGAGTGGGCTACTGCGCATGTCGCTGAGGCGAACCACACCGACGGAGACAGAGTCGTTCGGGATGAGCGACATGGCGTCGTTTTTTGCGAACGCAGCCGGCGCGAGCGCCAGAGCCATGACCGCGAGTGAAACAAGGTGCTTCTTCATTTAGAACTCCTTTCGTTGGAACAACCAGGAAGCGAGAACGAGACAGACGACTCCAAAGATGCCGGTGCTGATGAACGGTGCCGGCGTGATTTGCAGGATTTCGTTATGAATCTGGCCTCCCGCGACGTACGCGACGACTGCCGTCGCCAGCTCCGCCGTCTTCGGGATGATCCAGTACAAAGTCTTGATCGCAGCTGCCTGCCACTCCTTCGACAACGCCGCCTCGATCCGCGCGTGGCCGGCGAGCATCACGCCGAAGAAAAAGACGCCGTACGTGGCCATGATCGAGACCGCGGTCGACGATGTGATCACGCCGATCAGGAACGCGAACGCGAGCAACGTTGCGATCAGAAACAGAATCACCAGACCGCCGAGAAAGAATCGTGGATGAAAAACGTGTGTCTTCCAGGCCACGATCAGCCAGATCGAGCCGATGAGGTAGAGGACGTTGCTCCCGGCGAGAATCAGTCCCGCGATGTAGCGCGACAGAATCAACTTCACGCGCGACACCGGACGCGAGAGATAGAGATCGATCGTCCCCTTCTCCTGCATGCGCGGGACGAGATGCGCCGTCGCGAAGATCGCCAGGAAAGTGCAGAGCACGTAGAGGACGCCGGAGAAGCCGGACTCGAAGCCCATGACGAGCTTCTCGATCGACAGCGTTCCGCTGACCTCGACCTGCTTGCCGAAGAGCTTTGCTCCCGCCAGCGCGCCGTCGACGATGTCGAGGTTGATGGCGGAGGCAAAGATGATGATGAAGATGGTCGAGAGCAGGAAATAGGCGATGAGCGTCCAGCGTGCGGCCGCTTCGCGCATGACGTCTTCGATGTTCGCCATCAGGACTTTCATAGCAGCGCTCCTTCGGATGGCTGGGCACCGGGATCGACCGCGCGGACGAGATCGACGAACACATCTTCGAGCGTCGAGCGGACCGGCGAGAGCTCGGCCAGCATCCCACCGCCGGCGCGAAGCTTGTCGACGAGCGCGTTGAGGTGCGAGACGTCATCGACGGTCAGGAGCATGTGACCGTTGACGCGCTCCACGCCGGCGCCGCTCTCGCGAAATGATGCGACGAGCGAGTCGTCGACCGGCGCGGCCGGAACCATTTTGTATTTCGCAGCGCGGCGCGTGAGCTCTTCGATGCTCCCGGCTGCCGCCACTTTGCCGCTGCGAAGAACGGCCACGTGATCGCACGTCAGCTCGATCTCCGACAACAGATGTGAGTTGAGCAGCACCGCCGTCCCATTCGCCGCAGCTTCGGCCTGAAGAATGTCGCGGATCTCGCGGCGGCCCACGGGATCAACGCCATCAGTCGGCTCGTCGAGAAGAAGTACGTGCGGCGAATGCAGCAGAGCGATCGCCAGCCCGAGCCGCTGCGTCATCCCTTTCGAGTACTTCTTGACACGCACGTCGATCCACTGCGCGATGCGCAACTTCTCCAGCAGCTCCAGCGAGCGGCGCTTGATCGTCGCATCGTCGAGGCCCGACATCTTGCCGAAGATGCCCAGCGCCTGGCGCGCCGTCAAATACCCCGGAATCTTGTGTCCCTCAGGGAGATAGCCAACGCGGCGGCGGCTCTCAGGGTTGCTGGCAGCCAGTCCGTTGATGCGCGCTTCGCCCGCTGTGGGGCGCGTGAGATCGAGCAGGATCTTGACGGCGGTCGTCTTGCCGGCGCCGTTCGGGCCGAGAAGCCCGAAAAGCTCCCCCTCGCGAACGGAGAAATCGATGCCGTCGAGCGCGGTGATCCGCGAGCGGCCGACCGACGACCGGTATTGCTTTTTGAGGCCCGAAACCTCGATGACGGTCTGAGTCATGGTCAGCTCTTACGGCGTAACGCCGTCCGGGTTGCGAAGAATGCCGCCGGCGAACCACCTGTTCTGTATCATCGCCCGCCGCGCCATGCACGATCACGCCGTATTTTTCGATCCCAGCCACCGCCGATGGTGGTGGGTAAAACGAATCGGTACGTTGCTGGGGTTGCTATCCGTCGTGACGGTGAGCTTCTGGCTCGTCAGTCTGTTTACGGTTCCTCTGCTGCCCGGTTTTCGAGGGATCACTGAGGAGATCAAGCGAGGTCTGCGCCTTCCGCCGCATCGTCAGGCGCGCGCTCAATATCTTCAAAAGAACGATCGCGAGCATCTCCTTTCGCTGCTGCGCAAAGACCGTAAGATGCTCCTCGCGCGCGAGGCGAAGGGTCCGGTCCGTCCGATCGAAACCGGCAAACCAATCGTCGCGGCTTTCTATGCGCCGTGGCAGGAGACAGGTCTTCATTCGCTCGACGCGAACGCATCGCGGATGACACACTTGCTGCCGGTATGGGTTCATCTTCGCGCGGACGCGAACGGTCTGGACTTTCACGACTGGGATCCGGCGCTTACACCCCACAACATCGAGGTGCTGAACAAGGCGCGCGAGAACAATCTCAATGTCGTTCCCGTCTTCAGTAACGCGCAGGTCGCCGCGAATGGCTCCGGAGAATTCGATCCGAAACGGGTTCATATCTTTCTCAACAGCCCTGCTCTTCAAAAGAACGCCATCCAGCAGCTCAAACGGTGGTGCCTCGCGAACAAGTTTCAAGGCATCAACGTCGACTTCGAGAACCTCGACGGCAAGGACTATCCGCTTCTGATTCCGTTCCTGCAGCGCATGCGGGCGGAATTCGTCGGGAACGGACTTCTCGTCACTGCCGATCTCGAGGCACGCGCGGAGGCCCAGGCTGCTCTGAATTGGCGCGCGGTCTCCTCGATCTGCGACTTCGTCGTGGTGATGGCGTACGACGAACACTCCGAGACCAGCGCGCCGGGACCGATCGCTTCGATCACCTGGTACCGGGACATCGTGCAGCACTCCGTGCAGAGCATTCCTCGCGAAAAACTTGTCATCGGCATTGCCAACTACTCGTATGACTGGACGGAAGGAGGTGAGTGGGCCGAGCCTCTGACGTATCAGGCGGCGCTGGTGATGGCGCACGATTACCGGCAGGAGGAGAAGCCGGAAGACATCGTCGATTTCGATCCCGAGAAACTGAACCCCACGTTCCGTTACCAGGACGATGACGGCAAAGAGCATGAGGTTTGGATGCTCGACGCGGTCACCGCTGCCAACCAATGGGTGATCGCGCAGAACTATGGCGTGCGCGGCCTCGCCATCTGGGTGCTCGGCTCCACCGATCCATCGGTCTGGAAGTTCATCAACCGCGACCATCTCAATGATCCTGTGGACATGAGCGCGTTGGCCGAGCCCGACTTTCCGTATGACGTCGAGTTCATCGGCGAGGGGGAGATCGCTCACGTTGACAAGGAGCCGAGCAGAGGATCGCGGTCACTGGAAATCGATCCGCAAACGGGGCTGGCACTCGACGAGAGCTACCACCGGTTTCCGACGTCGTATGTCATCAGCCGCACGGGATACAAGCCGAAGATGGTGGCGTTGACGATCGACGACGGGCCGGCCAGCCCTTACACGGCTGACATGCTCGATGAGCTGAAGGCACTGCACGTGCCGGCCACGTTTTTTCTCATCGGACAGAACGCGGAGCGTTATCCAAACCTGGTCCGCCGCATCTGGAACGAAGGTCACGAGATCGGGAATCACACGTACACGCACCCCAACATCGGCGTCGTTCCCAAAGCGGAAGCGCGTCTGGAGCTGAACGCAACGCAGCGTGTCTTCCAGAGTCTCCTCCACCGATCGACGTTGCTGTTCCGGCCGCCGTACAACGCGGATGCCGAGCCGACGGCAGCGATGGAGGTGAAACCGATCGATTACGCGTCGGAAATGAACTACATCACCGTTCTCGAATTCATCGATTCGCAGGACTGGAACACGGAAGAGCGGATGCCTGACGGCTCGATCCATATCCGGAAAGCGGAGGACATGTGGGCGACGGTCTGGCAGCAACTGGAGGGTGGCGAGCGCGGCAGCTGCATTCTTCTGCACGACGGAGGGGGAGACCGGTCGGAGTCCGTGCGGCTCATTCCGATCCTCGTCCGCGAGTTGCACAAGCGCGGCTACACGTTTGTTCCTGTCTCTGCGCTCATCGACTCTGACCGCGACACCGTGAATCCTCCGGTGAAGTCAGCCGATACCTGGATGGCGGCGAACGACCGGATCGTCTTCGAAGCGATCTATCTGTTCGAGCTGTTTCTCGGGATCGCGTTCATCACGGGCATCATCCTGGGAGCGGCGCGGGTCGTGTTCGTGACCATCCTGGCGTTGATCGCGAAGTGGCGGGAGCGCCGCGAGTCATTCGACGACATGTTCCGTCCGGCAGTCAGCGTTGTGATCGCCGCGTACAACGAAGAGACGGTGATCGTGAACACCATTCGTGCGGTGCTTGCGAATGGTTACGAGCCGCTCGAGATCATCGTGGTCGATGATGGATCGTCTGACGATACGTCGGGGCAGGTTCGAGCGTATTTCGGCGATTCGGTGACGCTGCTGACGCAACCGAACGGCGGCAAAGCATCAGCTCTCAATATGGGAATCGCCGTGGCGGCTGCGGACATCATCATCGCCCTCGACGCCGACACTGTCTTCGCGCACGACACGATCGAGAAGCTCGTGCGCCACTTCGCCAATCCGCTCGTTGGCGCGGTCGCGGGAAACGTCAAGGTCGGCAACCGGTTGAATCCTCTGACGCACTGGCAGTCGATCGAGTACATCACCAGTCAGAATCTCGATCGCCGCGCCTACGCCACGATCAACTCCGTGACCGTGGTTCCGGGCGCAGTCGGTGCCTGGCGGCGCGAAGCCATCCTGCAAGCAGGCGGTTACACCACCGACACGATGGCCGAGGACATGGATCTGACGTGGCGGATTCGCCGGATCGGGTGGCGAATCGAGACGGAGTCGAATGCCGTCGGATACACGGAGGCCCCCGACAGCTTGCGCGCTTTGTTCAAGCAGCGTTTTCGTTGGGCGTTCGGCACGCTGCAGGCGTTGTGGAAGCATCGCCGCGCGCTGGGCCGCTACGGTTGGTTCGGCCGCGTGATGCTCCCCACGCTGTGGCTTTTCCAGGTGGCATTTCAGGTTGTCTCTCCTCTCGTCGACTTTCAGATCGTCTGGTCCCTTGGCAGCGTCGTCCGCGCCTGGGCGCGCGGGCACCTCAACGGCGACTGGCAGCCGTTGCCGAACGCGCTCTCCTCTCTCTATCTCATCGGCTTCATGTATGCGTTCTTCTTCGTGATGGAGCTGATCGGTTCACTGATCGCCTACAAACTCGATCGCGAAGACATGAAGCCGCTGGTCTGGCTCTTCTGGCAGCGATTCCTCTATCGCCAGCTCATGTACGCAGTTGTGCTGAAGTCGATCAAAACCGCGGTCTCCGGCATGCGCACCGGCTGGGGAAAACTGGAGCGCAAAGGGACGGTCGAGATGCAGGGAGAGGCGCCGGGCGACGCGCAGGAGCTGCAAGTTCGCGAAGCGCAGTAGGGAGCTTCGCGCCGCGCAGTAGCGGGAGCTTCGCGCCGCGCAGTAGGGAGCTTCGCGCCGCGCCGCTATCATCCTGAGTCGCCGAAGCCGCGCTCTCACGCTGTCCTTGCAACCGGCAGGCGTCGCGGCGGAGGACGATCGAAGGACCCCCTTATTAAAGGAGCGGGTTCTTCGACCGTCCTTCGGCACTTCGTGTCCTTCGGCGGCTCAGAATGACAGGCGGCGTGACTCGCTATCCCATCCGCTTTCCTACCGCATCCCAATCGACGTTGCCCATGAATGCTTCGATGTACTTCGGACGGTCCGCCGGCTTGTAGTCGAGCAGATACGCGTGCTCCCACACGTCCATCACGAGCAGCGGGACGAATCCGGCGACGTTGCCGTTCTCGTGCAGCTCGATCCAGTGATTCGACACGCGTCCGGCGGCTGGATCGAGATAGGCCACCGCCCAGCCGACGCCGCGCATCTTGCCGACGCTGACGAAGTCGGTCTTCCAGATGTCGAAGCTGGGAAAGCTCTTCTCGACGGCATCGCGAAAACTTCCCTTAGGCGCTTCGCCGCCGCCGCCGATCTTCATGTTGCCGAAGTAGTACTCGTGAAGAACCATCCCGTTGTATTCGAAGCCGAGGCGCCGCGTCAGTTCGGAGTAGGCAGGCATTTCTTCTTTGTCGACCTGTCCATCGGAGAGGATCGCTGCGATCTTCTCGGTGAGCAGGTTCGTGTTCGTGACGTAGCCCTCATACAACTTGAAATGCATCTCCAGAGTCTTGTCGGAGATGCCGGTCAGGCCGGAGAGGTTGAAGGTTTTCGGTTTGTACGATTGCGTTTCCATGCAACTGCGCAGTGCACTATCCATGCGCAGCGAGTGGCGAAGCGCACGCTACAGGCAGCAGCGGAACGACGCGTAGGTATACGGATAGCCGGGGCGATACCAGTTTCTGAAGCTTCGGCGGATGAGCTCGGGCGCTGTTGCCGGCGACGCCCCTTTCAGCACGTAGTGTTTGCCGTCGAAAAAATCGGCGGAGTAGACGGGATACGACGACATCGCCACGAAGCCTGGGAACGGTTCGAAGAGTGTCGACGTCCACTCCCATCCGTTGCCGATGAGATCGTGGATTCCCCACGCGCTGACGCCTTCGGGATAGGAGCCGACCGGCACCGGATCCCAATGAACGTACCCGAAGTTTCCACGCGACGAATCGGGCGGCGCATCGCCCCACGGAAAGGCGCGCTCTTCTCCCGATGGCGTTCCGAACGCGGCGCGGTGATACTCCGCCTCCGTCGGCAGACGTTTGCCGCGCCACTTCGCGTATGCCATGGCTTCTTCGTACGTGACGAAGACCGGGCAATCGAGCGGCAACGGATGCAGATCGAACATGCCACGTCGCAGCCATTGGCCGCCGCGCTCGAGCCAGAAGTGCGGCGGATGCGCGCCCGTTGCTTCGACGAATTCGAGATAGTCGCCGTTGGTGACGTTGTGCCGATCGATCGAAAACGCGTCAACGTCAACCTGCATCTGAGGAAACTCGTTGTCCCACCCGAATCGGCTCGTTTCTGCGCCGAGCGTCGCGCGCCCCGCGGGAACACGAACCATGTCTTTGGTGACGTTCGCCACTGGTGGCAACACGTTTCCCTTGCCAAGCGGCGCGATCGCATTCTTCTTCTCGTATGGCAGCTCGTGAAAGATGTAGAGCAGCGTCTCCTGATGCATCAACTCGTGCTCGACGATCGTGAACGCCGCTTCGCCGCCGCGCCGTTGCGGTCGCAGGCCATCGTCGATCGGCCCGTCGCACAATGCGCGAATCACCTGCTCCTCTGCGGCGCGCGCGTACGCCTGGACGTCGGAGCGTGCCGGCCAGAAGTCGGTGGGAGTCTTCGCCGCCTCTTCGTTCTCGGGATCGATGCCACGCGCGAACAGCGTCTCCAGCTCACCGTCGATGCCGCGCCGCTCCAGCGCCAGTTTGATCAACGTGTTGACTGCGAACGCAGGAAGATGGCCCTCATAAAACACGATCGGATTTCGCAGCCTGATCGGACGATCGTAGTAAGCCTCTTCGGACGGAATGCTGAAGAGGGCGCGAGTGACCTTGCGGCATTCGCGATACCACTCGACGAGCCGGTCGCGGCTTAGTCCTTCCGGAAATGCAGCGTGTCGCACAGGCAAATTGTAGCCGGGCTCAGGCCGCAACCGGCTCTCCAACCGGCACTTCAATCACGCGGAACGGCTGGCGTTCCGGAAAACTGGCAGCCAGTAACGGCATGGCTACGTTGTAAACGGGGATATTGCTCTTCGTGCGTCCTTCGAGTGTTCCGCGATGCGCATGGCCATGAAAGACGGCCGTGCACCGATAGCGGTCGATCGGTTCCTCCAATCGCGACGATCCCAGGAACGGATAGATCTCCTCCGGCTCGCCGACGACTGTGGCGTGAATCGGAGCGTAATGAATCACCGCGATCTTCTGCGGCGTGCGCAGCCGCGCCAGCGCCTGCTCGAGCTTCAGCGCCTCTTCAATCGTTTCGTGAACGAACTTCTTGATGATGTCTTCGCCCCACGCGCCGAGCTGGCGCCGTCCGAATCCACCGCCGAAGCCTTTCACTCCCGCGAATCCGACGCCTTCGATCTCGTGCGAATCGCCGTCGAGCATCATCACACCGGCGTCGATCAGGATCTTGACGACATCGTCCTGTTTGCCCGATTCGAAATCGTGATTGCCGAGGATGCCGATGACGGGGATGCGCAAGGAGGCGGTGATTTCTTTCGCCAGCATCTTTGCTTCCTCGACCAATCCGTAATCGGTCAGGTCGCCGCAGAGGAGCAGCACATCGGCCTGTTCCGTCGCTGCGGCGAAGAGCGGCTGCATGCTCCCCTGACCGTTCTTCTTGATGTGAATGTCGGCGACGGCGGCGATGCGCAGGCTCTCTTTCATTTGCTGCCGTCCACTTCGATTCCCGCGGTCCACTGCGCGATCTCTTCCGCCGACATGTTGCCGATCGGGCGCAGGCGCCCATCTTTGTAGCCCCACTTGTCGATGTCGGTGAGGTATTGCTGCCGCGAGAGGATCGTGCCGTAGCAGATCGTCTCGCTTGCATCCGGCTGGCTCACATCGTTCGCCATGCGATCGCCCAACTCCGTCATCACCCACGCCGGAATCTGTGATCGCTTCGACGGATAGGTGAATCCGAAGAGAACGAGATGCGCGTACAGCGCGCGCCAGTGTTTGTCGTAACGATCGATCAGCCGGCGCCAGTCGAGCCGGTCGCCGACGGCGAAAATGACGTGCGCGACGTCCGCGCCGTCGAAGCGCTCCCGCTCCATGATCAGCCCCTTCGACCAGATCATCTCCTCGGCAGGAATCAGTTTCACATCGACGCCGAAGACTTTCTCATCGACCGCGAAGTCGAACCAGAGTTCGTCGACGACGGCAACGCCGTTGCCGGCGCTGAAAATCAGATCGACGAAGTCATCGCCTTTGAGCGCCTTGCCGAGCCAGTGCGGGAAATTGAGCTCCGATTTGTAGCCGGCGGCTTCGAAGACCTTCCTCGCCTTCGGAAAATCCTCGCGCCGGATGAAGACG
Organism: Thermoanaerobaculia bacterium; assembly: GCA_034665065.1. Taxonomy (GTDB): domain Bacteria; phylum Acidobacteriota; class Thermoanaerobaculia; order Gp7-AA8; family Gp7-AA8; genus JADGNZ01. Next base: position 179,445 of record JAXDGL010000021.1, on the reverse strand, counting down.
TCGAAGTCTTTGGTGTGGCGCTCGATGCCCGTGTAGCGCGCGAATGCATAGGCTCCGCCGACAAGAAACGGGACGCCCCCCTCGCGCATGAGGGCCATCGAATGGATGTAAAAGTCGCGTGTTTCGGGAGCCAGGATGGTATCCGGTGCCGCCGCGGTAAGAGTCATCGCAGCGGCGAAAAAGTGCATGGGGCGTGCCGTGTCGATCTGTCATCCTGAGCCGGCGCAGCCGCGCCTTCACACTGCAAGTGAACCGGCCAGGCGTCGCGGCGAAGGACGGTCGACGGACCCCCCAAATTGTGTGCCGGCGCGACGGCGGCAATTTCATAGAAGCCTCCGCATGAATTTTGGGGGTCCTTCGGCGTCCTATGCCCCTCCGGGTGCCGGCGCCTCAGGAGACAGATGTCTTCTCCGGCCACATTCCTGCGATCGTGATTGCGATACGATCGCGCCGCAATGGAAGAACATCCGATCATTCGCTCGACCACGGTCCTCTGCGTGCGCCGCGACGGCGCGGTGGCGATGGCCGGCGACGGGCAGGTCACCGTCGGCACGACCGTCATGAAGCATGGCGCGGCCAAAGTGCGGCGCCTGTATCACGACAAGATCCTGGCCGGATTCGCCGGCTCGGCCGCCGACGCCTTCGCGCTTTTCTCGCGCTTCGAGGCCAAGCTCGAAGAGTACCGCGGCAACATGGAGCGCTCCGTCGTCGAGTTGGCCAAAGATTGGCGGATGGATAAGTACCTGCGCCAGTTGCAGGCCTTTCTCATCGTCGCCAACGCCGAGCGCGCCTACCTGATCTCCGGCACCGGCGATCTGATCCAGCCCGATGACGGCCTGCTGGCGATCGGCTCGGGCGGACCGTACGCGCTCGCCGCGGCGCGCGCGCTCGTGCAACACACGGATCTCGACGCAGCAAAGATCGCAGGCGAAGCGTTGCGGATCGCGTCGACGATCTGCATCTATACAAACGATCACATCACGGTGGAGACTCTTTAGGTAGCAGTTAAAATCGTATTCATTTAGTAATACTCATTAATCATGGTCATTCAACTCCCCGGCATCAGCGTTGACGAGTCGAGCCATTCCGAGCGGCTCACGCCGAAAGAGATCGTGCGCGAGCTCGACAACTACATCGTCGGCCAGCACGCGGCCAAGCGCGCGGTGGCGATCGCGCTGCGCAACCGCTGGAGGCGGCAGCAATTGCCCGCCGACATGCGCGACGAGATCGCGCCGAAGAACATCATCATGATCGGCCCCACCGGCGTCGGCAAAACGGAGATCGCCCGGCGACTGGCGCGGCTCACGAAGTCGCCCTTTCTGAAGATCGAGGCATCGAAGTTCACGGAGGTCGGCTACGTCGGACGCGATGTCGAGTCGATCGTCCGCGATCTGACGGAGATCGCGGTCAAGCTCGTGAAGGACGAGAAGACGCGGCTGGGCCGCGAGACCGCAGAGCGCAACGCCCGCGAGCGGATCCTCGACCTGCTGTTGCCCGACTCGCGCCGCCCTTCCGCGCGTCCGGCGTTCGTTGGATCGACGACGGAAGAGGCGCCGCCGACGGAGACGCGAGAGAAGCTGGGCGTCTGGCTCGACGAAGGACGGCTCGACGAGCGCGAGGTGGAGATCGACGTCAAGGAGCAGAGCTATCCCTCGTTCGAGATCTTCTCCGCGCAGGGCGTTGAGGAGATGGGAGTCAACGTCAAAGACATGCTCCCCGGTCTCTTCGGCGGAAAATCGAAGCGGAAGAAGATGCGTATCGGCGACGCGAAACCGATCATCGTGCAGGAAGAAGCGGAGAAGCTTGTCGATCAGCAGAACGTTGCGCGCGAAGCGATCGATCGCGTCGAACAGAGCGGGATGGTCTTTCTCGACGAGATCGACAAGATCGCCGGACGTCAAAGCGCGTCGGGTGGACCCGACGTCTCGCGCGAAGGCGTGCAGCGCGACCTTTTGCCGATCGTCGAAGGAACGACGGTGAACACAAAGTACGGGATGGTGAAGACGGATCACATCCTCTTCATTGCCGCTGGCGCGTTTCACGTTTCGAAGCCGTCAGACCTCATCCCCGAGCTGCAGGGCCGTTTCCCGATCCGCGTCGAGCTGGAGTCGCTCACCGAGGAGGATATGGTGCGGATACTTCAGGAGCCAAAGAACGCCTTGACGGCGCAGTACTCTGCGCTACTGGCGACGGAAGGTGTCACGCTGGCGTTCGCCGCCGACGCGGTTGCCGAGGTAGCGCGCTATGCAGCGCTGGTGAACGAGAAGACGGAGAACATCGGCGCGCGCCGGCTGCACACGATCCTGGAGCGGCTGCTGGACGAGTTGTCATTCGACGCCAGCGAGATGAACGGTCAGAGCGTCACGATCGACGCCGCGTACGTGCAGCGCGTGCTCGCGGCGACGGTGAAAGACGAGGATCTGAGCCGCTACGTGTTGTAGCGAGCGACGATCACCTGTTCTCCTGGTCGATCTCAAGCATCATCGCCAGAGCTTCTTTCAGATTCTCCCGCGCCTCGTCCAGCGTCTCTCCCTGCGAGATCGCACCCGGAACTTCCTCGACGAAGGCGACGTAGCCACCCTCTTCGGCTTCCTCGAAAACTGCGGTGAACGTTTGCGTCATGTGGGCAAGCTTAACGCATACTCTCCCGTCGATGCGACGCCTTGCCGCTGCCGGCTTCTTCCTTCTCGCCATTCCCCTTCACGCCGATTCGCTGACCGACATGCGCGCGGCGATCGCGCAGCTTCGCGCCACGAAGCCGATTCACGTCACGATCGACGTGCAGCGCTCGCGCAAGAACGAGGGGCGTTTCGCCAATCAGCAATTCACCGGCACGGCCTCGCTCGATGCGTTTGAAGACGAAGCCGGTCTTCGCATCACCTTTCCGCGAGCGATTCTGGAGCGCGCCGATCAGGAATCGCGTGCCCACAATTCCGATCCTCGAAAGATGACGCCGACGCGCGCAGCCATTGACGAGACGCAGGCGACCGATGTCGCTGAAGCCGTCAATTTCTCGGGACCGTTCCTGCGCATGATCGAGACTGCGGCGAAGGTGAATGAATCGCGCGGTGTCCGCGACGGCCGGCCGGTGCGGATCGTCATCCTCAAGCTCACGCGGAAGCTGACGCCGGAAGCGGCGAGCATCTTCAGCGTGAAGTTCACCGAAGATCAGATGACCGTTTGGCTCGGTGCGGACAACATCCCCGTGGCCGCGGAACGAATCCAGCGCGGCACCGCCGGATTCATGTTCATCAAAGGCTCGATGACGAACCGCTCGTCGTGGATTTTTACTCGCTACGCCGACCGTCTGGTGGTCCTGCGCAGCGATACCGGCTACGTCGGATCGGGTTTCGGACAGAAGGGCGAAGGACGGAGCGTGCAGGTGATTACGGTGAGGTGAGGCGCGGAATGCTTCACGATGCGCGGTACTCCGGTAGCCGTTGACGTTGACCCGACCGTCGAGCTTTGCAAGAGCGAAGTGAATCGAGCACTGATTGCAAGTGCTCTTGCGTTGACTACACGATGTACCGGCAGTTTGATTTCACGACTAAGGATTCCTAGCAAGGAGATGTTGATGAACAGAGACAACGCAATCCGGATCACCTTTTTTCTGCTCCGCGTCGTCGCTGGTCTGATGTTCTTTCAGGCAGGCGCGCTAAAGGTCTTCGGCTGGTTCGGTGGAATTCCTGGAGCCAACGGAGCGCCGGCCGCATTGATGACACAGACTGGCATCGGAGGCTGGCTGGAGGTGATTGGCGGTCTGCTCATCGCCCTCGGGCTCTTCACGCGACCCGCCGCGTTCATCCTCTCCGGCGAGATGGCCGTGGCGTACTGGCAGTTTCATGCGCCCGGCGGGATGTGGCCGATCGTGAATCACGGCGAGCAGGCCGTGCTCTACTGCTTCTACTTCCTCTATCTGGCGGCCGAGGGTGGCGGCGCGTGGAGTCTCGACGCGCTTCTGCGCCGCAAGCGACCGATCACGACGTAGGCCGCGACCCGAAGACACATTCCGCAGCACGGCTGAGCAGCAGAGCGCGTTCGCGAGAATTGCGCGTCAGCGACGCAGCGCGCTCGAATTCGACACGCGCTTCTTCGAAGCGCTCCAGTTTAAAGAGCAGATCGCCACGCACACTTGGGAGCAAGTGATACGAGTCGAGCGAGGGCTCGGCGCGGAGTCCATCGACGAGCTCGAGTCCGGCGGCCGGACCATCGGCCATTCCGACCGCGACGGCGCGATTCAACTCGATCACAGGCGACGGCATCACTCGCGTCAGCTCCGCGTAGAGCGACGCAATCATTTTCCAGTCGGTCTCGGCCGCGGTGTGTGCACGCGCATGACACGCGGCAATCGCCGCCTGCAACGCGTACGGTCCGCGCGCATCACCGAGGCGTTCGCTCCGCGTCAGCGCTGCCAGTCCACGGCCAATGAGGATGTGATCCCAGCGGGCGCGGTCCTGATCGAGCAGAAGGATCGGCTCTCCTGATGGTCCGGCGCGCGCCCCGATGCGCGACGCCTGGATTTCCATGAGCGCAACGAGGCCGTGCACTTCCGATTCGTCCGGCACGAGCTCGGCCAGGATCCGGCCGAGGCGAAGTGCCTCGTCGCAGAGCGCAGGGCGCATCCAGTCGTCGCCGGTGGTGGAGGCGTAGCCTTCGTTGAAAATCAAATAGATCACCTGGAGGACCGACTCGATTCGCGCCGTGAATTCCGCGCCGCGCGGAACTTCGAACGGTACGTGCGCCTCGGACAGCGTCCGTTTCGCGCGCACGATTCGTTGCGCGATCGTGGCCTCGGATGTGAGAAACGCGCGCGCGATCTCGTCCGTCGTCAGGCCGCCGAGGAGGCGGAGGGTGAGCGCGGCGCGGGAGTCGGTAGAGAGGATGGGATGACAGGCGATGAAGATGAGGCGCAGAAGATCGTCGCCGACGTCATCGTCGAGTGCCATCTCGATCTCCGGCGCGAAGATCTCCGCATCGCGTCCGAGCTCGTCGTGCTTGCGCTCGCGTATGGCGTGTTTGCGAAGCGCATCGATGGCGCGATTCTTTGCGGTGGCCATGAGCCATGCGCCGGGATTGTCGGGAACGCCCGTCTCCGGCCATTTCTCGAGCGCCGCCACCAGTGCGTCCTGCGCGAGATCCTCGGCCAGTCCGACGTCGCGGACGACGCGCGTCAGTCCGGCGATGAGCCTGGCGGATTCGATCCGCCAGACCGCATCGATCGTGCGATGAAGATCGGCAGCAGTCACCGCCGCCGATCACACCATCTTCGCGCGATCCGTGCAACGTGGTGGCTTCCTGATCAAGTGTGGACGACCGAGGCGCGCTAGAATGCTCCTCCGATGTCTTCTCACATCCAACTCGATCCCGAGTTCGTCGCTGAGTTCTGCCAGCGGCATCACGTTCAACGGCTCTCGTTGTTCGGATCGGTGCTGACTGACAGGTTCCGCCCGGAGAGCGACGTGGACGTGCTGATCGAATTTGAGCCCGAACAGACTCCCGGACTTTTTGCTTTGGCGCGGATGCAGTTCGAGATCGAGGCAGTGGTGAAGAGACCCGTGGACCTCCGCACGCCAAAAGACCTGAGCCGCCACTTTCGTGAAGATGTAATTCGATCGGCCGAGGTGAAGTATTCGGTCGGCTGATCGCACGCGGCACTCGCTCGGAGCCGCGCTCGCCGCGTTCTGTCATTCCGAGCCGGCGGCACCCCGGAGGGGTGAAGCGCGGCGAGGAATCCCCTTCGATTGGGCGATGACCGATATCCCGCGGGGGATTCCTCATCGTGCTTCACCGCTCACACCCACCCTTCCGCCCCCGCGGTTTCGCCGATTCGGAATGACAACTTGCGAAGGATGAAACACTCCCGTTAGAACGTGTTGAACGAAGGAGCCAAACCATGACCACAACCCTCATCAAGAACGGCCGCATCGTCACCGCCGTCGACGACTACAACGCAGACATCCTCATCGATGGTGAGACGATCGCCATGATCGGGCGGTCCATCGACACGAACGCCGACAAGGTCATCGACGCCAAGGGGCGGCTGGTCATTCCCGGCGGAATCGATCCGCACACCCACATGGAGCTTCCGTTCGGCGGGACCTCGGCGTCCGATACGTTCGAAACGGGGACGATCGCGGCCGCGCATGGCGGCACGACGACCATCATCGACTTCGCCGTGCAGTCGAAGGGACAATCGCTGAAGCAGGCGGTCGATGCGTGGCACGCCAAGGCCGACGGTCGCACGTCGATCGACTATGGCTTCCATCTCATCTGTACCGATCTTCCCGATGAGCGCCTGCCGGAGATGAAGTCGATGATCGACGAAGGGATCTCGAGCTTCAAACTCTTCATGGCCTATCCCGGCGTCTTCCTCGTCGACGACGCCACGATCTTCAAGGCCATGGGAATGGCTGGTGAGAACGGTGGCCTGATCTGCATGCACGCGGAGAACGGCGTCGTGATCGATGCCATCGTCAAGAAGGCGCTCGCGGACGGCAAGACGGCGCCGAAGTATCACGCGCTGACGCGGCCGACGAAAGCGGAGGCGGAAGGGGTGCATCGCGCGATCGCCCTGGCCGAGATGGCAGAATCGTCGGTCTACATCGTCCACCTCAGTTGCGACGACTCGCTGCAGGAAGTGACGCGCGCGCGCGACATGGGCATCAACGCCTACGCCGAGACTTGTCCGCAGTATCTCTTCCTCGACTACAGCGTCTACGAGCAGCCTGGATTCGAAGGGGCGAAGTACGTGATGACGCCGCCGATTCGCGAGCAGTGGAATCAGGAGAAGCTGTGGCGGGGCCTCAAGTTCAACGACCTGCAAGTGGTCGCTACCGATCACTGCCCGTTCTGCATGAAGGAACAGAAGGAGCTCGGCAAGAACGACTTCTCGAAGATTCCGAACGGCGGTCCCGGCGTGGAGGAACGGATGTCGCTCATCTTCAACGGCGGCGTCGCGCAGGGCCGCATCTCACTCAACCGTTTCGTCGAGATCACCTCGACCGCGGCCGCGAAGATCTTCGGACTCTTCCCGCGAAAAGGAACGATCGCCGTCGGCAGCGACGCCGACATCGTCATCTTCGATCCGAACGAAGAGCGCACGATCAGCGCGAAGACGCACCACATGAACGTCGACTACTCCTGCTACGAGGGGATGAAGGTAAAAGGTGTGACGAAGACGGTGCTCTCGCGCGGAGAGCTCGTGATTGAGGAAGGGAAGTACGTGGGCAAGCCGGGGAAGGGAACGTTCCTGAAGCGCGGACAGGCGTTTTCGCCGCGGTGAAGCAGGGACGAGGGACGAGGGAAAACCAGTGCCCGGAGGTGGGTTCGAGGACTTGATCGTCTGGCAGAAGGGAATGGTTCTCGTTAGAAATGTCTATCTGCTAACGCGGCAGTTCCCGTCGGATGAGCGGTTCGGCCTCACGTGCAGATGCGCCGCGCGGCGGTTTCGGTTCCGTCTAACATCGCTGAGGGACACGCACGTCACACGACGAAGGAGTATGTCTTGTTCGTTTCAAATGCTGAGGGTTCGGCCGCAGAGCTGCAGACGCAGGTGCGGATTGCGACCGACCTGGGATACTGTGATTCGGAGATCGCAGCGACGGTCGTAAGCCAACTGTTCGAGGTTCGAAAAATGCTAAACGCCTTGCGGAGAGAGCTGAATGCCCGAATCGCACGAACCTGATTCCCTCGTCCCTCGTCCCTCGTCCCTGCCTGATGCAGTCATTCAACACGAAGATGGACGTGTCGAGCTTCGCTCTGACGAAGGCATCCGCGCCAGCGCGCTCTACAACCACGACCTCGCTCCGGTGCCTGTCGCGAAACGCAACTGGACGACGTACAACTACGCCGCGCTATGGATCGCGATGGCGCACTGCATCCCGACCTACATGATGTCGTCAGGACTCATCGGCGCGGGGATGAATTGGTGGCAGGCGCTGCTGACGATCCTCGTCGGCAATACGATCGTCCTCATCCCGATCCTCCTCAACTCACACGCCGGAACAAAGTACGGCATTCCGTTCCCTGTCTTCGCGCGCGCCAGCTACGGCACGATCGGCTCGAACTTGCCTGCGCTGATGCGCGCGATCGTCGCCTGCGGCTGGTTCGGCATTCAGGCCTGGATCGGCGGCGAAGCGCTGCACACCTTCTTCACCTCCATCCTCCACTCCTGGCCCACGCTCCTCGGCACTTTCGGCGGTCACGCCACGACCGAATGGCTCTCATTCCTCCTCTTCTGGGCGCTGAACATCCTGATCATCTACCGCGGGATGGATCTGCTGCGCCGCTTCGAGAATTGGGCAGCGCCGTTCGTCCTGGTGATGACCGCGCTGCTCCTCGCGTGGGCCGTCTGGCGCGCGCACGGACTCGGCTATCTGCTCCACGAGAAAGGCAAGTTCGAGACGTGGGCGAAGTTCCGGCCGATCTTCATCCCCTCTCTGACGGCAATGATCGGCTTCTGGGCGACGCTCTCACTGAACATGCCCGACTTCACCCGCTTCGGCCGCAGCCAGAAAGAACAAGCCATCGGACAGACGGTTGCTCTGCCGACGACGATGACCGTCTTCGCGGCGATGGGGGTGATCATCACGTCGGCCGCGGTCGTGATCTATCCGACGATGGGGATCAACGAGCTTTGGGATCCGCTCAAACTCGTCGCGCAGTTCAAGCAGCCGCTCGTTGTTGCGATCTCGATGTTCACCGTCGTCATCGCCACGTTGTCGGTGAACATCGCCGCGAATGTCGTCTCGCCTGCCAACGATTTCGCCAACGCGTTCCCGAAGTGGATCTCGTTCCGCACCGGCGGATTGATCACCGGTCTCCTCGCGATCGCGATGCAGCCGTGGCGACTGCTTGCCGATCCTTCCGGCTACATCTTTACGTGGCTTCTGGGATACAGCGGCGGACTCGGCTCCATCGGCGGCGTGATGATCGTCGACTACTGGATCGTCCGTAAGAAGCACCTCGTACTCGGCGATCTTTATCGCACGGAAGGAACGTATCGCTACGCCGCCGGCTGGAACTGGCGCGCCGTCTTCGCCACGATCCTCGGCTGCGTTGCAGCATGGATCGGCCTCGTCGTCCCGTCGCTCCGCCCGCTCTACGACTACGCCTGGTTCATCGGCTTCGGCGTCGCGGCGGTCACGCATCTCGCGCTGATGAGAGCCTTCCGTCCGCGCGACCTCATCGATCCATCTCCGGCCGGCGCATGATCACGTTACTGATCCTGGGCGGCGCCGCACTCGCCGCAATCGTCGCGGGCGCATCGCTGCGAAAAAAAGGAGTGCAGGCGTCTTCGCCTGCGGCCGCCGGGCGTCCCCGCCCGACGGTGGTTTCGGATGCAGCAGACGAACCAGATGCAGCCGACGAACCAGATGCAGCCGAGGTATTGCATGAACCAGACGAGCAGGATGCGTCGGTGGTTTCGGAGCCGGTCGTCGATGATGTGCAACCCTACATTCCTTCAACGTCATCGATCGAGAGCAACCCCCCAGAAGAAGTCGTCCCTATCGCAGTCCACGAACCCGAACCACCTCATCAATCCGAACCTGAACCCGTCCGGATCGCCGATCCCGAACCGCAGCCAACACCATCCCTCGATCTGCGTTCATCTGTGAAATCTGCGGATGAAAAAGAACCGGACGTCCCGGTCACCGACCCCGAACCTATCCCCATCACTGACCCCGAACCGCAACCGTCGCCAGAGCCGCAACCAACTCCCGAACCCACTCCGCCGCCGATCACCGTCGCGGATCGTCCGCATGTTTCACTCAAAACCTACCGAGCGAAAACCCCCGAATCCGCACGCGCTCCCGTCCGCCCGCGCCCTAGCCGTATAATCCGCGAACCAAAATCGGAGAGAAAACAAATGTCCCGAATCGTCAAAGGTGGTTTGATTCAGACGTCTCTTGCCTGCGATACGAGCGAGCCGCTCGACAAAATCCGCGAGGCGCAGACCGAGCGCACGATCAAGTACATCGATCAGGCCGGCGCCGAAGGCGTGCAGATCCTCTGCATGCAGGAGATCTTCACCGGTCCTTACTTCTGCGCGGAGCAGACCACGCGCTGGTACGACTCCACCGAGAAGATCCCTGACGGACCGACCACGCTCCTCATGCAGGAGTACGCGAAGAAGTACAACATGGTCATCGTCGTACCGCTCTATGAAGTCGAGGAGACCGGCGTCTACTACAACACCGCCGCTGTCATCGACGCCGACGGCAAGTACCTCGGCAAGTACCGCAAGAACCACATCCCGCACGTCGCTCCCGGCTTCTGGGAGAAGTTCTATTTTCGCCCCGGCAACCTCGGCTATCCCGTTTTCGAGACCGCCTACGCGAAAGTCGGCGTCTACATCTGCTACGACCGGCACTTCCCCGAAGGCGCGCGCGAGTTGGGCCTGGCCGGCGCGGAGATCGTCATGAATCCGTCGGCGACCGTTGCCGGACTATCCGAGTATCTCTGGAAGCTCGAGCAGCCGGCGCACGCTGTGGCCAACGGCTACTTCATCGGCGCTATCAATCGTGTCGGCTATGAAGCGCCCTGGAACATCGGCGAGTTCTACGGTCAGAGCTACTTCTGCGATCCGCGCGGCCAGATGCTGTCGGTCGGTCCGCGCGACGCCGACGCCCTCGTCACCGCCGACCTCGACCTCGACAAGATCCGCGAGGTGCGCAACACCTGGCAGTTCTATCGCGATCGTCGTCCGGAGACGTACAACGGGATCGTGAGGTTGTAAAAAGACAGAACACGAAGTGCTGGAGGAATCCGAGCCGTCGCCAGCCCTGTCATCCTGAGCCGCCGATGCCCCGGAGGGGCTGAGGACAGTCGAAGGACCCCCTGATTGTTTTGATGTTTTCCTAGCACTCCGAATCGAATCAGGGGGTCCTTCGACCGCGCTTCACCCCTCCGGGGTTTCGTCGGCTCAGGATGACAGCTTAGACTTCAACGCCACAAGAACAATGCGCGACCACATCCTCCTACACATCAACGGCACGCTGCACCGCATCGACGGCGATGCGGCGTTCGACACGCTCGCGAACTATCTGCGGCAGGACGTCGCTGCTACCGGAACGAAGATCGTGTGCGAAGAGGGGGACTGCGGCGCCTGCACGGTGCTGACGCGGCGCAGTGCGGATGCGGAGTATCGTCCCGTCAACTCCTGCATCCTGAATCTCGCGCAACTCGACGGCTCTTCGATCGTGACGGTGGAAGGGCTGGGCAACTCGAAAGCGCTCCATCCCGTTCAAACAGCGATGGTGCAGTGCCACGGCGCGCAATGCGGCTACTGCACGCCGGGCTTCGTTGTGGCGATGGCCGGAATGTTTGAAACGTGCGATCGCGTGAACGAGAAACAAGTCCGCGACGGACTGACCGGAAACCTCTGCCGCTGCACCGGCTACGAGCCGATCATCAAGGCGGCGCTGGCGGTGGATGGATCGTCGTCCGCGAAAATGCATGAGCGCTATCCGGCGCTGCCCGATGCGAACGACTCCGTGCAGGTCGATGCGTTTTTCGCGCCCGCAACTCTCGACGAAGCGATCGCCTTCAAACGCGACCATCCCGGCTGCACGATCGTTCAAGGCGGCACCGACGTCGGCGTCTGGGTGAACAAGCGCAACTTCGCGGCGCCGGCAATGCTCTCGCTGGCCAAGATCGACTCGCTGCGCGAGCTCCGCGAAGAAGACGGCGCGATCGTCGCCGGTGCCAACACCTCCCTCGCCGATTTCGAGACCTTCATCATCGATCGCATCCCGGAGCTCGCCGGAATCATGGCCATCTTCGGCTCGCCGCAGATCAAAAACGCCGGTACGCTCGTCGGCAACATCGCCAACGGCTCGCCGATCGGCGATACCTTGCCCTATCTGTTCGTCGCAGGCGCGGTGCTCGAATTGAATAACGGTACCCGCTCCGTCCCCATCGACCGCTACTACCTCGGCTACCGCAAGTTCGATCTGCAAGCGGACGAGATCATCACCCGCGTCCGCATCCCGATCGTGCGCGACACACTCAAGCTCTACAAAGTCTCCCGCCGCAAAGACCTCGACATCTCCGCATTCACCGCCGCGATCCGTCTCACGATGTCCGGCGACCACATCGACCGCGCTACCATCGCCTACGGCGGCGTCGCCCCCACCGTAGTCCGCATGCCACGAACCGAAGCTTTCCTGACCGGGAAGACCGCGACGCTCGACACCTTCGAACAAGCCGGCCGCATCGCACGCGCCGAGATCAAACCGATCAGCGACGTCCGCGGCTCCGCCGATTACCGCCTGCAACTCGCCGAGAACATCATGCCGAAGTTCTGGCACGAAGCGTTCGGCGAGACGGCCGCCCCGCGGCTCGCGCACGCGTAGCGAGTTAGCCCTGTCATTTCGAATCGGCGGAACCGCGGGGCGGTAGGGTGGGGTGAGCGGTGGAGCACGATGAGAAATCCCCCGCCGACAAAGCGATCACGATTCGATTACTCAATGCGCGTTGGCCAGCTCGCCGGATCTTGCGTTTCAATCCACTCCGAAAATTTCGCGCTCTACCGATCCCCAGGATTGACTGCTCTCGGGGGCCGCTCGGTGCGCCGCCAGACGCTGCTCGAGGACTTCGGCGAGTTGATCAGAGATCGGAATGAGCGACGGATCGCTGAGAATCGAGTCCCAGATTTCTCCGACCAGCTGAAGCCTCTCTGGAAGTGGCAGCTTGCCAATTTCTGCGATGTCTTTCACGACACGATTCTACGATTCTCTAGTCGTTTCGCGGTCTTGAACCATCCCTAGTAATGCGGGAGCCGCGTTCCGTGCAACGCCGCCTCGATGAGCGTTGCGGCGTAAGCATTGTCCTCGCTCGCAGGGGTTACGAAACTCATCCCATGTCGCCAGCCTTCCGGTGCCTCGGCATGAACGCCGGAGAGGATCACCAATCCTTTCCCAGACATTCCTTCCACGATGGCGGGAGTGCCGTCGGGATACTTACCGACCACGGCACCCCAGCCGGTGAACTGCGGACCATCCTCCCAGTAATGCTGAAGCGGAGGAGCGCCGATCGAGGTGATGGTCACAGCGGCCTTGCGGATCCCTCGATCCTCCGCGGAGTAGAAGCCGAAGCGCACGCCCGAGGTCAGATTCAAACTGTTGTACGAGCCATGTCCCGCTAGAAATCCGCCTGCACAGATGCCGAGATAGTTGAGACCGCGTTGAACGGCACGGTGAAGGGTCGCCGCCGTCCGCGGCGTCAGGCTGCTGCCCATGGTGAGGAAGTTTCCGCCGGGCACGACCAGCAGACGGTGCGCGAGGAGTTGCGGCTCGCTCATGCCGTTCAATTGCTCCGAATTCACGGTGGCATAGTCGAGATGGCGCGCCTCCAGAATGGTCTCGATCGCCGCGACGTCGTTGGGAGAAGTACCGGTCCCGTTGAAGAGAAGAATGGGCGCGTTCCTGTTCGGTGCAGGTGAAGTGCAGCCTGTTGTTAGGGCAACGGTCATGAAGAGCCCGAGCGTCGCGACGCGAATCTTCTTGCCCGTGAGGAACGTTGTTGAGCTGGCCATCGACGCGGGGTGAATTCTAGCGATCCCAGGTCGAGAATGAGAGCCGCGGAGCGGCGAAATCCAAGTAGCCCACGGCGTGAGCCGTGGGATCAGGCGAAATGAGTCGATCACAGCCGTGGGAGCTGTAGTACCGCATTTTCGCGCGAAGCGCTTTGGACTGCGGTGGCGCCAGCCACCGCTTTGGGAGGGCGGCGGAGTATTCGTCGAACATCGTGCCCTGAATTTTGGCGGACGTTTAAAAGCGGTAGCTGGCGCTACCGCACTCCAAAGCGCTTCGCGCGAAACGATCAGGAGAGCGCGCTGATCGTGACGTAATAGCCGTCCGGATCGCGGAGTGAAAACTCGATAGTTCCCGTGTTGGGGTTCACGTGCGGCTCTTCTTCGAACCGATCGACGAGCGCGCGTGCATTACGCAAGGACGTGTCGAAATCATCGACGCGGAAAAAGAGAAGGAGGCCGTTCCCCGGCTGCGCGCGGTCGGCGCTCATCAGGGAGGGATGTTCGTGGTCACCCCACGAGTGCAGGCAGAGGAGCACCGTCCCATCCGAGTCGAGGATTTGACCGAAGTATGTGTGGGCGGGAGCCGTCTCCGGCAGGCCAAGCAGCGACTGGTACCAGCGGAAGCTGATAGTCACGTCGCCAACCGCGATGATCGTCCACGTGCGTCTCATAGATGTCTCCTTGCGCTAAGCGCTCGTCCGCACTCGGCTACTCGAGGCCCAACCAAAGCCTGACAGCACCTTCGACTTCAGCGAGTTGCTCGGGCCGAAGGGTGCCAAGGCGACGAAGAAGCTTCGCCGTCGGGACGGTCACGATGCCTTGCGCGTCGAAGGCTCCCGGTTTCAGAAACGAGACATGAATGGCACGTTCGAAGTGAGTTGCGCGAATCGATGTCGTATGCGGAATGAGTGCGGCGAGAGCCCGGTCGCTGTCTGCTATGGGGACGCTGATCACGAGACAGGGCCTGACCTTTGCGGCAAGACCGAGATCGACGAGCCAGACGTCACCGCGATTAGGTGGATTCAACCGTTCTGTTCCAACGTGTCGTAAGCAAGAAACACCGCGTCGGCCGCATCCACCAGTTCGTCGTCGGAGGTCTCCGGGTATTCAATGGCTTTCGAAATCTTGAGAAGATTCGAGAGGACCTCACGTTTCTCGATGTCTGTGAGGGACTCGAAGTCTTCGAGAATGTGCTGGCCTGCGGCGGTCATGAGCAGAGTATGCAAGTTGTCGCAGCCTCGTGCAAATTTCCAAGTAAGGTTCAGAGCTGGCCATCGGAACCCTTCGCGCGAAGCGCTTTGGAGTGCGGTGGCGCCAAACCACCGCTTTGGGACGGTGGGGATGCGCGAAAACATCGGGCGATAAAATTTGGCGGGCCTTTGAAAGCGGTAGCTGGCGCTACCGCACTCCAAAGCGCTCCGCGCGAAACGATCAGGAGAGCGCGCTGATCGTGACGTAGTAGCCGTCCGGATCGCGGAGGGAGAACTCGATAGTTCCCGTGTTGGGGTTCACGTGCGGCTCTTCTTCGAACCGATCGACGAGCGCGCGTGCATTGCGCAAGGACGTGTCGAAATCATCGACGCGGAAAAAGAGAAGGAGGCCGTTGCCCGGCTGCGCGCGTTCGGCGCTCATCAGCGAGGGATGGTCGTGGTCACCCCACGCGTGCAGGCAGAGCAGGACCGTCCCATCGTCGTCGACGATTTGCCCGAAGTAGTGATGAGCAGGAGCCGTCTCCGGCAGCCCAAGCAGTGACTGATACCACGTGACGCTACGTGCCACGTCGTCAACTCCGATGATCGTCCACGTGCGCCTCATGAATGTCCTCCTGCAACGGGGTTGCGGTTACCTATCACGGCTTCATGAACTGATTGTTGTTATTGGCGAGTGGAGAGGACAGTTAAGTTAATTTTCCAGATACGACCCCAATCGTCCCCGCGACCTCAATCGTCCCCGCGCTTGCCGAGATCCGGCGGGCGCTCGAAACAAAGGCGCGGGTTGGCGAGACTCCACCGGCTAAGCAGCGATCTTATATGGAAGGATGACGACGAAGTGCCGTTCTGACCGCCTAGTTCCGAAAGCGAGCAAGTGCTGGCCAATGACCATATCGGTGCGGCGCAGCGCAGAGTGACCCGGTGTTCGTCTATCGCCTTCGTAGCTTTTTCAAGTCGATCCTGAATCCCCAGATTCCTGGCTTCATTTCGACGGCATCGAAGAGGTCGCCAAGGCGTGAGAGTCCACCGGTAGGCTTGGGGTGGCCGGTTTCCCACTCGATCACTTGGTCGGCAATTCCGCGTACCTGTTTAATAACACGCGCAACGTCTCTTGGATCTTCGCCGTCGAACGGAATATATGTACCATCCGAAGCTCCGTTGATTTTGTTCAGAGGGGTGCGTGAGATGAAGAGGCCAGGCAGGTGCCCGCGCAAGGTTCCCCAAAGAGCCGGGTTGTCGCGAACCTCGGCTTCGATGCGGCCACTGTACCGCGGGTTCGGCATGAGAAGCGAAACCTTGTCACCATAGAGTTCGCCAAGATGTTCAAGCTCGCGTTGAACTTCTTCAGTGAAGTTCTTTTGCGCAGGAGCATAGCTCTCAAAAAAATAGTAGACAAACATTCGCGCGTCGGGTTCTACCGTACCTAGATACGTCTGAGTCACCCACATTGGTCAACCTCCAGGTCGGTAACTAGCTATCTAAGCTAGTTAGCGGACGTCTGTATCCTTCAATATCCGCGAGGGTGTTGCTGCTGGATGTTGACCTATGCCAGGACTAACTTCCGCGGCGTTCATGATTCGGTTCTTGAGCCTTTCAAAATTTAGCGCAAAGTTACGGTCATACGGCCTCTTCCTTTGATCGTCGATGTAGGCTCGAAGATGTTCGTAGGAACCGGTTATTAACGAGCCGAAGAATCGTGTTATCACTTCGGTGCCCGTGTATCGGCACTCCACCAGGGTACCGAGAAGCTCAAAAAATACACACGCACGTTCGCACGATGTGCGCTGCGAATCCGGCGGCATCTTGCCGTCAAGCGACCACACAACACTTAACGCCTGTTCCATTTCTGAAGTTGACGAGGATTGGTATAGCTTGACAAGCAGATCGGCTTCACGGTTGCGCAAAACTGTACGAAGTTGCCGCCGTACGAAGACGATTGTAATGACCGACAGAACTAGCGCAGTGGCACTTGCCGAGAGCGCGAAAGGGTAATAGGTTGCTGGCTGCATGGTAAGCATTGGCAGTCTGTTCCTAGTCGGTCCATTCTATCGCCTTTCAAGGGCGCCGGAGTGATGGATTTGCGGCTAGTATGCGCCTAAGAGCGCACGCAACCGAGCGCTAAGAAGATGAAAGACTAAGACTACCGGTCGAGTCAACCTGATTGCCTACCTGTTTACCAACGCCCGCATCGCGTCAGTATCCCCTTCCACTGACCGCCCCGCTCTGTATAACAACCCACAAATCCCAATCACGATCGCGATCCCGCCAACCACCGCGCCGACACCTTTCAGCCACGTGAAGTCCTTCGCTGCGAAGTGAATGCTCGTCAGCGCGCTGGCGAGCGATGGGAACTTGCCGGACGCGGCGACCAGAAACGCGATTAGGACTCCTACCAGGCCTTCGCCGGCGATCATGCCGGATGCGGCTAAGACGCCGGGGTCGCTGTCGGGGGATTTGTCAGTGCGTTTTGAATCGACCATTCGCCGCACGATGCCGCCGACGAAGACGGGCATCAGCGTTCCTAGTGGGAGGTAGATGCCGACCGCGAACGAGAGCGCGGGCAAGCCGGCGATCAATGCGCAGATGGAGAGGGCGCTGCCTGTTCCGACCAAGGCCCATGGCAAAGATCCGGAGAGCACGCCTTCGATGACGGTTTTCATCAGCGTCGCTTGTGGTGCGGGAAGCTCTGGCGAACCGAACGTGAAGGCTTGGCCGAGGAGGAGCACCGTGCCGGCGATGGCCCAGCAGGCGCAGGCGGCTCCTAAGAATTGGCCGAATTGCTGTTTGGCGGGCGTTGCGCCGACTAAGAACCCCGTTTTCAAATCCTGCGAGATGTCGCCGGCTTTCGATGCGGCGATGCAGACGACCGTTCCGACCGTGAGGATTGCGGCGCGCGCGGAGGGATCGGTCCAGCCGCACATCACGAAGACGACCGATGCGCCGAGCAAGGTCACGAGCGTCATCGCGGACGTTGGGTTCGACGACACGCCGATGAGGCCGACGATGCGCGACGAGACAACGACGAAGCAGACGCCGAAGATCGCTACACCGAGCGATGCCACGATGCGCGGGACGAGTCCCATGTTTCCTGCGAGCAGGCCCGGCACGGCGACCAGCGTGATCACCACCGCCGCCGGCACGACCACGACGACCCACGACGGCACATCGCGATCGGTGCGCGGCGTTTGCTCACCATCGGTCATGTTCGTGTCTCCGCGTCGCAGGCCGCGCATCACGGCCGCGAACGAGCTGGCCATCGTCGGCAGGGCTTTGATCACGGCTGCGATTCCTGCCGCGGCTACCGCACCCGCGCCGATGTAGCGGACGTAGCGCGACCAGATCTGCGCGGCGGTCATCGCCGTGATCGTCAGCTTGGTCTCGGGAAACATCGGAGCGGCCAGTCCGCCGCCGATCGTCGCAATCAACGGAGTCAGCACGATTGCGGAGATCAGGCTGCCCGACACCATGATCGCCGACGGTTTGTAGCCGAGGATGTAGCCGACGGCGATGAGCGCGGGGGCGATCTCGAGCGCGAGCTCCGCTTTCGCCAGCACGGGAAGATGCATCGAGAGGCCCGACGGCAGCAGCATGAGCGCGCCGAGGACGAGTTTGATGGCGGCGCCGGCCGCGAGGCCGATGAAGATCCACTTTCCTCCCGACGTTCCCACCGTCGTCGCCCTTAACACCTCGGCGCACGCGGTTCCTTCGGGATACGGCAGCTCCGCGGCCGACTTCACGATCAGCAGGCGCCGCAACGGGACCATCGCGGCAATGCCGAGAAAGCTGCCGAGGAGCGCGAGGATCGCTACTTGCCAGAAGGGCGGTGCCATGCCCCAGAGAAAGAGCGCGGGGATGGTGAAGATCGTGCCGGTGGCGAGCGACGAGCTGGCCGAGCCGATCGTCTGCGAGATGTTGGCCTCGAGGATCACGCCATCTTTGCGGCCGGGCATCAGCTTGAAGAGGGCGACGGTGAGGACGGCGATGGGGATCGACGTCGAGACCGTCAGTCCGACTTTCAGGCCGAGGTAGGCGTTGGCGGCGCCGAAGATGATGCCGAAGAGGACGCCGGCGATGACGGCGCGTACGGTGAGCTCGACCACCGAGTCGTCGCGGACTGCTGTTGTGCTCATGGTGCGATGGTGACGGGAGCTTGTACGCGTGTCAACGCGCGACCGCATACTTTCTGTACTAGCGCTCCGCCGGAAAGAACTCGACAGCCGGCCCTCTCCCGCGCGAGCGGGAAAGGGTGGATACCTGGGTAAACCAGTGGTCGATCACGAAGCCGGAGGAGGAGGAAGCTTACAGTCGGATGGCGCATCGGCGGGCCGCTTCGGCAGTTGTTCCTTTCCCGGGCAAACGTACGGGTGATCGCCGTCGGTCACGCTCGCGGACGGCCAGAGCTCATCCAAGCTCATCGTGTAGTCGGCGTCTCCCCATGCCTTGCAGAAAGCGTCCTTCGCGTTGTTGACATCGTCCTCGGTGACACGTTCCTTGACTTGGAACCGGCGGATTCCCTCGAGCGCACGCATCTTGCCGTAGAGCGGGCGTCCGCTTGCCCGGTGGCGGCCGATCTCCTCCTCGAAGGGAATCAGCGCCATCTCGTACATTTCGCGGGCTTTGGTGGCCCACGGTTCTCTCCTTTCGGGGTAGACCATAGAAGCGTAGCCGTTGGCTTGGCGAAGGTAGGAGCCGCCGAGAGCCTCCCTGGCGGGTGGGAACAATTGCGGCGGTTCGTCGTAGACAAGCGCATCCTCGTGCGTGACGGCGAGCTTCAGGTGCTCGATGGCTTGCTCGGCAGATGCGCACTCGAGGCAGTGGTTTTCGCACGGGTCATGCTTCTCGCACTGGCCTGCCGTCCCGCACGGGGCGCATGGCCCGCACAAACCGCCGCCCTGCCAGATTAAGAGCGCCTGCAGCTTTGATTGGGAGACGGACAGCACGGCCGCGGCGGTGTTGTTGCCCCATCCCGTCGGGGTAGGAGGAACGATCTTGTCCATCTGCTTCGCCATCTCGGCGTACTCCACGCGCGCTTGTTCCAGCCCCGCTCTGCCGCCCGCCACATACGCCATCCCCTTCGCCCAGTGCAACGTCGCATCGTAGATGTGGCAACCATTCAGCGGGTACTTCGGTGGCCCAAACGGCGCCATGTAACAGAGCTCGGCCGGCTCCGCCTGTGCAAGGATCGAAGTCCAGTTGCGATTCATCACCATCGTCATGAGCGGCGCGGTCATGTATCGCTGCAATCCCGGCTCGTTGGCCAGGAAGTGCGCGGCGTGTTCTCGCGTTTCGCACGCCGACTTCACCGACTCCGCGCTTTGGCCGCCGAACGCCGCGGAAACGGCGCGAAAAAAGAGGTTGTGGCTGAGATAGTGGCCGTAATAGAGCTGAGGACAATGTAGATTCTGGGTGTAGTCCGAGTACCAGCCGCGACAAGGAACTTCGTACTGTTCTCGATCCCTGTGCACTGCATCGGTGTTGCTCGCCATTGCTCTCGCGTACTCCCCTGTCAGTAGATAGATGTGCGACGGCATGTGCAGCAGATGTCCCGACCCTGGCACCGCTTGCTCCGAGCCTGGCACCGCATAATTCAGGAGCTTGGCGCTTGCGTATGCCTCTTCTGGGTGTTCCGAGGCCTCGGCCGTATGGATCCAGAAGTGATTCGCGCCGATGGCTTTCGGCTCCGCGACCATGGAATCCTTCAGGACATCGATGACGGTCTTTGTATCCAACGCCGGCCGGTACGCGGCGTCGAACAACCCCCACGGCCGCATATCGAGCATGCTCTCGGCATAGAGTGCTCCGACATTGGCCATGACCGCCGACGCCGCCCGCTTCTGATCGTCCGACGCTTGTCTCGTGTCCCAATCGTATTTCTCTGCCGCCGCAAGGTCCCACATGTTGCGCATGGCCACGGCGTAGGCGACAGTATTCGGAACCGGTCCGGCGTAACGGAGCGCGAGCGCGTCGATCAGACCTCTCTCCACCGGGGTAACGCTTTGCGGTTTCGCCAGGGCCAACGCGCATGTCAGCTCGCTGACCGCCAGCGCCCGGCAGCGGGCATCCATGCCGAGGTTGATGTTTGGTCCCGCAGCGAGCGCGATGCCCCACGACGCCATCGCCATGCTCGGATCCTTTTGCTTGGCGATGCGAAAATAGAGCAACGCTTCTTCGAAGTTGAATCCGTAGTACTCCGTGATTCCCCGCCTGAAATACGGCAGCGCAGCAGAATTGCCGGTGACCGGCCAGTAAACCTTGTCCACGTCGGGTGGAGGATCGGCCGCAATGAGTGGCTTGGTGCACGGCGAATTTCGTTCGGTATCTGCGGGGTCAGGCGCGGTGGCGTGATGGAAGTGCTGGGCGAGAGCGATCGGGCAGACGAACAGAAACGCGGCGGCACACGCCAAACGTCGCATAAAGACTGACCTCCTGTATTGTCGATATGTGTCCAATATTATCATTTCCACCGCCGTATACTCAACAACTCATGGGCTCCGTTGGAAAGAACATCCCGCACGATTCGGCGGCTGGTCACGTCAGTGGCGAGTCGGTTTACATCGACGACATGGCGCCGTTGCGCGGGGAGTTGATCGTCGACTTCGTCTGGTCGCCGGTGGCGAAAGGGCGGATCCGTTCGATCGAGCTCGAGGCGGCGCATGCGCTGCCGGGGATCGCCGGGCTGTTCACGTATCGCGATCTGCATCACAACCTCTTCGGCGCGATCATCCAGGACGAGTTCCTGCTGGCCGAGGAGATCGTGTCGTTCATCGGGCATCCGATCGTGGCGATTGCGGCGGAGTCGCGTTCCGCCATTCGCGCGGCGAAAGCGGTGATCAAGATCGACATCGAAGAGCTGGAGCCGATCTTCACGATCGACGAAGCGAAGAGGCAGCATTCGTTCATCGGCAAGACGAGCACGATCCGGCGCGGCGATGTCGACGCGGTTTTTGCAAACGCTAAGAACATTCTCGAAGGGACGTTCGTCAACGGCGGGCAGGACCACTTCTACCTTGAGTCGCAGGCGGCGCTGGTGGTGCCGGGCGAATTCGATCAGCTCACCGTGCATTCGTCGACGCAGAATCCTTCCGAGGTGCAGGATGTGATCGCGCATCTGCTGGGATTGCCGATCAATAAAGTGGTCGTCGTCACGAAACGGATGGGCGGCGGTTTCGGCGGCAAGGAGTGTCAGGCCACGCATCCGGCGGCAATCGCGGCTCTGGTCGCGCACAAGCTGAAGCGTCCCGCGCGCATCGCGTACGGCAAAGACGACGACATGTGCGTCACCGGCGGACGGCATCCGTTCCAGAACGACTACAAGGTTGCCTTCGATGACGATGGCGTGATCACCGCGGCGCAGATCGACTTCTACTCCGACGGCGGCGCGTTCGCCGATCTATCCACGTCCGTATTGGGACGCGCGCTCACGCACGCCGACAACGCCTACTACCTGCCGAACGCGCTGATCCGCGGGACGGTTTGCCGTTTGAACTATCCGCCGAACACCGCCTTCCGCGGCTTTGGCGGGCCGCAGGGCATCGCCACGATCGAAAACATCCTCGAAGAGATTGCGGTGATGTTGAAGAAGGATCCGCTCGAAGTGCGGCGTCGCAATTGTTATGGGATCGATGAGCGCAACACGACGCCATACGGGCAGGTCGTCAAGAACAATCACCTGCCGCAGCTTTTCGATGAGATCGCGCAGCGTGGCGAATACAGCAAGCGTGTCGCGGAGGTGGCGAGTTTCAACGAGAGCTCGCGCACGCATCTGCGCGGCATCGCCTGCACCGCCGTGAAGTTCGGGATCTCGTTCAATACGAAGTTTCTCAATCAGGCCAACGCCCTCGTCAACGTCTACCTCGACGGCTCCGTGCAGGTGTCGACCGGCGCGACGGAGATGGGGCAGGGCGTGAACACGAAAATCCGTCAGATCGTGGCCGACGAGTTCGGGATCGACGCCGATCGCGTGCAGTTGATGGCCACGTCCACGGAAAAGAACAACAACACCTCGGCCACTGCGGCGTCGAGTGGCGCCGATCTGAATGGCAGCGCCGCCGCCGATGCCTGCCGCAAGATTCGCGCGCGGATGGCAGGCGTCGCGGCGGAGTACTTCGGCCGCGTCGCTGCGATCGAGCCGTCGGTCGACGAGATCGCGTTCGAGAACGGCGAGGTGTTCGATCGCCGCAATGCGGAGCAACGCGTTCCGTTTCCGGCGTTGGTGAAGATGTGTCACCTCGAGCGCGTCTCCGTCGGCGAGCGCGGCTTCTATTCGACGCAAGGCCTCGACTGGGATGTCGACAAAGGTTGCGGCGCGCCGTTCCTCTACTTCACGCAAGGGACGGCGATCTCCGAAGTCGAGATCGATCGCTTCACGGGGATGATGGACGTGCGGCGCTGCGACATCCTCATGGACATCGGCAAGCCGATCAATCCCGGCATCGACCGCGGCCAGCTCACCGGCGCGTTCATCCAGGGAATGGGCTGGCTGACGAACGAAGAAGTGCGCCACGACGCGAAAGGCAACGTGCTCTCGCATTCGCCGACGACGTACAAGATCCCGAACATCCAGGATCTGCCGCCGGTCTTCAACGTCGACTGGATCGATGCGGAGAATCCGCTGAACATCCGCTCGAGCAAAGCGGTCGGTGAGCCGCCACTCGTGCTGGCGATCTCGGTCTGGATGGCGGTGAAGAACGCGCTGTCGTACCTCAGCAACGGCGAGATCCCGAAGCTCCACGCGCCGGCGACGGGCGAAGAGATCCTGACGCGGATGACGTCGTACCGCCACGCGTCGCGAGGTGCCGACGCACGCGAAGTGGCGGCGCCGCTGCGGTAATACGCGGCGAATTTATCGACACTGTCATCCTGAGCCGCCGAGCCGCCGCAAGATTCGCTACGGTTGCACTTTGCAGGAAATTCGGCGGCGAAGGACGGTCGAAGGACCCCCTGCCCACGTGCCGGTCTCTTTCCGCCACCCAACCCGCAAACAAGCAGGGGGTCCTTCGACCGTCCTCCGCCGCGCGACAACTGCCGGTTGTAAGGCCAGCGTGAAGTCGCGCGGTTTCGGCGGCTCAGGATGACAGCGTTGCCGATATCATCGCCTTCGTGATTCTTCGAAGCAGCAACGTCCTCACTCCCACCGGCATTCGTCCGGCGACGATCGATGTTCATGGCTCGCGTATCGAGCGTGTAGGCGACTACGACGATGTGCCGGAAGGGGCGGCGGTCGATGACTACGGCTCGCTGACGTTGATGCCGGGCGTCGTCGACTCGCACGTGCACGTGAACGAGCCGGGGCGGACGGAGTGGGAGGGTTTCGAGACGGCGACGCATGCGGCGGCCGCGGGCGGTGTGACGACGATCGTCGACATGCCGCTCAACTCGATTCCGCCGACGACTTCGGTATCGGCGCTGGAGGCGAAAGTCAAAGCGCTTCATGGAAAGTGCCGCGTCGATGTCGCGCTGTGGGGTGGCGCGGTACCGGGCAATGCTGATCAGCTTCGGGCGATGCTCGACGCCGGCGCGCGTGGCTTCAAGTGCTTTCTCGTCGACTCGGGCGTTCCGGAGTTCGGGTTTCTCGATGCAGAAGGTTTGCAGAGAGCGCTCAAGGCGTTGCGCGGCAGCGGCGCGCCGCTGCTCGTCCATGCGGAACTGGGCGAACATCTTCACGCACACGATGGGGATCCGAGCACGTACGCGAACTATCTTGCGTCGCGTCCGCATCACGCCGAGGATGAGGCGATCGAGCTGGTGTACGAGAGTGTGCGGAAGTTCGCGACGCCTGCGCACATCGTTCACCTCTCGTCGGCGAACGGGCTAAACATCATTCGCCGTGCACATGACGCGCGCGTGCCGCTGACGGCGGAGACGACGCCGCACTATCTCTACTTCGACGCCGAGCGCGTTCCTGACGGTGCGACGGAGTTCAAGTGCGCGCCGCCGATCCGCGAGCGTGCAAATCGCGAGGCGTTGTGGCGCGGCATCGAGGAAGGTTTGTTTAACGCCATCGTCAGCGATCACTCGCCATGCACTCCGGAGCTGAAGAGGATGGTGGAAGGCGACATCGCCTCGGCCTGGGGCGGAATCGCATCGCTGCAATTCGGCTTGTCGATCGTCTGGACCGAGGCGAAGCGGCGAGGCGTGGCGCTGCAGGAGATCGTTGGGCTGATGACGAGCGGTCCGGCAAAGTTAGCCCGACTCGACAAACGCAAAGGCTTACTCGCCGCCGGATTCGACGCGGACATCGTCGCCTTCGATCCCGACGCGCAGTTCGTCGTGCGCACCGAGGATGTGCAGCATCGGCACAAGGTCACGCCGTATGCGGGCGACACGTTGCACGGCGTCGTGAAGGCGACGTTCGTGCGTGGCCAGAAGGTGTGGGAGGATGGGCGGCATCTGGGTGGGGCGGTGGGAGAATGGTTGGATTCTTAGTGGTAATGATGATTGATTAAAATGTCTTATAAATGGTGAATATTAATCATTCGATATTGAATGTTAAATGGTGAGTGTTGAATGTTGAATGGAAAGACAGGAGCCCAGGCATATTCCAGTCCGGTTTCATTCAACACGTAACATTCAACACTTAACATTCAACATTCCGATTCTAACAACGAACCAATGACGACCTTCCAAGACCTGATCGATCTCGCCTCCGAGCGCCTCGGTGGCTCCGTGTTGTACGCGACTGATGACTATTTTGCCGAGAAGGAGAATCTTCTCAAGCCGGCGAAGGCGGTCTGGAAAGAGCACGAGTACACCGACCGCGGGAAGTGGATGGATGGGTGGGAGAGTCGGCGCAAGCGGACTCCCGGACACGACTTCGCCATCATCAGGCTCGGGCTGCGCGGTGTCGTGCGCGTCGTCGTCGTCGACACGGCGTTCTTTCGTGGCAACTATCCGGCGCAGTGTTCGCTCGAAGGTTGCGCGACGCGGCCGGAAGCGGATGTCGAGACGCTCCTCTCGGACGCCACGAAGTGGATCGAGATCCTTCCGCAGTCGGATCTCGAAGGCAACTCCGAGAATCTCTTCACCATCGATTCGCTGTTCGCGTTCACGCACGTGCGGCTGCGCATCTATCCCGACGGCGGCGTGGCGCGTTTGCGCGTCCATGGCGACGCGGTTCCTGATTGGCGGCGCGAGGGGGGCTTGTCGATCGAGACCGACCTCGCCGCGGCGGAGCATGGCGGCGACGTGCTGGCGTGCAGCGACATGTTCTTCGGTCCGAAGCACAACCTGATCATGCCCGGCCGCGCGGTGAACATGAGCGATGGCTGGGAGACGAAGCGCCGCCGCGGTCCGGGGCACGACTGGGTCATCGTGCAACTGGCCGCGGAAGGAAACGTGCGACGGATCGAGATCGACACGAATCATTTCAAGGGGAACTATCCAGACACCTGCTCGATCGAGGGGACGCGCTCGTTCTCGAGCGACGAATGGTTCGAGCTTCTCCCGCGAACGAAACTGCAGGCGCACACGCGTCACATGTTTATCGATGAGCTGGCGCAGAACGGGCCGGTCACGCACCTGCGATTGAATGTTTATCCCGATGGCGGCGTGAGCCGGCTGCGCGTCTTCGGCGTGGCGACGGAAGCAGGTCGCGCCGACGCCGCCGCGGAGTACGTCAGCACGTTGACCGATGACGTCGTGGCCGCGCAACTGCGCAACTGCTGCGGATCGGGCGAGTGGGTGCAGAGGATGATGGAGTCGCGGCCCTTCGCGAATGGCAGCGTGCTTATGGAGACGGCGGAGAAAATTTGGAACGGTCTGAAGCCTGACGATTGGCGCGAAGCATTCGCCGCGCACCCGCGCATCGGCGAGCGATCGTCGTCGAAGTGGGCGAGCCAGGAGCAGTCGGGGACCGCGTCGGCGTCGAGCGAAAGCATGACGGCGATGGCGAAGGCAAATCACGATTACGAAGCGCGCTTCGGCCACATCTACATCGTCTGCGCAACGGGCCGCAGCGCCGAGGAAATGCTGGCGATCGCGCAACAGCGATTGACGAATGCACCCGATGACGAACTGCGCATCGCGGCGGCGGAGCAGTTGAAGATCACGAAACTACGTCTGTTGAAACTTGTTGGATAAAAACGGCGGCGGGACGCCGCCGGGCCAGCCGGCGAGGACGCCAGCATTCCATCGGTTCTTCCGGAGATCATGAAATGGGCATCTCGACTCACGTACTCGATACGGCAAAAGGAAAGCCGGCCGCCGGCATTCGCGTCACACTCAGCCACGGTCCTTTTCCTGCGCCTCCGCGCGAGCCGCAGATGGACCGCGAAGGGTGGGTGATCATCGCCAGCGGCGCGACCGACTCCGACGGACGAATGAAACTTGCCGACACGATGCCGGAGCCTGGCTTGTACCGGATTTCGTTCGACACCGGCTCCTACAATCCCGATGGTTTTTTTCCCCGCGCGGTCATCGAGTTCATGGTGGAGAAGGGGGCACAGCATTACCACGTCCCTCTGTTGCTGAGTCCGTTTGGATATTCAACGTATCGAGGCAGTTAGCGCGCTCGAAGATAGGCAAACCGCTTGCACTTTCTCAGAGGCATGGAGGTGCAAGAATGAACATCAACAGGACAATCCAGGCAGGCATCCTGACGCTGTGTCTCGCGGGGACGCCGGTCGCAATCGCAGCTCCGCAAACGCACCGAAACACTGAGGTGGTCGACGTCAACGCGCACGTGTTGCCGCCGGGACCGCCGCACGCGAAGCACGTCAACGTCGTGAACAGTGCACAACATGCCCGCCGTCATCACGGCGTCGCTGGCATGTTCCAACGACTGCATCAGTGGCACATGCGCCAGCGCGCGCACATTTATCGCGCGGTGAATTCGCGGTAGACGCCTTTTTCTAGAAGCGGTTCACGCGGAGACGCGGAGGGCGCGGCGAGGTTAGCCGCGCCTTCCTTTCATGATCTTCACGAACGATCTGCTGCGCAGTTCGTCGAGCGTGAGACCGGAGGCTAGTGCTTCATCTTCGGTGATGGCCCCGCAGTTCAGCGCGCGCAGGAAGTAGTTGAGGAGCCCCTGGCCCGTCGCCGCATCGTCGAAGACGTCGCCGACGAGCGTGGCCTGTCCCGCTTTCTCGATGAAGTTGTGCAGACGATCCGTCGCCGCCTTCAGACCTTCGAGAAAGAACGAGTAGACCGCGGCGTAGCGCGTCGGGAGTTGCGCGGGATTGAGGTCCCATCCCTGGTAGTAGGCGTTGATGAGCGAGTGACGGATATGATCGACGTGCAGGCGCCACGCGCGGTGCACGACGTTGCGATTCTCTTCGACTTGCTCCGGCGTCAGGTTCCCGCGATGCGGCGCGATCGGCATGATGTTCGTCGCGCCGTCGGAGAGCCAGAGTCCCGTTCCTGCATACGCGACCTGCATCATGTGCCGCGCGAAATCGCATGCGGGATGATCCATCCGCTGATGCTCCGCGGTGATGTTGCAGCTGGCGGTGTAGTCGTATGTACCGAAATGCGCGGCGACGGCGCGGCCGCGCGCGGCATCGAGGAACAGCGGCAAATTGGAGACGCCGTTCTCGCTGAGAATCGCCTGCGTCGTCTCGATCATGAACTCGAAACGGAGATCGTGCTTCTTCAGTCCGAGCTTCGGCTCCATCGCATCGAAGAGATCGGCGAGCGCCGTCACCTGCTGCGGCAACTGAATCTTCGGGAGCGTCACGACGAAGTGCGGCGGCAGCGAGCCGGCGGCGTCGAGCAGCGTCGAGATGAAGATGTCCATCGTGCGCATCGAGCGCGGCATCAGCTCCTGCGAGAACTGTTTGATGCGGATGCCGATGAACGGCGGCAGTGTGCCGTTCTTCATCCCTGCCGCCACTTCCTTCGCCGCCGCCTCGGCATGGCCGTCCTCTTCAACATCAGCGCGATTGCCGTAGCCATCTTCGAAATCGATGCGGAAGTCCTCGACCGGCTCGCGGCGAAGCTTCTCCGTCACGCGGGCGTAGACGACATCCCAAAACCGCGGATCGGCGCCGGTGGCGCTACCGAACGTTTCCGCGTTCGGCCCGTACTCGTCGAGCGCGCGCAGCGCCAGCACGCCGAGCTTCTGCGTTGTGTCGCTCTTGAAGAGATGCGCGCCGCCGTAGACGGTATGGACCGGCTGGCGGGCACCCGACTCGCCGGGGAATCGCGCCATGAACTTCGTGAGTGCGGGATCGAGCTTCGCTGCGGACGCGCGAAGCTCGTCGTCGGAAAAGGTTCGTTTCATGGGACCGATCTTTATCTCGTGCGGATGATTTTCGCCACGCCCCATCCGACCAGGACGAGAACGGCGAGCACGAGCCAGTTGTATTCGTTGCCGTACGTGGCAACGGGAAAATGATTGCTGATCATGATGAAGACGACGGGCAGCACGATGAACGTGTTCTGCTTGGAACGTTGCTTGGCCAAATCGGCCAGCCGCATGTCGGGCTCGGTTCCCGCTTTGACTGCGGCGATGAGCTGACGCTGCGCGGGAAGGATGCGCACCCAGACGTTGAGGGCCATGAACGAGCCCATCATCGCGCCCATCTGCATGTAGGCGGCGCGCGCGGCGAAGAGGTGCGTGACGCCGAGGATGGCGCCGACGAGCAGGATGTACGACACGATCGCGCCGGCCACTTCGTGATTCCGCAACGGCGAGATCCAGAGCAGATCGTAGAGGAACCAGCCGGCGGCGATGAGCCCGAGACTGAGTCCAGCCGCTTGCCAGGCCGTCATCTTCATGATGCTCTCATCGACCATGATCGCGCCGTCGTAGTAGACGAGCGCCAGCAGCACGAAGCCGGAGACGAGCGTGAAGAACGCCTCCCACTTGAACCAGTGCAGCGTTTGGTTGAGCAGTTCCGGACGCTTCTGCTTGTCGACGATGTAGAAGCCGCCGCTGTGGACCATCCACACCTGTTTCTCGCCGTGAAAGGCGTGATCGAGCCAGGTGAAAAAGTACGTTTGCCCCACCCACATGATCGCGGCGAAGACGTGGGTCCAGCGGACAGCGAGATTCAACCACTCACGGACGACGTAACTCATCGAGGACCTCAGTTTGGTTTGGGGCGCGAATGTAGCAGAATCGCGGCTCATGCGAGAGATCGAACGCATTCTCGACCAGCTCAACCGCGCCTGGGGCGGCGATTCGTGGACCGGTGTGGCCATTCAGCCGATGCTCGATGACATCACCGAGGAGCAGGCGCGGGCGCATCCGTTGCGAGGGGCGCACTCGATCATCGAGCTGGTCGCGCACATCGGCGCGTGGATGGATGCGGCGTCTGATCGGCTGGCGGGCGCCGAAAGAGAGCTCGGCCCGGAAGAGGATTGGCGCGACGTGGCCGCGTTGTCGTGGCCGGCAGCGATCAAGTCGATCGAGAGCGCACAGAGCAGGCTCTGCGATGCAATCGCCCGTACGACCACGGATGACCTCGACAAAATCACGCCGGGACGCGACTACACGCTCTACGTTCTCATCCATGGCGTGATCCAGCACAACCTCTACCACGCGGGACAGATCGCGCTGCTGAAGAAGCAAGTTTCTGCTCAGCTGTAGGAAGATCGACACCTCTCCTTTCGTTAGCTCAGACAACACAACAACTGATCACGCGAAACGGCAAACTTCCGGCGACGGAAGGGCGCAACGCCACCGGCCTCCCGGCTTTTCAAGGAGGCAGCGGGGCTTCCGAACGTGATCCCGCATGACGCGGGACGTTCCGTGATCCGAACCGGAAAGGAGCGTCCCATGCGCCATCGTCTTTCTGCTGTTGTTCTCGCCGTCGTCGCGCTCGCCACACCCGCGTTTGCTGCACCGAAAGCGTCCGTCGATCTTCGTCCCGTCAATCAGCTCGCAGCGCAGGCCTTTCCCGCGCCGATGCCGAAGTATCTCGCGGGGATCATCAACGAAGCGTCGCGCACGTACGGCGTCGATCCGAACCTCATCGCGGCGATGACGTTCCGCGAGTCCGCCTTCAATCCGAATGCAGTGTCGAGCCGCGGCGCGCAAGGCCTCATGCAACTCATGCCCCGCACCGCCAAAGCCCTCGGCGTCCGCGACGCCTTCGACCCGCGCGAAAACGTCTTCGGCGGGACGCGCTACGTGAAGACGCTGCTCGACCGCTTTCATGGCAACGTCGAGTTGACGCTCGCCGCGTACAACGCGGGACCGGAACTGGTGTCGAAGGTTGGGCCGGGCGCCACGAAAGAAGCGATCGACTACGTAGCCGCGGTGAAGAGTTTTTATCAGACCGCGGTGGCGGCGCTGTAGCGCAACTTGGGTGATAGAAGAGAAGGAAACAAGCTGTCATCCTGAGCCGCCGAAGGACACGAAGTGCCGGAGGACGGTCGAAGGACCCCCTACTTCATTGCAACGGTTTCAAAAGACACTCGCATGGAATCAGGGGGTCCTTCGAGCGTCCTCCGGCACTTCGTGTCCTGCGGCGCCTCAGGATGACAGCTCACGGTAAACTTGCACCATGAGCGACACGCAAATCGATCCTCGCTATCCCGTTGGAAAGTTCAACCGCCCGGTCGGAGTCTTGACGACCGGCGAACGGCGCACTCTCGTCGATCAGATTGCGGCCACGCCTGCGCGCATGCGCGAGGCCGTGGCTGGCTTGAGCGACGAACAACTCGACACGCCGTATCGCGACGGCGGCTGGACGGCGCGGCAGGTGGTTCATCACGTGCCCGACTCGCTCATGAACGCTTACACGCGCGTGAAGCTGGCGCTGACCGAGAACGAGCCGACGATCAGGCCGTACGACGAGGCGGCATGGGCGAAGTTGAATGACGTGCGCGACACTCCCGTCGAGACTTCGCTCGTTCTCCTCGAAGCGCTGCACCGGCGCTGGGACACCATCCTGCGCGCGATGTCCGCTGCCGATTTCGAGCGCACGCTAATGCATCCGGAGCATGGCGTGATGACACTCGACGCGCTCGTCGCCATGTACGCGTGGCACGGCCGGCATCACGTCGCGCACATCACCTCTCTGCGCGAGCGCAACGGATGGTGACGTTTCGCACGTTGAGGGATGGCGACTCGATGTGGGTCTGAGTTGTTCGCGACGCGCCGCGCACTCTGGGCCGCACTCCGTCCTACAATCGCATCGTGCCGACGTTCTTCGAAGCGCTGAGTGAACTGATGACCGCGGATACGCCGCTCGTCGTTGTCACCGTCGTCGACACCGCGGGCAGCGTGCCGCAGGATCGCGGCGCGAAGATGATCGTGACGTTGACGGGACTCCACTTCGGAACCGTAGGCGGCGGGAAGGTCGAGACGAAAGCGATCGCCGAAGCGCAGGCGATGCTGCGCGGAGAGACAAAGGAGCCGACGAAATTCGTGCAGTGGAACCTCGCCAAAGACGTCGGCATGACCTGCGGCGGCATCGTCAAGCTCTACTTCGAATCGCACAACATTGGCCGCTGGCGCATCGTGATTTTCGGCGCGGGGCATGTGGCCAATGCGCTTATCAATGTGCTCGTCCATCTCGACTGCCAAATCACCTGCATCGATCCGCGTGCGGAGTGGCTGGCGAAGTTGCCCGACTCACCGAAGCTGACGAAGACGCTCGCGCCCGACATGCCGTCGCTGGTGAAGAGCATTCCCGCAGATGCGTTCGTCATTTTGATGACGATGGGCCACACCACCGACAAACCGATCCTGATCGAGATCCTCCGCACGCGCACCTTCCCCTACCTCGGCGTGATCGGCAGCGACGCGAAGGCGAACATCCTCCGCCGCGATGTGGCCGAAGCGGGTCTGCCCGACGAAGCGAAACGCGCCTTCTTCTGTCCTATCGGCCTCGACCTCGGGACGAACCACCCGTACGAGATTGCGGTGAGCGTGGCCGCGCAGCTGCTTTCGGTGCGGGACGCGCTCCTTGCTTCACGCTCTCCCGCAGCAACTCGAGATTCATCGCCTCCGTAACGAGCGCGCGCATCGTCTCGGAAGCATTCGCTTTCGATTTCAACCAAGCCACCTGCGGCGGCGTGAGCCAGACAGGCATGCGCTCGGTCCTTTTCCCTCCGACCCGCTCGGCCTCTTTCTCTCCGGCGCGCGCCGTTTTTTTATCCACCACCCCCGAGCCCCCACTCCCCACTCCCCGCTTCACGGCCATATCCCTCTCGCAAGCGCCAGTGTCGCGACGCGTTTGATTGCCGTGGCAAACGCCGCGGTGCGCAGGTCGACATTCACGCCGTTGCGGTCGCGGATCTCGATCTGCATCTGCAGGACGGCATCGGTCGCGGCCTCCATCTTCGTCTGCAGATGCGCGTTGACCTGCGCTTCGCTCCAATGCTCATTCTCGATGTTCTGAACCCACTCGAAGTAACTGACGGTGACGCCTCCGGAGTTGGCGAGGATGTCCGGCAGCACGGGGATTCCGCGCGCGAAGAGAATCTTGTCCGCCGCGGGAGTGGTCGGTCCGTTGGCTGCCTCGGCGACGAGTTTCGTGCTGACGCCGTCGGCATTGTCGGCGCGGATCTGATTCTCGAACGCTGCGGGGATGAGCACATCGCAGTCGACGTGCAGCAGATCGTCGTTCGTGATCGTCGTTGTACCGGGCAGACCGACGACGGAGCCGGTCTGCTTCTTGTGCTCGATGGCGATCTCCGGATCGATGCCGCCGGCACAGAAGATGCCGCCGGTCGAATCGCTGACGGCGATGATCGTGGCGCCGGCATCGCGAAAGAGTTGGGCCGCGATCGAGCCGGCGTTGCCGAAGCCCTGAATGACGACGCGCGCGCCGGCAAGCGATGCGAGTCCCGGCACGGCGCCCTGCGCGATCGCGCGGCTGGTGATGAAGAGGCAACCGCGCGCGGTCGCTTCGTTGCGCCCGAGGGAACCGCCCATGGCGACGGGCTTGCCGGTGACGACCGGCAGGTTGTTCTTCCCCGGATGCATCATGTCGTAGGTGTCGTAGATCCAGGCCATCGTCTCCGCGGTGGTGTTGACGTCGGGCGCGGGGATGTCGGTGTGCGGCCCGATCGTGTCGCCGAGCTCGACGACGAAACGCCGCGTGATCTTGCGCAGCTCCGAGCGCGACAACTTTTTCGGATCGCAGACGATGCCGCCTTTCGCGCCGCCGAAGGGGATGTCGGCCACGGCGCACTTCCATGTCATCCACGATGCCAGCGCGCGCACTTCGTCGGCGGTGACGTCGGGGTGATAGCGGATCCCGCCCTTGCCCGGTCCGCGCACGCGCGAGTGCAGCGCGCGATAGCCGGTGTAGGTCTTCACCGTCCCATCGTCCTCTTCGATCGGGAACTCGACGGTGGTCAGCCGGCTGGTGTGGCGCAGATGATCGCGCAGCCCAGCGGGGATATCGAGGTATTGCGCCGCAGCGTCGAACTGCGCCTGCGCGATGGCGTAGGAGTTGAGATTTTCGGCAGTCTCGGCCGGGACGGGAGTCGTTTCACGCGCCACGCGTTCGCCCATGGACCCCTCCTGTTCGTTGAGGCCGAAAACGATACCACGCTGAGGTATGGAGTAGGGAGCGATCGATTTCGCGCGGAGCGCTTTGCAGTGCGGTAGCGCCAGCTACCGCTTTCGAAAGGCCGCCCGAATTCAGAGCTCGCGTTTCTCTGCTCACACCCGCCCTCCCAAAGCGGTGGCTGGCGCCACCGCACTCCAAAGCGCTTCGCGCGAAATGCATCACTCTTCAATCGCCTCGATACCGCGCCGCTCGAGATCCTCGAGGTGCGCGTACATTTCCGCGAGCTGCTCAGCGGAGTGACCCTGCCAATCGACAATTTCGCCGATGACGCGCAAGGGATCGCGGGTGCGATACGACTTCGTAGGATTTCCCGGAAATCTCTTATTCGTCAGGTTCGGATCATCTTCAATGAATCCCTTTGGCTCCACGACAAAGATCCTGCCGCGCCCTTCGCCCCCAGCCAGCTCCGCTCCCCAGGTCGCCGCTTCCATTGTGGCGGTCAGATAAACGAACGCCGACTGTTTCCGTTTGCCATAGTTGGAGGCATAGCCGGCCTCGATCAGATCACCCATCTTCAGATCGGCCTTTGTCCCGTGGTAATACGTTTGCGAATCGGTCATCGCTCCTCCGGTTCTTCGTCCCAAAAAACTCCGCGATTCTGCCCGACGCAGAGGGTCTTGCCGCAAGCCCCCCGCTGTTGTATACATTCATGGTGGGGAGGCGCAAAGCGCTTCCTTTTTGTTTTGGGCCGGACCAGGATCTTTATTTTTGGACGAACTAGATCCTTTTTGTCTTGTGCCAGCGCGTGCCTAGCGCCAGATACTCTTCATTCTTACCGGCGCAGAATCTTCTTCTTTTCTTGCCGGCACCGACCTTTTTTTGCCGGCACAGAACCTCTTTCATTTTTTCCTGGCGCAAACCAGCTCCATTTCTCTGACGCAAACCTCTTCATTCCTTGAGCAGCGCGAAAACCGCTTCTCTTTTGCCGGCACAGAACGTTCGTTCGCGGCGGAGCCGCGCTGAGAGGGTAGCCAGGGGTGCGAGCGCCAGCGAAGCACCCTGGACGCTGGCGCAATTGGAGTCTGCCGCGGCAGCAGCAGAGTTCTCCGCGAAGAACCCGACTAAAGCCCAACAGCAACGCTAGCGCGACGCTCGTCGCGGCTTGAACAACGCAGCCTCGAAGTGAACGTCATCGCCGAGAAAGACGAAGAATGTTCCTTTGAGCGTGTCACCGTCGCGGTATGCCCAGCCGCGCCCTGACACCTCGGCCCCATCGTCGTCGCCCACCCACGTCCAGTCGATCTGCGGTCCTTTTTGTCCAAGAGAAACGCGGTAATCAATCTCACCGCGGAGCGCCACGAATCGAAAATCGCCGTGATTCCTGGCCGTGAGCTCGATGTAAGCGGGACCGAGAAGGTCAACGTCGGATTCATCCCATCCTTTGATGGATGTGATCCGCCAACGTCCCATGAAGGCTTCCCGACGAGTGGCCATGTTGCGAATTCTATAAGACGAGCTCCAAGCAGCCCGGAAGCCAGACGCAGAACACCACCACGGTCTGTCATTTCGAATCGGCGGAACCGCGGGGCGGAAGGGTGGGTGGAGCGGTGAAGCACGATGAGAAATCTCCCGCCTACGAAGCGAGAAATCCCGCTACTCAGCTACGAAGCGAGTCGTTCCGATCGCGCCTATGAAACTGATCCCGAAGCGAAGCAGTCAGGCCGCGTTCCTTCGTTTCCTCCAAACAATCGGTAGGAAGAGGGCCAGCGAGGCAGAGCCGGCGCATTCCGGAGAATCCGGCCCCTAGCTTAGCAAGAGGACAAGTCGGGGTCGCATCTGGCGGATCCGCTTAACCGGTAACACCACCCGCCTCGCGGGATCGTGAACGAGCAACGTTAAGTTAATTTTCCAGATACGACCCCACTACGACCCACTATACGAAGCGTCTCGTGGCGCATCTCAACGAGTTCGTAGGGCCGGAGATCGAGAGTAGCGCCGAGCGCATCGTGGCTCGCGTCGATGCGCGATTCGACCACGTCTACTCGCTCTTCGACGGTGTCTTCGCGCGCCTCGATCGGATCGATACGGAGCTCCTCGCTGTGAAAGCGGCGCTGCGGCGAGTCGAGTCTCGTCTGGACAGCCTCGAGTGTCGCATGACGAGCGTCGAGTCGGAGCTGGGAGCGATCCGGAAGCATCAGCCTGTCGTCATGGGCATGCACCTACACAAGGTAGGTGTTACGGACATCCTTCGAGGCTAAGCCGACTGCGAAGGCCCGCGAGCCGATCGGGCCCACTGCCAACTGTCTGAAGGCAGGCCAGGTTTCCGTTCGGCGCCGAGACACATCGCATGTCGAAGCGAGCCGTGGTTCCCTGTTGAAACGAAAGGACGATACTTCCTTTGCCATCGTTCCATTCGACCGACTCGTTGGTCTTTACCATGCGGCCTTCCGCAGCACTCGACGCGCCATGAAGGAAGTTGCGGAGCGACTCCTCAGAATCAAATCCCTTTGCCGCCATAAGCACGACGATGGTTCCCGATGATTCGCGGTACACCCACCGGGCGATCTCCTCATTAGGATCTTTTTTCTTCAGAGCCTCTGCGAGGGCCGGGGCTGGCGAGAGCGAGGAGTCCTCCAGGGGAAGCCTTAGACCAATGTCCTGCTGACAAAGAACCGATCCATCCCCAGTTTGGTGGATGATCGGAGAATGTCCTTCGATGCTTGATGCCGAAGGGGGTCTGTTTCTCGTTGCGACGGCGATGCCCAGAACGGCAACTTCATAGGCCGACATAATGACGAGGATCGCCAGCAGGGAGTGCGCGAGAGCGGAATGTCTTCGTTGGCGTGCGTACGACCAGATCCAACCGAGAATGAGACCGGGCAGCAAAAATCCGCCGCCGAATTCACCAGCCTTGGTGGCATTCACCAATCCAGCAATGGAGAGGGCGAGCGAAGGAAGTAGAAAGGCGGCGCCGGCAGCGACCGAATGGCCCAGCGCCTTGAGCCACGAAAACGCCGTAGCGTCGTCGACATTAGCCGGCATCGTTCGATGTGAAGAGCCCAGCGCCCTGACAACACAGGCTAGTTCGCTGTTGCAGCCGCTTGCACATCCTGCGGAATTCTACCTCGGGTCGATCCGCCCTAGGACCGTGAACGTCAGGTCTCATAGTAGAAAGTGCCGATGGAGATTAGCCCTGCATCCCGACTTCCAACCGATTGCTCTGAGGCGCAACTCTATGAACCCGACTTTTCGCGAGTCGTTAGATGCTCCAGACGCGGTGTTCCATCTTGAGGAAACCACCTGATGACTTCGCGTGGAGGATCGGAGAGCCCATTCTCGAATGAAGCACCCTGCCAGCGAATCCCGCCGGGACCATCCATGGTGTCGCCATCGCGAATGACGGGGCCGTTCTCGAACACGTAGAGCGCTGCGTTGAAAAGAAAGTTGTCGACGCCTTTCGGGTCAAATGCCCCGCGGCGGAAGCAAGCCTCGTGATCCGGCGCGTCCAGCTGCTGCATTCCGACTGTGTCCATCAGCGTCCAATTGGGATCCCCGCCAAGGTCAAACAAGCGGATATTGACCCACAACTCCAACGGTACTGGACCGGTGGTTCGGCCTCTGGCCAGCAGAGACGCTACTTCGGCTGGCGGCAGAAGACGCTCTCCATTGGGGTCGAAGTAGCAGAGCGCACCCGGAAGCGTCAGAAGTAACGCCGTCACCTCGGTAATGAACGTGAGTTCATCGAGCGGCTCGTAGTCGCTGGGCATGATCGGAGAATCATCTCGTGCTCCGAATACGTAACTCGATCGAATTCGAACGAAGGCAGTGTGACGATCCGCGCAAGTCGCCGCTTCCTCCCACAACCAGGCCTGCTGCTTCGCGCGTGAGAGACTCCCGGGATACGCGAAGGGACCAAAGTGGCCCATGGCCCACGCGCCAAACACGTCGACGTCCTTCGTCGTGTCTCCCATGGCGTCGGGCCAGACATGATCGACGATATTGACATCGACCAGGCCGTTGACGCCGGCACGGTACGGCACCAAAATCGAAGGCCCGCTGAATGGCCACGAACCGACAGGAACAATCCGCTTTTTCGGCGCCAGCGGTGCCAGTATCTCGGAAAGCTCCTCGACGCTGGGAGTGCTCCGCATGAGGATTGCCAATCCCTGAGTGAAGAAGCCTTTGTGTGGCATCGCAGTATTCTAGGGTTAGACGAGGATCAGGGGTCGGGTCCGAAGTTGGAAGTGCCGATAAGAAGCATTGGGGATGTCAGAGGCGTAGTCCGTTACTTCCAACTTCGGACCTGACCTCAGCCTCATGCACCCACATCCACGCACACTTCTTATCAGCCCGACGGCACTACGGATAGAATGCGGAACATCAGCTCGAAGCGATGTCTTTGCAAGGGAGACGTAGCGCGGGGTAGTGCTTGGCCGAACAAGGAGGCGTGCGAATGATCAGTCGCGGTTCGGAATGGCACCGATGGGAGCCGCACATTCATGCGCCGGGCACCATCCTTAACAATCAGTTTGGTGCGGGCGATCCCTGGTGGCACTACCTTACGACGTTGGAAGGCCGGATGCCGAAAATCGAGGCGATCGGCGTCACGGAGTACTACGTCACCGATACCTACGAGGAATTCCTCAAGCATAAGGACGCGGGCCGTCTGCCCGGCGTAATGCTGCTCTTCCCGAACATCGAGCTGCGCCTAGACGTGGCGGCGAAGTCTGGTTTCGTGAACCTCCACCTGCTGGTGAGTCCGGAAGATCCCGAACATGTTTCCGAGCTGAAGCGCATCCTGAAGCGCCTGCAGTTTCCCGCATTCAACGACCGCTTCGATTGCACGCGCGAGGAGCTGATCAAGCTGGGTAAGTGTGCTGACCCAACAATCCGCGACGAGGGCGCGGCACTCCGACACGGTGCGACACAGTTCAAAGTCAATTTTGACCAACTGCGAAAAGTCGTGGGTGAAACCGAATGGGCGAAGAACAACATCCTGATCGCAGTCGCGGGCGGTAGCGGAGATGGCACCTCTGGCCTCCAGCAGGCCGCCGACGCCACCATCCGCCAAGAGATCGAAAAGTTCGCGCACATCATCTTCTCAAGCAGTACGGCGCAGCGCGAATTCTGGATCGGTCAGCGAGGCGCGACTATCGAGGAACTGCGCGCGCGATTTGACGGCTGCAAGCCCTGTCTTCACGGAAGCGACTCCCATGACCAGAAATCCGTGGGCCATCCGATCGACAATCGCTTCTCGTGGATCAAGGGCGCACTCACGTTCGATGCCCTGCGTCAGGTATGCATTGACCCAGAGGGCCGCGCATACGTGGGCGAGCAGCCGCCACGCACGTCTATGCCCTCACAGGTCATTTCGCACGTCAGAATCGACGGCGCGGATTGGGCCATGACGCCCGATATCCCCCTTAACCCGGGTCTCGTTGCCGTCATCGGCGGCCGAGGATCGGGAAAGACCGCCTTGGCGGACGTGATAGCCGCGTGCTGCGACGCGATCACGGAGATCGGCTGGAAGGCGGCCGAGAACGTCAGCCCATCATTCCTGAGTCGCGCGCGCGGGCTCGTAGGCGATGCAACAGCGACGCTGACCTGGGGCGGCGGCACCACCGTAACGCGGTCGCTCGATGGGAGGGACGCAAACGCTCATATGTCCTTTCCGCGTGCCCGATACCTTTCCCAGCAGTTCGTCGAGGAGCTTTGCTCGGCGAAGGGTGTCTCGGACGGCTTGATCGACGAGATAGAGCGCGTAATATTCGAGTCACATTCAGAGGGCGATCGCGAATGGGCACCCGATTTCGCCGCGCTTCGCGACCAGCAAACATCCCGGTTCCAGCAGGCGCGAGAGCGTGAAGCCAGGGCGATCTCCGACATTTCGGACCGCATCGCCACCGAGTTCGAAAAGCAGAACCTTGTTGCCAGTCTCGCCACGCAGATCGGCCAGAAGAAGAAGTTGATCGCGGACTACACGGCCGACCGCGCGAAACTGGTCGTCAAGGGCACGGAAGCAGAGGTCGCACGACACACTCGGCTCAGCGAGGCGGCTCAGGAGCTTCGGAACAAAATCAAAGCGTTGGGAAATCAGCGCCGCACCTTCCTCGCCCTCCAAGACGAGGTTCATAGCATGCGCGCTACCGGCGCCCCTGAGTTCCTCCGCCAAGTCCAGGCACGACATGCCAACAGCGGTTTGAACCCTCAACAGTGGGACGATTTTCTTCTCATTTACAAGGGCGACGTCGACAAGAGCCTTGCGGCGTATGTCGCGTGGGTCGATCGCGAGATCCTGAAGCTGGACGGTTTGCCGCCGCCACCCGGCGATCCACACGTCGCGCTGATCCCCGAGACCACCAATCTCTCGACACTTCCGCTCGCGCCTATCGCTGCCGAAATGAGCCGACTGGAAGTGGTGCTTAGCGCCGACAAGATTGTCCGTGGTCGCTATGCAGCACTGACCGGCCGTATCGCTCAGGAGAACTCCGCGCTGCAGACGCTCGAAGTCCGGCTCACCGATGCGCAAGGCGCCGCAGCTCGGCGGAAGGAGCTTCAGAAAGAGCGCGATGACAGTTATGGCCGCGTTTTCGAGGCGATCACCGACGAGCAGCACGCCTTGGCCAGCCTATACGCACCGCTCATGGTGCGGCTTGCGGAGTCATCAGGAACGCTCCGAAAGCTCAGCTTCTCAGTTCGGCGGATCGCTGACGTTGAAACATGGGGCACCTTTGCGGAGGAAAATCTTCTCGACCGACGAAAGGCGGGGCCGTTTTACGGCCGCGGCTCGTTGATCGCCGCGGTGACAGGGGCGCTAAAATCGGCATGGGAAACAGGCTCGGCCGGCGAAGTTCAGGCAGCCATGACCGCCTTTATGGCGAAATTCCTTAAGGACCTGCTATCCCATGCACCTTATGCACCCACGCAACAGGCAGACTTCCGCACGTGGTCGAAGCACTTCGCACATTGGCTCTTCGGCACCGACCATATCAGCGTTCGTTACGAAATCTCCTACGACGGCGTCGATATCCGGATGTTATCTCCCGGCACGCGTGGCATCGTCCTGCTGCTGCTCTATCTTGCGCTCGACGATTCAGACGATCGACCGTTGATCATCGACCAGCCCGAAGAGAACCTAGATCCGAAGTCTGTTATGGACGAGTTGGTCGCACTGTTCACCGCGGTGAAGGCAAAGCGCCAAGTGATCATCGTGACGCATAATGCGAATCTTGTTATTAACACTGACGCGGATCAGATCATCGTAGCGGAAGCCGGCCCGCACCCGTCAGGCGGCCTGCCGCCGATCAGCTACGTGGCCGGTGGATTGGAGGATGTGGCGATCCGGACGGCCGTCTGCGAGATCCTTGAGGGTGGCGAGATCGCCTTCCGTGAGCGCGCACGGCGGCTTCGTGTCCGACTCGATCGATAGTGAAGTGCGATGGAGTTGCTCAGACAACACTCGATTGCCACATCGCGCTGGGAACGGTCGATCTCATCACGGCGCCCACCTTCTTTACCTCCTGCCTTCGCCCTACCTCCGCCCCCCCACCACCGCCCTCAGCGCCCGCATGCGCAGGTCCAGCTCCTCGGGCGTCATTGACGCGTACTTTGGCGGGAGCAGGCGGCGGCTCGATGACTCGAAAACGGCGAGGAGCTCCATGTATTCGAGCATTTCGGAGTCGCGGCTGGGGAAGTAGTCGGCGGCGGCGCGGGTGAAGTTTTCGGCGGTGACTGACC
The DNA here is from genome assembly GCA_034665065.1 of Thermoanaerobaculia bacterium. Classification (GTDB taxonomy): domain Bacteria; phylum Acidobacteriota; class Thermoanaerobaculia; order Gp7-AA8; family Gp7-AA8; genus JADGNZ01. Next base: position 137,551 of record JAXDGL010000021.1, on the reverse strand, counting down.
TGGCGCCGGCGCGGGCGGCGTCGTCGTTGGCCATCAGGATCACCGCCTCGACGTCGGCGTTGCTGTAGCCGATCAGTTTTTTTGAGAAGTCGTCTCGTAACGATGCGAAGTCGACGGTGGTGATGATGTCGTTTTTCTTTAGGAGCGCGTTGGCGACCGCTTCGACTTCTTCGGCACTTTGCGAGTAGAGGAATGGGATCTTACGATCGAGGCGACCGGCGCGTTTGAGATCGACGTCGAGTTTGTCGGGGCGATTCGTCATCACCAGGAAGAGGATCCGGCCGCGGTTCGATGTGTCGGACATGAACTCTTTGATTCTGGCGATGACGCGCGATGATGTTCCGCCGTCGCCTTCGCCATCCGTATTGCCAAATGCCCGGTCGCCTTCGTCGATAATCACCACGACCTGACCGATCGCTTTGATCACGTTCAGGATCTTCTCCAGATTCCCTTCCGTCGCGCCGACCCATTTGGAGCGGAAGTTTTTCAGCTTGATCGTCGTCAGTCCGCACTCGCGCGCGAACGCCTCGGCCACGAACGTCTTGCCCGTTCCCATCGGGCCTGTGAAGAGCACGCCCATCGGTACGCGCGAGCGCTCGCCATTTCTTATGCTGTTGGCGATGACCATGAGGTCTTTCTTGACCTCTTCCATCCCGCCGACGACTTCGAAGCCATGCGCCGGCTCGACAAACTCGACGAGGCCGAAGCATTCGCGCTCGAGGATCTCGCGCTTGCGGTGCGCGATCAGCGCGTCGACTTCTTTGCGGGCGCGCGCGTCGCGATCCTGCGGGATGCTGGCGGGCTGCGCGCCGGGAGCGATCAGCTTGGCGATCTCGTCGTGACTGAGACCGGCCGTGAGTGCGGCCATTTTCTTTGCGCGCTCCGCCGTGTCGGGCCCGCTGAGGATGCTGCGGATGAAATCTTCGCGCTGACGCGACTCCTCTTCGCTCGCCGGTGGCGGCGTGAGGATGGAGATGATCTGGATCGCTTTCAGTCCCGCGGTGATCTCGGCGTAACGCGCCGTATCTTTGTCGTCGAGCCGCTTGTCGGCGACGCGCACGGCGGCGTTGCGCTCGTCGCGATCGGGCATCGGCAGCTCGACGACGGCCACGCGCGGATTGGAAATGAGCTTGGATGCGAGCTCGGTGAGGTTTTCGGCGATGAGGATGACGATGTTGTCGCTGCGCTCGATCTCTTCGAGGAACGACCAGCGGTGCAGCGTGACGAGCGCGGCGCGGTCGGCCTCACTCTGAAAATTCGGATCGCCGGCGGGCGCGATCGCTTCCGCGTACTCGAGGATGACCGCGGTGCGCGTGCCGCCGACCAGCATTTTCTCCAGCGCGGCCAGAACGCGCGGCTTATCGCCGGAGAGCAGCGCTTCGTCGATATTGACGGTCGGCGCGCGCTTGAGAAAGCGGATGCCGGTAGCGACGTTGTAGACCGCGATCGTCTCCTTCGACTGATCGAGCAGCACCTCGCCGAGGAACTCCGTCAGCGTGACGATGCGGCCATCGCTGATCACGGCGTCGTACACGTTGCCGTGAAGAACGAAGATCGAGGCCTCGCCGCGCAGATAACGGCTGCGCAACTCCTCGGCCCACTTCGGAAGAATCGCTTTCGTCACACGCTCTCCGTTCCGCTCAGAAGTTTCTCGGTGTCGATCGCGGTCTGGCGGATGGAATCGACGCCGTCGAGCAGATCATCGAGTTGACCGGAAAGCTCGTTCGGCGACTGCATCGTCACGATCTGGTCGGCGATGAGCTGGAAGGAGTTCTCGATCAGATCGAGCTGGGCGCGGGCGACGCCGAGGTAGCGGCCGATTTCGTGAACGCGCTCGACGCGCTTCTGGATCACGGCGAAGTTCTTCAGGGCGATGTCGCGCTCCTGCGCGCTGGCCTGTTGCGCGATCGAGCGGTCGTGCCAGCGCTCGCGGTCTCGTTCCAGCGCGCGCTCGTCGATCGTGTCGAGATAGTTCTCGTAGCGATTCACCGTCAGCGCCATCTCCAGGAACGACTCGACGAGCTTGTGCGTCTTGACGAGCTCCGTGCGCAGCAGATCGCCGGTGAACGAAGGATTCTCCGCGGCGAGTTTGTTGATCTGCCGCTCGCGATCGACCAGACCGCGCACGCGCTCCTGCTCGCTGTCCGGAAGATTCTTCATCTTCTGGTTGCGGTCCTGCTCTTCCATCGCCATGCGGACCTTCTCCAGGCGCGGATCCCAGAGAATGCGGCGGAGATACTTCGAGTCGGATCCATGCAGGAGCCAGAGCGCTTCGGCGCCGAGGGCGATGACGCCGGGGAGCGGATTGGCGGTGAGGATCGACGCCGTGACGCCGCCGAGAAGCAGCGAAAGGTTGTACGGATTGGCGAACGCCAGCTTCAGGTACGGGCGATTGCTGAACGCCGCGTCTTTGATCGCATCCGTTGCCGTCTCGCGGATGGCCTTGCCGAGATCTGCCTGTGGTCGTGCAGGAGCCGGCTTCGCGGTGTTCAGCGAGCTCGGTACGCGCTGCTGCGTCGCAGTGCGGAGCGGCGGGGCGTCCTTTTTCGGAGGGTCGGGCACGGGACCATTCTACGAGGCTGGCGTGTAAAGGAAGTCGAGGAGTTTCTGTTCCACCTGCCGGAACTCCCTCGACGACTTCAGAGCCATGTCGCGATTTTCGAAGAAGGGAACGTCGACGCGATGAAGAATCGTCGTCGGCCGCGGTGCGAGAACGTAGATCGAGTCGGCGAGATAGACGGCCTCGGACACATCGTGCGTCACGAAGAGGATCGTGTTGTCTTCGTCGCGCGAGACGTCGAGGAGAAGGCTCTGCATCCCCCAGCGCGTCTGCGGATCGAGCGCGCCGAAGGGCTCGTCCATCAACACGAGCTTTGGCTTGTTGATCAGCGTCCGGGCGATGGCGACGCGCTGCTTCATCCCGCCGGAGAGATCTTTCGGATAACGATCCGCAAAATCTGCGAGGCCGACCGCATCGATATATTTTTTCGACCGCTTCGCGCGCTCTTTGCTGTCGATACCTTGCAGGCGAAGTCCGTACTCGACATTCTGGCGGACGGTCAGCCAGCCGAATGACGTGTAGGTCTGAAAGACCATTCCACGATCGCGGCCGACACCGGTGACGGGCACGCCGTCGATGAGAATCTCCCCTTTCGTCGGCGCGAGCAATCCGGCGACGGCTTTGAGGATCGTCGACTTGCCGCAGCCGGACGGGCCGAGGAAGACGACGATCTCGCCGACGTTCGGCTTGTCGACGATGTCGAGCGTCACCTCGCGCACCGCCTCGGTCTCGCGGCCGTCGCGGCCGATGTAGGTGACGCCGAGATTGCTGATGCGCAGGCGCGGCTGATCGGCGCGCTCGCTGACGTACGTCGCCTTCGACGCTTTCGCATCGACGGTGACGGCGACTGTCCCGGGCTCGCCGGCTTGTGGCAGCGGATTGGGCTCGTCTGCCATCAGGCGTTTTCCTTCCAGCGGAAAAGAATCGCAGAGACCATGCGGATGATCTGATCGGTGAGAAGGCCGATGCCGCCGATGACGATCAGCCCCGCGAACGACCACGACGCTTTCTGGTGCCCTCGCGCCAGCTCGATGATGTATCCGAGTCCGCCCCCCGGATTCACCGCCTCAGCCAGAATGACGTAGGTCCAGAGGATCGCGTTCATGACCCGGAACGAGTCGAAAATCTCAGGAAGCGCGGCGGGAAGAAGCACGGTGCGGATGCATTGCCAGCGTGATGCACCAAGCGTCATCGCCGTCTGCACGAGCTCTTCGGGAACAGCACGGATGGCCGAGACGACGACGGGAAGCAGATAGACGAAGACGCCGAGAAAGAGAAAGGCGATCTTCTGTGGCTCATAGATTCCGAACCAGAGAATCAGGAGCGGGATGAATGCCGAGATGGGCATATACCGAAGCGGCGCGACGATCGAGTCGAATAGATGATTGATCGGCGTGAACGCGCCCATCAAAATGCCGAGCGGCAACGCGACGGCGGACGCGAGCAGAAATGCGAAGACGATTCGTTTCGTCGAGATGAGGATGGCGTCGACGAGATCGTATTGAATGAAGAGTTGCAGCGTCCCGCGAATCACCTCGGTCGGCGACGGCAGGAAATCGTTCGGCGCGAAGTGGCCGTAGCTGATCACGCACCACGCGCCGATGACGACGATGGGCATGATGAAGGCGAGCACCAGCGCCGTGCCTCGCGGCACGGGCTGGCGGATCGCCCAGATCGATGTCTTGCGGCGCGTGGTCATTACTGCGTGGCCAGAACGACCTTGATCTCCGTGCGCCGATTCAACTGCCGCCCAGCCTCGGTCTTGTTGTCAGCAACCGGATTCGTCGAGCCGCGTCCGATCGTCTGGAAACGAGTCACTTCGATGTTCGGGAACGTCTTGGCGATGTAGTTCTTCACGGCCAGCGCGCGGCGCTCGGACAAAGTCATGTTCGCAGTCGGCGAGCCGGTGGCGTCGGTGTTGCCTTCGACCCGGAGATATGTGTTGCCGAACGACGTCATCGTGTCGCCGAGGGAGTCGAGGACGAAGAAGGAGCCGGGCATAATCTCGTCGGAGCCGGGCGTGAAGTGAACCTCGATCTGCTTATTGATGATGGCGCGGTCGTTCTTCGAAGGCGCTTTTGCGGCGATCTTCTGCTCTTCGACTTTCTGTGTCGTGTAGTTGGATGCAAGCGCGCTGAGGAAACGCGTGTCCACCCAATCCTTCGCTTCGACCGAGCGCGTGACCAGCCCCTTCTTGCGCCAGATCACGAAGGCCGTGTCGAACAGCGTCTCGAAGTGCGCCTTGCCGCCGGAGAGACCGTAGAACTGCGCGTTGTCGGCATACGGCGTAAGTTTGAGTCCGGAGAGCATGCCGGAGACGGTGTCGGTGTCGAGCTTGAGCGACTTGCCGACGATGGCGTAGGCGTTTGCTGGATCCGTCTTCATCATCTCGATGCCGTCGAGCCAGCCGTGCACAAAGTCACGAACGGACTCCGGGGCCTTGTCGATGATGTCCTGCCGCGCGCAGAGCGTGTCGGCGATGATGTTCGTCGCCGCGGTCGTGGAGACGAGCACGTGCGCTTCGTCGCCGCGGGCGGTAACGGCGCCGGATAGGTCAGGCTCCCACGTCACAGCGGCATCGACCTGCTTCGCTTTGAACATCGCTGCGGCGGCCGGCGCGTCCTGCGTGAAGATGATGTTCTTCTCGACGTCGGCGCGATCCTGCGCGGAGAGTCCCGACTGCGAGAGCAGATAAAGCAGCAGGAAGTGCGATGGCGTGAACTGCGTGCAGGCGATTTTGTGACCGCCCTTGAGTTGCTCGATGGAGTTGATCGACGCCACCGACACGATGCCGTCACCGCCGCGCGACCAGTCCTGCATGATCACCGACTTCGCTTTCTGGCCGTTCTCGGCAAGGATCGACGCTTCGCGCGCCCAGTTGTCGACCGTGTTCCACATGATGTCGACGTCGCCTTTGCGGAACGCGGCCAGCTTCGCAGCGGGGTCTTCGATCAGCACGAACTTCACGTCGAGGCCGTATTTGCGGCGATAGCTCGACGCGTCGCTAGGCTCCATGCCGTTGTTGAAGACGATGCCGGGCGAGTGACCAGCCCACGTGTTGATGGCGACGACGAGCGGACGATTCAGCTTGCCGGCGCTGACGCCGACGGATGAAACGCCGTTGACTCCCGCATCGCGCGACGGATCGGCAGGCGCGTTCTTGAGCGAGTCGAAGTCATTGTTGCTGACTGCGCTCGTGGTGGTCTGTGCGCCCTTGTCGTTGCCGGTCGCCCATTTGCGGATGTCGGCGCCTTTGTAATGCCAGGCTGCGTACCCGACGACGGCGAGGACGACAACAGTGATGAAGAGTTTCGCGAACGGAGTGAGTCTCATGGTTCCTCCAGACTTCGGTCAGGTGCAGAAGGATGAAGGATGAGGGATGAAGGATGAACCATCCGATCAACGTTCATCCTTCGATCTTCATCCTTCATCCTTGCGATTACATCGTTTTCTGGCCCTGCTGTTGCGCTGCTTTGCGCGCCTTCATGGCTGCGAGCTCCTGCTTGGCCTGAACGTCGCCGACCTGGCTGCGAAGACCGGCCAGACGCGAGTCGAGCGACGAGTCGGACAGCTCTTTGCCGAGGTTCGCTTCGGCGATCGTGTTCTTGATGTGGGTGCGAACGTTGTCGAGCGCGCGTACTTCGTCGTCGACCGAAAGTCCGTCGAGCTGCTCCTGGATTTTGATGCGTGCCTGCGCCGACTGCATCTTGGCCAGCATCGTCTCGCGCTCGGCCTGCAGCTTCTTGATCTCGGATTGCACGCCGAGGAGCGATGTCTTGGCAGACTGCGCGTCGGAGTTTGCCGTTTCGAGGTCGGCCTTCGTTTCGGCGATGTCGGCGGTGAGCTGATTCTTTTTCTGAATCAGGATGACGGCGAGGTCGTCCTGATTCGTCTCAACCGCCGTATTCAGCTCCGCTTCAGTCTGCGCCAGCTCGGCGTTGGCTTTCTTGAAACGCTCGTCGAGATCTTCACGGCGGCGGATGATGGCGGCCGTCGCGCCTTTGAGCTTGGCGTACTTGCCGATCATCGAGTTGATCGCGTTCTCATACGCTATCTCGGGATGATCCTTTTCGATGTCCGCGATCCAAAGCGAGAGAAACCCCTTCCACAGATTGCTCAGTCTCGAAATCACACCCATAGTCTCAGCTCCCTGACGGCTCGTGTAGTTTCGGCGATTCGCGAACGACGCGCGCGACTGCTTCCTGTCCGAAGAACTCGAGCACTTTCTGCACTTCGAGTTTCTTCTCGTTGCAGGAACGAACGACGCTCTGCTGTTCGGACACGCGCTCCTGCATCACCGTCTTCAGTTTTACGATTTCTTCTTCGTATTGTTTGATGCGCAGGTCCGCCTCGGCGGTCACTTTGTCCGTATCTCCAGCGCCTGCACGGATATAGCCGTCGAGCGCCTGCAACTCCTGGGCGCCCGCTTCGATGATCTTTTCGATCGGAACGCCGAATGCGCGCAGCGACGCCATCACGATCTGTTTCTTGACCGCGGCGTCGGTGTCGGGTGGCAACGACGTCAGAAGATCGAGTGTGCGCGAGACGCGTTGCCGCTCGTCGGCGTCGATACCCGCCGCTTCGAATACCTGATCGAAGTCGACCTTGCCGCCGGGAGCGGGAGGAGGAGGCGAGTTGAAAACAGGAGGCGGTGGCGGTGCCTCGGCGGCATCATCCGCAGGAACATTTGCGGATTCTTCAGCGCCCTGGGCCGGGTCCTTGACCACGAACCACCCCATCACGGTCGATCCCCACGTCTTGTTGTCGCTCATGGAAGTACAGGATTATGCCATCAGATGTTGTTGGAGGGGCGACCTTGCAGGGTTGGGTTTAGGTGAAACTGTCATCCTGAGCCGCCGAAGCCGCCGCAAGATTCACAAACGTCATCCCCGTCACCGCATCGGCGGCGAAGGACGGTCGAAGGCCCCCCTAATTTGTTGCGACGTTTTCAAAAGCGACTCGCACAAAGTAGGGGGTCCTTCGATCGACCTCCGCGAAGCCTGCCGTTTGTGTGCGCAGCGTGGAGGCGCGGCTTCGGCGACTCAGGATGACAGCTTAGGGGCAAGCGGAACAATTGGACTGATGACCTACGACATCCAGTTCACGCCTGCTTCTTTGTTCCACTTCGTCGTCATCTTCTTCGACTTCGTCCAGAACTCGATCGAGCCCCGGCCGGTGATGTCGCCGACGCCGAATTTCGAATCGTTCCAGCCGCCGAAGCTGAACGGCTCACGCGGCACCGGCACGCCGACGTTGACGCCGACCATTCCCGCGCTGGCGTTCTCCATCACGTAGCGCGCCACGCCGCCACTCTCCGTAAACACACTCGCGGCATTGCCATACGGTGAGCGCTGCTGCACACCGACCGCCTCGGCCACATCGTTCGCGCGGATGATGACCATCACGGGACCGAACACTTCTTCCTGCGCGATGCGCATGTCGGGCGTGACGCGATCGATCAATGTCGGGCCGACGTAGTAACCGTTCTCTTTTCCTTCGACTTTGTAGCCGCGTCCGTCGACGAGCACTTTCGCGCCCATCTTCTCTGCTTCGGTGATGTAGCCCTCGATGCGCTTCTTCGCTTCCGCCGAAATGACGGGACCGATGTGCACGCCCGGCTTCATCGACTGAACGATCGAGACCATGCGATCGATGATGTGATCGCTCTTGCCGACGGCCATCATCACCGACGCAGCCATGCAACGCTGACCTGCACAACCGGACATCGACGCCACGACGTTCGACGAGGTCATCTCGACATCGGCGTCCGGCATGACGATGAGGTGGTTCTTCGCGCCGCCGAGGGCGAGGACACGCTTGAAGTTCGAGGTGCCGCGGCGATAGACGATCTTCGCAACTTTCGTGGAGCCGACGAAACTGATGCCTTCGATGCCGGGATGATCGCAGATCGCTTCGACCGTCTCCTGGCCACCATGAACGATGTTGAGCACGCCGTCGGGAAGGCCGGCCTCGCGCAGCAGTTCAGCGATGCGCCCCGAGGAGATGGGAACGAGCTCGCTGGGCTTGAGGACCATGCAGTTGCCGAGGGCGATGGCGTTGGGGATGGTCCAGTTGGGAACCATGTTCGGGAAGTTGAAGGGAGTGATCGATGCGACGACGCCGACTGGGAAATGCTCGACGCGGCACTCGACGCCACGCGACACTTCGAGGACTTCGCCTGCGGTGATCTGCGGCAGCGAACAGGCGAACTCGCAGAGCTCGGCGGACTTCAGCACTTCGGCGCGCGCTTCGCTGTCGATCTTGCCGTTCTCCGCGGTGACGAGACGCGCCAGCTCATCAATGTTCTGCTCGAGCAGCGCTTTGAATCGATAGAAAACCTGAACGCGCTCTTTGATCGGAGTGGTCGACCAGCCGGGAAAGGCCTTCTTCGCCGCGGCGACCGCGCGATCGACATCGCTGGCCGCTGACAACGGCACGCGCGAGATCACCGATCCGTCCGCCGGATTGAAGACGTCAAGGTAGCGGTCGGCTCCCTCGATAAACGTTCCGCCGATGTAGTTGCGAACGTCGGGGTAGGTGCGGGCTGGGCTTTCCATCGTGGTCATAACGGCTCCTCAGGTGTTGTGCGCGGAACTTTATCCGGGAAGTGGGGAGAATCAAATTTGGCGGGCGGTCATTCCGAGCGTGATGTCCGTTCCCGCTCCGTGGGCGGGGGATTTCTCATCGTGCTCCACCGCTCCCACCACCCTGCCGCCCCCGCGGTTCCGCCGATTCGAAATGACAGGAAACTGGTGGCTTGTCATTCCGAGTCGGCGCAACCCCGGAGGGGTGAAGCGCGGCGAGGAATCCCCTGCGTGTATGCGATGGCCGTCCTTCCGCGAGTGCAGTGCCGTTCCATCCGCGAGAATGCGCGTTCCCGCTTCGTAGGCGGGGGATTTCTCATCGTGCTCCACCGCTCCCGCCACCCTGCCGCCCCCGCGGTTCCGCCGATTCGAAATGACAGCAACTGCTTTCGAAATGACGGGAAACTCTGGCTTGTCATTCCGAGCCGGCGCAAGCCCGGAGGGGTGAAGCGCGGCGAGGAATCCCCTGCTTGTATGCGATGCCGGTCCCTCCGCGAGTGCAGTGCCGTTCCATCCGCGAGAATGTGTGTTTCGCTTCGTAGGCAGGGGATTTCTCATCGTGCTCCACCGCTCCCGCCACCCTGCCGCCCCCGCGGTTCCGCCAATTCGAAATGACAGCAACTGCTTTCGAAATGACAGCAGCTACTTTCGAAATGACAGCAGCTACTTTCGAAATGACAGGGACTACCTTCCCGGGGGAACGGGCTTTGAGTCCTGACCTTCCGACACGCGCTTCATCACGCACGTCGCTGCACCGTGATCGTGAAAGGGCATGAAGAGGAGCGCCAGGCCGCGCTCATCGAACTCGGAGGAAACGGTGAGCATGTCGCGCCGTGGGGAAAGATGCATCGTGAGCGTGCGCGAACGGCTCGAAGCGCCGGCGAGGATGTTCGAACCGATTTTCTTTTGCGTCCACGTGACCGAAACGCCGTCATCCGTCCAGTCGAGATTGTCTTCAAGAACGGCATCGTGAATCGCTCCGCCATCTCCTGTGACGTGAAGCCGGAGACGGCAGCCCGGCTGCGCGATCGTGAGCGTTTCGATCTTCGTCAACGAAGCACTCTCGCCGAACACGAATGATGTCGATCCCGTGCCGCTGCGGAGCGGTGGCGCGGCGAGCTCGTAGGTCCCGGAAAGGTCGATGCACGCCGGCGCAGTGGTCTGCGTGGCGCAGGAGAGCGCCGCGAGCGCGAGCAGTGCTGCCACGATCCGCATCGGCCGCATCATACGCGCGACACTTGACCCTCCGCGCTTGCGCGCCCATGATTCGCGGCACACATGTCTGTGATCGGCCGCCTCTTCGCCACCAAGTCGCTCGACGACCTCATCGCCGGAACGCAGGAGGAGGGTCATCAGCTCAAGAAAACCCTCGGCCCCTGGAACCTGATCGCGCTCGGCATCGGCGCGATTATCGGCGCCGGCATCTTCGCCACGATCGGAACCGCCGCGGCGGGCGATGCGCACCGGCCTGGCGCCGGTCCGGCGCTGATGATCTCGTTCGTGCTCACCGCGATCGTCTGCGGATTCACGGCGCTTTGCTACGCCGAGTTCGCCTCGATGGTGCCGGTGTCGGGATCGGCATACACGTATTCGTACGCGACGTTGGGCGAGCTCGTGGCGTGGATCATCGGCTGGGATCTGATGATCGAGTACGCCATCGGCAACGTCGCCGTGGCCATCTCCTGGGCGAACTACATGAACACGCTGCTGGAGGGCTTCGGGATCAATCTCCCGGCATGGCTGACGGTCGACTACGGCACGGCGATGTCGAAGATGCCGCAAGTGGTCGCGGGCGCGCCGCATATCTTCGGCGTTCCCATCATCTTCAACATCCTGGCGGTCGGCATCGTCACGGTCATCACGATCGTGCTGGTGTGGGGCATCCGCGAGGCGGCCAGCTTCAACTTCTGGATGGTGGCCATCAAGCTGGCGGTGCTGGCATTCTTCGTCTTCGTCAGCTTCAAGTACGTGAAGCCGGCGCACTGGCACCCGTTCGCTCCGAACGGATTTCACGGAATCGCCACCGGCGCGGCGATCGTGTTCTTTGCCTACATCGGCTTCGATGCGGTATCGACGACTGCGGAGGAAGCGAAGAATCCGAAGCGCGACATGCCGATCGGCATTATTGGGTCACTGATTATCTGCACGATTATCTACGCGATTATTGCTGCTGTTTTCACCGGCATGATTCCGTACGGCGACCTGGTGAAGAAACTCTCCAGCGAGCAGGCCGAGCCGCTGACGCTGGCGATGAAGTACGCCACGATGCCGAACTGGATGGTGGGCGTCGTCGCGTTTGGCTCCGTGGTCGCACACACGGCCGTATTGCTCGTGTTTCAGCTCGGCCAGCCGCGCATTTTCTTCGCCATGTCGCGCGATGGCCTGCTCCCGCCGTTCTTCGCGCGTGTTCATCCGAAGTTCCGCACACCGCACGTGGCCACGATCATCACCGGCGTCTTCGTTGGCGTTGCGGCGCTCTTCTCCTCGCTCGATGCGATGGTCGATCTGACGAACATCGGAACGTTGTTCGCATTCTTCCTGGTCTGCATCGGCATCATCATTCTTCGCGTCAAAGACCCGCATCGCGAACGCTCGTTCAAGGTTCCCGGCGGGACGTGGTTCCTGCCGGTTCTCGGCGCCGGGTCGTGCATCTTTCTGGCGAAGTACCTCCCGAAAGAATCGTGGTGGCGCTTCGGCATCTGGCTGTTGGTAGGAATGGTCGTCTATCTGTCGTACGGCTATCGCCACAGCCGCCTGCGAGGTGGGAAGGGGCCGCAGATTCCTCCCGGCGGAATGCTGGCGCACGATTTCAATCCCGAGCAGCAACTGCCGGAGAAGGATGTGGAGTAACAAGGACGGGCGAGCCGCGGGCGACGCAGCCGCCGCACTGGCGGTGCTCCGAATGGTGCTCGGCGCGCTGGCCGGGGCCGTTCTCGTTTTCGCGATCGCTCCACACTGCATCGGCTGGTTCTCGGTACCAACCGGCGGGATCGGCGCGGTCACGCTCGCGAAGTATCCGAAAGGTTTCGATTACTTCGTCGTCTTCGCGCTCACGATCGCAAGTGCGATTGGCGCGTTCGCGTTGAGCGCGAAATCTCCGACTCCCGACACCCCACGCCCGACGCCCGCAAAACGAACAGCCACGATCCTCCTCACGATCGCCGTCTTCATCGCCATGTTCGTCGTTCACGATCATCCCTACTCGTTCATGGAGATGTTCCATGAAGGAGAGCACCTGACGCCGGCGTCGGTGATGCTCGACGGCGGCAAACCGTACGGCGACATCTTTTTCCTTCACGGCTTCGCCACCGATGGCGGACTCGACGCACTGGTCCTCGGCAGCAAGCCGTCGCCAAAGAAAACGCGACGAATGGAGACCGTGCTCGACGCCGCGGCGCTGGCGATGCTGGTGCCGATCGCAGCCGAAGTCGTCGCGACGACCGGCGGTCTGATCGCTGCGGTGATCCTGGCACTCTGCGCGATCGGCGCATTCGAAGTCCCGGTGTTCCCGTACTTTCGCTGGCTGCCGCTGCTGATCGCGGCGTGGGCGTTGCTGCGACATGCGCGAACGGGCGGAACGCTGGCGTCCTCGCCGGCTGGCTCGGAGGCGTCCCGCGCCTCCGCTCTTTCTACAGGATCGCAAGTGTCACCAACGCGCGACGTCACACTCTCTGGCGGCGAGACGCCGCCAGGCCAGCCGCCGGGACGGCAGCGTTCCGCTGCGCTTTATGTCGCCGCCATCGCGTCGTCGCTCGGCGTCCTCTGGAGCCTCGATGTGGGGATTTGCGCCGTCGCGGCGACCGTGATCGTCACCTTGATCTGCACGCGACGAGTGACCCTCATCGCTCTCATCGCCCTCGCGGCGATCGCCGCGCCGCTGCTCGTGCTGCTCGTCGTGCGCGCCGATTTGCACCACTTCTTCCGCGACTCGTTCGTCATCATTCCGCGCGCCATCGACGCGATCTGGTCGTTGTCGGCGAAGCCGCTTGCGCCACTCGCGCTACTCATTCATCCGGTGCAATTGTGGGATTGGCTGGCATCGGAGGCCGCGCGCTATTACCTGCCGCCGGTCTTCTTCGGACTGCTGATCGCGATGGCGATTCGCAAACGCGACATGCGCATCGCCATCGTGGCGATCTTCTCGATCATCCTCTTCCGCACCGCTGCGGGCCGCTGCAGTTGGAGCCACACCCGTTTCGCCATTCCGCTCCTCGGCATCGCCGTCGTTGCCTACCTCATCGAGCCTCTTTTTCTACAGTGGATTCGAAACCCGAAGAGTGCATTACGCGGCGTCGCCGTCGTCATCACCGCAGTCCTCGGTTTCCGCTATCTCGAGATCGCTGACAACGCCACGCTGGGCTGGAAGTTCATCGCCGGGTGGCCCGCGCGGCAACGCCACGAAGGGATGCTGCCCTACCCGATGGCGCGCGGGCGCGGCATCTACACCTACGCTGAGAACGCATCCGACCTGGCAGCGCTTCGCGATCTCGCGCAACGCGCCGGCCCCGGACCGATCTTCGATCTCTCCGGCGAGCGCGCCCTCTATTTCCTGCTCGATCGCCGTCCCGCCACGCGCTGCCCAGACATCGCCATGCTCTCGAATCCGGAGCTAAGCGCCGAAGCGCTGCAACAACTCGCCTCACATCCGCCGGTCCTCGTCGTCCTCGAAGGAACCAAGATCCTCGGATCGCTGGACGGAATCACGAACCGCGACCGCGTCCCGCCGATCGCAGCATGGATCGATGCGCACTACCCGGCGCGGGTGAAAGCGGGCAGATACCTAGTTGCGTTCGCGGAGTAGTTGGAGTTCGCCAGTCGGAGACGGAGTGGGGTTTGAAAGTGGTGCCTCGGTGCAAGCTTCTTCCGACCTTCTCCTGTCCGATTCCGAACACACCCCCTCGAAAGCGAACGGAAACGAGGCCGCGATGCGAGCATAAACCCTTTATTTTCAACAATCGGAGCATGGCAAGCCGCTTGGTATAGACCGGTCCTGACATGGATCGGGAAATCGCACAGGAAGTTCGGACACGGCGGGTTGCCAAGCGGGTCGTCATTGCAGGCATCGCCATCGCGGCGCTCATTTTTTGTTTCGCTGCGACCGTGAACTGGTTGCGCCCGTCTGCGCGGCGCTCCGATCTGCAGATTGCTCGCGTGGAGCGTGGATCGGTCGATGCGACGTTGCAGGCAACGGGAACCGTCGTCCCGGAAATCGAGACGGTCATCTCCAGTCCCGTTGAAGCGCGTGCGCTCAAGATTCAGCATCGTGCGGGCGATCAACTCCACGCTGGTGATCCAATCCTCACACTCGACACGTCGGCGACGAAGCTCGATCTCGACAAGTTGAACGACGCCGTCGCGCAGAAAGAGAGCGCGTTGATGCAGGCGCGTCTCAAAGCGGATGAGAACAATGCCTCGGCCGCTGCTGCGCTCGAACAGAAGCAGCTCGACTCGGACATTCTCAAACTCAAGGCGGCGCAGAACAGGCGGATGCACGCCGAGGGATTGGTGTCGTCGCAGGACGAACTGGTGGCGGTGACGGCGAAGAAGAAGAGCGACATCGAGATCGCGCAGCTTCGCGACGCATTGGGACGCGTGCGGCGCTCGAATGACGCGCAGGTTGCCGCGGCGCAGCTCGATCTGATGACGGCGCGGAGAGAGCGCGATCAGTCGGCGCGGCAACTCAATCTGGCGATGGCGCGCAGCGATCAGGACGGCGTGCTGACGTGGGTGCTGCCGGAAGTTGGGGCCACGGTGCGCAAAGGCGATGTGATTGCTCGTGTTGCTGATCTTTCCGCGTATCGCGTCGTCGCCACGATCACCGACGTTCACGCGGCAAAGCTGTCTGCCGGCATGCGCGCACACGTGAAGCTCGACGATACGACGAGCATCGACGGGACAATCTCCAGCATCGATCCGCGGATCGAGAGCGGCATTGCCAAGTTCTACGTCACGCTCGATCAGCGCGCGAATCCGCGGCTGCGCAACAACCTTCGCGTCGACGTCCTCCCCATTATCGGCAGCCGCGGCAACGTGCTGCGCGTGCGCCGCGGCGCGCTGGGGCAGGGCGAGCACGAGGACGTATTCGTCGTGCGCGGCGGCATGCTCGTGCGGACGCAGGTGCGCTGGGGGCTGGCGGGCGATGAAGTCATCCAACCGATCGACGGCCTTCGCGAAGGCGATGAGGTCGCGATCTCGAAAATGAGTGAGTACCAGGGTCTTAAGGAACTGCGGCTGCGATAGCTGCGCAAGGAGAAACATGATCACTCTCAACAACATCGACAAGGTTTACCGCACGGAGCGCGTCGAGACGCTTGCATTGCAGAACATCAAC
Organism: Thermoanaerobaculia bacterium; assembly: GCA_034665065.1. Taxonomy (GTDB): domain Bacteria; phylum Acidobacteriota; class Thermoanaerobaculia; order Gp7-AA8; family Gp7-AA8; genus JADGNZ01. The sequence continues at coordinate 122,076 of JAXDGL010000021.1, read as the reverse complement.
CTCGACATCGCGGACGGCGAGTTCGTTTCGATCATGGGGCCGTCGGGCTGCGGGAAGTCGACGCTGCTGAACCTGATCGGCCTGCTCGACAAGCCGACCCGCGGCAAGCTGCTGCTCGACGGAACGCACATCAACGGCGCGGGCGACCGGTCGCTGGCGAAGATGCGCAATGAGAAGCTCGGCTTCGTTTTTCAGAGTTTCCATCTGGTGCCCGATCTCACGGTTCTCGATAACGTCGAGATTCCGCTGCTGTATCGCAAGATTGCGGCGGGCGAGCGGAAGAAGCTGGCGCTGGCGGCGCTCGACCGCGTCGGCCTCTCGTCGCGCGTCCATCACTTTCCGACACAGCTCTCGGGCGGACAGCAGCAGCGCGTGGCCATCGCGCGCGCGATCGTCGGGAAGCCGCGTATCGTTCTCGCTGATGAGCCGACGGGCAATCTCGACTCCGCGATGGGCGACGAGATCATGGGCATCCTCGAAGAGTTGAACGAAAAGGATGGCACCACGGTGGTGATGGTCACGCACGATGATCGGTTTGCCGTACGCACCGGCCGCACGATTCGCTTGTTCGACGGCAGGCAGGTGGCGTGACGTGAACATCGCCAATCTCAAACTCGCATTGCGCGTGCTGGCGCGACGGAAAGTCTTCACCGCCATCTCGCTGGTCGGCATCACGCTCACACTGGTCGTGCTGATGGTGGCGACGGCCATCCTCGACAACGTCTTCGCGCCCGGCAAGCCGGAGTCGCAGCTCGATCGGATGCTCTTCGTCAGCGTCGTCGGGCGTTACAGCAAGGACATGAGCAACACAAGCCCGCCGGGCTACGGTTTTTTACAAAAAACAATTCGCGATCTGCCGGGCGCGGAGCGAGTCGCCTACTTTACCCAGGTTGATACGAAGGTCATCTACTCCGGCGTGCAACGGATCGAAACGCAAATGAAGCGCGTCACGCCGTCGTACTGGCAGATCCTCGACTTTCACTTCATCGAAGGCGCGCCGTTCACGGCTGCGGATGATGCCGCCGGCCGGCCGGTCGCCGTCATCACCGACGCGCTGCGCGACAAAATTCTCGCCGGCGGCCCGGCAGTCGGACGGTCGGTCAACATCGGCGGGCAGTCGTATCGCGTGGCGGGCGTGGTCTCGCGCGTTCCCATCACGCGCCTCTCCGCGTATGCCGAGGTGTGGGTGCCGGTGGGCGCCGTCGCGGCGGAGCTGCAGGGAGCCACCGGCGGCGATTTCAACGGCATCGTTCTCGCGCGCAGCCGAGACGACTTCCCGGCGATGAAGCGTGAATTCAACACGCGCGTTGCGCGGTACACCAATCCGGACGCGCCGCCGGGAACGGAAGTGCGCTCCGGCCTCGACACTGCGTTCGAGGCGATCGCCCGTCCGATGCTCAACAATCCGGCGAATCAGAACGCGGCGTTAATACTGCGTACGATCTTCATCGTCCTTGCGCTTCTTTTCATGACGCTGCCGGCGCTGAATCTCGTCACGCTCAATCTGAGCCGCATTCTGGAACGCGCTCCGGAGATCGGCGTGCGCAAAGCGTTCGGCGCTCCGAAGCGCACGTTGATTGCGCAGTTCGTCACTGAGAACGTAATTCTCACGCTCCTCGGCGGCGTGCTCGGATTCGTCTTCACGATCATCGCGCTCACCGCGCTCAATCACACATCGTTCATCCCCGAGGCGCAGTTCAACGTCAATGCGCGTGTGTTCGGGTACGGCATGCTCATCGCGATTTTCTTCGGCGTCTTCTCCGGCTTTTATCCGGCCTGGAAAATGGCGCGGCTCAATCCAGTCAACGCTCTGCGCGGAGGTGCACAGTGATTCGTCACCTGCTCAAGCTCGTATGGCGGCGCAAGCGCGCCAACGCGCTGCTGATCATCGAGATCTTCTTCTCGTTCCTCGTTTTCTTCGCCGTGGTGACGTTCGGAACGTCGGCCGTCATGCACTACAAGAAACCGCTCAACTTCGACTGGCACGATGTGCTCGTGCTGAACGTGGGTATCCCGTTCGCGCACGATGTGCCGGGCGAGGAACGCCATGGCGACAGTCCGGCGGATCTCGCGTCACTCGATCGGTTAATGCGCGAGATCGCGGCCATGCCGCAGGTCGTCGCCATCGGCGGCTCGCGCACGCCGCCCTATTCGCTTTCGACGATGGCGGGATCATTTGGCGTCGGCGGAAAACGTGTGCGTATGACGTTCGATGAAGTGACCGACGGCTACCCGGCGGTGATGAACATTCCGATCGTGCGTGGCCGCTGGTTCAATGCCGAGGATGATGTGGCAACGTTCCAGCCGGTCGTCATCGATAGCGACCTCGCCAAAGCGCTCTTCGGCGACGAAGATCCGATCGGCAAGCGATTCGATCCGGAGGGCGGGCGCGATCTTCGCGTGGTGGGTGTGACCACGCCGTTCCGCAAGGACGGCGAGTTCACGGGCGACAATATCAACATGGTTTTCCGCCGCGTCTCGCCTCGGCTGCCGAATGCGTCAATGCCGCGCGACATCCTCATCCGCGTTCGTCCGGGAACGCCGGCGTCATTCGAGGAAGCGATCAGCCGCCGTACGCACGAGATTTTTCCGAACTACGACCAGCGCGTACGGCGGATGGAGGCGATGCGTACGTTTGCGCTGCGGCTCTATCTGATTCCGATCGCGGTGGGCACTGTGATCGCCACATTTCTGATCGGCATGGTGGCGCTCGGACTTTCGGGAGTTCTCTGGCAGAACGTGACGCGACGGACGCGCGAGATCGGTCTGCGGCGCGCGCTGGGCGCGACCGGCAACGAAGTCAATCGTCAAATCCTGCTGGAAGTGGCGCTGCTGTCGACACTGGCGCTGATCGTCGGCGTGATCGTCGTCGCGCAACTGCCGCTCCTCGGCATCTTCCAGTTGGTTAGCCCCGCGTCGTTCAGCGTTGGCCTGGCCGGCGCGCTTGCGACGATTTATGGCCTCACGCTACTGTGCGGCGTATATCCAAGCTGGCTGGCGGGCCGCGTTCAACCCGCGCAGGCGTTGCATTACGAATGAGGGTGTCGGTTTTCGGGGGTCGGGAGTCGTAGAGAATCCTTCTCTGCTTTTCTCCGACCCCCGACACCCGAAACGCGACCGAACTACCCATGATCCTCATCGTTGACGACGATCCTTCGATCACCGCTTCACTCGCGCTGCTCCTGAAGCAGCACGGGTATCGATCGGCGTCCGCGAATAGTGCCGACGATGCGCTGGTGCGCATTCGCGCCGAGCGCCCTTCGCTCGTCATTCAGGACATGAACTTTTCCCGGCGCACGACGGGCGAGGAAGGGCTGGGACTTCTGTCTGCGATTCGCGCCGAACATCCGACGCTGCCAGTAATTCTGATGACGGCCTGGGGTTCGATTGGACTGGCAGTCGAAGGGATGAAGCGAGGCGCAGCCGACTTCATCACGAAGCCGTGGTCGAACGCGCTGGTTGTGCAATCCGTGGAGACGGCGCTGAAACTGGCCGAGGTGCCTGAGGCCGCAGTCCAGGAACCGAGCCGCGCGGAGCTGGATGCGCGGTTCGACTTTTCCAACATCATCGGAAGCGACCCAGCGATGTTGCGCGTGCTGGAGCTGATCGCGCGCGTCGCGCCGACCGAGGCGTCGGTGCTGATCATGGGGGAAAGCGGGACGGGAAAGGAGCTCGTGGCGGAAGCGATCCACGCCAACAGCCGCCGCCGCGGCCGTCCCTTCGTCAAAGTCAACCTCGGCGGGATTTCATCGACGCTGTTCGAGAGCGAGATGTTCGGCCACGTGCGCGGTGCGTTCACCGACGCGCGGCAGGATCGCAAAGGACGCTTCGAGGTCGCGGACGGCGGAACGATCTTTCTCGACGAGATCGGCGAGGTCGATCCGGCGTCGCAGGTGAAACTGCTGCGCGTTCTGCAGGACCGGACGTACGAAGTGCTGGGCTCGAGCCGTTCACGGACGGTAGATCTGCGCGTGGTCTCGGCGACTAACCGTCCGCTGCACGAGCTTGTCGCCAGCGGCGAATTTCGTGAGGATCTCCTCTATCGATTGAACCTGATTACGATCTCGCTTCCTCCGTTGCGTGATCGGCGCGCCGATGTGCCCCGTCTCGCCGCCCATTTTCTGGGATTGGCGTCGAAAATTTACGAGCGGAATGTCGAGAGCATTGCTTCGCGTGCGATGGAGTGGCTCAAGACGCAGAATTGGCCGGGAAACATCCGCCAACTGCGGCAGACGATCGAACGGGCGGTCGTGATGAGCAACGGAGGTGAGCTAACGCTCGACGATTTCGTCGCGGTTCGCGATCTGGAGTCACGCCAGCGCCGCGATGCGTCATTGCCTGACGCCGGCACGATGACGCTCGACGAGATCGAGCGCGGGATGATCGTGAAATGTCTGAAGCACTACGAAGGCAACCTGTCGCGTGTAGCCGACGCCTTGGGGCTGAGCCGCGCGGCACTGTATCGACGGTTGGAAAAGTACGGGATCGTTGCCGAGTGATCAAGAGGACCACCAACCAAAGAGGCTCACAGGACACGGAGAAAAACTCCGCTTCTGCTGAGAACCTGTGCCGCACGACGATTAGGGATTCTGGATAACGAATGATGAATGTTCAATGGTGAATGTTGAGTGTTGAATGACCAGAGATGGCGCAACATTCAATACTCAAAATTGAACATTCTAAGAGCGCTCATTTCCTGGGTTGCGCGCACAACTCGCGCCGTGGTTCGACAAACAAATGACCCTTCGTACGAAACTACTTCTCTGGTTCATTGTCCTGCATCTCGCACTTGCGGCGGGTGCGGTCGTGATTCTGATGGAGCATCAGGACTGGCTGTTCGTGGCTGAGCTGGGGTTCGTGGCTTCGATCGTCATCAGCTATCGGATGGTGAACGCTCTCTTTGTGCCGATCGAGCTGATTCGCACGGGTTCCGAGCTCATCACCGAGCGTGACTTCACGTCGCGATTCGTTCCCATCGGACAGCCGGAGATGGACCGGCTTATCGCGATCTACAACGTGATGATCGACCGGCTGCGCGAAGAGCGGCTGGGCGCTGAAGAGCAGCAGCATCTGTTGCAGAAGATCGTCGAAGCGTCGCCGGCCGGTATCGTCATCTGCGATTTCGACGGCGGCGTACAACAGGCCAATCCGGCGGCGGAGCGTTTGCTACGCGAGCCCGCGGTCGCGTCGTCGCTGCCACTGCTCGAAGTGGGACAGTCACGGCTCGTCACGCTGGCCGGTGCCCGGCGATTGAAAATTGTGCGCACGGGGTTTCGCGACCGCGGCTTCGTGAAGACGTTCTACCTGATTGAAGAGTTGACCGAGGAGCTGCGGCTCACGGAGAAGACGGCGTATGAGAAGTTGATCCGCATGATGTCGCATGAGGTCAACAACTCGGTTGGCGCCGTGCGGTCGCTGCTCGAATCGGTGCTCCGTTACGCGGAGCAGATCGGGCCGGACGACCGCGACGATTTCGCGAGCGCGCTGACGATCGCCGCGGCGCGCATCGAGTCGTTGAACCGCTTCATGACCGGATTTGCCGACGTCGTCCGGCTCCCTCCTCCGCACGTGCGCGAGGTGGCGCTCGCTCCGGTGATCGACGATATCGCCAGGCTCCTCAGGCCGGAGATCGAGCAACGTGCCATCGCTTTAACTCTCGACGTTCCGCGGGAGACGCGCGTACGCGTCGATCAGAGCCAGTTCGAGCAGGTCATCATCAACGTGATCCGCAATGCCATGGAGTCGATCGGAGAGCAGGGCGAGATCGCCGTGAGCTGCCGCGACGGCGCGCTGACGATCGCCGACAGCGGACGTGGGATCGACCCCGTTGCGCGCGACGAGATGTTCACGCCCTTTTTCTCGACCAAACGAGAAGGCCGCGGTCTTGGACTGACGATTGTGTCCGAGATTCTGGCCAACTACCATTTCCCGTTCACGCTGCAGAATCGCGAAGGTGGCGGAGCGGAGTTTCGCGTGACGCTTACTTGATGTCGGCGAGGCGGTAAGTGCTGTCCGAGGTGCGGTTGTCGATCACCGAGCTGTAGACGAAGGCGCGGCCACCGAAGACATTGAAGCTGATCACGATGTATCCACCGGGCGGCACCGGCGACGCGCCGGTGAACGTGGCCACCGGCATCTGATCGAAAACGTTTGGCCCGTAGGCCGGCAAGGCACGGTTGGCCTTGAACGCCCCGGTTGCGTCGTACGTGGTGATATTGAGAGTTGCGCCGCTGTCGAGTGTTCGCACGCCGATGTTCATCCGGAAATTCGTCAGGTCTGCCGGAATCAACAGGATTCCCCGGCTGAAATAGTCGAGCGCCTCGTTCGGCGAGACTCCCTCTTCTGAGAAGCCGGAAGTGCCGGCAGCTCCGCCGTCGCTGAAAACGCGCGCGGTGGCGATCGGCGCGTTCCCGGCGGTCGTGACGATGTCGAGCGAGCCCAGGCCGCTCGTGCCCATCGACGCGATGACATCCGCGTAGGAAGTGGACTGCCCCGGGAGCAACGTGAAGTCCAGAGATGGATCGCTCGGACTCGCCGATTGGAGCTGCTTGTGAAAGACGAGACTGCCGGTGATGGTCGTCGACGTCGGATTCAGCATCTGCAGCGAGGTTCGGAAGAATGCGCTCGACCCCTGCACCGCGCCGGCGGCGGGAAGGATGCGCACAAGCAGCGGGTCGCTGTTGAACGCGATCGCGCCGATGGCGAGGCCGCTCGCGTAGTTCGCGGAGCTGCCGATCGTGCCTGAGGTCGTGCTCATGTCGGCAGTGGTCGCCATGGTGTATCCGGTGTTATTGGTGAACGATTGCGTTCGGACCGAGCCGCAGGTCGCCACCGGCAGGAGTTGCACGACGCCGATGAAATCGCCCTGGTTTACGCTCACCGGCGGCGTCAACGTGACTTCGTTGCGGCCGCTGACGGCATTGAACGGTCCACGGGACGCCACGAGGGTAAATGACGCCACGGAATTGAAGGTTTCGCGAAGGAAGACGATCTTGAACGCATTCGAGCAGCTGACGCTCCAGGCCACGGTGGCCTTGTTGACCGTTCCATTCGCCGTTGCACCGTCGCTGAGGTTCACGTACGTAACCGGCCCACCGTTCGTAATGGTCGCCGTGCCGCCGCTATCAACGATCTGCCTGCCGACGGTGAGTGGTTGCGCGGCGAGTGATGGAGCAAAAAGGATGAAGGCGATCGCGAATGCAGTGCGCACGGTTGGCTCCTTTTGGATAAGGATACGCGCTTATCGCAAAGCCTCAAGCGCAGCCGCATCGTCGCGTAACACGGGCGCGAGCCATGTATAGGGACCGGCGGGCGTCAATCCTGCTTTCTCGAAACGCTTGCGATACCACGCCGCTGGACGACGGATCATTCCATTCAGGTCGCCGATGATGTCGTCGTCCGATGTGAGCACTTCCAGAAACAGCACGCCGCCGGCGACGCGGACCAATTCCGGCAGACCGGCGTCGATCTCGTCATCGCCGATGTAGTGCAGTGCATCCGAGCAAACAACCAGATCGTAGGAATCTCGCAGGCGTTGCGAGCGGAGATCCGCGAAGGCCGCTTGCCGCAAATTACGCACCGGGCCGAAGCGCTTCACCGCGTAGTCGCTGGGGTCGAGCCCGAGGTAGGTCGCGCCGGGGCGAAGAGCTTTGATGTGCGGCTGCCACGCTCCTTCGCCGCAGGCAACGTCGAGCACCGATCGCAGCCGGCGGCGGATGAAGTACTCGCACGACGCGATCGCCAGCGACACTTTCCGCCGCACGTCGTCCTTCGTGCTGACGCGGTTCCGTCCGCGATACCAATGGTCGAAGTAGGCGCGGTCGTAGTGTTTCACGCGGGGAGATTACAAGAGAACAGAGAACAGAGATCAGAGATCAGTGATCAGGAGAAGCAGTGATCAGAGATCAGGAGAAGCAGTGATCAGTGATCAGGGAACAGAGATCAGAGATCAGGAGAAGCAGTGATCAGAGATCAGGGGAAGCAGCGATCAGAGATCAGGGAACAGAGATCAGAGATCAGGAGAAGCAGTGATCAGAGATCAGGGGAACAGAGATCAGGGGAAGATCAGGAGAAGCAGTGGCGGGGGATTCCTCTCCGCGCTCCACCGCTTCCGCCGCCCCTCCACCCCCAGCGGTTCCGCCGGATCGGAATGACAAATGCCGGTCTTTTTCAGCAAGCGCCGCGCTGTCATTTCGAATCGGCGAAACCGCGGGGGCGGAAGGGCGGGTGGAGCGGTGTAGCACGATGAGAAATCCCCAGCCCACAGAGCGGTCATCGCACATCGGCGGGGGATTCCTCTCCGCGCTCCACCGCTCCCGCCGCCCTTCCACCCCCGCCGTTCCGCCGGATCGGAATGACAAATCAGCGGGCCAGCGATCTACAGACAATCTGGGCCGGAGATAACGATCTCTAGTCGCTAGTCTCGGCCCCCTGATCTCTGATCACTGCTTTCCCTGATCTCTGCTTGTCCTGATCTCCGGTTCCCCTGATCACTGATCACTGCTTTCCCTGATCACTGCTTCCCTGATCACTGCTTCTCCTGATCACTGCTTCTGGGGCTCCTAACTATCGGCGCCTTTCTGACAAAATAGTAGGACCATGAGCGACAGCGCCCGTATCCTCGACGCCATCCGCCGTTTGGTGCGGCATCTCCGTCTGGCCGATCGTTCCGCGCAGACTGAGCTTGGGATCTCCGGCGCGCAGCTCTTCGTTCTTGCGGAGCTCGGGAAAACTCCCGCGCTTTCGTTGAACGATGTCGCGGCGCGAACGCGTACGGATCAGAGCTCGGTCTCCGTCGTCGTCAGCCGGCTCGTCGACGCAGGGTTCGTCACACGCGACCGTGACCCTCGCGATGCGCGGCGGCTCATGTTGCATCTGACGGAGAACGGCCGGGCACTTCTCGACCGCGCACCGGCAGCGCCTCAGGAGCTCATCATCAAAGCCGTCGAACGACTTTCTGCCAGCGATCGAAAGCGCTTTGCCGATTCGCTCACTGCACTGGTTGATGAGTTAGGCGCCGAGCCGGGGCCTGCTCCGATGCTGTTCGAGGAGGAAGGAAAATCGAAGCCGGCAGGCGGGCGTGAAGCGAAGACCGCGAAGACCAGGAATGACGCAGCGAAGTGATCTGAATATCGAAGAATCCCTGTTTGATCAGTCGCCTCCTGGGTCTTCCCGTTCGTTCATTGCGTGATGCAGCAAACGACATGGTGGCGAGAACGCCGGCCGGCTGCCCGTTGTCGAGCGCAGCGATCTGATGCCCCACGCGCAGCGTTTGGAAAGAGAACGGTGCTGACGTACTCTTCTTAGCGCATGACACGACAGGAACTGCTGTCCAGGATTCCTCTGTTCGAGTCGCTCACGGCGGAAGATCTCGATGGATTGACCATCCGCCTCGAGGAGAGTCACTACGAACCGGGGGAAGTGATCTTCCGCCAGGGCGACGACGGCTCATCGCTCTACATCATCGAAGAAGGCGCGGTCGACATTGCCTTCGGGGAAGGGGCAGGCAATATCGTGCTGGCCACGCTTTTCAACGGTCAGTACTTCGGCGAGCTCTCGCTTTTCGATGGTGCGCCCCGCTCGGCGACCGCCACCGCCACCAAGCACACGGACGTCATCCGGCTCGACCGCAAAGACCTCGTCGACTTCGTGCACAAAAATCCGGCGGCATCGCTGCGCATCATCGAAGAGATGGGCGACCGGCTCCGGCAGACGAACGAGCTGATGTCGCGTCAGGTATCGCGGAACGTCCTGCAGGAACAGGAAGAGACTCTGACGTTCGGCCAGCGCATCGCCGACCGCGTCGCGTCGTTCGGCGGCTCCTGGCCGTTCATCATCACCTTCGCGATCTTCATGACGGTGTGGATGACGATCAACGTCATCCGGCTGGCGAAGTTCGATCCCTATCCGTTCATTCTCCTCAATCTCGCGCTTTCGTCGGTGGCTGCGCTCCAGGCGCCGATCATCATGATGAGCCAGAACCGGCAGTCGTCGAAAGACAAGCTGCTCGCCGAAAACGACTATCAGGTGAATCTCAAGGCGGAGATGGAGATCGCGGCGCTGCTGCGCGGACAATCCGAGATGCTGGCGCGGCTGGCGGTCGTCGAGCGGGCATTGAACCACCGCGGCGGGTCGCAGATGCCGTAGGATCAAGAAGCAGTGATCAGTGGACAGTGATCAGTGATCAGAGGCGGATGGCATGATTTTATGATCTGTTACAAGGATCTATTATATGGACTTATTATCATCACTGAACTCTGATTTCACCTGATCACTGATCTCTGGTTCCCCTGATCTCTGATTTCCCCTGATCACTTGATTTTCCTGATCACTGATTCCAAGCCGAGCAACCCCAGCCTCACGCCAACCATGTTGCGCATCTACACCAACCCCACCTTCTACAAACACGACACCGGCGTCGGACATCCGGAGACTGCGTCGCGCATCGATGCCGCGCTCGCCGGCGTCGAGCGTGCGGGACAGTCGTCGCTGGTGACACGCGATGCGCCCGAGCATCCCGACACGAATCGCATCATCGCCAAGGTTCATTCGGCAGACTACGAACGCTCGCTGGACGAGGCGAGCCGGTCGGGCATGCGCCTTTTCCACTCGATCGACAACCCGATGTCGGCGCAGACGTTCGCCGCGGCGCGCAAGGCCGTCGGCGTGTCACTGACCGCAGCGGCGGAGATGATGGCAGGCGATGCGAATCGCGCGTTCGTCATCGCCCGTCCGCCGGGACATCACGCCGAGCGGCTCGAAGCGATGGGGTTCTGTTTCTTCAACACGATCGCCTGTGTCGCAGAGTGGATGCGCGAGCAGCCCGGCATCGAACGCGTGCTCGTCTTCGATTTCGACGTCCATCACGGCAACGGAACGCAGTCGCTCTTCTGGGACCGCGACGATGTCTTCTATCTCTCGATGCATCGCTTCCCGTTCTATCCCGGAACCGGTGCGCGCGACGAGATCGGATCGGGCGCCGGCCGCGGCTACACCTTGAACATCCCTCTCGACGGCGGCCTCGGCGATGCCGTCTACCTGCGCAATGTCGAAGAAACCGTGGTCCGCACGATCGATGACTATCAGCCGCAAGCGATCCTGCTCTCATCGGGCTTCGACGCCCATCGCCGCGATCCACTTGGCGGCATGCGGGTGACCGAGGAGGCGTACGGCGAGATCACGCGAAGGGTGGTCGAGACTGCCACGCGCCACAGCGGCGGGCGCGTGCTCTCACTTCTCGAAGGCGGCTACGACATGGAAGGCCTCGCCGCCAGCGTGGCCGAGCACGTCAACGCTCTCCTGTAAATGTTTTCAGGTCTTTCTCCGCGTCCTCCGCGTCTCCGCGTGAACCGGTTTTGACTCTCAATCGGTTTTCGAGCGCAGCACAGACTCGTACAACGCCTCCAACCTCGTAATCCGCAACTCCTTCGAGAAGCCGCGCACGACATGCTCACGCGCGTTCTTCGCTACGCGATCACGCCGCGCGGCATCGTCCATGACCTCGGCGATCGCACGCGCCAGGGGCACGACCTCCTTCGCCGGAATCAGCCAGCCGACCTCTGCGGACGAGACCAACTCGCGGTTTCCTCCGCAGTCGGTGGCGATGACCGGCTTGCGCATCGCCATCGCTTCGCGGATTGTGCCGGTGATGCCCGTTCCCGCCCACGACGCATCGACGACGAGGTCGCAGGAGGCGAAAACGTTTGGCATATCGTCGCGGTACTCGACCGGTGTGACGTGGTTCGCGATGCCGCGCTCGGCCGCATACGTCTCGACCTGCGCGCGCTCCGACGCGTCACGGCAGCCGATGAGCGCGAGATGGACGCGCGGGTGGGTGGGAAGGATCGACGCAACGGCATCGATCAGCTCCTTCCACCCCTTCCATGTGCGCACGCCGACCTGCGCGATGAGGAACGCGTCGTCAGCGATTCCCTTCTCGCGTCGGAATGCGGTCGCCTCCCATCGATCGGGATCGAATCGCCCGACGTCCGTGCCGGCGTAAACGACGACGACTTTCTCTCGCGGAAGCCCGCCGCTGCTCACGATCACGTCCTGGATCTGTGCGCAGACCGTGACGACGCGGTCGACGCGGCGCGTCCGATACTTGATGCGATTCCAGACATCGAGCGGAAATGACACGCCGCGGTTGACGATGAAGGCGCCAGCGGGATGCGCGAACGTCGCGGCAAGTGCCAGCGAGTGCGCGACGCCTTTGTGCACGTGAACGACGTCAGGCTTTGCCTCGCGAAACAAGAGCGCCAGTTTCCGCGCGCTGATCAGATCGAACTCGTTCCTCATCGCCAGTCCGGCAAACGAAATGCCGGCCTCACGAGCGTTTTCTTCGAGCACTGCGTCCGGGCGGCTGACGATCGTCACCTCGTGTCCGCGCTCGCGCAGTCCGGCCGCAGCCTGAAACATCTGGTGCACCGAGCCGGTGTTGAACTGATTGAATTCGAGGATCTGGAAGATTCGCATCGGCAAGGGCGCGGATTGTAACGGCGGTAGCGCACAACGGCGCACTTGCTATATCGTTTCCGGTCCCCGGAAAGGAGCTTGCGCACAGAATCCAGGGCAAACTGGTTGAGTGCTACGAGCCAAATGGACAGACCGAAATCCGAGATCAAGGTAACGGACAAAAGGATCTTCACCGCCGATGGAGAGATTCGCGAAGAATTCCGGCAGGATGTCACGCCGGCCGATCCGCCGGTGACCCGGCCGGTTGAGGCGGCGGTACCGCCGGAAGCGGCAAAGCCGGCAGCGCAGGAAACAGCGCAGAGCGAGCGTCGTCAGACAAATGCAGCGCCGCCGGCCGGTGAACGGCGCAACAAATCGGTGGCAGACAAGGCGCTGAATCCCGGTACGCCCTTCGCCGACTTCATCGAGCCACTCATCGCGCAGGCGTACATGTCGCTGGGCATGCTGCGTAATCCGTACGAGGCGAAACCGAAGATCGACACGGCTGCCGCGCGGCAGATGATCGAGATCCTGACCATGCTGAAAGAGAAGACGAACGGTAATCTGACCACGGATGAAGACGATTTTCTATCGACTCATCTGGGAGAATTAAAGCTCGCGTTCGTCCAACGTACGAAAAGCCTTACATGAAACGACGTCTCCTCTCCCTGCAGGCCGCGCTACTGTGCCTCGTCTCTCTCGCGGCACATGCGGGAGATGTTGCGCCTCGCGACCTCTGGCCGCAGGCGGCTTCGTTCGCCGACAGCGGCAACATCGATGCGGCAACCAAGAAGACGGGCGAGTTGAGGGAGGCAGGGAAGTCGTACGGCATCCAGACATACCCGGTTTACGCCGAGTCGGCAGCCGCGCTGGCGCGGCAAGCCCGGCAGAACAACAAACCGGCTGCGGAGTGGGCGGCGAAGACGGCGGATACGCTCGATCCCGCGTCGCCTGCAGTGGCGTTCATCCGCGCCGACGAAGCGGCTGAAGGAAAAAACTGGGGGGCAGCACTCGCGTTCGTCTTTCGAGGATTCGGCAGCATTCTCGGCGACTACCGTTCGCGCGTCCTGGCCCGTTCCGACCTTCTCATTACAGCGCTCCTGGCCCTCGCTCTCACCGCGGCGATTTTCGCGCTCTCGCTTTTCGTGCGCTATGGCCGCGCCATGACGCACGACTTCCGCGAGATGCTGGGAGAACGGATGCACGGCGGTTCCGTCTCCGTCCTCGCATTTGCCCTTCTTTTTCTTCCGATCTTTCTCTGGCTCGGGCCGTTGTGGCTCGTTTTCTACTGGTTCATCATTTTCTTCGGCTACGCGAAAGCTGGTGAGCGGATCGTGATTGTCACGCTTGCGCTGCTGCTCGCCAGCGCACCGATCCTGCTCGACAGGACGTCGCAGTGGATCGCCGGCGTCGACAGTCCCGTCGTGATGTCGGCGATCGCCAGCGAAGAGCGAAGCTACGAACCCGACGCGCTTCGGAGGATGCAGGAGCTGGTCAACATCGTTCCCGATGACGCCATGCTGCGTCTCCTCCTCGGAAACCTCTACCTCCAGGACGGCAACGACCAGCAGGCCGGCGTTCATTACCAGCGTTCCGTCGATCTTCACGACAACGCTGGCGCGCACGTGAACCTCGGCAACCTCCATTTCTTCAACAACGATTTTGCGACCGCGGTCACGGAGTACAACAAGGCGGAGGTGCTCGATCCGCGCCTGGCGATCGCGTTTTACAACGACTCTATCGCCATGGGCGAGCTGTACAAGTTCGATCAGCAGGCGATACGGCTCGATCAGGCCAAGAAGATCGATTCCTCCGCCATCGAACGCCTGTCGTCGAATCCGCCAGCGCAGAAAGTCGTGACCTACCATCCCGCGATTCCACAGGCGTGGCAAGTGTCATCGGCCATTGCCCGGCGCGGCGTGGCCCGCTCTCTCTTCGGAAACTACGCCTGGTTCGATCCGTCGGAGAGCGTGCGCAATCCGATGACTCTGGGCGGCATTCTCGCCGTCGTCATCGCTCCTCTTCTTTTTCTCAAACGGCGCAAAGCCGGCTTCGCGGGATCGTGCATCAAGTGCGGACGGACGTTCTGTCTCCGATGCAAATCGGCCCGCGAGAGCGCCACGTTCTGTACGCAATGCATTCACATCTATCTCAAGCGCGATGGTGTTTCTGCCGCGACGAAGCGCGCCAAGCTCGAAGAGGTGAGCGAACATCAGAGCGCCGTCTTGAGACGCAACCGCTGGCTTGCAACATTGCTCCCCGGCTCGGGGCAGCTCATCGAAGGTCATACGATCGCTGGCGCCGCTGCGGCGTTCGCATTCCTGTTTTTCGTCTCTCTCGCCATACTCGCTGGCCGCCTCGCTCCGGTCCTCGCTCCGGGAGACATGGCCAAATTACTCGTCCGGTTGGCCGCCATCGCGGTCGCCGTCATCGTCTGGTTCTTCATTACGCTTCCGGTCTACCGGCGGCGCCTCACACCCTGATCAGGATCCGTAATGGCACTCGAAGGCACACTCAAAGACTTCAGCCTCGCCGATATCTTTCAACTGATCGGCTTGCAGCGAAAGACCGGTGTGCTGACGCTTCGCAGCAAAGACGACACCGTGACCGTGACGTTCCTCGACGGGAAAGTCGTCGGCGCCGATTCGCTCAGCCATCGCCTGGAGAACCGGCTCGGCCACGTGCTCATCCGAAGCGAGTTGTTGACGCAGGATCAGCTCAATCGCGCTCTCGAGGTGCAGAAAGAGACTCTGCAACGACTCGGCTTCATCCTCGTTCACTACGGGATCATTTCGATCGAGTCACTCAAGCAGGCGCTCCAGCTCCAGATCCTGCAGATCGTCTTCCGGCTCTTCCGCTGGAAAGACGGCGACTACCACTTCTCGCAGGAGACCACGATCGAGTACGACCGCGATTACGTCGTGCCCGTCACCGCCGAATCCATCCTGATGGAAGGGGCGCGGATGATCGACGAGTGGCCGATCATCGAGAAGCGGATCCGCTCCTACGACATGGTCTTCCGCAAGAAGATGACCGATCAGGAGATCGTCGTCGTCGGTGCTGCAGAGGAAGCCGACGAGATCGATTTCGACGCCATGTCTCCCCCGGCGCGCCGCCGCAAACCAGCCATCACCGACAAGATCCGTATCTCGCGCGAAGAAAAAGTGATTTACGACATGGTCGACGGGACGATGACGGTGCGCGACGTCATGGAGATGTCGAAGTTCCCGGAGTTCGACACCGCGAAGGCGTTGTACGAGCTTCTCACGCGCGATCTGATCGAGGAAGTGCGCGGCAGCGGTGCCGCCGATGTTCTCGCGCAGAAGACGCCGCTGGACGAGGATGAAGTCGCAGAGACGCCGGTGCCGCTGCCGCTGGTAGCCGTGCTCGCTCTTGTGGCGCTTCTCTCCCTGGCCACGTCCTTTCGCAATCCGCTGAATTCGCTCCGTCCGCTCGGCGACAGTCAACGGGCATCGTCGATCGCCGAGGTTCGAAAGGCGATTTCGATCGAGCGGATCGAGCAGATCGGGGAGGCTGTCGAGTCATACAGCCTGATCAACGGCCATCTCCCCGCGCGGCTTCAGGATCTCGTCCCGATCTATCTTTCAGCAACGCTGCTGAAGGATCCGTGGGGACACTCCTACAAGTATCTTCCCCAGCCGCAGCGCTACCTCGTCATCGGCTTCACGCCCGATGAAAAACCGGACACGGATTTGTTTCTCTCGCATCTGATCGAGACGGGAGCGCCATCGGCTGCCTCATCAAAACCGGTGACGGGCGGCATTCAGCTCCTCGATTGAACGAATAGCGGGCTACGTCGCGCTGTTCTGTGCGCCGGTCCGCATGAGAACGCCAATCCTTCTGTTGCTGCTGCTCGCCGCGACGACTGCGTCCGGAGCAGCGCCGAAACTTCCGCTCGTCGAAGTCACCGCCACGCGCGGCGCCTCCGACACGCTCGTCGTGTTCGTCTCCGGCGATGGCGGCTGGGCCGCGATCGACCGCGAGATCTCGAAGGTCCTGAACGCCAGCGGGATGCCGGTCGCAGGCCTCAACGCGCTCCAGTATTTCTGGACGAAGCGAACGCCGGAAGGCGCGTCGCATGATCTGGAGACGATCATCGATCGATATCTTGCTGCGTGGCACAAATCGCGTGTGCTTCTCGTCGGTTACTCGCGCGGCGCCGATGTTCTTCCGGCGATGATCAGCCGGCTACCATCGTCGACGCAGGCAAAGATTCGCATGGTCGCGCTCCTCAGTCCCAGCCCGAAGGTTGAGTTCGAGTTTCATGTAGCCGACTGGATGCGCAGCGCTTCGTCAGGGACGCTCGTCAAGCCGGAGATCGACCGGCTGACCTCACAGAAATTTCTCTGCCTCTCCGGCGAAGACGATTCCGAGTCGCTTTGCCGCGAGCTCACCGGCCGGCCGAATATCGAAGTCATCACGCTCAAGGGCGCGCATCACTTCGACGGCGGTTACGACAAACTGGGACAGATCATCCTCGAGCACCTCAAGTGAGACGAATCGCTTTTTTCCTGCTGTTTCTTGTTGCCGGCATCGCGCGCGCGGCTGCACCCGACGAGCGCTGTTCCGCCCGCGCCGACATCACCGGGATACCTCTCGTCACCCTCGGCGCCAAGGTGCCGAGCGACCGCTTCGCGGTGATGATCACCGGCGACGGTGGCTGGCGCCGCATCGACCAGAAGATCACCGACCGTCTGCGCGCCGCAGGGATTCCGATCGTCGGGTTCATCGCCTCCGACTATTACCGCACGCGGCGCACGCCGGACGAATCGGCCTGCGCGCTCGAGCGTGTGATCCGCTACTACCAGATCCAGTGGCGCAGAAGGAAAGTGCTCTTGATTGGATACTCACGAGGTGCCGATGTCCTGCCGTTCATGGCAGCCCGGCTTCCGCGCGACCTTCGCGACTCCACCCAGATCATCGCCCTGCTCGGCCTCGAGCCAACGATCGGTTTCAAGTACTTCCCAGCATGGAGTCCGTCCGCGTATCGGAACAAAGAACCGCAATACGCGGTCATGCCCGAGATGCAGAAGTTGCGCGGGCAGAATGTGCTCTGCATCTATGGAGTGAAAGAGAAAGACTCACTCTGTCACCAGCTCGACCGCAGAGCGTTCAGGATCGTCGCCGAGCCGGGAGGTCATCATTTCGCCGGCAAGTACCGCGACATCGCGGACGTGATTTTGATCGAGTCAGCGGGTAAGTGATGTGCGTTTGTGAAGAAAAGTCAAAACCGTTTCACGCGGAGACGCGGAGATCACGGAGAACACTATCTCTTCGTCTCCGCGTCTCCGCGTGAAACGGTTTCTAATGATGACTAGAATAGCCGGGATGCGACTTCGCTCGATCACAGCGGTAATGCTCATTGTGCTCGCCGCCGGCTGTCATAGCCCCACGTCGCCCGACGAAGGGAACACTCCCGCGCAACATGGGCGTCTCTCCGGCCTGGTCACGATCGGGCCGAACTGTCCCGGTCCGCAGACGGGAACGCCGTGCCCGACGCCGCCATCCGCGTATGCGGCGCGCAAGATCCTCGTCTACAACCAGGCGAAGACAACGCTGCTCTTCACGGTCGACATCGACTCGCAGGGCGCGTACTTCATCGACCTGGCGCCGGCGAAGTACACGATCGACCTCAAACCGAGCGGCGGCCTCGATCACTCGTCCGAACTGCCGAAAGTCATCGAGATCCTCGCGAACACGGTCACGCGTCTCGACGTCAACATCGACACCGGCATTCGCTGATACGAGAAGGCCGGCGCAGAACGCCGGCCTAGAGTCGTACGCGATTCCCGCGGGCTACGCCTTCAGGTGCTTGCTGACGAGCGCAGTCATCTCGAACATCGAGACCTGCTTCTTGCCGTTGAAGATCTTCAGCAGCTTCGCGTCTGCATTGATCATCCGCTTGTTCGTCTGGTCCTGAAGACCGTTGGCCTTGATGTAATCCCACACGCGCTTCGTGACTTCGCTGCGGGGGATCGGCTTGTCGCCGACGATCGCTGCCAGGTCGCTGCTCGGCGTGACTTCTGCGGCAAGACCTTTGCCACCGCTCTTCTTCGTTGTAGCCATCAGTAATATCCTCTCCTACTTTTTTGTCCTGCGTTTTGTCCTGCTTTCGGCGGATTGTGCGCTACTGCATCGTGCGCGTCAAACGGGGAATTTCGGTGGGTGTGCCAAAAGTCATGATGAGGCCGCTGTTCTTCCAGCACATGTGCATCGCTTCGCTGCCCCTTAGATTGGGCATCGAAGGAGATGCTCATGCAACAACAACCACTCGTCCGGCTCACGAAAGTAGCTCGAACCTATCCCCTGGGACGCGTCCAGGTTCGCGCGCTCACTGACGTTTCGCTCGACATCGATCACGGCGATTTCCTCGCACTGGCCGGTCCCTCAGGCAGCGGCAAGACCACGCTGCTCAACCTCATCGGCTGCATCGATAAGCCTGACAGCGGCCGCATCGTGATCGACGGCGTCGATGTCACCGCGGTGCCGCTGCATCGTTTGGCAGCGACGCGGCGCGACATGCTCGGATTCATTTTCCAGACGTTCAACCTCATTCCGGTGCTCACCGCGTACGAGAACGTCGAGTATCCGCTCCTGCTCCAGCACGTTCCGGTTCGTCAACGACGCGAGCGCGTTCAGTACTGGCTCGATCAGGTTGGTCTCAGCGATCAAGCTCGCCAGCGTCCCGACCAGCTTTCCGGCGGACAGCGGCAACGCGTGGCGATCGCCCGGGCGATGGCCGGCGAGCCGAAGCTCGTCCTGGCCGACGAGCCCACTGCCAACCTCGACTCGGTCACCGCCGGCCGCATTCTCGATCTCGTCGAAGCACTGAACGAGAAGACGGGATGCACGTTTCTCTTCGCGACACACGATCCCGCCCTGATGGCTCGCGCGCGGCGCTGCGTTCGTATGCACGACGGCGCGATCGTCACGGAACCCTATCTCGAAGCGCGCGCTTCATAAGGAACGACCATGCTCACGAAACTTGCCCTTCGCAACGTCTTCCGCAACCGCCGCCGCTCGGCGATCACGCTGCTCGTTATCGTCTTCGGCGCCGTCGGCTTGATTCTCTTCGGCGGCTACAAGGCCATCACGTTCAACAGCCTTCGCGAGAGCACGATCCGCAACCGGCTGGGACATCTGCAGATTTACAAACAAGGCTTCGAGCACGCGGAAGCGAAGAAGCCGCTCGAATACGGGCTCGACGATGTGGCGCAACTCCGGCGCGCGGTCGAGAGCGACAAACGCGTGCGCATGACGACCGCGCAGATCACGCTGATGGGTCTCATCAGCAACGGCGACAAGTCGGAGACGTTCATCGCCACCGGTGTCGAACCGAAAGAAGACCGCGCGATGAACGCGCAGCGCCTCGTCGCCGGAACCGATCTCCCCGACCGCGAGCCGGACGCCGTCATCATCGGCCGCGGACTCGCCGCATCGATGCACGCGAAGCCGGGCGACTATCTGACACTCATGTCGACGACGACATCAGGCTCGCTCAACGCCATCGACGTGCGGGTGGCCGGCATTTTCATGAGCGGCGTGAAGGAGTACGACGACCGCGCCATCAAAATGCCGCTGGCGGGCGCGCAACAGCTTCTGCAGACGACGAAGGTCGAGCGGCTTCTTGTCCTTCTCAACGAGACCGACGACACCGCTGCCGTCCGCGATGATCTCACCGCTCTCTTCGTGCAAAAGCATTGGGCGCTGGAGATGAAGGACTGGTCGCAGCTCGCAAGTTTCTATCACCAGGTCGTTCTGCTCTACAACGGCATCTTCGGCTTCATCGGCATGGTCGTTTTCGGCATCGTGATCTTCAGCGTGGCCAACACGATCGTGATGTCGATCTTTGAGCGGACGCGCGAGATCGGCACGATGATGGCCATCGGCACGACACGCTCCAGCATCTGGCGTCTCTTCCTCCTCGAAGGCCTTTTCATCGGATTCCTCGGCGGCGTCGCCGGTCTTCTCGCCGGCGCCGGCTTGTCCAGCGTGATCAACCACGCTCACGTAATGCTGCCGCCGCCGCCCGGCTATACGCAGGGCTACCCGCTGCGCGTGCTGTTGCAGCCGGGCACTCTCATCACCGCGTTCCTGATCGCCGTCATCACCGCCACGCTCTCGTCGATCCTCCCCGCGCTGAAAGCATCGCGGCTGAAGATCGTCGACGCGCTGGGACACATTTGATGTTCGCGGGGAGTGGGGAGTGGGGGGTGGGGAGTCGGAGAAAGAAACGGCTTCGTACTCGCCCAACGCCTGCCTCAGCCAAAGACCGCCTGCCTCGCAAAGCTCCGACCACCGACCCCCGAAAACCGACAACCGGAGAACATAATGAAACGACTTATCATCACTCTTTTTTGTATCACCGCGTTTCCACTTCACGCCGCAGCGATTGACGCACCTTCCGTGCTCGCTCGCGCCGACGTGTTCCGCAATCCGATCCCGAGTTTCTCGATCGACGTCGAGCTCACCTCGGTCACTCCGGATGGCGTTTCAAATACGTCGCGCTTTCGCGTCTACGGGAAAGGGGCGGATCGCAGCATCGTCGAGTTCACCTATCCGCAGACGGAGAAGGGGAAGTACCTGCTGATGCTGCGCGACGCGATGTGGATCTACATGCCGACGGCCAGCCGGCCGATCCGCATCTCGCCGCTGCAGCGCCTGATGGGACAGGCGTCGAACGGCGACGTCGCGCGAACGAACTTTGCGACCGACTACGACGCGAAGTCAGTGGCCGAGGATGGGGACGCGTACGTGCTCGAGCTGGTGGCGAAAGATCCGGCCGTGGCCTACAACAAAGTCACGCTCTGGATCGACAAGCAGAGCTACGAACCGCGGCGCGCTGACTTCTACGTCGTCTCCGGCAAGTTGATCAAACGCGCCACGTACCTCAAGTACGGGACGATGGCCGGACGGCGCGCGGTGACCGAGGTTCAGATCGACGATCTGCTGCGGCCGGGCAACCGGACGACGATGCGCTACGCGAACCTCACGCCGAAAGAGAACGCGGAAAAAATGTTCACGAAGGACTCGCTCGGCAAATGGTAAACCGCGTCGCAGTTGCCTGTCTGATCGCCTTGCTCACTGTGAGCTCTGCGCACGCCGAGGTGTTCAAGGTGTTTGGATCGGCAGGAGTGGAATCGAGGCTCACGCCGGCGAACGTATCGTCGCCGCTGAATCCGGGCAACGTCGCCGCGATCCCGTATCGCACCTCCGCGGGTGACGCGGTCGCATTCTTCGACGCCTCGCCTGAGAGCCATTCGTGGAAGCTTCACCTCAAACTTCGCGGTGATGCCGCCGAGGGAGGTAGTCAGCAGGCGAGCGTCGGCGAGGCCTATTTTCAACTCAATTTGCGTCCCTGGCTCGACATCACCGTTGGACGCGTGATCGAGAAGTGGGGCACGGGCTACGCCTGGAATCCGACTGCCTTCGTTAGTCCCAAAAAGAATCCGGCCGATCCCTCCGATCATCTCTCCGCGAATCGCGGCCTCGACATGGTTCGCGCCGACCTCTTCGTACGCGGCACGAATGTCTCGCTCTACGCTCTCGATCATGGCGCCGTCGCCGCGCGCGTCTATCGCCTGATCGCGGGAACAGACGTTTCGCTCTACGCCCGCCGCGACGCGAACGGCGTCCAGCAAGGCGTCAGCGCAGCGCGCGTGTTCGGCGATGCGCTCGAACTGCACGGGGAGATTGCGCGGCGCCACGCGCTGGCCGGAGCGCAGTACACGCTCAAGAACAGCATGAACGTCGTTCTCGAGATCTATCACGCCGGCGATGGTCTCGATGCGAACGCCTGGCGTTCATTCCGAATCGCAACCGATGCCGCGAGAAGTGAGCGTAGTCTCCGCGCGGCAAATGCGGCGTACGCTCCGCTGCACATGGCCCGCAATTACGCGTTCGCCCGCGTCGATTGGCCGCACGACAAGGTCGACGCGGAGCTGATCGTGATCGCCAACCTGCGCGATGGCTCGCTGCTCGCGCGCGGCACGATCACGCACAAGCTGCGCTCGAATATCAGCGTCTATCTCATCGATACCGAATTCGCCGGCGCGCGCACGAGCGAGCTCGCTTACATGCAGGTACGGCGCGTCACGACGGCCGGCGCGCGGTTCTTCTTCTGACAAAGCCGTGGTTCACTATTCTTCCAGGAACAACATGAACCTCAACGAACGAAAGCTGTCGTGGACCGGGATCCTGACCTGGATCCTGATCGCAATCCCGAGTTTGATTTGGGAAGTTGATCACTACCACTCGCTGATCACGACCCGCGGCGCGGTGCTCATCGGCTCCTTGGTTTTGTTTCTCGCCGGCTTCCTCATTGCTACGCGGCCCGACTGCGGCAACCGCCTGCGCATTCCTGTGATCATGGTGCAGATCCTGGCGGCGTTTGTCTGCACCATGCTGCAGCCCGTTGGCTTCCTGCCGGTCATGCTGGTGATCGTCGCCGCGCAGCTCGGCAGTTTTCCGCCTCGTTTCGCAATTCCGGTCATCGTCTTCAATTCCGCCGTGCTCGGTCTGATCGAGCGGCAATACGACCGCGACTTTCTCATCTACGCCCTGGTCTACCTTGCCTTCTCGCTCTTCGCGCTTTTCTCGCTGCATGTGGCCCATTCCGAGAGAGAAGCGCTGAAATCGCTGGCCGAGGCAAATGCGGAGTTGCGCATGACGACGGAGCTGCTGGAGATCAGCAGCCGCACCTCCGAGCGTCTTCGCATCGCTCGCGATCTTCACGACGTCCTGGGCCATCATCTGACCGCGCTCAGCCTCAATCTCGAAGTGGCCAGCCATCTTTCCAGCGGCGAGGCGAAGGAGCCGATCGAGAAAAGCAAGGCGATCGCCAAGCAGCTCCTCGGCGATGTGCGCGAAGTCGTCAGCCGCCTCCGCAACGACGAGCCGGTCGATCTCACGTCGTCGCTCGAATCGCTACGCGACGTGATGGTCGCCCCGTCGCTGCATCTCGATTTTCCGCGCGAGCTGGCAGTCGCCGACGCCAACATCGCGCAAGTCGCGCTACGCACGGTGCAGGAGATCGTGACGAACGCCGTGCGGCACTCCGGCGCGCGCAATCTCTGGCTGAAACTAGCAAGCGCCGATCACGCGCTTTCGATCGACGCGCGCGATGACGGCGCCGGAGTCGACAATGTCCGCTTCGGCAACGGACTCCGCGGCCTTCGTGAGCGCGTCGAGCAGGTGCGCGGCACGTTCGAAGTCACCTCAATGCGCGGCCACGGTTTCTCCGTCCACGTCTCCCTCCCCCTCGGCGGCCCGGCATGATTCGCGTCTGCATCGTCGAGGATCAGACGATCGTCCGGCAGGGACTGCGCAGTCTTCTCGCGCTCGTGCCCGACATCGAAGTGGCCGCCGAGGCGAGCGATGGCGAGGAGGCGGTCATCGTGATCGAGCGCGAGAAGCCCGATGTCGTACTGCTCGATCTGCGCATGCCGAAGCTCGACGGAGTTGGCGTTCTGCGTCAGCTGCGCGAGCGCGGCGCCGCGCGGCCAACGCTGATCCTGACGACATTCGACGATGACGCGATCCTCTTCGAAGCCGTGCGCGCCGGCGCGAAAGGATGGCTGCTGAAAGACGTCTCGCTCGAGCGCCTCGCCAGCGCCATCCGCACGCTGGCCGGCGGCGGAACATGCATCGAGCCCGTCATCACCGAACGGATCATGCGTGCACTCGAGAAGAGCGACTCCTCGTTCGAATCTGCCGACCTTCCCGAGCCTCTCACCGACCGCGAACGAACGATCCTCCGCCTCCTCGCCGGCGGCTACAGCAACAAAGAAATCGGCGAGCTCCTCAACATCACCGACGGCACGGTCAAGAACCACATCTCGAATTTGCTCGCGAAGCTCGGTGTGCGCGATCGGACGAGAGCTGTGCTGCGGGCGATCGATCTGGGCGTGATTTGAGGGGAGGATGTAGGTTAACGGATCAGCGCTGTCATTCCGAGCCGGCGGAACCGCGGGGGCGGTTGGGCGGGCGGGAGCGGTGGAGCGCGGTCGAGGAATCCCCCGCCGATATGAAAGAGTCGCTGTTGAGGGGATTTCTCATCGTGCTTCACCGCTCCCACCCACCCTGCCCCCCCCGGCGGTTCCGCCGATTCGAAATGACAGTCGCGCGCTCGTGTCGTGGGCGCACGCACTTTCTCGCCATCGTTTCCAAAATTGGGGGTAGAGATTTAGCGACGCGCACACACTCCTCTTTCGAAGCTCAGCGTTTGTATGCAGAGGAGGACGTGATGAATAGCGTCGTTGTGACAGTGACCAATCGTGCAGGTGTTGATGTCTTCGTCAGCGGCGATCCCAATTGGGATGATCAACAGTTGATGGTAGACGGCCAGGTCATATCAAGCCCTTACGCGCTGTCGACAGGCGGGACAATTACCGTCAGCGTAAACTGGGATGCACCCGCTGCGGAGGAAATGATGGGAGTGATCTTCGCTCAAACAAAGGTCGGTAACGATGACTTTTATCAGCTTGCCGTGGGCCAGGATCCCAACACAGGCAATCTGGCGATCACCAGCGAATACTCATTCGGAACGTTGGCCTTTCGGTATTCGCTGAGCAATCAGGCGCCGTGGTCGATGACGATGACTTTCGAGAATGTCTCGTAGGTAGAACAAAAACTCTGTCGATCCAGGACGGGCCGCGCGCAGTGGTCTTCGTCGGCTTAATGACTACTTAATCGGGATACTCCCCAGCAAATACTTCAAATCGTCATCGCGCCAGCGGATGCCTCCTCCGAACGTGAAGGCGGTGTGATTCAACACGTTGTCGACGCCGCTTCGTAGGAAGAGAGTTGGCGTCGTCGGTTTTTCCTGGCGGAAGATGTATTCGCCGTAGAGGCGGAGGTGGGGGTTGGTTTCGCCGGCGCGGTGGCTGAAATCGAACACTTCACCGGTCACGCGGATGCGCTTGTTGTAGTTGTAGTCGATGCCTGCGCCGCCGCTGGAATCGATCACGCCGAGGCGGACGGCGAAGGGGGCGAGCGTCCAGCCGACTTGCGCGGAGGCGAGGAACGCGCGGTCGAAACGCGTCTGTTGCGTGATCGTAGTCTGCGACACGCCGGTGATGGGATTGGTCACCGTTTCTTCGATCGTTTTCTCGCGGCGCTTGCCGAACGGCGTGTCCGCCAGCTCGACGTTGTAGAAGCGGTTGCGGTCGGGATTCGGATTGAGGCGCAGCCAGACGGCCGTCCGCGCGTTTCCGCCGATCTTCGTTGCGCCCGCCTGTTGCTCCGGAAGGTTGGCGTAGTAGTCGCCGTTGAGTCCGAGGTCGAGTTGCATCTTGCTCGCGCGTCCGAGCGTGTTGCGCAATTCGTTCACGCCGCTTTCGACGGAGCCGAGGGCCGCGGTGAGGCGATCGTGCGCTTCATTGCTGTAGAGAAGTTTGCCGACCGTCCCTTCGCCGCTGCGGATCTGTGTCGTGACGTTGTTGAGGTTGTCGGAGGTCGTTTTCAGATCGGCCGACAGCGTTCGCAAGTTCTCGACGATGTGTCGCACGTCTTCGCGGTTCTCGCCGACGGTTCCGTTCATCTGCGTCGCCATCCGGTCGATCGAACTGGCCAGGCGCGGAATCTCGACGCGCAGAGATTCCGTAATCGCACGCGCGTTGGCGACGGTGGCGTCGACATTCGAGCGATTGGCAGCGACGAGATCGCGCACCTGTTCGGTGATCGTGCGCACGTTCTCGACGATATCGACCAGCCGCTGCTGTCCCGCGGGGCCTGCCATGACGCCGCGCAGCGACTCCGTGATCGCCTTGACGTCGGTGGCGATCGCCGAGACCTGGCTGGTGATGTCGTCCATCGACGGCGGTTGCGTTCCGTGAAGTACGACGGCCTGATCCTGTGGAATGACCGGCGCGTTGGCGGGGCCTGGATCGAGCTCGACATACTTTTCGCCGAGCAGCCCGAGGTTCGCGACGTGGGCGACGGCGCCGGGGTGGAGGATGACGTCAGGATCGACGTCCAGCGTCACTTCCGCCTTCCCATCGGGCCGGAGTTTGATGTTGGCCACTTTGCCGACGCGAACACCGGCCACACGAACGGCGGACTTGTTGTCGAGTCCCGCGACGGAGTCGAAGAGCGCAGTCACTTTGCGCGCCCCCGTTCCGTGACCGATCTGCACGTCCTCGATCTTCAGGACGAAGTACCCGAGGATCGCTAGCACGATGAGCATGAAAACGCCGACTTTGGCTGCGGATGACATGTTGTGTGGGGGTGTCGGGATCCGGGGTGGGGAGTCGGAGAACCGTCTGCGGCTCGTACCAGCCCCACCCGCGCCCTAAGCCCGCTCCATATTTTTCAAAATGCGTTTTGACGCGGTTGGGTCGTGGTGCCAGATAAGCATAGCGCCAACTACGACACGCAGCTGACGACCCCCGACTCCCGCGTCACATCAATTCCTGCCCGTCGCAACATCTGGAACAGCAAAGCAAGTGGTAATCCAACTACGTTCGTGTAGCTGCCGTGGATGGAGTCGATGAACATGCCGCCGATGCCCTGTACGGCGTAGGCCCCCGCTTTGTCGAGCGGCTCGCCGGTGGCGACATACCAGGCAATCTCGCGCTCGTCGAGCGGCAGCATGCGTACCTCCGATTCCGCCACGCGCGTCTCGCGCCAGTTGCGTGATTCGTTCTGCAGCGTGACGCCGCTGTAGACGATGTGCGTTTTCCCGGCGATCAAGCCAAGCATGCGTGCGGCGTCATCGCCGTCAGCCGGCTTTTCGAGCAACTGGTCGCCGAGGAGGACGGTGGTATCGGCGGCGATGATCCAGGCGTCGGGATGTGTCGCCGCGACTTTCGCAGCCTTGTCGCGCGAGAGACGCGCTACGTACTCCTCCGGCGACTCGCCCGGCTGGTGAATCTCCGGTACATCGCTCGGAACGACGTCGAAGTCGAAGCCGACCGACGTCAGAAGCTCGCGCCGCCGCGGCGACTGCGATGCGAGGATGAACTTCATCGCGCCACCACCAGTCCGATGCTCAGCACGACGATGAACCGCGCTTCGGTGACGATGCGGTAGATGATGCGGATCCCTTCGCTGCGATAGCTCCAGTAGCCGCGTAACGGTTCGAAGAGCGGCGCGCCGATGATCGGATCTTCATCGATCGTCTCCAGCGCCTTCGCGGCCACGGCGCGCTGCTCGTCGCTGAGCGCGCGCCAGTCCTTCTCGACGCGCTCGGCGAAGCGGAGGCGGTCATTCCACATGCGCAGGCCCCAGCAAGTCTTCCACCGCAAGCATCGCGCCGCGCAGCACCTCGTTCTCCCCCTCTTCGATTGCTGCGCGCAACGGCGCGTCATCGGCGATGTCGATCGTCTCGCGCAGCGCGAGGTATTCGTCGTGCGAGATGAGGATGGCGATGGGCCGCTCGTTGCGGAGAAATGTCGTGCGGTTCCCCGTCAGCTCACATTCCCCGACGATCGCGCGCAGATCCTCGGAGACATCATGAATGTCGAATCGTTTGTCCATCAGCCCTGCGTGCGTTTGCTCTTATCGTCGCCGCCGTAAAGTGACTGCAGGTATGCGCCGAACTCCTTGCCGACGACGGGATGCCGCAGCGCGTAGTCGACCGTCGCTTTGAGGTAGCCGAGTTTCTCGCCGGCGTCGTAGCGTTTCCCTTCAAATACGTAGCCGTAGAAATCGCCCGTTCGCACGAGCTCGCGCAACGCATCGGTGAGCTGGATCTCGCCGCCGGCACCACGTTCGGTTTTCTCCAGCAGCGGGAAGATCTCGGGCGGCAGGATGTAGCGGCCGATGATCGCGTAGTGCGACGGCGGATTCACCTTCGGCTTCTCGACCATGTCGGTGATGTGGAAGCGCCGGTTGCCGAGCATGTCGCCCGCGACGATGCCGTAGCGCGTCGTCTCGGCCGCGGACACTTCCATCAGCGCGATCACGGGTCGTCCGGTCTCTTCGAACACGCGGCGCATCTGCTGCAGGCATGGCTCCTCGGCGAGGATGACATCGTCCGGCAGGACGACTGCGAACGGCTCGTTGCCGACGGCATCTTTCGCCTGCAGCACGGCGTGCCCGAGTCCGAGCGCTTCCTTTTGCCGCACGGAGATGAGATCGGCCATCGTGCTGACCGCTTCGACTTCGCTGAGCAGGTCGTTCTTCTTCCGCTCCTGCAGCGAGCGCTCGAGCTCCGCGGTGCGGTCGAAGTGATCGAGGATGGCGTCCTTTCCCTTCGAGCTGACGACGATCAGCTTGTCGAGTCCCGATCCGAGCGCCTCTTCGATTCCGTACTGGAGAATCGGCTTGTCGACGAGCGGCAGCATCTCCTTCGGAATCACTTTCGTGGCCGGAAAAAATCGAGTGCCAAAGCCGGCACAAGGAAAGACGCAGGTGCGAAGGGCGGTCATGGGTGGGGAAGGATAGCTTGCTTTTGGGGGGCGGGGAGTGGGGAGTGGGGGTGGGAGCGAGGCCGGGATCGGCGCGTTTGAGCTTGTTTTCCGATCGTGGTTTCTCAGAAGCGACCCGAAAAACTTTGTCGTCCGAAAAAGCTCGTGAGCCTTTCTCCCATCCCCACCCCCTATTCCCCACTCCCCCGGCAGTGTTATTGCTAAACTCGAAATCATACCCATGCGTAAACTCCTCATCACACTCACGGTTCTCTTCCTGGCGTTACCTCTTTGCGCGCAGTGGCGGCGCGCCAATCTCTATGGCGCCGACGTCCGCGCGCTGATCATCGACCCCTCCAACCCCGACACTCTCTACCTCGGCACCAGCGGCGGCGAGGTCTACGTCTCCACCGACGGCGCGAAGTCGTGGCAGAACCCGCGGCGCAGCGTTCCCTTCCCGGGCTACGTTGTCGACAACCTCGTGCTCGATCGCAACGGGCGGCTCTGGGCGGCGTGCTGGGGCGCGTGGGGCGGCGGCGTCATCGCGGTCTCCGACGATGGCGGTCAGAACTGGACGCGGCGCGATGCCGGTCTCGAAGACTTCTCCGTCCGCGCGATCGCTGTCGATCCGCACGACGCCAGTTTCGTTCTCGTCGGCGGCCTCACCGGCGTCTACCGATCGACGGACGGCGGCGAGTCGTGGGAGAAGATCTCCGATCAAGTCAACGTCGAGTCGATCGCCATCGATCCGCGCACACACGACCGCATCTACGTCGGCACCTGGCGCCAGGGAACGCGCACGGACGACGGCGGCAAGACGTGGAAGCTGATCAACAACGGCATGGTGCTCGACACCGACATGTTCTCGATCACCATCGACCGCTACAACCCTGACAAGGTTTGGGTCTCCACGTGCGGCTGGGTCTACAGCACGCCGAACCGCGGCGAGAATTGGACGCGCTACCGCGACGGATTCGACAACCGGCGCATTCATGACATCGAGCTCGATCCGTGCGACCGCGATTCGATCTATGCCGGCTCCGTGGCCGGTCTGTATCGCAGTCACGACGGCGGCAAGAACTGGTATGTCATCTCCGATTCTTCGCTGGTCGTGAACACGATTGCTCTCCATCCACAGCGTCCCGGCCGCGTCATCCTTGGAATCGAAGGTGACGGCGTCTATCTCTCTAATGACAACGCAAAAACATTCACGAGAATGTGTGATGGTTTACGTAACCTGACGATCACGTCGATCGCCGCCGACGCATCGCAGCCGAAGAACGTCTACGCGGCGGTGGCGTTTGGTGGCGCGTCCAGTGGCATTTACCGTTCGACGGATGCCGGCACGACGTGGGCAAAACTTGGCGCCGTCGATCTGCCGCCGGTTCTCTCATTGGTTGTAAACGTAGACGCGGGTGTCAAATTCGTGGCCGGAACGGAGAAGGGGTTTTTCTGGAGCAGCGACGGCCAGCAGTGGACGCAGTCTGCGCCCGCAAGCTCTCCGATCCGCGTCGACAAGGTTCTCCGTTTCAACAAAGAGCGTTACTTCGCCGCGACGTCAGAAGGTGTTTTCACCAGCCGCGACTCGGGCAAGAGCTGGTACCTGCTCGCTGGCGCCGACAATCGCGCCGTCGACATGGCTATCGGCAGCCTCGGCGACAAACGCGCACTCTTCGCGCTCACCAGCGTCGGCGTGCTGGCGTTCGACGGAACGCAGTGGACGTCGATCGATGGCGCGCCGCCGAAAGGCCGCACGCTGGCCGTGCGTGGCACCGGCGACGACCAACTGGTGTTCGTCGCGGGATCGCAAGGCGTCAAAGCGGGCCGCGTCGGTGCTGACCGGAAATGGCTCGAAGTGGAAGCTCCCGACGCGCAGTTCGCATCGGTCTTCGGCGGCTCGCGCAGCAGCGACAACTTCGTCTTCCTCACGTCACGTCAACAACACGAGATGCTCGTCGCCGAGCCGAAAGCGCTCGACTGGCGCGCGTTTCCTCTGCCGTCACGCACTGCTGAAGTCACATCCGTCGCACTCGACCCCTTCGAGCACGATCGCCTCTACGTCGGCACCCTCGGCGAAGGGATCTTCATCTACGAAGGAAAGTCGGCCAAGTACGAAGCGAAGAAAAAGCCCGCCGAAGCCGCGGTGGCGATCGGGACGGGAACGAACTAGACGAACGCGGTTGATGGAAGGATGCGGTGATAGGTTCTTGTCTTGATGAAGCCAGTTGGTTTTGATTGGGACGATGACAAAGCAGCCGCGAATCTCGCGAAGCACGACGTGAGTTTTGAAGAGGCGACGAGCGTTTTCGACGATCCGCTCGCTCGCATTCACGACGATCCCGATCACTCAACTGGTGAAACGCGAGAGATCATCACCGGCTATACGCGCACCGGACGCCTTCTATTGGTATGCTTTACCGAGCGAGGAGACGAGATTCGAATCATCAATGCTCGCAAACCCGACAAAGACGAACGCTACCATTATGAAGAAGAATCAAGCCGCTGAAGCGGTTCCCGACGAAATGCGATCGCACTACGACTTCGATTACAGCAAGTCGCGTCCGAATCGTTTCGCTGCTCGTCCAAAGCTCGGCCGCGTTCGGTCCGTTGTTCTCGAGCCCGATGTAGCAGAGGTGTTCCACTCGTCCGATGAGGTCAACGAGTTTCTCCGCTCGATCATCACGAACCTTCCCTCCCGGCGAGCAGAGAAGAAGCCTCTAAAGAAGCGTGCAAGCTGATGCTGCGGAACCCCTACTTCGCCGGATCGTAGTAACGCACCACCACCATCCCCACGCCTTTCTGCGCTTGTTCTGATTTCGGATCGGCGGAGAGCACCGCCATTACGTTCGGCAGCTTGTGGTCGTAGATCACGATCTTCTTCGTTGCCTTGCGTGGCTTACCGAGGGACTCGCGGAGAAAGGCCCGCTCTTCGTCGAACGCTTTCGGCGCGTCCTGCAGAATCGTGAAGAGCTCGAAGCGGACCGATTTCAAATGGTCGCGCGCAAACTGCAGCGTCAGCGATTTGTCTTCGGCGTAGTCGACGACGAGTTGATGATCGCCGTCGCCGCGTTTCGTCTTCCAGCCATTCGACTCCAGCGCCTTCACCGCGGCGGCGCGGCTCATCCCGATCGTCAGATGAAACGACTCCGGACGCATCCACGACGTCTTGCTGTTCGACGGAAACGCCGTCGCGAAAAGGAGCGCGAGAACCGCGATCATGCCGCTCCCTGCGTTGTGGCCTCCGCTTTGAGTTGCGGGTCCCAACCGACCACTGCATTGCCCGTCCCGATCACGGTCCAGTATCCGTAAACTTCGGCGGGATACGACGGAAAGTCGAGCGCGGAAAGCATCCATGCCAGCGAGCCGGCCTTCACCTCGCTCACCGCCATGTCCATGAACTCCGGCAGCACGGCGATGAGCTCGCGCGTTCGCCCTTTGCGCATCAGGTCGAGTACTTTCATGTCCCACAGATATCCGCTGTGCTCGTACACATGCTCGCGCGACATGTCCTCGGGGATATCCGGCTCCGTCGTGAAGTGGCGATGTGAGAGCGTGTTCGACGCCAGCAGCACCGCGCGCCGGCCGCTCTTCTCGATCGCGCGCTTCGTCGCCTGGCCCAGCTTCAGCATCTGCTGCTGGCCCATCTCGTTCGAAAAATAGTAGGGAGAGTTGTTCGACGAGATGCCGACGATGGGGATGTCCCACTCCGGATTCATCATGTGACAGGAGACGATCGTGCCGTAGTCGACGCGGAAGTTCGGGTTGCGCATCATCTTCGTAATCAACCCGTCGCGGCGTCCCTCTTCCGCGATCAACTCGGCCAGCTCGACGTCGACTTTGATGTCGTAGTTGAAGCGAAAGAGATTCGGAAAAATGGGATCGACCGACAGTCCGTGAAACTCAGGGATGCCGAGGAAGTGATGGCCGATGACGGTCTGCCAGTGCGGCGAGTGGACGAGAAAAACGTCCGGCTTCTTCTCCAGAAAATGTTTACGCGCGCGCTCGTATCCCCAGCGCAGCACTTCCCATCCGCACTCCGAGCGCGGCTCATTGCGCCAATGGTTGTCGCCATAAACGATGTGCGGTGGATGCGGCGCGAGGACGCCGCCGATGATTTCGCCAGCCATGGCGGTAAGTGTACTAGCGTGCGGGTTCAGCCGGCACGATTCGAAAACCGCGATCCGGGCGCATCGAGCGCAATCCCGCGGGCGCAGAGCGAGCAATTCGCTTCGTCGTACGTATCGAGGTTCAGCGACAGCAGCGATTCGTAGGGCGCGTCGAACGGATTCTCAATCCCGCTTCGATTGAGGATCGACGCGAATCCAGCCACGCGCCCGCCTAGCCGCTCGACGACTGCCGCCGTCTCGCGCGTCGACTTGCCGGTCGTCACGACGTCTTCGACGATGACGACCTTCTCGTCCGGCGCGATCCGGAAGCCGCGGCGAAGCGTCATCACGCCATCCTTCCGCTCCGTGAAGATCGACGGCAAGCCCATGGCCTCGGCGACCGCATAGCCGATGATCACGCCTCCAAGTGCCGGCGCGACGATCTTCGCGGCGTTCATCGCGCGCAACTTCGCCGCTAGCGCTTCGCCGATCTCCCGTGCGTTCCGCGGCTGTTCGAGCAGCAACGCGCACTGCACGTAGCCGGGGCTGTGCAGCCCGGACGAAAGGCGGAAGTGGCCGCTCAGGAGCGCACCGGTTTCTTCGAGCAGCTTCGCAACATCGAGCGGCATGGCTGGCGAGAATAGAATGTGCCGAGGAGTGAGCGCAAATGGGTGAACTGACGGAGAAGATTCGAACGGAGCTCACGGCGGCGATGAAAGCGCGCGATGCGGAGCGCTTGTCCACGCTGCGGATGCTGCAGTCGGCATTCAAGTATCAGCAGATCGAGTCGGGCCACGAGCTGAGCGACGAAGAAGCGATGACCGTGATCCGCAAAGCCGTCAAGCAGCGCCTCGATTCGATCGAGCAGTACACGAAAGGTAATCGTCCCGAGCTCGCGGAAAAAGAGCGCCGCGAGATGGAGCTGCTCAAGACCTGGCTTCCGCCCGAGCTGACCGACGAGGAGATCGAGAGCGGCATCCGCGAGATCGTGGCGTCGACCGGCGCGCAGTCGAAGAAGGACATGGGCAAGGTGATGAAGGAAGCGTCCACGCGATACAAAGGGCGGGTGGACGGGAAGAAGATTCAGGAGATCGTGGCGAGGCTGCTGCCGTGAGTGTCGTCGTTGAAGGAGCGGAGAGCGGATGAGAAATTGCTGTCATCCTGAGCCGCCGAAGCCGCGCCTTCAGGCTGCTTTCGCACTGGCAGGCTTCGCGGCGAAGGACGGTCGAAGGACCCCCTCCCGATATGACAGGCGAGGGCCACGCGGTCTTCACGATGCACGTGACCGGACGGTCCTTCGACCGTCCTCCGGCGCTTCGTGTCCTGCGGCGGCTCAGGATGACAAACCATGCTGACTCCCTCCGAACGCATTCGCTACGCCCGCCACCTGATCCTTCCCGAGGTTGGCGAGGCGGGGCAGGAGGCGCTCAAGCGATCGTCGGCGCTCATCGTCGGCGCGGGTGGACTCGGCAGTCCGGTTGGGTTGTACCTTGCTGCGGCAGGCGTGGGGCGAATCGGCATCGTCGACTTTGACGATGTCGATGGAAGCAATCTCCATCGCCAGGTGCTGTATGGCGCTTCGGACGTGGGAAGGCCGAAACTCGAAGCGGCGCGCGCGCGGCTGCACGATCTGAATCCGGAGATCGCGATCGAGACGCATGGCGCGGCGCTCACGTCAGAGAACGCGCTCGATATCCTCACCAACTACGACGTCGTCATCGACGGAACCGACAACTTCCCGACGCGTTATCTCGTCAATGACGCCTGCGTCCTCCTCGGTAAGCCGAACGTTTACGGATCCATTTTTCGCTTCGAAGGACAGGCCTCTGTGTTCTCCGCGCAAGAGGGACCGTGTTATCGCTGCCTCTATCCCGAGCCGCCGCCTCCGCATCTCGTGCCGTCATGCGCGGAAGGTGGCGTCCTCGGCGTGCTGCCGGGCGTCATCGGCACGATTCAGGCGACGGAGGCGATCAAGCTGCTTATAGGAATCGGTGAAACGCTCGTTGGGCGTTTGCTGTTGTTCGACGCGTTGAAGATGACGTTCCGAACGCTGCGTCTGCGCGAGCAGCATGATGCGCACGCGGCGATTACGGGTCTCATCGACTACGACATGTTCTGCAATCCCGCCAGCCCACACGAGGTCACGCCGGATCACATCCGCTCGGAGGCACTGCTCGTCGACGTCCGCGAACAATATGAATGGGACGCCGGCCACATCGAGGGAGCGCGTCTCCTTCCACTCGGCGAATTGCCGCATCGCCTGAACGAGCTGCCGGCCGATCGCGAAGTGATCTTCTATTGCCAGACTGGCGGCCGCTCCGCGCGCGCACTCGATCTCGCGCGGGAAGCGGGAATGACCCGAGCCGGGCATTTGCGTGGCGGATATGTCGCGTGGCAAAAACGAATGTAGTGGCCTTCGCCACTGCCCTTGTGATTATTTCACGGATACATTCTCTTGTACGACGAGGCGATCATGACGACGTGTTTTACATACGTTCGCGTCTCGCGAAACGGAATCGACTCAATGAATTCATCCATCGGCTTCGACGGCGCGGCGCGCCGCCATTGCTGCACCCGGCCCTGTCCCGCATTGTACGAGGCGATCGCTAGCTCGTTACTGCCATTGAATAAATTGACTAGCCCTTTGTAATGAGCGGTGCCTAGATGAATATTCGTCTCGGGATTCTCGAGGCGTGGCGCGATATGGAAGCGTGCGGCCAGCTCTTTACCGGTCGCGGGCATTAGCTGCATCAATCCAGTGGCACCGACGGCCGACTTCGCCTTCGGGTTGAAATAGCTCTCTTGATGAATGAGGCCCATCACTGTATAGGCGTCTACTCCTGCTTTCTTGGAGTACGCGCGGATCCAATCGTCGTACTTGAGTGGGTAATACATCTTCAGAAAATATGCAGGTACAGAATCCTGCTCGACCGTTGCGAGATCAGGAAACGCGCTTCGAAGTGTCTTCAGAGTGGAGACCATATCTCCGGACGCATTGAAGATCTCGGCCGTCAGCGCGTCCGCAAACTGTTGATTCTTGCGGTTCCGGTTTGCCTCGATTTCCAGCTTCGCATCGCGGAAATCGGTCAGCGCGGTTAGTTCGTAGCCAAGCCTGAGAGATTGCGGCATGTTTTGTTCAGCGAGATCGCGCCAGTCAGGCCGATTGATCGTCAAAGGGTTGATACTTGTGTTTGGCCGCTTCGCGCCTCGCTTTTCTGACTCGATCGCGTAAATATCGTCATAAGGCGCCGATGCCAGTTTCTGATAGATGGCGTTGGCATCCACCTTCTTGCCGAGACGGTCCGCGCAACGCGCCGACCAGTACAGCGCCTGCCGTTTTACGTTTGAACTGCGATAAGACGTCTGCACAAAAGTAAGCAGCGAGGTGGCGCCGTTAAGATCACCGCGTTCATACGCGCTCCACGCCTTATCCCAGAAATGCTGCAAGCCCGCATCCTGCGACGGATCGACCTTGGCGAGTTGACCGATGAGCTGCTGTTCGTATGCATCCTGATTCTTTGCCTCGGCGGCTGTAATAATGCTATTCAGTACGGAGATGCGTACCTCGTCGGCAAGCGGAAGAGACAGAAGATCTTTCAGGCGCTCTATCGCCAGCCGGTCGTACTCGTCCTTTTTCGCTTTCTTTGCAAGGTCGACGAGCTGCACATTCTTCTTGACGTTGCGAAATTTCGGCTTGGTTTTTCCGGACTTGAGTTTGATCTTGCCAACTTGCTGACGCACAACAACGCTCTTTGTCACCATCGGATTGATAGATGCCGACAGCACCCGATAGTTCTGCGACGCGGTGAAGATCGCGGGAATGGCAAACCGATAGGGGCCAGAGGCGAGCGCATCGAGGACTTTGCTCGACTCTTCGTAACGATGAAGTTGATTGAGCGCCAGCCCTCGATTCAGCTCCACCGGCGCGCGCAGCGTGGATGGGAGATCGGAGGCTTGTAGAGCGTTCAATTCGTCGAGCGCGTTTTGGGGATCGCCGTCGCGCAGAAAGGAGACCGCGCGGTCGAGACGCTCGGCAGCGGTGAGCCGCATCGGTGTT
Source organism: Thermoanaerobaculia bacterium (assembly GCA_034665065.1). Lineage (GTDB taxonomy): Bacteria > Acidobacteriota > Thermoanaerobaculia > Gp7-AA8 > Gp7-AA8 > JADGNZ01. The sequence continues at coordinate 85,090 of JAXDGL010000021.1, read as the reverse complement.
TCCGCCGGCAGTCCGGCGATCGCACGCGCCAGCTCGATCGCTAACGGTGCCTGCGCGGCGCGCGGATTCTTGATGGCGATGTTGCGCGACGCATAAAGCATCGACGCGACGTCGCCGCGCGTGAAGCTCGATTCGATCGCGCCCCACCGCGCGGTCGCGGCGGCATTGGAGTCGTTCGTGCGCGTTGCGGCCTCTGCGTAAACCGCAGCGGCGTGGGTCCAGTCGCCGATCGCCTTGTAAAGCGCGCCGAGGCTCGAGGCGGCGTCCGCGCGAGGCAGGAGGGAGGGATTGCGCCGCCAGAGCGTGGCCAGCGTCATGCGAGCCCGCGCCGGATCTCCTGCGAGCTCGTACGAGCCGCCGAGGTAGAAGAGGCGGTACTCCTCGACGGCGCGGCGGGCGAAGGTGAAGGAGCTGAGCTGCTTGACCGCTTCCGCGCCATTGCCGTGACGGAACGCCTCGATCCCCGCGACGAACGCCGGCCGCAGCTTCTCCAGATCGGGCGGTGCTTCGGGCTTGGCCGGCACGACGAACTCGCGATTCTTCGCCGTCCGGGGCTTCACGACCAGAAAGCTCACCACGGCCAGCACCGAAACCACCACCGCCACGACCGTGATCGTCCAACGACGTTGAAACCGCATCAGGCGGGGTCAAGTGCGAAAAGCGGGCCGTGAGGATCTGGCGATTGGCATTTCGTCCGCGCGCGCTGCTGTCATTTCGAATCGGCGGAACCGCGGGGGTGGGAGGGTGTGCGGGAGCGGTGCAGCACGATGAGAAATCCCCTTCTTCGAAGCGAGTCCTTCGTTTCCGCAGGGGATTCCTCTCCGTGCTCCACCGCTCCCACGGCCCTTCCGCCCCGCGGTTCCGCCGGATCGGAATGACAAACGCTGGCTCTGATGCGACTTACAGCCCCAACGCGCCCGCGTCGCCATCCGCGAGAATCCGCACCAGCTCGTCGTAGAAGTAGTTCGACGTCTTCCGCACATCCTCGGCGATCCGCTCGTCGTACATCTGGCGGCTGCGGTCGATGTCCTCACGGAGGCGCTCGTAGAGGTCTTTGTTCTTGCGGCCGGCGTCGACTTTCGGCTCGTTGTAAAGCTTGATCTCCGAGACAAGGAGCCGCGCAAAGCGTCGTGCTTCGTCGTGCTTTTTCGAGTCGCCACCGGCAACCGCTGCGGTCGGGCCGCTGCCGCGGGTGAGGTTCGGCGGCGGGATGTACTGCGTGCTCGGCCGCTCTTCGCGCTCGTGCGAAGGAGCTGCGGGTGGCGGTGGAACCGGCGCGGGACGCGGCGCTTCGACCGCGGGAATCGCCGTCGTCATGAACGAGGCCGTCGATGGCGATGACGGAACCGGCGCGCCGCCGAAATCCGTCTCCGGCATCGTGAACGCCGGCTTCGATGGCGTCATCATCTCGCGCAGTTGTGCGGCGGAAACCGCGACCGTCGCGTCGGGCGAGGACTCGATGACAGGTGTTGGCGCCGCTGCTGGCGGACGAGGAGCGGGCGGAGGTGCCGCAGGCCGCGGAGGTGCAGGTGGCGGAGTAGCGACCGGCGGCGCGATCGCGCGCTGCGGCGCCGTCGGGACCGAATGCGGTTCCGCGTCCGCGGTCTCCGAATCGTTGAGGCTCGGCGATGGGATCTTCTTCCGGATCGCCAGCGTGTCGATCAAGAGACCGGTCGTGAATACGAGGAGCTCGATCGATGACGGATCGAGTTTCGCAACGTCCGCCTCGGTCGCATCGACATATACCGCCGCAGCGACCTTGTCCTTGATCACCATCGGCACGAGGATGGCGCGCGACGATGCGGGAACGCCGAGCCGCGTGGATAGGTTCGCGCCGTCCCACGTCACGACTTCTTCGCTGCGCAACACGCGGTCGAGCTCGGGGATGAGGCCCGGCGCGGCGTTGAATCGCTTCACCATCTCGTCGTTGCCGCCGGCGGCCGTGAATCCGACGCCCTTCCAGCCGCTGAATGTCTCGCCGCGAAGGATCAGCATCGCCGCGCGCGATCCGAACGCGAGGCATTGCTCCAGTAGCGCGTTGAGGATATCGACCTGTGACTTGCCGCGCTCGACGGCCTGGACGCCGCGCTTGACGCGTGAGGCGTCGCCACCCGACGGCGCAGCGGCTGCGGGAGGTTGCGCTGCGGCGAGGCTCTCTTCGAAGTCGCCGAGGGACTTCTGAATGTGGGGCAGGAAGGAGACGGCATTGACGTCTGCCTGAACGCTCTGGAGCGCTGCGCGGAGCTGCGAGTCGACGACCTCGCGGACGTCTTCGATGGAGGAGCGAATCTCGCCCACCAGCTTTTCCATCGCTTCGCGGACGTGCGCCTCGATCGAGCCCGCGACCTCGTCACCCCTCACCGCCATGCGTCCTCCGAATGCTGAAGGTTGAATAACCCCGGCAAAACGCCGGGATTATAGCGCGAGAACGTGTGCTACCTTTGCAGGCAATGCGCCGCGCCCTCATCCTCATCAGTCTCGCTGCCGTGTCGTGCGGTGGCGGAAACGCTCCCGACCACTCCTCCGAGTGGCTGCACGTCCTCCGCCACAAGCAGGCCGCGCAAGCGCCGAACGCCCCTACTCAGGCCAAACAGATCTACGCCGATACCCTCGGCACGTTCGTGCGCAACCACCCGACGCACTTCCGCGCGCGCGAGGTCTACCGCCACATTCAGATCGATTTCGCCAACGAGCTGGCAGCCCTCGGCCGCTATCAGGATTCGATCCGCGTCTATCGCGCCGTCCTCGCGCACGATCCGCAGAACGCGGCGGCGCTGCGTGGCCTGAGCAACGCAGTGGAGCACTTGTCCGTCTCGCACGAGAAACTGCTGGCGCTGCAGAAAGGGATGTCGCAGCACGACGTCTCGAAGTTGCTTGGAAAGCCGATTCCGGGCTGGCAGATTCGCACCGACCGCCGCGACTCGACGATCGAGTCGTGGTACTACCGCCGTACCGATGGAGCCATCGCCGGGATCTACTTCCGCGACGGCGTCCTTTTCGCAGCGGAAGAAAACTCGCAGGCGAAAGTCGCGCCGCTGATGTGAGGAGAATCAGAGATTCAGTGATCAGAGATTCAGTGATCAGTGATCAGGAAAGCACGCTCGCGAATTTCTGATCCGGTAGCACCGTACAACTCCTATCCTGATCTCTGATCACTTGCCACTGATCTCTTGTCTCTGCCATTCAGTGATCAGAGATTCAGTGATCAGTGATCAGGAAAGCGAATCTCTTTATCCCTTCAGGCAAGCGCTCGCGAATTTCTGATCCGGTAGCAACCGTACAACTCCTATCCTGATCTCTGATCACTTGCCACCGATCACTTGTCTCCGCCCACTACCTCCCGGAATCGCGACGCCCGGCGCTTCGTTGAGATTGCCGCATGCCCATTTACGAATACCAGTGCAACCAGTGCAACGACCGGACGGAGGTCATCCAGAAGTTCTCCGATCCTCCGTACGCCGTCTGTTCGAAGTGCGGTGGTGACGTCAGGAAGCTGATGTCCGCGCCGGCAATTCAGTTCAAAGGCTCGGGCTTCTACAAGACCGACTACGCCAGCGCGGCATCGAAAGCCGATTCGAAATCGGGAGCGAAGGCGGATTCGTCGCCGTCGGAATCGAAGTCCGACACAAAATCCGATGGCGGAAAGAGCGAAGGATCGAGCGAGAGCAAATCGTCCGAGACGAAGAGCGAGTCAAAGCCCGAATCGAAATCAGAATCAAAATCCGAGACGAAGAGCGAGACGAAATCAGAATCGAAGGCGGAATCGAAAAGCTCCGCGTAGACGAAATGGGAAGAGTCCGGGAACTGAAACTGCGCGCCGACTCGATGCTCGAGGAGGTCTTTCGGTCTCTGTTCGAAGAGATCGATACGGAGAAGATCCGCCGAGAGGTCGCCGCGCTTCAGGAGAGCACTCCCGATTTTCACTCCGACCAGCATGCCCGTCTTCTGGTGCGTCGCACGGCGATCCGATGCGCGGCGGCGGGCGCGGTCTCCGGCTTGCCCAGCGGACTGATCGCCATCGGCACGCTCGGCGCGGAGTTGGCCTACCTCGTCTTCCAGCAGTTCCGCCTCATCCTCGGCATCGCCACCATTTACGGACACGAGCCGACGCAGCGCGAGCGATTCGCTGAAGCGATCTCGTGTCTCGCGTACGCGTCGGGCGTGGGAATCGGCAAGCAGGGAATCGCAGCGATGCTGGAGTCGGCCACGATCGACGGTGGAATCATCGCCGAAAAACTCGGCTCGAATTTCGTCCGCGACCGGTTGGCGAAAGCGATTCCGTTCGTCGGCGCGCTTTCCGGCGGTGCGCTCAACTACGTCTCCGTCCGCGCGGTTGGCCGCGCCGCGATCAAGTTTTACGAAACGCGAATCGACGCGGTCATCGCCGACGAGATCTGGGCCGAAGGCGACCGCGAGCACGCCTGAGCGGCCGGCCTCATGCGCTCCTGAAAAACATCTTCGACGTCAGGCGCTACGATTCGAGCTGCGCTCGTTCCTGCTGGAATGCGCCGCCGGGCATCGCCGTTTGCTCGCCATAACCAGGCATGAGCAAATACGCGATGGATTCGACGACAGAAACCCGCTCCCCGATTTTCGAGCGGCGCCGCCTTCGCCGCATCCGCATGATTGTCGAGCTCACGCTCAACCTCATCGGCAGCGATATGACGGTCTCGCACCGCGAAGCGCGATGTCTCGTGCGCTGCGCGCGCAAAGCGATCCTTGAGCTTCATCCCGGTTTCGAGCAACGCTACGAGCGCATCGTCCGTCCCTACTTCGAGCGCCTGCTGGCGTCACGCTGGCCGCACGAACAAGCCCTCGACGACGATTGCTGCGACGTCGTGAATTGATTCCGGCTTCGCGCGTTTCGAGATGCTTTATCCGCAGATGACGCAGATTTAACAGATGAGGTTTTCATCTGCCGGTTTTCATCTGCGCCCATCTGCGTAATCTGCGGATCAATATTTTGACTCAGTTTGACGCTGCGCCCCGCTCGAGATCCTCGACAACTCTGATGGCTCCGAACTGCGCTTCGGCTCGCGCCGCTTCGTCTCGCGCCATTTCACGGACCTGCGGGGTGCTGTAACCGATGGCAGGGTCATCAGGAACGAGATAGCGGTACTCGATCCGCGCCAGTTGCTCCGGCGGAAACGCATCGCGACGCGCGAAGATCATCGCGGCATCGTCGAACGCGATGAGTGCCCAATCGCGCCGCCGATAGCGGACGATCGATGCCGGCAGGTTGCGTCGCTCGCCGCTGGCAACGTCGACGACCTCGATCTTCTCCGCCTGATACTCGTCGACGGCAAGCACCGCTCCATACTTCGCGATGAGCGCGTGCCACTTCCGGCTGTCGTGCCTTGCCTCAGCGTCCGCGGCGATGAAGTCGCCGAACAACTCGTTGCGCCCGTCCGTGAGCGTTCGCCGCGCGGGATAGAACGTCCACTCCAGCAGGCCGCCGAATTGATCGACGTTGTAGATGTTGCCGGCGAGGTTATACGAGCGGAGGGCGGCAACGGCGCGCATCGGGAAACGCTCGTCATCCGCGCCGAGGCGATGAACGTCGTGTTGATAGGCCCAGGCCAGCGGAACGAGCGCGAATGCAGCGATGATGTTCGACGCGCGCCGTGAAAGGTCGCCGAGGGGCGGAACGAGGAGAGGGAGCGCGGCGAAGTAGAGCCCCTGGTTGCGCACGTACCGATACGCAAGCGCGCCGAGGATCACGAAAATGACGAAGCGCCAGGCGTGCGCGCGTTTGTCGCGCGTGCCGAGAAACAGGAGGAGTACGAGGCCCATCGTCACGTACAACAGCGGGAAAATGTTGAACGGCGAAGGGAGCCACTCGGCGTTGACGAATGCGCCGCTGCGAATCTCCGACGTCAGCCGGAGCGGCGCGAGAATGGCGTTCCACCCGAAGGGATTGACGAGTAGGGCGGCTGCGCAGGCTGCGGCAACGATCCAGCGCCGCACGTCGATCAGCATCGTGATCATCGCCAGCAGCGGTGCAAGCAGCGCGGAAGGATGCACGTTGATCCAGACGATCGTCACAAACACGTACGCGATCGTCAGCGGCGTGAGTTTCATTCGCGATCCGAGAAGGCCGAGGGCGATGACGATGAGGAGGGCGGCGGCGGCGGCGGGACGGACGCCCAGACGATCCGATGCACCGGCGAATGCGACCGCGGCAATGAGAAGTGAAGGACCGACATTGTTCTCGCGCGCCGCGAAAACGAATCCAGCCGCGAAAATCGCCGCCGCGAGCAACGCGCTGATGATCGAGATGCCGGCGTCGCCAGCGATTCCCTGCAGGGCGTAGAGCACGATCTCGTACAGCCATTCGCCGTTGATCCACGGCACGTGCGCGCTGGCGACAGCGAGCGGATCGAATCGCGGAATGGCGTGATGCTCGACGATCCACCGGCCAGTCGTCAGATGCCAGAAGTAGTCATAGCTGCGAATCGGCGCAACCGCAGCGATCGTGACGAGGAGAAAGAAAACGGCAGCAGCGGCCCGTTTCGTCATTCGATCGCGAGTATAGATTCGATTCCGGGAACTCGATCGTAACCTTCCCTGGAAACCCGGCTCACGCCCCGTCATCGCGCAGCCGTCCCGCATTGAGCCTCACGATGCGATCGCAGAATGCATTGGCCTGTGCTTCATCGTGCGTGATCAAGAGGACGGCCAGCCCGTGATCTCTGCGCAGCGCGTCAAGACGCTCCAGCCATGCCCACTTCACGGGAGCATCCAGCATCGACGTCGGCTCGTCGGCGATGATGAGGCGCGGGTTGGCGATGAGCGCGCGCGCAAGCGCGACACGCTGACGCTCGCCGCCGGAAAGACTGTCGACATTTCTTTCCGCGTAGCGCTCCGGCGGCAGCAGCCCCGCCTCGGCTAACGCTGGCATCACCGCCTCTGCCCGCTTCTCGCGGCTGACTCCCGCGAGGCGCAACGGCTCGGCGACGATCGTCCGCACGCGCTGGTGCCAGGGCAAGGCCGCGAACGGATCCTGAAAAATCAAATGAGCCTGGCGAAGATGCTCGCGCAATGCGCCGGAGCGCAATTCCGCGAGATCGCGTCCCAACAGTTGAACGCTGCCGGCCGCTGGACGCAGTAGGTGAAACGCCAGGCGCGCGATCGTCGTCTTTCCTGCGCCGCTCGGTCCGACCAGACCGACGCACTCTCCGGCGCGAACTCGTAGCGAGACATCCCTCAAACCGGCGCCGGTCGAGTAGGCGAAGTCGACCGCGGTTAACTCGAGGACAGCAGATCCATTCGACGCTCGGTCGACCAACCATCGTGATCGCGGCCGCGCCGCCGCGATGAGTGTCTTCGCCGCGTCGCTTTGCGGAGCCGAGAGCAGCGCGGCTGTAGTTCCGCTCTCCACGATCCGTCCGCGGTCAAGAATGGCCAGACGGTCGCAATGCCGCTCGAGCAACGCCAGATCGTGCGAGATCAGCAGGAGCGCCATGCGCCGCTCGCGGCAGAGACGCGTGAGCAACTCCAGAATCTCGCGGGCACGCTCGCTGTCGAGACCTGATGTCGCTTCGTCCGCAAGCAGCACGCGCGGCTGACGGCAAAGAACCATCGCGATCACCACCCGCTGCCTCATCCCGCCGGACAACTGGTGAGGATAGGCGTGCTTCAGGCTCTGCGACAATCCGACCTGATCGAGTGCATCCGAAATACGACTCTCTACAGTGAGCCGGTCGCCATCCATCCTCGCCACCTCGCGAAGCTGCGAGCCGATGCTGCGTACAGGATTCAGCGATTGCATCGCTGCCTGCGAGATCCATGCGATCTCTTTTCCGCGCTGCCTCCGCCGAAGGCGCTCGGTCATTCGCAACAACTCGTTCCCGCCCAGCCAGACAGCACCGCGGTGGATCTCCGCGCGCGGCAGCAGGCCGAGAACGGTCTGCACAAGAGTCGTCTTGCCCGCGCCGGATACTCCGACGAGGCCGAACACCTCTCCTTCTGCAAGATGCAACTCCACACCAGTGAGTACTTCCGCGCTGCCGTAACCGACGTGAAGATCTCTGACCTGGAAAAGATGATTCGGATCGGGCTCTGGGCGATCGCCGTGCGGAATCATCGCCGCCCGCAGTGCCGCGCCCCGTGGCTTGCCAACGCCCAGAAGCGCGAAGCCGGTGATCAGCAACCCGATCCCCAGACCGGGCGGCAACGCCCACCATAGCCACGCATTTCCGAGAAACGCCGCACGGGCATTTGCGTAATAAAGCGTCCCTCCCCAACTCACCCACTGTGGATTGCCGAGCCCAAGAAACGAAAGCCCACTCTCCATCAGCACCGCTTGATGAGCGAGCCGCGCGAACTGCGCGAGAATCATCGGCGACAGCGCAGGGAGAACATGCCGCACCACGATGCTGCCCTCGGTCGCGCCCATCGCGCGCTCAGCCACGATGAAGTCGGCGTCGCGCAGAGCAGCAGCTTGTGGCCTCAATTCGCGTGCGCAACGTGCCCACGAGCTGAAGATCAAAACACTGATCAATAATGGCCTGCTCGCTCCCGCATAAAACGCAACGACGAGAACGAGTGGTAACGTCGGAAGCGTCAGGAAGAAGTCGACGAGCCGCATGGCCAGGAAATCGACACGTCCTCTGAAATAACCCGCGCCCGCACCGATTAATGTACCGATTAACGTCGCTCCGATCGCGGCGAGCAACGCGATGACAATCGAATGGCGCGCGCCGTAGAGCCAGGCACTCCACAAATCCTGGCCCATATCGTCCGTGCCGAGCCAATGGCTCACCGATGGCCGTTGAAACGGTGCAGCAGACCATGCGCCGGGGTCGTAGGGAGCGACGAGCGGTCCGGCGACCGCCGCAACGATCATCAGGGCTACAAGGAGCGCACCGATTCTGCGAGGGGCCTCGCTCATGGGGCCGCGTCCAGTCCGCCCCGAATCCTTGGATCGAGCCTAAGCTGCGCAAAATCCGCAACGATATTTGCCAAAACCACTGTGAAGACAAGCAAGAGAAAAACGCCTTGTACTAAAGGGAAATCGAGCGCGAGAATGCCTTCGTAGAGGAGCAGCCCGAGGCCGGGATATCCGAATACTGTCTCTACAATGACAGTGCCGCCGAGGAGAACGCCAAAACTCATCGCCAATTGATTGACGAGCGGCAACAGTGCGACCGGCGCCGCCTGTCGTAGCAATACGCGCAACGGTGACGCGCCGTGAGACCGTGCCAAGGCAACGTACCCCTCGCCGAGCGCGCTCTCGAGCGCTGCTCTGGCCACCAGAAACACAGACGGCACATATCCGAGCGTAAGCGTGGCGATCGGCAATAGTGCGTGGCGGAGAACTCCTGCCACAGTGAGGCCGCCTTCAAGAGGAGCGGCGCCGTGAGTAGGCAGCCAACCGAAAGTCACGGCGAATATGGCAATGGACACCATGCCGACCCAGAAGGGAGGCAGTGAGCCGGCAAACACCGCAATCGATACGAGCGCAGATGATGTGCGTGCACTCTCCACCCAATGAAACAGGCAGGCGAGGGCGAAACCAATGGCGAAGGCCAGTAGAATCGCACTTCCGATCAGTAAGAGCGTCCATGGGAGGCGCGCGGCGACGACTTTGGTAACAGGAGTGCCGTAGCCCAGCGATGTTCCCAAATCCAATCGCACCATGCCGGACAGGTACCGCCCATATTGTTCGAGTAGAGGCCGGTCGAGCCCGAATTGTGCGAGCACGGCTGCTCGTTGCGCAGCGGTAATGCGGCCTGAATCATCGCCGATCAGGAACTCAACAGGATCTCCCGGAAGAAGGCGAGGCAGAAGGAAATTCGCTGTGGCACCAAGCCACAAGACAACGAGATAGACAAGTAGACGTGACGCCCACGTCATCGCTGTGCCCAGGAAGGTGCGCCGTTATTGAAATCAATCAGCGACCACTTATGAAAGACACCAAAGCCGGGTATCGGACGCCAATCGTGATACGCATCGGCGCGAAACGCATAACGGGATAGCGGATAGTACAGAATGAGCACCACCGGCGCACGGCTATGCAACTGCTGCAGCGCGAAGCCGGCCTGCATCCTCGTCGGAATCGTCGATGCTTCCCCCCATTGTCGGAGCAGCCCATCGAGCTCGGGAAACGATTTTCCTTCGCGCCACAGGTAGCCATACATCACGGACTGCATCAACTGATCGGGATCCGCGAGATTGTGGGGCGTTACCTCATCAATCAGCAGATCGAACTGTCGCGTGCTTGACAAGGCACGCATGCGCCCGGAGTCGACCACCTCCACATGGACATCGAGGCCCACGCGGTTCAACTGACGCGCGACGACTTGCGCGGCGCGCTGCTGGAGAGGCTCGCTACTCGACACTTTCAGGCTCAGGCGTAGCGCAGCGCCATTCTTGTCTTCGCGAAAGCCGTCGCCATTGCGATCGCGAAAACCCAGATGATCGAAAAGTTCTGACGCGGCGCGCGGATTTCCGTCCGATTGACGTACGGTCGGATCGGTCCACGGACTTGCAAGAGCGGGAAAGGGACCGGGGATACCCTGGCCGAGTGCGACACGCCGCAAAATCTCTTCCGGGTTGATTGCAAACGCGAGCGCCCGGCGAAACTCGGGATCGCCAAACGGCTCGCGATCAAAGTTCAGGCGCATCTCAAAGGCATTCACCGGCTTCGTGCCCACCCGAGTCAGCCCGATGCCTCGGCGCGCCGCCAGCGAACTGACGAGCTCCGGAGGCACGGAGCTCGCCACAAGATCGATTTCGCCCGCGCAGAGAGCAGCAAACGCCGTCGCCGCATTGCGGATGAACGAAACGATGATGCTCTCTACTCGCGGCCGCCCGCCGAAGTAGTCATGGTTTGCCTCGAGGCGGAGAAACCTTCCTGCGGCGAGACTGACGACACGATAAGGCCCGGTGCCAATCAATGGGCCATGATAGAGGTGGGGCTGCTTGACGGCGCGCCAGAGATGTTCCGGAAGAATGACCAGATCGGCCGCCGTAACCCTGTCGAACATCGGACACGGACGCTCGCAGCCAATGCGCAGTGAAAGACGGTCGATTTGCTCGATCGTCGTCAGCTTCGGATTATCGCTGACGTGGTGCGTCCAGCGGTTTGGCGTCCCGTCGCGGTAATAGCGAAACGTAAAGACTACATCGTCCGCGGTGAATGGCTTGCCATCGTGCCAGCGCACCCCATCTCGTAGGTTAATGCGCCAATGGCGTCCATCAGATCCTTCGGGAACAATGGCTGTGGCCAGCCACGGCTGGGCATTCGCGAGATAAGGAGACGGCGCCGAAAGCTTGTCATAGACCAACTCCAGCAATGCCTCTGGCAATCCTGGAGTATAGGGCGTCAGATTGGGGACTTCAAAAGCGGTGGAGACGCGCAACGGCGCCGCCGCAAGCACCGGTAGTGCCAGACAGGCGAGAAGAGCGATGCCGGCGACGACCAGGCGCGCGCGCAAACGAGAGCCTAGAACCCTGCGGTGATGTTGATGCTCAGAGAACGACCCGGCTCCAGCAGCGGATTCGTGTAGCTCCTCGGAAATCCGAGCGACTCTTTAGTAGCTGGGCTTCGGTAGGCCTTATTCGTGAGATTGTCGATCCCTACAGTGAGCCGGTAGGACTTCAGTATCGGTTGATAGCGGCCGAGGTCGATGCCGCCATAGAGACTGAAGACTTCGTACCCGTCGGTGGTGCGTTCCTGCGTTGGATTGATACGGGTCTTGTCGTCCGACCAGCGCATTGTGAGCTCGAGCCATGTTGTGTTTGGCCAGGTATTGCGAACACCCAGCAGTCCATTGAGCGGCGGAACATAAGACAATGGCACGCCGGTGAGTGTATTCGTGGCGCGGACATTTGCTGCATTGAACCGCCACGCCAGTGACCTTGTCATCGCGTAGGTGCTGTCGAGCTCCCATCCTTCTACTTTCGCTTTGCCGAGGTTTACAGCCACTCGCGTAACGGGGTCGAGGAATTGGAACTGGATCAAATCTTTATAATCGCTGCGAAATGCGGTCAGGTTCACGTTCAGGCCCTGCGGCAATCGCAATCGCGCACCCAGCTCATAGTTGAGGCTCGATTCCGGCTTGATGTTGGCATTGGGCAGACTGTTGAGCGCGCCGACGATTCCGGATCCTGATTTGTCGCTGGTAGTCGGCGCGCGAAATGCGGTGCTGACGTTGCCGACGAGATGCAGCATCGGCGTGGGCCGGAAGATCAGGCCGGCGCTGCCGGTGAGTGCGTTGTCGCGCGCGGTGAGGTTGCGGGCAAAGGCGGCGGAGAGCGCAGGCGGCTCGCCAAGGGCCGGCGTGGCGCTGATCTTCGTCTCCACGAAGTCGTAACGCCCGCCGAGGGAGACGGTCCATTGTGAGGACGGATCCCAATCGTAGTGAGCCAGTGCGCCGGCGACGGTCTGTTTCGCGTCACGAACGCGCTTGGCGCGGGGGTCGAAGAGTGTCGTTGCGCCGGCACGGTTCACGATGCGGTCGTCGTCTTCGAAGCTGGGTGCATCTTCATGATAGAAGTCGGCGCCGTAGGAGAGCACGCTGTTGCCGATGATCGATCTGGCCAGCAACTTCCCGCCCGTCTCCGTTGGGCCGATCACCCACGTGTTGCGGAATTCGACGCTACCATTCGACGCGGTGTGGGACTCGCTGCGGAGAATGCTCGACAGTTTTCTGACGTACAACGAGGCGTCGATGTCCTGCAGCCACGGCGCCACCTGGCTTTGCGTGAATCCACCCTTGAGAAAACGCTCCCTCAGCGGATCTTCGCGCGTGTAGACGAGCGGAGCGCCGGGTGAGTTGGCGCGTCCGGCATCATCGGAGAAGATCTTGCCAATGAGCTCGAACCGTTGCGTGGCATTGGGCGAGTAGCCGATGCGCGCGTTCAGTCCGCGTGCGGCAAAATCGCTGTTCAGAACTTCGCCTTTGGGGCTCTCGTAGTTCTGAGCCTTCCGATAGTTGCCCGCGATCAGCATGTCGAAGCCGTTGCCGAGTCCCTGAAGCTCGATCCGGCCGGCGGCGAGGTTGTTCGTGCTCGAGTAGCCGAGAGAATAGAGACGCGGAGTGAGCGAAAAGGATTGCGTGACGTCGCCCATGGCGCGCCGCGTGATCACATTCACGAGTCCGTTCATCGCATCCGATCCATAGAGCGACGCCGCAGGTCCGCGGATGATCTCGATCCGCTCGATCTCGTTCGGATCGAGCAGGCTGTATTCGAGAAAATTGCGTCCGCGAAAACGGTCGCCGTCGATGAAGAGCACGATTCGTGAGTCGTTGGAGCTGAGACCGCGCACGACGATCTGCGAGTCGAGCGCGCCGGAGCGCTGGAGCGAGATTCCGGGCGCGTCGTCGAGCATCGTCTGCACGTTCGACATCGGCCGGGCGTGAATCTCTTTCGAATCCATCACGGTCACGGACTGCGGCGTGAGATCGACGAGACGCTCGAATCGCTCCGCAGTAACGGTGATCTTCTCGGCCACGGGGGCTGGTTTGGCCTCTTTCGTTTCTTTGGCCTCTGTTTTTTCTTCGGTGGCAGGAGGCTTGTCTCTAGCCGGAGCATCGGAGGTCTGTCCGCAAAGAGCTGCAGCGTAACTTCCAGCCACCAGCATGACGATCAGCATGAATAGTTGTCTCGGGCAAGAAACGTAGGACATGGCGGTGCCTCCCGTTTGACAGATTACGGACAGCGTGTTCGTGACTGGAAAAAGCCGGAGTGCCTGCGTGACGGGGATCGGTCAGTGGACAGAGCAATCTTAAGGGAAGTGTCAAGACGCCTGCAGCATCGCCAGCTTGGCGTCGATGTCATCCGGGCTGACGCCCTCCTGAATCGCCAGTTGGTGCAGACGCGCGCGGCGGCTCGGATCGAGTGAGCGAAACAATGGCGCGAGCTTGTCGATGGGATAGTCGAAGAGCCGCCCGACCGCTCGTGAGCTGAAGTCGATGTCGGCGTTTGCGACAGCCTCCGCGAAATCGTCGAACGTGTCGAGGTTCAGGTAATTCAGGTTGTATTCGATCTCCGGGTGAGCACGGCCGAGATCGGGATCGACCTGGAAGATGTAGAGCCAATGCACGAGTGCCGGCTGAACGCGGTCGAGTGTGAGTCGGGCGTACTTCTGCTGCGTTCCCGTAACGTTGATGTCATTGATGAAGAGCACGCCGCGATCGCGGAAGTCCGACGGATCAGGCTTGGGCGCCCACTTCCCCTCATGCAGTTGCCGGCGGCTCTGGATGCGAGTGGCTACGCTCGAGCTGCTTTGGTCATTCGTGCGCGTATTGCGAATGACCGGGAGATACGGAAGTGAGTAGCGCAGATCAACGGATCGCATCACCACGTCGCGCGAGCCCCCCGCGGTCAGGAGGCGGAAAACCTCCCATGCGATCAGATTGGCGCCTGCAGGGATTGCGTAGAGAGGCGGCGCCGTCACCACCCATTCGGTGATCTCCGGATGGCTCGCAACAATCGTTTCCGCGAGCGGCAGCAGCAACGCGGCATAGAACCGCACGCTCTCCCGCACGCCCATCTTCATCGCCGGGTAGTAGGCGAAAAGCGGGAGTTCAGAATCGAGCGAAAGAGTGGCGATGGTGTGCAGAGCGGTGACGCCGTCCGGCAGATTAGTCTCGCTCATTCGTTGAAGGGCAAGAGGCAAGCCCGCGAACGACATAGTAGTTCGCGGCTCCGCCTCCCGCTCACTCTTTCTTGAGCACGGCATCGACGAGCGAGCGCCATCCATCCGGGATTTTCAAGTCGTCGGCGCGATACGTTTTCGGTCCGCCGCCGTCGTCGATGGTGATTTCGTACTGGTACACGTCGGCGCCGGCGGAGCGTAGCGGCGGAGGCGGCTGATCGGGAAACGATGCGCTCCCGGCCAGCCGCTCCAAGGCATCCGCTTTCTCACTCGGAAGCTTCGACGTATCGGCGTCCGCTGATGCGCCGATATTTCCAAACCCGCCGGAGCGGCGCACGGAAATCTTCATCGCTTCTGCCTCCGAGGCCGAGGCTTGGGCAGCAGCGGAACGTAGGACTCGTTCGACGTCACCGCTGGTCTCGACGCGGGCGCTTTGACTGTGATCATCGCGGAACCGGCGATGATCTGTTTCGACACGTTGACGCCAACGTTCTTCCAGGCTTCCCCAACCGCAATCTGCTCCGCGTTGCCCTCTCCGTACAACTCGCCTGCCGCCTCGTAGGTCGCGTTCGCCGCGTCGGCGAACTGCGCTGCCGGTCCCAGTTTGTTCGTGAAGGCGCTGTACCAGATCTTGCCCGCTTTTTCCCAGGCGTTCCCGCCGAGCGTTACCGCGACGCTGTGAAAGGCCTTGTTCGGAATGCCGGAGTTGATGTGCACACCGCCGTTGTCTTGATTGGTATCGACAAAGTTGTTCATGTGCGCCGGCTGCGGATCGCTTCCGAGGGTGTCGGGATCGTTGTACGCGGTACCGGGGGCCTCCATCGAGCGAAGTGCCTCACCTTTGACGCCCGGCGCGAGAATCCCTTTGCCGATGAGCCAGTCAGCCTGCGCGGCAGTCTGCTTCCGCGTCCACTGTTTCACGAGCGAGCCCATGACGTCGGAGAAGTGCTCGTTCAGCGCGCCCGATTGCCCTTGGTATTCGAGCTTCGAAGTGAACTGCGTCACGCCGTGCGTCAACTCGTGGCCGATGACCTCGATGCACGACGTCAAGTGAACGAAGACGATCCCATCGCCATCGCCGTAGACCATCTGCGTTCCGTCCCAGAAGGCGTTGTTGAAGCTCTCGTTATAGTGGACGGTGGAATCGAGGCGCAAGCCGTGATTGTCGATCGAGTTGCGCGCGAAGACCTGATTGTAGAAATCGTACGTAGTGCCGGCGTGGTCGTAGGCCTGATTGGCGCTTGCGTCGGACGACGGTTTTCCGCCCTCGGAGCGAACAAACGTTCCCGGAAGTGTCGTGCCGTTCTTCGCGTCGTAGACGGTGCGGCGCTCCGCACCTGGGGACGCGGCGAGCAAACCTGCAAACGGGCCGATCACCGTGCGCTTCCCGCGCGCCGCTGCCGTGAGCTCCAGCGAATGATGAGCGCTCTCTCTCACCGCGGCATTGCTGTTCGTACTGAGCTTCTTGAGGATGTGGGGTGGGACGATGAAGCAGACAGCAGAATGACGATGACTCATTTGCCAGCCTCCGATTGGGAATTTGTGCTGTACGGATCGCAACAACATAGGTCCGTCCTTGAAGAGTTGCACGCCCGCGTTTGCATCGGACAGAACTACTGTTTCGCGACGTAGGCCGGACTCTCCTGTCCTCCTGACCTGTCCGTTACGAAAAAAACTTTTTCGGACTGGAGAGTCCGACCTACGTTCACTCTCGCATGGGGAACTGCGAGAGGCGGACGAACGCGCGTTTTCCGGTGGTGCCTCTCGGGAATTTCGGTCGTGGCCGCGCGGTATGGTCGCCTCAAATGGACGAGCAAGAGCAGCCAACCATCCGCATCACCCTCGAAGACAGCGTCGCGCAGGGGGAGTACATCAACTTCGCGAACATCATCCACTCTCCGAGCGAGTTCGTCATCGACCTCGGGCGCATCGTTCCCGGCCGCACCGACGTCAAGATCTACAGCCGCGCGATCATGACGCCGCTGCACGCCAAGCAACTCCTCGATGCGCTGGCGCACAACATCTCCATGTTCGAGCAGAAGTTCGGCGAGATCCGCGTCGACGGAACGACGCCCTTCTCTTCGAACGAGCCGTCGAACTAGTTCGCATCGCTGCCAAACGCGGCGAGATATCCCATGTCCAAGGTCAAAATCATCGGCGCCGGCCTTGCCGGATCGGAGTGCGCGTTCGGCTTGGCGCGGCGTGGCCACTCGGTCGATCTCTTCGAGATGCGGCCGTCGAAAACGACTGCGGCCCATCAGACTTCGAAGCTCGCCGAGCTCGTTTGTTCGAACTCCTTCCGCTCGTCGGCGATCACCAATGCAGTCGGCTTGCTGAAAGCGGAGATGGCGCTCCTCGACTCGCTCGTCATCCGCTGCGGGACGGAGGCGCGCGTTCCCGCTGGTGACGCCTTCGCCGTCGATCGTGAGCGCTTCGCCGCGTCCGTTACGAACGCCATCGACAACGAACCGAACATCACGTTGCGGCGCGACGAAGTGACGACGCTCGATCGCGACGGCTACGACTTTCTCGTCGTCGCCACCGGCCCACTCACTTCGCAGCCGCTCTTCGACGCCATCAATGACTTCCTCGGCCGCGATGGGCTGTATTTCTACGATGCCATCGCCCCGATTCTAGCCGCCGACTCGCTCGACCTCACGAAGCTCTACTGGAAATCGCGCTACGGAAAAGGATCTGCGACGGACTATCTCAATGCGCCGATGACGCAGACGGAGTACGAAGCCTTCATTGGGGCGTTGCTGGCGGCGGAGATTTTCGCGCCGCATGATTTCGAGAAGGCGGCGCACTTCGAAGGCTGCCTGCCGGTCGAGGAGATCGCCTCGCGTGGCATCGAGACGCTCCGCTTCGGTCCGATGAAGCCGGTCGGCCTCGAACATCCTGTCACCGGCGAGCGCCCGCACGCCGTGGTGCAACTGCGCAAGGAAGATCTCTCGGACGACTACTTCAACATCGTCGGCTTCCAGACGAAGATGAAAGTGCCCGAGCAGCAGCGCGTCATCCGGATGATTCCAGGACTGGAGAACGCCGTCTTCGCACGCTTCGGCTCGATGCACCGCAACACATTCATCAACGGCCCCAATCATCTTCGTCCGACGTTTCAAACGAAGCGCGACGGCCGCATCTTCTTCGCCGGCCAGATCACGGGCGTGGAAGGCTACGTGGAGTCGTCCGCAGTCGGTTTGCTCGTGGCGCGCTACATTGACGAGCTGTCACGCGGCCCCGCGCCCATCCCGCTCCCATACTTCACCGCACTCGGAGCCCTAGGCCGCCATGTGAGCGAGTCGTCTCCCGATCGCTATCAACCGTCGAACGTAACGTGGGCGCTGATCGAAGACGTCATCGGCCGCTGCCGGAAGATCGAGAAGCGCAATCGTCAGGTGGAGAAGGCGCTGACTGCAATCCGCGCCGCGGCGGAGCGCGAGACCGCGATGGTCTGAATCGCATCAGGCGGTCTTCCGTGCAATCAGCAGCAGCTTCGGATCGCCGAGCCGGAATGTCGTGCCATCAACCGACGAGCAGAGTTGCTCGACGATCAGGCCGGCACTCGCGAACAACTCAGCGATCTCGCCGACCGTGTAGATCCACGTCTGCGCGCTGCGAGTCTCGCGGACACCGTCGCGAAGAAAGTTGTACTCGATGTCGAGCCGGCTCTGCGCGGCGTCGTAGTTCGCCGACGAGAAGAAAAGGATGTCGCCGGCCTCCATCCAGCGCCGCGTTTGCAGCGCAGGAAGGAGCGACTCTGCGCTCGCGCCGGTCTCGAGCACGAACGCAGCGCCCGGTTTAAGCGCATCAGATAACGATCGGACGAACGCACGCGTGCCGTCGCGATCGCAGTATCCGAAACTGTTGCCGAAACAGAGCGCGCCGTCGAATCGTTCGCGAAACGGAAGCGCGCGCATGTCGCCGCGCTGCCAGGTGATCGAAACGTTCTCCTCGATCGCGCGTCGCTGCGCTTCATCAAGAAATGTTGAAGAAAGATCGAGTCCGGTGACGCTGTATCCGCGCGTGGCGAGCGGGATGCTGTGCCGTCCGGCACCGCAGGCGACGTCGAGAATCTCGCGGCGTGGCGGCTCGCCGAAAATGCTCTGGAGAAATGCCACGTCGGAATCGCCCGGCGGGGCCACCGCCGTCCAGAAGTCCACCGCCACGCCTTGAAAGAAATCCTGAAACCAATCGTTGCTGCTCATTTCGATTCATCTCCATTCGGTCGCAGGGCACACATCAAGCGGCCCGCGGTCTGTGGCAGGAGAGTGGGAGACGAATCAGAGATCGGCGGTGTGTTTCAGAGGCGAGTCCGAGGAGGATGGTAGCAAGAAACTGTCATCCTGAGCCGCCGAAGCCGCGCATGTACGCTAGTCGGACAACCGTCATGCGTCGCGGCGGAGGACGGTCGAAGGACCCCCCGCCCATGTGCAATGTCATTATTTTGCGTCACTGGCGGCACGTGGCGGTAGATGCTCGATCGTCCTCCGGCTTTTCGTGTCGTCGTGCGATTCACAGGACGACAGCGAGAATGTCGGCGAAGTTGCTGCGCTGCGTCTGCTATTCTCGCTCCACGTTCGGTGAGCAGAATGCCCGACAGCACGACGCCTAACGTCATCCAGGCCGTCCCCTTTTTCGCGGTGTCGGACATCGACGCCTCCCTCCGGTTCTACGTCGACGGACTCGGATTCGCGATGACGAAGAAGTGGATCGACCAAGGGAAGCTGCGCTGGTGCTGGCTGCAGATCGGCGGCGCCGCGTTGATGCTTCAGGAGGGTCGCAAGGAAGGACCCAATGCCCGCGTTCTCGAGGAGAAACTCGGCACGGGCGTGTCGATCTGCTTCCAATGTCACGACGCGCTGGCAATCTATCGCGATGCCCTCGCGCGCGGGATCGACGCCACGCGGCCGTTCGTCGGAAATGGGATGTGGGTCACGTCGATGTCCGATCCTGACGGCTACCGAATCGAGTTCGAGAGTGTCACGGACGTTCCTGAAGAGACCGTGTTTT
Organism: Thermoanaerobaculia bacterium; assembly: GCA_034665065.1. Taxonomy (GTDB): domain Bacteria; phylum Acidobacteriota; class Thermoanaerobaculia; order Gp7-AA8; family Gp7-AA8; genus JADGNZ01. The sequence continues at coordinate 65,469 of JAXDGL010000021.1, read as the reverse complement.
CGGAGCATTGATTACGAAGCCGCGCCGAAGCATCGAAGCACGTCGTCGACGCGCTCGTTGCCGGTCGGGTAGTCAGCCTGATCAATCCTCGCTCCTGCATCGAGCAGCATCTCGACGACGCGCGGATGGTTCTCGTGCGGATCGTTCATCGCAGCCCACGTCGTTTGACCGAGGACGGTTCCTCCGTAGTTGTTCTTCGCTTCGAGCGGAGCCTTGCGATCGACGAGAAGTCGGACGATCTCCACGTGCCCGTAGTGCGCGGCCCAGTGCAGTGCGGTCTCTCCCTGGCTATCCTGCGCGTTAAGCTCGACGCCATTGTCGATCAGAAACTCCACGATCGATCGCCGCCCGAACTGGCAGGCCCAGATGAAGGCCAGCTCCATCTGTCCCTTCCACTCCTTCGGCAGTCCCGAAGTCGCAGGACTTTCATCGCCACCTTCGCGAACGCGTTTTGCGACGACATCGAGCCGTCCCGCTGCCGCGGCAGACGCGACGTTCAATCGTGCGCCGCGGCGGGCGAGCGTCTCGACCGCGCCCGAATGCGCATGGACGGCCGCCGCCATGATCGGTTGCCAATTCCCCGGCAGACCGTCGATCGCAGCGCCCGCGTCGAGCAGCGTTTCGATGAGTGCTGATTGCAAACCGGCTCGCGCCGGATGGATGCTCGACGCGACCAACCCCAACGTCGTCGATCCTCCGCCGTACATATCCGCCTCGGCATCAACGTCCGCGCCGGCGTCGATCAACATCCTCGCGACCTCATCCGCATTCGCTGGAGTCTTCTGCCGGTCGTTCTCGACGCCGTTCGCGCCGATGTAGTGAAGCAGCGTGGCACGATGCGGGCGCAGCGAGCGCTCGCGGATCAATTCCGGATTTGCGCGAAGCAGCCGCGCCAGCGTGGTAATGTCGCCGGAGACCACGGAGTCGACTGCCAGCTCAAAGTCTGAGGCCGGCTGTTCGCTGAACGTCGTCTCGCTGCCTTCCATGACCGTATTATGCGGTGTCGGGCTCGGGAGCCAGTCTCGGAGAGGAATCGGATTCTTGTCATTCCGAGCCGGCGAAACCGCGGGGGCGGCGGGGTGGTGGGAGCGGTGAAGCGCGGTCGAGGAATCCCCTCCCTTCGAAGTGGGGGATTTCTCATCGCGCTCAACCGCTCCACCCACCCAGCCGCCCCGCGGTTTCGCCGATTCGAAATGACAATCGCGCGCGGCGAGAAAAAGTTTTTCATTCGTGTCGATTCCGTTGTCTCTCACTCGTCGTATAGGCAGAGACACCAATCTGACGAGAAAAAAAGGAGATACACATGCGATTCATGGTGCTGGTCAAAGCAAACAAAGACTCGGAAGCAGGCGTACTGCCGGACGAGAAGATTCTGACCGCGATGGGGAAGTTTAATGAAGAGCTGGTGAAGGCCGGTGTCATGCTCGCCGGCGAAGGGCTTCACGCCAGCTCGAAGGGCGCGCGCGTCCGCTTCTCCGACGGAAAGAAAACCGTCATCGATGGACCGTTCGCTGAGACGAAGGAGCTCGTCGCCGGCTTCTGGCTCTGGCAGGTCAAGTCGAAGGAAGAGGCAATCGAGTGGCTGAAGCGTGCGCCTTTCGAAGACACCGAAGTCGAGATCCGGCAGGTGTTCGAGGCGGAGGACTTCGGCGCCGAATTCACGCCCGAGCTGCGCGAACAGGAAGAGCGCCTTCGCGCGCAGGCCGGCAAGATCGCATCGTCTTCATAGCCGGCGGCCTCACCGCGGAGTCGCAACGATCTTCGATTGGATTGTGGTGACTCCGCCGGTGAGGAGCTTTTTTACTGTCGATCATTCCTCAATCCGCTCGATGTCATGTCAGGCCGAATTGCATCGGCTGTCATTGTCCTCATGCATCAGATCACGCAGCGCCTTTGTAGCCTTGCCGGATCTCATCTTCTTCAGGATCGCCTCACCCGATTGCCGCGTCACAACGATCTTCGGATGGATGATGAATTCATCTGGTGGCAGCGAGACGATCACCGGGACTTGGCGTTTCTTCGTCATACTTCAGATGAAGAATCAAAGGGTCGGAAGATATTTCAGGCGATGCGTGTAACCCTTAATCCCTCGCCTTCGTTCTCTCGTAATGCCCCGCGAACGTCACGTTGTGTCCGAAGTGGCCGTCCACTTCGTGCTCGGTGACCTCGGCGGCTTTGCGGGAGAAACGGATCGTGATGCGGTAGCCGTCGGCGTCGGTCCAGGTGACGGTGTCGTTCTCGATCGGGGCTTCGAAATCGAGCTCGCCGGTGTTCGGGCCGTACTTCTCGTTCTTGATGTTCCGGAGCGCGATTCCGTCGACTTTCACACGGCCACCGGGAAGCATCGTCACATCGAGCGAGGCTTGGTCGTTCTCGCCGTTGCGCTCGTAGTGGCCGGAGACCTCGCGGTTGCGCGCGTACGCGGCCCCAAACGGGGCCGCGGCGAGCAGGAGGATGAGAACGCGAAGGATGTTGCGCGCGAGCATGGCCGGTTACAGAGCGATTACATCGACGACATCGAGTTGAGGAACTCCGAGTTCGTGCGCGTCTTGTCGAGCTTCTCGACCAGCAACTCCATCGACTCGACGGTCGACAACGGCGAGAAGACTTTGCGCAGCACCCAGATGCGATTGAGCTCGTTGCGCTCGAGGAGCAGCTCCTCTTTGCGCGTGCCCGACTTGTTGATGTCGATAGCGGGGAAGACGCGCTTGTCGGAGAGCTTGCGGTCGAGGTGCACTTCCATGTTGCCGGTCCCCTTGAACTCCTCGAAGATGACGTCGTCCATGCGCGAGCCGGTGTCGATCAGCGCGGTTGCGATAATCGTCAGCGAGCCGCCCTCTTCGACATTACGCGCGGAGCCAAAGAAGCGTTTCGGACGCTGCAGCGCGTTGGAGTCGACACCGCCGGAGAGAACTTTGCCCGATGGTGGGACGACCGTGTTGTAGGCGCGGGCGAGGCGCGTGATGGAGTCGAGGAGGATGACGACGTCGCGGCGATGTTCGACGAGCCGCTTCGCTTTCTCGATGACCATCTCGGCGACCTGCACGTGACGCGAGGCAGGTTCATCAAAGGTCGATGAGATCACTTCGCCCTTCACGCTGCGCTGCATGTCGGTGACTTCTTCCGGCCGCTCGTCGATCAGCAGAACGATCAGCGTCACTTCGGGATGGTTGCTGGTGATCGAGTTGGCGATGGCCTGCAGGATCATCGTCTTGCCGGTACGCGGGGGCGCGACGATGAGACCACGCTGCCCTTTGCCGACCGGCGCGATTAAGTCGAGTACGCGCGACGACATGTTCGACGGTACCTCGAGCTTGATGCGGTGCTCGGGATAGAGCGGCGTCAAGTTATCGAAGAGGATCTTCTCGCGCGCGACGTCAGGATGTTCGAAGTTCACCGCCTCGACTTTGATGAGCGCGAAGTAACGCTCCCCTTCCTTCGGCGGACGGACCTGGCCGGAGACGGTGTCGCCGGTGTGCAGATCGAAACGGCGGATCTGCGACGGCGAAACGTAGATGTCGTCAGGACCCGGCAGGTAGTTGTACTCAGGAGCGCGAAGGAATCCGAAACCGTCGGGAAGACATTCGAGCACGCCTTCCGAGAAGATCAAGCCCGACTTTTCGGTCTGAACCTGCAGGACCGAGAAGATCAGATCCTGCTTGCGCATCCCCGTGGCGTTCTCGATGCCGTGTTCTTTCGCGACCTTCGTCAGCTCGGGAAGCTTCATCTCCTTGAGCACGCGAATGTCGAGCGTCTCGGCGGCCGGCGTCGGGTCGCTGCGCTTGTTGACGGGCGCGGGACGATCGTTCTCGACATCGACCGGCGGCGGCGCAGCGACTGCTGGCTCGGCCTCGGCGGACGGCATTTCGTTCCCACTGACATCTGCCTTCCCCCATGCCGCGGGTCGGGAGTCGGGTGTGGTAGACGCTGGCTCATCGGCGGCGATAGGCTCAGCCGCTGGCGCGTCGTCAGCGACGGCCACGGATGCCTGCGCTTTCTCCGCCTTCGGCTTGCGCGTGGTTTTGCGGACCGGCTTCTCCGCCTTCTCGGCGGGCGGCTCGGCTACGGCGACCGCTGTTTCTTCTTCGAATTCAGTTTCAGACATGGTGTCGGGCCTCGTTCCTGGGTGCATTTCTTCAGAGCCGCGATGCGATCTCGCGCCGTACTTGTTCGATTCCTGTCTTCGTGATCACCGAGCTGGTGATGAGCCGGTCTTCGGTGATCTGGAGCTCGTTAGCGATTGCGGTGCGGCTCTTCGCGAGTTGATTGTTGGAGAGTTTGTCGGTCTTGGTGAGAAGGATGCGTTCGTCGATTCCGGATGCGACGGTCCAGTCGTGCATTTGACGATCCTCCGGGCTGGGGGTTCGCCGCACGTCGAGAAGGATAAAGATCAATTTGAGAGCATCGGCGCTCTCCAGGTAACCGCGAACGAGCTCGCCCCATGACCTGGCCATGTCACGCGGAACCTTTGCGTAGCCATAGCCGGGAAAGTCGACGATGTAGAAGCGTTCGTTGATGAGATAGAACTGGATGGCCTGCGTTTTTCCGGGTGTTTGACTGACGCGGGCAATCGATTTTCGTTTCAAAACAGCGTTGATGATGCTCGATTTTCCGACATTTGACCGTCCAACCATCGCAAATTGCGGTCTGCGGTCAGTCGGAAAATCGCCGGCCTTGTACGCCGCCCGGGAGAACTCGACTGTTCGGATGTCCAAGAGATTGTCTTGCTAAGGAAATGCAAAGCAGAGGCACTGCGAAGAGGTGCTAGCTGGGTTGTGTGTGATTAACGGTGGAGATTGTGCCGGTATTCTCGGTCTCAGGTCAAGAGATGGTCACAGAGGGGGAATGATGGAAAGTTCGTGCCATGGGTGGGGGTGTGAGGAGTAGGGGGTGGGGTGTAGGAGCGGAATCAGATCATAACCGCTCGGCGCCATCGAGCTTGCCGAGGTTCTTGTCGAAGGTGCCGAGGGGGAGATGGCCGGCCTTGCGCGCGATCTCGAGCACGAGGCAGTCGGAGAATCCGAGCGCGGGCCTTTCACGACATCGATTCAAAGCGGCCGTGACGACGTCGGCATCTTCAAGAGTGATCGTTTCGTGCTTGAGCAGCATCTCGATCGCTGTTGCGATTTCTGCGTGATCGAGGTTGTACGCCCTGCTCAAGACCCACGCACTCTCGACAAGTACGAGGTGAGAGACCCACGCGCCGCGGGCGATGAAGGCATCGGCTATGGGCACCTGCCGATCGTCGTCGCGAGTGAGAATCCGTACGATTACATTCGTGTCAGCGGCGCGCATATTTGTCGCGTATATGGTCCGCGATCGCCTGCTCCATTTCTTCGAGAGTTCGCGGCTTGGGGCGCTTGGAAAAAAGAGCGCGATGAATGTCTTCAGAAGTGTAGCGGCCGGCCTTGCGGACGACGAGGTCGTCGCCATGGCGATGCCATTCGAGAACCGAACCTGGCCCTATGCCGAACTCTTTTCGGATTTCAGCGGGAACGGAGATCTGTCCCTGGGCGGTGACCTTCGATTGCGGTACTGACATTCCGCCATAGTACCACGGTACTACACTGAAGAGAACGACTGGCGGCGAGATGCCGCCAGTCCAAATTGCAATCAGTGAATCGGCGGCTCGGACGTCACTGCGTCCGGCAGTTTCTTCGCCAGCGGCACGATCGTTCCGTCGAGTGCGTGCAGGACCACTTCGTCCATCGACTCGACCAGATTGAACTCCATCTTCCCGCGCACATCCGCCGGGATGTCTTCGAGATCACGCTCGTTCTCCGCGGGGAGAATGATGCGCGTGATGCCGGCGCGCGCTGCGGCGAGGATCTTGTCCTTGACGCCGCCGACCGGAAGCACTTTGCCGCGCAGCGTGATCTCGCCGGTCATGGCGATGTCGCGGTGCACGGGGATGCGCGTCACGGCCGAGAGCAGCGCCGTGGCCATCGTGATTCCTGCCGACGGTCCGTCCTTCGGGATCGCTCCCTCGGGGACATGGACGTGAATATCGAGATTGGCGTGAAAGTCGGGATCGAGGCCGAACAGCTCCGCGCGTGAACGGACATACGACAGCGCCGCGCGCGCCGACTCCTGCATCACGTCGCCGAGCTTGCCGGTGAGCGTGAGGTTGCCTTTGCCGCGCGAGATCGCCACTTCCGTCGACAGAATCTCGCCGCCGACTTCGGTCCACGCCAGACCCGTTGCCAGACCGATCTCGCTCTTGTCGTGGATCGTTTGCGAGCGGAACTTCGCTTTGCCGAGGAGCTCGCGGACTTTCGCGCGGTCCATGACGGTCTTGAGATCCGGACCCTTCTTCACCACCTGCCGCGCGATTTTGCGCAGCACCGAACCGACCTCGCGCTCGAGGCTGCGAACGCCGGCCTCGCGCGTGTACGAGTCGATCAGCTCTTCGATGGCGCTGTCGAGAAAGTCGACCTGACTCTCTTCGATGCCCTGCTCCTGCTTCTGCTTCGGCACCAGGAACTGCTTGCCGATGGCGAGCTTCTCCAGGTGCGTGTAGCCGGAGAGCGAGATGATCTCCATGCGGTCCTTGAGCGGCGCGGGAATCGTGTGCGTCACGTTCGCCGTGGCGATGAACATGACCTTCGACAAGTCGTACTCGACGTCGAGGTAGTGATCGGTGAAGGCGTTGTTCTGCTCCGGATCGAGAACTTCGAGCAGCGCCGCTGACGGATCGCCGCGGAAGTCCATCGACATCTTGTCGACTTCATCGAGCAGGAAAACCGGATTGATCGTGCCGGCCTTCTTCATCCGCTGGATGATCTGACCGGGGAAGGCGCCGATATAGGTTCTTCGGTGTCCGCGGATCTCCGCCTCATCGCGCACGCCGCCCAGTGACAGCCGCACGAACTTGCGGCCCGTGGCGCGGGCGATCGACTTCGCGAGCGATGTCTTGCCGACGCCGGGAGGTCCTACGAAGCAGAGGATCGTTCCCTTCGGTCCTTTGATGAGCTGACGAACCGCGAGGAACTCGAGGATGCGCTCTTTGATCTTGTCGAGGCCGTAGTGGTCTTCGTTGAGAATCGACTCGGCGAGATCGATGTCCTTGATCTCTTTCGTCGTTTTCTTCCAGGGAACGGAGACGAGCCACTCGATGTAATTGCGCGAGACGGTCGCCTCGGCAGAAACACCAGGCATCGCTTCGAGACGCTTCAGCTCCTGCAGAGCCTTTTCCTTCGTCTCCTTCGGCATGCCCGCTTCTTCGATCTTCTGCCGCAGCTCTTCCACCTCGTCCGATCGATCATCTTTCCGGCCAAGCTCGTGGTGAATGGCCTTGATCTTCTCGTTGAGGTAGTACTCCTTCTGTGCGCGCTCCATCTGCTTCTTGACCTTGGAGTTGATGCGCTTGTCGATGTTGATCTTCTCGATCTCGACCTCTAGGAAGTCCTGCAGCTTCTGCAGGCGCTCGTAGGGTGAGATCGTTTCGAGGAGCTGCTGCTTTTCGGGCGTGGTGATGAGGATGTGCGACGCCATCGTGTCGGCGAACTTGTCGGGATCGTCGAGCTTGAGCGTGGCCATGACGCCTTCGAATGCCAGGTGATGCGACATCTTCGCGTACGACTCGAAGATCTCCACCAGCTTCTGCATGTACTGCGCGACCTCGGCGGTCAGCGGTACGGACGTCTCGATGTCGCGCACGGTGACGGTGACGTAGCCGGCGGCGTCGTGCGTGGAGATGATCTCGGCGCGCGTCAGGCCTTCGACCATCACCTTCACATTCTGATTCGGGAGCTTGAGATTCTGGACGACGGTGGCGACGACGCCGATCGGATAGATCTCGTCGATCGACGGGTCGTCGATCTTCGGATCCTTCTGCGTGGCGAGGAAGATTCGTTTCTCGGACGTAGCGAGCGTCGCTTCGAGCGCGAGAATGGAGGCGCGGCGGCCAACGACGAACGGCGCCATCATCGAGGGAAACACCACCATGTCGCGCAGTGGGACAAGCGGGAGTGTCGTAATTTCTGGTTTATTGGGCATTTGGTTTTGTCTGGACCTCAGGTAACTCGTGCTGCGACCGTGCTGCACTCTTGTTGCGCCGCCGGCATCACCCGGCGGTCAATGAAACCTGGCCACCTGACCAGCCGGCGGCTATCCCGCCTTGCGATACATCGTGATCGGCTGGCTGCGGTTGATGACGACCTCACGCGTGATGACGCACTCGCTGATCGCGTCCTGCGACGGGATCGTGTACATGATCTCGAGCATCAACTCTTCGATGATGATCTTGAGACCGCGTGCGCCGACGTTGCGTTTGAGCGCTTCTTCCGCAATCGCTTCGAGGGCGTCGTCGTGGAACTTCAGGATGACGTTCTCGAAACCCATAATGGTCTGGTACTGACGCACCAATGAGTTCTTCGGCTCGCGGAGGATCTCGATCAGCGTTCCCTTGTCGAGCTCATTGAGCGTGGCCACAACTGGAAGCCGGCCGACAAACTCCGGGATCAGACCGAACTTGATCAGATCCTCGGGGTGAACCTGCGAGAGCAACTCTCCGGTGCGCTTCTCTTTCTTCGTGGCGATCTTCGCGCCGAAGCCCATCGACGTCGACGAGAGTCTGCGCTCGATCACGTTCTCGAGACCGACAAACGCGCCGCCGCAGATGAAGAGGATGTTCGTCGTATCGATCTGGATGAATTCCTGGTGCGGATGCTTCCGTCCACCCTGCGGCGGAACGTTGGCGACGGTGCCTTCGAGAATCTTGAGGAGCGCCTGCTGCACGCCTTCACCGCTCACGTCGCGCGTGATCGACGGGTTGTCGCCCTTGCGGCAGATTTTGTCGACCTCGTCGATATAGACGATGCCGCGTTGCGTTTTGTCTTTGTCGTTGCCCGCAGCCTGGTAGAGCTTGAGGATGATGTTCTCGACATCCTCACCAACGTAACCCGCCTCGGTCAGCGTCGTGGCGTCGACGATCGTGAACGGAACGCTGAGCATCCGCGCCAGCGTCTGCGCCAGAAGCGTCTTGCCCGTTCCGGTGGGACCGATCAGCAGGATGTTCGACTTCTGCAGCTCGACATCCTGGCGGTTGTTGCGCTGTTGATAGTCGATGCGCTTGTAGTGGTTGTAGACCGCGACGGCCAGCTTCTTCTTGGCGCGCTCCTGACCGATGACGTAGAGATCGAGGAACTCCTTGATCTCTTTCGGTTTCGGGAGCTGCCCCGAGCCTTCCATCGTTCCAGGCTCGTCTTTGCGATCCTCGGCAATGATGTCGAGGCAGATGTCTACGCACTCGTCGCAGATGTAGACCGTCGGGCCGGCGATCAGTTTCTTCACGTCGCGCTGGCTCTTGTTGCAGAAACTGCAACGGAGGACGTCGCCGCTGTTCCCCTTCTTCGACATTGGTTGGCTTGGATCCCTTTTTTGAGGTCGTTAGATTCTACGCCGCGCTTTCGTGAACGTGAAGCCTCCGCGCGGCCATTCCTGTACTACCCGTAACAACGACGTATTGCATCGCGCCTACTCGCGCTTGGAAATCACCTGGTCGACGAGACCGTAATCAACTGCTTCCTGAGCCTGGAGGATGTAGTCGCGATCGGTATCGCGATCGACCTTCTCGAATGGCTGTCCTGTGTGATCAGCGAGAATCTGACTCATCCGCGCTTTCATCCGCATGATGTCCTTGGCGTGGATGTCGATCTCCGAAGCCTGACCACCGAGCCCGTGCATGAGCGGCTGGTGGATGAGGACGCGCGAGTTCGGGAGCGCGAATCGCTTCCCCTTCTTTCCCGCCGCGAGAAGCACTGCCGCCATCGACGCCGCCTGACCGATGCAAATCGTCTGGATGTCGGGCTTCACGTACTGGATGGTGTCGTAGATCGCCAGGCCGGCCGTGATCGAGCCGCCCGGCGAGTTGATGTAGATCGAGATGTCTTTCTCCGGGTTCTCGGCTTCGAGAAAAAGGAGCTGGGCGATGATCAGGTTCGAGACCGTGTCGTCGATCTGCGAACCGAGAAAAATGACGTTGTCTTTGAGAAGGCGGGAGTAGATGTCGTAGGCGCGCTCGCCGCGACTGGTCTGCTCAACCACCATGGGGATAAGGACCATTACGTTGGTGTCTCCTTTAGGCGACCCGTTGAATGCGGCGAGTCTAGCGCCGAATTCCGTGAGGTTTCCTGACCGTATGGGTAGTGCTTTTGAGGTGGTTGTGTGCTTCTTAAAACCGTTTCACGCGGAGACGCGGAGCACGCAGAGAAGAGCCTCCGCGTCTCCGCGTGAAACGTCTCTCACGGCGCGACGATACGCAACCGCTCATTCGCCAGCGCAAATAGCACCGGCGTCGCGGTGATCCGTTCGCCGTCGGCGTAGACATCCATCGGCCGCTCGGAGTCGAACGAGAACTCGGCGCCTCGTCCCATCTCGACGAATGGACTCTTCACGTGCGCGCCGGTGTACGCCTTCGGCAGCGTCTTCAGCAGTTGAAATCGGGACGTGCGGTGGACGATGCAGAGATCGAGCTGACGATCATCGATCTTCGCGTCGGGCACGATGCGAATCCCGCCGCCGTACTGCCGCGAATTGGCGACCGTGGCAAACATGATCTCTTCGCCGCGTGATTCGTTGATGATCACGCGATGCGGCGTGAAGCGCGGCAGCACGCGGAGGATCGCGTAGAGGTAGACGAGCGAGCCGCGCAGGAACTTCACGTTCTCGTTCGCATAGCGCGCCACTTCCGAATCGAATCCGAGCCCGGCGACGCCGAGGTAGCGGATGCCGTTGGCGAGGGCAACGTCGACCTCGCGGGCGTTCCCGCGCAACGCCAGCTCGCACGCTGCGCGCAAATCGCGCGGGATGCCGAGGACTTTGGCGAAGTCGTCGCCGGAGCCGAGCGGGATCAGCGCGAGCGTTCCGTTTGCCAGATCGAATTCGCGAACGGAAAGATGCAAGGTTCCGTCGCCACCGCAGACAACGACGCGATCGTATGCGCCGCGTGACGCATCAGCAGCCGCGCGCGTCATGTCCGCAGGGCTGCTGCTGGCGTGCGCGTCGACGTCCGCGCCGAGCTCTCGCAGAATCCGCTCGGCCTCGGCATGGTGCCGCGACGCGCGGCCGCGGCCGGCGGCAGGGTTGTAGATCAGTTTGATGCGCAAGAGCGAAGTTTAGCGTAGGAACCTTTCTAGAACCGTTTCACGCGGAGACGCGGGGACCGCGGAGACAACCTCCGCGACCTCCGCGTCTCCGCGTGACAAGTCACTTGTCTGAAACCGGGAACCCCTTAGGCCACCTGCCCGTATGATCTAGCCATGAAGCAGCTCCGTCTCATCGTCATCCTTCTCCTCGTCACACTCGCCTGCAAGCCGGCGGCGGAATCGCAGACCGTCGATGCACGTCAGCCGCGGCAGGAACGGGCGCCGATTCCGAGCTCGGTCAGTCCGTCGCGGCGCACGCCGATCGTCACCGTCGCGCACGATGTCGGACCGGCGGTCGTCAACATCCAGACCGAGTCGACGATCCGGCAGCGCGCCGTCGATCCCTTCTTCGATCCTTTCGGCGTCTTCGGCGGGCAGGACCGCACCTACACCTCGCAATCGCTCGGCTCCGGTTTCGTCTGGTCGGGCGATGGCATCATCGTCACGAACAATCACGTAGTCGAAGGAGCGTCACGGATCACCGTCAACTTCAGCGACGGCACGCAACTCCCGGCGAAACTGATCGGCGTCGATCCCGACAGCGATGTCGCGGTGCTGCGCGTCGATGCGAAGAATCTGCTGACCGCTCCGATCGGAACGTCGGGTGACTTGCTCATCGGTGAGACCGTCATCGCCGTCGGCAATCCGTTCGGTCTCAGTGGCACCGTCACTACCGGCGTCGTCTCCGCGCTCGGGCGTTCCGTTCCGTCGAAAGAGGCCGGCCGCACGTTCACGGATTTCATCCAGACCGATGCCTCGATCAACCCTGGCAACTCCGGCGGACCGCTTCTTAATATCGAAGGACGCGTCATCGGCATCAACACGATGATCTACGCGAACGCGCAAGGTATCGGCTTCGCCATCCCTGTGGATCGCGCGAAAAAAGTGATTCAGGACATCGTCCGTTTCGGGCAGGTTCACAGCGCCTGGATCGGCGCGGTGACGGCGACGATTACGCCGGAAGAAGCGCGGCGCACGGGTCTGAAGACGTCGCGCGGCGCGCTCGTCGCGCGCGTGATCAGCGGCTCGCCGGCACAAGCGGCAGGACTGCGTCCCGGCGACATCATCACGGCAGTCAACGGACGGGCGATCGATTCACGCGAAGCATTCTCCACGCTCACCGCGACGGTGACCGCCGGCCAGCCACTGCCGCTGACCGTATCGCGCGACGGTGCATCGAAGTCCGTCTCCGTTCATCCCACCGAAGCACCCGGCGACCTCGGGTTGCGCATCTTGTGGGAGATCGCCGGTCTTCGAGTGATCGATCAAAGGCGTCAGGTTGTGATCGACGAGGTCTCGCGGGGCTCGCGCAGCGAAAACATCGGCCTCAATCGGGGTGATGTCATCGTCGGCGTGAACGGCGTCGAGGTAACGTCGGTCAAGGATCTGAACAAGGCGCTGACGCAGTCGGCGGAACGATCATCGGTCGTTTTGCAGGTTGCGCGTGGACGGTACATCTACTCGCTGACGTTCCCGATGGGGACTTGAGTTGCGCTTCGCGCGTTGTCGGTTGTCGGTTGGTTGCGCTTCGCGCGTTGTCGGAGGGAGCGAATCGAAGGACGCGAAGCGATAGAAGCCTCGCCGCTTGAATCAGACAACTCCGATGCGCATGAATCAGCGCCGCGACAACGCACGAAGCGCACTAACCGAGAACCGACAACGCGCGAAGCGCAATCAACCGACAACGCGCCGCCGCCCAAGCGTCGCTAAAATAAAACCATCTGGGGCGGCGCAGTTAACGGGACCACCAGATGCCGATCGCGCTTGATCCCTAACAGCAGCCAGAGGTGGCGGCGGATCCATTCCTTTGACTCGCGGTAGTAGCGGAACTGGCGCTCCTGCGCATGGAAGCGGCGGTTGTGACTGGCGCCGAGGACGTGGTGGAGATACTCGTGATGAATGATTGACTGGATGAAGAACGCGGGGATCTCCGGCGAGTCGAGCAGTGGGTGGATACGGATCTCGGTCGTGATGTGGTTGTAGGAACCGAGCCGGATCGAGCGGCGCTTCTTACGCGTGATCTGCTGACCCCAGCGCACTGTCAGCGGCGTGTATTTCTGAAAATACGTCCGATGCACCTCGCCGGCGAGCGAGGTGAGGTAGTGATGCCGGTGATCAGCGACTCCGAGCGGAAGCGGCCACGTCTCCATTACGAGTCATTGTGAGGAGCGCGCAGCCGCTTCGCAAGAGTTATTCGCCGGGATGCGTCGCCGCGTGCATGACGTTGGTGACGTTCTGCATCGCTGCCGCGGTGACCATCGACGTTCCGGCGGCGATCAGCTCGTCGCCTTTCTTCATCCCAAGCCAGACGCCGATCCCGACGCCGAGAATCACTGCGGCGATCGGAAACTGCCGGATGTGCTCGCGCCACGACTCCGGCAGCAGTTTCTCGATCTCCTCGAACAGCGCTTCGGGACCATCCTCGGCCAGCGCGCTGCCGAGCTTCGAGGCTTTCTCACGGATCGGAAAGTCGTAGTCCATCCCGGCGGCGGAGCGTTCGTGATCGTCGTCTCGTGTGGTTGGCATCGTCGCTCCTACTCCTCGTCTCCGCCGCGCCGCAACAGCAGCCCGACGAGAAATCCGACACCGACTGAGATCAACAGCGCTTTCCCGGGATTCGAACGGACATAGCTCCGAACCTGATCGGTGATGGCACCGAAGTCGACATCTTCGACCTTCTCCTTAACCCGGTTGTACTGGTTCTTGACCGCATCGGACGCGGCGTCGTACTTGTCGCTGACAAACTCTTTTGCTTTTCCGAAGCGCGAGTCGTTCCCTGCATCGGTGCCGGTACCGGCACCGCTTGTTGTATCTGCCATGGGTTACCTCCTTTTGGACTGCTCAGCCTATCAGAGGCGGCGGCGCCCCGTCAGAAGCTGGATGATGAGAAGAATCACTGCGACGACCAAAATGATGTGAAGCAGACCGCCGAATGTATAGCTGGTGATGAAGCCGAGAAGCCAGAGGATGAGCAGAATCGCGATGATGGTCCAAATCATGTCGGTCCCCCTTTGCGACTCGGCGAATTGCAGCGATCGTGCCGCGCGTACAATCGCGCCTGATGCGCATCCGCCTCGAGCACGTCACGCACGCCTACGCGGGAAGCGACGAGTCGGCAGCGGTCGAAGTGCTTCGCGATGTCTCCCTCGACATCGCGTCAGGTGATTTCGCAGTCCTGATGGGCGCGTCCGGCAGCGGAAAATCGACGCTGCTCAATCTCATCGGCGCTGTCGACAAGCCAACCTCGGGAAGGATTTTTCTCGACGATGCGGAGACGTCGCTTCTCGACGATTCGCGGCTGACGATGCTGCGGCGCCGCTCGATTGGCTACATCTTCCAGTTCTTCAATCTCATTCCGACGCTCAACGTCTTCGAGAACGTCGCCTTTCCGCTCTCGCTGGCGAACACGCCGCGCAGCGAAGTGAAATCGCGCGTCGCCGCAGCGCTCGCGGATGTCGGACTCGGATCGCGCGCTACGCATTATCCGAATGAGCTCTCCGGTGGCGAGATGCAGCGCGCCGCAATCGCCCGCGCCATCATCCACAACCCGCCGCTGATCCTCGCCGACGAGCCAACAGGCAACCTCGACTCGAAGAACGGCGAGATGATCCTCGACCTCATTCGCACGATCCACGCGACGCGGCGTCCCACGATCGTGATGGCGACGCATTCGGATCGTGCGGCGGCGATCGGGGATTATGTGATCGAGGTGGTGGACGGCCGGGCGTATGCGGCGGGTGTCGTTGGTCGGGCGTCGGGGGTCGGAGCAACCTCGAAAGATTCTTCGCCCGAAACGCGGACGCGCACTAGCGAAGCAGAACGCGGGGAATCCGGACGTGCTGGGCGTCGGGAACCGGATCAATCGCACGGCTCCCCTCCCACTCCCGACCCCCGAAAGCCGACACCCGCAACATGATTCTCCGTGCCCTCATCCTCCGCCCGATTCTTCGCGAGCCGATGCGGACGGTGCTCACGATCCTCGGCATCGCTGTCGGTGTTGCGGTAGTCGTCGCGATCGCACTCTCGAATCAGAGCGCGCTGCGCGCGTTCAGCGAGTCGGTCGATGCCGTTGCCGGACGCGCGAACTACCAGATCGTCTCCGACGCCGGACTCAGTGAAGACGTTCTTCGCGCGCTTCAGCCGTTCTGGCCACAAGGCGTTCGCTTCGCGCCGGTGATCGACGCGGAAGGAGTCGTTGACCTGCCGTCGGAACGCCGCCGTCCCGGCGGCTGGCCTGGCGGCGTCTCGCCGCCAACCGAACAGATACCCGTACGCCTCCTCGGCGTCGACCTCCTCTCCGACCTTCACTTTCGCGACTACCGCTACGCCAGCGTCGTCACGAGCAATCAGGAATCGGCCGCGACGTATCTGAGTCTCTTCAGCAACGACTCCGTCGTCGTCCCCGCCAGCTTCGCTCGCGAGCATGCACTCCGCCTCGGATCGCCACTCGTCCTCAACATCCAGGGAGTACGGCGGACGATGATCGTTCGCGGATTGCTGGAGGCGCACGGTCCGGCAACTGCGTTCAATGGTGCGATCGTCATCGCCGACATCGCCGTCGTGCAGCCGGCTTTCGGATTGGAAGGAAAACTGACGCGCATCGATCTGATCGTGCCCGACGAGTCGCTGGTGGCGCCGATCATGCGCGTGATTCCTGCGAGCGCTCGCCTGGAGCGTCCGGCGCGCCGCAATCAACGTGTCGAGAAAATGCTGCGCGCCTTTCGCGTGAATCTCTTCGCACTCGCCGGCGTGGCGCTGCTGGTCGGGATGTTCCTCGTCTACAACACGGTACTCATCTCCATTCTGCGGCGGCGCAAAGATGTTGGCGTTCTGAAAACGCTCGGCACGTCGGCGACGCAGATCTTCGGCGCGTTCATTCTCGAAGGGCTGGCATTTGGCGTGGTCGGATCGATCGCCGGAGTCGCCCTCGGGCGGGGGCTGGCGTGGATGATCCTGAAACTCATCGGACAGACGGTCAACGCGCTGTACGTCAGCAGTGCACCTCAGGCAATTGAACTGACGCCGGCGATCGTCGCGGCGGGAGTGGCGGTGGGGACGATCCTCTCGCTGCTCTCGGCGATTCAGCCGTCGATCGAAGCGGCGCAGGTGCGGCCGGGTTTGTTGTTGTCGGGCGTCGTGCGGCGGTCGTACTCTTTTGCACAGCCCTCTCATCCGCCTTCGGCACCCTTCGGCTCGCTGCGCTCGCTCAGGGCAGGCTCTTCTCCCCCACAAGAAGCGTGGGGGAGAAAGGCGCTCGATGGGGAGGATGCGCGAGAGCGATGGACAGGCCGCGAAGCGGCGCGCGAGAAAACGACCGCGCACGGAACTCACACAACTCAAATCGTCATCGCGATTGTGTGCTTCATCGTCGCGGCGCTGCTTTCGCGGCTTCCTGCGTGGAACGGTATCGCGGTCGCCGGCTACGCCGCGGTTCTTTTCGTTGTCGCCGGTTTCTCCGCGCTTGCCGCGCTGATCGTGACGTCTGCTTCGCGCTTGCTGCGCGCGCCGTACCGGGCAGCGTTCGGGATCGTCGGCGAGCTCGCGTCGGCGTCCATTCCGGCGTCACTTCGAAGAACTTCGATCGCCGCGGCGGCGCTCTCGCTGGCCATCGGAATGATGGTCGCGGTCGCGCTGATGGTCGGCAGCTTCCGCGAGACGGTGCGCGTCTGGGTCGATCAGACAGTCAGCTCCGACCTCTGGCTGAGACCGTCGAAAGGTCTCTCGAACGCCGACTCCTCCGCCTTTCCGAACGCGATCTCGAACGATCTCGCCAACGTCCCGTTCGTGGCCGCCTTCGACCGCGCGCGCGCCCGCGGCGTGCTCTACGGCGACGCGGTCGTCACGCTGGCTAGCGGAGACTTCGCTGTCGCCGCACGCTACGGCGATCTGCCGATGATCGCGCCGCGCAAGTCATCCGAGGCGTTGCAGAACGCGATCGCCAAGAGCGGGGTCGTCGTATCGGAGAGTCTCTCGCTGAAGTACGAGAAAGGCGTCGGCGATGAGATCGCGCTGACGACGATCCACGGACGGCGCTCGTTCCCGATCACCGGCGTCTATCGCGACTATTCGAACGACCGCGGCGTCGTGGCGATGGATCGAGCGCTCTATGTCCGCTCCTACGACGACGACGCCATCAACACGATCGTCGTCTATCTGAAGCCCGGCATCGACCGCGACACTGCCCGCCGGAATCTCGAATCGATCCTCGGCCCGAAGTACCACGCCTTCGCCGTCACCAACGGCGAGATCCGCGGCGAAGTGATGCGCATCTTCGACCAGACTTTCCTCATCACCTATGCCCTCCTCGCCGTCGCCATCGTCGTCGCCGTCCTCGGCGTCATCAACACGCTGGCCGCATTGATCCTGGAGCGCAAACGCGAGCTGGCGCTGCTGCGGGTCCTCGGCATGACCATCGCCCAGGTCCGCCGCATGCTCGTGCTCGAATCGTCGGTGCTCGGCCTGACATCAACCGCAGCCGGCCTGGCCATGGGCTACGTCCTCTCCTGGATCCTGATCTACGTGATCAACAAACAGTCGTTCGGCTGGACGATCGCGTTCCACACGCCGGTGAGACTGATCGCCGCATCGCTGGCGGTGACTTTCGTGGCGTCACTGGTGGCGGGACTGGTCCCTTCGCGACTGGCGCGCAGGATCGATCTGGCGATGGCGATGAAGGCGGAGTAAGTAGGTATGGTCGGTCAGCGCACGGAACATACTTAGTGCAACCTACTTTCCTTCCGAGGGTAGGGAAACGGCCGACCAAAGTCCCTCCTATCTATCTAGGGGAGGAGTTCTCATGTCCGCGCAACCGCCATCTCAACAGGCGCTGCTACTTGAGCGGTACAAGGAAAACGCCGATCAAGCTCGTCATCATGAGACTCTACGAGAGCGATCAACGGCGATGGTGGCACAGACAGTCGGTGTGATGCTCGGTCTGCTGGGCTTCAAGGATGGCGCCATCGCACACAGCCGGCCGGCCGCAATCATCGCCCTGTTTATCATCGTCCTTGGCGCATGGGGTGTCTTTTCCGCTGTCACGTTCGAAGCACGCGCTCGTCGCAGCCGGGACCGCATCGACGGTTTCTTGGCTCAGCTCGACCCCAATTTCCTACCGAAGGCGAAACACCACACTCTCAACTATGTTTGGATTGTCTTCCACTCAGTCATCATGTGTCTCGGTGTGGTCGTCCTCGCACTCGTCTACTGCCGAGGTTAACGCGCTTTTCCAGCCGGGCAAGTGTCTAAGGCGGTGTGAGTTAGCGTTAGAATCAAAAGAGCGTGGTCGACTGGCATCGGTTTCGCCCCACGGAATGGGACATCGAGTACGATACGGAAAAGCTCGAAGCTCACGGAATCGTCGAGTTGGAAGCAGCCGAAGTGATCTGGAACAACTTTCTTGCGCGCCCGAACAAGAAGGCCCACGGACCGAATCGCTACGAGTTACTCGGTCGAACCGACGCTGGTCGTATTCTCAAGTTGATCATTCATGTGTCCGGTGAGCGGTCAATGCGGGTGATTACCGGATGGCGCGTATGACAAGGCAAGCCAAAAAGAGAAAGTTGACGAACGATGAAATGGATGCTTTGGTCATCGCGGACGCCGATGACGAATCAGCGTGGGGCGAGCCCATATTCGTTCGGTCGTCCGGCTCGCCGCGCCCGGCGTGGATGGCGCAAGCGAAGCATCTTGATTGGGCCGCAAAGTTTTTTGTAGTCTCCGTGCTGCACCGCATGGGTGTTGAAGCGACGGTTACGGTTTCACAAAGCGATGACGTTGACATTACCGTGGTTCAGCAGTCAGGCCGGGTGCTGACGGTAGACGTCAAGACCTTGAACGGATCGAAGAATTGGATCGTGTCGCCGTTCCGAGCCAGCGATCATCACTACCTCGTGTTCGTCTGGTATCCGCCGAACGGTAAGCCAAGCGTTCAACCCACGGCTTACGTCGTCGCATCCGAACGACTGCAGCGGTTTTTAGCACTCAAGAACTCACACTCGCTTTCTTTGGATGTCCTCAAGAAGGAGCTTGTTGCGCAAGATGCCTGGCAGGAGCTTCTGACTCCCGCGGCGTGACTCGCCGGCGCCGCTCCCCTACGACTCCACCGCGCGCCACGCGAGGAACCATGGCTCGCGCCTTCCGAACTTTGTCGCCAGCGCGGTGCCGATACCGAAGACTGACGCCAGCGCCCAGATGATCGGGCCGACGATCGGGATTAATCGCAGCATGCCGAGGACGAGGACGCCGACGACGACCATGGCGAGATCGCCGCGGAACCATCGGCGGTTCGCCAGTTGCTCGCGCGTACGCGTTCCCGCGATGAGCGTGCCGACGGCGTGGAAGACCGCGACCGTGCCGTAGATCTTCGTCAGGATGGCGATTACGGCGAGGGCAAAGAGGAGCGGGACGCCGACGTGGTAGGGGATCAGGTAGCTGCAGACGATCGCGGTCAGCACGAGGCTGGTAACGGCGACGAGCCCGAGGGCGAAGCAGTGGAGGGCGCTGGCTCGCATCTCGATCGAGGAGTAGCGGATCTCGCGGCCACTCAGCAGCGTCAGTCCAACCGCGGCGATCATCCAGATCGCCAGGAGCGAGACGATTACGGCGGTGTTCTGCATCAGCGCCGCGGCGCTGGCAACGGTCAGCGGTTCGCGAACGCTGAAGCTCGGCGGCGCGGCAACCATCGCCGTCACCAGCGTCGCGGCGATGACGGTCAGCGGCAGGAACAGACGTAGCGCCCTACGCATCGATCCCCTTCGGCGCCCGCCGCAACAGGAAGACGAGCAGCGCATTTACGACGATGAAGGCCACGCCGAACGCGACCTGCGCGCCGAGCGACGCCGCGCGCAACGACTCGGAGGCGTTCTGCAGAAGACCACGGACTGCGTCCATCGACGTCAGCGACCTCTTTGCTACAAGCAGCGGTGAGATTCCCGCGACCGCGCAGAGTGCGAGCGCGACCACGACGACGATCGTGGAAGCGCCGAGAACGACCGGCCAGGCGCGGTGCGATGATCCTTCCCACGGCGCCAGCGGCAGCGCATCGAGCGAGATCGGCGCGGATTTCAGATCCGTCTTCGCGGCGAGCGCCGCATCGACCGCGCGGCATTCCGCGCACGTCTCCAGATGCCCCGCGTTTCCTTCGGGATCTTCCATGTAGCGCTGACACGCCTGTTCGGCCGCCGGGTCTTTCATAGGGGTTCCACGAATCCTTCGAGCTCGACCTTCAGCAGGTTGCGGGCCCGAAACAGCTTGTTCTTGACGGTGCCGAGGGGAAGCTTCTTCATCGAAGCGATCTCCTCATAGGATAGCTCCGCAAAGTGCCGGAGTTGAATCAGCTCGCGATAATCGGGCGGCAGGTTGAGGACCGCCGTGTCGATGGCGTGGGCGAGCTGCTTATTGTTCAGCGCTCGATACGGCGAGATTCCGGTGTCGGGGAACTCGCGCTCTTTCGTATCGTCGTCGCCGGGCTTGGCGGCGATCGAGACTTCGCTCACCGTCTTTTTCCGGAGCGCGTCGATGGCGCTGTTCTGCGCGATCCGGAAGAGCCAGGTCGAGAACTGATACTTCGGATCGTAGCGATCGAGTGCGAGATAGACCTTCACGAAGATTTCCTGGGTCAGATCGTGCGCGTCTTCGTAGCGATGCGTGATCCGATACACGTAGTTGATGATGCGCTTTTCATAGCGCTTCACCAGTTCTGTGTAACGGTCTCGGTCGCCCTCGAGGATGCGTCCCACGAGGGTACGATCGTCGAGTTGCTCACGTTCAGCCATTCTTGGTTACGGTTCCCGCTGCCGAAAGTTCTTCGCGCCGATGATACCCTGCCGCGCCGGGCCGTCCGATGATCGAGATCCGCAATCTCACCAAGCGCTACGGCGACTTCACCGCGGTCGATGACATTTCCCTCGACGTCGCCCGCGGCGAGATCTACGGTTTCCTCGGCCCGAACGGCGCGGGGAAGACGACCACGATCCGCATCCTGGCTGGTCTCTCGCTGCCGTCGTCGGGATCGGTGCGCGTGAACGGACTCGACGTCACGAAGGACGGCGTTCGTGTGAAGGCGATGACCGGCTACATCCCCGATCGCCCGTTCTTATACGAGAAGCTGACCGGCCGCGAGTTGTTGCAGTTCGTGACGAATCTCTACAGCCGCGAGTGGCGCGATTGCGAAGCGCGGGCGATGGATCTGCTCGCGTATTTTGGGATCGCGAACTGGGCGGACGCACGAATCGAGAATCTCTCGCATGGGATGAAGCAGAAGCTCGTCATCGTGTCGGCGCTCGTTCACGATCCCGAGCTGCTCATCATCGACGAGCCGATGGTCGGACTCGACGCGCTCGCGCAGAAACAGGTAAAGCTGTTGTTCCGCCGTCTTGCCGATGAGAAGAAGACCGTTTTCCTGACGACGCATACGCTCTCGGTCGCCGAAGCGGTCTGCAACCGGATTGCGATTTTGAATCGTGGCCGGATCGTCGCCAGCGGAACGACGAATGAGTTGAAGAGCGATCGTGCGCTGGAGGATGTGTTTCTGGAGCTGACTTATAGCGAGGAGTCGGTGCCGTGAGTGTGATGCGACGCTGTGAGCCTCACTGTCATTCTGAGACTGCCGGAGGACACGAAGTGCCGGAGGACGTCGAAGGACCCCCTGCTTATTTGCCAGGTTGTGTCTTGATCCATCGCACGAAACAAGGGGGTCCTTCGACCGTCCTTCGCCGCCGATCCCTGCCGGTGCGAGGGCTGCGAGACTTGCGGCGGCTTCGGCGGCTCAGGATGACAGCGGGGATGTCAGCGGCAGTGAGACCAGACTGCCCATGACCGAGTCGATTGCATCGCTTCGCGCGCGCTCTCGCGAGGTCGCTACGTCACACGGCGTGAATCCGCGCGATGTCGACGTGCTGCTCGCGGATGTCACCGGCCGGACGCCGGCGTGGCTGTTTGCGCATGGTGAAGAGGTGATCGATCCGGCGCCATTCGAGGCTCTCTTTCAGCGACGGCTTCGACGCGAGCCGCTGCAGTACATCCGCGGCAAGACAGAGTTCTTCGGACGCGAGATGTATGTCGATGAGCGCGTTCTCATTCCGCGGCCCGATACCGAGATTCTCGTCGAGACCGCGATTGCGCGCGCGCCGGGAGGAGGGCGCGTGCTCGATGTCGGGACGGGAAGCGGAGCGGTGGCTATCTCGCTGGAGCGCGCACGGCCGGATCTTGAGGTTTTCGCGGCCGATATCTCTTCTGCGGCGCTGGTCGTGGCATCGCGGAACGCGCGCCGGCATCGATCGCTCGTCCGTTTCGTGGCGTCCGATGCGCTCGATGCGATCCGCGGCGAATTCGACCTCATCGTCTCGAATCCGCCGTACATTCCGGCTGCCGAGGTTGAAGGGCTCGATGTTGAGGTGCGCGATCACGAGCCGCGCGTCGCATTGACGGGAGGCCCGATCGGCACGGAGATCATCAAACGCATTCTCGAGGCGCGGCGGGCACCGCTGGTGATGTTCGAGATCGGATTCGGGCAGCTCGGCGATCTGCGTCACGCCGCGCGCGGCTACGACATCATCGACATCACGAAAGATCTCGCAGGAATCGATCGCGTCATCACACTCAGACGGCGAGCATGATGACGGCGGCGAGAATCAGCAGAGCGGCGGCGATCATCACGCTCAGCGTTCCCCACGAGCGGAACGGCAGCGTGCGGGCGAAATTGAGTCCGTACGGCGAGAGATCGCGATCGGATGGAAGATTCGCAATCCGCAGATAGTAGCGGCCCGGCTCGGGAATCAGACACCGCCAGAGCGGAATCCCGTAGGTTCGATTCTCCGTCGTCCAGCGGAATCCGGTGACGAGCCGTCCGTCGGCTGCTTGTAGAGAGATGCGCAGGCCAAGAAAAATCAGGGACCATCCCGGGTCTTCGCCGTGCAGAACGAACGTGCCCGCGGAAGGGAAGGTGACCCATTGTTCCGGCGCCAGCGGCATCTTCGCGATGATCTCTCGCAGGGGACGGCTGGTAAGGACGCCGATGCATATCACGATCGCCGTCACGCCAACCCCGATCAGAGCGATGCCGATGGCCATCCGCACATCACTGTTCATTGGCGCATGATCCTACCCGAACGTCGTATCATTTCGAGCCATGCCTGCAAATGACCGATGCCTGTTCTGCCGCATCATCAGCGGCGAAATCCCGGCGAAAAAGATCTTCGAAGACGATCAGGCCGTCGCCTTCAACGACATCAACCCGCAGGCGCCGGTTCATGTGCTGGTGATTCCGCGCAAACACATCGCATCGCTCGACGATCTGAACGAAGAGGATGCCGCGGCAATCGGCATGACTCTCGTGCGTGTAGCGGAGATCGCGCGCAGCCTCCAGTTGAGCGGTCAGGGATACCGCGTCGTCGCGAATCACGGCGACGACGCCGGACAGACCGTGTACCACATCCACTTTCACCTGCTGGGCGGGCGCAATCTAAGCTGGCCGCCGGGGTGATGCGCCACACTTCAGTGTGACGACTGTGCGTTGATCTCGATCAGGCGCGTTATGACGCCGATTTGCGGTTATTGCCGCCGTTCGCTACCATCCGTTTTCCCGGTCCCCAACTATGCGCAAATTCCTCCAGGGCATCACTGTTTCCGCACTTCTGATCGCGCTATCGGTTCCCGCGTTCGCACAGACGCCTCCGTTCACGGTCAGCTTTACATCGAATTCGTATACCGTTGCGGAGAACGGGCCCTCGACTGTCACACTGACGCGCACGGGGACACTTCCTAAATTCAACGATGTCCAGTTTCTCTTTACCGAGCTCCCAAGCGGTCACCAAACAGGATCGACCTATCGTCTACTTCCCGACCAAGTTACCTCGCATGTTTTCCCGTTTTCGGACGACAAGTATTACAACCCTGGCCGTTCCTTTCTGATCAAGATCGTGAGTGTGGACAGCGGCGGCGTGGTCGTCGAGCCGAGCAGCGCAACGCTCACGATCATCGACGATGAGCAGCCACCAGTGATTTCAATCTATGACCTGACGGTCGATGAAGGCAATCCTGTAAAAGGGCAAGCGACAGCCCTTAATAACGCCCACTTCAGAGTCGCTCTGACATCCGCTTTGCCTGGTATCACGTTCGTCCCGGTTGCCGTAGTTGGCGGCAGCGCGAAGCAAGGCGTCGATTATCTTTGGAGCGGGGGCGGTGTCACGTTTGGAGATGGCCAACAGACGGGCGATCTTTCGGTTCCGATCATCTGCGATTTGAACCCGGAGGGTGATAAGACCTTTACGGTTCAACTAATGCCGGCGGCACCCATTGTTGCGGGCCAAACTACGGCGATCTGCACGATCCGTGATGATGACGACCCCGTCACACCGGTACAACAGAACGTTTCTCGCGGCGGAGTGGGAAAATTAAGCATCCGTCTCACCGACCCGGCAGTTGCCGCCGAGCAGGTAACGCTACAGAGCAGCGGACCCGCGCTTTGCACACTTCCCCCCCTCGTGACAATCGCGGCGGGAGCGTCGGGCGCAGATCTTAACTTTGTTTGTCCGAATGCCGGCACGGGTGCAATTGTCGCAACGCTCCCGGCGTCGCGTGGGGGACGCTCGTACACAGTGGGAATAACGGTCTACGACGTGCGGGCGCTTTCGTATGACCCGATCCTCGTTTCCCTATCGTTTGGCGGGACGGCGATGGTAACGGCGCGAATCGATCCGCCATCGTCAGTTCCAGTGGTGATGACGTTGCGCGCTTTTGTCGGAGGAGTCGTCGATGTTCCTGCCGAGGTTGTTTTCGACAGCAACGGAGAGGCGCGGATTCCGGTACGCGCAATCGGGTCTGGAGGCACCAACGTCAGGGGCACTCTGTTTGCTGTCGACGGTGGGACCTACGGGGATTTCGCAGTCAGCGTCATCTCACCGGGAGGTCCCCTTGTTACGGGAGTTTCCCCTTCATACGGTGCTTCGACCGGTGGCGAGAAGATAACCATCACAGGAAACGGGTTTGCGGGACACTGCGTTGCTACCTTCGACGACAGGCCCGTTAAGAGTGTGGTCTCGCAGAGCTCCGGCGCGATCGTCGTGATGACGCCTCCGCACATACCAGACAGGGTAGACGTCGCCGTTCGCTGCGGCACAAAGAAATTCGTCGTGCCGAACGCTTTCCGGTTTGATCTGTTCCAGCCGATTCTGACCGAGGTCGGGAGCGTAAATATAGGACCGGCCAGAGGCACTCGGAAGGGCGGCACCTACCTTAGACTCCATGGTCTGAACTTTGACGTTGATTTGTGCACAGTACGGCTCGATGGAGTCGCTGTACCCGTCATTTACAACGGGTTTCCGACAGACGTTGGCATCGAGACTCCGCCCCATGCCGCCGGTGTGGTACCCGTGTCAATCACCTGCGGAAATGCGACTGCTACCCTGCCAAAGGCGTTCGAATTCACTTCCTATGACGATCCACAACTGTACCTCCCATTTGGCATCTATACCACCACCACTGGAGGGAATTACGTCTATGAGGATCACTATAATGCGAGGTTGGATGATCAAATACTCCTCAATGGCGTCCTTGCAGAAGATTTCGGCTATGAGTACAGCTGGCATTTCCGTTACCCCGAGACCCTTGGGAGCGCCAAATTGACGTACGTGGACTATGCCGGACGATCCTATAGCAGGAACGTCGAGGTCGTCGCGCCTGACCTGCCGGTGGTCAAAGTATTTCCATCGTCGATTACCGCCGGCGGTGAATTTGTGCTTGCTGGCGCCGCCTTGCGTCGGGGTGTGACCTTTCTACTCGATGCAACGCCATTGTCGCCTGTCTCGATCACGAGCTCCGCCGCTACTCTGCGAGCGCCGGCCACGGTCGGAACTGGTATCCGGACTTTCAGCACCCTGGATCGCGGCATCGTTGGCAATACAAAAGCGGTTCAGGTGATAGCGGGGCCCGTAATCACATCGATTTCGCCCACATGCGCGCCGATCGAGGGTGGCAGCTTCGTCACGATCTCGGGAGACGGTTTTCAGGATGGCGCGGCAATACAGTTCGGCACTACCGATTCTGCTGACGTGACCGTGAAGGACCCGTTCACGATCAGGACCAAAGTGCCGGAATGGTTCAATAATCGTAGGCCGGTCATTACTGTCATCAACCCAGACGGCGCAACGGCGACACTTACGGGCGTATTCACCTACAACCCGGGAGGCTGCCCTCCGGAAGTGCCGAATGGACGTCGGCGCGCCGCGGGCCACTGAGGATCCTCGAGTGAGTGTAGCGGGCGTCCCTCCGCACCGGCCGGCGACTACGCCGACGGCGGTACACGGAATCGCGTGCCGCTGAATGTGATCGAACGCGAGATCTTCCGCCTTGCTGCTTTCCGCCGCATCAGGAAGTCTTCCTTCGCTTCGGTGAGCGTCGTTGGAACGTAGGTCGCGCCCGCGGAAAGCGTCTTGGCGCGGTCTTTCGCGAATGCGGAGCCGCCCGCGCCGATCATCAGATCGAAGAATGACGCCGCAATCAACTGCAGCAGGCCGTAGCCGGCCTCGAGGTGATCGGGATTCGTACAGGAGACGAAGACGGCTTCCGGCTTCACCTCGCCGATGAACGCGATCAGCTCGGCGTCTGGCAGATCGGTGAAGTAATCGATCGAGAACCCTTCCTCGCGCAGCAACTGCGTCAGCATCAGGGTGCCGAGGGAGAGGCGCTCGCCGGCGACGGAGACAGCGACGATGTGGCGCTCAGGATCGGGAACGCCGGCGTTGCGGTCACCGTAGCGGATGATCAGCTCGCGGATCACATCCTTGATGAAGTGATCGTTCGCCGACGTGATGCGCTTGCGGTCGAGCTCCTCCTGGGCAAAGGTGAGCGTCGGGATGAAGAGATCGGAGAACATCTCCTCCATCGTGTCGCTCTCGGCGTGACGATCGGCGATGGCAATTGCGCCGGTGCGGTCGCGCAGAAGCAGCCGGTTGTAGAAGCTGAGGTAGCCCTCCAGCGGATCTTCCGAGCCGAACATGATCGAGAACACGCGCAGCGCGGGGATGAACTCGCCGCCGACGGTGAGGCAGACCGAGATCGGTGTCGCCAACAGCAGGCCGACCGGTCCCCACAGCCATCCCCAGAAAATTGCCGAGACGAGCAGCGCGATTGGCGAGACTCCGACGCGATGCCCGACCACGATAGGCTCGATAAACCCGCCGATGAGCTGATCGGTAAGGATGAAGAGCGCGAGCACGGCAAGCGGGATGTACCAGTTCGGAAAAACGGCGATGGAGAGAAACGTCGGCAACGCCGCGCTCAACACCGCGCCGACGTACGGGATGAAGCGAAAGAGTCCCGCCAGCACGCCCCACAGCGGCGCGTGCGGCACGTTCAGAAAAAACAGGCCCAGACCGATGAGCAGACCGAACCCGACGTTGAGTAGCGCAATCGTCAGCAGATAACGGCTGATGCGATCCGAGGTCTCGCCGATGGCTTGCGTCGTGACGGTGAGATGGGCGCGGCCAGCCAGCCGCAACATCTTGTCGCGTAATTGCTCGCGGTCCTGCAACAGAAAAAAGACGAGCACGATGACGAGAAACGACGCCGCGACCACTTCGATCGTCGGCGCGAGCGCTTTGTAGCGGCCGGCGACGTTTTGCCCGTCGGGAATGACGCGCACTTTCAGATCCGCCCGCTCCTGCTTGTCCGCAGTCGCCGCGGTGACTCGAGCCAGCGTTTTCTCGAGCCGGTCGATCGTTCCACCGGGACTCCGCTTCAGAAACTTGAGCTTCTGTTCGATCTTGCCGCTGGTGGCCGCGTCCGTGAACTCCTTGGCGACGTCATTGAACTGCGTGTAGAGCCACCATCCACCGAACCCAAGGGCGGTCACGATCAGGCCAAGTGAGAGGACGACCGCTCCCGTGCGGCGAAGAGGTGTGCGCTCGAGCAGGGAGACGATTGGCGTCAGAAGAAACGCGAACAGGATCGCCAGAGCGATCGGAACGCAGACCGGCTTGGCCAGGTAGAGGATGGCGATGACGACGACGGTGATGAAGAGGATGCGCGAGCCCGAGGATCCGCGCCGCTCCGCGGTCACGCGCTTGTCGGAGAATGTCGACACAGACTCCGGCACACGGCGCAACGAAAGCGTCTTGTCAAAGTCGTCGGTATCTTCGTCGTCGTAGTGACGCAAGGTGGGAATGAGTCTACTGCAAGGGGGAAGCCGGGGAGTTACGACTGGAACGGCCTGACGTTACGGCTGCGATCGGGATCTCTGGACGAAACCTACGGAAAGCCGTATCACTGTCGCATGCAGGAAGGAATTGATCACGAGCTTCTTCAGCGCTGGTCAGAGAACGGCTTCCTGCACCTGCAAAGGATCATCGGTGGTGGCGCGATCGATCGCATCAACAGACTCGTCGATGAGATCTGGCTGTCGAAGCCTTCGAGGATTACGGTTGATGACGTCGAAGAAGGTGTGCGCTGCCGGATGTCGGATCTTTCCGATGACCAGCGCGCGCATCGCATCAAGATCAACGATCTATACCTTCAGTCTGACGAGGTGCGATCGCTGCTGCTATATCCTCCGCTACTCGAGGTCGTCCAGACGCTGTTGGGTGAGCAGGGGGTGCTCTGCAACAGCCTGAATCTCGAGAAAGGAAGCGGCCAGGAGTATCACGCCGATTCTCTCTTTATGACGCCCTCAACGAAGGGCAAGCTGGTCGCGGCGTGGGTCGCTTTGGAAGACGTGCAAGCTGGGGCCGGTCCTCTTCGGCTCTACCCCGGCAGTCATCGGATTCCTCCGTTCGTCTTTTCAGACGGCGGGTTTCACGCGCAGCCGGGCGAGCTCACGGCGTGGGCTGCGTACATGCAGCACGAGATCGATACCCGCGCGTTGGAGCCGGTCGCGATCTTCGCGGCCGCCGGCGACGTCGTTCTCTGGCACGCTGATCTCGTCCACGGTGCGGAGCCGATCACGCAGCCTTCGCTAACGCGGCGCAGCATGGTCGGCCACTATTTCGGACGGAGCGATTCGTTGCGGCGAGGGTATTCACTCCGGCGCGAACCAGAGGGATATTGGTACGCGCGGCGCGCGCAGCCGACCGGCGTCGGCGCGCGGATCTCATCCGCCATCGAGCGGAGAATGGAGAGAGTCAGAGCGGCGTGGCGAGCGCGAACGTCGGGTCGATAACGCCCCTCAGCGCTTCCAGCGCAACACAGGCTGCCTCGCCGCGCGTGCTTCATCCAGTCTTCGCACCGGCGTCGTGTGCGGTGCGCTGCGAACGAGCTCGGGGCGCTCTTCGCACTCACGTGCGATGGCGATCATCGCGTCGCAGAAGGCGTCGAGCTCTTCCTTCGGCTCGCTTTCGGTCGGCTCGATCATCAGCGCGCCGGCGACGATCAGCGGGAAGTAGATCGTCGGCGGATGGAATCCGTAATCCATGAGGCGTTTGGCGATGTCGAGCGTATGTACGTCTTTCGGAGTCTGCAACTTGTCGCTGAAGACGACTTCGTGCAGAGACGGCGCGTCGTACGGAAGGTGATACGAGCCGCGCAGCCGGGCGCGGATGTAGTTCGCATTCAGCACGGCGATCTGCGCGATGCGGCGTAAACCGTCGGGGCCCATCGAGCGCATGTAGGTCAGCGCACGGACGAGCACGTTGAAGTTGCCGTTGAACGCGCGGACGCGGCCGATCGAGTCGGGGTGGCCGTGATCGAGATAGAACGTGCCGTCCTCGCGCTTCTCGACGGTCGGCGTCGGCAGAAACGGCACGAGGCGCTTGGAAACACCGACCGGACCCGCCCCCGGACCGCCGCCGCCGTGCGGCGTGGAGAAGGTCTTGTGCAGGTTGGAGTGGATGACGTCGATGCCCATGTCGCCCGGGCGGGCGATGCCGACGAATGAGTTGAGGTTGGCGCCGTCGCAATAAAGATATGCGCCTTTATCATGCATAATTTCTGCGAACTTTTTGATATCCGTTTCGAACACGCCAAGCGTATTCGGCACCGTGATCATCAACGCGGCAATGTCGTCGGTCACCGCCGCGGCGAGCGTGTCGATGTCGACCGTGCCGCGGTTGTTCGATTTCAGCTCTTTGATCTGATAGCCGGCGAATGCCGCCGACGCCGGATTCGTCCCATGCGCGGAGTCGGGGATGAGTATGTACTTGCGCGCGTTCCCCGTCTTCGCCAGCGCTTTGTGCACCATCAGGATTCCGGTCAGCTCACCATGCGCGCCGGCCACCGGCTGCAACGTCACGCGCGGCATGCCGAAGATCTCCATTAGCGTCTGCTCGATGTGCCAGAGCAGCGACAGGTTTCCCTGAACCTGATGATCGGGCTGCAGCGGATGCGACAGCGCGAATCCCGGCGTCCGCGCGATCTCTTCATTGAGCCGCGGGTTGTGCTTCATCGTGCACGAGCCGAGCGGATAGATGCCGGCGTCGATCGACAGATTCAACTTCGACAGACGCGTAAAGTGGCGGACCACGTCCACCTCGGATACCTCGACTTCGTCCACGATCTCCCCGCGCCGCAGCGACGCCGGCAACGCCTCCGCATCTTCCGGCACATCGAGATCGGGAAGTTTGTAACCGCGCCGGCCACGCTTCGAATGCTCGAAGATCAGCCCTTCGCGATTTGAGTTTTGCGGAGCAGCGGTCACAGCGGCGTCGCTTTCAATCGTCGTGGTCATCGCCGCTCCCGGGAAATCGCCACCGTGATTGCGGCGACGAGTTGATCGAGTTGTTCGCGCGTGTGCAGCTCGGTCACGGCGACGAGGAAGTCGTTGTCGTGGCCGTCGTAGAACTGACCCAGCGGAATCCCTCCGAGAATCTTCTCGTGCTCGAGATCCTTGAGAATCTCGGGCGCCGGAAACGGCGTGCGCACGACGATCTCGTTGTAGACGGGACCGCTGAACGGCAACGTCACGGAGCCGATCGCGTTGAGCTTCTTGCGTAGATAGGCCGTCTTCTGCAAACACTGCTCGCCGACTTCGCGCAGTCCCTCTTTGCCCATCAGCGAGAGGTACATGTTCGCAGCGAGCGCGATGAGCGCTTCGTTGGTGCAGATGTTCGACGTGGCCTTCCCGCGGCGGATGTGCTGCTCGCGCGTGGCGAGCGTCAGGACGTACGCGCGGCGGCCGTCGACGTCGACAGTCTCGCCGACCAGGCGTCCCGGCATGTGCCGTTTGAGCGCGTCTTTAACGACCATGAAGCCGACGTACGGTCCACCAAACTGCGTCGGGATTCCCCACGCCTGTCCCTCGCCGACGGCGATGTCGAATCCATGCGCGCCGGGAGGTGTCAGGATGCCGAGCGAGGTCGCTTCGGTGATCACCGCGATCTTCACGGCACCTGCGGCGTCGGCGATCGCACCGATCGCATCGTAGTCTTCGATCACGCCGAGAAAGTTCGGCGACTGCACAGCCACCGCGAAGACATCGCTCGTGCACGCTTCGCGCAATGCAGCGGTATCGACGCGGCCATCGTCTGTCCATCCAACTTCCACGATCTCGTACCCGAGGTTCTGGACGTACGTGCGGACGGTCTCGGTGTACTGCGGGTGCACCGACTTCGCGATCACGACTTTCTTGCGATTGCGCACGACACGCTCGGCGAGCAGCACGGCTTCGCACAGTCCCGTCGATCCGTCGTAGAGCGATGCGTTGGCAACGTCGAGTCCAGTCAACAAGCACTGATGCGTCTGATACTCGAAGATCGTCTGCAGCGTTCCCTGCGACACCTCGGGTTGATACGGCGTGTACGACGTCAGGAACTCGCCGCGCAGCAGCAATTGATCGATGCACGCCGGCTGATAGTGAAGGTACGCGCCGCCGCCGAGAAATGAGACGTGATCGGCAGCGGATTTGTTCTTCGCGGCCAGCGCGCGGAACCAGCGCCGCGACTCGATCTCCGACCATGGGCCGGGGATGTCGAGCAAGGATTTGAGTTTGACGTCGTCGGGAATCGTCTCGAACAGGCGGTCGATCGAATCGATCCCGATGACCTCCATCATCTCGCGGACATCCTCGGCGGCGTTGGAGATGTAGCGATGAACCGAGGTGAGGGGATCGGGGAGATTGGTCACGTTAGTGGGATTCCGTCTCCACGTACTCGTCGTATTCTTCGGCAGTCATGAGCAGCTCGTCGGCTTCGCTGGGATCGGAGACTTTGATGCGAACCATCCAGCCGTCGCCGTAGGGATCGGTGTTGACGAGCTCCGGCTTTTCGGCCAGACGTTCGTTGATTTCGACGACTTCGCCGCCCACCGGCGCGAACAACTCGGAAACCGCTTTGACCGACTCGATCGATCCGAGCTCGTCGCCTGCTTCGAGCTGCGTGCCGACCTGCGGCAGCTCGACGAACACGACATCGCCGAGCTCTTTCTGCGCGTAGTCCGTGATGCCGATGGTTCCGACTTCACCTTCTACGTTGATGTATTCGTGACTCTTGGCGTATCTGCTGTCTTCCGGAGTCATCACTGCTCCTTATTTTGATCGCTTGTAGAAGGGTGTTGGGACGACGCGCGCCCGCACTTCTTTTCCTCGGATGAGGACCATGAACTCGTTGCCGGGCGCTGATTTGCCGAGCGGAAGATATGCGAGTCCGATCGCTTTTTTCAATGTCGGCGAATGGGTGCCGCTGGTGACGACGCCAATTTCCTCGCTGCCCTCGACGATCGGGTATCCGTGACGGCCGATGCCGCGGTCGACCATCTCGAAGCCTGCGAGTTTGCGGCGCGGTCCTTCGGCTTTCTCGCGCTGCAGAACATCGCGTCCGAAGAAATCGCCCTTTTCGATTTTGACGATCCATCCGAGGTCGGCTTCGAGCGGCGTGGTGGTCTCGTCGATGTCGTTGCCGTAGAGCGCCATCTTCGCTTCGAGTCGGAGCGTGTCGCGCGCGCCGAGTCCGCACGGTTTCGCTCCGGCGTCGAGAAGCTTGCGCATGGTGCGCGGCCCTTCCGACGGCTCGACGTAGACTTCGAATCCATCCTCGCCGGTGTAGCCGGTGCGCGAGACGATCGCGGGAACGCCGTCGACGTGGCCGGTGCCAAAGTGGTAGTACTTCATCGGCGCGAGGTCGACGTCCGTCATCGGCTGCAGGAGGCGCTCCGCTTCGGGTCCCTGCAACGCGAGCTGCGCGTAGTCAGCACTGACGTTGCGGACTTCGACGTCCATCCCTTTCGCCGCATCCGCGATCCATTCGTAATCCTTGTCGCTGTTCGATGCGTTCACGACGACGAAGAAGTCGTCCGCGGCGTTCTGGTAGATGAGGATGTCGTCGACGAAGCCGGCGGTCGGATAGAGCAGCCCGTTGTATTGCGCACGTCCATTCTGAAGTTTCGATACGTCATTGCACGTGGCGCGTTGGAGAAGGGTGAGCGCCTCAGGACCTTTGACTGTCAGCTCGCCCATGTGGGAGACGTCGAAGAGGCCGACATGCTCGCGCACCGCGGCGTGCTCTTCGAGGATCCCACTGAACTGAACCGGAAGCTCCCAGCCGCCGAAATCGACCATCTTTCCGCCGAGCTCGTGCTCGAGCTGGTTGAGTGGGGTTTTCTTGAGATTTGCGTCGGTCATCTGTGCCTCCGTGGGCGGGCGTACGCTAGCACAAAGCGGAGTGTTGAATGTTCAATGTTGAATGTTAAATGTTGAATGATTTCAGGCACCCCGATGACTCCGATTTCAACATTCAACATTTAACATTTAACATTCAACACTTGCAGTACATGGGAGCGCGGGTGTGAAGAACGAAATCGGCGATTTTCTCGATTACCTTACCTACGAGCGAAATGTCTCCGTCAATACGATTCATGCCTATCGCGACGATCTCGAGTCGCTGATCTCGTTTCTCTGCAACGACTACCTCACGCTCGGCCGCGACCAACTCGATTTCAAGAAGGTCGATCATCTCGCTATCCGCTCGTATCTTGCGCATCTCGCGCGCCGCAAGCTCGCTCGCGCCTCGGCGGCGCGTCACCTGTCGGCGGTGCGGTCGTTCTTCAAGTACCTGATGCGCGAAGGTGTCGTCGAGGCCAATCCGGCCCGCATCGTCTCGACGCCGAAACGGGAGAAGCATCTGCCTGCGGTGTTGCAGCCTGCCGATGTGGCGCTGCTGCTCGAACAACCCGACACCTCGAATTCGCTTGGCCTGCGCGATCATGCGTTCCTCGAGATGCTCTACGCGTCCGGATTGCGCATCAGTGAGCTGGTGGGCATCGACATCGACGACGTCGAGCTTCGCGCGCGATTGGTGAAAGTGCGCGGCAAGGGATCGAAAGAGCGCATCGTGCCGTTCGGCTCGAAGGCGGAGGCCTCGATCCGCGCGTGGCTGGCCGTTCGCGGCGAGCTCGTTACCGATATCGAGGAGCCCGCGCTCTTCGTCAACTATCGCGGACAGCGCATCACGACGCGCAGCGTGCGGCGTCTCTTCGACGGTTACGTTCGCGGAGCCTCGCTTCGCGCCGGCGTGTCACCACACACGATGCGGCACTCGTTCGCAACCCATCTGCTCAACGCCGGTGCCGACTTGCGCGGCATCCAGGAACTGCTCGGCCATGTCTCGCTGTCGACGACGCAAAAGTACACACACCTCAACGACTGGCAGCTGATCGCCGTGTACAAGAAGGCCCATCCGAAAGCGTGACGCTCGAATTAGGCAACTAGGAGTTGCTGTCATCCTGAGACTGCCGGAGCTGCGGGACAACTCGCTGCACTAACAACCGGCAGACACCGCGGCGGAGGACGTCGAAGGACCCCCTATTCTCTGCCGGTGGGGAAGGTGTGAAACCCGCAGAGAATTAGGGGGTCCTTCGATCGTCCTTCGCCGCCACGCCGTGCTGCGCGAGAGATCGAGCATGGCGGCGGCTTCGGCGACTCAGGATGACAGCAATGGCGGGTCGCTTCGAACGGAACGACAGCAGGCATAGACTCTGTACGCATGCCCAACCGCCTCGCGAACGAAACCTCGCCCTACCTTCTCCAGCACGCCCACAACCCTGTCGATTGGTATCCGTGGGGCGAAGAAGCGTTCGCAAAAGCGCGCGCGGAGGACAAGCCGCTCTTTCTTTCGATTGGTTACTCCGCGTGTCATTGGTGCCACGTGATGGAGCGCGAGTCGTTCGAGAACGACGAGCTTGCGGCAATCCTCAACGAGAAGTTCGTTTCGATCAAAGTCGATCGCGAAGAGCGTCCCGACGTCGACTCGATTTATATGGAAGCGGTGCAGATGATGACCGGTCACGGGGGTTGGCCGATGTCGATGTTCCTCACGCCGGCCGGTGCGCCGTTCTACGCGGGAACGTACTTTCCGCCCGAGGATCGTCACGGGATGCCGGGCTTCCGGCGCGTGCTGGAACATGTGGCCGAGGCGTATCGGGCGAGGCGCGAGGATGTGGAGGCGGCGTCGGCGGAAGTCGTCCGCTCGTTGAGTACGGTCAAGTTTCAGGGTGGCGGAACGCTGGAGCACGACGCGCTCAACCGCGCGGCCGCACGCATCGCGCAAGGCTACGATCCCGCAAACGGCGGATTTGGAGGCGCGCCGAAGTTTCCGCCGTCGATGACGCTCGATTTTCTGATGCAGGTGGCGTGGCGGAATGGCGATCGGCGGCTCGACGACATCATCACGCACACGCTGACGAAGATGGCGCGCGGCGGAATGTACGACCAGGTCGGCGGCGGCTTTCATCGCTACTCCACCGACGCGCATTGGCTCGTCCCGCACTTCGAGAAGATGCTGTACGACAACGCGTTGCTCGCGCGCCTCTACACGCGCGCGTGGCAGTACAAGAAGGATCCTTTCTTCGCCCGCATCGCTCACGAGATCCTCGGCTTCGTGCAGCGCGAGATGACGTCGCCCGATGGCGGCTTCTACGCGACGCAAGACGCCGACTCCGAAGGTGTCGAAGGGAAGTTCTATGTCTGGACGCGGGCCGAGGTGATGGCACTGCTCGGTGATGGGGAAGGGCGAATCTTCTGCGCGCTTTACGACATCACCGACCGTGGCAACTGGGAAGGAAACAACATCCTCAATGTGCCGCGCGATCCGGAGTCGGTCGCGGCGGATCAAGGCATCACACTCGATCAACTCGTCGACATCGCGGAGCGCGGCAAATGCAAGCTGTACGGCGCGCGCTCGCAGCGGATTCCGCCTGCGCGCGACGAGAAAATTCTCTCCGGATGGAACGGCTGGATGCTGGCCGCGTTCGCGGAGGCGGCCGTTGCGTTCGATCGCGATTCGTATCGTGATGTGGTTCGGCGCAACGCCGATTTTCTCCTGACTCGAATGGATGCGAGTGGACGCCTGATGCGCACACCGAAGATCGCCGGCCTGCTCGAAGACTACAGCGGCGTGGCATGGGGTCTTGTACTCGCCTACGAGGCGACGCACGAGCGCCGCTACCTCGATGCTGCGCGCCAACTGGCCGATCAGATTCTCGATCGATTCACCGACGCGCAAAACGGCGGTTTCTTCGACACTCCGACTGATCACGAAACGCTCATCACGCGGCCGAAAGATCTGTTCGACAACGCCACGCCATCAGGAAACTCGCTCGCCGCCGACGTGCTCCTTCGTCTCGCGATACTCTTCGGCGAGGAACGCTACGCCGAGGCGGCGACGAAGACGATTGCGGCGATCGCGCCGCTGGCCGAGCGCTATCCGACCGGCTTCGGCCTCCTCCTCGGCGCCGCCGAATGGCGTGCCGGCCAGCCGAAAGAGATCGTCATCACCGGGGGGATTGACGACGACATCTTCCGCGCGTTGCGAAAGACCGCCGGCGAAGAGTTTCTACCGCACCGTGTTCTGGTTGCAGGCGATGGCTCCGGCGATCTTCCGCTGATGGAGAATCGTCCTGCGGATCGCGCGATGGCGTACGTTTGCGAGGCGTACGCGTGCTTGGAACCGACAGCGGATGCGGACCGATTGCACGCACTGCTGACAGTCATGCTGTCATCCTGATCCGCCGAAGCCGCCGCAAGATTCGCGATGCGCGCGTCCGGCAAAAATCGGCGGCGGAGGACGGGCGAAGGACCCCCTAATTCTCTGCCTTGTTTTTTCCACCACCCCGCCGGCACAGAATTAGGGGGTCCTTCGACCGTCCTCCGCCGCTATGCCTGTCGATTGTCAAAGTAGCGTGGAGGCGCGGCTTCGGCGGCTCAGGATGACAGGCTTGCTGACGTCAATTCGTAGTTTGGCTCCGGAGTTGGCGCGGTAAACTCGCCACGTGGCTGAGAAAATCATCACGATCGACGGCGAGTCGCGCGAGCTCGATCTCGAGCGCAGCGGCGGCGTGTTTCGCGCGGGCGAACACGAGATCGAGCTCGTGGCCGTTCGTGGGAACGAGGCGGAGTTGCGCGTCGAAGGGCGCACGCATCTCGTGCCGTTCATCGTCGACAGCACCGACGTCAGCTTCGCGTACGACGGCGAGATATGGATCGCCAGCGTTGCGGGCAAAGGGCAGCGCGCGCGCGCGAAGCACAGCGATCACTCGCTCAGCGCGCCGATGCCGGGTGTCGTCCTCAAGATTCTCGTCAGCATTGGCGACGAGGTGACAAAGGGCGCGCCGCTGCTCATCCTCGAAGCGATGAAGATGGAGCACCAGATCACCGCACCGCGCGACGGAACGGTTACGTCGATCCATTGCAAGGAAGGAGAGATGGTGCAGCCCGGTTTGGACCTGGTGACATTGTCATGAAGATCACGATCGATCACGTCCACGTCGTCGAAGTCGGGCCGCGCGACGGTCTGCAGAATGAGAAGGTCACGATTCCGACCGAGGTGAAGGTCGACTACATCACGGTGCTCGCCGACGCGGGCCTGACGACGATCGAGGCCGGCGCGTTCGTCAGTCCGAAGTGGGTGCCGCAGATGGCCGACACCGCCGAGGTCTATCGCAACATCCCGAAGGACCCGGGAGTCGACTATCCAGTGCTCGTGCCGAACATGCGCGGACTCGATCGCGCCATCGAAACGGGCGTGAAGTCGATCTCGATCTTCACCGCGGCATCGGAGACGTTCAATCAGCGCAACATCAACATGACGATCGACGAGTCGTTCATCAACTATGCGCCGGTCGCGGCACGCGCGCGCGCGGAAGGGATGCGCGTCCGCGGCTACGTCTCGACCGCGTTTGGTTGTCCCTACGAAGGCGACGTTGCTCCGGAAAAGGTCCTCGAAGTCTCCGCGCGCCTCCTCGACCTCGGATGCTACGAAGTCTCCGTCGGCGACACGATCGGCGTGGGAACGCCAGTGCAGGTGCAAGGCGTCATCGGAATGCTTCTCCAGGTGATTCCGGCGTCGAAGCTGGCGATGCATTTTCACGACACGCGCGGAACGGCGCTGGCGAATACGCTCGCCGCCTTGGAAATGGGAATCCCGACGTTCGACGCATCGTCGGGCGGGTTGGGTGGATGTCCGTACGCGCCCGGAGCGAGCGGCAACATGGCTACCGAGGATCTCGTGTACATGCTCGAGAAGATGGGAATCGACACCGGAGTCGACTTGAAGTTGCTTGTGGCGGCGTCTCAGATCATCGCGCCGTATCTCGATCATCCGCTGCCCGGACGCTATCTGCAGTCGTGCACGCGTGCGATGGCTGCCGCGCCGTCGTCGACAGCGACTGTACAATGAGCCGTGCCTGAAACGCCGCGCTTCGAAAACGGCTGGTTCGTCGTTCCGTGGCAGGTGATCTTTCGCGACGTCGACGCGTTCGGCCACGTCAACAACGCCGTCTACCTCACGTACTTCGAATGGGCGCGTGCGCAGCTCTGGTTTGCGCTCACGGGTGCTGAAGGCGTCCCGACCGACATCGGCTTCATCGTGGCCCGCGCGGAGATCGACTTCAAATTGCAGATCGAGATGGAGCCGATCGACATCTGCGTCCGCATCGGCGAGATGCGCAACACGTCGTTCGATACCCACTACGAAATCCGCAAACGATCGACTGGTGCGGTTGCGGCTACGGGAAGCGTGGTTGTCGTTCTGTTCGATTGGAAGGCGCAGGCGAAGATGCCGATCAGCGATGCGCTGCGGCAGAAGGTTCGCGCGTTTCAGCAGGAGGAGTGAAGCTATGCAGTCGGCGCATGTGTTGACGCACCCGGCGCTCGCACGGCAACGATTCCGCGAGATCGCCGGCAGGCCTGACCCCGAGATCGATCTCGTCGAGGCTTCGCTGGTCATTGCTCTCGAAGATCATCCCGGGCTCGACATCGAGCGTTACCTGGAGCAGGTGAATGGCTGGAGCGGTGCTCTGCGCGGCCGTCTGGAAGGATCGCGCGCGCCGGAACGAATCGTCGAGAGCATCAACCGGCTGCTTTTCGAAGAAGAGGGATTTCATGGCGAGGACGAGGATTACTACGATCCGCGCTCGGCGCTTCTGAACGAAACGCTCGACAAGCACGCCGGGCTTCCGATCACGCTGTCGATTCTTTACATCGAGATCTCGCGGCGGGTCGCGATGACGGGAACGGTCGACGTTTCAGGCGTCTCGTTGCCCGGGAGGTTCCTCGTGAAATTCAGCGGCGCGTTCGGACAGATCGTCATCGATCCGTTCGACGGCGGACGCGTGTTGTCGGCAGCCGAGCTGCAGGAACTACTCGATGAAGTCTACGGCGGCGGCGTGCG
This sequence comes from Thermoanaerobaculia bacterium, assembly GCA_034665065.1. Classification (GTDB taxonomy): domain Bacteria; phylum Acidobacteriota; class Thermoanaerobaculia; order Gp7-AA8; family Gp7-AA8; genus JADGNZ01. The sequence goes on along the minus strand of JAXDGL010000021.1, from coordinate 25,739 downwards.
GCTTCGCGAGCATCATCTGCGCTCGTTTTCACCGAAGGAGATTCTCGCCCGCGAGCTCGCGCACCTGAAGGCCGCGTACCTGACTCGTCACGATCTGCCGCGCGCGGCGGCGTCCATCGACCGCCTTCTCATCCTCGATGCGAATGATTCGTACGAGATTCGGGACCGCGCGCACGTTGCGATGCAGCTCCATGCGTACTCCGAAGCCATAGCCTGTTTCGAGCGCTACCTGGCGCTGACGCCGCACGCGGACGATTGCGCCAGAATCAGGGAACAGATCGGCTATCTGCGAGCGTGGCTTCCGCAGAACTGAACGCGGGAACTGCGTAACTTCATCTGCTAAACTCCGCGGTTTCGAGACAGAACACTGTTTCGCAGCGGAGCGTGCCCGTGATCACCGGTTTCAACACGGACATCAAGCACAACGAGAAGGTCTATCACATCCAGACCGAAGATAAGGGACTCCAGAATCCGTATATCGAGTCGCTGGTCTACGTCGGTGGGGAGATCCTCGCCTCGAAAAAGACCTCGTACGCGGAGCAGGCGACGTCGGGCGTCGATGAGAAGTGGATCGGCAGCCTGATGGAGCAGCAGCATCGGACGATGATCGCGGCGATCAAGCGCGGACGCTTCGATACGACGGCCGATGGGACGAAATCGACGGCGCGGCCTACCCTGTCCCAGCCCGCTCCCGTTGCGGACCTGCCGCCGCTGACGATCGACGAGGAGAAGACGCTCGATCAGGTCATCATCGATTACCTGGCTTCGGAGGCGGAGAGCGAGCACCTGGAGCTGTCGCTCTTGAGCAGCACCGAGTTTTTCGCCGGGACGCCGGTCGAGCTTCGGGTTGCCGCGAAAAAGAGCCTCTCGCAAAATCCAATCGCCGCCGCAGCGATCGAGGTGAAAGTGATCTCGACCGTCGAGCCTCCGCGCGTGATCTTCCGCGGCAAGACATCGGCGGACGGCACCGCTGTCGTTCGCTGCGAGATTCCGTCGTTCGCAGAGGGAACCGCGGCAGTCATCATCTCGGCGCAAAGCCCGATCGGGAATGACGAGATCAAGCAGTTGGTGAAGAGGAAAAAGTAGCTCTGCGTGGATCGGCTCTTTAGAAGCGTTTCACGCGGAGGACGCGGAGCTTTTGAGACTCCGCGGTCTCCGCGTCTCCGCGTGACAAATCTCTCGTGATGATAAGAACGTGACCTGATCTCTGCGTTTCTCCGACACCCGAAAAGCTGGTCTCCCTCCTGCATTACTGCTCACGCCGCAATGCCTCGTCATCGCCTAACTCGTGCTCTCCTGCTGTTCGCCGGCCTGGTGCTGGTGACGTATCTCCTCATCAGCCTTTACCTGCCGTCGTCGCGGTGGTTGATCTTCGGCGTCGACAAACACACGGGCGTCGTCCGCGTGGTGCAGCAGAGCGTCACATTCCTGCCGCCGCATCAGTTCTACCGGCTGCGATTCGAGCGTCGCGAGGGATTCGCGCAGCGCGATGGGATCATCCGCATCAACTCGAAAGAAGGCGTGCCGGTGACGGTGAACTACCGTCTTCGCTTCGGGATCAGCGGCGATCGATTGCCGGACGCGCGGCGCATGGTCGACGAAGGGTGGAACGCCTGGATTCGTGCGCGGGTGGCGGAGGCTGTATCGGCCGTGACGCAGCAGATTCCGATCGAGGATCTGCTTTCTCCCAGCTCGCAATTCAATACGCAGCGTGATCCGCTCCGCCGGACGGTTGCAAACCATCTGGCCAGAAGCGGCCTGAAAGTCACTGCGTTCGAGGTCGCGCGTTTTGAAGTGGACCGCGAGGCCCTGCTGCGCGCCAAGCGTGCGGAGCTTCGCCGCGACACGCGAAGCGTCCCCACGCGCGTCGCGATCTTTGCGCTCGACGGCGCCGACTGGGAGTTGCTCCACGAGCTCTCCGACGACGGAAAGATCCCGAACATCAAAGCGCTGGCCGCCGGAGGCACCGCCGCGTCGATCCAGACGATTCAACCGACCGTCTCGCCGATGGTCTGGACGACCGTCGCGACAGGATTGACGCCTGACCGCCACGGCGTGATCGACTTCATGGACCGCAACCGCCACACGCCGATCAACTCGTATTCGCGGCGCGTTCCGGCACTGTGGGATATCGCAGACGCTTTCGGGCGGCCCGCTCTCGTCAGCGGATGGTGGACGGCGTGGCCACCGGCGGCGCCAAACAGCATTTTTTACGGCACGCCGGTCGAAGAGGTCTCGACCGCGGTCTATCCTCCCTCCGTTGCCGCGCGCGCTGCGTCGCTGGCGGTCGGCATCGACACGGTCGGCTACGCACAGGGCCGGCGTTTCATGAACATCACATCCGACGAATGGGACACCGCCGTCAACGCAAACAATCCCGCGGATCCCGTCGTCATCTTCCGCTCGATTCTGGCGAAGACCTGGAACGACCATCGTGTGTCGATCAATCTCTACAACGATCAGCGGAGACAAGGACAGGATCCGCAGCTCGTGATGGTCTCGTACGAAGGAACCGATGCCGTCAACCACCTCTTCTCTCCCTACCATCCGCCGTATCGCGAAGGAATCAGCGAGCAGAATTACCGCAAGTTCTGGCCGGCGGTTGGGAACTATTACTCCGAGGTCGATCGGCTCATTGGCGAGTGGATGAGTGTTCTGCCGCACGATACGACGGTGATCATCATGTCGTCGTATGGATTCCGTTGGGGAAAGACGCGCCCTCGCGCAATGCCGAACGGCGGCGCCGCGCTCTCGGACCATCGCAATCCGGGGATGTTCATCGCGTACGGTCCGCACGTGATTCCTACGCGCGCGCAGCCGATCTCCGTCTACGACGTCGCGCCGACGGTACTGACACTTCTCGGGCTTCCCCAATCAACGGATATGCCTGGCCACGTGGCGACGTGGGCTCTCAAAGACGTTGCACCCATCACCTCCGTTCGCGTCGTCAGCTACGGCGAATTCGTCGCCGACAAACCGATCGCGACGTCCGCGGGTATTACCGAAGGTCCTTATGCGCAGCAACTGCAGGCCATCGGTCACCTCAACGATCCGTCGCGAAATCTCGCGCCGGTACTGGAGGACGAATCCAACGCTGGACAACAAACCACGGCGCAGTTGTCGCCGGAGCGATTAGGGCTGTACGCCTACTACAACAATCTGGGAGTTGAACTGCGGGGTAAAGGAAAGCTCAGTGATGCGGTCGACGCATTTGATCGCGCCATCGACATCAATCCGACGCGGCCAGTGCCTCATCTCAACGAAGCGATGGTGATGTTCGACCGGCAACAGTATTCCGCCGCGGACCAGCACTTCCTGCAAGCGATCGCGCTCGGGCTGCCCGGCGCCGAAAACTACCTGATCGACTTTGCGGCTCTCTACCGTCAGCGCAACATGAACAGCCGGGCAATCGCGCTGCTCTATCAGGGACGAAGGCTGTTCCCTCAGTCCTATCTCATCGCCGCCAACCTCGGCTCGGCTTTGCTCGAAGCGGAGCGCTACACCGAAGGCGTTCCGGAGCTCGTGCGCGCACTCGGCCTACAGCCCTCATCCACGCTGGCCCTCAACAACCTCGGCCTCTTTTACTCGAAGCAGAACGACTATGGCCGCGCTCTCGACTACTGGAACCGGTCGCTGTCGATCGACGCCCATCAGCCGCAGATCCGCGAGGCGGCGGTCGCGGCGAGATCGCGGCTGTAACTCGCGCGCGGCAATTGGCGAGCTACATCGATCGCGAGATTAGCTCCATTCCCGCAACGAACTTCGTTTTTCCGCCCTGCGACGGATGGCGCACTTTGTCGTGCTCGATGCCGAGTCGCGTGAGCGTGAACGAGGCCTGATTGCCGATCGCGGCGACGCGCTCGATGCCGAACAGATCGATCAACCGGCGCACAAAGCGTTCTCCGATCCGCAACTCGTCGGGCAGCGGCATTCGATTCGACAACGGATTGCCAGCCACGAACGGATGAAACGGAAATGCGTTCCAGAGCAGAGGCAGTGGCTCCGTGTTGCGAATCGTTCCCCACACCATTGTCGCGCTGGCCTCGGTCGACCGCGGTGTCGAACGATCCGCCTTGCGATAACCCCGATCTTCGCCGAGGACGCGCGCGCCGTTGGCGAGGTCGACGCCGGCGAGCATCACCGACTCGCTCACGAATGCGATTCCCGTCAAACGTCCGCCGCGATGGGACACCGCTTCGCCGACGAGCAGCAGGCGCGGACCGATGGTGTCGAGCTCCTCGAGATAGAGCCGCAGATTGCGCCGGCGGACTGCATTTCCCGTTGCGTCGCCGCCGCTGCGCGCGAACTGATTGCAGGCGCGCGAGGAAAGCTCGACACGCGAAAGATCATCGATGAAACGGTCGAAGCGCCGCGGCACGGCGCGCATGATAGCGGCGGCCAGTACAATCCGCATGAATGCCGCTCGTCACGCTCACAACTTTCCGAAACACGCAGGATGCAAGCCTCGCCAAAGCCGTCTTGGAGGACGAAGGCGTCCCAGCGTTCCTCGGCGACGAGAATGTGTCGTCGATCGCGCCGTACATGTCGCCGATGGGAGTGAAGCTCCAGGTCGCGGACGATGATTTCGACCGCGCCCAAGGAATCCTCAACCGCATCGCCGGGATGGATGTTGCGGCCGATCAAAGTACCGCCAGCGCAGAGCGCGCGGTCCGCAATCCCGAACAGTGTCCGCGCTGCGGCTCCCCCGACATTCGCGGCACCCGGCGGCTCCTCGGATTTTTTGTCTGCGCGGCGTTGCTCTTCGCTGTCGGTGTCGCCGTCGATCAGCTCGTGATGATGTTTTATCTGGCGATGGCGATCTGCATCTTCTTTCTGGTCTCGTCGCCATTCCGCTGCGCGAATTGCGGCCACCGCTGGTGATCGATGATCCGCGCGCTGGTTCCTGATGAGGTCAACGCTGCTGGCGTCATGCTCCTGTTGTTCGTCGGGCTCGTGCTGCCGGCGCTCATCGTGCGCTCGGCGCGCCGTCTGGGATCGGGTCCATTGCCAATCTCGCGTCCGCGTTTTTTTCGCCAGACCATTATTTTTCAGATGTTCGTCGCGCTTCTCTCGGCATGGGTTGCGTGGACTCACGGAATCCTTTCTCTTCCTCTGCCGCAGCAGCCATTGATCGCATGGGGAGCCGCAGTGCTCCTCTACTTTGTGATGCTGACCACATTGAAGCTTCGCTGGAAGGGCCGGAGCGCCGCGGCGAAGCAGCGTCTTTACGACATCCTCCCTCGCACGCCGAGCGAATTTGGGCTCTACGTGATCGTCTGCATCGTGGCTGGTGTGGGAGAGGAATTCATTTATCGCGGCGTTCTGACTGCGCTGCTGCAACGGATAACAGGCATCACGATCGTGACGATCGTCACACTTTCGCTGAGTTTCGCCGCCGCGCACGCGATGCAGGGATTGCGCAGCGTGGCCGGGATCTTCGTCATCGCGCTGGCGTGCCACGCGCTCGTCTGGCTCGCGCAGTCGCTCATCCCGATCATGGTCGTCCACTTTGCGTACGATCTGACCGCGGGGATTCTGATTCCCCGATGGGGCGCGTCGGAAGTTAGAAGTTAGAAGGCCGGCCTGTCATTTCGAATCGGCGGAACCGCGGGGTTGGCCGGGTGGGTGTGAGCGGTGTAGCGCGATGAGAAATCCCCCGCTTCGAAGCGAGTAATTCCAATCCTCAGGGGATTCCTCTCCGTGCTCCACCGCTCCCCCGTCCTTCCGCCCCGCGGTTCCGCCGTTTCGGAATGACAACGGTCGGTGCTTTCGTCTGTCCCCATGATTAATCTGGACTACTTCACCGCGCGGCGACGCAGCACGCCACGCTGCACGATCTTGTAGACGATCCCTTTCATGACATCGAGCACATAGAGCTCGCCCGAGATGTCTTCGCCGAAGCTGCTGATGCGAAGCGTGCTCGCGAGCAAACGCGCAGCGCTCCAGGTCGTCCCCGCCGGCACGGCGCGCCAGATGTCGCCGGTGCAGTAGTCGCCGTAAATGTACGCGCCACGCAGCCCCGGGATTTGCGTGCCGCGATAACGATACCCACCGTTGATCGAGCAGGCGCCTTGCGCATGCGGATACTCGAGCACGGGCATGATGAACGATGGATCGATGCAGTTCGACTGCGGGTTGAAGCAGTGAAGCCCCTCCATGCGCCGCCAGCCGTAATCCTCACCTCCGATGCTCGTTGCCGGCTGCAAGTCGACCTCTTCATACGCGTCCTGGCCTACATCGCCGATCCAGAGGTCGCCATTCTCGCGATCGAAACTGAAACGCCACGGATTGCGCAGTCCATACGCCCAGATCTCGTTTCGCGCGCTGCTTCGTGCGTAGAACGGATTCGACGTCGGGATCGTGTACGGCAATCCATGATCGACGTCGATGCGCAGAATCTTGCCGAGGAGTTGGGTGAGGTCCTGGCCGTGATTGTTCGGATCTCCGCCCGAGCCGCCGTCGCCGGTGCCAATGTAGAGATAGCCGTCGGGGCCGAATTGGAGCTGTCCGCCGTTGTGATTCGCGTACGTGGGATGGGAAATCGTCAGGAGGATCGTGCCCGAGTTGGGATCGGCGATGTTCGGATCGGACGCCGACACTTTGTAGCGCGCGACGACGATGTCGCCGCTGCGGTTCGTGTAGTAGACGAAGAAAAGTCCATTCTCGCGATAGTGCGGATGGAACGCGACGCTGAGGAGTCCGCGCTCGCCCCCGCTCAGGACGACGGAGCGCAGATCGAGAAACGGCGTTGTTCGCAATCCGAGGGCGTCGTAAATCACCACCGTTCCAATTTGCTGAGTGATGAAGAGGCGTGTGTCGCCGGCGTGCGTCAACGCGACCGGTTGATTGAGACCGCTGACGAGTTGCTGGAGCGCGACGTCTTGCGCGAAGGCACTTGTCGTGAGCAATAGAAGGAGGGCCGTGAGTATCCGGGGCATGTTGCTCGGCTGATGCAATCGGGTCGCCTGATGTTCCGATTGTCCGAGGTCACGGTCAGAGGTTTCACGCGGAGACGCGGGGGCCGCGGGAGAAAAACAAACACCTCAGTTACGCCTGCGCCACATTCCCGCAGCATCGCGCAACCTCGGCGTCCATTCGTCCCGCCATCATCAGGAAGAGCATTCGATAGTCGGCGGCCAGCGAGTAGAAGGGATGCTCGAACGTTGCCGGTTTGTTGTGCTCGACGTAAAAGTGGGCGTACCAGGCGAAGGCATAGCCGACAAGCGGGACGGCGATCAGGAACCATAGATTGACCGCGAAGGCGAGACCGAGGGTGATCACGGCGAGCACGGAGCCGATCGCGTGCAGAACGCGTGTCCGCGACTGCGAGTGAGCGCGAACGTATTCCGGCCAGAAATCGGCAAAGTTGCGGATCTGCATGGAATGACAGGGATTCTCCCACGTTCCCGCGTGGCACTTCAATTGCTGCGCCTCAGTCCATGCCCAACGATTTCGAACAACTGCTCAAAGACGTATTCGGCGACTCTCTCAATCGCATCACGCAGTTCTCTTCTGAACAGACGCAGCGCCTCCAATCGCGCCTCCAGGAAATGGCCCGCGAGGCGCTGAAGGACGAGCTGACGAAACTTCACACCGAGATCAACGACCTTCGTGAACGCGTGGCCGCGCTGGAGAAGGATCGGATCGACGACGCGGCGGAGACGGTGTAGCACCAGGCCGCACTTCCGAACGTGCGTTCTACCTCTCGTGATCCTCGAAATGCGTCAGCTTGCGGAACTCCTGATACCGCTCGTACACGTCGTCGAGCGCGATCTCGCGGAGACGGTCGAGTGAGAATTTCTCGACCGTGAACGACGCCAGCACGCTGCCGAAAACGATTGCGCGCCGCAGCTCGTGATCGTTCGCTTCTGCGCGTGATGCCAGGTAACCGAGGAACCCGCCGGCAAACGTGTCGCCGGCGCCCGTCGGATCGAAGACCTCTTCGAGCGGGTACGCGGGCGCTGTGAACACAGCGTCCTTCGTGATCATCATGACGCCGTATTCGCCGCGCTTCACGACGAGCGTGCGTGGGCCCAGCGCGAGAATCTGGCGCGCCCCTTTGATCAGGTTCGACTCTCCCGTGTACTGCCTCACCTCGGCCTCGTTGATGATGACGAGATCCACTTCGCGAATGATCCTTGTGAGCGATTCCTTCGCGATGTCGATCCAGAGGTTCATCGTGTCGAGTGCGACGATGCGCGGACGGCGGCACTGGCGGAGCACTTCGAGCTGAAGGTCGGGCTGGATATTGGCGAGGAAAAGCACGTCCGTGTTGCGGTGCTTCTCGTTGAGCTTCGGTTTGAAATCGGCGAGGACGTTCAGTTGCGTTTCCCGCGTTTTGGCGACATTGAGATCGAATCCGTATTCGCCGCTCCAGAAAAAAGTCTTCGCGCCCGCCACGCGCTCCAGACCGTCGAGGTTGATCTTTCGGCCACGAAAGACATCGAGATCGTCGTCGGCGAAATCGTCACCGATGACGGCGACGAGGTCGACTTCCGTGAAAAATGATGCTGCAACCGAAAAATAGGTTGCCGAGCCGCCGATGCAACGATCCACCTTTCCGAACGGAGTTTGAATCGCGTCGTAGGCGACGGTACCGAGAACGAGGATGCCCATGAACTCTCCCAGCGCGAGTTGCGCGCGCGGAGAGTAGCGGGATTGTCATTGCGGAGCAAACGAAGAAGAGCGCTTCGATTGACCTCGTTCAGACGTCATTCAGATTCATTTGCATAATGGTGCTGTGCGTATCCTTGTAGCGGAGGACGAGCCGCAGCTTTCACGAATGCTGGCGGCAGCTCTCACCGACGCCGGTTATGCCGTCGACACCGCCGCCGACGGCGAGCGCGCCGACTTTCTCATCCAGACCGAGGAGGTCGATGCGGTCGTGCTCGACCTCGGCCTGCCGAAGATCGATGGGCTGACTCTCCTTCGCCGATGGCGCGATGCAGGCCTCTTCGTGCCCGTTCTCGTTCTCACCGCGCGCGGAAGCTGGCACGAGAAGGTCCAGGGAATCGACGGCGGCGCCGACGATTACATGTCCAAACCGTTTCGCATGGAGGAAGTGCTGGCGCGGCTGCGCGCGCTGATCCGTCGCGCAAGCGGAAACGCAAGCGCGGAGCTTCGCGCGGGCACAATCTCGCTCGATACGAGGGCGGGAAAGGTGACCATGGACGGAGCGCCGGTTCGCCTGACCGGCCACGAGTTTCGCGTGTTGTCGTACCTGATGCATCACCGTGGCCGCGTGGTTTCGCAAAGTGAGCTGACGGAGCACATCTACGCGCAGAACTTCAATCGCGACTCGAACACGGTGGAAGTATTCATCGCCCGGCTGCGGCGAAAGCTCGGATCGCCGCTGATCGAGACCGTGCGCGGCCTCGGCTATCGGATCGGAGAGAGCTCGTGAGATCGCTTCGATCGAGACTCCTGATCGGATCGATTCTCTGGACCAGCGGCCTGCTGGGCATCTCGCACATGCTGTTTCTCTTCGTGCTGCGGTCGCACTCAGTCTTTCGCGTCCATCCTCACACGATGCTCATCGGAGGCGGCGCTCTGATGATCGCCGGCTTGCTCTACCTGCGCAGCGGCGTGTCGCGCATCGAGCAGTTGCGCGCGCGTCTGGCGGATGTGCGCGAAGGACGCAGCGAGCGGCTCGTGGGCACGTACCCCTCGGAAGTGCAGCCGCTCGTCAACGATCTCAACGCACTCCTCGCCGAGCGCGAAGCAGCGGTTCGCCGGGCGCTTGCCAAGGCCGGCGATCTCGCTCACGGTTTGAAGACGCCACTCGCGGTCATCGCGCAGGAGGCTGCGCGCACGGAAGGAACAGTTGGCGACGGGGGAATCCTGATCGGGCAACAAGTCGATCGGATGCGCCGCCAGATCGACCATCACCTCGCGCATTCGCGCGCGAGCGCGGCGGGACCGGCCGCGTCGGTCCATTGCTCCGTCGCCGAATCGGTGGAGGGCATTGCGCGCGTCCTGCGGCGGCTGCACGCGGAGCGCGGCATCGTCATCGACGCCAACATCTCGCCCGAGCATGCGGTGCGTGTGCGGCGTGAAGATCTCGATGAGATGCTGGGCAACCTCCTCGACAACGCCTGCCGCTTCGCGCGCGCACGTGTGACCGTTTCTTCAGCACGGGTCGGTGACCAGATCGGAATCGCGGTCGATGACGACGGACCGGGGCTGCCTCTCTCGATGCGCGAGGAAGTACTCGGGCGCGGCATCCGCGCGGACGAGTCCGCGCCGGGCGCGGGCTTTGGCCTGGCGATCGTGCGCGATCTTGCGGGCGTTTATCGCGGGTCGATCACGCTGGAGGAGTCCGCATCCGGCGGATTGCGTGCGCGGCTTCAGCTTCCGGCTGCGTGAACGCGCCACGCGCTCACTCGTCGGCGCGGCGGCGATCGAGATCTTCGCGAAGAGCCATGCCGGGCGAGCGGTTTTCCAGGCGTGGCCTCTCGAGAATACTGGCCAGAAAATCGGCGCATCCCCACGACAGAAACGTCGTCGCCGCAACGGTGAAGAACTCGCCGGGTGTGTGAAGACCGAGCAGAAAAAAGAGCATCAACGGGACGGCGATTCCCATCACGATGACGCCGACGATCAGGCGAAGCCCGGACATGACCGCGTATTGTACGCGTCTACTGGGCCGCGCCCGTTGTGACGCTCTCGCCATCAACGCGCGATCCGAGGTCCTGCCGGAAGCTGTTGACTCGGGCGACGTAGTTGCGCGTCTCCTTGAAGGGGGGCGTTCCCCCGAATCGGCGCACGTTACCCTCTCCGGCGTTGTAGGCCGCGATCGCTTTCTGCTGATCGCCGCCAAAGCGGTCAGTCAGATAGCGGAGATACTTAGTTCCTGCCTGAATGTTCTGCGCAGGATCGGAGAGATTGCTCGCACCAAGCCAGCGTGCCGTTTTGGGCACGAGCTGCATCAGGCCGACAGCGCCGCGGTTCGAGCGCGCGGTCGGGACGAACTTCGACTCGGTATGGACGACGGCCGCAACCAGCTCAGGAGGAAGATCGTTCTTCTTGGCTTCGCTGTAAATGATTCCGCCGAAGGGCACTTCACGCTGAAAGAACGCCTGCTTGACGTGATCTGCCGAGCTCGCGATCTGGCGGGGCGCGCTGGCCACTGTCGCCGGTGCCGAAGCCACAGTCTGCGCGACATCCTGCGCGGCTCCTGTGATGCCGCCCGTGAGGCCCGAAGTGACCTGATCGGCGATTCGCTTTGCGGTAGCAAGATCGCCGGTGATTTGTTGGGCGGTTTGAGGCTGACTGTCCTGCTCGACTGGCTTTTCGTTCATGCCGCTGAGAGATCGGCGATGCGCATTGGAGTCGGCGGACTGGAGCATGTTCCCGACTTTCAGAGGGATTCCGAGGCCCCCGAGGGCTAGGGAAGCGCCCAAGGCCCATCCGGCATACTTCTTCCGTAACCCGCTGAGTTTGCGTGGCTTAACCTTGGAAACTTCCTCACGCAACTGGGAACGGTCGAATCCGTCCAGGAATCTTTCGCGGAAGGGTCTGCTTGTGTTGGGCTCGCTCATTGTCGTCCGTTCCTCTTCCGTCCCTGCGTAACGGAATCCTGCCCTTTGTTATTTGCAAGGCAGAAGCCACGATGAGCTTCCCCGAAACAATTCATCCAATTGAAGTTAGCTCTGCAATAGCGCTGGCACTTGGCATGGATTGGCTCAACCATTGAAAGGTGGATAAAATGACCGCAGTCGTGTGTTTGCTATGAGTACGAATTTCAAGATCGGGATGCTGGCCTTCATCGGCACGCTGACCCTCGCTTCATCGGCATTGGCGCAGAGCTTTATGTGCGAAGACAATTTCAAGCTCGATGACGCAGCAATGCAGAGCTATCGCTTCGGTCCTCCCATCCCGCCGCCCGCTCCAATCCTCCAGCCGTCAACCGATCCGCTCCGTTTGCGGATCCTCAAGTACGCCGCAGTCGCGGTGAAGCATCGTTTGAACGGACTGGCTAGTTACTACTCGACATCACTCGACGGAACTCTGACCGCGAACGGAGAGCGCTATCACAACAGAAAGATGTCGGCGGCGCACCTGACCCTCCCCCTCGGGTCGTGGGTGGAGATCACGTCGCGCGCTACTGGCCGCAGGCTGCGCCTTCGCGTCAACGACCGCGGTCCGTACGTGAACAAATTCGTCATCGATCTTTCTCAGGCTGCCGCGCGCTATCTGGGCGTCGATGTCGCCGAGGACCGCTCGGTGCGGATCAGGATCATCGGGCTGCCGGGCGAAGAGCCGTTGCCGGAAAATGTGATCGATGGTCCAGCGGCAACGGTCATCGAGGAAACGGCGACGCTGACGCCGGCCGGTCAGTAGGCGTCGTCGAATCGATTACGCCGGCGGGATCGTGAAGCAGAACGTGCTGCCCTGATCGGGCTCCGCGTCGACGCTGATCGATCCACCGAGGCTCTCGATGATTCGTTTCGCCAGATAGAGTCCGTATCCAGGTCCGCCGCCGCGCGATTTGTCGAGTTTGAGCCCGAGGTCGAAGATCTGGTTCGTGTAACGCGGATCAATTCCGATGCCGTTGTCTTTGATGCAGATCCGGTAGCCGTCGGGATCGACGCTGCAGTCGATCGAAACGGTACGCTCCCCTTTCGGCCGGTCGTTGAAGAAGAGCGCGTTCGCGAGAATCGCGCTGATCGCTTCGCGCATCTTCTCGGGATCGACGGAGACAGTCGGAAGATCATCCGGAAGATCGATCTTCACGGCGCCTTCTTCGATCTGGTAGTTGCACTTGAGAATGACTTCCTCGAAGATCTCGCGCAGCGGCACCGGGCGGCGCACATTCGGGCGCGACAGAAGCTTGACGATGTGCGACATCTCGTCGAGCACCTTCTTCATCTGTTGCGCGCTGGAGCGGATGCGGCGAAGAAAATCCTGACCCTCGTCGTCGAGTTTGTCGGTGTAGTCGGTGAGGAGAAGATCGCTGAACCCGTCCACCGAAAAGATCGGCGACTTGAGATCGTGCGAAAGGACGCTGAAGAGCCGCGTCAACTCTTCGACGGTGAGAATCTGTTCGTCCGCGACTTCTGTCTGCATCAGCAACTCCGGCACACGCAAAACGCGCATTTCTGCAACTAGCGGGCCTGACCCTTCCGGAATGCTGCGACGTGGCCGGAGCCGATGATCTCCGTCTCGCCACCGCTTCGAATCGCCAGCGCGGTGCCGGCGGGGACACCGAGTCCAAGTTGCGTTTCAGGGACGGACATCAGCCGCCGGAGATGCGTGTCGCTTTCCGGCTCGAACGCGGTGTCGACGACCGTGTTTGCGATCCAGCCGAGAGCAGGAAGCGACGCCGCGATTCCGTGCATGTCGCGCGCGGCGATTCCGAAGCACGACGCCGCGGCGCCGATGGCTGCGATGACCGTGCCTTGCGATGCCGCCTCGCGCATCGCCAGATCGGCCGGCGACTCGCGCAACACCGCCAGGAGATTATTCGTCACGCCGCCGCCGAGGTAGATCATGCCGGCGGAGAGGAGCGTGTTCAGATTCTTCTGTCTTCGGCTGTCGCGGCCGCGGTAGATCGGAACGTTGATCGTCTCCACGGTCGGATCGATTTCGTGAAGGTACTTGCCAAAGTGTGTGGCGTACTCCGCGGAGCCCGATGCCGCGGGAATGAACGCGACCGTTCGCCGATCCGCCGGCATACTGCGCAGAAGAAACTCGTCGATCTCCCGCGTCTCGCCGAACGAGAACTCGCCACCGCCGATGAGGACGAGGAGTTGCGCGGGTACTGCGAGATCGACGTGGAGTGCGTTCACGGGCGCATACTAACGAAAGTGAGTGAGGGGTGATGGGTCACGGTTTCACGCGAAGACGCGAAGACGCGAAGACGCGAAGAGAAGCAGATTGACTTCGCGCCCTTCGCGTCTTCGCGTGAGAAAGCATTTCCGAGCCACCACGAAAAACTTACGGCGTCAACGCCTCGCTGCTCCGCGGCATCAACAGCACCTCATTCGCGTTCATCGTGAAGTCGATCCACTCCGGGACCCCTTCCTTGTGCCGGATCAGGAACTCCGACAGCTCGTCTTCGATGTAGCGCTGAATCGCGCGGCGCAACGGCCGCGCGCCGGAGTTCGACTCCTCTTCTGCGCGCCGCAGCAGCCAATCGATCACCGAGTCGTCGATGGCGATCTGGACGCCCTTCTGCACCAGCGCGAGGTTAACGTCATCGACGAGCAGCCGGCAGATCTCCCGCAGTTCGATGTGCGTGAGCGGATTGAAGATGATGATGTCGTCGATGCGGTTGATGAACTCGGGACTGAACTCTTTTTTCAGCTCCTGATGGATCATCGCCTCGGCGGACTTCTGATCCGCCTCGCTCGACTTCTCGCGGAAGCCCATGTGGCCCTTCGTCGTCAGGAAACGCGTGCCGAGGTTGCTGGTCATGATGATCAGCGTGTTGCGGAAGTCGACCTGATTGCCGAGCGAGTCGGTCAGGATGCCGTCTTCGAGGATCTGCAGCAGGATGTTGGCAATGTCCGGGTGCGCTTTCTCGATCTCGTCGAGCAGTACGACCGAGTAGGGATTGCGGCGCACGCGCTCGGTGAGTTGGCCGCCTTCTTCGTGACCGACGTAACCGGGAGGCGAGCCGATGAGCTTCGAGACGGCGTGCTTCTCCATGTACTCCGACATGTCGAAGCGGATGAGGTGCCTTTGTGATCCAAAGAGGAACTCCGCCAGACGCCGCGCGACTTCGGTCTTTCCGACTCCGGACGATCCGAGGAAGATAAACGATCCCATCGGGCGGTTCGGTGATGCCACGCCGAGGCGCGAACGGCGGATGGCGCGCGAGATGGCACGGATCGCTTTGTCCTGACCGACGACGCGCCGCATCAGCGAGTCTTCCATGTTGATCAGCTTCGCGGCTTCGTCGGCCTCGATCGACGTGACCGGGATGTCGGTCCAGGAGCTGATGATCTCCTCGACATCGCGTTTGGTCACTTCCATCATTTCCTCGCCGACGGACTCGCGCTCCTGTTTGAAGCGCTCGACTTCTTCCTTCAGCTCGATCTCGCGCTCGCGCAGGAAGACTGCTTTCTCGAAATCCTTGTCCGAGATCGCTTTCTTCATCTCCTTGACGATCCCGCGGATCTCCGACTCCAGTCTGCGAAGATTCTGCGTGTCGGCCACGCGGCGCAGCTTCACCTTCGCGCCCGCCTCGTCGAGGATGTCGATCGCCTTATCGGGGAAAAAGCGGTCGGTGATGTAGCGGTTCGATTGATAGACCGCACTGCGGATGGCCGTGTCGCTGTACTTCACCTTGTGGAAGGTCTCGTAACGCTCCTTCACTCCTTCGAGGATCTGCAGTGTCTCATCTTCGTTCGGTGGCGCCACGTTGATGGCCTGGAAGCGGCGCAGCAGCGAGCGATCCTTCTCGATGTAGCGGCGATACTCACGAATCGTCGTCGCGCCGACGCAGGAGATCTCACCACGCGACAGCGCCGGCTTGAGGATGTTGGCCGCATCGAGGGAACCTTCCGCTGAACCCGCGCCGATGAGCGAATGAATCTCATCGATGAAGATGATGATGTCGGTGTTTTCTTTCAGCTCTTTGATGATGCCCTTGAGCCGTTCTTCGAACTGGCCGCGGTACTTCGTGCCGGCCACGATGAGCGAGAGATCGAGCGAGAGGATGCGCTTGTTGGCGATGAAGAGCGGAACGTTGCCGTCGACGATTCGCTGTGCCAGCCCTTCGACGATGGCGGTTTTGCCGACGCCAGGCTCGCCGAGAAGAATGGGATTGTTCTTCGTCCGGCGCGACAGGATCTGGATGATACGCTCGACTTCCTTCTCGCGTCCGATGAGCGGATCGAACTGTGCGGAGTGCGCCATCGCCGTCAGGTCGCGCGAGTACTCGGCGAGGAAGGGGAGCTCCTTCTTCTGCTTGTCGGCCTCGCGCTCTTTGAGGATCGAGATCGTCTCTTCGCGAACGCCGTAGACATTGAGACCCTTCGACGTGAGGATGCGCGCCGCGGTCGATGACTCAACGCGCAGAATGCCGATCAGCAGATGCTCAGTGCCGACGTACTGATGCAGCATCGACTCCGCTTCGTGCGCCGCGTACGCCAGGATCTTCTTCGATTCCTCGGACAGCGGCAATTCGGCGGACGATGAGATGCGGTCGACGAAGAGGCGGTCGCCTTCGACCTCGCGGCGGATCTGCTCCGGCTTCACGTTGAAGCGCGAGAAGATCTCCTTGATGATCTCTTCCCCTTCGCGGAGAACGCCGAGGAGAATATGTTCGGACTCGATGACGCGGGAGCCGAGCTTGGAGGCTTCGTAACGGGCGAAGAAAAGAGCGCGGCGTGCTTTCTCGTTGTATTTTTCGAACATGACGTTAGGGATAGTTTACTGCCGCTACGTCATAACTTTGTTCCTGCCTGCGTCATTCTTCGGAAATCACTGGATTCTGTGACGGTTGCCACATCGGTCACGCAGCATCGACCGGGACTCGTTGCCTCATTTCAAACACCCGGTCGCATCGAGCAGCCAGCTCACGATTGTGCGTAACGATGACCGACGTCAGCCCTCGCTTGGCGTGACATTCCCGCATCAATTCGAAGACACGCTCGCTCGTTTCGAGATCGAGATTTCCGGTCGGCTCATCGGCGAGAAAGAGGAGCGGATCGGCAAGAAGAGCTCGCGCGATCGCCACGCGCTGCTGTTCGCCCCCCGAAAGTTGATTGGGAAAATGGGCGCTCCGATGAGAGAGTCCCAGCTCCGCGAGAAGTGCGTTTGCCTTGCGCAACGCCTCATCTTTCGCGAAACGCCCGATCCATCCCGGCATCGCCACATTCTCCGATGCCGTGAACTCCGGAAGCAGATGATGGAACTGAAAGACGAAACCGACGTTCTGGTTACGGAAGCGCGCCAGCTCGTCGTTGCTCATCGAAGACACCGCAGCATCGCCAACGCGGATCGTGCCGCTGTCCGGCCGATCGAGTCCCCCGAGCAGATGCAGGAACGTCGACTTGCCGATACCGGACGGCCCGACGATCGCCAGCATCTCGCCGCGCTCCACCGTCAGCTCGAGATCGTGCAGTACCGGTACCGGCACTTCCGCGTTGCGATACGTTTTCGACAGCGAGCGCGCTTCGAGAAAGGACATGGGCGGGAGATTATCGTTTCTATCTGCGTCCATCTGCGTGAATCTGCGGATAAAAACCTGATCCGCAGATTGCACAGATGAGCGCGAATCGGCTACCGCGACGTCGTGGTCGATTGCAGCGCCGGCGATGCCGGGCCGGTACCGAGACCGATCGTCCCCTTCACTTCGAACACCGGCATCTTCTGCTGCAGGCCCTTCAGCGCGAACTCGCCCAGCGACTCCGTCTCGAAGCTGCCCATGATGCGGTCCATCGTGTTCTGCGAGATGACGACCTGACCCGGTTTGGCCACGCCGCTCTCGAGCCGCGAGGCGATGTTCACCGATGAGCCGAGAACGGTGTAGTCGACGCGCTTCTCGGTGCCGACGTTGCCGACGACCGCAAGCCCGCTGTTGATGCCGACACGCACCATCACCGGCGGCAGATCGGTTTTCGCACGCTCGATGTTCCAGTCGTTCACCATCCGCTGCAGCATCAAGCCGGTGAGCACGGCGCGGTCGGCATGATCGTCCTGCGGCAACGGCGCGCCAAAAAACGCCATGACTGCATCGCCGATGAATTTGTCGAGCGTGCCGCCGTAGGCGAAGATCGACTCCACAGCGAAGCCAAAAAAATGCGAAAGGAACTCAGCGACCTCTTCGGGTTTCTGCGTCTCCGAGACGGTGGTGAAGCCGCTGATGTCGGCGAAGAGAATCGACACATCGGTGCTGCGCACTTCCGCTTCCGTCGAGATAGACCCCTTCACGATCTCATCGACGACGGCGGGCGAGTGATAGCGCTCCATGCGCGAACGGATCTTCCGCTCTTCCTCGATCTTCTCCGCGAGCTGCGCGCGCTCGATCGCTACTGCGGCGAAGTTCGCAAGCGCGGTCAGCAGATCGAGATCCTCTTCCGTGAAGCTGCCGATATGGATCGGCGAGTCGACCTGCACCGCGCCGATGACACGCTGCCGGTTCCAGAGCGGCACGCACATCGCGGAACGGATGCCGTGAATGGCGATCGACTTCCCGCCGAGGAGGCGCGCGTCTTCGAGCGCGTTGGAGGTCATCAGCGCCACCTGCTGCTGCGACACCATCTTCAGAATCGTGCGCGAGATGGGGATGTCCTGCTGCTCCGCTCCTTCGATGAACTTCGTCAGCTTCGGAACGGGATTCCCATCCTCATCGAACAGGATGATCAGTCCGCGCTCGACGGGCAGGTAGCGGAAGATGATGTCCATCACCGTCGTGAGCACGACCTGCAGCTCCTCGGACGCGAGCAGCGCTTTCGCCACCTGCACGAGGACCTGAAAGATCTTCTCGCGTGACACCGCCGGTTCGCGGATTCCCGGCTGCGACGGCGGACGTGTCAGCGGACGTGCGGCCGATTTGTTGTCGACCAGCTCGGCGATGTCGAGACCGAACTCGGAGTTGAAGTCGGAGATGCGGCGAATCACCGTGCCCGACGGGTTGTCGAACATCGAGTCTGCGTTGAAGTCGACGGAAGGCAGCGCGCGCGCATCGACCAGCACGGATCCGATCGAAAGCTTGTCCCCCGCCGCGACCTGCGCCTCAGTGACGAGGTTCCCGTTGACCTTCACGCCGTTCGTTGACTTGAGATCAACCACCCACCAGTGTTCGCCGCGCAATTCGAACTTCGCATGCTTCCGCGAAACCGACGGGTGATTCAGGATCAGATCGTTTCCTTCGGTACGTCCAACCGAGAGCTCATGCTTCAGGTCCATGACCCGCGGCACACCCAGATCGACGTAGTGAAGTTGGAGCTGCTCCATTCGAGAAACGGATTATAGCTGCGATGCCACCACGGCCTTTTGCCAAAGGCGTTTCAGTGTCAGAGTTAAGCAGCAAGGCTTGGGCGATGCCACGGAAGTATGTGTTTGCGGACGAGTGCGGTAATTTTGACTTCTCCACTAAGCCGGGAGCAAGCCGATACTTCATTCTCGTTACGGTGACGGTTGAGACGTGCACGGTCGGACAGCATCTTCTGGACCTCCGTCGCGACCTGGCCCTTCAAGGATTTGGTCTCGATCGAGAGTTTCATGCGGCACATGATCCCAAGCCGATGCGCGACAAGGTGTTCGCCGCGATCGTCACCGAGCCAATGCGAATCGATGCGGTCATCCTCGAGAAATCAAAGGCCTACCCGTCTGTGCGCGCGACCGATGAACGGTTTTACAAGACCGCTTGGTACCAGCACATGAAGTACGTTGCCCCCAAGATCGCCGCATCGACGGATGAACTTCTGGTCGTGAGTGCATCGTTAGGCTCAAATGCGAAGAAGCGGTCCTTCCACGTGGCCGTCACCGATGTCATCAAACAGGTCTCGCCAACCGCCAGAGCTAGAGTGGCCTGTTGGAGCGCGGCAAGTGATCCTTGTTTACAGGTAGCTGACTACTGCGCTTGGGCGATTCAGCGGAAGTGGGAAGCTGGAGATCGGCAGGGTTATGAGTGGATCAAGCGCTTCGTCCAAACCGAATTTGATCTGTTCGCTTCGGGGACAAGGAAGTATTACTAAGAATCGAGACCGGCTACCCGTGTTGCCACGGGAGAGGCCGAAGGGCCTCTTGTCACCGGTCTCTGTACTAACTCTGACTTCGTGAAAGTGTAACCGAACTCTCGAGCAAGATCTGCCCCTGAAGGCAAAAGGACTTACTCTGACTTCGCTATCGCTAAACAGCGCTAGACAATTCCCCCTACGCGATCGGCTGGCCTTCGATATCCAACTCGTGGATCGGCATCCCCAGCGTGCCCAGCGGCTCGCGGACTTGCGAGGCATTGCCGACGATGACGATGATGACCTGTTCGGGGTCGATGTACTTCTTCGCGACGTGCTCGACATCCGATTTCGACACCGCGCCGATGTTCTCGCGGTAGCGGTCGAAGTAATCCTGCGGCAGATCGTAGAGCTCCATGTCGACCAGGCGGCCGGCGATGTCGCTCGAGCTCTGCACGGTCGAAGGGAACGATCCCATCATGTAATTCTTCGTGTCTTCTAACTCGCGCTCTTCGACGTCGCCCGTGCGGATGCGGCGCAACTCGCTGAGCACCTCAGTCACCGATTCGCGCGTCACTTCGTTGCGCACCGGCGCACTGACGACGAACGGGCCGGCCTGACGGCGGAACGCGAACATCGACCGCGCGCCGTACGTGTAGCCGTGCTTCTCGCGCAGATTGAGATTGATGCGCGAGTTGAACACGCCGCCGAGGAGCGCGTTCATTACTGAGAGCGCGAAATAGTCCTCGGTGCTGCGCGGGATGCCTAGGTGTCCGACGCGGATCTCGGACTGAACTGCGGTGGGGCGATCGATCAGGTAGATGCGGCTTGCTTCGTTCGCGATCGGCGTGATTCGCGGACGCTCCGGAACATCGACCGCCGGCCAGTCGCCGAAGAATCGCGTCAGGGCGTCGAGAGCTTTTTCGGCGTCGACATCGCCTGCGACGACGATCGAGCCATGATTGGGAACGAAGTGTGTCGCGTAGTGACGGCGCACATCGTCGATCGTGATGCGCGCAACCGATTCCGGATTGCCGATCACTGTGTTCCCGTAGGTTCCGCCGCCGTAGATCAGTTTCGAGAATCGCTTGCCCGCGATCGATCCAGGATCATCTTTTTGCTGCAGCAACTCCATGAGCCGCTCGCTGCGAACGCGGTCGAGTGACGCCTCGGGCAGCATCGGCCGCCGATTGACATCCGCAAAGATCGCCAGCGCTTCATCGAACGTACGCGAGAGCGTGTCGACGGAAACATACGACGCATCCCAATCGGCGCCGCTGCCGAGTGACGCGCCGAGCAGTCCGAGGTCCTCGGCGAGACGGACAGCATCGCGAGAGCCCGCGCCTTC
This sequence comes from Thermoanaerobaculia bacterium, assembly GCA_034665065.1. Lineage (GTDB taxonomy): Bacteria > Acidobacteriota > Thermoanaerobaculia > Gp7-AA8 > Gp7-AA8 > JADGNZ01. Next base: position 4,760 of record JAXDGL010000021.1, on the reverse strand, counting down.
GTCGAGCAATTCCGCGGTGAGCGAGGCCAATCCGGCGAGCTCCGGCGTGTCGTAATCCGCGCCGGAGCGAAACAGCGTTCGCATGGAGACGAGCGGCGCGTTGTGATTCTCAGCGACAAGCAGCCGCAAGCCGTTGTCGAGCGTGCGGCGCACGACATGAGGGAAGTGGTACGGACGCGGCGCGCCTGGCTGCGGCGCAGTCGTGCGGTCGATCGTCGTCATGCATTCTCCGGGACGAATGTGCTGGTGACGCGGTTGTCCTCGACGAGATGCTGCCGGACAACGCGCTGGAGATCGTCGCTGGTCGCTGCCCGATACGGTTCGAGCCATGAGTGAACCAGCGAAGGATCGCTGAAGTAGGTGGACATCATTCCGATCAGATCCGCGCGCGAGTCGTAGTTCTCGACTTGATGCGCGAACTCCACCTCGGCGCGATTCTTTGCGCGAATCAACTCGTCGGCGGTGATCCCGTTGTTCGCCACGCGCGCGATCTCCGCATCGATCGCTCGCTCGACGTCTTCGATCGATACGCCGTCGTTCGCCGTAGCCTGCATCATGAGAATGCCGGTCGCTTCGGTCGGCAACACGTACGCGGCGACATCGGTCGCGATCTGTTGCTCGAGGACGAGCGCTTTCTCGAGACGGCTGGCCTTGTCGCCGCTCAGTACGGACGACAGGAGATCGGCGGCGATCCAGTCAGGATCTCCCATCTTCGGCAGGTGATAAAGCCGGTAAACACGCGGAAGTTGCACGGGCGAGGGGATGGTTTCGCGGCGCTCGCCGTTCAGCGGTTTCCGCGTCAGAGCAAAAGGCGGGAACGATTTTCCTGCCGGGATCGGACCGAAATACTGCTCGACCAGCGCCTTCGCTTCGTCGGGAACGAAATCGCCGATCAGCGTCAGCGTGGCGTTGTCGGGCCGGTACCAGGTGTTGAAAAACTCGCGGATGTCGTCGAGCGATGCCGCGCCGAGGTCCTCCATCGATCCGATGGTGGGCCAGTGATAGGAGTAGTCGGGATCGTAGGCGAGATTCAGCAAACGCTCGAACGCCGTGCCGTACGGCACGTTGTCGTATCGCTGACGGCGCTCTTCCTTCACCACTTCGCGCTGGATGTCGAGCTTCTCCTGCGTCAGCGCGGGGAGGAAGTAGCCCATGCGGTCGGACTCGAGCCAGAGGCCGAGGGCGAGATAGTTCGAGGGAAGGGTCTCGAAGTAGTTCGTGCGATCGAAGAACGTCGTTCCATTCAGCACGCCGCCGACCGATTGCACGTAGCGGAAATGCTCGTTGTTGCCGACATTCTCGGAGCCGGAGAAGAGCATGTGCTCGAAGAGGTGCGCGAATCCGGTACGGCCGGGCCGCTCGTTTTTCGAGCCGACGTGGTACCAGAGATTGACGGCGACGAGAGGGGCGGAGTGGTCTTCGTTGAGGACGACCCGAAGGCCGTTGGCGAGAGTATAGGTTTCAAGCGAAAGCATCGGCGGCGGGTTGTATCACAGAGAAGAAGAGTGAAGTGTGAAGAGTGAAGTGTGAAAGAAAGACCGATTTCTTCACTCTTCACCCTTCACTCTTCTCCCTTCAGTTATCCTTCCGCACGTGCCGCCGCTGCCGTTCCGTCATATTGCCGTCGAGGGGCCGATCGGCGTCGGGAAGACGTCGCTGGTGAATCTTCTCGCCAAGCGCTTCCGCGGGACCAAGATCCTCGAAGATGTCGACAACCCGTTTCTCGCCGACTTCTACAAAGACAAGCGCGGCGCGGCGTTTCGTTGTCAGCTTTTTTTTCTGCTGTCGCGCTACGACCAGCAGCGCTCGATCTCGCAACGCGATCTCTTCACCGAGCTGATCCTGGCGGACTACTCGTTCCCAAAAGACAAGATTTTCGCCTACATGACGCTGGAAGACTCGGAGCTGATGATCTACAACCGGATGTACGAGCTCCTCTACGACAGCGTCCCGAAGCCGGATCTCGTTATCTATCTGCAGGCTTCGCTTGATACACTACTCAAACGCGTGAAGAAGCGCGGACGGGCGTACGAGAAGTCGATCTCGCCACAATATTTGCAAGAGCTCAGCGAGGCGTACTCACATTACTTTTACCGGTACGACGAGACGCCATTGCTGGTCGTGAACACGAACGAGATCGATTTCGTCAATACACCCGAGCATTTCGATCAGCTCATCGAGCAGATTCGAAACGCAAAGAAGGGCACGCAGTACTACGTACCGCTTGGATCCTGAGTCAACGGACCGAGACGGGGTAGAAGAAGGGTGAAGAGTGAAGGGTGAAGAGTGAAAGGGGCATTCGCACTTTCACACTTCACTCTTCACACTTCACTCTTCAACACCTCCGTTCGGCCCACGGAGGAGCAATGACAGACAAACGCATCACCGTCCCGTCCATCCGCGCCATGAAAGGCGAGAAGCGCATCGGGATGATCACCGCGTACGACTACCCGAGCGCGCAGGTCGCCGACGCTGCCGGCAGCGACATCATCCTCGTCGGCGATTCCCTCGGCATGGTCGTCCTCGGCTATCCCGACACGCTGAGCGTTACGGTTGACGACATGCTCCACCACACGCGCGCGGTCGCACGCGGTGCGTCGCACGCGCTGATCGTCGGCGACATGCCCTACCTCTCGTATCACGTGAGCGTGGAGGAATCCGTGCGTAACGCCGGACGCTTCATCCAGTCCGGTGCGCATGCGGTCAAAGTCGAAGGCGGCAAGGCCTCGCGCATCCGCGTGGTGGAAGCGATCCTCGATGCCGAGATTCCAGTGATGGGCCACATCGGCCTTACGCCGCAGTCGGTCAACGCGCTCGGCGGCTTCAAACTGCAAGGGAAAAATCTCGATGATGCACGCCGACTCGTCGACGAGGCCCTTGCACTCGATCAGGTTGGCTGTTTCGCCATCGTGCTGGAGTGTGTGCCGTCGGAGCTCGCGGCGATGATCACGGAACGCGTCTCGGTTCCGACGATCGGCATCGGCGCGGGCCCCTCCTGCGATGGACAAGTCCTGGTCTTCCACGATCTCCTCGGCATCTACGACGGCCATCAGGCGAAGTTCGTGCGGCGCTACGCGAACATCGCCGACGACATGCGCGTTGCGATCGAGCACTACCTGGCCGATGTACGCGACGGAAGCTTCCCCGACGATCAGAAGGAGTCGTTTCATGCCGCAAGCGCGGATGATCTTCGGGCGCTGTACGGCGAAGGCGTCGTGATCGAGATGCCGAAGGCGAAGTGAACGAAGGGTTCATCGAACGTTATTCGATGCGCTTTTATTTAGTCACGTTAGAGTGCTATTAAATCATTCATCTAATAGACAATACTAATAGGCGTTGTAATTCGATGTGTCATCCTGAGACAGCCGGAGCCGCGGTCACACGCTGCACGTACAACCAGCATGCACCGCGGCGGAGGACGGCGAAGAATCTCCAATTACGCTGCACATGCCACACGCCTCGTATTTTGAGATCCTTCGCCGTCCTGCGCCGCCACTCCACGCAGCGCGAAAGGATCGATTGCGCGGCGGCTCCGGCTGTCTCAGGATGACACCAAGTTCACCCTTGCCTGGAGTCAAGGCCCTGGGATGACAGCGAGCATGCTCACCACCACCACCATCAATCAAACGGGCGCCGCCATCGGTGCGGCGCGCGCGTCCGGCAAGACCATCGGGTTCATCCCGACGATGGGCTTCCTCCACGACGGGCACCTCTCGCTCATCGATGTGGCGCGGGAAAGCGGTGCAAACTTCATCGTCGTATCGATCTTCGTCAATCCGACTCAGTTCGGGCCGAATGAGGATTTCGAGCGTTATCCGCGCGATGAAAATCGCGACGCTGCGCTGCTCGATACGAAAGCGATCGATCTGCTGTTTCTCCCTTCGGTCGAGGTGATGTACCCGCTCGGAGCGCAAACGTCCGTCGTCGTGGGAGCGGTGGCCGAGCCGCTGGAAGGGGCTCGCCGTCCGGGACATTTCACCGGCGTCGCTACAGTCGTTCTGAAGCTCTTCAACATCGTGCGGCCCGACATCGCTGTCTTTGGGCGCAAGGATGCGCAGCAGTGCGCCGTCATCGAACGGATGGTGCGCGACCTCGACGTGCCGGTGACGCTCGCCTTCGGCGAGACCGCGCGCGAAGCCGACGGCCTGGCGCGCTCGTCGCGCAACAGCTATCTGAGTGCCGAGGAGAGAAAGATCGCGCCGGCGCTGCATCGAGCATTGCGTAGCGGCGAAGAGGCGATCGTGCAAAGCAATCACGATGTAACGTCGATTGAGTCGCTGATGCGGACTGCGATCGCAAAGACGCCCGGCATCGAGATCGACTATCTCGCGGTAGTCGATCCGGAGACGTTTCTGCCACCGGCAGACTTTCAGCGCGACGTTCTTATCGTCGGTGCCGTGAAGGTGGGACGAACGCGGCTCATCGACAACGTGAGAATTGTACGCGCCTAGCGGCGCGTGCGTTGTCGGTTGTCGGATGATTGCGCTACGCGCGTTGCTGGTTGGCCACTTCGCGCGCGCCGCACGATTTGCATCACCGTCCTACGCGCCGGAGGCGCGAAAAGAAGGTAGCCGGTGGCAAGCGAGGAACGAGCGCCGCCACCGGTAGCAAGCCATCAAACCCACCGCCCCGGCAGGGGCGGCAGAGGAGCGGAATCTTGCCGATCTGGGCGGGATCATTCGGGCGCGCGTATCGTGTCTCGATGACGGGCACCGGCCATGTCCAATTCGCCTTGTGGTGATGTTCTGCCGCCCCTGCCG